>CAVTHU010000001.1:0-23059 GCA_963734355.1 uncultured Actinomycetota bacterium
CACGGCCTGAACGTCGCTGTCCAGGTGATCGAGCCGGGCTTCGAGCCGGCTCTGGAGCCCGTCGATGCGAACATCAAGCACCCGGATCTCGGCGCGACCACGCGGAGCACCATGCCGGTCATCGCCACCATGACTGCGAGGAAGCCGCCGATGAGCGTCCACGTCTGGGTGTCGTTCACGGCCGGCCTCCTCCCGCCTCGAGAGTGAGGATCACTCTACGCCGGTCCGGGTGGCTCGCGGCCTGGCGATCCACAGCTCAGCGACGGCCGCGCACGCGTCGCCTCATCCGCCGCCAGCGGCGCCGCAGGGCCCGCTTGATCCGGGCCCACCGCGAGGGCGGAGCGGGCATCGGCAGCAGCTCGCCGCCCCAGGCCGGGCAGTGCGCCTTGAAGGCGCACCAGTCGCACTGCTTGCCGCGGCTGGGCAGGAACTCGCCGGTCTCCTTGGCCAGCTCGATGGCCTCCCAGAGCGCGTCGACCTTGCGCTCGGTGGCGAGCAGGTCGGCCTCGTCGGGCTCGTAGCGGACCATCTCGCTGGTGCTGCCGAGGTAGACCAGCTGGAGCATCCGCGGCACCACCCCGCGGCTGCGCCACAGGATCAGCGCGTAGACGCGCAGCTGGAACAGGGCCTTGAACTCGAACCCCTCAGCGACAGCTGACCCGGTCTTGTAGTCCACGATTCGCAGGGCGCCGTCGGACCGTTCGTCGAGCCGGTCGACGATGCCGCGCAGCGAGAGTCCCGAGTCGAGGGTGGCCTCGACGAAGACCTCGCGGTCGGCAGGCTCCAGCCGGGTCGGGTCCTCCAGCGTGAACCAGCGGTCGAGCACGGTGTGCGCCGAGTCGAGCCAGGCCGGCTCGTCGAGGGTGGCGGCAACCTCGCGGGCCTGTCGGGACATCTGTTGCAGCTGCCGCCAGGCGGGCTCGAGCAGGCGGTGCGCCGCGGCCGGTGTGCGCTCCGCGGCGGGCAGGTCGAAGATCTCCTCGAGCACCTGGTGGACCAGGGTGCCGCGGACCGCGTCGGGGGAGGAGCCCTCGGGCAGCCGGTCGATGGTGCGGTAGCGGAACAGCAGCGGGCAGGACATGAAGTCTCCCGCCCGGCTGGGGGAGAGCACACCGCGGACCTTGCGGTCGATCGGTGCCGCACTCATCGAGCCCATGACCCGCACGCTAGCCGCGGCCGCCGACACGGACTCGGCCGACGACGTGTCGGCTAGCGTTGCAACGTGTCCGGACAACAGGCGAGCCCTCAGGTGCCGCGCCCGCCGGGCACGTTCAAGATCGGCACGATCGCCGGCAGCGACGTGCTGGTCACGTCGTCCTGGTTCGTCGTCGCGGCGCTGATCGCGATCGTGATCGCTCCGCACGCGGAGGAGGTCCACCCGGGGCTCGGGCTCTGGAAGTACGTCGCCGGTCTCGCCTTCGCGATCGTGCTCTATCTCTCGGTGCTCCTGCACGAGGCCTCGCACGCGTACGCCGCGCGGCACTACGGCTTCCCGGTGTCCTCGATCACGCTGCACTTCCTCGGGGGTGTCACCGCGATCGAGGCCGAGGCGAAGAAGCCGCGCCAGGAGTTCTGGATCGCGGTGGTCGGTCCATTGACCTCGCTGGCGGTCGGCGTGGCGGCGCTGGGGCTCTGGGTCATCGTGCCCGACGGGCTGCTGCTGATGGTCGTCCAGGGACTCGCCTTCGGGAACCTGCTGGTCGGCGCGCTCAACCTCGTGCCGGGGCTCCCGCTGGACGGTGGCCGGGTGCTCAAGGCCGCGGTCTGGCAGCTCACCGGCAGCATGCATCGCGGCACCGTCGTCGCCGCCTGGGGTGGCCGGGTGACCGCGTTCGCAGTGCTGCTCTGGCCGGTGGCGCAGAAGGCGATCTTCGACATCGAGCCGGACCTGTTCGACTTCGTGCTGGCCTTCGTCATCGGCTTCTTCCTCTGGAACGGCGCCACCTCCGCGCTCCAGACCGCCCGGATCCGACGTCGGCTGCCGCACCTCGTGGCTCGCAACCTCGCCCGCCGCAGCCTCGCCGTTCCCGAGGACCTGCCGCTCGCCGAGGCCGTACGCCGCGCGCGTGAGGCCCACGCCGGCGCCATCGTCACCGTGACCGGCAGCGGCCGCCCGGTCGGCGTGGTCAACGAGGCTGCTCTGCTGGCCACCCCCGAGGATCGCCGGCCCTGGCTGGCCGTCTCGACCGTCGCCCGCGGGGTCGACGACGGGCTCTCGCTGCCGGTGAGCATCACCGGCGAGGAGCTGGTCCGCGCGATCACCCGGTCGCCGGCGACCGAGTACCTCCTCCTCGAGGACGACGGCTCGGTCTACGGCGTCCTCACCACGGCGGACGTGGACCGGGCCTTCCGGTCCGTCCCGGACTGAGGCGCGCGGCGGGTCGCGCTGTAGGTTCCCGGGGTGGCCGAGCTCAGCGACTCCCCGGATGACGGGTTGCAGTGGTCGGGGGTGCACCGCGGCCCGCTGCGTGCCGGTGAGTGGGTGCGGCTCGTCGACGGCAAGGGCCGCCGCCACAACTTCTGCCTCGAGCCCGGCAAGCGGTTCTTCTCCAACAAGGGCCACCTCGACCACGACGAGCTGATCGGCCGCCAGGAGGGGTTCACGGTCACCTCGTCGGCCGGCGGCGAGTACCTCGTCTTCCGGCCGCTGCTCTCGGAGTTCGTGATCTCGATGCCACGCGGTGCCGCGGTCATCTACCCCAAGGACGCGGCGCAGATCGTCGCGCTGGTCGACGTCTTCCCGGGCGCGCACGTGGTCGAGGCGGGCGCCGGGTCCGGCGCGCTCACGTGCTCGCTGCTGCGCGCCGTCGGCCCGGGTGGACGGGTCTCGTCGTACGAGCGGCGCGAGGAGTTCGCCGACGTGGCCCGCAGCAACGTCACCCAGTTCTTCGGGGGCCAGCACCCTGCCTGGACGCTCCACGTGGGCGACCTGGCCGAGCTGCTGCCGCAGTCGGGGGAGCAGTGCGACCGCATCGTGCTGGACATGCTGGCGCCCTGGGAGTGCCTCGAGGTGGCCGCAGACGCGCTCCGTCCGGGCGGGATCCTGTGCGCGTACGTCGCCACGACGACCCAGCTGTCCCGCTTCGTGGAGACGGTGCGGATGCACGGCGGGTTCACCGAGCCGGCCGCGTGGGAGTCGCTGGTCCGCGACTGGCACGTCGAGGGCCTCGCCGTCCGGCCCGGCCACGCGATGATCGGGCACACCGCCTTCCTCGTCACCGCGCGCCGGATGGCTCCCGGCCAGAAGCCTCCCCTCAAGAAGCGGCGGCCGGCCCCCGGCGCCTACGGCCCCGACTACACCGGCCCCCGGCCGCCCGGCGTTCCGAGCGACCCGAGCGAGGACTGACCGCCGCCGGAGATTCCCGAGCCGACCGGGGCTTCAGCCCCGTGCGCGTGGGCGGCCGTCCGCTCGACGCTGGCGGGCATGTCGGACGTCCACCTGCACGTCGGTCTCCCCAAGACCGGCACGTCGACCATCCAGGCTGCCCTGGACGCGCACGTGGACGCCCTCGAGGCTGCGGGAGTGCTCTACCCCGGCGGCAGGCACCGGGCCCACCGTCTCGCGGCGTACGACCTCCTCGGCCAGCGAGTCCGCGGCGACGACGCCGACTTCGTTCCGGGCGCTTTCCGTCAACTGGCCGAGCAGGTCGCGGCCTACGAGGGCCCGAGCGTGGTGATCTCCGAGGAGGAGCTGGGGCTGGCCCGGCCCCGGCACGTGCGCAGGGTGGCTCGCAGCCTGGGTGATCGGCACCAGCTGCACGTCGTCGTCGGCGTGCGGGACATCGCCCGGACCGCGGTTTCCGCCTGGCAGCAGAACATCATGACCGGCAGCACGACCCCCTGGCCGGAGTTCATCGCCGCCGTCCGGGACCGTGAGATCTCGGGGGTCCCCGACGCCACCGCATTCTGGATCCGCCACGACCTCCTCCGCGTGCTGGACGCCTGGGGCACGGTGATCCCCCAGGAACGGATCCGGGTCGTGACCGTGCCTCCTCGTGGCGCGAGCGCCCGCTGCCTGCTCGACCGGTTCGCTGTGGCCACCGGACTGCCACCCGACCTGTGGCACGGCACCAACCTCGCCGAACGCAACGTCTCGTTGGGGGCCGCGGAGGTCGAGGTCGTCCGGAGGCTGAACGCGCTCGTCGTCCCGAAGCTCAACCAGGAGCAGCACCGGTTCGTCGTCGAGCACGGCCTGCGGCCGAGGCTGGCGGTCGCCGATCCGCGCCCGCTTCGGCTGCCCGAGGAGCACCTGGCGTGGGCGCGCGGCCAGGCCGCAGGGCTGATCGAGGAGCTGCGCCGTCGTGGGGTGCACGTGGTCGGTGACCTGGCCGACCTCCTGCCGAGCGAAGGGGGCGAGACAGAGCGTACGGTTCGACGAGGTCAGCAGGGCCGAGCTGCTCGAGGCCGCCGAGGCTGCCCTGGCCGCCCTGGCGGTGGGCCACGGCCACCTGTTCCGGCGCTACCGTCGCGCCTTCCTCCAGCGGGAGGGTCGACCCGCCACTACACAGGAGGTCATGGGAAGCGCGGGCCGGGTGAGCGAGTTCGGCCGGCAGAAGCGGACGCTCCTTCCTGGTCGCGGCCAGCCGGATGGCTCCGCGCCAGAAGCCTCCCCTCAAGAAGCGCCGGCCGGGGCCCGGCGCCTACGGCCGCGGCTACACCGGCCCCCGGCCGCCCAGCGTTCCGACCGACCCGGCCGAGGACTGAGCGCGGCCGACGCCACGACTGTCGGACTTCCTGAGTAGACCGGGTCTTCGGTCCCCTGCCATTGGGCGCCGACTGGGGCCACTCTGGTGGGCATGTCGGACATCCACCTGCACGTCGGTCTGTAGAAGACCGGCACGTCGACGATCCAGACGGCGTTGGATGGGCGAGTCGAAGCACTGGCGGCGGCGGGGGTGCTCTACCCGGGCGGCCGGCATCGTGCCCAGCGACTGGCGGCGTACGACCTGCTGGGCCAGCGGGTGCAGGGGAGGACGACGAGGTGGTTGCCGGCGCGTTCCGGCGGCTGGCCGAGGAGGTGGCGGCATACACCGGGGCCGAGCGTGCTGATCTCCGAGGAGGAGCTGGGGCTGGCGCGGCCTCGGCACGTGCGCAGGGTGGCTCGCAGCCTGGGTGCGGCACCGGCTGAACGTCGTCGTCGGGGTGCGGGACATGGCCCGGACCGTGGTGTCCGCGTGGCAGCAGAACATCGTGGCCGGCAGCACTACGTCGTGGCGCGACTTCATCGCGGCAGTCAGCGACCCGCGAGGTCTGCGTCGATGCCCGAAGCGATGGCGTTCTGGGTGCGTCACGATGTCCTCCGCGTGCTGGACGCCTGGGGCACGGTGATCCCGCCCGAGCGGATCCGGGTGGTGACCGTGCCGCCTGCGCGGCGTGGATGCCCGCTGCCTGCTCGATCGGTTCGCCGCGGCCACAGGGCTGCCCACCGGACATGTGGGCACAGCAGGGACCTCGCCGTGCGCAACGTCTCGTTGGGGGCCGCGGAGGTCGAGGTGGTCAGGAGGCTCAACGCGATCGTCGTCCCGCGCCTCAACCAGGACGCAGCACCGGTTCGTCGTCGAGGACGGGCCTCCGGCCGAGGCTGGCGGTCGCCGATCCGCGCCCGCTGCGGCTCCCCGAGGAGCACCTGCCGTGGGCACGCGCCCACGCCGCAGGGCTGATCGAGCGAGCTGCGCCGTCGTGGGGTGCGCGTGGTCGGTGACCTGGCCGACTTAGTGCCGGAGCGACGGGGCCGAGCAGGGCGCCCGTTCGACGAAGTCACCGGCGCCGAGGTGCTCGAGGCGGCCGAGGCCGCACTGGCGGCCCTGGCGGTGGGACACGGCCGCCTGTTCCGGCGCTACCGTCGCGCCTTCCTCCAGCGGGAGGGCCGGCCCGCCACCGCAGCAGGAGGTCGTGGGGAGCGCGGCCCGGGTGATCGGGTTCGGCGTGCAGAAGGCCGCGCTCCGGCAGACCCGCAACAACCGGCTGCTGGCCCGGGCCGCCCGCGCGTACGTCGCCCGGACCTCGGGGCGACGTACACCGGATCAGGACTGAACCGGCCGGAAGTTTCATGCTCAATTCGTGACCAACGCCGCGCGGATAACCACTTGGGTCACCCGTGTTCCCGAGTAGGGTCGTTTTTCACAGGAGGTGACGCCCATGACTTCGGACAACCCGGACAAGTCCAGCGGAGCCGCTGGGGGCAGGACCCCCGACGAGCTCATGAGCCAGGTGCGCTTCCTCGAGGCCGAGGTCACCGACCTTCGCCGGCGGGTCAGCGACGCACCGACCGGCTCCCGCGGCCTCGAGCTACGACTGGCCGACGCACAGCGCTCGCTCGCCGCCGTGACCTCCCAGAACGAGCGGCTGGCCCAGACCCTGCGCGAGGCACGCGACCAGATCATGAAGCTCAAGGAGGAGGTCGACCGGCTCGCCCAGCCGCCGGCCGGCTTCGGCACCTTCCTGAGCCGCAACGACGACGACTCGATCGACGTGTTCACCGGCGGCCGCAAGCTGCGGGTCAACGTCAGCCCGAGCGTCGACCTCGACCACCTCTTCCGTGGGCAGGAGGTCATGCTCAACGAGGCGCTCAACGTCGTCGCCGCGCTCGACTACGAGCAGGTCGGCGAGGTCGTGATGTTCAAGGAGCTGCTCGCCGACGGCGACCGCGCCCTGGTCATCGCCAGTGCCGACGAGGAGCGGGTCGTCCGCCTCGCCGAGCCGCTGCGGAACGACACGATCCGGGCCGGAGACTCGTTGCTGCTCGACACGCGGGCCGGCTACGTCTACGAGAAGGTCCCGAAGTCGGAGGTCGAGGAGCTGGTCCTCGAAGAGGTCCCCGACATCGCCTACGAGTCGATCGGCGGTCTCAAGAACCAGATCGAGGCGATCCAGGACGCGGTCGAGCTGCCCTACCTCCACCCCGAGCTGTTCAAGGAGCACCAGCTGCGCCCGCCGAAGGGCGTGCTGCTCTACGGCCCTCCGGGTTGCGGCAAGACGCTGATCGCCAAGGCCGTGGCAAACAGCCTGGCCAAGAAGGTGGCGGCCCGGACCGGACAGGAGGGGAAGTCCTACTTCCTCAACATCAAGGGCCCCGAGCTGCTCAACAAGTACGTCGGCGAGACCGAGCGGCACATCCGCCTGGTCTTCCAGCGGGCGCGTGAGAAGGCCAGCGCCGGCACCCCGGTGATCGTCTTCTTCGACGAGATGGACTCGCTGTTCCGCACCCGCGGTTCCGGCGTCTCCTCCGACGTGGAGAACACCATCGTGCCCCAGCTGCTCAGCGAGATCGACGGCGTCGAGCTGCTGGAGAACGTGCTGGTCATCGGCGCCTCCAACCGCGAGGACATGATCGACCCGGCCATCCTGCGGCCCGGCCGCCTGGACGTGAAGATCAAGATCGAGCGCCCCGATGCGGAGTCCGCCCGAGACATCTTCAGCAAGTACCTCATCGCCGAGCTGCCGCTGCACCCCGACGACCTTGCCGAGTTCGGCGGGGATCGCGAGGCGTGCGTCGGAGGGATGATCCAGGCCACGGTCGAGCGGATGTACACCGAGACCGAGGAGAACCGGTTCCTCGAGGTGACCTACGCCAACGGCGACAAGGAGGTCCTCTACTTCAAGGACTTCAACTCCGGCGCGATGATCCAGAACATCGTCGACCGCGCCAAGAAGATGGCGATCAAGGACTTCCTCGACCAGCAGCAGCACGGCCTCCGCGTCTCGCACATGCTGCAGGCGTGCCTGGATGAGTTCAAGGAGAACGAGGACCTCCCCAACACCACCAACCCCGACGACTGGGCGCGGATCTCCGGCAAGAAGGGCGAGCGGATCGTGTTCATCCGCACGCTCATCACCGGCAAGCAGGGCACCGAGCCCGGGCGCTCGATCGACACGGTTCCCAACACCGGTCAGTACCTGTAGGCCCCGGCTGCCGGGAACCTCCTGACGGGCCGGTCCGTCTTCTAGTCACCATCCTCGGAAACTCGGAGGTTCCCATGGGGTTCTGGATCGGCGTCGCCGTCGTGGTCGCTCTGGTGATCGTGCTCGCGGCGTGGGGCAACCGGACCCGCCGCGGCAACAGGGAGCCCTGGCGGCTGAGCCGCGCACCCGGCGGCGGGCAGGCGGAGCGCAACGCAACGGGCTCGACCGTGACCGGGAACATCCAGAACGACCACGGCCCCAGCGGGTTCTGACGTGAGCACCGCGGTGTGGGTCCTGCTCGCGGTGGCCGTCGCAGTGGTCCTGTTCGGGCTGGCCTGGTGGTCGAGCGGTCGCGCCCGCGGGCCCGCGCCGTCGGCCGCTGTGCGCGCGGCGGGAGACGCCGAAGCGATGAAGCACTACCGCCCGGGCGGCGGCACCCCGCCCAACATCGGTGGCGGTGGCGGGGGCGGCTGACCGGCTAACGACCAGCGGGCTCGGTCACGTCGGCCACGGTGGCCTTCAGGGCCGTGCCGAGCTCGGCGGCGTCCACGGTCAACGCGACGCCGTGCGCCCCGCCGCCGAGGCTGATCCGGCCCGAGAGCGAGGCGTCGGCGACGACCCGCAGCGGCGTCTGGCTGCCCAGCGGGGTGATCGTGCCGCGCACGTAGCCGGTGACGTCGTACGCCGTGTCCGCGGAGGCCATGGTCAGCCGGTTCACGCCCAGCAGGGCGCGCAGCTTCGGCCACGCGATCTCGCGGTCGCCGGGCACCAGCACGAACACGTACTCATCCGCCGAGACCCGCACGACCATCGTCTTGACCAGCTGGTGCGGCTCGACGCCCCGCGCCGCGGCCGCCTCCTCCAGTGAGCTCACCGGGCCGTGCCGGGTGACCTCGTGGGCCAGCCCCAGCTGGTCGGCTGCCTCGATCGCGCGGAGCGAGCCGTCACTCACGCGCGCACCGCGGTGGCCAGGGACACGAACGTCCACGGCTTCCCGACGCCGGGCCCGGGCAGGTAGGCCTGGTCCAGCCGCTGGACGGTGAATCCCGCCCCCTCGACCAGCCTTGGCGCGTCGCGGGTCAGGTGACAGCCGGCGGCGACCCGTCCCTGGAGCCCGTTCAGGCGGCGCTGCCAGGCGGCCACCTTCTTGTCCGGCGCGAGGCCGTGCTCCAGCACGTGCAGTGCGCCGCCGGGGCGCAGCACCCGGCGTACCTCCGCCAGAGCCGTCTCCACGTCGGCGATCGTGCACAGCGTGAACGTCGACAGCACGGCGTCGTACGTCGCGTCCTCGGCCTCCAGGCGCTGGCCGTCGAGTCCGACCCGCTCGACCGGCACCGAGGACCCGGAGCGGCGCTCGGCGGACAGCTCCCAGCCCAGGTCGGACGGCTCCACGGCGTCCACCGAGGTGACCGACGCGGGATAGGCGGAGACGTTCAGCCCGCTGCCGAACCCGATCTCCAGCACCCGACCGGACAGACCGCCGCACACGTCTCGGCGCAGCCCCATGATCGGCCGTGACGAGAGGCTCCGGTCGGCCATGCGGGGGACGACGCGTTCGGACCACCAGCCCACCTTCCCCACGATACGGGCGCTGCCGTACCCGTACGCTGGAACCATGTCTGTGCGACGAGTCATGGGCACCGAGGTGGAGTACGGCATCTCGGTGGTGGGCCAGCCCCTGGCCAATCCCATGGTCGCGTCCTCGCAGGTGGTCAACGCCTACGCCTCCGCAACGGTCAAGGCGCGCCGGGCCCGCTGGGACTTCGAGGAGGAGTCACCGCTGCGCGACGCCCGTGGCTTCGACATGTCCCGGCAGATCGCCGACCCCACCCAGCTCACCGACGAGGACCTCGGGCTCGCCAACGTCATCCTGACCAACGGCGCCCGGCTCTACGTCGACCATGCCCACCCGGAGTACTCCACGCCCGAGGTCACCACACCTCGCGACATCGTGAAGTGGGACAAGGCGGGGGAGCTGGTGATGCTCGACGCCTCCCGGCGGGCCGGACAGCTCCCGGGTGGCGCGCCGATCGTCTGCTACAAGAACAACACCGACAACAAGGGCGCGTCGTACGGCGCCCACGAGAACTACCTGATGCGGCGCGCCACGCCGTTCGCGGACATCGTGCGGCACCTGACGCCGTTCTTCGTGAGCCGCCAGGTGTTCACCGGCGCCGGCCGGGTCGGAATCGGCCAGGACGGCCGCGAGCACGGCTACCAGCTCAGCCAGCGGGCCGACTTCTTCGAGGTCGAGGTCGGCCTCGAGACCACGCTGAAGCGGCCGATCATCAACACCCGCGACGAGCCGCACGCCGACCCCGAGAAGTACCGCCGCCTGCACGTGATCATCGGCGACGCGAACCTGGCCGAGATCTCGACCTACCTCAAGGTCGGCACCACCGCGCTCGTGCTGTCGATGATCGAGGAGCGGTTCATCACCCAGGACCTCACGATCGACGGGTCGGTCGCGGCGTTGCGGGCGATCTCGCACGACCCGACGCTCAAGCAGACGGTGACGCTGACGGACGGCCGCACGCTGACCGGCGTACAGCTCCAGCTGGAGTACCTCGACCTGTCCCGCAAGTACGTCGAGGACCGGCTCGGCGCCGACGCGGACGACCAGACCCTCGACGTGCTGGCGCGGTGGGAGTCGGTGCTCGACCGGCTGGAGCGCGACCCGATGCTGCTGGCCGGCGAGCTGGACTGGGTGGCCAAGCTGAAGCTGCTCGAGCAGTACCGCCAGCGCGACGGCCTGGACTGGGACGACGCCAAGCTGCAGCTGATCGACTACCAGTACTCCGACATCCGGCCCGAGAAGGGGCTCTACCACCGGCTCGCCCAGGCCGGCCGGATCCAGCGGCTGCTCGACGACGCGTCCATCGAGGCGGCCATGCACGACCCGCCGGAGGACACCCGCGCCTACTTCCGGGGCCGGTGCCTCGAGAAGTTCTCCTCCGAGGTCGCCGCCGCGTCGTGGGACTCGGTGATCTTCGACCTGCCCGGACGAGAGTCGCTGCAGCGGGTGCCGACCATCGACCCGCTGCGCGGGAGCAAGGCGCACGTCGGCGCGCTGCTCGACCGCTCCGACACCGCCGAGGCCCTGGTCGCCGAGCTCACGCGGTAGGCGGCTCCCAGCACGGGTTGCGGAGGTTTCGAGACCCACCGGTGGTTGAGGAGGCCCTGCGTTGCGCGACGCCGTGGTCCAGCGGGTGGCGTCTCGAAACCCGGCGACTCGGGCTGGGACTCGCCTCGCTCCGACCGCTGGGTGGATAGGGTTCTGGCATGGCCCAGGAGCAGAAGCAGCCGCGCAAGGCGTCGGAGGTGGAGGAGTCCACCGAAGAGGTCACCGAGAGCGACGTCGCGGAACGCAAGGAAGCCCTCGACGACGACGTCGACGCCATCCTCGACGAGATCGACGACGTCCTCGAGACCAACGCCGAGGACTTCGTGAAGTCGTTCATCCAGAAGGGTGGCGAGTGATCACCCCACAGAACCCCGCGCTCCTCCCGCTGCGCTCCTCCCGCGCGGGCTTCTGCGGGGACCCCGAAAAAGCGTGAGCGACAACCCGCGCCTGCCCGCTGCCTTCCTCCAGCCCGGCGTCTCGTCGTTCGCCGACTTCCTCGCCGAGCAGGCACCCGATCTGTTGCCGTCCCGGCGCGCCGTGCCCCAGGGCCAGGCCGGCGACCTGGCTCCGCACGGCACCACGATCGTCGCGGCGACGTTCCTCGGCGGCGTGGTGATGGCCGGTGACCGCCGGGCCACCATGGGCAACGTGATCGCCCAGCGCGACATCGAGAAGGTCTTCCCGGCCGACGAGTTCTCCGCCGTCGGCATCGCCGGCACCGCGGGCGTCGCGGTCGAGATGGTCCGACTGTTCCAGACCGAGCTCGAGCACTACGAGAAGATCGAGGGCACCACGCTCTCGATGGACGGCAAGGCCAACCGGCTCTCGGCCCTGATCCGGGGCAACCTGCCGATGGCCATGCAGGGGCTGGCCGTCGTTCCGCTCTTCGCGGGCTACGACACCGACGCCGGCTTCGGCCGGATCTTCAGCTACGACGTGACCGGCGGCCGCTACGAGGAGACCGCCTTCCACTCGGTCGGCTCGGGCTCGATGTTCGCGCGCGGAGCGCTCAAGAAGCTCTACCGCGAGGACCTCGACCTCGGCGGCGCGATCGAGGTGGTCGTCCAGGCGCTCTACGACGCCGCGGACGACGACTCGGCCACGGGCGGCCCCGACCTGACCCGCCGGATCTTCCCCGTGGTCCAGGTGATCACCGAGGACGGCGGGCGCCGGATCCCCGACGCCGACGTCGCCGAGGTTGCTGACCGGGTGATCGCTGCGCGGATGACCCGACCCGACGGACCGGGGGCCCCGCTGACGGGAGGTGGTGCCTCGTGAGCATGCCGTTCTACGTCTCGCCCGAGCAGCTGATGAAGGACCGGGCCGACTTCGCCCGCAAGGGCATCGGGCGCGGACGCTCGATGGTCGCCGTCCAGTACGCCGACGGCATCCTGCTCGCCTCCGAGAACGTCTCCCAGGCGCTGCACAAGGTCTCCGAGATCTACGACCGGATCGCCTTCGCAGCGGTCGGCCGCTACAACGAGTTCGAGAACCTCCGCATCGCGGGCGTCCGCCTCGCCGACATGCGCGGCTACGCCTACGACCGTCGCGACGTCACGGCTCGCGGGCTGGCCAACGCCTACGCGCAGACCCTCGGCACGATCTTCTCCAGCGGCGGCGAGAAGCCCTACGAGGTGGAGATCTTCGTCGCCGAGATCGGTGATGCCGCGTCGGACGACCAGATCTACCGGCTCACCTACGACGGTCAGGTCGCCGACGAGCACGGCTACGGCGTGATCGGCGGTGCCGCCGACGTGGTGTCGGGCTACCTGGCCGAGCACTACGAGGAGGGCGCCTCGCTCACGGAGGCCCTGACGCTCGCCGTCGCTGCCCTCGGTAGATCCACCAACGAGCGCGGCGAGCCCGACGACCGGGTGATCCCGGTCAAGGACCTCGAGGTGGCGGTGCTCGACCGGACCCGCAGCCAGCCCCGGAAGTTCAGCAGGCTGCGCCCGGCCCGGCTCGAGTCGATGCTCGGTGACCGCGGTCCCACGACGTCCAACCCGGTCGAGGAGGGTGCCGAGCACCCGCCCGGCACGGCCGCCACCGACGCCGATCCCGACGACCCGAAGGACCCGACGGACCAGGTGAGCGGCGACGCGCCGCCGCTGCCGGACCCGGTCCAGGACGACCTCCCGCCGGTGGCCCCACCGCCGCCTGGGGAGGAAGGGACGGACGACAAGCCCGTCTGACGCGCGGCGAAGCCCGTCCGTGGGCTACGCTCGACCCGTAGGGTTGGGGTGTGGACCGGCGGATCTTCGGCATCGAGAACGAGTACGGCGTCACGTGCACGTTCAAGGGCCAGCGTCGGCTGAGCCCCGACGAGGTGGCCCGCTACCTGTTCCGCAAGGTCGTCAGCTGGGGCCGCAGCAGCAACGTCTTCCTGCGCAACGGTGCCCGGCTCTACCTCGACGTCGGCAGCCACCCTGAGTACGCCACCCCGGAGTGCGACGACGTCGTCGAGCTGGTCACCCACGACAAGGCGGGGGAGCGGGTCCTCGAGGGGCTGCTCCTCGACGCCGAGCAGCGGCTCCACGACGAGGGCATCGCCGGCGAGATCTACCTGTTCAAGAACAACACCGACTCGGCCGGCAACTCCTACGGCTGTCACGAGAACTACCTGGTCGGCCGGGCCGGCGAGTTCAGTCGCCTGGCCGACGTGCTGATCCCGTTCCTGGTGACCCGCCAGATCGTGGTGGGCGCCGGCAAGATCACCCAGACCCCGCGCGGCGCGTCGTACAGCGTCTCGCAGCGCGCCGAGCACATCTGGGAGGGCGTCTCGAGCGCCACCACCCGGTCGCGGCCGATCATCAACACCCGCGACGAGCCGCACGCGGACGCCGAGAAGTACCGCCGCCTGCACGTGATCGTCGGCGACTCCAACATGAGCGAGACGACCACGATGCTCAAGGTGGCCTCGTGCGACCTGGTCCTCCGCATGATCGAGGAGGGCGTGGTGATGCGCGACCTCACGATGGAGAACCCGATCCGCGCCATCCGCGAGATCAGCCACGACGTGACCGGTCGTCGCAAGGTGCGCCTGGCGAACGGCCGAGAGGCCTCGGCGCTCGAGATCCAGGGCGAGTACCTCAGCAAGGCGCGCGACTTCGTCGACCGGCGGCAGATCAGCACCCCCACGATCGAGGCGGCGCTCGACCTGTGGGAGCGCGGCCTCAAGGCGGTCGAGTCCGACGACCTCGGGCTGGTCGACCGCGAGATCGACTGGGTGATCAAGTGGAAGCTGATCGACCGCTACCGGGCCAAGCACGGCCTCCCACTGGGCCACGCCCGCATCGCCCAGCTCGACCTGGCCTACCACGACATCCACCGCAACCGGGGCCTCTACTACCTGCTCGAGCGCCGTGGGGCCGTCGCCCGGGTCACCACCGACCTGAAGATCTTCGAGGCCAAGTCGGTGCCCCCTCAGAACACCCGGGCCCGGCTGCGCGGCGAGTTCATCCGCCGGGCGCAGGAGCGCCGCCGCGACTTCACCGTCGACTGGGTCCACCTCAAGCTCAACGACCAGGCGCAGCGGACCGTGCTGTGCAAGGACCCGTTCCGCGCGTACGACGAGCGGGTCCAGCGACTCATCGACGGGATGTAGCCAGGCTCGATCAGCGTTCTGTCACGTTCCAGCAACAGGTCACCAGCGATGTGAGAACTCTCAGCCTTGCCCGTTAGGGTTCCGCCGTGCTTCGTCGACGTCGTTCCAAGAACCTGATCCTGGTCCCTGCGCTGCTCGCGTGCGGCGCGCTGTTCCTGACGGCGTGCGGCGACGACACCTCGTCGGAGGACCCGCTGCTCGGCGGCAAGTCCTACGACCGGCTGGACGCCGTCACGATCTCGGGTGACGTGGGCACGGCGCCCGAGGTGAAGTGGAAGGGCTCGATGGACGCCGGCAAGGTCGAGTCCGAGACCCTCACCGAGGGCGACGGCGAGGTGCTGAAGGACCAGGACGACGTTCTGGCGCACCTGTGGATCGGCAACGGCTACTCGCAGGAGACGGCGTTCTCCACCTACGACGACAAGAAGGCGGAGCTGCTCACGGTCAACGACGAGCTGCCCGAGTTCCTGGCCGGCATCCGCGACGCCAAGGTCGGCTCGCGGATCGCAGTCACGGCGTCGGCCAAGGAGGCGTTCGGCGAGACCGGGAACTCCCAGCTCGGCATCGCCAACGAGGACACCGTCCTCGTGCTCATCGACCTGGTGTCCAAGGTGCAGGACAAGCCGGAGGGCGAGGAGTCGCCGGACCCGGCCTGGATGCCCAAGCCGAAGTTCAGGGACGGCGTCATCAAGGGCTTCGACTTCACCGATGCCCCGGACCCCACGGACGACCTGCGCCGGGTGCAGCTCATCAAGGGCACCGGTCCGCGCGTCAAGAAGGGCCAGACCATCGCGGTCCGCTACCTCGGCCAGGCATTCGACGGCGACAAGCCGTTCGACGAGAACTTCGGGGACGACGGCACCGGCGCGCCGACCACGTTCAGCATCGGCACCGGCGCGGTCATCAAGGGCTGGGACCAGGGCCTCGAAGGCGTCCCGGTCGGCTCGCGGGTGGTCCTCGAGGTCCCGCCGGAGCTCGGCTACGGCGCCGAGGGCAGCCCGGACAGCGGCATCCCGGCGAACGCCACCCTGGTGTTCATGATCGACATCCTCGCCGCTGCCTGAACCACCGTCGCGGGGATGGCAGGATCGGGGGCATGACGGCGGGCAAGAGCGAGCGACTGCTCAACCTGCTGATCATGCTGCTCGTGCAGCGGCACTACGTCGCCAAGGAGCGGATCCGGGAGATCCTCTACCCGGACTCCACGCCGGACGCGTTCGAGAAGATGTTCGAGCGGGACAAGGACGAGCTCCGCAGCCTGGGCGTCCCGATCGAGGTCGGCCAGATGGATGCCTTCTTCGACGACGAGCCGGGCTACCGGATCCGGCCCGACGAGTTCGCGCTGCCCGACATCAGCCTCACCGCCGACGAGGCCGCCGTGGTCGGCCTGGCCACCAAGGTCTGGCAGCACGCGCGGCTGGCCGAGGCCACCACCGAGGCGGTCCGCAAGCTCACCGCGCTGGGCGTCGACGTGGACCTGACCGCCCTCGACATCGTCGAGCCGCGGCTGACCGCCGACGAGCCGTCGTTCGACGTGTTCTGGGAGGCCACCCAGGAGCGCACGCCGGTGGTCTTCGACTACGTCCGCTCCGGTGACACCGAGGTGCGCACCCGCCACCTGCAGCCGTGGGGGGTCGCCCGCTACTCCGGCCGCTGGTACGTCGTGGGGTTCGACACCGATCGGGAGGCGGAGCGGATCTTCCGCCTCTCCCGGGTCCAGGGTCGGGCGACCAAGCAGGGCCGGTCGGGCTCCTACGAGATCCCGGCCGGCACCGACGTGAGCGAGGTGGCCCGGCGGCTGGCCCCCGAGCCGTCGACCGAGCGCGTCGTGCTGCTGGTGCGCAAGGGTGCCGGCCACACGCTGCGCCGGGGTGCGGACCGCGTCGAGGAGGGGGTCGCCGGACCGGACGCCGACTCGACCTGGGACCGGCTGGTGCTCGAGCGCGGCTCGGTGGGGCTGGCCGACGAGGTGCTGGGCTACGGCGCTGACGTGTACGTCGAGGAGCCGGCCCAGCTCCACGACCGCGTCGTACGCCGGCTCCGGGCGACCGTCGGTGGTCCCGAGGCGGCCGCGTGAACACCCCGGCCAGCGCCAAGGACCAGGTCGCGCGGCTGCTGACCCTGGTGCCGTACCTGCACGCCCACGGCCAGGTCCGGCTCGACGAGGCGGCCCGAGCGCTCGGCGTCGAGCCGGACCAGCTGTTCGGCGACCTCAAGGTCCTGTTCATGTGCGGCCTGCCGGGCGGCTACCCCGACGACCTGATCGACGTCGACATCGATGCGCTCCAGGGGCCGGACGGTCTCCGGTCGGACGGCGTGATCAAGGTGTCGAACGCCGACTACCTGGCGCGGCCGCTGCGGCTCAGCCCGACCGAGGCGTCGGCGGTCATCGTCGCGCTGAGAGCACTGCGCAACGGGGCCAAGGACGACACCCGCGAGGTGGTCGACCGGGCGCTGGCCAAGCTGGAGGCGGCGGCCGCCCAGGGATCAGCACAGGGGAGCGCCGCGGCCCAGATCGACCCCGGCGACGGCGCCGCCGACACCGACCTGGCCCTGCTCGCCAGCCAGCTGCAGACGGCGGCGGACCGCGGCCGGCAGGTGCGGCTGAGCTACTACGTGCCGAGCCGCGACGAGCAGTCCGACCGGGTGGTCGACCCGCGCGGGGTGGTGACGGCCGAGGGACACCTGTACCTCGATGCGTGGTGCCACAGCGCCGAGGCGCCGCGGCTGTTCCGGCTGGACCGGATCGACCGTGCCGAGGTCCTGGACGACCCGGTCGAAACGCCCCAGGAGGGGCCGCGGGACCTCGGCGACGGCATCTTCAGCCAGTCCACCGACGTCACCCCCGTCACGCTCCTGCTCGAGCCCGAGGCGCGCTGGATGACGTCGTACTACCCGGTCGAGGAAATCCGCGAGGTCGGTCAGGACCGAATGGAGGTCGTGCTGCTCGTCGCCGACGAGCGCTGGCTGACCCGGCTGATGCTGCGGCTGGCACCGCACGCGACGGTCGTGTCACCCCCGGAGTACGCCGAGACGTTCATGGCCGCCGCACAGCGGGCGCTCAGCCTGTACGCCTGACCGACGGGTACGCTGGGGACCACTGCACCAAACCATGTGAGGACACCCATGACCGCCCTTGTAGCCGGGCTCGGCCCCACCGAGCTGCTGATCATCCTGGCCGTCCTCGTGCTGCTCTTCGGCGCCTCGAAGCTGCCTGAGCTCGCGCGCGGCAGTGGCCGGGCACTGCGGATCTTCAAGGCCGAGACCAAGGGCCTGATGGACGACGACGAGGACGACACGCAGGCCGACCCTGCCAAGACGCAGGCGCAGCTCGAGCTCGAGGCCAAGCAGCGCGACCTGGCTGCCCGCCAGGCCGAGCTCGACGCGGAGGCCGACCGCCTCCACCGCGGCGACACCGCCTGACACTCTCTTGATCAAGCGCCTTGCGGGGTTCCTCAGGGGGAGCCCGCAGCATCCTGTCGGCCCGGATGGGCGGATGGCGCTGTCCGACCACCTGCGTGAGCTCCGCGCCCGGCTGCTCCGCTCGACGATGGTCGTGCTCATCGCGTTCGTCGTGGCGCTGTTCTTCTACGAGAGCCTCTACCAGCTGATCCTGCACCCGTACGAAGAGGCCAGGAAGAACCTGCCGAGCGGCACCAAGAGCGAGCCGGTCCTGAATGGCGTCGCCGCCGGTCTGACCTTCCAGCTCAAGCTCTGCGGCCTCGCCGCGCTGGTCGGGTCCTCGCCGTACTGGCTCTACCAGATCTGGGCGTTCATCGTCCCCGGCCTGCACCCCAACGAGCGGAAGTGGTCGCGGATCTTCGCGGCCATTGCCGGGCCGCTGTTCTTCGCGGGCGTCGCGGTCGGCTACTACGTGCTGCCCAAGGCGATCACGGTTCTCATCGGCTTCACCCCGGCGGACGTGACCAACCTGGTCGAGTTCACGCAGTTCTTCTCGTTCATCAGCCGGATGCTGCTGATCTTCGGGATCGCCTTCGAGATCCCGCTGTTCGTCGTGATGCTCAATCTCGCCGGCGTGGTGTCGGGGCGGGCGCTGGGCCGCTACCGGCCATGGATCATCGTCGGCACCTTCGTCTTCGCCGCCGTCGGCACCCCGTCGACCGACCCGTTCTCGATGCTCTTCCTCGCCATCCCGATGCTGGTCCTGTTCCTCCTCGCCGAGGTGATCGCCCGCCTGGTCGATCGCGCCCGCGGCCGCGGCAGGGACTCGACCGAGCAGTGGGCGGACGACGAGGTCTCCCCGCTGTGAGCTTGCCCGAGCTCGACCCGTTCGACCTGCCGGACTGGCTCGGTGACGGACCGGTCGCCTGGGCCTCCGATCACGGCCTGACCGGCCACCTCGTCGCCGGCCACCTGACCGGCACCCCGGACCAGGTCATCGCGTGCGACCTGCTCGCCGTCGACCAGGCCTACCCCACGCCGGTGCTCGACGAAGCCACCCGCACCCGCGTCCACCAGGCGTGGCGGCACGGGCAGGTGCTGCTGCTGACGCGCGACGGCCGAGCCACGGTGGCGGCGCCCGGTACGTCGTGGACGGCCGACCGCGTGCTCGAGACGTTCAGCCGGGTGGCCCGGGCGGCGGGCGCCAATCCTGCGGTCTGGTCAGTGAGCTTGGGGCTCGGTTGACTCGACGAGCATCGCTGCTACTTCTCCGGCACCTGGTGCCGAGGATGTAGCACTGATCGGGCCGTGGACACCGCTAGTCTGCGCCCGTGGCCCGCGACATCGCCCTGCTCACCAACCCGACCGCGGGCAAAGGGCGCGGGGGCAAGGCGCGCGCTGCGGTGGTCGAGCGGCTGCGCGGCGCCGGCCTGAGCGTGCGCGACCTCAGCGGGCGGGACGCCGACGAGGCGCTCGACCTGGCCAGGACCGCGGTGCAGCAGGGCGTCGAGGCGCTGGTGGTGCTCGGCGGCGACGGCATGGTCCACCTGGGCGTCCAGGCGGTGGCCGAGACCGATACCCCGCTCGGCATCATCCCGGCCGGCACGGGGAACGACGTGGCCCGCTACTTCGACCTCCCGCGCAAGGACCCGGTGGCGGCGGCCGACGCGGTGATCAGGGGGACCACCAGGAAGGTCGATCTCGCGAAGAGCGGGAGCAAGTACTTCGCGACGGTCCTGTGCGCCGGCTTCGACGCGCTGGTCAACGAGCGCGCCAACCGGATGACCTGGCCCAAGGGGCAGATGCGCTACAACATCGCCACGCTCTCGGAGCTGCGAGTCTTCCGGCCGCTGCAGTACACGCTCGACCTCGACGGGAAGCAGCTGAACATCGAGGCGATGATGGTCTCGGTCGGGAACGGACCGTCGTTCGGAGGCGGGCTGCGGATCGCGGAGGGCGCCCTGCTGGATGACGGCATGCTCGACGTGGTCGTGATCAAGCCGATGAGCCGCGGCTCGCTCGTCCGTACCTATCCCAAGCTGTTCAAGGGCACCCACACCAGCCATCCGCAGTACGAGCACCACCTGGTCCGCAAGCTGACCGTGGCCTCGCCGGGGATCACGACGTACGCCGACGGCGAGCGCTTCGGGGATCTCCCGCTCACGGTGGAGTGCGCACCCGGGGCGTTGATCGTCTACACCTGAAGCAGCGCTGGACCGGGTTCCGTAGTGTGGGGGGAGTGAGCACCGACGAGCTGTCCCCGTCGGAGCGGTACGCGGCGCACATGAAGAACAAGGACCATCCCGTCGTCCACGACTTCAGCGCCCTCTACGACTTCCCGCTCGACGACTTCCAGCTCCGCGCCTGCCAGGAGATCGAGGACGGGCGCGGGGTGCTGGTCGCTGCGCCCACGGGCTCCGGCAAGACGGTCGTGGGGGAGTTCGCCATCCATCTGGCGCTCGCGACCGGCCGCAAGTGCTTCTACACGACGCCGATCAAGGCCCTGAGCAACCAGAAGTACCACGACCTCGTCGACCGATACGGCCCCGACGAGGTCGGGCTGCTGACCGGCGACAACGTCGTCAACGGCGAGGCGCCGGTGGTCGTGATGACCACCGAGGTGCTCCGCAACATGCTCTACGCCGGCAGCCGGACCCTCATGGGCCTCGGGTTCGTCGTGATGGACGAGGTGCACTACCTCGCCGACCGCTCCCGCGGCGCCGTGTGGGAGGAGGTCATGATCCACCTCCCGGAGTCGGTCACCGTGGTCGGCCTGAGTGCGACGGTGAGCAACGCCGAGGAGTTCGGCGAATGGCTGGAGACCGTCCGCGGTGAGACCACGACGATCGTCGAGGAGCGCCGGCCGGTCCCGCTCTACCAGCACGTGATGGTCGGGAGGCGGATGCTCGACCTGTTCGCCTCCTCGGACGTCGACGCGGCGGCCGGCTTCGTCAAGGAGGGCGCCCCGGTCAACGGCGAGCTGATGAAGATCGCCCGCGACGACTGGGCCAGCACCCGCCTGATGCGCGACCGTCGCTCGCCCCGCAAGGGCAAGCCAGGGTCCTCCAAGGCCAAGTTCTCCAAGGACGGACGGAACGTCGGCAACGGGCGCAGGGTCTGGATCCCCAGCCGGGCGGACGTCGTCGACCGGCTCGATCGCGAGGGGCTGCTGCCGGCGATCGTCTTCATCTTCAGCCGGGTCGGCTGCGACGCCGCAGTCCAGCAGTGCCTCAACGCCGGCGTGCGGCTGACCAGCCCGGAGGAGCGGGACACGATCCACGAGTACGTCGAGGCCGCGCGCCGGGACCTGCCCGACGAGGACCTGCACGTCCTCGGCTACCACGACTTCCTCGAGGGCCTGACCCGCGGCATCGCCGCGCACCACGCCGGGATGCTGCCGGCGTTCAAGCACATCGTCGAGGAGCTCTACGTCCGAGGCCTCTGCAAGGTGGTCTTCGCGACCGAGACCCTGGCGCTGGGCATCAACATGCCGGCCCGCACCGTGGTCATCGAGAAGCTCACCAAGTGGAACGGCGACGCCCACGCCGACATCACCCCGGGCGAGTACACCCAGCTCACCGGCCGAGCCGGCCGCCGCGGCCTCGACGTCGAGGGTCACGGCGTCGTGCTCTGGCAGCCAGGCATGAACCCGCGCGAGGTGGCGGGGCTGGCCTCGACCCGTACCTACCCGCTCCGCTCGTCCTTCCGCCCGTCGTACAACATGGCGGTCAACCTGGTCCACCAGTACGGCCGCGAGACCTCTCGCGAGCTGCTGGAGCAGTCCTTCGCCCAGTTCCAGGCCGACAAGGCCGTGGTCGGGCTGGCCCGTCAGCTGCGCAAGGCGGAGGAGGCGCTCCAGGGCTACGCCGAGTCCGCGCGCTGCGAGCTGGGGGACTTCATGGAGTACGCCGGCCTGCGGCGCCGGATCTCCGACGTCGAGAAGGGGGCCAGCAAGGCCCGCCGCGCCGACCGCCGCGACGAGGCGATCGAGTCGCTGCGCCTGCTCAAGCGCGGCGACGTCATCGAGGTGCCGACCGGCAAGTTCGCCGGGTACGCCGTCGTCATCGACCCCAGCTGGGACGCCGTCAACCCGCGGCCGTACGTCGTCACCGCCGACCGCCAGGCCCGCCGCCTCGCGCTCATCGACTTCCCCGTCCCCGTGGCGTCGGTGGCCAGCCTCAAGGTCCCGAAGTCGTTCAACAGCCGGAACCCACAGATGCGCCGCGACCTGGCCTCGGCGTTGCGGACCCGCACCCACGACCTGGCGCCCCCACCACCGGGGCGCAGACGTCCGCAGAAGGGCGCCCCGGACTCCGCCGCCGAGCGTGAGATCGAGGAGCTTCGGTCGATGCTTCGGGCGCACCCCTGCCACGCCTGCCCGGACCGCGAGGAGCACGACCGCTGGGCGCAGCGGTGGTTCAAGCTGGACCGCGACGCCGCCACGCTCCGGCGCCGGGTCGAGACCCGCACCAACACCGTGGCCCGTCAGTTCGACCGGGTCTGCGAGGTGCTCACCGCGCTCGGCTACCTGGCCGGCGACGGGGGCGAGGTCCGCGTCACCGACCAGGGCCGACACCTGATGCGCCTCTACTCCGAGCTCGACCTGGTCGCGGCCGAGTGCCTGCGCACGGGCCTCTGGGACGAGCTCACCGTGCCCGAGCTGGCCGCGGCGCTCTCGGTGCTGGTCTTCGAGGCGCGGCGACCCGACGACGCCTCACCGCCGCGGGTCCCCGGCGGCCGGGTCCGCGACGTGATCAAGGAGATGGTCAAGCTCTGGGGCCAGCTCGACGCGCTGGAGCGCGACCACCACCTCGACTTCCTGCGCCAGCCCGACGCCGGCTTCGCCTGGGCGGCGTACCGCTGGGCCGAGGGGGACGAGCTCGACGACGTGCTCAACGTCGTCGAGCTGGCGGCCGGTGACTTCGTCCGCTGGATGAAGCAGCTCCTCGACCTGGCCGGCCAGGTGGCGGACGCCGCCGGCGACGGACCCCTGCGGGACACCGCCCGCGGGGTCGTGGCCGCCGTAC
>CAVTHU010000002.1:0-40638 GCA_963734355.1 uncultured Actinomycetota bacterium
CGGACGAACTCCAGCGCCTCGGGCGCGCCGACGCAGGCGGTCCATGCCGGCGTCCTCCCACTCGACCGAGATCGGGCCGTCGTAGCCGATGGTGTTGAGCATCCGGAAGCACTGCTCCCAGGGCACGTCGCCGTGGCCGGTGGACACGAAGTCCCAGCCCCGGCGCGGGTCGGCCCAGGGCAGGTGCGAGCCGAGCCGGCCGTTGCGGCCGTTGCCGATCTGGCGCTTCGCGTCCTTGCAGTCGACGTGGTAGATCCGGTCCTTGAAGTCCCAGAGGAACCCGACCGGGTCGAGGTCCTGCCACACGAAGTGGCTGGGGTCCCAGTTGAGGCCGAACGCCTCCCGGTGGCCGATCGCCTCCATCGTCGCGACGGTCGTCCAGTAGTCGTAGGCGATCTCGGAGGGGTGCACCTCGTGCGCGAACCGGACCCCGCACTCGTCGAAGACGTCGAGGATCGGGTTCCAGCGGTCGGCGAAGTCCTGGTAGCCGGCGGCCACCATCTCCTCCGACGCCGGCGGGAACATCGCGACGTACTTCCAGATCGAGGAGCCGGTGAAGCCGACCACCGTCTTCACGCCGAGCCGCTGCGCGGTGCGGGCGGTCAGCTTCATCTCCTCGGCGGCGCGCTGGCGCACGCCCTCGGGGTCGCCGTCGCCCCAGACCTTCGCGGACAGGATCGCCTCGTGCCGGGCGTCGATCGGGTCGTCGCAGACCGCCTGGCCCTTGAGGTGGTTGGAGATCGCGAAGACCTGCAGGCCGTACTTCTCCAGCAGGTCGAGCTTGCCCTGGATGTAGGCGTCGTCCTCGGCGCCCTGCCACGGGTCGAGGTGGTCGCCCCAGCAGGCGATCTCGAGGCCGTCGTAGCCCCACTCGGTGGCGAGCCGGGCCACCTCCTCGAAGGGCAGGTCGGCCCACTGGCCGGTGAACAGCGTGATCGGACGCGGCATCGGTTCCTCCTGGATCGACTGCGTGGGCCGGTGACGGCTCAGCGGACGCCGAGCAGGTGTTCCATCGCGAGCTGGTCGAGGGCCTCCTGGCCGACCGAGCGGGCGCCGAGCGCCTCGACGTCGTACGACGCGGCGCGCAGGTCGTCGAGCGACTCGCCCTCGGCCACGGTCGGCTCGTCGAGGTCCGGTACGCCGGCCGCGGCCAGGGCCGCGGTGACCTCGGGGTCGGCGCGGAAGGCCTGCACCTTGTCGCGCAGGATCAGGTAGTTGCGCATGCAGGCGCGCGCCGACTCCCAGACGCCGTCGATCGCCTCGGCGCGCGGCGGCTTGAAGTCGAAGTGCACGTAGCCGTCGTAGCGGTTGGCGGTGCCGCTGCCCAGCAGGGTGTCGACGGTCCAGAAGGCGCCGCGCAGGTTGCCGGCCCCGAACCGCAGGTCCTGGTCGAACCGCGGGCCGTGCTGGCCGTTGAGGTCGACGTGGAACAGCTTGCCGTGCCACAGCGCCTGCGCGATGCCGTGCGCGAAGTTGAGCCCGGCCATCTCCTCGTGCCCGACCTCGGGGTTGAGGCCGACCATCTCGGGGTGCTCCAGCTCGCCGATGAACGCGAGCGCGTGGCCGATGGTCGGCAGCAGGATGTCGCCGCGCGGCTCGTTGGGCTTGGGCTCGAGCGCGAACCGCATGGTGTAGCCCTGGTCGCGCACGTAGGCGCAGACGGTGTTCAGCCCCTCGACCATCCGGTCGAGCGCGGCGCGGATGTTCTTGCCGCCGCCGTGCTCGGCGCCCTCGCGGCCGCCCCACATGACGAACGTCTCGGCGCCGAGGCTGGCGGCGAGGTCGATGTTGCGCAGCACCTTGGCCAGCGCGTAGCGGCGTACCTCCCGGTTGTTGGCGGTGAGCGCGCCCTCCTTGAACACCGGGTGGCTGAACAGGTTGGTGGTCACCATCTCGGCGCGCAGCCCGGTGTCGGCCAGCGCCTTGGAGAACCTGCTCCAGGGTCGCCTCGCGGGCGTCCTCGTCCGGCAGCAGGTCGTCGTCGTGGAAGGTGACCGCCGCGGCGCCCAGCTCGGCGAGCTTGTACGTCGCCTCGACCGGGTCCAGCAGCGGCCGGCTGGCCGGGCCGAACACGTCGACGCCCTGCCAGCCGACCGTCCAGAGGCCGAAGGAGAACTTGTCCTCGGGGCGGGGGGTGAAGTCGGCACTCATGTGGGGATCTCCTGCCAGGTCCGGGTGTCGGAGCTGGTCTCGACGGCCGCCAGCACCCGTTGCACCTGCAGCCCGTCGGCGAACGACGGCGTCGGCTGGGTGCCCTCGGCGATCGCGGTCACCAGGTCGACGACCTGGTGGGTGAAGCCGTGCTCGTAGCCCAGCCCGTGGCCGGGCGGCCACCAGGCACCGACGTAGGGGTGGCCGGGCTCGGTGACGATGATGCGCCGGAACCCGGCGGTCTCGTCCGGCTCGGCGGCGTCGAAGAACTCCAGGACGTTCATGTCCTCGAAGTCGAAGGCCAGGCTGCCGGCCGAGCCGTTGATCTCGATGCGGATCGCGTTCTTGCGGCCGGTGGCGAACCGGGTGGCCTCGAAGACGCCGAGCCCGCCGCCGGTGAACCGGGCGATGAAGACCGCGGCGTCGTCGACGGTGACCGGTCCGCGCTCGGTGCCGGCCGACCCGGAGAGGCCGGCGTGCTCGGTGGCGATCGGGCGTTCCTTGACGAACGTCTCGAGCTGGCCGGACACCTCGGTGATCTGCTCGCCGGTGATGTGCTGGGTCAGGTCGACGATGTGGGCGCCGATGTCGCCGAGCGCGCCGGAGCCCGCCTTGGCCTTGTCCAGCCGCCAGGAGAGCGGCGCCTCGGGGTCGGCGATCCAGTCCTGGAGGTACTGCGCCCGCACGTGCCGCACCTCGCCGATCCTGCCCTCGGCGACGAGCCGGCGGGCCAGCGCGATCGCCGGCACCCGTCGGTAGGTGAAGCCGACCATCGCGAGCACGCCGTGCTCCGCCGCCTGCTCGGCGGCGGCGGTCATCGCCTCCGCCTCGGCGACCGTGTTGGCCAGCGGCTTCTCGCACAGCACGTGCTTGCCGGCGGCCAGCGCCGCGATCGCGATCTCGGCGTGCGTGTCGCCGGGCGTGCAGATGTCGACGAGGTCGACGTCCGGGCGCTCGACGAGGCGGCGCCAGTCCGTCTCGGTCTCGGCCCAGCCGAGTCGTCCGGCCGCCTCGGCCGTCCGCTCGGCATCCCGGCCGCAGACGACCTGCATGGTCGGGGTCAGCGGGAGGTCGAAGAAGCGCGGCGCGGTGCGCCAGGCCTGGGAGTGGGCGGCGCCCATGAAGGCGTAGCCCACCATGCCCACCGCGAGGGTGGGGCGGGTGCTGGTCATCGTCATGTTCCGTTCCGGGACGGGGTCGAGGTCTGGATCGGTCCGGTGGTGCCGGTGGGCCGGGCTGGTGCGCCCGGCCCACCGGGGCTCAGTCGGACTCGATCAGGACTCGAACGCGGTGTCGATGAACTGGTCGACGTTGTCCGCGGTGACGACCGGCGCGTAGAGCTGCACCGTGCGCGGCACCTCGACCTCGACCAGGTCGCTCATCGACTTGCCCTGGACCAGGAGCCGGGCCAGCTTGATCCCGTCGGCCGCCTGGGTCGACGGGTAGATGACCGTCGCCTTGAGCACGCTGTCGCCGGACTGGATGAGCTCCATCGCGTTCTTCGAGCCGGCGCCGCCGATCATGGTGAACTCGTCGCGGCCGGCGTTCTCGATCGCCGCCATGACGCCGACACCCTGGTCGTCGTCGTGGTTCCACAGGAAGTCGATCTTCGGGGCGGCCTGCAGCAGGTTCGCTGCCTGCTCCTCGCCGGACTCGACGGTGAACTCGGCCGCGACGCGGTTGTCGACGTTCTGGTCGCACTCGGCGAGCGCGTCCTTGAAGCCCTGGCTGCGGTCCTGGGTCAGCGGCAGCGAGTCGATGCCGGCGATCTCGGCGACCACGGCGTCGGTCTTGCCGTCGAGGTTGTCGCAGACGAACTGGCCGGCGGAGACGCCCATGCCGTAGTTGTCACCGAGGACGGTGACGCGGGCGGCGTTCGGGTCGTCGAACTCGCGGTCGACGTTGATGACCGGGATGCCGGCCTTCATCGCCTCGAGGGCGATCGGGGTCATCGCAGCGCCGTCGAAGGGCAGCAGCACGATGGCGTCCACGCCGTCGTTGATGAACGTCTCGACCTGGGAGATCTGCAGGTTGACGTCGTTGGTGCCCTCGGCGACGCGCAGCTCGATGTCGTCGTACTGCTCGGCGACGTCCTTGGCGGACTGGGTGATCGAGCCCATCCAGCCGTGGTCGGCCGCGGGGGCCGAGAAGCCGATGACGACCTTGTCGCCCGCGTCGTCGTTGGAACCCGATGCGGCCTGCGACGTGCCGCCGCCGAGGTCGGCCTTGTCGTCGTTGCCGGAGTCGTTGCCGGTGCACGCCGCGAGGGCGAATACTGCGAGACCGGCGACCAGGCCGGTCCCCAGCTTCTTCTGGATGGGGCGCAGGGACTTCATCGTGCTTCTCCTTGATGCAGAGGTGTGGTGCAGAGGTTTGTGCTGCGATGGAGCTGGATGGTGCGGTACGCCGAGGCGCTAGGTACTGCTGTTCCGAGACGCCAACCTCTGCTGGAGCAGCACGGCGGCGACGATGATGACTCCCTTGAGGAGCTCCTGCTCCGAGATGGAGCGGTTGTTGAGGATGAAGACGTTGTTGAGCGTCGTGAAGATCAGGACGCCGAGGACGGTGCCGACGATCGTGCCGCGGCCACCGGTGAGCAGGGTGCCGCCGATCACGACCGCGGCGATCGCGTCGAGCTCCCAGAGGTTGCCGTGCGTCGCGCTGCCGGTGGTGGTCCGGGCGACCAGCATCAGCGCGGCGATGCCGCAGCAGACGCCGACGAGCACGTAGAGGTAGACGGTCTGCCGCTTGACCGGGATGCCGGCCAGACGGGCGGCCTCGGGGTTGCCGCCGACGGCGACCGTGCGGCGCCCGAACGTCGTGCGGTTGAGCAGGATCCAGCCGACGACCGCGACCAGGGCGAAGATCCAGACCTGCATCGGGATGCCGAGGATCTCCCTGTTGAAGAAGTCGGCGAAGCCGTCGACCCTGACGATCTGGGTCTTCCGGTCGCTGATGATCTGGGCGAGGCCGCGGGCGCTGGCGAGCATCGCCAGGGTCATGATGAACGGCACGATCCGGCCGTAGGAGATCAGCAGCCCGTTGACCAGCCCGCAGCCGGCTCCGACCGCGAGGGCGACGGCCACCATGGCGAGCCAGTGGGTGTCCTCGGCCATCGTCTGGGTGGCGACCGTCGTGCACCAGACCGACGAGAGCGCGGCGATCGCGCCGACGGAGAGGTCGATGCCGCCGCCGATGATCACGAACGTCATGCCGATGCTGACGACGCCGATCGTCGCCGCCAGCTTGAGGATCGTCAGGGCGTTGGCGGTGGACGCGAAGCGGTCACCCGCCGTGATGACCCCGACGAGGCAGATCAGCAGCAGCGCGATGACGAGGCCGAGGTTGCGGCCCAGGCTCGTGCGCAGCAGGGCGAGCGCCTTGTTGGGCTCACGGGTGGTCTCGAGTGCGGCCTGCTCGACGCGCACGCTGTCCTGGCTCATGCCGGAACCTTTCCTTCCATGACCAGGTCGAGGACCCGGGCCTCGTCGAGGTCTGTGGCTGCGGACTCGTGGACGACCTCGCCCTCGCGGACGACGAGGACCCGGTCGGCGAGACCGAGCACCTCCTCGATCTCGCTGGAGACGACCACGACGGCGACGCCGCGGTCGGCGAGCGACCGGACGAGCTGGTAGATCTCGGAGCGGGCGCCGACGTCGACGCCGCGGGTGGGCTCGTCGAGGATCAGCACCCGGCAGTCGCGGAGCAGCCATCGGGCGAGCACGATCTTCTGCTGGTTGCCGCCCGACAGGGTGCGGACGGCGCGGGTGACGCCGTCCGGGCGTACGTCGAGGCTCGCGGTGAGCTCGGCGGCGCGGCGCCGCTCCTCGCCCCGGTCGAGGAACCCGAACCGGGAGAACCGGGCCATCGACGACATCGTGATGTTGCGGTAGACCGCCTCGTCGAGCAGGAGCCCCTGGCTCTTGCGCTCCTCCGGCGCCAGACCGACCCCGGCACGCACCGCCGAGGTGACCGAGCCCCGCCGGATCCGCTTGCCGTCGACGGTGACGGTGCCGGTCGTGGCCCGGCGGCCGCCGTAGATCGTCTCGATGATCTCGGACCGACCGGCGCCCACGAGGCCGGCGAGCCCGACGATCTCGCCGGCGTGCACGGTGAGGTCGACAGCCGTGAACACGCCGGCGAGGCTGAGGTCCCGCACCTCCAGCACCGGCTCCCCGAGGTCGCGGGCAGTCTCCGGGCGGGGCGGGAAGACGTACTCGATCGAGCGGCCGGTCATCAGCTTGATGAGGTCCGCGGTGGGGGTGTCGGCCACGGCGAGTCCGGTGGCCACGGTGCGACCGTCCTTGAGCACGGTGATCCGGTCGCCGATCTGGCGGATCTCCTCGAGGCGGTGGGAGATGTAGACGATCGCGACGCCCTCGGCGGTGAGGCTGCGGATGACCCGGAAGAGGTTGTCGACCTCCTGCTGGTCCAGCACGGCGGAGGGCTCGTCCAGGACGAGCAGGCGGGTGTCGTGGGACAGCGCGCGGGCCATGCTGACGATCTGCTGGTTGGCCGGTGACAGGTCTCCGACGAGCCGGGTCGTCGAGATCTCCGAGTGGCCGAGCCGGGCGAGCAGTGCCTTGACCAGCTCGCGGGCGCGGCCGCGCTGGCTGAAGCCGGCACGGGAGACCTCGTGGCCGAGGAAGACGTTCTCGGTCACGTCGAGGTGCTCCACCAGGTCGAGCTCCTGGTAGATCGTCGCGACACCGTGCTCGATCGCCTTCGCAGGCGTCGAGAACGACGCCTCCTGCCCGTCCCAGACGAGGGTGCCCTCGTCGGG
Organism: uncultured Actinomycetota bacterium; assembly: GCA_963734355.1. Lineage (GTDB taxonomy): Bacteria > Actinomycetota > Actinomycetes > Propionibacteriales > Nocardioidaceae > Nocardioides. Next base: position 6,935 of record CAVTHU010000002.1, read on the forward strand.
CTGGTGGAAGCCGGAGAGCACCTTGATCAGCGTCGACTTGCCCGCGCCGTTCTGGCCGACCAGGCAGTGCACCTCTCCGGCTCGGACGTCGAGGTCGACGCCGCCGAGGGCGCGCACTCCCGGGAAGTCCTTGACGATCCCGGTCATCTGCAGCAGTGCCTGGGTCACCGGACAGCTCCTTCGGCGACGGTACGGCGCTCGACCCGCGTCGGGTCGGCGAAGACGGTGTCGAGCGCGAGGCCGGCGCCTCCGCGGACGGCGGCCGTGAACCCGAACGTCGAGAGCTCGACGCGAGTGCCGCCGGCGTCGGGGGCCAGCACACCCGCCTGGAGACGGTCCTCGATGGCCGGCCGCATGTGCTGGCCGACCGCGGCGAAGTAGCCGCTGAGGACGATCGCCGCGGGGTTCAGCGCGTTGGCCAGCATCGCGGCGCCCACGCCGAGCCAGCCGCCGACCTGGGCCAGCGCGCCCAGGGTCCGGGTGTCCCCCAGGGAAGCGCGCCGGTTGAGCTCGGCGAGCCGGTCGTCGATGGCCATGGCCGGGTCGCGCACCAGGTCGTCGGGGTCGGCGGCGAGGTCGAGGAGAGCCCGCAGACCGACCACCGTCTCCCAGCACCCGACCCGGCCACAGCCGCACCGTCGGCCCTGGGGCTCGACGATCATGTGGCCGAACTCGCCGGCGTAGCCCTGTCGGCCGCGCAGCGGCCGGCCGTCCGCGACGATGCCGCCGCCCACGCCGACCTCGCCGAAGAGCACGAGGACGTCCTGGCGGTGGGGGTCGCCCGGGGTTGCCTCGGCGAGCGCGGCCAGGTTGCCCTCGTTCTCGACCGCGATCGGGTACGAGTCGCCGAGCCGGGCCCGGAGCAGCTCGCCGACCGGTACGTCGTGCCAGCCGAGGTTGGGACCGAGGGTGAGCCAGTCGCGCTCGCGGTCCACGAGGCCGGCCACGCCCACGGTCAGGCCGACCGGCTCGATGTCGCGGTGCGCCAGGTCGGCGATCGTCTCCCGGACCAGCTCGGCGAGCCGGTCGAGCACCTCGTCGACCGGGACCGCGCGAGCGTCGAGGGCGAGCTTGTGCTCGCTCACCACCTCGCCCGTGAGGTCCAGGGCCATGGTCGAGACGTGGTTGACGTTGACCTCGGCTCCCAGTCCCGCCACGGCGTGTCCGTCGAGCTCGACGCTCGTGCCGGGACGACCGACCGCGCCGCGCTCGAGGTGACCGGTGCGGACCAGCCCGCGCTCGGCGAGGTCGCCGACCAGCGTCGAGACCGCCGACCGGGTCATGCCCAGCTCGGTGGCCAGCTTGGCGCGTGACCGTGGTCCGTGGTCGCGCAGCCTGCGCAGGACCAGGCCGAGGTTGGTGCGACGCAGCGTCAGCTGGTCGGCGCTGAGGTTGCCGTCAGCGGCGTCGAACGTCCGCATCGACCCCACCTCCGACTCCCCCGCTCGCCGTGACCGCCGTCACCTGTTTGTCAGCGCGCTGCACAAACTAGAGCCAGTTGACCGCATCCGCAAGGGGTGAGCAGCGGCAGGTTCGCGCTCTGAGCGTCAAACTTTCGTCACGATTGGACAAAGTTTGCGCATCGATCAGGTGGCGCGAGCCGGGATCGGACGAGTAGACGGCGCCGCTGATCAGCCGCGCGGCGCCCACCACGCCGCCCTCGTTGCCGAGCTCGCTGAGCACGATGGGCAGGTTGCCCGTGGCCAGGGGAAGCGAGCGGCGGTACGTGACCCCGCGGATCTCGGCGAGCAGGGCGTGGCCGAGCCCGGTCACGCCACCGCCGATGACGATGAGCCCGGGGTTGAAGAACGACACCAGGCTGGCCAGCACCTGCCCGACTCGCCGGCCCGAGTCGCGGATCAGCTGGACGGCGACGGGATCGCCGGCGGCGACCGCGCGACCGACGTCGGCGGCGGTGAGCTCGCCCTGCTCGGCGAGCATCCGTGCCAGTGGCTCCGAGCGCCCGGCGCGGGCCGCAGCGGTCGCGTCCCGGGCGAGGGCGGCGCCGCCGGCGAACGCCTCGAGGCAGCCGGTGTTGCCGCACGCACACGTCGGGCCGAAGTCGTCGACGCGGATGTGACCGATGTCCCCGGCGCAGCCGTCCACGCCGCGGTAGAGCTCACCGTCGACGACGATCCCGCAGCCGATGCCCGTCCCGATCTTCACGAAGAGGAAGTCGCGGGCGTTGCGCGCGACCCCGGCGTGCTGCTCGCCCACCGTGAGCACGTTGACGTCGTTGTCGAGGACGACCGGGCAGCCCAGGTCACGGGACACGGCGTCCCGCACCGGATAGCCGTCCCAGCCCGGCATGATCGGCGGCGAGACCGGGACCCCGCGGTGGAAGTCGACCGGCCCGGGCACGCCGACACCGGCGCCGCTGAGCCCCGACACCCCCACCTCGGCCATCACCTTGCGCAACATCTCGAGCGCCAGCGCGAGGACGACCTCCGGTCCCTGCTTGATGTCGCACTCGCGGTGCTGCACGCCGAGCGTGATCAGCCGCCCGTCGGTGACGCCCACCGAGACGCCGGTGGCGCCGATCGCGATGCCGGCGAACCGGATGTCGGGCGAGAGGTCGACGAGCGTGGACCGCCGCCCGCCGCGCGAGGCCGCCGGGCCGACCTCGACGGCCAGCCCGAGCTCGCCGAGCCGGACCACCTCGGCACCCACCGTGGTGCGCGACACCTGGAGCGCGTCGGCCAGCTGTGCCTTCGAGAGCGGCCCCTCGTCCCTCAGCTCCGCGAGGAGGCGGGCCTGGAGCTGGCTCTCGACCCGCCCTGCCAACGAGTGCCGCACGGACGCATCCTTCCACGCGCCAGGCCTGGACACGGCGGGTAGCGTGCGCGCGTGACGCTCGTGGCAGGCATCGACTCCTCGACACAGTCCTGCACGGTGGTCGTCCGCGACGCCGACGACGGCTCGCTCGTACGCCGCGGGCAGGCGTCACACCCGCCCGGCACCGAGGTGGACCCGCACGCCTGGGAGCGAGCACTCGAGGAGGCCGCGGCCGCGGCCGGCGGTCTCGACGACGTCGCCGCCCTGGCCGTCGGCGCCCAGCAGCACGGCTACGTCTCGCTCGACGAGCAGCGGCGACGTCGTTCGCCCGGCGCTGCTCTGGAACGACAACCGGTCCGCGCCCCAGGCGGCCGCGCTGATCGCCGAGCTCGGCGGACCAGGTGCCTGGGCCGATGCGGTCGGGTCCGTCCCGGTCGCGTCGTTCACCGCCACCAAGGCCCGCTGGGTGGCCGAGCACGAGCCGGAGAACGCCGCGCGCACGGCGGCGGTGTGCCTGCCCCACGACTGGCTGGGCTGGCGGCTGCTCGGAGCGCCCGGACTGGACGCCCTCACCACCGACCGCGGAGACGCGAGCGGGACCGGTTGGTTCGACGCGCGTTCGGACACCTACCGCGACGACCTCGTCGAGCTCGCCCTCGGCCACCGCCCCGCGCTGCCGCGGGTGCTCGGTCCGAGCGAGTCCTCCGGCGAGGCTCGGTTGCTGGCGCCGGGTGCGCTGGTCGCCGCCGGGACCGGGGACAACATGGCCGCGGCCCTGGGGCTGCAGGCCGAGGTGGGCGACGTCGTCCTGAGCATCGGCACGTCGGGCGTCGCCTGCGTGGTCGCCACGGAACCGAGCGCCGACCCGACCGGCACCATCGCCGGGTTCGCGGACGCCACCGGCGGCTTCCTGCCGTTGGTCGCCACGCTCAACGCCGCACGGGTGCTGGACGCGGGCGCCCGCCTGCTCGGTGTCGACCACGCAGCCTTCTCCGACCTCGCGCTCAGCGCGCCGGCGGGCTGCGACGGACTGGTGCTCGTGCCCTACCTCGAGGGGGAACGCACCCCGGCGCTGCCGGACGCCACCGGCTCGCTGCTCGGCCTCACCCTCGCCACGATGACGCCGGCCCACCTGGCCCGGGCCTGCGTCGAGGGCGTGCTGTGCGGGCTCGCCGATGCCCTCGACGCCCTGCGCGACTCCGGCGTGGCGATCCGCCGGGTGGTCATGATCGGCGGCGGCGCGAAGTCCGAGGCCGTACGCCGCATCGCGCCGCAGGTGTTCGGCACCGAGGTCCTGGTCCCGCCGGCTGTCGAGGCGGTGGCCGACGGTGCGGCGCGGCAGGCGGCGTGGGCGCTCGCCGGGACCGACGCCCCACCCAGCTGGGAGATCCCGGGCGTGGTCAGCTACAACGGCGACGTCGTCCCGGCCATCCGCGCCCGCTACGGCGAGGTGCGCACCGGGATCGTGAGCACCGACGGGTAGGCGTCCGACGCGTAGACCGTCAGCGGCGCGATCTGGGCGAGGTTCGGGAGCGTTGGCAGCAGGTGCGGCACGTCGAAGCCCTGGATGCTGAGCCGCAGCCGGTGGCCGGGCCGGATCGCGGCGCCGGTCGGGAACACCTCGACGTCGACCGGGCACGACCGCCCCGGCGGGCACCGGCTGCTGCGACTCGCGGGTGAAGGGATGGAACGGCTGGATCAGCTGCTTGTCGAGGTAGCGCGACTTCTTCTTGTCGAGCGCTCGCTGCGAGAGCACCTGCCAGCCGCCGGTGAGCCGTGAGACCGAGCCGTCGGGTGCGACGTCCTCGACCGACGACCGAGAACATGCCGTCACCGCTGGGCGAGGACGCGAAAAGCCGCACGTTGATCGGGCCCTGGAGCCGGATCGCCTGCTGCAGCGGGGCGGTCTGGAAGCTCAGGCCGCCGAGGTCGTTGAGCTGGTTGTCCTTCAGGCACGGGCTGTCGGGGAACACCAGGTTGAGGATGCCGGCGGTCCACTGGTTCGCCGAGCGCGTGCACAGCCCGGTGACCGGGATCGGCGGCACCGTCGACGTGCCGGGCTGGGCCTTTTCCTGGGCACCGTCCAGGACCAGACCACCGTTGCGGCCTCCGGCGGCGGCGGCCCCGGAGAGCCGGAACGACGCGGCGTGCAGGTCGCGGTCGACGTACTTCCTGGCGGTGGCCCACGTGCCCGTGCCCTGCTCGTAGTAGGTGAACGGCTTGACGTCCTGGAGCAGCTTGGTGTCCTTCTTGCCCTTCACGTAGCGGTCGAACCACCGCAGCCACAGCTCCTGAAGCGACCCGTAGCCCGCGTCGCCGACGTCCTCGCCCGAGGATCCCTGCAGGTGGTCCCACGGACCGGTGATCATCCGCACCGGCACGCCGCGCTTCTGCAGCTTCTCGAACAGCAGCGGGGTGCCGCGCTGGAAGAGGTCGTACTCGCCGCTCACCAGGAACGTCGGGACCTTGACCTTCTTGATGATGTTGATCGGCGAGCGCTCCCTGTAGAACTGCCCGTCGTACGACGGGTCGCCGCCCAGCACCGCGGAGGACAGCAGCGGCCCGGTGAACGTGGTCGCGGTGGTCAGCCGGTCGAGCAGCGCCTGGGTCGCCGAGGCGGGCTCGTCAGCGCCGTACGCCGGCGGGATCAGCCCGGTGCCGGTGACCAGGCCCATCCAGAGCGGGATGAAGCTGACGTCGAGCTGGCCGCCGGACGCGACGATGTCGCGATAGACGTCCGCGCCCGGGACCTGCGGGAAGATCGCCTTGAGGCCCGGCGGGTGCGCGGCCGCGGCGAAGAGCTGGGCGATGCCCATGTACGACGGTCCGGTCATGCCGGACTTGCCGTTGCTCCACGGCTGCCGGTGCGCCCAGGCGACGACCTCGCCGTAGTCCGTGGTCTCGCGGAGGCCGAACGCCTCCCAGATGCCCTCGGACGAGCCCGTCCCTCGCGCGTCCACGGTCAGCTGGGCATAGCCGCGCTTGACCAGGTAGCTCGCGCTCGGACCGCCGAGCCCGCCGGTGGCGAGGACGCTCTTGTTGTACGCCGTGATCGTGATGATCACCGGCAGCGGCTTCGAGACCACCGAACCGTCTGCCCGTGCCGGCTGGACCAGGTCGGCGCGCAGCACGACCCCGTCGTCCATCGTGATGGCCAGATCCGTGGTGGTGACCGTCTGGGGATACCGCTCGGACCGTGGCGTCCAGTGCATCTTGCGCGCCGCAGGCCGGGCCACGAGCGGCGCCGCCGCGTGGGCCGAGCGGGTGGTGGGAGCCCGGTCGGCACTGGCACCCCCGGCCAGCAGGGTCAGCCCGGGGACGAGCGACAGAGTGGCGAGGATCGAGACGGCAGCACGCAGCTTCACAACCCTGCTAACGACCGGCCTGGTCTGCTGTCACGGTTGTCCGCGCCGATCCGTGCTCCGGATCAGCCGCCGTTGTTCGGCCCGCGGCCCGGATCGAGCACGGTGTAGGTCGCCTTGCCGACCCGTTCGGGAATGGCCCCGGTCACCGTGACGGTCTGCTTGCCGATGGGCTTGGTGACGTCGTAGGTGTAGGTGAACTCGCCTGCGGTGTCCGCGGTCCCGGTGGTCAGCTTCTTGCCGCCCAGAGTGACCGTCACCGTCTCGCCCGGGAGCAGACCCGTGACGGAGACCGTCTGCGGGTTCCGCTTGACCACCTCCGCCGCCGCGACGGAGACCTCAAGCTTCTTCGGCCCGATCACGTTGAGCACCGCGGTGCCGACCCGACCTGGGTTGCTGCCGGTGATCGTCAGGGACACTGGCCCCTCGGGCGTGTTCTCGGGGACCTCGAAGGTGCGGACGACGTCGCCCTTCTTGTCCGCCTTGCCGGTCATGATCACCTTGCTGTTGAGGCGGAGCGTGATACTCCTCGCCCTTCGCCAGTCCGTCGGCGTTGATGTCGACGTCGTCGCCGACCTGCGTCAGCTCCTCGGTGACCACGAGCTCCAGGGTCTTGGCCTTGCGGGCGGCCATCACCTTCACGGTTGCGGTCTTGGCGCCCGAGGCGTTCTTCACGGTCAGCTTGAACACGTGCTTGCCGCGCTCGGAGATCCGGACGGTCGCGGAGCCCTTGGACTTCTGGGAACCTGTCCAGTCGCCCGAGGCCATCACGGCGTCGGCGCGCTTGCTGTGCCAGCTCAGCCTCACCTTGTCGCCGACCGACGCCTTGGTCGTCGACGCGACGAGCTTGACCTTGGGCGGCTTGACGGTGGCCACCGGGGTCGGCGTCGGGGTCGGCGTGGGCGTCGGTGTCGGGGGAATAGGCGGGGGCGGGGGCGCGGAGACGGTCTGGGTCAGCGTGCCGAAGGAGGTGTCGTTCGTCCCGTCACCCACGTACGTCGCGGTGAGGGAGTGGTCGCCGACCGTGAGCGAGTCGACCACCAGTGTCGCGACGCCAGAGCTCAGGGTCGCGCTGCCGAGGGTGGCGCTGGAGTCGGCGAAGTCGACCTGGCCGGACGGGTCGGCCCCGGTGACCGTCGCGGTGAGGGTCACCGCCTGGCCCGCGGTGGACGGGTTGGCGCTGGAGACGAGCGTGGTCGTCGTCGTGGTGGCCGCCGATGCCGGTGGGGCCAAGGTCAGGACGGCGCCAGTAGCGACCGCCGCGAGCGCGGCCAACACCCGAGTTTGCTCCCTCATGCATTCAAGGTAGGAGTCCGGATGGCTCCCTGTTCGCGCTTTGCCGGAAGTCTGACCGGACGGACGATGCCCTTGATCCCGTGGCCTGCTTGCCTGCGTCGGAGGGGCTCCGGTCACACCGCCTCGAGCGGCTGCATGCGCGTCGGGTCGACGCGGACCACCCCGGCGGTCCAGTCCATTTCGTCGAGATCCTCCAGGTCGACGTACGCCGAGTGCCGGTGCAGCCAGCCCTCCCCAGTACCCACCCTCAGCGGTGGTTCAGCCAGGACGACGGTCAACGTGGCGCACGACGTCGGGCTCGAAGCCGTGCTTGATGCCCCACAGCACCGCCTGCGCGCGGCGCTCGACGCGGATCTTGCGGTAGGCCGTGCGGATGTAGGTCTTGACCGAGTTGATGCTCAGGTAGCTGCGCTCGGCGATCTCCTGGTTGGAGAGACCCTGGGTGATCAGGGCGATGATCTCCGCCTCGCGGACGGTGAGGCCGTGCTCCTTGCCCGGCCAGGCCGACTCGGGCTTCGGGTTGACCGTGCCGCCACCGATCGGGAGGACCTGCTTGCCGCCATGGATCCGCTCGATCGCCTCGACCAGCTCCTCGGCCTCCAGCCCCTTGGAGAGGTAGCCCGACGCTCCCGCCATGAGCGAGTCCTGCACGAGCTCGCCGTGCAGGTTCCAGCTGTAGATGACCACCTTCGCGTTGCCGCCGTCGACCAGGGAGTCGACGTCCACGCCGCGGCCCTGCACCTGGCCGAAGGTGTCGTAGAGGATCACGTCCACGTCGTGCAGAACTGGGAGGTTGCTGTCCACCTCCACGACCTCCACGCGGTCGCGGTAGGGCTCGAGCAGGGCAGCGACGCCGACGACCACCAGCTCGTAGTCGTTGACGACCGCGACCCGCACGGGACGCCCTGACGAATTCACACGCCCACATTAGGTCCGATCCGACACGCACGCTCAATCCCGCATTCCGGCGGTTCCACCCGTTACAAAGGTGTTGGCCCCGCTGCGTATGAGGTTGCGGGGCCTATTACTGCCCTTTTGCCGGCGCAGCCGGCGCCGCTCAGCCAGCGACGTAGGCGTCGATCTCGCCGAGCACCCGCTCCCGCACGTCGTCCGGGGCGAACGACGCCCGCAGGGCGGTGCGCGCGAGGTCGGCCACGCCCGCCTCGTCGAGCTCGAGCAGGTCCGCGGCGATCGCGTACTCACGGTTGAGCGTGGTGCCGAACATCGGCGGGTCGTCGGAGTTCACCGTCACTGTCACCCCGGCGTCCCGGAACGCCCGGATCGGGTGTTCCTCCAGGGTCGCCACCGCCCGGGTGGCGATGTTCGACGAGGGGCAGACCTCGAGCGGTACGCCCGTCTCGGCCAGGTGCCGGAGCAGCGCCGGGTCCTGGGCGGACGACGTGCCGTGGCCGATCCGCTCGGCCTGCAGGAGGTTGAGCGAGTCCCACACCGTCTGTGGCCCGGTGGTCTCGCCGGCATGGGGCACGCTGTGCAGACCTGCGGCCCGCGCCTGCTCGAAGTGCGACTGGAACAGTGGTCGCGGCACGCCGACCTCCGGGCCACCGAGGCCGAAGCCGACCAGTCCCTCGGGCCGGTGGTTCAGCGCGTAGTCGAGGGTCGCGTCGGCGGACGGGACTCCGAACTCACCGGGGATGTCGTAGATCCAGCGCAGCACCAGGCCGAAGTCGCGCTCGGCCTCGACGCGGGCGGACTCGATGGCTTCGGTGAAGGCCTCGATGGCCATCCCTGCGTCGGGCTGGTCCGGGCGGACCGAGGTGTACGGCGTGCAGGTGAGCTCGGCGTACCGCAGCGCCTGCTCGGTCGCCATCTCCCGCGCGACCTCGTAGGTGAGGTAGTGGATGTCCTCCGGCGTGCGGATCAACGCGACCACCGCGAGGTAGACCTGGATGAAGTGCGCGAAGTCCCGGAACTCGTAGAACCTGCGCAGCTCATCCAGGTCGCTGGGCACGGTCCCGGGGTGCCGGGTGGCCAGCTCGCTGACGATGCGTGCGGACGCCGACCCGACGTGGTGGACGTGGAGCTCGGCCTTGGGCAGGCCCTTGATGAACGTGTCGAACGGCCCGGCGACCTCAGCTGTCATGGGGTCACTGAACCGCCTTGATCAGGTTCGTTGCCGAAATCGGCGGCCGTCCGGCCGTTGGTGAACGGCTCCCCGTCGAGGGTGACCGTGGGAGTGCTGTCCACGCCGAGGCTCTCAGCGCTCTGGGTCGCGCTCACGGGCCAGTCGACCCCGGCACCGGAGTCGATCGCGGCCTGCAGCTTGGTGGTGTCGGCGCCCGCCTGCCCGGCGAGCGTGACCAGGTCCGCCTGGCTCGGGAACGGGCCCTGCTCGCTCGGCTGGTTCGCGAACAGCAGGTCGTGGAACTTCTGGGCGACGTCCGGTCCGTCCTGCTGGAGCACGAGGGACCACACCATCGTGGCGCGGGAGGAGTAGGGGCCCAACCCGTCGAGGAGGATGAACGGCCGGTACTCGATCTGCACCTTGCCCTGGTCGGCCAGCTGCTCCAGCTGCTCGTGCCCCGCCGCCTCGAACTCCCCGCAGATCGGGCACAGGAAGTCCTCGTAGACGACCACCTGGTGCGGCGCATCGGCCGATCCGATGGTGAGGCCGTACTGACTACCGGGCGGCGGGATCTTGCCGGCCGTCTCCTTGGTGTCGTCACGCATGGAGTTGATGAGGAAGCCAGCGCCGACGACAAGGGCGATGGCGACCACCACGCCTATCGCGGTCAGGATCTGACGGCGACGTTCGCGTCGCTCCTTCTCCTTCAGTGCTGCGGCCGCGCGCTCGGCGCGGAGCCGCTGCTTCTCCTTGTTGCTCATGGGCTTGGTGGCCATGATTTCAGACTCCTGAGTGGTGGTCGTCGTCGCTGAGGTCCAGGTCCAGGTCCGAGGTCCGGGTCGAGGTCCGGGTCGAGGTCGGGTCGAGGTCGGCGTCGGCACGTGGCCGGAAGAGGACGTTGTCGAGCGCGAGTCGGGTCCGGCCCTGCCAGACGAGGTACGCCGAGAGCGCCACGAGCCCCACGTCGCGGGCGATCTCCCAGGGGTACTGGGACGCGGCGTCCGCGTCGTACCCGCCGCCGCCGAAGCAGCCGCAGTCGATGGTGATGCCGCGCGCCCAGACCGACGCGATGCCGATGATGAAGGCCACGAACATCAGTGCCGAGACGAACGCGGCGCCGCGGGTGAGCAACCCGAGGACCAGGCAGGTGCCCACGACCAGCTCGAGGACCGGAAGCAGATGGCCGACCGTGGTGGCGCTGTCCCCGGGCAGCAGCTGGTAGGCGCGGACCGCAAGCACGCTCTCGTCGGGGTTCGGCAGCTTGAGGAGGGCGGCCCAGATCCAGACCCCGCCGATGACCAGGCGAGCCGCAGTACCGAACCACTCCTTCACGAGAGCACTCTAGGTATTCGCCCTGAACCGCTGCTGAGAGCCGACGTCCGCACCTGCAGGGGCGAACGGTCCCGACTTCGACGCGCACTAGGGTGGGGGCCGTGAGGGAGCGACTGGTCTGGATCGACTGCGAGATGACCGGGCTCGACCTGTCGGCGGACGCGCTCATCGAGGTCGCCGCGCTGGTCACCGACTTCGACCTCAACGTGCTCGGCGACGGCGTCGACCTCGTCATCAAGCCGCCCGCCGAGGCGCTCGACCAGATGGGCGACTTCGTCCGGACGATGCACGAGAAGTCCGGTTTGCTGGCCGAGCTGGACGGCGGCATGACCCTCGCCGAGGCCGAGCAGCAGGTGCTGGCCTACGTGAAGGAGCACTGCCCCGACAGCTCCCGGCCTCCGCTGGCCGGCAACACCGTCGCCACCGACCGCTCGTTCCTCTCCCGCGACATGCCGGACCTCGAGGGCTTCCTCCACTACCGGATCGTCGACGTCTCGTCGATCAAGGAGCTGGCGCGGCGGTGGTTCCCCCGCTCGTACTTCCAGGCCCCGACCAAGCGCGGCAACCACCGGGCGCTGGCCGACATCCAGGAGAGCATCGAGGAGCTGCGGTACTACCGCGAGGCCGTCTTCGTCCCGAGCCCCGGCCCGGACAGCGACGCGGCGCGCGCCATCGCCGAGAAGCACGGCGGCGCGCTCACCGGCCTGCCCCTGGCGCCGGTCGTCGAGCCGGATACCGATTCCGCGGAACCTGCCTGACTCCCCTACTATTCATGTCGGCCCCGGGACCTCTCGGGGCCACATGGTGGGTGTAGCTCAGCTGGTAGAGCGCCGCGTTGTGGTCGCGGATGTCGCGGGTTCAAGTCCCGTCACTCACCCCAAGCAGACCCCCGTCACGAAGGGGGCACCGCAGGTCGTCGGTGCTAAGGTCTAGGCGTTGACGGAGCACAGTTCCGCGGCACGCACCATGACGCGTGCCGGTCCATCTCTCGCTCTCACCTGCTCTTCGGTTTGCTGGATATCAGGTCCTCGATCAGATGTCTTCAGCACCACCCCGACGCAGTCGGGCAATACCGAAGGAAAATCATGTCGCAAGGCACCGTGAAGTGGTTCAACGACGACAAGGGCTATGGCTTCATCGCCCAGGACGATGAGGGTCCGGACGTCTTCGTCCACCACACCAACATCACCGGCGAAGGCTTCAAGTCGCTCAAGGAGGCCCAGCGGGTCGAGTTCGACCTCGCCAAGGGTCCCAAGGGCCCCCAGGCCGAGAACGTGCGCGCCGTCTGAACGACGACACGCTCTAGCTTGCCTGATGCCGGCACGCTCCGTCTGGAGCGTGCCGGCATCTGCGTCCTGCCAGGACGCTATTGCGTCCAGCCCGTCCTGGTGAGCCAGTCGGCGACCGTCCGCCGGGTCCGTGCGATGAACATCCGGGACTCGAGCAGCGCCGAGGCCGCGATCGACGGCATCGGCGGACGGGACGCGAAGGCATCCGGAACGGCGTCGTCGCCGGCGAGGTCCGGGGTCGTCATGCGGTGCCGGTTGCCCGTTGTGCCCCGCCGCAAACGGCTGTCGAGGTCTGGACCACGAACCGCAAAGGGTGACGCCGGCGGCAGCCCCTCGTTGACGGGGTGTCGGTCCATGTCTCACCCCACGAGTCGCCCCCACGAGGCTGTCGAGTCCGACGAGAGCTGACCGCCCCGGAATCCGCCGAGACCGGGGCGGTCTCCTGTCCGGGGTTCCCAGGCCCGAGAATCTCTGACTAAAGTCAGAGAATGACCGTCACGGACGTGCTGCGCCGCTTCAACCGCACCTACACCCAGCGGATCGGCGCTCTCGACGAGTCGTTCCTCGGGCTGGGGCTGCCGCTCGGTGCCGCGCGCCTGGTCTTCGAGATCGGCGAGGCCGGCGCGACGGTGCGCGACCTGCGGGCTCGGCTCGACCTCGACTCCGGCCAGCTGGCCAGGCAGCTGCGCCGGCTGGAGGACGACGGCCTGGTGCTGGTCGCCCCCGACCCGGGCGACCGGCGGCGGCGCACCGTCCAGCTCACCGGCCCGGGCCGCGCGTTCCGCGCTCAGCTGGACGACCGCTCCGAGCAGCTCGCGGAGCGACTCGTCGCGCCGCTGACCAGCCGGCAGCAGGAGCGGTTGACCGAGGCTTTGGCCACCGCCGACCTGCTGGTGCGGGCGGCGACCGTCGACATCCGGTCGGTGCACCCCGGCTCGCCGGAGGCGAAGCAGGCGGTGCAGAGCTACTTCGACGAGCTCGATGCTGCGCTTCCCCACCGGCTTCGACCCCGGCGACCACCACGACGACGAGCACATGGCTCCCGGTGCGGGCGCCTTCGTGGTCGCTTCGAGCGACGGCGAGCCGGTGGCGTGTGGCGGCGTGCAGGAGCTGGAGCCGGGGGTCGGGGAGATCAAGCGGATGTGGGTGCACCAGGGCTGGCGGGGCGCGGGCCTCGGGTCACGGTTGCTGCGCCACCTCGAGCAGGTGGCCGCGGACCTCGGTCACACGATGGTCCGGCTGGACACGAACGGCACCCTCGTGGAGGCCATCGCGATGTACGAGCGCGCGGGCTACCGCCACATCGGCCGGTACAACGACAATCCCTACGCGCAGGCGTGGTTCGAGAAGCTACTGGTCACGGGTTCGGCTCGCCGTCCGGCGTGAGCAGCTCCCAGTCCAGCTCGAGAGGCACCAGCCGGGCCTCGGCCCAGGCCTCCAGCTGGTCGAGGTGGTGCGACGACCGGGAGTCGCCCGAGGCGCCCATCGGCACCACCCAGCCGCTCCGCGCCCGGTCGTCGAGGTCCCACACGTAGCGGGCGACCGACCCGCGGTAGGCCTCGTCGGTGAGCCCGGGCAACCACCCGGTGCAGCGGATCGTGTCGATGTCGCCGGACACCGGCGTGGTCGGCACCGCCGGTGGCGAGAGGTCGGCGTCGGCGAGGTCGAAGCCGTGCGTCGGCCCGAACACGTGGGTGTCGCCCCAGGCGTCGGAGTGGTCGGCGGCGTCCTCGAGGGCCTCGGTCGCGAGGCGGCGTACGTCGATGCCGTACGGCGTCCGCGCTTCGACGAGCGGCTCGATGGCCCACCCGACGCTGGCCTCCAGCGACAGGTACTGCGCGAACAGCGGGCCGTGCACCGAGGAGTCGAGCAGCGGGGCGAAGACCGGCTCGGCGCACAGCCGCGTGGCGAGGGCACTGCGCCAGGCGGCGAAGGCTGCGGCGCCGCGGGACCCGGCCGCCATCACGCCGTCCCACTCCAGGATCGCGTCGCGGACCGGCTCCCCCGCCGGCCCGGGCACCAGGTCCCGGACCATCGCGCACAGAGGGAGCGCGGAGATCGTGAACGAGTCGCCGAGGATGTCCTGGAAGTCCTCCACGGTCAGGTCGTCCCGGCCGCGGAGCAGCGCGTGGATCCGGGCCGCGCGGTGCGGCGAGGCGAACTCGCTTCCCAGCAGGTCGCTCTCGCTGCCCCGTCGTTCGTTGGCCGTCACCACCTGGCCGTCGGGCGCTACCTCGTGCCGCGGCAGCTCGACCCACCCCGACCAGGTGTCGGCGTCGCGCCCGGGCACGATGCCGCGCCGGTTCGCGGCGGCGCGCACCGGCACCCGGCCGGCGTTGCGGAACCGGACCGCCCCGCTTCGGTCCGCGATGACCACGTTGTTGACCGGAGCCACCCACGCGTCGAGGGCGCGGTCGACGTCGTCGACCGTCCGTGCGCGGAGCAAGGGCAGCAGCGCGTCGAAGCCGAGGTCGCCGAGGACCGTCGGCGCGTCGCGGACGGCGAGCCCGCGGCCTCGGTCGCGGTCGATCTCGAACAGTGGCCCCCGCTCGGTGGCCAGCGCCTCGACGGTGACCGGGTCGGCGCCGCGCACCGCGATGGTCTCCTCGCGGCCGTCGACCACGTCGTCGAGGGACTCCTCGAAGATGTCCTGGTAGTCCGCCACCGCGTTGGTGATCGCCCAGGCCACCTCGCCGGCGTGCGCGAAGTGCTGCACGCCCGGGACGCCCGGGAAGGTGAAGCCGAAGACGTCGATGGCGCCGTCAGGGTCGTCCGTTGCGAGCCGCACCTGCGCGTAGACGCCCGGAGACTCGAAGGTCCGGTGCGGGTCACCGCCGATCAACGGCCTGCCGGACGCGGTGCGAGCGCCGCCGACGGCCCAGGCGTTGCTGCCGGAGCTGTACGCCGGGTCGCGGGACAACAGCGCCTCGTCGGCGCCGAGCACGGCCCGCGCGCGGTGGTGCCAGAGCTTGGCGGGCACGCTCGCGAAGAGGAGGTGCTGGGCGTGGAAGACGGCCAGCGGCGTCCACGGCTCCCAGGTCGCGGGCTCGATGGTCGAGCCGGATCAGCTCGGGGGCCGGGTCCGACGACGCCGCGTGCAGCCCGGCGTTCACGCCCTCGACGTACGCCGAGACGAACGCACGTGTCTCGTCGTCCAGCCCCTCGAACGCTCGCCGGGCCGTGTCGACGATCCGGGTCTGCCGCGCCCAGGTGTCCCAGGGCAGCTGCGGCGCACCGAGCACCTCGGCGGTGGTGCCGGTCGCGCGGCGGCGCTGGTACTCCAGCTGCCAGGAGCGGTCGCGCGCGGTGGCCCAGCCCTGCCCATGGGCGAGGTCGAGCACGTCGGAGGCCCGGATGTGCGGGACGCCGAATGCGTCGCGGTAGATCCGGGCCACGCCGCGAGGTTACGCGGGGATGTGTCCGAAGTGGCCGCGCTGGAAGTCCTCGTAGGCCTTGAGGACCTCGTCCTTGGTGTTCATCACGAACGGGCCGGCCCAGGCGAGCGGTTCGCGGATCGGCTTCCCGCCGACCACGATCACGTCGAGCTTGGGTGAGCGGCTCTCCTGGCTCTGGTCGGCGGTGATGGTGAGGTAGTCGCCGGCGCCGAGCACCGCGGACTGTCCGGTGTGGATCGGCCGGCCCTCGGTGCCGACGGTGCCGCTGCCGTTGAGCACGTAGACGAGCGCGTTGAAGTCGACGTCCCACGGGAGGTCGAGGCGGGCACCCGGCTCGACGGTGGCGTGCACCAGGCTCATCGGGGTGTACGTCGACCCCGGGCCGGCGTGGCCCTCGACGGAGCCGGCGATGACGCGGACCAGCGAACCGGCGTCGGCGGACGCGAGCAGCTGGACCTCACCGGAGCGGATGTCTTGGTACTGGGGGTTGTTCATCTTGGCGTCGCGCGGGAGGTTCACCCACAGCTGGATGCCGTGGAACAGGCCGCCCTGCTGCACCAGCCACTCCGGCGGCGCCTCGATGTGCAGCAGCCCGGAGCCGGCGGTCATCCACTGCGTGTCGCCGTTCGTGATGGTGCCGCCGCCACCGTGGCTGTCCTGGTGGTCGAAGACGCCGTCGATGATGTAGGTGACGGTCTCGAAGCCGCGGTGCGGGTGCCAGGGCGTGCCCTTGGCCTCGCCCGGCGCGTACTCCACCTCGCCCATCTGGTCCATCATGATGAACGGGTCGAGGTGCTGGAGGTCGATGCCGGCGAACGCGCGGCGCACCGGGAACCCCTCGCCCTCGTAGCCGGACGGAGCCGTCGTCACCTGCCACACGGGGCGGGGCTGGTCGCCGAGTCCGGGCTCGCGCAGGCGGGGCAGGACCGTGAGGTCGTCGACGGTGATCGCGGGCATTGGCACCCATCTCCTTGGGCTGGACGGTACCGATTTCAACGATAGTTGAACGTTGCATATTCCGCGCGCCACCTACCGCGTCACACGCGGCGGCACATGGGCTCACGAGGTCGACCGCGACTAGGTTGGGCTTGTGACGACCCCCCACACCGCCTTCGGGCGGTACGACGTCGCGATCGTCGGCGCCGGCCACAACGGCCTGGTGGCGGCGGCCTACCTCGCCCGGGCGGGCCTCTCCGTGCTGGTCCTGGAGCGGCTGGACCGGGTCGGCGGCGCGACGGTCACGGGACAGCCCTTCGCGGGGAGGCCCACGCGGGTCTCGCGCTACGCGGACCTGGTCTCCCTGATGCCGGCCCGGCTGATGACCGAGCTCGAGCTCGACGTGGCGCTCACGTCGCGGCCGGTCGCGTCGTACACGCCCCGCTCCCGCGACGGCCGACACCGCGGGCTGCTGGTCGAGAACCCGGAGGGCAAGGCCACCCGCATCTCGTTCCTCGAGCTGACGGACAGCTCCCACGAGTACGACGCGTGGTGCAGCTTCTACTCCGAGGTGGCGGAGATGGCGCGGGCGGTCGAGCCGACGCTCCTCGAGCCGTTGCCCTGGGAGAAGGACCTGGCCGCGCACGTGGACGACGCGACCTGGCGCGACTTCGTCACCAAGCCGCTGGGCGAGGTGATCGAGAAGCGGTTCGCCGACGACACCGTGCGCGGCATCGTGGCGACCGACGCCCTGGTCGGGATGTTCGGCACGCTGCTCGACCCGTCGCTGGAGCCGAACCGCTGCTTCCTCTACCGGCTCATCGGCCGCGGCACCGGCGAGCAGCTGGTGCCCCTGGGCGGCATGGGCGCGCTCAGCGACGCGCTCGCCCGGGCGGCTGCGGCGTCTGGCGCCGAGATCCGCGTCGGCGCCGGCGTGTCGGCGATCCGCGCCGGTGACGACGTCAACGAGATCGACTTCGACACCGCGGGCGGCCCCGCCACCGTCGAGGCGAGGTTCGTGCTCGCGAACGTGGCGCCGTGGGTGCTGCACATCCTGCTCGGCGAGCCGGACGACCCCGAGACGAAGCCCGAGGGCGCCCAGCTCAAGATCAACCTGCTGCTGGACCGGCTGCCCCGGCTCAAGTCCGGCATCGACCCGAGCGTGGCCTTCGCCGGGACGCTGCACGTCGGGTCGACGTACTCCCAGCTCCAGGCGGCGTACGACGAGGCGCGGCAGGGCCTGCTGCCGACGACGATCCCCTCCGAGGTGAGCTCCCCCTCGCTGTCCGACCCGTCGCTGCTCGGCGACTCCCCGCCCGGCTCGCAGACGCTCTCCATCCTCACGCTGCAGACACCGGCGTCGGTGTTCGCGTCCGACCCGCAGGGCAGCCGGGACGAAGCCGTGCGCCGGGCGATCGCGGCGCTCGACGAGCACCTGGTCGACCCGATCGAGTCGGTCCTGGCGCGCGATGCGCAGGGCAACCCGTGCCTCGAGGCGAAGACGCCGCAGGACGTCGAGGCCGAGCTCGCGATGCCTGGCGGGCACGCCCACCACGGCCACCTGGACTGGCCATGGGCCAACAACCGGGCCCGCCTGGAGACGCCGGACCAGCAGTGGGGCGTGCCCACGGGGCTGCCGCGCGTCTTCCTGGCCGGGGCGGGCGCGCGCCGCGGTGGCGTCGTGTCCGGCGTGGCCGGGCACAATGCCGCGCAGGCGGTGCTGGCCAGCCGCTAGTGGTGGCCAGTGGTGGCCGTGGTGACCGTGGTGGTGCTTCTTCTTCTTGATCTTCAAGGGCGCCAGTGAGTTGCCGACCGGGATCTCCGCGCAGTTGCCCGCGAACGGCAGCCCGGCGAACCGCTCCGCGAGGAAGGTCATGGCCTCCGGGAAGAACTGCAAGCCGGCCTGGGTGTGCTCGGCGCCGGCGTACACCTTGAGCTGGACCGGGACGCCCTCACCGCAGTACTGGTGCGCCAGCCCCTGCACGTCCTTCACGATCATCACGTGGTCGCCGGTGCCGTCGGCGTTCCCGACGCCCATGAACATCGGCATCAGCGGGTGGCCCGGCGTGCTCCCCATGATCAGCTTGTTGATGGTCTTGGCGAACGGCCGGATCTTGAGGAAGGCGTGGTACTTCTTCTTGAGCAGCTGCTGGATCCGCAGCCCCGGGTAGTTGCCGTTGAAGGACCCGATGCACTGGTCCTGAACCTCGGCCATCACCTGCTTGCCGTACTTCGAGGCGAACTTCTTCGTCTTGATGCCGAACGCGCGGCCCAGGGAGACCAGGACTGCCGGCATCACGCCCGACCAGGTGTCGCTGCCGTTGACGTAGCGCGTGTTGTGCGCGAGGTGGACCGGAAGCCCGCCGATCGCGGTGCCGACGATGTTGAGCTCGGGGGCGTACGACGGCGCGAGCTCGCTCGCCCACTCGCCACCGATCGAGCCGCCGGAGTAGCCGAACATGCCCACCTTCTGGCTGCTCGGCATGCCGAGGTAGCTCTCGGTGGCCCGGATGCCGTCGAGGGTGTTCCAGCCGGACTCGTGGCCGGCCACCCAGTGCAGGCCGGGACCCTCGAAGTCGGGCACGGTCACGGCGTACCCCTGGGCCGCGAGCGCGAGCACCAGCCCGGTCTCGGCGTAGGCCAGCCCGGAGTTGTCCGCCCCCGGGTCGCCGCCCTGCAGCGTGTAGCTCGGCGAGCACTTGTCGCCGAGGGCGTCGTAGAAGCTGAGGTAGGCGACCAGTCCGACGTTGAGCGTCCCGGTCGGGTTGATCACCGTCGTCACGGTCGCCGTCGGACGGCCCTGCTCGTCCTGGGTCCGGTAGAGCAGCTGGGTCGCCGGCACCACTCCCTGCCCGCTCCCGGGAACGCCCACGTTGACGGCGCGGGTCCGGAGCACCGTCCCCCTGGCCACGCCCTGGAGGGCCGCGCTGTCAAAGCTGTAGAACGGGTCCTGGTGCGGCAGCGGGATCGCCGCCTGGCTGGGCGCGGCGGTCGGCAGCGTCAGGGCGAGCGCCATCCCCCAGGACAGGCAGAGCGCGACGAGGGAGCGGCGTGCGAAGGGGTTCATGGGGTCCTCACAGTAGGGCCAAGACGCTTGTCGTGGTCAACGGACCGAAGGCCTCCGAGTGACGGTCACCGATTTCGACGCGACTGTCTCCGCTGGTAACGTTGGGGGTCGCGGAAGCGCGAGCGCCATTAGCTCAATTGGCAGAGCAGCTGACTCTTAATCAGCGGGTTCGGGGTTCGAGTCCCTGATGGCGTACGCAGGCAGCCTCTGAAACGCGGAGACGCGTTCAGAGGCTGTTGTCGTCCCCAGGCGATGGCCGGGAGGGCCTCCTCATGACCAGATGAAATGGTCAGTTTGGGTGAGAGCGGTGAGTCCGGCCCAGTGGGACCATTTCAAGTGCTCGGGGTCCGGGGGTTGGGGTTGGGGGATCTTTCGACCTTGCCGGACAGAGCGCCCTCTGCTTTTCCTCTGTAGAGGGCGTTCGCTTTTTCTGGGGGCGCGTGCTGAGCCGGCATGAGGTGGGCGCGGTCCGGGTTACCCCACCGGTATGGAACCGATTCCAGAGACGTTCGAGGCTCTGGAGGAGTTCGGGGCGTACCTCTACGACGACGACCTCCTGACCGAGCTCGGACGGATGGGTGCTCGGGTTCAGGAAATCGTGCCGGACTGTGTCGGCCTCAGCCTCGCCTATCGCGAGCACGGCGTGACCTTCACGCTGGTAGCCACGGACGAGGTCACGGCCGCGCTCGATGCGCTGCAGTACCTCGACGACGGTCCGTGCGTGACGGCGGTGGACGAGGCCCAGACCATCGCGTTCAGCGAGGACGACGTCCTCGACGAAGCACGCTGGCACCTGTTCGCCGGCGGCACCGCCGCGGCCGCCGTTGCGAGCACGCTCACCCTCCCGATCGTGGTCGAGGAGAACGTCGTCGGGTCGGTCAACCTCTACGCGAGCTCACGCGACGCGTTCGACGGCAAGCATCCGCAGGTCGCAGAAGCACTCGGCGCGTGGCCCGAGGGGGCCATCGTCAACGCCGATCTCGGCTTCACGACTCGCCGTGCTGCTGAGGACGCACCCGGGCAGCTCTTCGAGGCGACCCGGATCCAGATCGCCGTGGGCATCCTCGCGTCATTGCAGGACGTCTCGCCGCCGGTCGCCCGGGATCGGCTCAAGGAGGCGGCCCGACGAGCCGGGGTGAGCGAGGCCGCGGTCGCACGGCTCGTCATCGAGCAGGCCACCGGACCTCGCTCGAACCGCGCCAGCGACGACGCCCGGCGCGACGACCAGGCGTGAGCGTCAGCTGGCTCGTGCGGAGTAGGTGAGGACGACGATGCCGCTGTCCAGGGTCAACGAGTCGGTGAGGTCGAAGCTGCCGGACGAGCCGGGGCGGTAGAGCAGGTCGTCGGTGTGCCGGGGCCGACGAAGAACGGATGGACCCACAGCCGCAGCTCGTCCAGCAGTCCGGCGGCCATCAGCTCGTGCGCGAGCCGCCCGAAGCCGTACTGGACGATGTCCGCGCCCGGTTGTTCCTTCAGGTCGCGGATGGCTTCGACCGGGTCGTGGTCGATGACGACGGCGGGCTGCCAGGTGGGTCGCTCAGCGTGGTCGACACGACGTACTTGGGCAGCGCGTTCATGCGGTCGCTGAAGGGATCGCCGGACATTGCCGACCACACCGGGGCGAACGACTCGTAGGTGAGTCGTCCGAGCAGGACGGCGTCGCAGGCGTCCAGCAGCTGCTTCTGCACCTGGTTCCCGGCGTCGCTGAAGCCACCCATGGACGGCCAGTCCTGGGGGTCCTGGATGACGCCGTCGAGGGTGATGTAGGTGGAGTTGATGATTTTCGCATGCAGACGAAACTGCTACGAACTCGTATTAGATGTCAAAGGCTTTGCTTCGGGCGCAGGCGGCGGTGCGTCACCTGGATGGCGTCGTCGATCCTCGCGATGAGAGCTCGGGCAGCCTGCACGTCGTCCGCGGAGCCGAGCTCGGCGTTCAGGGTCTTGAGGGCTCGCTGCATCAACGGACGGCATTCGCGGACCTTGGCCTGGCCGGCCTCGGTCAGGGCGAGCACCGACGAACGGCCGTCGTGCTCGTTCCTGGACCTGGAGACATGGCCCCAGCGCGCCATCGTGGCGAGGTAGCCGGAGAGGGTCGTCGGGCGAACGCCGAGGGTCTCGCTGAGCTGTCCCGGGGTGCGCGGACCCTGGGCGAGCTGGCTGTAGACGGCGTACAGGCTGGCGGTGAGGCCGGCTTCCGCGACCGTGGCGTCGAGAAGAGACCCGAGGTGCTGGTCGACGACGAACAGGTCCAGCGCGACGTTCCCACCGCGTTGGTCGACGACGAACCGTCGGGTGCTCTCCGGCTGCATCAGGTCGCTCCTCCGGGCCTGCGAACAACTTCGACCTCGAAGTGTATGCGTGCGGTCACCGATGCGCGCCCGGCAGGAAGTACACCAGGACCCGCACCTGCCGGGCCGCCTCCGGCCGGAGGGCCCCGCCGCCCGGACCAATGTGGAGGCCGCGCGGCCCGCTGTGGACCACCCGAAGGAATGAGGCCGAATCTCCCACCTTGGGCGCCACGGCGCCGCTACCTTCGTTGGCTGGAGAGGGAGACAACATGCTTCGCACCACCTGTGCGGTCGCTGCGACCGCGCTCGCCCTGGCCGCCCTGCCCGCGATGGCGGCGACGGCCGACGGGAGCGACCATGCCCGCAAGGCCAAGGTCAGCCTCACGATGCCCACCAACCTCGTCGAGGGCGACGCGTTCACGATCCAGGTCAAGGTCGGTCGCAACGACAACGCCAAGGTGGTGCAGCTGCAGCAGCAGGTGGATGGCGCTCGTGGCTGGCAGACGGTGGGGAAGACCAAGGCCAAGCGCAAGAAGAAGTACGAGTTCCAAGCCGTCAGCGGCGCGGGCGACACCCTGAGCTATCGCGCCAAGGTCGTCTACCGCGACAGCAAGCCGGTGACGTCGGAGCCGTCGATGAGCACCGTGTGGCACTGGACCTCGCTCGCCGCCTTCGTGCCCTACTCCCACACCGCCGGCGTGAACGACAACCAGATCTCCTCGTTCACCCTGAACGGCTCGCCGTACCACGGCTGGTTCACGACCGGTGCGTTCAAGACCTGGGAGTCCAGGTACACGGTGGGGCGGCACTGCAACGCGATCCGCGGGGTGGCCGGCGTGCGGGACGAGTCGGCCGACAGGTCGACAGCGGTGGTCCGGCTGCTCGCGGACGACGTCCCGGTCTACGCCTCGCCGACGCTGACGCCCGGGACCGCGCAGACGTTCCAGGTGGCGCTGCCGTCGATGCCGTACCGGCTCGCGGTGCAGGGCCAGAACATCGGGGCGACCGCCCCGCCGCTGCCCGTCTACCCGGCGGTCGGGACCCCCGAGCTGCTCTGCACCGGGCTCGGAGTCTGAGCGCGGGGTCTCAGGCGCCCGGCAGCCTGGGCACGTCGAGCTCGCTCCTGCGCAGCCGGTAGACCTGCAGCCGCAGGTCGTAGTACTTCTCCGTCTCGCCGACCCACTCCATGCCGATGGAGGTCGCGGTGCGGACGCCGCGCTCGTTGCGCGGACGTACGACCGCGAACAGCTCCTGGACGCCGGCCTCGAAGGCGTGGTGCGCGACGGCGTGGCCGGCCTCGGCGGCGTAGCCCTGCCCCCACACGGCCGGGTCGAGCTGCCAGCCGATCTCGAGGTCGGTCCTCTCCGGCGGCAGCGGCAGCAGCGCGACGCCGCCGAGCAGTCGGCCGTCGGACGCCGCGCTGATCGCCCACCGGCCGGCGGGCGCCGGCGGCGGCGACTCGAGCCACGACGAGATGATCGTGGACATCTCGTCGACGGACGGGACACGGGCGATCGCCGGGCTCAGCCAGCGGGTCACCGACTCGTCGCCGAAGACGGCCAGAGCCGCCGGGGCGTCGGCAGTTGTCCAGGGACGCAGCACCAGCCGGGGCGTCGTGATGGTCTCGCCGTCGATGCTGACGCGGTGCGGGTTCGCCATGGTGACAAGTGTCAACCGACGTCCGGTACCTGTCATTCCCGGAGTCCTCTCTAGACCGACTCGCGGAGCGCTCCGGGCGGGGATAGCCTTCGAGAGCTTGGGGGGTGGGTGCGCCGTCCCGGTGCGGGCGCGAGCCCGCCGGGGCGGCGCGCCGCTCTCCATGCCCGTCAGGCCGTGACCTCTCTCCCCAGGGGCACGTCGAGCCGCTCGGCCAGCTCGTCGTACGACGTGCCGAACGTCTGGCGGACCAGCACCCCGTCGGCGGTGACGTCGAAGACAGCCAGGTCGGTGTAGACCCGGTCCACGCAGCCGACCCCGGTCAGGGGATAGCTGCACGACGGGACCAGCTTCGGGGTGCCGTCCTTGGCGAAGAGGCTCATCATCACGAACACGCTCTTCGCCCCGATCGCAAGGTCCATCGCGCCGCCGACGGCCGGGATCGCGTCCGGAGCACCGGTGTGCCAGTTGGCCAGGTCACCGCCGGCGGAGACCTGGAACGCCCCCAGCACGCACACGTCGAGGTGGCCGCCGCGCATCATCGCGAACGAGTCGGCGTGGTGGAAGTACGCCGCTCCAGGAAGCTCGGTGACAGGCTCCTTCCCCGCGTTGGTGAGGTCGGGGTCCTCCTCCCCCGACTTCGCGGCCGGGCCCATGTTGAGCATGCCGTTCTCGGTGTGCAGCACCACGCCCGAGCCGGGCTGGAGGTGGTCGGCCACCATCGTGGGCTGGCCGATCCCGAGGTTCACGTAGGACCCGGCCGGGATGTCGCGGGCCACCAGCTGGGCCATCTCTTCCTTGCTCAGTGGCTTGCTCGAGGGTTGCGAGGGCGTCACACCGTCACCACCCGATCGACGTAGATCGACGGCGTCACGACCACCTCGGGGTCGAGCTCACCGACGTCCACGACCTCACGCACCTGGGCGACCACCGTGGCCGCAGCGGTGGCCATGACCGGCCCGAAGTTGCGGGCGGTCTTGCGGTAGACGAGGTTGCCCATCCGGTCCGCGCGGTGGGCGCCGATCAGGGCCACGTCGCCGTGGATCGGGAACTCGAGCACGTAGGTGCGCCCGTCGATCTCGCGGCTCTCCTTGCCGTCCGCGAGCGGCGTGCCGACGCCGGTCGGGCAGAAGAACGCCCCGATCCCGGCCCCGGCGGCCCGCATCCGCTCGGCCAGGTTGCCCTGGGGCACCAGCTCGAGCTCGATCCTCCCCTCGCGATAGAGGCCGTCGAAGACCCACGAGTCCTTCTGGCGCGGGAACGAGCAGATCACCTTGCGCACCCGCCCCTTCGCCAGCAGTGCCGCCAGTCCGGTGTCGCCGTTGCCGGCGTTGTTGTTGACCACCGTGAGGTCGGAGGCCCCCTGCCGGATCAGCGCGTCGATCAGCTCGACCGGCATCCCGGCGAGCCCGAACCCGCCGATCAGCACGGTGGCACCGTCGGCGACGTCGGCGACCGCCTCGTCGGCGTCGTCGTAGAACGCCGTCCGGGTCACGACACGCTGTCCGTCACGTTGTCGAGGACGACGGCCAGGGCCTGGCCCACGCCGATGCAGATCGCGGCCACGCCCCACCGGTCGCCGGACTCGCGGAGCCGGTGCGCGAGGGTGCCCAGGATCCGGCCACCGGAGGCGCCGAGCGGGTGGCCGATCGCGATCGCACCGCCCTTGGCGTTGACGATCTCGGGGTCCACCTTCCAGGCGTCCACGCAGGCGAGCGACTGGACGGCGAAGGCCTCGTTCAGCTCCACCGCCGCCACGTCGGCCCACGAGATCCCGGCTCGGTCCAGTGCCTTCTCGGCCGCCTCGACCGGCGCGTACCCGAAGTCCTGCGGCGCCAGGGCGTGGGTGCCGCGGCCGGCGATGCGGGCCAGCGGGTCGAGGTCCGGCACCGCGCCCTCGGCGGCGAGCAGGAGGGCGGAGGCTCCGTCGTTCAGCGGCGAGGCGTTGCCGGCGGTGATCGTGCCGTCGGGCCGGAACGACGGCTTCAGGCCGGCGAGCGCCTGGGCACTGGAGCCGGGGCGGATGCTCTCGTCCCGCGCCAGGTCGGCACCCGGCACGCGCACGACGAGGTCGTCGTAGAACCCCGCCTTCCAGGCCGCCTCGGCGAGGTTGTGTGACCGGGCGGCGAACTCGTCCTGTCGCTCCCGCGAGATCGAGAACCGGTCGACGAGCAGCTCGTTGGCCTCGCCCAGCGAGACCGTCCATTCCGCCGGCATCCGCTCGTTGACCAGCCGCCACCCCAGCGTCGTCGAGACCGCGGTGACGTTGCCGGCCGGGAACGCGCGGGACGGCTTGGGCAGCACCCATGGCGCCCGCGTCATCGACTCGACCCCGCCGGCCAACACCACCGAGGCGTCGCCGGCCTCGATGGCCCGCGAGGCCTGCATCGCGGCGTCGAGCGACGAGCCGCACAGCCGGTTCACGGTCACCGCCGGCACCGAGACCGGCAGCCCGGCGAGCAGCACCGCCATCCGGCCGACGTTGCGGTTGTCCTCGCCGGCCTGGTTGGCGCAGCCCCAGAAGACGTCTCCGATCGCCGCCGGGTCCAGCGACGGCGCCTTGTCCAGCACCCCCGTGATCGCAGCGGCCGCCAGGTCGTCGGGGCGCAGCTCGGCCAGCGCGCCGCCGAACCGCCCGAACGGCGTCCGCGCTGCGGCGTAGAGGAACGCGTCAGTCACCGGACGCCTCCTCCAGCACGTCCTGGGCGATGCGGAACGCGGTGTTGGCAGCGGGCACGCCGCAGTAGATCGCGGTCTGCAAGAGGGTCTCCTTGATCTCGTCGACGGTCAGGCCGTTCGTGAGGGCCGCGCGCACGTGCAGCGCGAGCTCCTCGTGGTGGCCGCGGGCGACCAGCGCGGTCAGCGTGATCAGCGAGCGGCTGCGCCGGTCGAGTCCGGGACGGGTCCAGACGGTGCCCCACGCGTACTCGGTGATCAGCTGCTGGAAGTCGCGCGTGAAGTCGGTCGCGCTCTCGGTCGCGCGGTCGACGTGCTCGCTGCCGAGCACCTCGCGGCGCACCTCCATGCCGTCGTCGTACCTGGTCACAGGACCTCCTTCGCGAGCCCACGGATGATCATGGCGACCTCCTCGGGCGCCTCGGCAGGCGCCTGGTGTGCGACGTCCTCGAGGACGACGAGCCGGCCCTGCTGGACGCCGTCCGCGATCTCGCGCAGCAGGTCGGGAGGGCACACCGGGTCGTGTGCTCCGGCCACCGCGACCACGGGCGCCGCGATCTCGCCGAGCCGGTCGCGGACGTCGTACGCCGCGAGCGCGCCGCACACCGCGACGTAGCCCTCGTCGGAGGTGTCCCGCAGCGCGTGCAGCAGCGCCGACGCGCGCTCCGGCTCGCGCTCCAGGAAGCCTGGGGCGAACCAGCGCTGCACGGACGCGCTCACCAGCGAGGCGGTGCCGGAGGCGCGGACCTGGGCGACCCGGTCGCGCCACACCGTGTCGTCGCCGATCTTCGCGCCGGTGCAGCAGAGCACCGCACCGAGCACCCGGTCCGGGGCGTCGAGCAGCAGCTGCAGCCCGACCTCGCCCCCGACCGAGTCTCCGGCGTAGAGGAACGGACCGTCGACCTGTGCCAGCACGCGGGCGGCCAGATCCTCGATGGAGAGGTGATCGGGGATGGGTCCGCGGTCGGTGCCGTGGCCGGGCAGCTCCCAGGCGACGACCTCGAACTCGTCGCGGAGCAGCGCCGCGACGGCTCCCCAGCAGGAGTCGGCCGAGGTGCCGATCGAGGGCCCGAGCACCAGGGTGGTCATCGAGCCGCCTCGGCGGCGGCGAGGTTCGCCGCCATCCGGTCGGGGTGCACCCGCAGCCCTTCGAGCAGCTCGGCGGTCTGGCTCGTCGCGACGGCGGTACGCCGCGCGAGCAGCCGCAGCGTGTCCCACTCCGCGTGCCAGGCACCGTCGGCGCGCTCGTCGACCTGGTCGGCGGCGGCGAGGTGGAGCGTGGCGGCGAGCTGAGGTGTGGTGAGAGCCGCGCGGCGGACGAGGACCGAGAGCACCGGGTTGGCCTTGTGCGGCATCGACGACGAGCCGCCGCCGACCGCCTCGCTGAGCTCGCCGATCTCGGGCCGGCCCAGCACCAGCACGTCACGGGCGATCCGGCCGCACGCGTCGGTGGCCGCGACGAGCGCGTCGCCCGCACGGGTGACCGGCCGGCGCTGCGTGTGCCACGAAGGTGCGTCGGCCAGGCCGAGCCGTCCGGCCAGGTCCGCGGCGCCCTCGCGCGACGTGCCGACCGGACCGCCGACCTGCACCGGGAAGGCGAGCGCCTCGAGGTCGGCCGTGGCCTCGGCCAGTCCGGCCCGCCAGACGCCCACCTTGTCGCCGAACGTGATCGGCAGCGCCGGCTGGGTCAGGGTGCGGCCCGGTCATGCCGGTGTCGCCGTGCTCCGCCGTGAGCCGGGCCAGTGCCTCGACGGCGTTCCCGAGGTGGTCGACCACGGCCGCGACCGCGTCCCGCAGCAGCAGCATCAGCGCGGTGTCGAGCACGTCCTGGCTGGTCAGCCCCTCGTGCAGCGCCGCGTCGGGGTGAGCGCCGCGGAGTGCAGCGAGGAGCGGGATGACCGGGTTGCCGCCGGCCTCCACGTCGAGCTCTCCCTCGGGAACGGTGAGCTCGGTGTCCGCCCAGGCGGACTCCACAGCGACCATCGCCGCTAGAAGAGCGCCGTCGCTGAACAGCTCACCGGCCCGCGAGTCGCCGGGCCAGAACAGGTCGGACATCAGGGCTCGTGGCGCGGGTAGGCCAGGAACACGGTCTCCCGCTCGCCCTGCAGGTGCACGTCGAACACGTAGCCAGTCTCGTCCTGCGTGGTGAGCAGCGTCGAGCGGCGGTCTGGCTCGAGCGTCTCGAGGAAGGGGTCACCGGCCATGTCGGGCAGGTAGGCGCGGGTGAAGAGCCGGTTGAGCAACCCCCGTGCGAACACGGTGATCGCGAAGAACGGCGCGCCGGGCACGAGCGTCGTGAACGCGTAGCGGCCCTCGGCGTCGGTCGACGCCCGGCCGAACCCGGTGAACCGCTGCCCGTCGCGCCGCAGTGAGCCCTGCTCCTGGACGACCCTGCCGTCCACGCCCGCCTGCCAGAGCTCCAGGATCGCGTCCGGCACCGGCTCGCCGGCGCCGTCGAGGACGCGGCCGCTCAGCGTGATCGCGCCCGGCGTACCGACAGGCACCAGCTCACTGTCGTGCGGGAACGGCAGCGCGTAGCCGAAGAACGGTCCGACCGTCTGGCCGGGGGTCGCGATCACTCCGCCTCCATCAGGGTGCGGTGCGGGCCGGTGAGCACGATGTCCCACCGGTAGCCGGTGCACCACTCGGGTTGGGTCAGGTCGTGGTCGTACGTCGCGACCAGCCGCTCCCGGGCCTGCGGGTCGACCACCGACTGGTAGATCGGGTCGAGCGGGAACAGCGGGTCGCCGGGGAAGTACATCTGGGTGACCATCCGCTGGGTGAACTCGGTGCCGAACAGCGAGAAGTGGATGTGCGCCGGCCGCCACGCGTTGCGGTGGTTGCGCCAGGGGTAGGGCCCGGGCTTGATCGTGGTGAACCGGTAGACGCCGTCACCGTCGGTGAGGCAGCGACCCATGCCGGTGAAGTTCGGGTCCAGCGGCGCCGGGTGCTGGTCGCGCTGGTGGATGTAGCGGCCGGCCGCGTTGGACTGCCACACCTCGACCAGCTGGTGGCGGACCGGCCGGCCGTCGCCGTCGAGCACCCGCCCCTCGACCACGATCCGCTCGCCCAGCGGCTCTCCGGCGTGCTGGACGGTCAGGTCCGCCTCGGCGGCGCCGACGTCGAGCTCGCCGAAGACCGGCGCCCACAGCTCGACCCCCTCGGGATCGGCCTGCTGCGGTGCCTTGGTCGGGTGGCGGAGCAGGCTCGAGCGGTACGGCGGGTAGTCCAGCCGGACCTGGGTCTCCCCGCCGGCGTACGCCGCCGCGATCGTGTCGATCTCGGCGGTGACCTCGGCCTGGCTGCTGGCAGCCGCGTCGGACGAGGTGCGGGCAGCGGCGGTCACGTCTACGACGGTAGGTCGCCGGTCCACGACCGCACGCCGGCCGCTTTCCGGTCAGTGGAAGCGTCACCCCTCGAGGATCCGGGCGACGCCGTCGAGGACCAGCTCGAGACCGAACTCGAACTCGTCGCCGAAGTCGTAGCCGGGAAGCATGGCGTGCTGCACGGCGAACTCCACCATGTGGGGGTACTCGCCGGCCGCCATCAGCTCCATGATCGGCCCCGCCACCTCAGCCGCACCGTCCGGGCCCTCGAACGGCAGCGAGGCCTCCTGCACCGCGAACCCGTAGACGAACGCGTCCAGCACCGCGTAGGCGTGCGCGGTCTGGGCGATCGAGAACCCGCCCGCCCGCAGGGCTCCGATGGTCGCGTCGTGGTGACGCAGCGTGGCCGGACCCGGCGTCGTCCGCGACTCGAGCAGCGCGATCGACCAGGGGTGCCGGCCGAGCACCTGCCGGGCCGACCGGGCCCGCTTGGCCATCTCCTCGCGCCAGCGACCCGAGGGCTCCGGCAGCTCGATCTCGGCGAAGACCAGGTCGACCAGTCCGTCGAGGATCTCGTCCTTGTTGGCGACGTAGTGGTACAGCGACATCGGCTTCGCCCCGAGCCGCTGGGCGAGCGATCGGATGGTCAGCCCGTCCAGCCCGCCCTCGTCGGCAACGGCCAGCGCTGCGAGCAGGACACGGTCACGGCTCAGCGGCTCCCTGGACATGTCGTACATAGTACGATACTGTCTCCGTACTTCGTACGAAACCAAGGAGAAGCCCCATGACCCGCACTCGTTCCGCAGCCGGCCCGGCAGCCACCACGGCTGCCGTCGCGCCCTCGACGACCACCATGCGAGCGATCGTGCAGGAGGCCTACGGCGACGCCGAGGTCCTCCGGTCCGCGGACGTCCGCTCCCCCGCGCCCTCCGCGACGACGAGGTGCTGGTCCGGGTGCACGCGGCGGGTCTCGACCGCGGCACGTGGCACCTGATGACCGGGACGCCGTACGCCGTTCGGCTGGTCATGGGCCTGCGCCGGCCCAAGCAGCCCATCCCCGGCCTCGACCTGGCCGGCACCGTCTCCGCGGTCGGCTCCGCGGTGACGGGTTCGCCCCCGGCGACGAGGTCTCGGCATCGGCACCGGGACGTTCGCCGAGTACGCCGTTGCCAAGGAGGGCAAGCTGGCCGTCAAGCCCGGCCGGCTCACGCACGAGCAGGCGGCCACGGTCCCGGTCTCCGCCATCACGGCCCTCCAGGCGGTCACCGACCTGGCCACTGTGCAGCCCGGCCAGCGTGTCCTCGTCACCGGCGCCTCGGGTAGGGTCGGCAGCTATGCGGTGCAGATCGCGGTGGCCGCCGGCGCGGAGGTCACCGCCGTGGCCAGCGCTGCCAAGGCCGACCTGGTGCGGTCGTTGGGCGCCACGCACGTGCTCGACTACGCCAGCGACGACTTCGCCTCGGTTGCGGACAGCTACGACGTGATCATCGACATCGCCGGCAACGCCTCATTGTCCCGGCTGCGCCGGGCGCTGACGCCGACCGGTACCGCGGTGCTCGTCGGCGGCGAGGACGCCGGCCGCATCACCGGCATGGGCCGACAGCTCCGTGCCCTGGTGGTCTCGCTCTTCGGTCGGCAGCGGCTGACGATGCGGGTGCCGAAGGAGAGCGCAGCCGACCTCGAGCGGCTCACCACCATGGTCGAGGCAGGTCGGATCATACCGAGCGTGGCTCGACGTACCCCCTCGACCAGGCCGCCACGGCGATGCGGGAGCTGGTCGCCGGAACCGTCCGGGGCAAGGCCGCGATCACGGTGCTCTCGGACTCGTCGCGCATGCGCCGCGGCTTGGGCCGCCCGTCCGGGTCGTGCACCAGCAGGTAGTGCCCGAGCGCCGCCCGCCTGGTCAGCAGGCCGATCTCTGGGGGCAGCAGGCGGCGAGCCGGCCCGGCGGCGCGGCCCGACCTCGCCCCCTGCGTGCCAGCGGTCAAGCGCGTCGGCGGACCTCGCGTAGGCAGCGAACATGTCCGCGGCGTCGACGCAGTCGTCCACGTCGTCGGGCTGCGGTCGAGGTGCTCGGCGGCGAGGGCCAGCCGCAGGCTCCCGCGTAGTCGTCCGCCGGGTCGAGGACGACCACCGACAGCTCGGAGTCGTGGGTCCAGGAGCGGCGGTTGAAGTTGTCGGAGCCGATCGTGGCCCAGGTGTCGTCGACCACGCAGGTCTTGGCGTGCACGTAGAGCGGGATGCCGGCGTGGTTCTCGATCCCGTAGACGGCCACCCGGTCCGGCGCCGCCCGAGCCATGTCGAGCATGGCCCGGCGTCGGCCGACAAGCTGGGCGGTCCGGTTGAAGCCCTCGACGTCGGGGAACAGCGGCACCACGGCGACACATGCAGGTCGGGGTGCGCCTCGAGGGCCTTGGTGAAGATGCTGCCGACGTGGTCACCCCAGAGGTACTGGTCCTCGACGTAGATCAGGTGGGAGGCCCGCTCGACGGCCTTGGTGTAGCCGCGCGCAACACTGCGCTCGCCGCCGCGGGCGAACGCGTCGTCACGTCCCCGGCGCAGGTTCGGGTAGGTGCGGAGCAGCTGGACGACGTGCTCACCTCCCTCAACTGGTGGGGGCGGAGGCGCCTGCTCTGGCAGCGGGTCGGGGGTCGTGTCGAGCCCGCGCAGGCGGTCGCGGAGCAGGATCACCGGGCTGCGGGTCAAGGTGGTGGGGTCCTCCCACCGCTCCCGGAAGACGGTCTCGACGTCGTGGACGGCCGGCCCGCTGATGGCCGCCTGGATGTCGTGCCACGCCGGCGTCGCGCCGTACTCCCAGGGCCAGGTTGTCCTGGGTCTGCGGGTCACCCCGGTGGTCGGCGTCGTCGCGGCGCGAGTGGCACAGGTCGATGCCGCCGACGTACGCGATGTCGCGCGTCGGGTCATCACGGTGCCGGATGACGACGAGCTTCTGGTGGTGGGAGCCACCGCTACGCACGCGCATGTCGAGGATCGCCTCGGCACCCCTTCGCTGGAGGGCCCTGCCGAGCCTCAGGTTCTCGTCGGACGTGAACCCGATCGCGCTCAGGTGCGAGCGCCAGGACGACCAGCCCCCCGCACGTCGACACCGCGCTCGTCGGCCCTGCCGAGCACCTCCGCGACCTCGCTGCCCGGTTCGCCGGTGAGCCGCTCGTCAGCGTCCCCCTGCCAGTCGGTGAAGAACACCAGGTCACCGGCGCGGGTGGCTTCGAGCCGCTCGTACAGCTCGGCGAAGTACGTCGCGCCGTGGATCAGCGGGCGCACCAGGTTGCCCTCCGACCAGGCCTGTTCGCCGGGGTGGAGGTCGTCGAGACGGGTGGCCGGGTTGCCGCGTTCGGGCTGGGTCAGCAACCAGTCGCTGGGGTCGGGCGCCCTTGCGCGTGCCCCGAAGGATGCGCCTCAGGCAACCAGCGGGACTGGATGCCCGCCGACGCCGATCAGTCCCTCCTTGCGCGCGACCAGGACGGCCGCGCAGACGGTGAGGCCCACGGCGAGGAGGTTGCACGCCGGCATCGAGATGCTCTTCACCAGCACGAAGGTGTCCAGCGAGAGCGAGTTCAGCGCCCAGAACATCACGACCGCTTTCGCCAGGCAGACGACGGCCCACATCGCGGTGAGGTGCCAGAACAACCGGCACATCCGGGGCCGCAACGACAGCTCCGCATCCATCGGGTAGAAGTCGCCTGCGAGCCTGGCGACCATCGGCCGGGCGTTGGCGAGGGACAGCAGGAACGTCGCGGCGACGACGCCGTCGGTGATGATCGGCTGGAGGAAGTAGAAGAACGTGCTCTGTGCGATGAACACGACCACGGTCTTCCCGGTGAGGATGATCGCGGTCAGCACCAGCAGGCCCGACGTACGCCGTCCGGTCACGGCCCGCCACGCGATCGCGCCGTACCAGCACAACGCCACGACGATGGCCGTCCACACCCCGGCCAGCTGGTAGCTGGTGAAGAACAGGGCCGCCGGGATCGCGCAGGCGACCGTGAGGCTCAGGGTGACCCGGCGGAGCACCGTGCGCAGCCCCGGTCGCGTCTGGACAGGTGTCGGTGGGACAGGCGCGGACAACTGCTGCCGCGAGACATGTGACCCGATCTGACCGGCTGAGGCGGTCCTGGAGGCAATGGCGCCGACTGCTGGACGAGTGACATGTGAACCGATCTGAGCGGTCCCGGGGTCCAGGGGCAGTGAGCGCCGCATCTG
>CAVTHU010000003.1:0-9790 GCA_963734355.1 uncultured Actinomycetota bacterium
GGCAACCCTAGATGTGCGAACCCGTCCGCGAGGGACGGGCGCCTGCTTGCGCACCGCTGGTCGGGCTTGTCGAGATTGCCGCGCCGGCGCACCGGGTTGTTTGCGGCAACCCGATAGCCGAGTGTCTGACCCTCACCGGGGCTGTCAAGCCTGGGTGCCTTCGCTGGGGTTGGTGGGGCGGGTTGACAGCCCCGGCGAGGGCCAAAGGCGGGCTGGCTATCGGGTTGCCGCCGGTGGGCTGGCTGCGGTTCCTGCTGTGGTCGGGTCCGCGCCGCACGGTGGTTGAGGAGGTCGCGCAGCGACCGTCTCGAAACCTCCGCAGCCAGCGCTGGCAGGCCACTTTCCTCCACAGCCAGCCGCCCGAAACTCGGTTGTCCACAGGGGTGATCCGGCCCCGGGCGGGTGTCGGTGGTCGGTGGTTGAGTTGGTCCCACGATGACCTCGACCTTGGACCCGCTCCCGCTCTCGGGAGCCGACGACCCCGCCGCCGTGTTGGCGTACGCGCGGGACCAGAAGCGGGTCGAGGACGACGCCGCCCGGGAGGTGCTCAAGGCGGCCGCGCGGTGGGCGGCGATGCACTCGGGCGAGTCGCTGGTCGGGCCGGTCGACGAGTGGCACGAGTCCTGCCTGCCGCTGGGTGGGCGAGGGGTGTCCGGAGGTGGCGGAGTTCGCGGTCGTCGAGTTCGCCGCCGCCATGGGCCGTTCCACCGAGTCCGGGCGCCGCTACCTGTCCCACGCCGTCGAGGGGCGCTACCGGCTCCCGCGCTGCTGGGCCCGGGTCGAGGCGGGTGAGCTGGCGGCGTGGCGGCTCGCGTTCATCGCGGACCGCACCCTGTGTCTGTCCCCGGAGGCGGCGGCGTTCGTGGACGCCAAGGTCGCGCCGTTCGCGCACACCATCGGCCCCGCGCAGCTGGGCCGGCTGGTCGAGGAGGCCAAGGCCCGGTTCGACCCCGAGGCCACCGAGGCAGAACGCCTCGCAGCGGCCGAGGCCCGGCACTTCGACATCGCGCTGGCCGACGCCGGCGTCGCCGGGACCGTGCGCACGTCGACGGCGAGCTCGACCTGGCCGACGCCCTGGACCTGGAGGCCGCGATCGCCGCGGACGCCCACCAGCAGCTGGCCCTGGGCTCGACCGACTCCCTCGACGTCCGCCGCGCCATCGCCGCCGGCAACCTCGCCCGCCACCAGCACACCCTCGACCTGGCAGACCCACCCACCCAGCCGACACCAACCACGCAGGCCGAGAGGTGGTGCTGCACGTCCACCTCGAACACGCCGCCGTGCTCGGCGCCGGTGGGCTGGCCCGGCTCCAGGAGGCTTCGGGCCCGGTCACCGCCGAGCAGGTCCGGCACTGGTGCGCCAACCCCGACACACAGATCACCGTGCAGCCGGTCCTCGACCTCGCCGAGCACCTCCACGTCGGCTCCTACGAGGCCTCCGCCCGGCTCAGGCTCCAGACCCGGCTCCGCGACCACACCTGCGCGTTCCCGTTCTGCTCCCGCCCCGCCGAGCACTGCGACTGCGAACACCGCGTCCCGCACGACCCCGACCGAGACGACGCCGGCCCGACCTGCACCTGCAACCTCGCCCCCGCGTGTCGACGCCACCACCGCGCCAAGACCACCGGCGGCTGGACCTACCTCACCGTCGAACCCGGCACCTACCTGTGGCGCAGCCCGCTCGGCTACCAGTTCCTCCGCGACCACACCGGCACCCTCGACGTCACCCCCGACCCCGAACGCCGCCGACTCGCCCACGAGTTCCGCGCCCACTTCGGCGAACCCTGACCACCCCGCCCCACACCCCGCCCAAGGCCGGTCCGAGCGGGGAAATTGGCATGCACTGTCCGCAGCATGGCCGCCTAGCCTTGCCTTCGTGCCGCCTCAGGATCTGCCGACATCACGACTGCTGAACTTCCGGCAGATGACGATGGACGACCTCGACGCGATGGCCACTCTGCTCGGGGACGAAGATGTGATGCGCTTCTACCCGCGGCCGAAGACGCGAGCGGAAGCGCGGGCGTGGATCGAATGGACGCGTGACAACTACGCCAGGGACGGCTTCGGGTTGTGGGTGGTCGAAGACACCAACGGAGAGTTCTTGGGCGACTGTGGGCTCACGTGGCAGACGCTCGACGGCGCGGAGGATCTCGAGATCGGGTACCACGTCGTTCCGGCCCGCCAGGGGCAGGGCATTGCCACCGAGGGCGCGCGTGCGTGTCGCGACTTCGCCAGGGGCCGCGGAGTCGAGCGCTTGATAGCCATCACTGCTCCCGAGAACCGCCCGTCCCAACGGGTCGCTGAGAAGGTCGGGATGCGGTGGGAACGCTCGACCACGAAGTCGGGGGTTCCCGTCTTCGTCCACGCCATGTCGCTGTGAAGACTGGGGCGGTTCTATCCAGCTGTGTTGCCAAGGAGATCCCACAGGTTGCCCCAAGGGTCCCTGAAGACGCAGACGCGGCCGTAGGTCTCGTGGCGGACGGGGCGGACCAGTTCGCAGCCCGAGTGCAGGATGCGGGCAAGGGTGCCGTCGAAGTCTTCGACGCGAAGGAACAGCCCGACCCGGCCGGCGAACTGGCGCCCGACGACGGCGGATTGGTCTTCACCATCGGCGCGGGCGAGTACGAGGCCGGCGCCGCCGTCGGCAGGTCGGACCACGACCCACCGCTTCGGGCGCCCGTCGGTCGTCATGGACGGGGAGTCCTCCGACAGGAGGAACCCCAGAGGCCCGGTGAAGAACTCGATGGCGGCGTCGTAGTCGTCGACGATCAGTGACACGAGCTCGAGAGGCACCCGGCAAAGGCTAGGTCCCAGACCGAGACGTCGACAGCCGCTCGCATGCCGCCGCGTCATGACGTGGAACGATCCGGTGGGCCTGGATCGGTGAGGGCCCACCGGATCGCGTGACACGCGAGGTCGGGTGCGCTGGCGTGGCCAGCGCCCGACCCCGCAGACTACGGAGCCCGCGTCGCGGCGATGTCCCGGCTCGTGATGCCGACGCCGCTGCCGTTGTCAACGGACCGGGCCGTGTGCGTCGCGGTGACCCGCAGCGGCTGGTCGGAGACGATGTCCAGCACCCCGAACACGAGCCCGTCGCCGCCACGCTCGCCCAGCGCCTCGTCGAGCGAGCAGCAGTCGTCCATGGTCGCCTCGTGCTTGCGCAGCTCGAGCTTGGCGAACGGCTTGGCCGGCTGGGTCTCGGGTTCACGTCCGATCACCTTGCCCTCGACCACGAGCGGGGCGAAGGACTTGACGACCGTGGCCGTGCAGGTGAACGGGTTGTAGATCGTGACCGCCGTGGCGTACTCCCCGGGGACGACCGGGCCGCACTTCTCGGACTCGTGGTGGCCGTCCTTGTCGTGACATGGATCGGGCTGGGAGCCGCAGAGCATCTCGACGCTGTAGTGATAGCGGCACGCCGGCACCGTGACGCGGACGCGCTTGGCCGCGACGACGACGCCGTCGGCGACGACGTCGATGGTCCCGGTGTAGACCTGCGGCTCGTTCTGACACGCCTTCGTCCCGACCCAGGTCACCTCGAAGGTGAGGACGTGCTCCTCGTCGCCCTTCAGCGGTCCGTAGCCACCGGCCGGCGTGATCGACTCGACGAACTGCGCGGTGTCCCCGGTGGGCACGAGGCTGACGTTGCCCGTCGACGCCACCGCGGAGGCGATGAGCGGACCCAGGGTGGCGACGATCGAGTCGGGGTCGACCCCCGAGGTGTGGCTGCCGTTGGTTGCGGCAGCGATCCGGGTGGCCTGCCCCGGCGAGCCTTCCTTGGGGCAGCTGCCGTAGTCGTTCGAGGTCGCGACGGGGTCGCCGTCGAGGGCCTGCGGGTCACCGGTCGTCGTGCTCACGGCCACGACGGTGATCTCGGCTCCGGTCAGGTCGGCGGTCACCGAGGCCTCGGTCAACGCCGCGGCGAGTCCGCTCAGGTCGGTGCAGAT
Organism: uncultured Actinomycetota bacterium; assembly: GCA_963734355.1. Classification (GTDB taxonomy): domain Bacteria; phylum Actinomycetota; class Actinomycetes; order Propionibacteriales; family Nocardioidaceae; genus Nocardioides. The sequence continues at coordinate 3,947 of CAVTHU010000003.1, forward strand.
CGGGTCGTGACCCGGGGCGTCCCCGAACCACACCACGATCCGCTTGCTGTCGGCGCGCCAGCCGATCGACGGGTTCGTCGCGAGCTGGTGCAGGGCGAAGAACTGGCCCTCGGGCAGATCCAGACCCTGACCGTCCAGGGCCGTCCACAGGTCGATGGCGGCGTTCACCGGCACGTGGTTGGTCGTCGGCGAGAGCTGGTGCTGGAAGGCGTAGGAGCTGGACAGCGGGATCGGGAAGTCGCGGTAGTTGCCGACGCCCCAGGCCACGTCGTACGCCGCGAGGCCGGGGTGGCTGAGGATGGCTTCGGAGCCCGCGATCACCGCGTCGAGGACGGGCTGCATGCTGCCGGTCGTGTCGGCCAGGAGATAGACGTCGGCCTTGGCGGCGACGCCCGTCGGGGGCACCGTCACCGTGATCTTCTCGCTCACGCGGTCGCACTTGTTCAACGTCCAGTCGTTGCGGCGCGGGTCGATGGTGACCGGTTCCTTGGTCGGGACGTGGGGCAGGTCGCCGAGCTCGAACTCGGGAACGAAGAGTCGTCGGCCGGCCAGGCGATCCGCGGCCGCCGGGTCGAGCAGCTCACCGGAGGCCGACAGGGCGACGGCGACCGCCTTGTTGGGGACTCCCTCGGCGTACGCCGTGTACCTGCGGACCAGGCTGCCGTCGGCGAGCCGGTCCTCGACGGTCGAGGTGAGGACGGGTGTGGCGCCTCCGAGCGCCTCGGTGAGATGGTTCAGCACGCTCTCGGGCGTGCCTTTCGGTTCGGTGGTCATGAGGATGTTCCTCTGCGCTGGAGCGGACCGATCCCCCAGAACCCTCTGGGCCAGCACCTCATGAAGAGGCCCTCGCGAGCCGGCTGATACACGAATAGGGGTGCTGATGACGGGACCAACGCTGTTCCTGACGGTGGGACTGCCAGGCACCGGGAAGACCATTGCTGCGCGGCGCATCGAGGTTGAGCACCGAGCACTTCGTCTCACGAAGGACGAATGGGTGAGGGCTCTCTACGGGCGTGAGAATCCGCCATCGGCCCAGGACGTGATCGAAGGACGGCTGATCGAGGTCGGGCTGCGTGCCCTCGAGCTCGGCATCAACGTCGTGATCGACTACGGCCTCTGGGGTCGAGACGAGCGCTCCGCTCTACGGCAGGCAGCAGCAGACCGTGGCGCCGTGGTGGAGATGCACCTACTTCGAGCTCGACCCTGCGGAGCAGCGCAGGCGACTTGACCAGCGCCAGGCCGAAGCGCCACACACGACCTGGCCCATGTCCGACGAGGAGCTCGCCGAGTGGGCTGCCAAGATCGACGTTCCAACGCCGGGTGAGCTCGACGGCAGCGAACCCATCGACGACCCACCTGATGGATTCGCGACCTGGGACGAGTGGCGCAGCTATCGCTGGCCACCGTCAGTCTCCTGACCTCTGCCCCCGGCTCGGGTGACGTCACTGCCGGCGTACGGCGACCGGCTCGACGATCCCGAAGCCGCGCACCGGTCGGCCCGGCAGCCGCCGGGTCTCGAACTGGTCCTCGGGCAGCATCCCTGCCGTCTCGGCGTCGACGATCACCCGGTTGCGGCGGGCCACGGCGGTGAGCCGGGCGGCCATGTTGACCGGAGGGCCGAACACGTCGCCGAGCCGCAGCACCACGAGACCGCTGGCCAGGCCGACACGGACATCGGGCATGCGGGGGTCGCGGCCGATCACCGTGATGACCCCTTCGGCGATCTCGTAGGCCGCGATCGGGTCCTGGTGCACGAACAGCACCGAGTCGCCGATCGACTTGATCACCCGGCCGCGCTGCGCGGCGACGACGTCGGCGCAGCGGGCCTCGAACAGCTCGACCAGGTCGCCGATCCGTTCCTCGGACAGCTCGTTGGACAGCGCGGTGAACTGCACGATGTCCGCGAACCCGACGGTGAGCCGGCTCGTGTGCACGTCCTCCTCGCGCGCGCCGAGCGCCTCCTGTCGAGCCACCGCGGCAGCCAGGTGGCGCCGCCAGACGTAGACGAGGAGCGCCTCGAAGGGCTCGGAGAACTCCTCGATCATCCGCAGGCCGATGGCCAGCCTGTCCTCGGTCTCCTCCGACTCCTCGCGGGCCATCTCGAGCACCCTGGTCAGCAGCGCCGAGACCTCCCAGTCCGAGAGTCGGGCCATGGTCTGCCCGACCGCGCGGGTCAGGTGCACCGCGAGGTCGAAGTCGATCAGCCCCGAGTCCACCAGCCCGACCAGCGTCGACAGCGCCTGCGCGTCGGAGCGGGTGAAGGCCTTCGCCGCGCCGTGCTCCGGGAAGCCGAGGGCCCGCCAGAGCCGGCGCGCCTTCTCGAGGTCGACGCCGGTCTCGGCGGCGAGCTCGACCGCGGTGTAGACCCGGGCCTCGCCGAGGATGTGCTGCTCGAGGTCCTGGACGGGGTCGTCCGGGCTGGCTGACGGTTCCGAGGGCTGGTTAGACACCTTCGTCGCGGCGGTCTTCTGCGGTGTGCAGGTCGTGCAGCAGGTCGTTGAGCTTGCGCTGGACGTCCTCGACCCGCGGGATGTCGGGGAGGGCCACCTGGCCGTGCGTGCTGGCGTCGCTGATCACGAGCGTGCCGCAGCCCAGCAGCCGGTCGACGAGGTCCTTCTCGTAGGCGACGTCGCTGATCCGGGTGAGCGGGATGTCGTGGCCCCGCCGGGTGATGACGCCGTGCCGGGTGATCAGGCGTCGGGTGGTGATCGTGTAGGTCGCGGTCAGCCAGATGAGGAACCGGCGGACGAAGAACCAGAGGATGCCGATGCCGGCGAGCACCCAGACGACCGTGTGAACGATGCCCTCGTCGGTCTGGGTCTGCACGATCGCGCCGATCGCCAGGAACACCACCAGGGCGAAGATGGGCAGCAACAGCGCCTTGGGGTGCGTGCGCGTGTCGACGACGACCGACTCGCCCTCGTTCAGCAGGTTCTTGGAGATGGCCACGGACGGATCATGTCACCGATCGAGCCGGACGTGGACGACATCCCCCGCGCTCACCGCGGTGCCGTCCACCAGCAGTCGCCCGCTCGGATCGATGCCGGTCGCGGTGCCGGTGAGCACCTCGCCCGACGGGAGGTCGACCCGGACCTGCTGGCCGATCGTGGTGCACGCCGCGGCGTACGACTCCGCCAGCCGCATCCCGGCCAGGTCCCCGCCCTCCTGCCACGTCGTGTAGGACTCCCACAGCGACGCGAGCAGCGAGACGAGCAACGCCGTCCGGTCGGGGACGGTCGCCCGCCGCGGCAACGGCGAGGGAGGTCGCCTCGGGGACCGGCAGCTCCTCGGCGGTCATGCCGACGTTCAGCCCGATGCCCACGACCGCCGCCGGCCCGGCGTCGGTCTCCACCCGTTCGACCAGGATCCCGGCCACCTTCCGGCCGTCCAGGAGCACGTCGTTCGGCCACTTCACCGACGCCTCGTAGCCGGCCGCCTTGAGCGCCTTGTCGACGGCGTACCCGGCCAGGAGCGGCAGCCACGGCCAGGAGGCCGTCGGAGCGGTCGGCCGCAGCAGCACCGAGAAGGTGAGCCCGGAGCGGGGCGGCGTCTCCCACGTCCGGTCGAGCCGGCCGCGGCCGGCGTTCTGGTGCTCGGCGGCCACCACGAGCCCCTCAGCGGCACCGGACCTGGCCCGTTCGATGACCAGCGCGTTGGTCGAGGCGGCCTCCTCGACCACCTCGACCGTCAGGCCGGTCAGCAGGTCGGGATCGGCCGCGGCCAGCCGCTCGGCGTCGAGAGGTGGGCGAGCGGCGGGGTCCGAGATCACGAGCACTAGCCTGTCACGCGTGAGCGCGCACCCCGGCGAAGGCACGGACGTCCCCGAGGACATCGACACCCACACCACCGCGGGCAAGCTGGCCGATCTCGACCGCCGGCTCGACGAGGCGGTCCACGCCGGCTCGGCCAAGGCGGTCGAGAAGCAGCACGCCAAGGGTCGCAAGACCGCGCGGGAGCGGATCGAGATCCTCTTCGACGAGGGTTCCTTCGTCGAGCTCGACGAGCTGGCCCGGCACCGCTCGATGGCGTTCGGCCTCGAGAAGCGCCGCCCGTACGGCGACGGCGTGATCACCGGCTACGGCACGATCAACGGCCGGCAGGCCTGCGTGTTCTCCCAGGACTTCACCATCTTCGGCGGCTCCCTCGGCGAGGTGTACGGCGAGAAGATCACCAAGGTCATGGATCTCGCCATCAAGACCGGCTGCCCGATCATCGGCATCAACGAGGGCGCCGGCGCCCGCATCCAGGAGGGCGTCGTCTCGCTGGGCCTGTACGGCGAGATCTTCCGCCGCAACGTGCACGCCAGCGGGGTGATCCCCCAGATCAGCCTGATCATGGGCTCCTGCGCGGGCGGCCACGTCTACTCCCCCGCGGTCACCGACTTCACGATCATGGTCGACGGCACCTCCAACATGTTCATCACCGGTCCCGACGTCATCAAGACCGTCACCGGCGAGGACGTCACGATGGAGGAGCTCGGCGGCGCCCGGACCCACAACACCAAGTCCGGCAACGCCCACTACATGGGCGCCGACGAGGACGACGCGCTGGAGTACACCAAGGCGCTGCTCTCCTACCTGCCCCAGAACAACCTCGACGAGGTGCCGTCGTACGACGACGACGCGGACACGGCGTTCAACGACCTCGACCGCAGCCTCGACACCCTGATCCCGGACTCGCCGAACCAGCCCTACGACATGCACGACGTCATCAAGGCGGTCGTCGACGACGAGGAGTTCCTGGAGGTCCAGGAGCTCTACGCGCCGAACCTCATCGTCGGCTTCGGCCGGGTCGAGGGCCACTCGGTCGGCGTCGTGGCCAACCAGCCGATGCAGTTCGCCGGCACCCTCGACATCAACGCGTCCGAGAAGGCCGCCCGGTTCGTCAGGTTCTGCGACGCCTTCAACATCCCGGTGCTCACCTTCGTCGACGTGCCCGGCTTCCTGCCCGGCACCGACCAGGAGTGGAACGGCATCATCCGCCGCGGCGCCAAGCTGATCTACGCCTATGCCGAGGCCACCGTCCCGCTGGTCACGGTGATCACCCGCAAGGCCTACGGCGGCGCCTACGACGTCATGGGCTCCAAGCACCTCGGCGCCGACATCAACCTGGCCTGGCCGACCGCGCAGATCGCGGTGATGGGGGCGCAGGGGGCGGTGAACATCCTCTACCGCGACACGCTGCAGGCGCTCGAAGGACCAGGCGAGGCCGAAGCCAAGCGGGCCGAACTGATCGACGAGTACGACCAGGCGCTGGCGAACCCCTACCTGGCCGCCGAGCGCGGCTACGTCGACGCCGTGATCAGCCCGCACGAGACCCGCGTCGAGGTGGTCCGCGCGCTGCGGTTGCTGCGGTCGAAGCGGGAGACCCTCCCCGCAAAGAAGCACGGGAACATCCCGCTCTGATGTCGGACGAGAGTCCTGAGCAGCGTCCGCTGCTGAGAGTGGTCAAGGGCGACGCCACCCCCGAGGAGGTGGCCGCCCTGGTTGCGGTGGTCGCGGCACTCGGCAGCGGCGACGAGCCGGCGCCACGGCGTACGCCGGAGTGGTCGGCCCACCACCGCAAGGTCCGCAGCACCCTGCCGCACGGTCCGGGCGGCTGGCGGTCCAGCTCGCTGCCGCGTTGACCCACGCATGAGATCCGCTCGCCGCCCATAGCCCAGTCAGGCCATGCCTGACAGGCCGGAATGGTCCATTTGGGCCATCGCCAGGCCGCGACGCGCCACGGAGGATCGTCGCAGGCCCTCACTCCCGAGGAGGGCAGTCACGGGGACACGACGCAGGTCCGTCGCGGGGGGCGACGGACCTGCGTCCTGCGTGCGGGTTCGGCCGGGTCAGGCCTGGC
>CAVTHU010000004.1:0-17919 GCA_963734355.1 uncultured Actinomycetota bacterium
CCAACTAACTGAGGTCCACATACATGAGCGAGCTCCACGTGCCGAAGCACCCGGTGCGGCTGGTCACCGCCTCCAGCCTGTTCGACGGGCACGACGCGTCGATCAACATCATGCGGCGGATCTTCATGAGCCAGGGGTGCGAGGTCGTGCACCTGGGACACAACCGCTCGGTGCAGGAGGTCGTGGACGCCGCGATCGAGGAGGACGTCCAGGGCATCGCGGTGTCGTCGTACCAGGGCGGCCACATCGAGTACTTCGAGTACCTCGTCGAGTCGTTGCGTGAACGCGGCGCGGACCACGTGCACGTGGTCGGCGGTGGCGGCGGTGTGATCGTGCACGACGAGATCGACCGGCTCCGCTCGAGCGGGGTGACCATCTTCTCCCCCGAGGACGGACAGCGGCTCGGCCTCCCCGGGATGATCAACAGCGTCGTCGCCGATCTCGACTTCGACCTGTGGGACAAGCGACAGGTGACGGCGGACGACGTCATCAGCGGCGACCGGGTCGCGATCGCGCGGGCGATCACCGGCGTCGAGGAGGGCAAGCTCCCGCAGGGCGCGCTGGACGCCCTCACCCAGGCCGCGGCCAAGCACCGGGTTCCGGTGCTCGGCATCACCGGCACCGGTGGCTCCGGCAAGTCGAGCCTCACCGACGAGCTCGTACGCCGGCTCCGCATCGACCAGCAGGACAAGCTGCGCATCGCGGTGGTCGCGGTGGACCCGACCCGGCGCAAGGGCGGCGGCGCGCTGCTCGGCGACCGGATCCGGATGAACTCGCTCGACGGCGACCGCGTCTACTTCCGCAGCCTCGCCACCCGCGGCGCGCACGAGCTGCCCGACTACCTCGGCGACGTGATCACCGTGCTCAAGGCGTCCGGCTTCGACCTCGTGGTCGTCGAGACACCCGGCATCGGCCAGGGCGACGCGGCCGTGGTGCCGTACGTCGACACCTCGATGTACGTCATGACGCCGGAGTTCGGCGCGGCCAGCCAGCTCGAGAAGATCGACATGCTCGACTTCGCCGACGTCGTCGCGATCAACAAGTTCGAGCGCCGAGGCGCCGAGGACGCGATGCGCGACGTCGGCCGCCAGCTGGTCCGCAACCGCGAGGCGTTCGGCAAGCGGCCCGAGGACATGCCGGTCTTCGGCACCAGCGCCGCGACGTTCAACGACGACGGCGTCACCGCGCTCTACCAGCACCTCGCCGGGCTCCTGGGCGAGCACGGGCTGCACCTCGAGGACGGCGCTCTCCCCCACGTCGACGTGCGGCACTCCTCGAAGATCCGCCAGGTGGTCCCGTCCGACCGCGTGCGCTACCTGTCCGAGATCACCCAGACGGTCCGCGACTACCACGCGCGCACCGCGATGCTGGCGCACGCCGCCCAGCGGCTCCAGCGCGTCCAGTGGACCGCCGACGAGCTGGCCTCCGCGGGGGCTCCGGACGAAGCAGCCCACATGGGCGGAGTGCCCGAGCTGCTGGACACGGTCCGCAAGCAGGTGCCTCAGGAGCTGGCCGACCAGATCGCCGGCTGGCCCGCCGTCGTGCAGGAGTACGCCGAGCACCCCGGCCGCGAGTCCTTGTCCGGCAACCGGATCCCGCGGGTCTCGCTGCCGGCGTACTCCGACCACGGCGAGCTGGTGAAGTACTGGCGCCGGGAGAACCTCCCGGGCCGGTTCCCCTTCACCGCCGGGGTCTTCGCGTTCAAGCGGGAGAACGAGGACCCGGCCCGGATGTTCGCCGGCGAGGGCGACCCGGCGCGCACCAACCGCCGGTTCAAGGTGCTCTCCGAGGGGCTGCCCGCCGCCCGGCTCTCCACGGCGTTCGACTCGGTGACCCTCTACGGACGCGACCCCGACGAGCGCCCCGACATCTACGGCAAGGTCGGCACCTCAGGCGTCAGCGTCGCGACGCTCGACGACATGAAGGAGCTCTACGACGGGTTCGACCTGCTCGACCCCACGACGTCGGTGAGCATGACCATCAACGGCCCGGCGCCGACGGTGCTGGCGTTCTTCCTCAACACCGCGATGGACCAGGCCCGTGAGCGGGGCCTCGACCCCGAGGTGGCGCTCCGCACCGTGCGCGGCACGGTCCAGGCCGACATCCTCAAGGAGGACCAGGGCCAGAACACCTGCCTGTTCTCGACCGAGTTCTCGCTGCGCTGCATGGCCGACATCCAGGAGTGGTTCATCGAGAAGGAGGTCCGCAACTTCTACTCGGTCTCCATCTCCGGCTACCACATCGCCGAGGCCGGGGCGAACCCCATCAGCCAGCTCGCGTTCACGCTCGCCAACGGGTTCACCTACGTCGAGGCCTACCTCGCGCGCGGCATGGACATCGACGACTTCGCGCCCAACCTGTCCTTCTTCTTCAGCAACGGCATGGACCCGGAGTACTCCGTCATCGGCCGGGTGGCCCGCCGGATCTGGGCGGTCGCGATGAAGGAGAAGTACGGCGCCGGGGAGCGCTCGCAGAAGCTGAAGTACCACGTGCAGACCAGCGGCCGGTCGCTGCACGCCCAGGAGATGGACTTCAACGACATCCGCACCACGCTGCAGGCGCTGATCGCGATCTACGACAACGCCAACTCGCTGCACACCAACGCCTTCGACGAGGCGGTCACCACGCCGTCCACCGAGTCGGTGCGCCGGGCGCTGGCGATCCAGCTGATCATCAACCGCGAGTGGGGGCTCGCGATGAACGAGAACCCGCTCCAGGGCTCCTACGTCATCGACGAGCTCACCGACCTCGTGGAGGAGGCGGTGCTCAAGGAGTTCGACGCGATCAACGAGCGCGGCGGCGTCCTCGGCGCGATGGAGACCGGCTACCAGCGTGGCCGGATCCAGGACGAGTCGATGCTCTACGAGCACCGCAAGCACGACGGTTCGCTGCCGATCATCGGCGTCAACACGTTCCGCCGTCCCGGCGGCGACGACGGCACCCCGGACCACGTCGAGCTCGCCCGGGCCACGGACACCGAGAAGGAGTCGCAGCTCCACCGCGTGCACGCGTTCCAGAAGGAGCACGAGCACGAAGCGACCGCCGCCCTCGCCCGCCTGAAGGAGGTCGCCGTCTCCGACGGCAACGTGTTCGCGGCGCTCATGGACGCTGCCCGGGTCTGCACGCTCGGCCAGGTGACCGAGGCGTTCTTCGAGGTCGGCGGCCAGTACCGGCGGAATGTCTAGGGCGCTGACCCGCTCACATGTATTGCGCCGTCCTCCCGGAAGGTGAGGGCCTGTGCAAACGGCCAAAATTGACGGGTCAGCGTCAAGAGTGGTCAGCCTCGTCCCGAGCATCACCGAGGCGCTGGTGTCGGTACGCCGCGAGGCGCTGGTCGGCGCGACGGACTGGTGCACCCATCCCGCCGACCTCGACGAGACCATCGAGGCACGGGTCCGCGGCACCAAGAACCCGAACCTCGACACGATCCGCGCGCTGCGCCCCGACGTGGTCATCGCCAACCACGAGGAGAACCGCGAGCTCGACGTACGACGCCTGCGGGAGTCCGGCGTCCGCGTCGAGGTCACGCGCATCGAGACCGTGCCCGAGGCGGTCGAGACCTTCGAGCGCCTCTTCGACGACGTGCTCGGCTGGGAGCGGCCGGACTGGCTGGCCGAGGTCCGGGAGGTCTGGTGCGGTCCACTGCCCGCCGTCCGAGCCACCGTCGCCATCCCGGTCTGGCGCGACCCGTGGATGGTGGTCGGCGGTTCGACGTTCACCGGCGACCTGGCCCGGCGGCTGGGCTGGGCCAACGCGTTCGCCGACAGCAGTGACCGCTACCCGAAGGTCGAGCCCGCCCAGATCGAGGCGGCCGGCGTGGACCTCGTGCTGCTCCCGGACGAGCCGTACGTCTTCACCGCCGAGGACGGTCCGGAGGCCTTCCCCCACACCCAGACCCGGCTGGTCAGCGGCCGGCTGCTGACGTGGTACGGCCCGTCGCTGCTCGAGGCGCGCTCAGTCCTCGGTTAGGGCGCCCGGGCGACGACCTTCACGACGTCGCGCCGGCCCGCGTCGGCGACCGACGTGGCGCGAACCTTGAACGTCCGTCGCGCGCCCGCCCTCGTCCGGTCGGTGGGCGCGAGCACGACGCGCAGCGTGAACGACTGGGCGGGCTGGAGCAGATCGGTGCGGAAGGTGCCACGGCGCACCGCGGCCGTGACGTCCCTGCTTCCGACCTTGTAGCGGACGCTGAACGCGGCGTTGCCCCCGCCACCGGCGAGCGCGAACGAGTCGGCGTAGGTCCCGTCGTTCACGACCCACACCTTGGTGGTGACCGCCTTTCCGCGCAGGGTGCGTCGCACCCGGTCATCGCTCCAGCGGGGTTGGTACGTCGCCGCGACGGTGTAGCTCCGCGTGACCGTGGTGGTGAGGCCGGCGCCGTCGGTGGCCGTCAGGTGCACGGTGTGAGGTCCGGGCCTCGAGGTGTCCAGGAGGCCGCCCGGCCGGACGTCACCGGAGCAGGCCCGCAGCGACGAGCCGCCGCGGTCCGTGCAGCGGAAGTCGACCGCCACCTGCGCGCCGACGGGGAACGTCTGTCCGTCGGGCAGCGAGACCGCGTCGACGACCGGCCGGTCAGCGTCCCGGGCCTGCATCAGGCTGGCACGGTAGGAGATCAGCGGCGGCGCCGGTTTGGGCTCTGCGAGGCGCAGCCGCCACAGGACGCCGCCGTCCGGGGCGACCTCGGTGGCCAGCGCCCGGGTCTCCGCCGACCAGCCGATGAGCGTGTTGCCGTTGGCCCCCCGGCCGGCCGAGCCCATGAACCACGCGTACCACGGCTGCTCAGCGCCGCCGATCTGCGGCGTGTGGGACCAGGCGACCGTGGCCTCGTGCTCCTGGGTGTCGAGGGCGTACTCGACGATCCGGGTGTGCGGTCGCGCCGCGGCCGGACCGGCCGGGTTGGCCGGGTCGACGCACAGGTTGCCGGCCAGCAGCCCCGACCCGTTGTCGAACATCAGCACGTGGCCGTTCGGCAGCATGCTGGCCGCGTGCTGAGCGCACGGGCCGTGGTCCGGGTCGTCGGGGAAGCTGAAGGTGCTGTCGCGGCCACCGAGCTTCCAGATCACGTCACCGGCCTGGTAGGCGCCGTGGTCCACCGTGGCGATCCGGAAGACGGAGTCGAGGTGCCGGAACGAGACGAGGAGGTCGTCGTCCCCCACGAGCTGCATCGCGTTCATGTGCGCGTAGTCCCAGCGCGCGCCCGGTCCGCTCGGTGGGACCGAGAGGCTCTCGTCCTCGAGTCCTTGGCTCGACCAGGTCCACCCGACCGTGCCGTCGGCACCGATCCTCTGGATCACCGAGTCGAGCCTGTCGGTGCCACGCGGCTCGTAGGCCATGAGGAACCGGCTGCCGTCCGGCAGCAGGATCGAGTCGTGCAGGTCGGTGTTGAGGAGGCCCACCGTCCGCAGGCGGCGCACCTCCTGCCAGTGGTCGTCGAGGACGACCACCTCCTCGCCTGCGCCGGGAGTCGGGATCGTCTCGCTGAAGCTGATGCTGCCGTCCGGCTGGTCCTTGAGGTCGAAGACCCCGCGGTCGCCCGGCACGGGGAGCACGTGCGTGGGTACGCCGTTGCGGTCGACGGTGGTGACGTAGCGACTGCCCGTGCTGAAGATGTCGCTGAGCGTGAGCCCGACGACCCCGGGTGCAAGCCCCGACTGGTGGTCCGTGACCTCAAGCGCCGGGAATCCCGCCGGCAGGTAGACCAGCGCGTGGACCTCGACCCCGGCCGAGTCCTCGACGAACACGGACACCTCGTCGCCGTCGGCCAGCCCGGTCACTGTCGCGCTACCGCCCGGCGCGACCCGCCCGTCGACCCGGATCACACCTGCCGGGTCGGTGGTGGTGGCGTGCACGGTGAGCGTGCCGCCGGTCGCGGCCGTGGTCGTGACGGCGTACCGCTCGATCCCTGGGTCGAAGGCCGGGTAGGTGCCGACGCCGGTGCCGGTCACGACCAGCGTGTGCACGGGCGGCGCGGCGGCCAGCGCCGGGCTCGGGGCCAGCGGACCGACGGAGAGGGCGGCGGCGGCGAAGGCGGTGGGGAGCGCGGCGACCAGCACCCGCACGACGAGGGGGGTCCGGGGGGAGGCCATGCGCCATGATGCGTCACGCCCGGGCGCAGCCCGGGACTAGGTCAGCCAGCGGCCCAGTAGCGTCCCGCCGTCCTCGAGCAGCAGGGCGAGCGTGAGGGGCAGGTCGACCGGTGGGCCGTCCGTGATCCGGGGGTGCTCGCCGGCCAGCACGCGGGGCACCACGGTGAAGTCCAGCTCGTCGACGACGCCCTCGGCGAGCAGACCGCTGAGGAGCTGCGGCCCGCCCTCGCTGAGCAGGCTCGTGAGGCCGCGCCCGACCAGGGTGCGCTTGAGCTCGGCGAGGTCCACGCGGTGCTGGCCGAGGACCAGCACCTGGTCGTCACCCAGCAGCGCGCGAGTCTCGTCGAGGTGCTCGGCCGCCGCACAGGTCGCCATCAGCACCGAGCCGGCCGGGGCGTCTCGAAGCCGGACGGGGACCTCACCGCTGCGGCTGACCAGGACCAGCGGTTTCGTGAACGGGCGGTAGCCCTCGTCGCGGGCGGTCCCGGCGCCGACCACCACCGCGTCGCAGAGTCGGCGCAGGGTGTCGAAGACCCGCTTGTCGGCGGCGTTGTTGATGCCGCCGCTCCTGCCGTCCGGCCCGGTGGCCGCGCCGTCGACGGTGCTGATCATGTTGACCCGCAGCCATGGCCGCGACTCGACGGCGTACAGCTCGTCGAGGTCGGCGTCACTCAGCTCGCTCAGCCTTCGGAGGTCCATCGACTCACCCCCGTGAAACGCATCACCCAGTACTGCACGCCGTACGGCGTGTCGTCGTAGTCGACCTGTGCCGCGCCCAGGTCGTCGTCCAGCTCCCCCAGCTCGACCATCGCGTCCACGGTCGCCCACAGCTCGCGGGCGAGGTCGACGTCGACCGCCGGTCGGCCGGCCCGGAGCGACGCGCCCAGCGCGGCGTCGAACGCCTCCGCCCGCTCGTCGAGGTGGCCGGGCGCCTTCTCGGTGCGCATCGCCGAACCGTTGCCGACCACGAGGTACGACGACTCGTCGCCGCCCCGGTCCGTCGCCTCCAGGAGGTACGCCGCCACGCGGGCGCCCTGCGCGTCGGCCAGCACGGCGACCTCCGGTCCCAGCCACGCCACGGCGTCGAGGGCCGCCGCGCGGAGCTCCGCGACCGGATCCTCGATGCCGGCGTACTCCGGGAGCAGCGCGAGCACCCCGGGAACCAGCACGACCCTGGTCATGGCCGCCTCACTGGAGCCCCCGGATCGCTCGCCTCGGCAGCCGCCGGCCGGCGATGGTGCTGACCATGTCGACGGTCTGCCGGGTCTCGACGACCTGGTGGACGCGGTAGATACGGGCACCGGCCAGCGCGCACACCGCGGTGGCGGCGAGGGTCCCGGTGAGCCGCTCACCCACCGGCAGGTCGAGGCTCTCGCCGACGAAGTCCTTGTTGGACAGCGACACGAGCACCGGCCAGCCGGTGTCGACCATCTCGCCCAGCCGCCGGGTGAGCTCGAGGGAGTGGAAGGTGTTCTTGCCGAAGTCGTGGGCCGGGTCGATCACGATCGACTCCCGGCCGACGCCCGCGGCGAGTGCCCGCTCGGCGTAGGCGACGGTGTCGTCGATCGCGGCGCGGACCACGTCGTCGTACTCGATGCGGTAGGGGCGGGTGCGCGGCGTGACGCCACCGGTGTGCGTGCAGACGATCGCGGCGCCGTGCTGGGCCGCGACGTCGACAAGCTCGGGATCGGCGCCGCCCCACGCGTCGTTGAGCAGGTCCGCGCCGGCCGCGCAGGCCGCGTCGCCGACCGAGGCCCGCCAGGTGTCGACCGAGATCACGAGGGACGGGAACGACGAGCGCACGCGGGCCACGAAGTCGACCACCCGCGCCCTCTCCTCCTCCTCGCCGATGTCCGCGCCGGGGGCGGCCTTGATGCCGCCGATGTCGACGATCTCGGCCCCCTCCTGGACGACCTGCGCGACCCGCTCGAAGGCCTTGTCCTCAGCCCAGGTGGCGCCCTTGTCGAAGAACGAGTCCGGTGTCCGGTTGACGATCGCCATCATCAGCGTCGCGTCGTCGTCGAACGTGACGCGGCCCAGCCGGAGCGTCATGCCTCGACCGCCGGGGGCCGCTCCTGGTCCGCCGCCACCGCTGTCGGTACGCCGACCCGCGCGAACGCCGCAGCCAGGATCTGGGTGGACATGCCACTGAGGTCGCGCAGGCTCTGGTGCCGGTGCGCGCGGGTGCCGAGGTCGACCTGCGCCAGAGCGTCGAGCCCGTGGGCGCGGACCGTGTCCACCAGCGCGGCCAGCTCGACGGCGTACCCGGTCGGGACGTGGAGCGTCTCGAAGAGCGACCGCCGGATCGCCCACTCCCCCGCCAGCGGCTGGTGCAGCCCGCCGAGCTCGGGGAACAGCAGCCGGATCAGCGGTCGCGCGACCAGCTCGGTGACGCGCCCGCCCTCGAACGGCAGCACCGTCTGCCCCTGGACCATCGGCCGCTCGTAGAAGCCCTTGACCAGCTGCACCTCGGGCCGGGTGAGCAGCGGCCCGAGCAGCCCCGGCACGAAGTGGGTGTCCCAGTCGAGCAGGTCGGCGTCCATGAACACGATGACCTCGCCCTTGGTGACGAACTGCGACTTCCACATCGCCTCGCCCTTGCCGGGCACCCAGCCCAGGTCCGCCCGGATCTCGGCCGCGCGGTGCACGACCGCGCCCGCGTCGGTCGCGACGTCGTACGTCGCGTCGGTGGAGTCGGAGTCGATGACGACGATCTCGTCGAGCAGCGCGACCGTGTCCACGAGCGCCTCGCGGACGCGGGTCACGACGTCACCGACGGTGGCGGCCTCGTTGCGCGCCGGCACGACGAGACTGACCACCCGGCCGGCCTTGGCCGCGAGCAGCGACTCCAGCGACCAGTCGTCCCAGTGGTGGGTGTTGCGGTCGGCCCACGCACCGTCCGCCACCATGTCATCGAGGCTAGACGGTGGGCGATCCTCCGACGTCGGAGGGACGAGGGCGGCGGCGCCGTCGCCACCAGATCCAGTCGGCGTCGAATCGACAACTGCCATGACTGGACCGTGGCGAAGTCGTTGCTCAGCCGAGGAAGGCGCGGACCGCGACCGCCAGCGCCCGCGCGTAGCGCGCCTGACCCTTGGCGGACGTCATGACGGCCGCGTCGCCGCTGTCGCGCATGTTGCCCGACTCCAGCATCACGACCGGGACGTCGGACAGGTTGAGGGTGCCGAGGTCGGAGCGCTCGTCCAGGCCGTCGCCGCCGGCGATGTAGGTGGCGACCGAGAACCCCTTGCTGACGAGCGCGTTCTTGGTCACCAGGGCCAGCCGCTTCGAGGGCTTGAAGATGTCGTCGGTCCACGGTGCGCGGTCGGGCGGGTAGATGACGTGGAAGCCATGCGCACCCGAGGCCAGGGACCCGTCGCCGTGGATGCTGATCTTCAGGTCGGCGTTCCCACCCGATCGCAGAGTGTTGCCGGCCCGACCGCGGTAGTCGACGCAGGGCCCCCACCGGTCCTCCCGGTTGGAGGTGCGGGTCAGCACCACGGTGGCTCCGGACTTCTCGAGCTTCGCCTTCAGCTTCATCGTGACGTTCCAGGCGAACGTCGCCTCGGCGTAGCCGCCGTTGGTCGACGTGCCCGTGGTGTTGCAGGGTTTGCTGAACCCACCGGCCGGCACCAGCCGGTTGATCTCCTCGGGGAAGTTGTGGTTGCCGAGCTGATGGCCGGCGTCGAGCACGATCACCTTCCCGGCCAACGCACCGGCCGCAGACACGAGTGGTTGAGGAGGGCGCTCTGCGCCCGTCTCGAAGCCCCGGCACGCCGGCGCCGACCCGAAGGACAGCACCGCCGCGAGCAGACCACCGAGGAGACAGTTCACTCGTAGCCCAGGATCTCCTGGCGCTTCTCGCCCCAGGCCAGTGCCGAGGCGATCGCCTCCTCGAGCGAGAGCTCGTGGTGCCAGCCGAGCAGCTCGTGGGCGCGGTCGACGTTGGCGAACGCACCTGGCACGTCGCCGGGCCGCGACGGCGCCTCCCGGGTGGGGACCTTGCTCCCGAAGACCGCCTCGAAGGCCACGATCAGCTCGCGGACCGTCACCCCGGACCCGGTGCCGATGTTGATGACGACGCTGGGTTCGCCCGCAGCGGCGAGCACCTCGTCGAACTTCTCGATCGCCCGCACGTGGGCGCGGGCCAGGTCCCAGACGTGGACGTAGTCGCGGATGCCGGTGCCGTCGCGGGTCGGGTTGTCGGTCCCCGTGATCGTGAAGGCGTCCTTCTGCCCGCGAGCCGCCATCACGAGCTGGCCGAGCACGTGGCTCGGCTCCTTGGCGTAGATGCCCGACTCGAGGTCGGGGTCGGAGCCGATCGGGTTGAAGTAGCGCAGGATGATCGCCCGCAGCTCCGTGGCGGCCGCCATGTCCTCGAGGACCTGCTCCATCATCCGCTTGGTCCGGGCGTACGGCGAGCCGGGCGCGAGCGGGTCCGCCTCGGTCACCTCGAAGTCCGGCTTGACGGCGTACAGGCTGGCCGAGCTGGAGAACAGCACCCGCGGCTTGCCGAGCTGCTCGAGCTGGTCGAAGAGCTCCAGGGACTTCGCGACGTTGTCGCGGTAGTACTGGTAGGGCTGCGCGACCGACTCGGGAACGACGATCCGGGCTGCCATGTGGATGGTCGCGTCGAGGTCAGGGTGCTCCGCGACGATCCTGGAGACCAGGGCCCGGTCGGCGATGTCGCCCTCGTAGAAGATCCGGTCGCGGACGAAGGCCTGTGGCCCGGTCAGCAGCGAGTCCATGATCACCGGGACGTGACCGGCCTGCTCGAGCGCCTTGGCCGTGATCGAGCCGATGTAGCCGGCGCCGCCGGTGACCAACACCTTCATGAGGCCAGCGTAGGTGCGGCGCGCGCGCCCGTCAGATCGGCGCGATGGGTGCCGCCACGTCCGGCACGACGACCCCGCCCGCGCGCATCCAGCGACCGACCAGTACGGCCAGCGGGAACGGCACCACCAGCCACGCCGTGAGGGCGAGGCCGATCGCGAGCGCAGTGGTCACATCGAAATGATGCGCCCCGCGGGGCCAAATCTCGCGATAACCGGAAACACGGGCGAGTAACGAACGCGCCTCTCCCCGGTAACGCCGCAAATCTTGCTGTGGACGGCCAGCGCAAACGAGTGCACAGGCCTGTGCAGCCACTGGTCCAGACCGGCTACCAAGCAGATGCTTGGGGGCCACCTCCATGCCCGCGCGGCTACTGAGCCGCACCCGCGCACGGCATCGGACAGACTGACCTGCATGCCGCGTGCCCTGATCACCGGTGTCAGCGGCCAGGACGGCAGCTACCTCGCCGAGCGCCTGCTCGCGGACGGCGTCGACGTGCACGCGGTGTCGCTGCCGGACGAGGCGCCGGTCGACGGCGTACGCACCCACGTCGGTGACGTCGCTGACGTCGAAGGCACCCGCGCCGTCGTCCTCGAGGTCGCGCCCGACGAGATCTACAACCTGGCGGCGGTCAGCTCGGTCGCGCGCTCCTGGGACGAGCCCGAGCTCACCGCCCGCGTCAACGGCCTGGCCGCCGTCGGGCTGCTCGAGTCGGCCCGCCGGCTGCAGGAGCGCGCGGACCGCCCGGTGCGGTTCGTGCAGGCGTCCAGCGCGGAGATCTTCGGCCTCCCCGACCGGTCCCCTCAGGACGAGGAGACCCCGGTCCGCCCGGTGAACCCGTACGGCGCCGCGAAGGCCTTCGCCCACCTGATGGTCGACGTCTACCGACACCAGGGTCTGCACGCGGTCAGCCTGGTCCTCTACAACCACGAGTCACCGCGCCGGCCCGAGCAGTTCGTGACCCGCAAGATCACCGCCGGCGTGGCCGCGATCTCCGCCGGCAGCGCCTCCCGGCTCACCCTCGGCAACCTCGCCGCGGTGCGCGACTGGGGCTGGGCCTCGGACTTCGTCGACGCGATGGTGCGCGCCGCCCGCGCCGACGTCCCCCGCGACTACGTGGTGGCCACGGGCGAGAGCCACTCGGTGGAGGAGTTCGTCGCCGTCGCGTTCCGCTGCGTCGGCATCGACGACTGGGCGTCGTACGTCGACGTCGACCCGGCGCTGTTCCGTCCCGTCGACGCCCAGGCCCTGACCGGCGACCCGACCCGGATCAGGACCGATCTGGGCTGGGCGCCGACCGTCGGCTTCGAGGACGTCGTACGCCGGATGGTCGAGGCAGACCTGGCCCTCCTCGGGGCGCCGGCGCCACCGACCTCACGTGGGTGACCTGGCAGTCGTCGACCTCAGCCCGTCGGTGGCTGGCTGGTGTAGACCGTCGGGTCGCCCTGCTTGATCCACACGTCCACGCTGTCCAGCGGCACGAACGACCGGTCACCGCCCGGCTCGCGGGTGGTCGGCACGGTGTCGCCGCTCGGCAGGTGCATGATGAAGTTCACCGCCTTGGTGTCGTCGACCAACGGGATGTCGTACTCGGCCCAGCCTCCGGTGATGCGGGTCAGTGGCCACGGGTGGTCCCAAGCGATCTGCGCGAGCACCGCCGGGTCAACCGCGTCACCCCACAGGTGCAGGCCCCAGTCGCCGTAGTCGCCGGCCGGCCGGAAGTAGTGCAGCCGCGCCATCGTCGCTGGGGGCCCGGCGAACCGTACCGAGCGCACGGCGCTGGTGACCGTGGTCCCATCGGGCTCGGCGAGAATGGCCCGGTACTGCACCGCAGTTCCGGCAGCCAGCGCCAACGGGGTGAGGTCGTCGAACACCGTGTAGACCGGGGACGTCGAGTCGGTGCCGATCGGCGTCCACGCGCCGCCGGCCACGCTGCGCTCGAAGCGCACCACGTGGGTCGCGCGCTCGGGGTCGGCGACCGCGCGCACCTCGACGACGCCGCGCACGTTGCGCCCCTCGAGCGGCGCCTCGATCGTGATCTGTGGTGCGGGCACCGTGGCCTCGCGGGCAGCGGTGCCTCTGGTGTGGCCGGCGTTGTCCAGCACCGCCGCGCGGTAGGACACCTTGGAGCCGGACCTGAGCGACGAGACGTCGTCGTAGACCTGGTACGGCGCGGAGTCGTCGATACCGATGGTCTGCCAGCCACCGTGACCCAGCCTGCGCTGGAAGGTGACCTCGTAGAACGAGTCGCCCTTGACGTCGGCCGTGACGTGCATCCGGCCGCGCGACTCGATCGCCGGCACCGGCGTGTCCAGGCTGATCTTCGGAGCGTGGCTGGACCGCGGGATGCGGCCCTTGGACACGTAGACCGAGGTCGACAGCCCACCGAGGGTGACGGGCAGGGTCCCGTGGCTTCCGGTCGCGAGCTGAGCGGGGCCGGCGCCGTACACCTTGCGGAAGGTGCCCTTGCGGATGAAGGTCGGCACCTGGGCGGAGGCGGTCGACTCGCTGTTGTTGAGCGCGACGACGTACTCCTTCTGGTGCTTCCGGTCGATTCGCGACATCGCGAAGACACCCTGCCCGGTGGAGGCGAACCGCACCTGCTCGGCGCCGTTGCGCAGCGCCGGGTGTGCATCGGTCACGGCGGCCAGCCGGCTGATGCTCTGGTACAGCGGGGCGTCGGTGACGAAGTTGTCCTGGGCATGGGTCCGGTCGGTGCCGAGGAGGTCGTCGTCGAGGTACTCGGGCACCCGGCTGGCGAACATCGTCTGCCGGGCGTCCTGGTCGCCGCCGGCACCGGTGAAGCCCTGCTCGTCGCCGTAGTAGACGACCGGGTTGCCGCGGGAGAAGTACATGAGCTCGTGAGCCAGCCGGTCCCGCGCGAGCAGCTCGGCGTCCGCGGCTCCGGCGTTGTCGGCCTGGACGAAGCGTCCGATCCGGCCCATGTCGTGGTTGCCGAGGAAGGTCGGCAGCGAGTACGCGTTCGAGTCGGCGTCGGTGTACCAGTCGTCGTTGGCGAAGAACTGCGCGAGCTGGGTGTTCCCGAGTCCCTTCGAGGCGAACCCGCGCGCGGCATCCTGGAACGGGAAGTCGAGGATCGCCTGCATCTTGTCGTGGGTGGTGTAGTGCGAGGTGAAGCTCTTCGCGGCCGCGCCGCTGCCGTCGAGTGCGACCTCACCGAACATGAAGAAGTCCGGGTTGCCGTCGGCGGCGGCGATCGCCTGCATCGACGGCCCGAACTTCTGCCAGAACTCGTCGTTGACGTGCTTCATGGTGTCGATCCGGAAGCCGTCGATGTCGAAGTCCTCGACCCACGTCTGGTAGATGTCGATCATCCCGTCGACCACCTCGGGACGCTCGGTGAACAGGTCGTCGAGGCCGAAGAAGTCGCCGTACTGGCTGTTCTCACCGACGAACGTCGTGTCGCCGCGGTTGTGGTACATCGTGAGGTCGTTGAGCCAGGCTGGCGACTTGAGGTTCTCCTCGGCGGGGTCGAGCACCGGGTGGTAGGGGAACGACGTCGCGGGGTCGAGCGCCGGGAAGGAGCTCGTCCCGGCGTAGTCCCGGTCGTCGAACGGCTGCCCGGCGGCGTCGCGGTACGGGACGACGTCCTTGGAGATGTACGGCCGCCGGGCGCCCTCCCTGTAGCCGATCACGTCCGCGGTGTGGTTGGTGATGATGTCGAAGTAGACCTTCATCCCGCGGTCATGCGCGGCATCCACGAGCTCGGCGAGGTCCTGGTTGGTACCGAGGTGCGGGTCGACCTGGGTGAAGTCGGTGATCCAGTAGCCGTGGTAGCCCGCCGACGGCCCGTCCTCGAGCTGGACCGCCTTGTTCTTGAAGATCGGCGTCAGCCAGATCGCGTCGGTGCCGAGCCCCTGGACGTAGTCCAGCTTCGACCGCAGCCCGTCGAGGTCACCTCCGTTGTAGAAGCCCTTCTTTGTGGCGTCGAAACCGCTGACCAGCGGGTCGGCACCCAGGCCGCCGGTGTCGTTGGCCGGGTCGCCGTTCGCGAACCGGTCGCCCATGACGAAGTAGAAGTCCTGGTCGGTCACCCCGGGCCGCGGCGCGTGCCGGGCATAGCCTCCGTCCCCGGAGTGGCCGTGGCCATGGCTGGTGCCGTGCTGGCCGTGCTGGCCGTGCTGGCCGTGCTGGCCGTGCTGGCCGGCGGCTACCGGCGCCGAGACACCGAGGACGAGGACGGCCGCCAGGGGTGCGGCGAGCAGGGTGCGCATGGGTTCCCTCCCGAAATGTGGACCACCAGCGTTGAGTGCACGCTAGAGCCGCTCGCTCGGGCACGGCAAGGGTCGGTGCCTTCGGACGGTGCGTGGGTGGGGCGCGGCAACCCGAGAGCCGAATGTTGTGGCTGCACCTCCGCGGTGGTTGAGGAGGTCGCGCAGCGACCGTCTCGAAACCCCCGCAACCCCAGGCCGGAAGCCACTTTCCGTCCACAGCCAGGGCGCCGGAAACCCTTGTCCACAAGGGCATTCCGTCCTCCGCCGACTGTCGGTGGCCGATGGTTGAGTGGTCCCATGACAGCGATCGCCCACCAGCCGCACCCGGTCTCCCGGGTGGTCGCCGGTGTCCGCGATCGGCTCAGCGAGGTCGCGGGGATCCCGGTGTGGTCGATGGACGCGACGGAGACCACCGCCGCCATCGACGAGGTGCTGTGCGCCGAGGCGCAGCTGGCCGAGGTGAAGGCGCGACTGCTCTCGCACGCCAAGCGCACCGACATCGCCGGCAACTCTGGCTCCTCCTCCACCGCCAACTGGCACGCGGTCGCCACCCGCACCACCCGCGTGCAGGCACACCGGGTCATGCGGCTCGCCGATGGGCTCGAGATCCGCGACCACACTCGCCAGGCGCTGGCCGAGGGCCGGCTCCACGTCGAGCAGGCCGGGGTCATCCTCAAAGCGATCGCGGATCTCCCCGGCGACCTCGACCCGGACCTTGTGGCCCACGCCGAGCGGCACCTGCTCGAACAAGCCGAACACTTCGACGCCAAGCCCCTGAAGGTCCTCGGCCGCCGGATCCTCGAGGTCATCGACCCGGGCGCCGCCGACGCCCACGAAGCCAAGTTGCTCGAACGAGAGGAACGCGACGCCCAGGCCGCCACCCGGCTGCTGATCTACGACGACGGCCACGGCAAGGTCCACGGAAGATTCACCCTCGCCACCTTCGAGGGCGCCGCGCTCAAGAAGGCCCTGCACGCGATCGCCGCCCCCAGGCACCGGGCCAGCACCGGCGCGCTCGGCGAACGGCGCCCCACCCCCGAACGGCTAGGGCTGGCGTTCTGCGAATACATCGCGCGCTACCCCACCAAGCAGCCTTCCCAAGGCCGGCGGCCTCAACGCCACCGTCATCATCACCATGTCCCTCGACACGTTGATGGGCGGCCTCAAAGCCGCCCACCTCGACACCGGCGAGCGGATCTCCCCCGGACAGGCCCGGCGGCTCGCTGCCGACGCCGCGATCATCCCCGCCGTCCTCGGCAGCAAGTCCCAGGTCCTCGACCTGGGCCGCAAGAACCGGTTCGGCAACGCCACCCAACGCATCCTCAAGACCCTCGAGGTCGGCGGCTGCGAAGCCGAAGGCTGCGACGCCCCACCCGGCAGGTGCCAGCTCCACCACCCCACCCGCTGGGCCGACGGCGGCGAGACCAACCGGGACCAGATCATGATCTGCCCCTGGCACCACCGCCGAGCCCACGACACCCGCTACGAAATGACCAGACAGCCAACCGGCAAGATCGCCTTCCACCGGAGAACCTGAGTGGACTCCGGACGTCAGAACTCCTTGACGGGGCGGATCTCCACGACGGGGTGAGCTCGGACCAGCACCTCCGCGGCCTCAACAAGCGTGTCGTAGTCGTCGCAGGTGACGGTGAAGAAGCCAGACAGCTGCTCCACAGTCTCCGCGAAGGGTCCCTCTGTGACCAGCGGTCGCGACTGAGGTCCGCGCTTGATCGTCCGGGCCTGCCTGCTGTGAGCCAGCCCAGCGCCACCGGTCACGACGCCACCACGTGCGGCGAGGAGTTGCCCGAACTCGTAGTCGATGTCGAACGTGGCTTGATGGTCGGCCTCACTGCCGGCCTCGCGTTCCGTCTCGTTGTCGGCGGGAAACATGACGACGTACTTGGGCACGGCGATTCCTTTCAGCGATGGTCTTGGCACAAGGGTGACGAGCGGCGCGCGCGGACTTCGACATTCTTGGCACGAATATTTGTCCATCTGAATGACCCGCCCGCGTAGCGGCACCAGGACAGCCTCCGGGGTGACCTACCCCGACACCCGCAACGCACCATCCACGCGCACGGCGATGGCATTGCTCCAGACCCACTCGCTCTGCCGGACCCAGACGCGTCGGCCACTTGGTTCAGCACCGGTTCACTGTGTCAGGCGTTTCCGCCTCTCGACGCGGTTCGGGCCAGCGCTGACGCCTGGTAGGTCTCGCTGCGAGGATGTCCCGGTGCGTCGCGCCGTGGGTCCTCTGCTCGCGGTGACAGTGGCACTGGTCCTCGCGGACTCCGCGGTGGTGACGCTCGCACTGCCCGACATCCTCCGGCACCTGGACACCACCGTCGGGCAGGTCGCCTGGGTGTTGATCTCGTCAATCTCGTGCTCGGGCTGTGCGCCGTGCCAACGGCCCTGAGCGCCACCCGGGCGCGCCCGCAGATCATCAGTGCCATCGGCATAGCCGTGTTCGCCGCCTCCTCGGCGTGGTGCGCGTTGGCGCCGACGATTGAGGCGCTGATCGCGGCCCGGTGCGTACAGGCGCTCGGAGGGGCGCTGGCGCTGGTCGGGTGCCTGGAGCTCCTGGTCGCGGAGTACGGCGAACGTCGCGGCGTCGCGACCTGGGTCACGGCAGGAGTGATCGGCACGGCCACGGGACCCGTCGCGGGCGGGCTGCTCACTGAGGCGTTCTCGTGGCAGGCCATCTTCGTGGTGCAGGTGCCGTTCGCCGTGCTGGCGGTGCCGGCCGCCTTCTTCGTGCACGCCGT
>CAVTHU010000005.1:0-69386 GCA_963734355.1 uncultured Actinomycetota bacterium
GCAGCTTGCGGCCGAAGTTGGCCTGCAGCCCGTGCGCACCTCCCAGGTGCACCTGGAAGCCCTCGACCTGCTCGCCCTCGTGCATACGAGCTCGCCCTTCAGGCCGATGTCGGCCTGGGTGCGCGCGCAGGCGTTTGGGCAGCCGTTGACGTTGACCGTGATCGGGGTGTCGAGGTCCGGGAACCGCTTCTCCAGCTCGGCGACCAGGTCCGGGCCCGCTCCTTGGTCTCGACGATCGCGAGCTTGCAGAACTCGATGCCGGTGCAGGCCATCGTGTTCCGCCGCCAGTTCGACGGGCGGGCCGGCAGGCCGATCTCGTCCAGCGCGGTGACCAGCGGCTCGACCGTTCCGGGGTCGACGCCGATCAGCACGATCTTCTGGTACGGCGTGAGCCGGGCGCCTGCGACGGCGTACTGGTCCATCAGGTCGGCGAGCTCGGCCAGGAGGGTCCCCGACATCCGGCCCCGGTCGGGCGCGATGCCGAGTAGAAGTTCCCGTCCTTCTGCTCGTGCACGCCGACGTGGTCGCGGTGGCCGGTGGGGCAGGGCGGCGAGTCGCAGCTGACCAGCTCGCGGCCGAGGTACTCCTTCTCGAGCACCTCGCGGAACTTCTCCACGCCCCAGTCGGCGACCAGGAACTTCAGCCGGGCCCGCGAGCGCAGCCGGCGGTAGCCGTAGTCGCGGAAGATCGAGGTGACGCCCTCCCAGACGTCGGGCACGTCCGTCGAGCGGGACCCAGACGCCGAGCTTCTGGGCCAGCATCGGGTTGGTCGACAGGCCGCCGCCGACCCACACGTCGAAGCCGGGGCCGTGCACGGGTGCACGGTGCCGACGAACGCGATGTCGTTGGTCTCCGGCGAGACGTCGTGGCTCGGGTGGCCGGTGAGCGCGGTCTTGTACTTGCGCGGGAGGTTGGAGAAGGTCCGGGTTGCCGATCGCCCGCCGCTTGATCTCGGCCAGCGCCTCGGAGCCGTCGATGATCTCGTCCTTGGCGACGCCGGCGACGGGGGAGCCGAGGAACGGCCGCGGCGAGTCGCCGCAGGCCTCGGTGCTGTCCAGGCCGGCGGCGTCGAGCCTGCTCCCAGATCGCCGGGACGTCCTCGATCCGGATCCAGTGGAACTGGATGTTCTCCCGGTCGGTGACGTCGGCGGTGTCCCGGGCGAAGTCCTGGCCGATCTCGCCGAGCGCCCGCACCGTCGCGGCGGGCAGCAGCTGGCCGTCGGAGCGGACCCGCATCATGAAGAACTCGTCGTCGAGCTCCTCCTCCTCGAGCATCGCGGTCTTGCCGCCGTCGAAGCCCGGGCGCGCGCTGGGTGTAGAGCCCCATCCACCGGAACCGGCCGCGCAGGTCGGCCGGGTCGATCGAGTGCGAAGCCGCGCTTGGAGTAGATGTGCAGGATCCGGTCGCGGACGTTGAGCGGGTCGTCGTCCTTCTTGGACTGCTCGTTCTTGTTCAGCGGCTCGGTGTAGCCGAGCGCCCACTGACCCTCACCGCGCTTGGGGCGCGGGATCTCGGTGTGCTTGGCCTTCTTGGCCTGAAGCGCAGGTCGGGCATCGGAGATGGTCCTTCGGCTGGAGAGGCCGCGCGCTGCGCTCGTCGGCGCTGACGGGCGCGCTGCGGCGGGGCTGGCTGGCTGGGTCAGCGAGCCCGACAGATCATGCTGCGCGTGCGCCCGAAGTCCACGTGGCGACGTACCACGAGGTGCGCGTGCGTTGCAGCGGAGACCATGTCAAGCAGTCTCAGCCGTCGGACACGGCTGTCCACAAACGCGAATCTCGTGATGTGAGACGCGTGTCCATGATGTGAGACGACGTGGCCGTCGCGGACGCGGCGTGACCGCCGCCACGGCTGCGGCCGCGTGACGCGCTCGTCGACCATGCTCGACTAGCGCCTGACCGCGCTCAGTGCGCCTGGCCATCGACGCTCTGACCAGCTCCGCCTACCAGCAGGCCCTCGAGGTGATCGCCTCGGTCGAGCCGCGGATCGCCGAGGCGACCCGCCAGGAGCTGGCCGACCAGCGCGGCTCGCTCAAGCTGATCGCGAGCGAGAACTACGCCTCGCCGGCGGTGCTGCTGACGATGGGCACCTGGTTCAGCGACAAGTACGCCGAGGGCACGATCGGCCACCGCTTCTACGCCGGCTGCCAGAACGTCGACACCGTCGAGGCGATCGCCGCCGAGCACGCCCGCGAGCTGTTCGGCGCGCCGTACGCCTACGCCCAGCCGCACTCCGGCATCGACGCCAACCTGGTCGCCTTCTGGTCGATCCTGGCCCACCGGGTCGAGGGGCCGTGGCTGGAGAAGTCCGGCGCCAAGAACGTCAACGACCTCACCGACGAGGACTGGGAGAAGCTGCGCCACGAGCTCGGCAACCAGCGGCTGCTCGGCATGAGCCTCGACGCCGGCGGCCACCTGACCCACGGCTTCCGGCCCAACATCAGCGGCAAGATGTTCCACCAGCAGCAGTACGGCACCGACCCGGAGACCGGGCTGCTCGACTACGACAAGGTCGCGGCCAAGGCCCGCGAGTTCAAGCCGCTGGTGCTGGTGGCCGGCTACTCGGCGTACCCGCGCCGGGTGAACTTCGCCAAGATGCGCGAGATCGCCGACGAGGTCGGCGCGACGCTGATGGTCGACATGGCGCACTTCGCCGGCCTGGTCGCCGGCAAGGTCTTCACCGGCGACGAGGACCCGGTGCCGCACGCCCACATCACCACGACCACGACCCACAAGTCGCTGCGCGGCCCGCGCGGTGGCCTGGTGCTGGCGCACCGAGGAGTACGCCGCCGTCGGTCGACCGCGGCTGCCCGATGGTCCTCGGCGGCCCGCTCTCGCACATCATGGCCGCCAAGGCGGTCGCGCTCGCCGAGGCCCGGCAGGACTCCTTCCGCGACCTACGCCCAGGACATCGCCGACAACGCCAAGTCGCTGGCCGAGGGCTTCCTGACCCGCGGCGCCAACCTCGTCACCGGCGGCACCGACAACCACATCGTGCTGCTCGACGTGTCGTCGTTCGGCCTCACCGGCCGCCAGGCCGAGTCCGCGCTGCTCGACGCCGGCGTGGTCACCAACCGCAACTCGGTCCCGTCCGACCCCAACGGCGCCTGGTACACCTCCGGCATCCGGCTCGGCACCCCGGCGCTCACCACCCGCGGCTTCGGCCACGACGAGTTCGACACGGTCGCCGAGCTGATCGTGCACGTCCTGCAGAACACCCAGCCCGGCACCACCAAGGACGGCAAGCCCTCCAAGGCGTCGTACGCCCTGGCCGAGGGCGTCGCCGACAAGGTCAAGGACGCCTCCGCCGAGATGCTCGACAAGCACCCGCTCTACCCGGGCCTCGACCTCGGCTGACCGCTCGCTGCGATAGTCCGTGACGCTTTGGTTGTGGGCAAACGTTTGCGGCCAGCCATTTCGTCACGGACTATCCCGGCGTACGGCGGTCACCCCTTCCAGCGGTACTCCACCTCGGGCCGGCCGCTGCCGCCGTAGCGCGGCTGCCGCTCGACCCGGCCGGTGTCGGCGAGGTGCTCGAGGTAGCGCCGGGCGGTGACCCGGGAGGCGCCGACCCGTCCGCGACCTCGGTCGCGGACAGGCCGGCGTCGGCGTCGCGCAGCGCGGCGGTCACCTCGCGCAGGGTCTCGGCGCTCATCCCCTTGGGCAGGCGCGGTGGCCGGCGGCGCGCAGCGAGCCGAGCAGCGCGTCGACGTCCTCCTGGGCGAGCTCGCTCGGCCGCCGATGGTCAGCCAGCGAGGCGCGGTAGGCGGCGTACTGCTCGAGCTTGGCGCGGAACGTCGCGAACGTGAACGGCTTGAGCAGGTAGAGCACGACGCCCTGCGCGACGGCGTTGCGGACCACGTCGGCGTCGCGGGCCGAGGTCACCGCGATCACGTCGCAGCGGTGGCCGGCCGCGCGCAGCCGCTGCAGCAGCCCGAGGCCGTGGCCGTCGGGCAGGTGCATGTCGAGCAGGACCAGGTCGACGTCGCGGGTCGCGCGGCCAGGAACCGGGCCGCGTCGTGCGGCCGAGCGGGCGATGCCGGCCACCTCGAAGCCGGGCACCCGGCCGACGTACGCCGCGTGCGCCTCGGCCGCGATCGCCTCGTCCTCGACGACGAGCACCCGCACGGTCATCGGCGCGCCTCACCGGTCGCGCCGCCACCGGCCGCAGCGTCACCGTGAACCGGCGCCGCCCGAGCTCGGAGCGGCCGATCTCGACGTCGCCGCCGTGCCGGCGGGCGACCTGGGCGACCAGGGCCAGCCCGACGCCGCGGCCGGCCGCTCCGGCCGCCTTGGTGGTCCAGCCCCGCTCGAGCGCGTGGGCGACCGCGTCGTCGTCGAGGCCCGGGCCGCTGTCGCTCGACCGAGACGACGACCGCGGCCGCGGTCGCCGCCGAGCGCGACCCGGACCCGGCGTACGTCGGCGGCGGCGGGCCGACGCGCGTCGAAGGCGTTGTCGACCAGGTTGCCGAGCACGGTGACCAGGTCGCGCGGCCGGTACGTCGCTCGTCGGGCAGGGTCGCCCTCGATCCGCGAGCTCGATGCCGCGCTCGGCGGCCTCGGCGGTCTTGCCGAGCAGCAGCGCCGCGACCACCGGGTCGCCGACCGCGCCGACGACCTGGTCGGTGAGCAGCTGGGCGACCTGGAGCTCCTCGGTGGCGAAGTCGACGGCCTCCTCGACCCGGCCCAGCTCGATGAGCGACACCACCGTGTGCAGCCGGTTGGCCGCCTCGTGGTTCTGGGCGCGCAGCGACTCGCTGAGGCCGCGGACCACGTCGAGCTCGCCGGTGACCGCGCGCAGCTCGGTGTGGTCGCGCAGGGTGACCACGGCGCCGACGTCCGCGCCCTGCCAGGTGGCGGGGGAGGAGCTGACCACCAGCACCCGGTCGCCGGCCAGGTAGATGTCGTCGGCCTCGGCGGTCCGGCCGAGCGCCGCCGCGACCAGCGCCGGGCGCCAGGCCGAGGTCGGCGAGCGGCCGGCCGACCACGTCGTCGGGCAGGTCGAGCAGCCGGCGCGCCTCGTCGTTGACCAGCTGCACCCGGCCGTCGGTGTCGAGCAGCAGCAGCCCCTCGCGGACCGCGCTGCAGCACCGCCGTGTAGTACTCGTACATCCGGGTGATCTCGCGCCGCGCCCAGCCCGTGGGTCTGCCGCCGCAGCCGGCGGCTGACCAGCCAGGTGCCGGCCAGCCCGACCGCCGAGCACCAGCAGCGCCGCGATCGCCGATCAGCACCAGGTCGTGGCGCAGCTGCCGGTCGATCGAGGCGATGGTGATGCCGACCGAGACCAGCGCGACCACCCGGTCGCTGCCGTCCGTCGCGAAGACCGGGCACCACGGCGCGCATCGACGGGCCGAGCGTGCCGGTGTACTCCTGGGTGAAGACGCTGGCCCTCGGGGGCGCCGCCGAGGTCGCCGATGAACGTCTTGCCGATTTGCTCCGGGTCGGGGTGGGTGTAGCGGGTCCGGTCCAGTCGCCATCACGACCACGAAGTCGACGTCGGTGTCGCGCGCGGACCTCGCTCGGCGAACGGCTGGATGGTCGCGCTCGGGTCGGGCGTCGCCGAGCGCCGCGGTGACCGTGGGGGAGTCGGCGACCGCCCGCGCCACGGACACCGCGCGGTCGGTGGCGTGGTCGCGGGCGTCGCGGCGGGCGTCGTACGTCGCCAGCGCGACCGACGACGACCACCAGCACGAGCACGACCAGGACCTGGAGCAGCAGCACCTGCCGGGCCACCGAGCAGGTTCGGCCGAGCGCGTCGACGCACGCCACGTGCGGATTGTGACACCGCGTCTCGCGAACTCAACGACCACAACAGTGACCGCGGTCACATCGGCGTACCGAGAGTGGGCGCGATCGCCGGGTGGACCGGCGCACTCGGCCCAGGAGGCAGCATGATCACCAGCCACACCGGCACCGCGGCAGCCGCACCGCGAGAACCGGACCCACTACCTCTACATCGCGGTGATCGTCGCGGTCGCGCCTCGGCATCGCTCGTCGGGCTCGTGGCGCCCGACTTCGCCGTGGAGCTCAAGCCGCTCGGCACCGGCTTCGTCGCGCTGATCAAGATGATGATCCAGCCGGTCATCTTCTGCACGATCGTGCTCGGCGTCGGCTCGGTGCGCCAGCGCCGCCCGGGTCGGCAAGGTCGGCGGCCTCGCGCTCGGCTACTTCCTCACCATGTCGACGGTCGCGCTCGCCATCGGCCTCGTCGTCGGCAACCTCATCAAGCCCGGCGACGGGCTGCACCTCGACGACGCCGCCGCGAGCGCCGGCCAGGAGCAGGCCGCGGCGGGCCACGGCAGCACCACCGAGTTCCTGCTCGGGATCATCCCCGACTCGATGCTCTCCGCGCTGACCAGCGGCGAGGTGCTGCAGACCCTGCTGGTCGCGCTGCTCGTCGGCTTCGCGCTGCAGGCGATGGGCGCGGCCGGCAAGCCGGTCCTGCGCGGCGTCGGCGCACATCCAGCGGCTCGTGTTCCGGGTGCTGGCGATGATCATGTGGGCGGCGCCGATCGGCGCGTTCGGCGCGATGGCCGCCGTGGTCGGCGAGACCGGCGTCGACGCGCTGAAGAGCCTGGCCATCCTGATGGTCGCCTTCTACATCACCTGCGTCGCTGTTCGTGTTCGTCGTCCTCGGGCACGCTGCTCAAGGTGGCCACCGGGCGTCAACCTGCTTCAAGCTGCTGCGGTACCTCGGCCCGCGAGTTCCTGCTGATCCTGTCGACGTCGTCCTCGGAGTCGGCGCTGCCCCGGCTGATCGCCAAGATGGAGCACGCCGGCGTCGACAAGACGACCGTGGGCGTCGTGGTCCCGACCGGCTACTCGTTCAACCTCGACGGCACCGCGATCTACCTGACCATGGCCTCGCTGTTCATCGCCGAGGCGCTGGGCGACCCGCTGTCGATCGGCGAGCAGATCTCGCTGCTGGTCTTCATGGTCATCGCCTCGAAGGGCGCCGCGGGCGTCACCGGCGCCGGCATGGCCACCCTGGCCGGCGGCCTGAGCTCGCACCGGCCCGAGCTGGTCGACGGCGTCGGCCTGATCGTCGGGCATCGACCGGTTCATGTCCGAGGCCCGGGCGCTGACCAACTTCGCCGGCAACTCGGTCGCCACCGTCCTGGTCGGCCACTGGACCGGCAGCCTGGACCGCGGCCAAGCTCGACCGGGTGCTCGCCGGCGACGACCCGTTCGACGAGACCACGATGCTCGACCCGGACGAGGAGGGCCTCGAGTCGCCCGAGTCCGAGAGGCACCGCCACGGAGCCGGTCCCGGTGGCTGACCCAGCTGCGACCGGCTGGCCCGCTGTGCCCTCGAGAGATCGAGGGCGTAGCGGGCCAGTTCCGCGCGGTCCGCGGCGATCCGGTGCGTCTCGTCGTCGACCGGGCCCTCGAACAGGTCGAACGGCACCGTCGACAGCCCGGTCATGATCAGCAGGCACAGCGCGTGGCCGCGCCGGACCTGCTCCTCGGGGATCTCGCAGCCCTCGGCGCGCAGCCCCGCGACGTACGCCGTCACGATCGCCTCGTCGAGCTCGGCCAGGTCGTCGGCGCCGCGCTTGCCGATCTGGACGTCGCCGACCAGGAGCTGGCTGAGGTCGAAGCCGACCGGCGCGCCGCCCCAGAAGCCGAAGTCGATCATCACGAGGTCGTCGTCGTGCGCGCCGGCCAGCAGGTTGTTGGGGCAGGCGTCCCCGTGGCTGAGCAGGCAGGGGAGCGCGTCGGCCTCGGCGGCCAGCGCCATCGCGTCGGCCGCGGCCGCGCGCAGCCGGTCGCGCAGCTCGTCGTCGAAGGCGCGCGCAGAGCGGGTGCTGCCAGATCTCGTCGCTCATCAGCATCGGCACCACCTGGACCTCCAGCCGGCCGGTCGCGTAGGTGTTCAGCGACCACTCGACGTGCGCGCAGGCCGGCCAGCGGCGCCAGGGCCGGGCTGCCGGAGAACCGTCCGAGCAGGTACGCCGCCCGCTCGTACCGCGCGCAGGTCCCACGTCGCCGGCCGGGCCGGGACCTCCTCGAGCCAGATGCGACGACGACGTCGCGTCGAGGTCGAAGACGCCGAGCGCGCGGGGCGCTGTCAGGCCGTCGGGCAGCCGGCCAGCGAGGTCGGAGCGGTAGACGTCCGCCTCGGTCTTCCACGGCACGCTGCCGACCGCCATCTCGCGGTACTCCTCGGGCACGAACTGGAAGAACGGCGAGCGCTCCCACGACTGCACCTGCTTGACGAAGAACCGGAACGGCGCCCGCGAGCACTCCGTCGCGGCGTGGCCGCTGACCCACCAGCGGCCGCCGGTGGTGATCGCGGGCAGGTGGTAGTCGACCGGGTCGACCCGCGAGTCGAGCAGCTCGACCGTGTCCTCGTGGAGCAGGTCGGCCACCATCGCCGCCAGCTGCGCGTCACTGACGTCGGCGGCTCCGAGCTCCTCGCGGGTCCCCACCAGAAGAATGTAAGGCTACCTGTCTATATCGTCAAGGCCTTCAGACGGTCGGAGTCGTCCGCTCGACGATCCCGCGCAGGTCGCCAGCCGGCGAGCGCGCCGAACGTCCCGTCGTACGACGAGCCGAGGCGCGAGGCGCAGAAGACGTCGGCCACCTCGGGCGGCGAGAAGCGCACCAGCAGCGAGCCCTGGAGCACGGCGGCCATCCGGCCGGCGAGCCGGCGGGCGCCGACCTCGAGCCCGTCGGGGTCGCCCATCAGCTCGCCCAGCAGGGCCAGCGTCGAGTCGATCGCCGCGTCGAGGCGGGCGTCGCCGCCCCGGGCCAGGCCGACCTCGGTGATCCAGGCCTCCAGGGCCTCGGGCTCGCGGGCCAGCGCGCGCAGCACGTCGAGCGCGTTGACGTTGCCCGACCCCTCCCAGACCGAGTTGAGCGGCGCCTCGCGGTAGAGGAGCGGCATCAGCGACTCCTCGACGTACCCGTTGCCGCCCAGGCACTCCAGCGCCTCGGCGGTGAGCGCGGGCGTGCGCTTGCAGACCCAGAACTTCGCCAGCGGCAGCGCGATCCGCCGCAGCGCGGCCTCGTGCTCGGCCTGGGCGTGTCGAGCCAGGTCGTCGACGGCCGACGGCGAGCCGCAGCGCCACGACCGTGGCGGCCTCGGACTCGACGGCCAGGTCGGCGACGACGTTCTGCATCAGCGGCTTGTCGGCCAGCAGCGAGCCGAACGCCGAGCGATGGGCCACGTGCCACGACGCCTCGGACACCGCGCGCCGCATCAGCGCCGGCCGAGCCGAGCACGCAGTCGAGCCGGGTGGCGGCGACCATCTCGATGATGGTCCGGACGCCGCGGCCCTCGTCGCCGAGCCGGAGCGCGACGGTGCCGTCGAACTCGAGCTCGGACGAGGCGTTGGACCGGTTGCCGAGCTTGTCCTTGAGGCGTACGACGTCGAGCTGGTTGCGGGTGCCGTCCGGCAGCACCCGCGGCACCACGAAGCAGGTCACGCCGCCCGCCGCCTGCGCGAGCACCAGGAAGACGTCGTTCATCGGCGCGGAGGTGAACCACTTGTGGCCGTGCAGGGTGTAGCTGCCGTCCGGCTGCGGCCGCGCCTCGGTGACGTTGGCGCGGACGTCGGAGCCGCCCTGCTTCTCGGTCATGCCCATGCCGCACAGCGCGCCGCGCTTCTCGCTCACCGGCCGGAGGCCGGGGTCGTACGTCGTGGAGGCCAGCAGCGGCGTCCACTCCTTGGCCAGCGCGTCGTCGACGCGGAGCGCCGGGATCGCGGCGTAGGTCATCGAGATCGGGCAGCCGTGGCCGGGCTCGGTGTGCGACCAGGCCAGGAACCCGGCCGCGCGGCGCAGGTGCGCGTCGGGATCGCCGTCGGCCTGCCGCTCCCACGGCGTCGCGGCCAGCCCGTGGCCGACCGCGCGCTCCATCAGCCAGTGCCAGGCCGGGTGGAACTCGACCTCGTCGATCCGGTTGCCGTAGCGGTCGTACGGCGTCAGCTCGGGGTGGTGCTCGTTGGCGAGCCGGCCCTGCTCGCGGGCCTCGGCGGTGCCGGCCTCGGCGCCCAGAGGCAAGCAGCCCCTCGAGCACCTCGGCCGAGCCGTGGCGCACGACGGCCTCGCTCAGCGCGAGGTCGGCGGCGACGACGTTGTGGCCGACGAGCGGCGGCACCTGGTTGGCGGCCGCCCGCACGGATGCACGATCGGTACGTCCCCATGGCCCTACGGTAGAGCCCATGGTGGCGGAGCCCGTGCCCCCAAGTGAGGAGAGGGCTGCCGCGTCGGGATCGGAGCAGCGGGCGACCTGGTGGCGCCGGGCTCTCGACACGCTGTGGCGGCTGGTCGTCACCACGGTCAGCTCCTGCCTGCGCTACCGGGTCACCGGCCTCGCCGCGGAGGCGGCGTTCTTCGCCGTCCTCTCGGTGCCGCCGCTGCTCTTCGGCCTCGCGGGCGGCATCGGCTACGTCACCAACCAGTTCGACCCCGGCCAGGTCGACCAGATGCGGGACGCCGTCATCGACTTCTCCGGGCGGCTGCTCACCGAGCGGGCGGTCAACAAGGTCATCGAGCCGACCCTGGACGACGTCCTGAAGGGCGGCCGGTTCGACATCATCTCGCTCGGCTTCGTGCTGGCGCTGTGGTCGGGGAGCCGGGCCCTCAACGTCTTCATCGACACCATCACCGTCATGCACGGCCTCGGCGGCCACCGCGGGATCATCAAGACCCGGGCGCTGTCGTTCGTGCTCTACGTGCTGGCGGTGGTCACCGGCGTCGCCGCGATCCCGCTGATGCTGGCCGGCCCGCGGCTGGTCGACGACGCGCTGCCGAGCCGGTTCGACTTCCTGCTCTCCTTCTACTGGCCGGCGATCGGCGTGATCTGCATCTGCTTCCTCGCGACGCTCTACCACGTGTCGGTGCCGGTGCGGACCCGCTGGCGGTTCAACCTCCCCGGCGCGGTGTTCTCGCTGGTCGCGTGGATCGTCGGCAGCTACCTGCTGCGCTGGATCCTCACGGTCACCGCCGCCGACTCGCGCTCGATCTACGGGCCGCTGGCCGCACCGATCGCCGTACTGCTCTGGCTCTACATCGTCGCCATCGCCGTCCTGATCGGCGCGGCCGTGAACGCCGCCTTCGACAAGATCTTCGTCGGCGAGCGCTAGCGCCGCGGACTGACCCGTCCGAGCGCTAACTTGAGCAGCGTGTCGGAGGCAAGCATCGAGCAATGGGACCCGGCGGCCGCCGGCCGTGGGAACATCTCGCTGCCCGAGCGGGTCCGGTCCCCGTGGTGGGAGCTGTCGCGCCGGCTGCTGGCCGCGCTGGCGATCCTGGTCGGCACCGTCTGCCTGGTCTACTTCGACCGCGCCGCCTACATCGACAGCAACGACCCGACCGGCCGGGTCAGCCTGGTCGACGCGATCTACTACACGACGGTCACGCTGAGCACGACCGGGTACGGCGACATCGCGCCGTACAAGGACGGCGCCCGCCTGATCAACGCCTTCGTCATCACCCCGCTCCGCATCGCCTTCCTGGTGCTGCTGATCGGGACCACCCTCGAGGTGCTCGCCTCGCAGGGCCGGGAGATGTTCCGGATCTCACGCTGGAGGAAGCGCATGGGCCACCACGTCGTCGTCGTCGGCTACGGCACCAAGGGCCGCAGCGCGGTCGAGACCCTGGTCAGCAACGGACAGGACCGCGAGTCGGTCGTGATCGTCGACCCGGGGCAGGCGGCGATGGCGGACGCGCACGCCGACGGGCTGGCCGTGGTCGCCGGCGACGCCACCCGGCGCGAGGTGCTGCGCCGCGCCGGCGTCGGCCGAGGCCGACCAGGTGATCATCACGACCAACCGCGACGACTCCAACGTGCTGGCGATCCTCACCGTCCGCCAGCTCAACCCCGACGTCTACATCGTCTCCTCGGCCCGCGAGCACGAGAACGCGCCGCTGATGAAGCAGTCCGGCGCCAACTCGGTGATCACCTCGTCCGACGCGGTCGGCCGGCTGCTCGGCGTCTCGTCGCTCTCGCCGACCCTCGGCTCGGTGATGGAGGACCTGCTGACCTACGGCGAGGGGCTCGAGGTGGCCGAGCGCGACCTGCTGGTCACCGAGGTCGGCAAGCAGCCCCAGCAGCTGCCCGACCAGGTGATCGCGGTGGTCCGCGACGAGAAGGTCTACCGCTACTTCGACCCGGTGGTCACCCAGCTCGCCCGCGGCGACCGGCTGGTCGTCGTACGCCCGGCCAAGGAGCTGCCCTGGGCGCCGCGCCCCGGCACCCACGACGAGCAGCTCTCCACCGACGAGGAGTAGCCGCCTGGCTGCAGTCGATCGAACACCTGTTCGAATCTGTGCCACCATTCGGTATGGCGGGCGGCATGGGCGGCGGCTGGGGCAAGCGCGGCAGCGGCGTGCCCCTGGCCCAGCGGGTGCGCGGCGACCTGCCCCCGGCCTCCACCACGACGGCAGGACCCGTCGGGCCGGACTGCCCGGCCCGGCACTGCTGGGTGTCCGGCGCCGTCGACGCCGAGGGCGTGAAGCGGCCCGGGCTGCTGCTCGAGTGGCGCCAGGTGGCCGGCCGCTGGGAGGGCCGGGTGACGTACGCCGCGCGGCTGCGGCCGCTCGAGGCGAACGGCGGCTGGCTGGTCGTCGAGGAGTGGCTGCCGGCGGAGCTGCTCACGCCGCTGTGACGGTGGACCGGCGGGACTACGAAATTGCTCCGGAAATGAGTTGAACCGCTGGAGTCTCGGGTCACCAGCGGTTCAACGAGTGGAACGTTAGGGGAGGGGATCGCCGCTCAGGGAAGTCTCGGAGCGCTTCTGGACGAGAATGCCCCGAACGGACTACGTGAACCATCCGTCCGGCCTACTCGCACCCCGGTGCTCGCCTCGGCGATCCGTGCCTAGGTGATACCTAGGCGGCTGGCCTGGCGCTGGCGCTGGCGGGTGAGCCGCTGGCGGCGCAGCCGGCGGACCAGCAGCGGGTCGTGAGCCAGGGCGCCGGGCTGGTCGATGATCGTGGTGAGCGCCCGGTAGTACTCCTCGGGCGTGAGCCCCAGCCGCGCCCTGGCGGCGGCGTCCTTCGCGTCGGCGTACTTCCACCACTCCCGCTCGAAGGTGAGGATCTCGCGCTCGCGCGGGCTCAGCTCGACCATGGCGCGATCCTCTCAAGAGGTCGAGCGTCATCCGAATACCACGAAGCAGGTGACGCCGCCATCCGCCTGCGCGAGCACCAGGAAGACGTCGTTCATCGGGGCGGAGGTGAACCACTTGTGGCCGTGCAGGGTGTAGCTGCCGTCCGGCTGCGGCCGCGCCTCGGTGACGTTGGCGCGGACGTCGGAGCCGCCCTGCTTCTCGGTCATGCCCATGCCGCACAGCGCGCCGCGCTTCTCGCTGACCGGCCGGAGGCCGGGGTCGTACGTCGTGGAGGCCAGCAGCGGCGTCCACTCCTTGGCCAGCGCGTCGTCGACGCGGAGCGCCGGGATCGCTGCGTAGGTCATCGAGATCGGGCAGCCGTGGCCGGGCTCGGTGTGCGACCAGGCCAGGAACCCGGCCGCACGCCGCAGGTGCGCATCGGGATCGCCGTCGGCCTGCCGCTCCCACGGCGTGGCGGCCAGGCCGTGGCCGACCGCGCGCTCCATCAGCCAGTGCCAGGCCGGGTGGAACTCGACCTCGTCGATCCGGTTGCCGTAGCGGTCGTACGGCGTCAGCTCGGGATGGTGCTCGTTGGCGAGCCGGCCCTGCTCGCGGGCCTCGGCGGTGCCGGCCTCGGCGCCCAAGGGAAGCAGCCCCTCGAGCACCTCGGCGGAGCCGTGGCGCACGACGGCCTCGCTCAGCGCGAGGTCGGCGGCGACGACGTTGTGGCCGACGAGCGGCGGCACCTGGTTGGCGGCCGCCCGCACGGATGCACGATCGGTACTCCCCATGGCCCTACGGTAGAGCCCATGGTGGCGGAGCCCGTGCCCCCAAGTGAGGAGAGGGCTGCCGCGTCGGGATCGGAGCAGCGGGCGACCTGGTGGCGCCGGGCTCTCGACACGCTGTGGCGGCTGGTCGTCACCACCGTCAGCTCCTGCCTGCGCTACCGGGTCACCGGCCTCGCCGCGGAGGCGGCGTTCTTCGCCGTCCTCTCGGTGCCGCCGCTGCTCTTCGGCCTCGCGGGCGGCATCGGCTACGTCACCAACCAGTTCGACCCGGGCCAGGTCGACCAGATGCGGGACGCGGTCATCGACTTCTCCGGACGGCTGCTCACCGAGCGGGCGGTCAACAAGGTCATCGAGCCGACCCTGGACGACGTCCTGAAGGGCGGCCGGTTCGACATCATCTCGCTCGGCTTCGTGCTGGCGCTGTGGTCGGGGAGCCGGGCCCTCAACGTCTTCATCGACACCATCACCGTCATGCACGGCCTCGGCGGGCACCGCGGGATCATCAAGACCCGGGCGCTGTCGTTCGTGCTCTACGTGCTGGCGGTGGTGACCGGCGTCGCCGCCATCCCGCTGATGCTGGCCGGCCCGCGGCTGGTCGACGACGCGCTGCCGAGCCGGTTCGACTTCCTGCTCTCCTTCTACTGGCCGGCGATCGGCGTCATCTGCATCTGCTTCCTCGCGACGCTCTACCACGTGTCGGTGCCGGTGCGGACCCGCTGGCGGTTCAACCTCCCCGGCGCGGTGTTCTCGCTGGTCGCGTGGATCGTCGGCAGCTACCTGCTGCGCTGGATCCTCACGATCACCGCCGCCGACTCACGCTCGATCTACGGGCCGCTGGCCGCACCGATCGCCGTACTGCTCTGGCTCTACATCGTCGCCATCGCCGTACTGATCGGCGCGGCCGTGAACGCCGCCTTCGACAAGATCTTCGTCGGCGAGCGCTAGCGGCGCTAACTTGAGCAGCGTGTCGGAGGCAAGCGTCGAGCAATGGGACCCGGCGGCCGCCGGCCGTGGGAACGTCTCGCTGCCCGAGCGGGGCCGGTCCCCGTGGTGGGAGCTGTCGCGCCGGCTGCTGGCCGCGCTGGCGATCCTGGTCGGCACCGTCTGCCTGGTCTACTTCGACCGCGCC
The DNA here is from genome assembly GCA_963734355.1 of uncultured Actinomycetota bacterium. Taxonomy (GTDB): domain Bacteria; phylum Actinomycetota; class Actinomycetes; order Propionibacteriales; family Nocardioidaceae; genus Nocardioides. The sequence continues at coordinate 14,977 of CAVTHU010000005.1, forward strand.
TCCTACATCGACAGCAACGACCCCACCGGCCGGGTCAGCCTGGTCGACGCCATCTACTACACGACGGTCACGCTGAGCACGACCGGGTACGGCGACATCGCGCCGTACAAGGACGGCGCCCGCTTGATCAACGCCTTCGTCATCACCCCGCTCCGCATCGCCTTCCTGGTGCTGCTGATCGGGACCACCCTCGAGGTGCTCGCCTCGCAGGGCCGGGAGATTTTCCGGATCTCACGCTGGAGGAAGCGCATGGGCCACCACGTCGTCGTCGTCGGCTACGGCACCAAGGGTCGCAGCGCGGTCGAGACCCTGGTCAGCAACGGGCAGGACCGCGAGTCGGTCGTGATCGTCGACCCGGGGCAGGCGGCGATGGCGGACGCGCACGCCGACGGACTCGCGGTGGTCAACGGCGACGCCACCCGTCGCGAGGTGCTGCTGCGCGCCGGCGTGGGCGAGGCCGACCAGGTGATCATCACGACCAACCGCGACGACTCCAACGTGCTGGCGATCCTCACGGTCCGCCAGCTCAACCCCGACGTCTACATCGTCTCCTCGGCCCGTGAGCACGAGAACGCGCCGCTGATGAAGCAGTCCGGCGCCAACTCGGTGATCACCTCGTCCGACGCGGTCGGTCGGCTGCTCGGCGTCTCGTCGCTCTCGCCGACCCTCGGCTCGGTGATGGAGGACCTGCTGACCTACGGCGAGGGGCTCGAGGTGGCCGAACGCGACCTGCTGGTCACCGAGGTCGGCAAGCAGCCCCAGCAGCTGCCCGACCAGGTGATCGCGGTCGTCCGCGACGAGAAGGTCTACCGCTACTTCGACCCGGTGGTCACCCAGCTCGCCCGCGGCGACCGGCTGGTCGTCGTACGCCCCGCCAAGGAGCTGCCCTGGGCGCCGCGCCCCGGCACCCACGACGAGCAGCTGTCCACCGACGACGAGTAGCCGCCTCGCTGCAGTCGATCGAACACCTGTTCGAATCTGTGCCACCATTCGGTATGGCGGGTGGCATGGGCGGCGGCTGGGGCAAGCGCGGCAGCGGCGTGCCCCTGGCCCAGCGGGTGCGTGGCGACCTGCCCCCGGCCTCCCACCACGACGGCAGAGACCCCCTCGGGCCGGACTGCCCGGCCCGGCACTGCTGGGTGTCCGGCGCCGTCGACGCCGAGGGCGTGAAGCGGCCCGGGCTGCTGTTCGAGTGGCGCCAGGTGGCGGGGCGCTGGGAGGGCCGGGTGACGTACGCCGCGCGGCTGCGGCCGCTCGAGGCGAACGGCGGCTGGCTGGTCGTCGAGGAGTGGCTGCCGGCGGAGCTGCTCACGCCGCTGTGACGGTGGACCGGAGGGACTACGAAATTGGTCCGAAATGAGTTGAACCGCTGGAGTCTCGGGTCACCAGCGGTTCAACGAGTGGAACGTTAGAGGAGAAATCGCCGCGCAGGGAAGTCCCGGAGCGCTTCTGAGACGAGAATGCCCCGAACGGACTACCCGAACCATCCGTCCGGCCTACATCGACCCCGGACTCGCTGGCGATCCCGCCTAGGTGACACCTAGGCGGCTCGCCTGGCGCCGGCGCTGTCGGGTGAGCCGCTGGCGGCGCAGCCGGCGGACCAGCAGCGGGTCGTGAGCCAGGGCGCCGGGCTGGTCGATGATCGTGGTGAGCGCCCGGTAGTACTCCTCGGGCGTGAGCCCCAGCCGCGCCCTGGCGGCGGCGTCCTTCGCGTCGGCGTACTTCCACCAGTCCCGCTCGAAGGTGAGGATCGCGCGTTCGCGCGGGCTCAGCTCGACCATGCCGCCGATCCTCTCAAGGAGGTCGAGCGTCATCCGAATCGGGGGTGCGCCGGTGTGACGGCGCACTACGAGAAATGACCAAACGGATGGTGACAGCGGCCGGTTCCGTACACGAATCACCAACAGTCCCGGCCCCGTCCGGTGGCCCGAATACCGACTCTGACCTGCGGAGACGCCGTCTTTGTTACTGGGCTGTGGCACTTTCTCGCGACACCCTGCAGGGCATAGGTTCCAAGTCGCAGCCGAACCGTGGGGGGCCGGCTTCGACATGGGGGTTACACACGCATGACGGTCGACTTCGGAAGTCCGGAACGGAACACGAAGGACCCGCTGATCAGCATCGTGGTTCCGGCGCTCAACGAGGCGCTGAACCTGTCAGTGGTGCTGCCGCAGCTTCCGCAGGTCCATGAGGTCATCCTCGTCGACGGCGGCTCCGTCGACGGCACCGTGATGGCGGCCCGCCGGGTGCTGCCCGACATCGTCACGGTCCTGCAGAGCCGCAAGGGCAAGGGCAACGCGCTGGCGGCGGGCTTTGCCCGCGTGACCGGCGACATCGTGGTCATGTTCGACGCCGACGGCTCGGCCGATCCGGCCGAGATCACCCGGTTCGTGGAGGCGCTCAAGGCCGGCGCGGACTTCGCCAAGGGGACGCGGTTCGCCTCCGGTGGCGGCTCGGCCGACATCACCACGGTCCGATACCTCGGCAACAAGTTCCTCAACGGGGTCTTCAACCTCGGCTTCCGGACCCGCTACTCCGACCTCTGCTACGGCTACAACGCGTTCTGGTCCGACCTGATCCCGCTGCTGGAGCTGCCCGACCACACTGGTCCGGCGCCGGCCAACGGCAAGATGCTGTGGGGCGACGGTTTCGAGATCGAGACCGTCATCAACTGCCGCTTCGCCGGCGCCAAGGTCTCGATCACCGAGGTGCCCTCGGTCGAGAAGCTGCGGATGTTCGGCGAGTCCAACCTCCGCGCCGTCCAGGACGGCACCCGAGTGCTCCGCACGCTCGTCACCGAGTGGCGACGCGCCCGGGCCATGCGCCGGATGGAGCGCAAGCTGTCGGAGCCGGCCGTCGCCAAGCCCGCGCCGGTCAACGACCGCATCGCCGCCTGACCCACACCAGCTCGGCCCTCTAGGCTCCGTGGATGGAGCGCAGCGAGGCAGCACACACCCGCGAGGACGTCCAGGAACGCAGCGCGTTCGAGAGGTTCGTCGAGGCGACCTACCACGTCGTGAGCAGCGCGCCCTTCTTCGGCGTCTGCCTCGCCATCGTCCTGGTCTGGCTGGTGAGCCTCCCGGCGTGGCACGGACCTCAAGTCCTGGCAGGCCGCGCTCCACACCGTGACCAGCGTCCTCTCGCTGCTGCTCCTGGTGTTGCTGGAGAACTCCTCGCGCCGTGGGGAGGAGGCAGCCCAGGAGAAGCTGAACGTGCTGGCCGAGGCGCTCTCGGACCTCATGGAGTCGCAGGCGCGGACGGACCCCGAGCTGCAGCCCGCGGTCGAGCGGCTGCGCACGGCGGTCGGGCTGGAGGAGCGGCACTGAGCCGCAGCGCCGACGTCACGCGTCCTCAGGGCTCGAGCGTGTAGCCAAGCCCCGAGGTCGTCAGCAGGTGCCGGGGCCGGGACGGGTCGTCCTCGAGCTTGCGGCGCAGCTGGGCGGCGTACACCCGCAGGTAGTGGTGCTCGTGCAGGTAGCCCGGTGCCCCAGACCTCCCGCAGGATCTGCTCGCGCGGCACCAGCCGGCCGACGTTGCGGGCGAGCAGCTCGAGGAACGCCCACTCGGTCGGGGTCAGCCGCACCTCGGCCCCTTCGCGGCGGACCCGCTTGCGGGCCAGGTCGATGACCAGGTCGCCGGCCACGACCTCGGTCTCGGTCGGTTCGGGAGCAGCGGCCCGGCGTACGGCGGCGCGCAGGCGAGCCATCAGCTCGTTCATCGCGAACGGCTTGGTGACGTAGTCGTCGGCGCCGAGGTCGAGCGCCTCGACCTTGTCCTCGCCGTGCTGGCGCGCGGAGAGTACGACGATCGGCACCGACGTCCAGCCGCGCAGCCCGGAGATCACCTCGGTGCCGTCCATGTCGGGCAGGCCGAGGTCCAGCACGATGACGTCGGGGTGGGTCGTGGCCGCGGCGTCCAGGGCGGACCGCCCGTCGGCGGCGGTGACCACCTCCCAGCCGTGCGCGCGGAGGTTGATCGCCAGGGCGCGGGCCAGCGCCGGCTCGTCGTCGACGACGAGGACCTTGTACCCCGGGCTCACGAGGCCTCCGCCCGGGCTTCGGTGGCGGTCCGGGCGCGGGGCAGCGAGAGCACCATGGTCAGCCCGCCGCCGGGCGTGTCCTCGGCCGACAGGGTGCCGCCGAGGGCCTCGGTGAGGCCCCGGGCGACGGCCAGCCCGAGGCCGAGGCCGCCGGAGCCCGTGTCGTCGAGCCGCTGGAACGGCTCGAACATCCGCTCCCGGTCCTCGGGCGGGATGCCGGGGCCCTGGTCGACCACGATCACCTCGACCGTGTCCGGCAGCACGTGCGCGAGCACCCGGACCGGCGACCCCGGGGCGTGCCGGACGGCGTTGCCGACCAGGTTGGCGACCACCCGCTCGAGCAGCCCGGCGTCGGTGGTGACCAGGGGAGCGGGCTCCTCGACCTCGAGGCGTACGACGTCCGGCTCGTGGCCGGCGAGCGCCAGCGGCAGCACCTCGTCGAGGCTGCGGGTGCGCAGCACCGGGTGGATCAGCCCGCTCTGCAGCCGGGACAGGTCGAGCAGGTCGTCGATGAGCCGCTCGAGCTGCTCGGCGGAGCCGTCGACCGCGCGGACCAGCTCGCGCCGGTCCTCGTCGGAGACCCCGGACGAGAGCAGCCCGTCGACGGCGGCCCGCATCGTGGCCAGCGGCGTGCGGAGGTCGTGCGAGACGGCCCGGAGCAGCGCGGTCGAGGTGGCCTCGGCGCGCTCGAGGTTCGCGGCCCGCTCGTCGCGCTCGCGGAGCCGGCGGTACTCGAGCACCAGCCCGGTCTGCACCGCGAACGCCTCGAGCACCCGCTGGTCGCTGGCCCGCAGCGGCTCGCCGCAGAGCGCCAGCACGTGGTTGTCGTCGACCCGGACCCGGGTGTCGCCCTCGTCGGGGGTGGCCGCGCAAGGGGAGCCGGACGACGCCAGCACGGTCCAGCCCGCCGGGCCCTGCTCCAGCAGCGAGACGGCGTCCTGGCCGAACGTCTCGCGGAGCCGCTCGACGATCGCCTCGGCGGTGTCCTGGCCGGTCAGCACCGACCGGGACAGCCCGCTCATCGTCGCCGCCTCGGCGCGGGCGCGCAGGGCGTCGGCGGCGCGGCGGGACGCCCGGTCGACGACCGTGGCGACCGCGGCCGCCACGGCCACGAACACCACCGAGGGCCAGCAGGTTCCGCGGCTCGGAGACCGTGAGCGTGCCGACCGGCGGGGTGAAGAAGTAGTTGAGCGTGAGGAACCCGACCACCGCGCCCAGCAGCGCCGGGCAGCAGCCCGCCGATCAGGGCGACCGCGACGGTGGAGGCGAGCAGGGTGAGCATCGCCAGCGGGAGCTGGTCGGTGTCGGCGAAGCCGTGCAGCACCCAGGTGAGCAGCATCGGCAGCGCCACCGCGCCCGACCCAGCCGGCGACCTGGCGGCCGGGGGAGAGCGGCGACAGCAGCGGCCGCCGCAGCGCCCGGCGCGCGACCTGGTCGTGGGTGACGAGGTGGACGTCGATCGAGCCCGCGAGCGAGGCGATCCGGTCGCCCGTCGTACCGGTGAAGAGCCGGCGCAGCCGCCCGTGCCGGGAGACGCCGACGATGATCATCGTGGCGTTGGTGCCGGCCGCGAAGTCGACCACCGCGGCCGAGACGTCCTCGCCGACCACGGAGTGGAAGGTGCCCGCCGACCGAGGCGACCAGCTCCTGGGCGCGGTCGAGCCGGCGCTCGTCGGCGCTGTGCAGGCCGTCGGTGGCGATCACGTGCACCGCCAGCAGCTCGGCGCCGGCCGCCCGCTGGGCCAGCCGGGCGCCGCGCCGGATCAGCGTCTCGCTCTCGGGACCGCCGGTGACCGCGACGACGATCCGCTCCTTGGCCGGCCAGGGCTCCTGGATCCGGTGCGCGCGCCGGTAGTCGTCGAGCTGGTCGTCGACCCGGTCGGCCAGCCAGAGCAGCGCCAGCTCGCGGAGCGCGGTCAGGTTGCCGACCCGGAAGTACGACGTGAGCGAGGCGTCGACCTTGTCGGCCTTGTAGATGTTGCCGTGCGCCATCCGCCGGCGCAGCGCGTCGGGGGACATGTCGACCAGCTGGATCTGGTCGGCGGTGCGGACCACCTCGTCCGGGACGGTCTCCTGCTGGCGGACGCCGGTGATCCGCTCGACCTCGTCGTTGAGCGACTCGAGGTGCTGGATGTTGACGGTGGTGATGACGTCGATGCCGGCCGCCAGCAGCTCCTCGACGTCCTGGGCCCGCTTCTCGTGCCGGCTGCCGGGGACGTTGGTGTGCGCCAGCTCGTCGACGAAGCGCCACCGCCGGCTTGCGGGCCAGCACCGCGTCGACGTCCATCTCGGTGAACGTCGCGCCGCGGTAGTCGACCATCGTGCGGGGCACGACCTCGAGCCCCTCGAGCTGGGCGGCGGTCTGCTCGCGGTCGTGGGTCTCGACGAAGCCGACGACCACGTCGGTGCCGCGGGCCAGCCGCCGCTGCGCCTCGCCGAGCGCGGCGTAGGTCTTGCCGACGCCCGGCGCGGAGCCGAGGTAGACGATCAGGCGCCCCGTCGGTCGGGCGACGGTCCACGTCATCCCATTGTGGCGCTCAGGCGTCCGCCGCGGCCTCGCGGACGGCGATGTTGAGCATCAGCACGTTGACGTGCGGCTCGCCGAGGACGCCCCAGGTCCGGCCCGAGGTGTTGTCGTCGACCAGGTCGCGGACCGTCGGCCTCGCTGAGCCCGTTCGCCGCGGCGACCCGCGGCACCTGGAGGTCGGCGTACGCCACCGAGATGTCGGGGTCGAGGCCGGAGCCGGAAGCGGTGACCGCGTCCGGCGGCACCTCGCTCTCGGAGACGCCCTCGCGCTCGGCGATCTCGGCCCTGCGCTCCTTGATCGCCTTGATGAGGGCCGGCTCCTCGGGCCCGTAGTTGGAGCCGTACGACGAGAGCATGTCGTAGCCGTCGCCGGCCGCCGAGGGCCGCGGCTGGAACAGGTCGGGGTCGTCGACCAGCTGGCCGATGATCGCCGAGCCCGACCGCCTTCTCCGGGTCTGGTGTGTGGCTGCCGTCGGCGGTGACCAGCGAGCCCGCCGCCTGCCACGGCGCGGCGACCTGGCCGAAGCCGTAGACGACGACGGGATAGGCCAGCCCGAGCAGCAGGGTGGCGGCGATCATCAGCCGGAGCCCCGCCAGGCTCTGGCGGAACAGTGCGTAGAGGTCCTTCATCACTTCTCTCCTCGGTCGCTCAGAGACCCGGGATCAGGGAGATCACGAGGTCGAGCAGCTTGATGCCGACGAACGGCGCGATCAGCCCGCCGACGCCGTAGATCAGCAGGTTGCGGCGCAGCAGGTCGGCCGCCGACGACGGCCGGTAGCGGACGCCGCGCAGGGCGAGCGGGATCAGCGCCACGATGATCAGCGCGTTGAAGACGATCGCGCTGACGATCGCGGACTCGGGCGAGCTGAGCCGCATGATGTTGAGGACGTCGAGGTCCGGGAAGGCCACGACGAACATGGCCGGCAGGATCGCGAAGTACTTCGCGACGTCGTTGGCCACCGAGAACGTCGTCAGCGCGCCGCGGGTGATGAGCAGCTGCTTGCCGATCTCGACGATGTCGATGAGCTTGGTCGGGTCGGAGTCGAGGTCGACCATGTTGCCGGCCTCCTTGGCGGCGACCGTCCCGGTGTTCATCGCGACGCCCACGTCGGCCTGGGCCAGCGCCGGTGCGTCGTTGGTGCCGTCCCCGGCCATGGCGACCAGCCGGCCGCCCTCCTGCTGCTGCCGGATCAGCGCCATCTTGTCCTCGGGCGTCGCCTCGGCCAGGAAGTCGTCGACCCCGGCCTCGCGCGGCGATCGCCTTCGCGGTGATGGCGTTGTCGCCGGTGATCATCACGGTGCGGATGCCCATGGTGCGCATCTCGTCGAACCGCTCGCGCATGCCGGGCTTGACGACGTCCTTGAGGTGGATGACGCCGAGGATCCGGGCCTGCTGCGTCCCGCGCTGCTCGGCCACGACCAGCGGCGTACCGCCCGACGAGCTGACCCCCTCCACGAGCTGCTCGAGCTGCGCGGTCACGGGGCTGGTCGCCGGGGCGCCGGTGGAGTGCACCCACTTCTGGACGGCGGAGCCGGCACCCTTGCGGATCGACCGGTCGGGCAGGTCGAGGCCGCTCATCCGGGTGGTCGCGGAGAACTCGACCAGCGTCCCGCCCGAGGTGTCGGGGTCCTCGCAGTCGGTAGTGGTCGCGGACCAGCTCCACGATGCTGCGGCCCTCGGGGGTCTCGTCGGCGAGCGAGGAGAGCAGCGCCGCCTCGGCGAGCTCGTCGTCGGTGACGCCGTCCACGGGGAGCAGCTCGGTGGCGTGCCGGTTGCCGAGGGTGATGGTGCCGGTCTTGTCGAGGAGCAGTACGTCGATGTCGCCGGCCGCCTCGACCGCGCGGCCGGACATGGCGAGCACGTTGCGGCGGACCAGCCGGTCCATGCCGGCGATGCCGATCGCGGAGAGCAGCGCGCCGATCGTGGTCGGGATCAGGCAGACCAGCAGCGCGATCAGCACGAGCACCGACTGCCGGGCCCCGCTGTAGTCGGCGACCGGCCACAGCGTCGCGCAGACGACCACGAAGACGACCGTGAGCGCGGTGAGCAGGACGTTGAGCGCGATCTCGTTGGGGGTGCGCTGGCGCTCCGAGCCCTCGACGAGCGCGATCATCCGGTCCACGAAGGACTGGCCGGGGTCGCTGGTGATCCGGACGACGATCCGGTCGGAGAGCACCGTCGTACCGCCGGTGACCGCGCTGCGGTCGCCGCCGGACTCGCGGATCACCGGCGCGGACTCACCGGTGACGGCCGACTCGTCGACCGAGGCGACGCCCTCGATGACCTCGCCGTCGCCGGGGATCCGTTCGCCGGCCACCACGACGACCACGTCGCCCTGGCGGAGGCTGGTGCTCGGCACCTCGTCGGTGGGGAGCTCGGTGAGGTTGCCGGTGTACTTCAGGGTGTCGCTGGCGGCGCGGACCCGGCGCGCCGTTGTCTCCTGCTGCAGGGCGCGCAGGCTGGCGGCCTGGGCCTTGCCGCGGCCCTCGGCCACGGACTCGGCGAGGGTGCCGAAGAGCACGGTGAGCCACAGCCAGACCGTGACCAGCCAGCCCATGGTGCTCGGGTCCTTGATCGACAGCACGGTGGTGGCCACGGCGCCGATCTCGACCACCAGCATGACCGGGGTGGCCAGCCAGCGCGCGCGGGTCGAGCTTGCGCAGCGCGCCGGGCAGGGCCTCGGTGATCTGGGCGGGGGTGAGCACGCTCGGCACGGGGGCCGGCGCGACGGTTGCAGGTGCGTTCACGAGAGGGACTCCACGACCGGCCCGAGGAAGAGCACGGGCACGTAGGTGAGGCCGACGACGACGAGGGCGACGCCGGTGAGGAGGACGACGAACAGCGGCCGGTGGGTCGGCAGGGTGCCGGCGCCGGCGGGCAGCCGCTTGGCGGAGGCGAACCGGCCGGCCAGGGCCAGCACGAAGATCATCGGCAGGAACCGGCCGAAGAGCATCTAGCAGCCCGAGCAGCGTGTTCCAGAACGGCGTGCCGGATGGTGATCCCGCCGAACGCCGAGCCGTTGTTGTTGGCCGCCGAGGTGACGGCGTACAGCATCTCGGAGAACCCGTGTGGACCGCTGTTGAGGATCCCCGCCGGGCCGTCGTCGAAGGTGACCGCCGCCGCGATGCCGACCAGCAGCAGGATCGGGGTGGCCAGCACGTAGAGCGCCACCAGGACGATCTCGCGCTGGCCGATCTTCTTGCCGAGGTACTCCGGCGTCCGGCCGACCATCAGCCCGGCCAGGAAGACCGTGACGACGGCCAGCATCAACATGCCGTAGAGGCCGGAGCCCACACCGCCCGGTGCGATCTCGCCGAGCATCATGTTGAACATGGCCACGCCACCGCCCGGGGCGGTCAGCGAGTCGTGCATGGAGTTGACGGCGCCGGTCGACGTGCCGGTGGTGGATGCGGCGAACAGGGCGGAGGCGGCCTCACCGAAGCGGGTCTCCTTGCCCTCCATGGCGCCGCCGGCCAGCTGGGGAGCGGTGCCGGGCGCGGCCATCTCGGCCCAGGTCAGCAGCCCGATCGCGATCGACAGCAGCAGCGCCATCACGCCGCCGATGGCGATGCCCTGGCGGCGGTCCTTGACGATCAGGCCGAAGGCCCACGCCATCGCGAACGGGATCACCAGGACCAGGTAGATCTCGATCAGGTTGGTGAACGGCGTCGGGTTCTCGAACGGGTGCGCGGAGTTGACGTTGTAGAAGCCGCCGCCGTTGGTGCCGAGCTCCTTGATCGCCTCCTGGCTGGCGACCGGGCCGCCGGTCAGGGTCTGGCTGCCGCCGGTCAGCGTGTGCATCACGTGGTCGCCGGCGAAGTTCTGGATCGCGCCGAACAGGATGAGCAGGCAGGCCGCCACCAGCGAGATCGGCAGCAGCACCCGGAACACGGTGCGCACCAGGTCGGCGAAGAAGTTGCCGACCCGGCCGTCGTTCTCGGTGCGCGCGAGGCCGCGGGCGAACGCCGCGGCCACGGCCATGCCGACCCCGGCGCTCACGAAGTTCTGGACGGTCAGCCCGGACATCTGCATGAGGTGGCCGATCGCGGCCTCGCCGGAGTACCACTGCCAGTTGGTGTTGGTCACGAAGCTGACCGCGGTGTTCCAGGCGCCTTCGGTCGGGAGCGCGGGGAAGCCGAGCGAGAGCGGCAGGTGCTGCTGGAGCCGGCCGAGGCCGAAGAGCAGCAGGATGCCGACCAGGCTGAAGCCGAGCACCGACATGGCGTAGCTGCGCCAGTGCTGGTCGGCGTCCGGGTCGACCCGCAGCACGCGGTAGGCCACGCGCTCGACGGCCAGGTGCTTGTCACTGGTGTAGATGTGGGCGAGGTAGCGGCCGAGGAGCGGCACGGTCAGGGCCAGCAGCAGCACGAGCGCGGCGATCTGGCCCAGGGCGGGCAGGACTTCACTCATCGGCTCAGCGCTTTTCTGGGCGGTCCAGCACGCCGACGAGCAGGGCGAGCCCCACGAACGCAGCCAGCGTGATCAGGACGTAGAGGACGTCGGTCATGCGTCCTTCGTACGGCCCGTTTTCGCTGGTCAGGGGAGGTCTTGACGGTTCCTTGACGGTGCCCCGCCGGCGCCTTGACGAGACCTTCACGGGCGCCGGTGCCTGCCGGGCGCCCACCGCGGGCGAGACGCGGCTAGCAGGGACGAGGCGCCAGCTAGCGGCGGAACCGGAAATCCTGCGGACTCAGTAGGTCCGAGGCGCTGGACGGTGGAGATCATCCGGTTGCGACCCCAGTTTTCACCGATTCCACGGCCGGGGTGCTTGCCAAGGGCCGATCGGGCAGGCATCCTTCATTCACAGAACACGGGTCGTGGGGGCTCGAGTTCAACCGAAGGACCGGTGGGGACCTTGTTGCTTGGGGGGAAACCGCGTACGGCAAGCTCCGTACCGGCCAAGGCGGATCGCACGGTGGCGTCCAGCAGGACGTCACCGCGCATCCACATCGTGCGGCTACCGCAGCGGGTCGACGCGCCCGTCACCAACGTGACGGCGCTTCATTCCAAGGCGAGCTAGTCCGCACGAGCGCACGCCGTCCGGATCCGTTCCGGGCGGCGCTGCTCTGCGTTTGAGCACCCCGGCCGGCACCGCCGCCGCCACCGCGACCACCAGCAGCGCGATCGCCGCTGACCTCGATCGCGCGCCACAGGCTCGCGAGCACGACGTCCCACACCGCCAGCGCGACGTCGCGCTGGGGCAGGTCCTCGGTGAGCGCGTCCCGGGCGAAGAGCAGGACCAGCGCGAGCAGCCCCAGCGTCAGCAGTGACGCCGCCGCCAGCTTCGCGGTGGTGGCGAGCCGGCGCTGGGCCAGGAACAGCGTCAGCAGCACCAGGGCCGCCCAGAACAGCGGCAGCCAGAACCCCAGCGCGTCGAGGGTGTCGTAGGCCCGGCGCGCCTTGGCCAGCTGGTCGGCGTCCATGACCGGGAACGACGCGTCGATGTCCGCCGCCCGATCGGCGTCGACGAGCCCCTGGTCGGCGAGGGTCTGGGCGATGGCGCCGAAGACGGTGGCGAGCTGGATGCTGACCCGGCCCTGGTCGTCGAGCCTCGCGTCGCTGCGGTCCTCGAGCACGGCGATCAGCTGCTCGTGCGCGGAGCGGTTCGCCTGCTCCCACGCGGTGCGGAACGTCGGGCTGTCGACCACCCGCTGCACGACCAGGTGGACGAGCTGGTCGGTGCCGGGCAGGAGCGGCGTACCCGTGGTGGCGGCCAGCTGCAGGGCCTCGCGCTGGAGCTCCTCGACCGCGGCGGCCTTCACGACGTCGTCGTCGGCGAGCGGGGACACGGTCTCGACGTACTTGTCCGTGTCGCTCACCACCCCGTGCACCCACACCGAGAGCAGGCTGACGGGGAGCAGAAGGGCGGCAAGGAGACCGGTCAGCGCGGCGACTGGCGAGCGGAGCACCGGAGAGACACTAGCGATCGCAGGGAAGCCCCCGTCCGCGGCTGCGGACGGGGGCTGCTGCGTGCTGCACACTTCCTCCATGAGCACTCCGGCACCGCCGCCAGCCGAACCCCTCCCGCCGGTGCCGGCGGTGCCCTACGGCGGCGACGTGACACCCGTCGACGAGGCCACGGTCTCGGCCCCGGTGACCGCCCAGGGCGTGGCGAAGAGCGTCGGCCGGGCCGCGCTCTGGGTCGGCATCCGCGCCCTCGTCGTACTCATTCTCCGGGCGGCGTTCCGCGCCCTGGCCCGCCGCTGACGACGTACCGCGCACCCAGCCCAGGGCCGCGAGCCGTCGCGACGGCCGCCGGCTACGCCGCCGCAGTCAGCGACGTCACTCGGGAGCATCACCGGCTGGGGGTGTCGTCGCGCCCTTCGCATGCATCGCCAGGCGTGCCATGAGGCAGGGCCAGGGGTCTGTGGAGCCACGCTCGGAGCAGTAGCTGCATCGGCCGTCCCGCTCCGTGTGAATGCGCAACGTTGCCGTCGACCACTCATGCCGACGGGCGGCCTCGGTGCTGGGAACGTTCGTCATAAGGGGACAACGACCGCGCGCCCGCCGGGCTACTCTCGGCATCCCCAATTTGGCTACAGCTACGTCATCTCCGCCACCGCGGCTGGAAACGTTTGGCAAGCCCTTCTGGCAACCCGCAACGCTGCTGTTTGATGAGTCGTCGGCTGCTTGGGGGAGTCGACACGGCGGCATGGGGGATTCGGGAAATCTGAGTTTTGCGCCGTCCATGGGGACGCCCTCCGCACGCACTGTGCGGGGGGCGTTCCGTATCGGCACGTGAGCCAAAGGATGCGCGACCCCACCCTGTCGACCTACGTTGATGGTGGTCCCGCTCCCTTGATCCCCCAGGACGGGGCTGGGGCGCCTTCGTCTCGACCCCAAGTGGGGCGAGGGCGATCCCCAAATTGGGCCATGGCTCTTCCTCGGGTCGAGTCCTAGGCTGCCGAGTAGTAGTCCGCCTGGGGGGATCGGGGGATCCGAACCCGGCGCGGACAACAGACGCCCTCCGCACCAACTCTGCGGGGGGCGTTTGCCGCACCAATCCGATGCGCGAGCTGGTCCGAACCATCGCGGGGGAGTGCCTCGTCATCCGTGGGGGATCAGACGCGGCACTAGCCTGAGCAACCGAACGCCCTCCGCACTAGCTGCGGAGGGCGTTCGTTTGTCATCGTCTCGACGCCGTGTCCTCACTGATTCAGGTGAAGCGATGGGGTGGACCCCCGCTGGGGCTGGTTGATGGATCACGATGAACGCGGACGCCCCTCTCACTGTCCCCGTGGGGAGAGGGGCGTTCCCATGCGTCGACGTTCCCCGAGCCCGTTCGAAGATGGCATCGCCTCCGAACGGCCAGGTCCTGTCTTGGAAACCCGGCCCGACCTGCTGTCTTAGGGCAGGCGATACTGGGTTTGAACCAGTGACCTCTTCCGTGTCAGGGAAGCGCGCTACCACTGCGCCAATCGCCCATCAATGGAGGTGTTCGAGGTGGGTACGGGATTTGAACCCGTGTATACGGATTTGCAGTCCGTTGCCTCGCCTCTCGGCCAACCCACCGTTGTTGGATGGGTCTGCCGAGACCCGCTCCGAGCGGACGACGAGGCTCGAACTCGCGACCTCAACCTTGGCAAGGTTGCGCTCTACCAACTGAGCTACGTCCGCCTGCCTCCGGCGTCCGGTTTCCCGGCCGTCGAAGCGCGTCAGAACCTTAGCCGATGCTCTCGGGCTCACAAACTTGGCGGCGCGTCCCGGCGTGTGGCGGGAGTGGCACGATGCGTGCGTGCGCGCGTGGGTGAACGGCAAGGTCCTCGACGACCCGACGGGGCCGGCGGTGGCGGTGAGCGACCACGGGCTGACGGTGGGGGACGGGGTCTTCGAGGCCATCAAGGCGGTGGAGGGCCGGCCGTTCGCGCTGGGCCGGCACCTGGAGCGGCTCGAGGCGAGTGCGGAGGGGCTGGGGCTGCCGCCGCCGAATCTCGAGGAGGTACGCCGCGGCGTGGCGGCCGTGCTGCTGGGCACCAGCGACCCGCTGAGCCGGATCCGGATCACCTACACGGCCGGGCCGGCGCCGCTGGGCAGCGGACGGAGTGACGGTGAGCCGACGCTGATCGTGGTGGCCGCGCCGCTGGACGAGGCGGCCGAGAGCAGCCGGGTGGCGACCGTGCCGTGGCCGCGCAATGAGAAGGGTGCGCTGGCCGGGCTCAAGACCACGTCGTACGCCGAGAACGTGGTGATGCTGGCGTACGCCAAGGCGAGGGGCGCGGGGGAGGCGGTGATGGCCAACCTCGCGGGGCACCTGTGCGAGGGGACCGGCACCAACGTCTTCTACGTCGTCGACGGCGAGCTGCGGACTCCTTCGCTCGAGAGCGGCTGCCTGGCCGGGGTGACCAGGGCGCTCGTCCTGGAGTGGTACGGCGGCCGGGAGGTCGACGAGCCGATCGACATCGTGAGGGAGGCCAGCGAGGTCTTCCTCGCCTCGACCACCCGCGACGTACAGCCGGTCAGCCACTGGGACGACCTCGAGCTGCCGGTGCCGGGCCCGATCACCAAGGCGGCCCAGGAAGCCTGGCGCGAGCACGAGGGGACGATGCTGGAGGACCTCGACTGATGGGCTAGCCTTGGCGACCGCAAAGTCTGGGGCGATTGGCGCAGTGGTAGCGCGCTTCGTTCACACCGAAGAGGTCACTGGTTCGAACCCAGTATCGCCCACCTCAGTCATGCCGAATGACCCGTTCGGGTCAGCTGACCCTAGGGAATCCTCCACCGGCGTAGCCGCCGGCGCATTCGCCTCGTTTCGGAGGGCGGTAGCGCACGCGGGGGGCCGTGTGATCACCAGTCACACCATCCCCCACCGAAGGACCTCCCCATGCGCACGAAGTCATTTCGCGCTCGTCGTTGCGCCCGTCCTGGCCGCCGCGTGGCTCGCGCCGGCCCAGGCCAGCGCCGACGAGCAGAGCCTCGCCGCCGGGCAGTACGCCGCGTCGGCACACGGCGACATCGTCGACCTCTCCACCCTCAACGTGCTGCCGACCGTCATCCCCGGCGGCGGCCAGCTCGCCACCGTCAAGGTCGGCCACGCCAAGGCCACCACCGACAGCGCGGCCGCCCAGCGGGCGACCGCCGAGTCGGCCAACCTCGACGCCGCACTGCTCGGCCAGGGCATCCCGGTCGACGTGGTGACCGCGACCGCACCGCCGAGCACCGGCCCGACCACCCGGACCCTGGTCCCGCTGCCGCTCGCGCCGCTGGCCGACATCGGGCTGATCAGTGGTTCGGTGCAGGCGACCGACGCGGCGCCCTGCGTCCCGGCCGTGAACGGCGTCCGCACCGTCTCCCGCGCCTCCACCACGCTGGCCGGCGCCACGATCGGGCGCGAACGACCTCACCGGCTACCTCGCCCAGGTCGGCGCCTCCCAGACCACCGCGACCACCCAGCTGGTCGACAACAGCCACGGCAGCAGCGACGTCGAGTCCACGGTCACCACGAAGGTCGGCGACATCCGGCTGCTCGGCGGCCAGGTCCAGGTGCACGTCGCCGACCCGGTCACGCTGCGCGCCACCTCGGACGGCACCACGGGCACCGCGGCGTTCGACGACCCGCCGACGATCACCGCGAAGGTGGGCGGCTCGCACCATCCCCATCCCGCTCAACCACCAGCCGGTCTCGATCCCGGTCTCACCTCGGGATCGACCTGGAGATCACGGCGTTCGACCCGACCGACCAGTCCTCGGGCGCGCTCGGCAAGGCCACCCTCGACGACCTGGTCCGCGTCGAGCTCTCGGTGGCCCTGGGACCGCATCACCGTCGCCGAGCTCGAGCTGGGCACGGCACCGATGTCGGTCTCGGCCGAGGCGCCCACCGGCGGCGTGGACTGCGCCACCGACCCGAACGGCGACCCCGACGGCGACGGCCTCACCAACGCCGAGGAGGCCGCGCACGGCACCGACCCGCACAACCCGGACACCGACGGTGACGGGCTCAACGACGGCGCCGAGGTGCACACCTACGACACCGACCCGACCAAGCCCGACACCGACGGTGACGGTCTCGGCGACGGCGTCGAGGTGGGTACGACGCACACCGACCCGACCAAGGCCGACACCGACGGCGACGGCCTCGTCGGACGGCGCCGAGGTGAACACCTACACGACCGACCCGCTGGTCGCCGACACCGACGGTGACGGCCTGTCCGACGGGGCCGAGGTCAACACCCACCACACCAACCCGAAGGTCAAGGACACCGACGGTGGCGGCGTGGACGACGGCGTCGAGGTGAACACCAACCACACCGACCCGCTCGACCCGACCGACGACCTGCCCGGCGCCGCCGGCCGACAGCGACGGTGACGGCCTCACCGACCCCGACGAGGCGACGTACGGCACCGACCCGCACAACCCCGACACCGACGGTGACGGCCTCACCGACGGCGCCGAGGTGCACACCTACACCACCGACCCGAAGGACGCCGACACCGACGACGACAACCTGTCCGACGGCGCCGAGGTGAACACCCACCACACCAACCCGAAGGTCAAGGACACCGACGGCGACGGTCTCGAGGACGGCACCGAGGTGAACACCACGCACACCGACCCGACCAAGATCGACACCGACGGCGACGGCCTGACCGACGGGGCCGAGGTGAACACCCACCACAGCGACCCGAACAAGCTGGACACCGACGGTGACGGCCTCAGCGACGGCGCGGAGGTGCAGACCTACCACACCGACCCGACCAAGCAGGACACCGACAACGGCGGCGTCCCGGACGGCACCGAGGTCATCGCCGGCACCAACCCGCTCAACCCGGCCGACGACAAGACGACCCCGAGCAACCCCAACGACCCGGACGACGACGGGCTCGCCCAGCAGCCAGGAGGCGCAGAACGGCACCGACCCGAACAACCCCGACACCGACGGTGACGGGCTCGAGGACGGCGCCGAGGTCAACGGTCTGGCCGGTACGACGTGCCGCACCAACCCGCTCAGCCGCGACACCGACGGCGACAAGCTGTTCGACGGCACCGAGTACAAGGGCTTCACCATGAAGAAGAAGGTCACGACCCGGCGGCACCACGTCGAGCCGATCGGCCTGGTGAAGACCAACCCGTGCGCCAAGGACACCGACGGTGACGGCATCAAGGACGGCAAGGAGGTCAGCGGCAAGAAGGTCCGCCAGACCGTCCGCGCCAAGGGCGGTCCCTACGTCCTCAAGCGGCTGTTCAGCGACCCGTCGGTCGCCGACACCGACGGCGACGGGCTGACCGACAAGCAGGAGATCACCGGCTCGAGGAACAGGAAGTACGACCGGCGCAAGACCAACCCGCTCAACGTCGACACCGACGGCGGGGGAGTCAGCGACGGCCGCGAGATCAAGCTGGGCTCCGACCCGTCGGACGTCAAGAGCTCGCCGCCGCGGCGTCCGCACCGGATCGGCTGAGCGAGTCCCGGCTGGAGCACCCCGGGCGGGTCACGGCGTACGCCGTGGCCCGCTCGTGGTCACGGCGCTATCCTCGACCGCAGCGTGAGCACGACGTCAGTAGCTGTTCGAGTCCGGCCAGCCGTAGTTGGCGTAGTACCAGCCCGCCGAGGTCAGCACGACCAGGACGAACAGGGTGAAGAGCAGCCCGCCGGCCACGGGCAGGAACCACCCCGGCGCCCGCTTCGCACGCACCGCGGCGACCTTCACCGCGACCGCGCCGAACACCGCGCAGCCGAGCACGCCGTGCACCACGGTGCGGGCGCCGACCTTCTCCCCGTTGTGGAGGTGGCCGTACTCGAGCCCGAGCGCCCACAGGCAGTGGTAGGCGACGAAGACGGCGAGCAGCACGGCGAGGGCGCCGGAGGCGCGGTGCGCCGTGCCGAGCCACGACGGCGCCTTGATCGGCAGCTTGCCGTAGAGCACCAGCGCGCCCAGCCCCTGGCCGACCACCAGCACGGCGATGAGGGTGGTGACCACGACCTTCATCTGGATCACCGTGTGGAACCCGAGCGTGGTGGTGCCGTCCAGCGTCGGGTCGTGGACGCGGCCGAAGACGCCGATGAGTACGGCGATGGCCGCGCCGCCCGCGAACGCCGCCAGCGGGACCGCCATCCCCTTGCTCTCCGTGCTGGTCGGCGGTGCGGTGTCCGTCATGGGTCGAGCATTCCGCCGACGAGTCCGGTTGGGAATACCGCGCGGCGGAAACCCGCAGGCAGACCAGCCGTGCGCCGTCGTTACGATCGACCGCATGTCCGAACTCAAGATCGCCCTCGTCCACGCCGGTGCGCGTGAGGAACGTGCGGTCACGACGGGCACCAAGGCGTGGGAGCCGTTCAAGGACGACGACCGACGTCATCGCGGCACGGGTGAACGGCGCGCTCAAGGACCTGTCCTACGAGCTCCAGGACGGCGACGAGGTCGAGGGCGTCGCGATCGACAGCCCCGACGGCCACGACATCCTGCGGCACTCGACCGCGCACGTGATGGCGCAGGCGGTCCAGGACCTCTACCCGGACGCCCGGCTCGGGATCGGGCCGCCGATCCGCGACGGCTTCTACTACGACTTCGACGTCGAGACCCCGTTCGTGCCCGAGGACCTCGAGAAGATCGAGACCCGGATGCGCAAGATCATCAAGGAGGGCCAGCGGTTCTCCCGGCGGGTCACCACCGACGCCGACGCGCTCAGCGAGCTCAAGGACGAGCCCTACAAGGTCGAGCTGATCGGGTTGAAGGCTGCGGAGGTCTCGACAGGCTCGACCAGCGAAGCGATCGAAGGTGCCTCGGCCGAAGTGGGCGCCGGCGAGCTCACCATCTACGACAACATCCGCCGCGACGGCGAGGTCGCGTGGAGCGACCTGTGCCGCGGCCCGCACCTGCCGACCACCAAGCGGATCCCGGCGTTCAAGCTGATGCGGTCCGCGGCGGCGTACTGGCGCGGCGACGAGAAGAACAAGCAGCTCCAGCGCATCTACGGCACCGCCTGGGAGTCCAAGGAGGCGCTCGAGGAGCACCTGCACCGGCTCGAGGAGGCCGAACGCCGCGACCACCGCAAGCTCGGCCGCGAGCTCGACCTCTTCTCCTTCCCCGACGAGCTCGGCTCCGGGCTCGCGGTCTTCCACCCCAAGGGCGGCGTGATCAAGAGGGAGATGGAGGACTACGTCAAGCAGCGGCACATCGAGGAGGGCTTCGAGTACGTCGGCACCCCCCACATCAGCAAGGAGGGGCTGTTCCACACCTCCGGCCACCTGCCGTACTACGCCGACGGGATGTTCCCGCCCATGGAGTTCGAGGGCGCGAACTACTACCTCAAGGCCATGAACTGCCCGATGCACAACCTGATCTACCGCTCGCGCGGCCGGTCCTACCGCGAGCTGCCGCTGCGGCTGTTCGAGCTCGGCAGCGTCTACCGCTTCGAGAAGTCCGGCGTCGTGCACGGCCTGACCCGGGTCCGCGGGCTCACCATGGACGACTCGCACTCCTACGTGACCGCCGAGCAGGCGCCGGCGGAGATCAAGCACCTCCTGGACTTCTGCCTCGGGCTGTTCCGCGACTTCGGCCTCGACGACTTCTACCTGGAGCTGTCCACCCGCGACGACGCCCACCCCGACAAGTTCGTCGGCGACGACGACGAGTGGGAGATGGCCACCCAGGTCCTGGCCGACGCGGCCGCGGAGTCCGGGCTCGAGCTGGTGCCCGACCCGGGCGGGGCGGCGTACTACGGCCCCAAGATCTCGGTCCAGGCCCGCGACGCGATCGGCCGGACCTGGCAGATGTCGACCATCCAGTACGACTTCAACCAGCCCCGCGGTTTCGAGCTCGAGTACCAGGCCGCCGACGGCTCGCGGCAGCGGCCGGTGATGATCCACTCGGCGAAGTTCGGCTCGATCGAGCGGTTCCTCGGCGTGCTGGTCGAGCACTACGCCGGCGCGTTCCCGCCCTGGCTGTCACCGGTCCAGGTGCAGGGGATCCCGATCGCCGAGCGGCACAACGACTACCTGTACGACGTCGCGCGGCAGCTGACCAAGGCCGGCATCCGCGTCGAGGTCGACGACTCCGACGACCGGATGCAGAAGAAGATCCGCAACGCCCAGCTCCAGAAGGTGCCGTTCATGATGATCGCGGGAGACGACGACGTGGCCGCCGGTGCGGTCTCGTTCCGCTACCGCGACGGGCACCAGGACAACGGCGTCTCGGTCGAGGAAGCCATCGCCCGGGTCGTCGCCGCCGTGGAGTCGCGCGAGCAGGTCTAGTGACGGACCGTCCTGACTTCTTCGGCGAGCCGGTCGCCTCGTCGTACGACGACGACGGCGACGTCCGGTTCAGCGAGGAGCACCTGGCGCTCGAGTCGGGCTTCCTCGCCGAGCTGGCGGGGGAGCAGCGGCCGCGCGCTCGAGCTGGCCATCGGCACCGGCCGGGTCGCGCTGCCGCTGGCCGCGCGGGGCGTCGAGGTCACGGCATCGACCTGTCCGAGGCGATGGTGGCCCGGCTGCGCGCCAAGCCGGGCGGTGCGGAGATCCCGGTCGAGCTCGGCGACTTCACCACCGCGCTGGCCGGGGTCGGGTTGCTCGGCGAGTTCGACCTCGTCTACCTGGTCTTCAACACGATCGGGAACGTCGCCAGCCAGGACGCCCAGGTGGCGACGTTCGAGAACGCCGCCCGGCACCTGCGCTCCGGCGGCTGCTTCGTCGTCGAGACCGGGGTGCCCGGACGTGCTCAGGGCCCAGCACGACCACCGCTACCGGGTCTTCAGCCACACCGACGAGCACCACGGGATCGACGAGTACGACCCGGTCACCCAGCTGATGTGGTCGCACCACTACTCCCGCACCGACGACGGCTCCTACGCCCGCAACAGCGTGCCGTTCCGCTACGCCTGGCCGGCCGAGTTCGACCTGATGGCGCGGCTCGCCGGGATGCGGCTGCGCGAGCGGTGGGGGTGGTGGGACCGGACGCCGTTCACCGCGGACAGCGACGCACACGTGTCGGTGTGGGAGAAGGAGTGAGGCTCGCCGCCGCTCGCGACTGGCGGCGGTGCTGCTGGCCGGGTGCGGCGGAACCGACTCGGCCGACGGCGGTGGCGATGATCCCTCCCGCACGCCGGAGGCGACCGCGGCGGCGCCCACCGCCCCGCCGGTCGACGAGGCGGAGCTCAAGCGCCTGAAGGCGCTCACCAAGCTGGCCCTCAAGGCGCAGGAAGCAGCCGCGAAGCTCAACGCCGCCGGCGGCTCGATCCCGCCCCGGGACGGGCCGGTGCTCGGAGCGGACATCAGCTGGCCGCAGTGCCCGCCCGGCATGGGCATCCCCTACAAGGAGTCCTCGGGCCAGCCGATGCCGCGCCCGGACGCGGAGTACGTCGTCATCGGGCTCACCAACGGTCCGGGCTTCCACGCGAACCCGTGCCTGGCCGACCAGGTCGCCTACGCCAAGGAGCACGAGCTCCTCGTCGCGGCGTACTCGGTGATCAGCTGGCCCGACGAGGCCGCACAGGAGCAGTACGGCGGCCTGGAGGAGGCCGGCCACGCACAGGCGCAGTTCAACCTCCAGTCGATGAAGGCCGCCGGCCTCGACTCACCGATCATCTGGCTCGACGTCGAGCAGGTGCCGCACTACGAGTGGTCGACGAGCACCGCCGCCAACGCCGAGGTGGTGCTGGGCGCCGCGCAAGGGCTACGCCGAGGCCGGCTACCGCGTGGGCGTCTACTCCACCCCCGCCATCTGGTCCGGCATCGTCGGCGACCTCAGCCTGGGCGTGCCGGAGTGGCGAGCGGCCGGCCAGACCTCGCAGGCGGAGGCACTGAGCCGGTGCGGCGACGACTGGCGGATCCAGGGCGGCGACGCCGTGCTCGCGCAGTGGGTCGAGGAGGCGCGGGACCGGAACATCACGTGCCCGGGGACGGAGGCGCGACTGGGGGAGTACTTCGCCCAGCCGTGACCAAACCCGTGCGATCACGTGCGGGCGGCGTCCGTGACAGCGGCATGACAGTGCCCATGGGCAGGATGGACGCATGAGCGAGACGGACCTCTCCTGGCTGGGCACCACCGTGGTCGTGTGGGCGCACCCGGACGACGAGACCTACCTCAGCGGTGGCACCGCCGCGGCCCTGGTGGACCTGGGCCACCGCGTCGTCGCGGTCACCGCGACCCGCGGCGACGCCGGTGGGCCGGACATGACGCCGGCCGGCCGCGCGGAGACGGCGCGGGTCCGCACCGCGGAGCTGGAGGAGGCGCTGCGCCTGTTGGGCGTGGCCGAGCACATCTGGCTCGACTACGAGGACGGCGGCTGCGCGGACGCCGACCCCGAACCCGCCGTACGACGACTGGCGAGCCTGTTCGACGACGTGCGTCCCGACTCCGTCCTGTCCTTCGGGCCGGACGGCTTCACGGGGCACCCGGACCACCAGACCGTGAGTGGTTGGGTGGACAGCGCGCTGGCCCGCAGCGCCGCGGCACCCCGCCTGCTGCACGCCGTGGCGACCGAGCAGGACCGCGTCGACCCGGAGCTCGACCAGGACTTCGGGGTCTTCGAGCTCGGCCAGCCCCGCTTCTGCGAGCCGGAGGACCTGGCCCTGAGGCACGTCCTCGACGGGCCCACCCTGCGTCGCAAGGTGGCTGCACTGCGGGCGCAGGCGTCACAGACCACGGGGTTGATCGAGGCCGTCGGCCTCGACCGCTTCAGTGCGTGGGTGGCTGTCGAGGCGTACGCCGATCCCGCCGGAGGCGACGGCTACTTCGTCAATGCGGCGGGCTGACGTCGCCGAGTAG
Source organism: uncultured Actinomycetota bacterium (assembly GCA_963734355.1). Lineage (GTDB taxonomy): Bacteria > Actinomycetota > Actinomycetes > Propionibacteriales > Nocardioidaceae > Nocardioides. Next base: position 38,246 of record CAVTHU010000005.1, read on the forward strand.
GCGGCGTTCCGCGCACCGGCACGTGCCCGGCCGGCTCCGAGGTGAGGAAGCCGCGCCCGGAGGTGAGGTCGGGCAGCCGTCGTTCGAACTCGGCGACCGCGCCCGTGGGGATGGTGCCGGTGACCCGGCAGCGGGAGGTGCCGACCTCGACCGGCTCGGCGTTCGCTCCGGCGGCCACGAGCGCCGAGAGCACCGAGGGCAGCGACTCGGCGGGCATGCCGAGCTCGAACCGGCTGACGGGCGCGCAGACCGTGGTCCCGGCCTGCTCCAGGGCCCGGCGGAACGTCGTGACGGTCAGCCTGCGGAACTCGCCGGCCGAGGGGGTCGGCGCGTGGAACCTCGAGTGCACGACCCGCACCCGGAGGTCGGTGACCCGCCAGCCGTAGAGCCCCTCGACCCAGCTCGGCAGCCAGCGTCTCCTCGATCGCGACGTGGAACGACGGCAGCAGGTAGCCGCGCTCGACGCCGTCGCCGAGCGCGTAGTCGAGGCCGGTCCCGACGGGGGCGGGCTCGACCCGCAGCGCCAGGGACGCGTTGCCCATCGCGGTGCGGTCCGCGGCCTCCCCGGTGCCGGCCACGCGTTCGACGTGCACGGTCCGGGTCGGGAGGAAGTCGGCGGCCACGCCGTAGTCGGCCTCGAGCCGGGCGGCCAGCACCTCCTTCTGCACCTCGCCGTAGACGTCGACGGTGATCTCCTGGTCCACGCCGTCGAGCCGGGCATCGATGAGGGGGTCCTGCTCCGAGAGCTGCTGCAGCGCCTGGAACAGCTCGATCCGTTCGGCCGGGTCCCGGGGCTGCACCACCGACTCGAGCCCGGGCGGCGGGAACTGCCGCCCGCTGCGCGCGGCGTCCCAGCGGCCGAGCTGGTCACCGATCGTGACCTCGCCGAGGCCGACGACGGTCGCGATGTCGCCGGCCACCGCGGATCCGGGCCGGGTCTCGGCGCCGCGGTCGAACGCGCGTACGTCGACCGCTCGCGCGTCGTGCGTCGCGACCACGCCGGTCGGCAGCCGGCGGTGGACCGTCACGTGGTCGCGGGACGCCAGCCGGCCCTCGTGCAGGCGCAGGTAGGCCACCCGGTGGCCGTCCGCGTCCCGGTCGATCTTGAAGACCGTCGCGTGCAGCGGCTCTGCCTGCTTCGCTCTCGACCGTCGGGAGGTACGTCGTGATCGCGGCCAGGACGTCGCCGATCCCGACGCCTGCGAGAGCCGCCCCGGACACCACCGGATGGACGTGCCCGAGCCGGGCCTGCTCGGCCAGGGCGGCGAGCGCCTGCAGCTCGCCGGGCGGCCGCGCCCCGTCGACGTACGCGCGCAGCAGCCGGTCGTCCCACGGCGCGACGGCGTCGAGCACCTCCTCGACCGACACCGGCCCCGACATCGGCCCGGCGAGTGCGACGACGGTGCCGGGCAGCTCCTCGCGGAGGGAGTCCAGCGTGCGCTCGAGCGAGGCACCGGCCCGGTCCAGCTTGTTGGCGAAGACCAGGAAGGGCAGGCCGAGCCGCTCCAGGATCCGGATCAGCACCCGGGTCTGGGCCTGGACGCCCTCGACCGCCGAGACCACCAGCACGGCGCCGTCGAGGACCGCCAGCGCGCGCTCGACCTCGGCCACGAAGTCGGAGTGGCCCGGGGTGTCGATCAGGTTCACCTTCACCGGCCCGCGCGGGGACGGCAGGGTCATCGTGGCGACCGCGGTGCGGATGGTGATGCCGCGGCGGCGTTCGATCGAGTCCGAGTCGGTGGTCGTGTCGCCGTGGTCGACGCGACCGAGGTGCCGGGTGGCCCCGGTCTCGTAGAGGAGTCGTTCGGTGAGGGTGGTCTTGCCGGCGTCTACGTGCGCCAGGATCCCCAGGTTGAGCGTGGGCATGGACGGTTGCCTTCGGTGAGATCGAATGGGTCAGCGATCAATCCGAAGGTGCGGCGCATCCCGGTGCTCCCGTCGTGGTGACGCCCGGACGCAGGTCGCCCGGCACTGGGGACGGTAGACCTCCCTGGCGAGGCCGGGCGACAGGTTTGTTCGGGGCTGTGGCCCTCTGGGGTCTGCGTGGACGACCGCGAACCGGCGCTCGGACGGGCGTACTTCTGCATCGAGTTTGTCGCTTCTGCACCGAAGTTTCGCTGTAGAAGTGCAGAAGTCACCGGTTAACCGGTGACTCCTGCAGACCAACCGGTGACCCCTGCAGACGCGGTGTCGCAGATACGCTGACGCCATGGTGGGCAAGACCGACGGGCGACAGCTGCGCTGGGACAGCCACAACCAGGCACGCCGTCAGCACATCCTGGACGCCGCCATCGGCGTGCTCGCCGACGCCGAGCCGGGCGTCGAGGTGCACGTGCAGCAGATCGCCGACCGCGCCGGCCTGAGCCGCACCGTGGTCTACCGCCACTTCGCCGACCGCGCCGACCTCGACGCCGCCGTCCAGGGCCGGGCGCTCGAGCAGCTGCGCGCCGAGCTGGTGCCGGCGCTGTCCTTCGAGGGCACGCCGGTCGACATCATCCGGCGGATCGTGTCGGCGTACGTCGGGTGGGCGACCGAGCACCCGTCGCTGCACGAGTTCGCCCAGCAGGACCCGCCCGGCCCGGGCATCGGCCAGATGGAGACGGCGATCCAGCAGATCGCCGGCCAGATCGAGGACCTCATCAACGTCGGCGTCGAGCTGCTGCACGTCCGGCTCACCGAGGACGACGTGGCCGCGCTCGACCCGCTGGTCTTCGGCCTGGTGGGGGCGGTGTTCACCTCGACGCGGCGCTGGCTGGGGCGCCCCGAGCAGAAGCCGGACCGGGAGAAGTTCGTCGAGCTGGTGACCGAGGCGGTCTGGCTGCAGATCGCCGGCATGGCCGCGGCCCGCGGGGTCGAGCTCGACCCCGACGTACCGGTCGAGGCACTGCTGGAGGCGGCGTTCGACGGGACCGCCGGGTGAGCGGAGCCACGGACGACCCGCCGGTCTTCCAGGCCGGCGTCGGCGAGGCCGACGACCTCGACCGGCTCTGGACGCCGCACCGGATGGCCTACATCCGCGGCGAGAGCAAGCCCGCCGACGACACGGCGGGGGAGTGCCCGTTCTGCCGGGTGCCGTCGCTGACCGACGAGGAGGGACTGGTCGTCCATCGCGGGGCGACGACGTACGCCGTGCTCAACCTCTACCCCTACGCGCCCGGCCACCTCATGGTCTGTCCCTACCGGCACGTCGCCGACTACACCGAGACCACCGACGAGGAGGCCGCGGAGATCGCCGCGATGACGAAGCGGGCGATGACGGTGATCCGCGCGGTGTCCGGCGCGGCCGGCTTCAACATCGGCATGAACCAGGGGCACATCGCCGGCGCCGGCATCGCTGCACATCTCCACCAGCACGTCGTGCCTCGCTGGCCCGGCGACCAGAACTTCATGCCGATCATCGGACGCACCAAGACCCTGCCCGAGCTGCTCGCCGACACCCGAGAGCTGCTGGCCGCGGCCTGGGACTGAGCTGACCGGGTCCGGGTCAGCGCTTCTTGTTCGTGATGCTGCTCATCGAGCTGGCGCCGTTCTTGGAGGCTGCCTCACGCTTCTCGGCGCGCTTCTCCTTGATCGATTTCCCGGTCTTGGCTGACTTGTGCTGACGAGGCGACTTGTCGCTCATGCACGATCTCTCGCTATCGGTTGCCTGAATGGCTCCGTGAGGTGACCGTACGCCTGCATGTGTCATCGGACCCGGCAGCCGGTTAGCCTGCGCCCACCATGCTCGACAGATTCAAGGCCTTCTGGCAGGGCAAGGCCCTCGCGCCGTTCATCAACCTGTTCATCAGGCTGGGGATCAGCCCCGACGTGGTCACGCTCGTCGGCACCCTCGGCGTCGTCGGCCGGCGCGCTGGTGTTCTTCCCGCAGGGCTGGCTCTGGCAGGGCGTGCTGGTGGTGACGGCGTTCGTCTTCAGCGACCTGATCGACGGCGCGATGGCCCGCAAGATCGGCCGCACCGACACCTTCGGCGCGTTCCTCGACTCCACGATGGACCGGATCGCCGACGCCGCGCTGTTCGGCGGCATGGCGCTGTTCTTCGCCTGGCAGACCGACGACCGGCTCTACCTCGTCCTCGCCCTGGTGTGCCTGGCGATGGGCTCGGTGACGTCGTACGCGCGGAGCAAGGGCGAGCAGCTCGGCTTCAACGCCAAGACCGGTCTCGCCGAGCGGCCGGACCGGCTGGTCGGGCTGCTGATCCCGACGTTCTTCGGAGACCTCTTCGACCTGCCGATCCTCTACGAGGTCGCGCTGTGGCTGATCGCGGCGCTGAGCACGATCACGGTCGTCCAGCGGATCCTGCTCGTACGCCGCCAGGCGCTGGCTGCCACCGATACCGAATCGGCTCCGACGCCCCCCTCGGACTAGGCTCCGAGCATGGCTGAGCAGCACCCCGAGGACACCCAGCACGACACCGCTGAGGCACCCGTCACCGGCACCACCCGCGTGAAGCGCGGCATGGCCGAGATGCTCAAGGGCGGCGTGATCATGGACGTCGTCACCGCCGAGCAGGCCAAGATCGCCGAAGACGCCGGCGCGGTGGCCGTGATGGCGCTCGAGCGGGTGCCGGCCGACATCCGCGCCCAGGGCGGCGTGTCCCGGATGAGCGACCCCGACATGATCGACGGGATCATCGAGCAGGTCTCGATCCCGGTGATGGCCAAGGCCCGGATCGGCCACTTCGCCGAGGCGCAGGTGCTGCAGAGCCTGGGTGTCGACTACGTCGACGAGTCCGAGGTGCTCACCCCGGCCGACTACGAGAACCACATCGACAAGTGGGCGTTCACGGTGCCGTTCGTGTGCGGCGCCACCAACCTCGGCGAGGCGCTGCGCCGGATCACCGAGGGCGCGGCGATGATCCGCTCCAAGGGCGAGGCCGGCACCGGCGACGTCTCCAACGCGGTCACCCACATGCGGACCATCCGGCGGGAGATCCGCCGCCTCGGGGCCCTCGAGGACGACGAGCTGTACGTCGCCGCGAAGGAGCTGCAGGCGCCGTACGACCTGGTCAAGGAGGTCGCGCGCCGCGGCAAGCTGCCCGTGGTGCTGTTCACCGCCGGCGGCATCGCGACCCCGGCAGACGCCGCGATGATGATGCAGCTCGGCGCCGAGGGCGTCTTCGTCGGCTCGGGCATCTTCAAGGCCGGCAACCCCGCGCAGCGCGCCGAGGCGATCGTCAAGGCGACCACCTTCCACGACGACCCCGACGTGGTCGCGAAGGTCTCCCGCGGCCTCGGCGAGGCCATGGTCGGCATCAACGTCGAGGAGCTGGCGCAGCCGCACCGGCTCTCAGAGCGCGGCTGGTAACAGCACGTCGTCCCGTTGCGGAGGACGCCGTCAAGGCGACCCCGTCAGATCCGGCTGCTCTCAGCCGAACGACGGGCTCGGCGTAGTCCTCGCCTAGTCCTCGCATAGCCCTTCCCGGTGGGTCCGAGTCCCTGATCGGTCATGTACCTCCACGCCGGGTCCAAAGGACGGTAACAACGGGGGCGACGCCCCCTGCCCCGTCCATACCTTCGTGGTGGACCGGTTGATCGATCAACGATTCCGGCATAGGTGGAGATCCAGCGTGATCTCCGAGGGATAAGGAGACACGTCATGCCTGCTCTGGCAGACAAGAAGAACAAAAGGCGGGCGACCAAGGTCGTCGCGCTGGCCGCCGCCCTCGTCGTGGCCGGTGGGGCCGCGTTCGCATGGTGGACCGCCGGCGGTGCCGGCACGGGCTCGGCTGCGACCGGCAACGTCACGGGCATCACCATCAACCAGACCAGCTCGGTCGCCGATCTCTACCCGGGTGGTCCGGCAGCGACGCTGTCCGGCACCTTCACCAACACCAACAGCGGCCCGGTCTACGTCGCCCAGGTCTCCGTCGCCGTCCAGGCCGGCTGGAGCGCTCAGGCGAACGCCGCGAAGCCTGCCTGCACCGGTGCCGACTTCGCTCTCGTCCAGCCCACCGCCACCGGCGCGGAGGTCCCGTCCGGGACCGGCGTGTCGAGCTGGGGCGGTGGCTCGATCCAGCTGGTCAACGCTTCGGCCAACCAGGACAACTGCAAGGCCGTCAGCGTTCCGCTCGTCTACACCAGCAACTGATTCGCGCGACGCGTAGCGGCCCGGTTCGCCGGGCCGCTCGCGTCACGGGACCTGAGAGGACATCGCATGAGACGCCCACGAACCGCGGGGATGTTCGTCGGACTGCTCGCGCTGCCGGTGGCGCTGCTCGCAGCGCTGCCCGTCGGCGGGCTGCCCGCCGTGGCGTGGCCATCTCTCGACGTGCTCCCGTTCAGGCAGCACGACGCCACCCGGGTGGCGCACGGCCCGCACCAGCTCCACCGCGGCGTCAAGGTGAAGGTCACCGGTGTGGCCCAAGGTCAGCTCAGCCCGGGCACGTCGGCCCCGATCGCGCTCAACTTCCAGAACCCGAACAAGCGCCAGGTCCAGATGAACCGCGTCCGGGTCAAGATCTCCGGAATCATCGCGCCGCACGCGGACGCATCGCATCCGTGCACCACGGCGGACTTCGCGGTCCGGCAGATGCCGCGGCCGACCCTCATCCGGGTGCCCGCCAGAAGCACCACCGACCTGGCCGCCATGCGCGTGCCGATCGAGATCTGGCCATCGCTGAGGATGCTCAACCGGCCCCTGAACCAGGACGGCTGCAAGGGCGCCGAGATCAGGCTGAAGTTCAAGGCACGGGGGCTCCGGCGGTGAACGTGACGTTGACGAGCTCCAGGCTCAGGCGGTCACCGCTCGCACTCCTGCTGACCGCAGCGATGTTGCTGGTGGCAGGGGTCGCCGCGGCGTACTGGATCACCACGGGCGGCGGGTCCGCGACCGCGGCCACCGCCAGCCCCTCTGCTCTCACCCTCGCGCCGGCGACGCCGACCGCGCAGCTCTACCCCGGAGGACAGGCGAGCGTGGTCCTGACGGTCACCAACCCCAACCCGGGCCAGATCAGGGTCGGCTCGCTCGCCCTCGACACCAGCCAGGGGACCGGCGGCTTCGCCGTGGACGGCGGACACTCCGGGTGCGGCCTGGCGACGCTCTCGTTCGCGACCCAGACCAACGGCGGTGCCGGTTGGACCGTGCCGGGCAGCGGCGTGCTCCCGGTGACGCTCACCAACGCGCTGTCCATGGGGACCGGCGCGGCCAACGCCTGCCAGGGCGCGACGTTCTCGGTCTACCTGACGGCGGCGTCGTGAAGCGGCATCTCGCCACGCTCGCCGTCGCGGTGGCACTGACCTTCGTGGCCGCCACGGCGTGGGCCTACATGAGCGCCGGCTCGGTGCCCGGCGGCCGCGGGGCCGCAGCGGCGTCCAGCGTCAACCAGGGCGCCACCCCCACGGCGAGCGCGACCGGGTCGACCGTCACGGTCAGCTGGACCGCCACCACGCTGGCGAACGGACAGGCCGTGAGCGGCTACCTCGTGAAGCGGTACGACGCCTCGACCTCGGCCGCCCAGACGGTCCTGGCCGGGTGCGCGGGCACCCTGACCGCCGTCTCCTGTGTGGAGACCGGCGTGCCGGACGGGTCCTGGCGGTACAGCGTCACCCCGGTCCTCGCCACGAACTGGCAGGGCGCCGAGAGCGCCAAGAGCGCGACCGTCAACATCGACACGACCGCGCCCGCCGCACCCGTGTTCACCGGCATCAGCTCCGACACGGGGGCCTCCGCGACGGACCGGATCACCAGCACCGCGTCGCAGACCCTCTCCGGGACCGCCGAGGCCGGCAGCTCGGTGACCGTGCGCCGGGGGGCCACCGTGCTCGGCACCGTCACCGCCAACGCCTCCGGGGTGTTCACCCTCGGGCCGGTCACGCTCACGGCCGGCAGCAACATCTTCACCGCCACCGCGACCGACGCCGCCGGCAACACCTCGGTGGCGTCCGCGAACTTCGTGGTCACGCTGGACGGCGTCGAGCCGTTCTCGGTCGTGATCAGCCCCAGCGACAGCGCCTGGCACACGTCGGGCAGCTGGACGGTCACCGCGAACGACGCCCTCAGCGGGATCGCCCAGGTCTCCTACCGCGTCGACGCTGGTGCGTACGCCAACCTCGCGGCCTCCAACGGCACTCCGGTCTCGCCGCCCGCCCTCAGCGACGGCGTCCACACGGTCTACGCCTACGCCACCGACGTGGCGGGCAAGACCACGTCCGCGACCCCGGTCAACGCCACGGTCAAGGTCGACACCACCAAGCCGACGGCCGCGATCACGCTGGCCCCGACCGGCTCCGGCGGGTGGCGCGTGTCCGGGTCCGCCTCGATCGCGGGCAGCGACGCGACGAGCGGGGTCGACCACGTCGAGTACCAGATCGACTCCGGCTCGTTCGTCTCGATCGCCAGCGGTGCGACGTTCACTGTCCCCGAGGGCACCCACTCGATCACCTACCGCGCGGTCGACGTCGCCGGCAACATCGGTGACAACGTCACCGTGAGCGGCGTCAAGATCGACTCGGTGAAGCCGCAGAGCACCGTCACGCCGGCCGGCTCCACGTCCTGGCGGAACTCCGGCTCGGTCACGCTGGCAGCCACCGATGCGACCAGCGGCGTGGCGTCCATCGGCTACAAGCTGGACGGCGCGGCGACGTACACGACGTACGCCGGACCGCTCAGCCTGGCTGACGGCACGCACACCCTGGTCTTCCGGGCCATCGACGTGGCCGGCAACGTCGAGGCCGACACCACCGCGACGATCAAGGTCGACACCCAGCTGCCCACTGCGAACCTGTCCCAGACCGGGCAGGGCCAGCCGACCATCACCGGCACCGACCAGGCCGCCCTCAGCGGGGTGGCGTCGGTGAGCTACCGCGTGGGTAACAGTGGTGAGCTACACCACTGTCGCGGGCAGCTCGACCACCCTGAACCTGGCGACCGGCACGTCCACGGTCTGGCGCTACGCGACCGACAACGCCGGCAACCAGAGCACCCCGGTCAGCTCGGCCGTCACGGTGGATGCCACTGGGCCGACGACCAGCAACGCGGTCCCCGTCGACGGTGCGCAGGGGACCAGCTGGGCTGACCTCGACTGCAGCTTCTTCGGGTTCGGGACTAGCGCATCTGCGCCGACGCCTCGGACACCAATGGAGTGTCCAGCGTCACCTTCCAGCTGCTTCGCCCGGACGGCCGCTGCTACAACGGCTCCGCATTCGTGGTGGGACCGTGCGCCGCGCAGCCGATGACCTCTTTCCTGGGTCGGTACTACTCCGACACGATCAGCGCCGCGACGATGAACGCGGTGGAGGGCCAGTTCACACTGACGATCATCGCCACCGACAACATCGGCAACGTGTCGACCAGCACCACCCACTTCACGATCGACAGCGCGGCGCCGACCGCCACCATCACGCCGGCATCGGCGACAACCTGGCGCAGCTCGGGTTCGGTCACGATCGCGGGCACCGATGCCAATGGGGTCGACTCGGTGTCCTACCGCGTCGATGCCAACTCCGGGCCGTTCACCACGGTCCCGGGCGGCACGGCGACGTTCACGCTGCCGAACGGCGCCCACACGGTCGACTACTACGTGACCGACCTGGCCGGCAAGACCAGCACCCAGGTCGACAACGCGCAGATCAACGTCGACACCACCGCCCCGTCGATCACGAATGTGGAGCCCGGCGACGAAGGCGGGACGTGGTACGACTGAGATCGACTGCACCGGCAACGACGGCCGCCTCTGCGCGACGGTCGCCGACACCGGCGGCGCGGCACTCGCCTCGGTCACGATGACGCTCACGCGTGGCACCCGCTGCTGGGACGGCACCACCACGACGCCGTTCAACCAGACGACGTGGCTGCTGTGCCGATGGCACTGTCCGGCTCGGTCTACCGCAGCCCCACGCTGAGCTTCGCGACCGGCTCGAACCTCGACGACTTCATCGCCGGCAGCCGGCGCCTACACGCTGACCATCACCGCCACCGACAACGCCGGGAACAGCTCGACCCAGACCCGGACGTTCACCGTCACCGGCGCCTAGACCGCGTGACCGCACTCGTCACCCTAGGCCCGCGCATGGCCCGGGTCCGACGTCCGGTCAGACCCCGCTCGCCGATCGGCTGATCGGCGCCGGAAACCGGATCCGGCTCCTGCGCCGTGGCGTCCAATTGGTCATGGGTCGGCATCCGATCCGGGTGTGGGGCCCAAGTCGGAAGGAGGCTCGATGGAGATGTTGCGGGTACCTGGCGCACACCTCGAGCTCGCACCCGTCTTCCTGGGGGCGGCGGTGGTGGTGGCGGTCGGGCTGCGCGTGGCCGCCCGGCGTCGTCGCACCCGGCGCCACGCGCCCGCCGACTGAGCCGTCCGGGCCCCTTCCTACGATCGGGGCATGTCGCAGCGCCCGCCGATCGGAGTCCTGGCCCTCCAGGGTGACGTCCGCGAGCACCTGCGGCTGCTGACCTCCCTCGGCGTACCTGCCGTCTCGGTGCGCCGCCCGTCCGAGCTGGCGGGGGTGGCCGGGCTGGTGCTGCCCGGTGGCGAGTCGACCACGATGATCCGGCTCGCCCGGACCTTCGAGCTGGTCGAGCCGCTGCGCAAACGGATCGCGGACGGGATGCCGGCGTTCGGCACCTGCGCCGGGATGATCCTGCTGGCCGACCGGGTGCTCGACGGCGTGGCCGGCCAGGAGACGCTGGGCGGCCTGGACATCACGGTCCGGCGCAACGCGTTCGGACGCCAGGTCGACTCCTTCGAGGAGGAGATCCACCTGGCGGGTCTCGAGCAGCCGGTGCACGCCGTGTTCATCCGGGCGCCGTGGGTGGAGTCGGTCGGTGCCGACGTCGAGGTGCTCGCCTCGGTGGAGGCCGGACCGGCCGCGGGTAGGATCGTTGCGGTCCGTCAGGGCCCGCTGATGGCGACGTCGTTCCACCCCGAGGTGGGTGGCGGTTCGCGGATCCACCGGATGTTCGTCGATCTCGTTGCCCAGCACAGCAACGCGTGAGGAAGAGGTACAGCCATGTCGGGCCACTCCAAGTGGGCGACCACGAAGCACAAGAAGGCCGTCATCGACGCCCGCCGCGGCAAGATGTTCGCCAAGCTGATCAAGAACATCGAGGTGGCCGCCCGGATGGGCGGGGGAGACCCCGCGGGCAACCCGACGCTCTACGACGCGATCCAGAAGGCCAAGAAGTCGTCGGTCCCCAACGACAACATCGACCGGGCGGTCAAGCGCGGCTCGGGCGCGGAGACCGGTGGCGCCGACTACCAGACGATCACCTACGAGGGCTACGGCCCGGCCGGCGTCGCGATGCTCATCGAGTGCCTCACCGACAACCGCAACCGCGCCGCGATGGAGGTCCGCACCGCGATGACCCGCAACGGCGGCTCGCTCGCCGACCCGGGCTCGGTGTCGTTCCTCTTCAACCGCAAGGGCGTGGTCATCGTCCCGGTCGCCCAGGACGGCAAGGCCATCACCGAGGACGACATCCTCGAGGCGACCCTGGAGGCCGGCGCCGACGACGTGAACGACCTCGGCGAGAGCTTCGAGGTGGTCTCGGAGCCGACCGACCTGGTCGCCGTCCGCTCCGCGCTGCAGGCGGCCGGCATCGACTACGACTCGGCCGAGGCGTCGTTCGTCCCGGACATGGAGGTCCAGCTGGACCAGGACACGGCGGCCAAGATGTTCCGGCTGGTCGACGCCCTCGAGGACCTCGACGACGTGCAGAACATCTTCGCCAACTACGACGTCTCCGACGAGGTCATGGAGGCGCTGGACGCGTAGGTCCGGGTCCGCCTGTCAGGCCGTCCGAGGCAGCACCGAGTTCCTGCCCGGTGCGGGGAAGCTCCACGTCGACCGTCGGTCCGTCCAGCTGACGCCGCGCGTCGGGGGCCGCGCGGGCGACCATCCGGGCCACGGCCCGGTTGTCGGAGCTGCTGAAGATCTCGATGTCGGCGACACCTTTGGCGACGAGGTCCTCGGTCACCGCGCGCATCAGCGCCGTTCCGATCCCGCGGCGCTGGTGGCTGTCGGAGACGACGATCGCTATCTCGGCGACCGAAGGGCGCCGCAGCCGCACCCACAGTCCGTGGCCGACCAGCTGACCGTCGAGGTACGCCAGGAGCGCCCCGCCGGCAGACCGCTCCGGGAGCAGCGCGGCGATGAGACGCTGAGAGGGAGTTCCGTTCATGCCCGTGAGGAACCGCTGGTACGACGAGGTGGGCGACAGCCGGGTCAGGAAGTCGACCAGCCGCGCGCGATCGGCGGGGGTCGCCGCCCGGATGCACGGGTCGACGACGCTCGCCAGGGCCTGGTGGGAACGGGGGAAAAGCTTCATGGGGAACGCCTCCGCGACGCTGCGGTAGAATGTATACGAACGATCGTACTATTTGTTGTCGCTGCGAACGCAACCCCTTTTCCTGGGAGCCGCACCACATGGACCAGTCCCAAGCCACCGCCACCGACGGCCGGATCCGTCGCGGCGACGAGACCCGACGCGCCGTCCTGCGACGCGCGGTCGACGTCGCGTCGGTCGAGGGGCTCGATGGCGTCACGATCGGGCGCCTCGCCCTGGAGCTCTCGATCAGCAAGAGCGGGCTGTTCGCGCACTTCGGGTCGAAGGAGGAGCTGCAGCTGGCGACGATCCGCGCAGCGCGGGCGATCTTCTCCCACGCCGTCGTCACCCCGGCCCTGGCGAAGCCGGCCGGGATGGCCCGGCTGCGCGCCCTGCTGGAGGGGTGGCTCGACTACTCACGCGGCCGGGAGTTCCCTGGAGGCTGCTTCTTCTCCCGCGCGACCCACGAGTACGCCGCGCGGCCGGGCGCCGTCCGCGACGCGCTGGCCGAGGCGGACCAGGAGTGGTTGGCGCTGGTCGCCGCCACCATCGACGAGGCGCGGGAGCTGGGCGAGGTGCGCGCCGACCTCGACTCGCGGCAGCTGGCCTACGAGCTCGACGCCTACCTCGACTCGGCGAACATGCGGTCCCTGCTCGGTGGCGACCCGGCCGTCTACGACCTGGCCCGGGCCGCCGTCGACGCACGACTGGACTCGGTCGCGACGCGCTGGCTGACCGAACGCGCCGTCCGGGCCGAAGACGGCCTCGGCGAAGCGCCGGCCGATGAGCCGGTGGGTCTCGCCGTCGGGGTGCAGGTTGTCGGGCAGAGGCAGCTGCTCGTGGTCCGCGGCGCCGTACAGGTCGAGCCCGTCGAGGTAGTGGATCGCGGGGTCGGTCCCGGCGCGCTGGGCCACGATCCGGGCGAGCTCCTTGCGGATCACCTGCAGGGTGAGCTTGCCGGCCCGCACGTCGGCCGGGTCGCCGGTCGCGATGAAACGCAGCTCGCCGTCGCCGAGCGCATCCATGTCGAACGTGCCCGGGCCGGGGGTCTCCTCATGGATCGGGCACAACACCGGCGAGACCACCAGCAGTGGAACGTCCGGGTGGCCCTCCCGGATCGTGTCGAGGAAGCCGTGCACCGCCGGGCCGAACGCGCGACGCCGCATCAGGTCGAGGTTCACGAGGTTGATGCCGATCTTGACGCTCACCAGGTCGGCCGGGGTGTCCCGCATGGTGCGGGCGGTGAACGGGTCGAGCAGCGCGCTGCCGGCGAGGCCGAGGTTGACCAGCTCGACGCCGCCTCGCTGGGCGGCGATCGCGGGCCAGCTGGTGCTGGGGCTGTCGGCGACCGAACCCTGGCTGATCGAGCTGCCGTGGTGCAGCCAGACCGGGCGGTCACTCGTGGCAGGGAGGACCGGAGCGTTCGTGCGCAGCTCGACGAGGTGCGTGGTCTCGCTCCAGGGCAGCCACAGCTCGACCAGCTTCTCGCGGCCCGGCAGCCCGACGAACCGCACCGTGCCGCTCGGCCCGCGCCGTGTCTCGGCCCCGCCCGAGAAGTCCAGCACCACCTCGTCGCCGCCGGTGATGCTCATCTGCGCGGCCAGCTCGCCGTCGACGCAGAGGTCGTAGAAGCAGTCCGGTCTAGGCGGTACGCCCTCGTAGTTCGTGAGCACCCGATGCGCGTCCAGCTCCACCTCGGTGGCCCGGCTCCGGAACACCAGCCGTACGCCGGCCGGCTGCGACTCGGCCATGAGCAGCTGGTCGTCGGCGCACTGCGCCCGGGCCCACGCGGGCAGCCGGTGCGGCAGCAGCCCGTGCTCGGTCCGCTCCAGCTCGACCGCGCCCCGGACCAGCTCGGCGGTGATCGGCGTGGTGATCCACTCCTGGTCGGACATGGCCACCAGCCTGTCGCAGGCGTGTCTGCGCAGTTATGGGGCCCTGCGCCGTTAGCGTTTCGTGCGAACACCTGTTCGGATCGACTTCGACGGCGGAGGCCTCCTCATGCGCGTGCTCGGCATCGACCCCGGGTTGACCCGGTGCGGCGTCGGCGTGGTCGAGGGCGAGGTCGGGCGGCCGTTGCGGCTGGTCGACGTGGGCGTCGTACGCACCTCGGCCGACCTGCCGGTCGCGCAGCGGCTCGTGAGCATCGAGCAGGCGCTGGACGCCTGGATCGAGGAGCACCGGCCCGACGTCGTCGCCGTGGAGCGGGTGTTCGCGCGGTCCGACATCAGCACGGTGATGGGCACCGCGCAGGCCAGCGGCATCGCGCTGGTGTGTGCGGCCCGGCGCGGGCTGATCGTCGCGATGCACACCCCGAGCGAGGTCAAGGCCGCCGTGTCCGGCAACGGCCGCGCCGACAAGGCCCAGGTCGGGGCGATGGTGGCCCGGATCCTGCGGCTCGACGCCACCCCGAAGCCCGCCGACGCCGCCGACGCGCTGGCGCTGGCCATCACCCAGATCTGGCGCGGCGGCGCCCAGGCCCGGATCGACGCGGCGCTCGCCGCCGCAGGACGGAGCCAAGGGCCCAGATGATCGCCTTCGTGCGCGGCCCGGTGGCCGCGGTCACCCTGTCCAGCGCCGTCCTCGAGGTCGGCGGCGTCGGCCTCGAGCTGATCTGCACGCCGGGCACCCTGGCCACGCTCCGCACCGGCCAGGTCGCGACCCTGCCGACCAGCATGGTGGTCCGCGAGGACTCGCTGACGCTGTTCGGCTTCCTCGACGAGGACGAGAAGGCGACCTTCGAGCTCGTGCAGACCGCCAGCGGCGTCGGCCCCAAGCTCGCCCAGGCGATGCTGGCCGTGCTCGACCCCGACGACCTGCGCCGCGCGGTGGCCGGCGACGACGTCAAGACCCTGACGAAGGTCCCCGGCATCGGTCAGAAGGTGGCGCAGCGGATCATCCTCGAGCTCAAGGACCGCCTCGGCGCCCCGATCGGCTCCACGACCCGGCCCGGCCTGACGCCGGCGGCCGTGACGTGGCGCGACCAGGTCCACCACGGGCTCACCGGCCTCGGCTGGCCGGCCCGCGAGGCCGACCGCGCCGTGGACTCGGTGGCCGACCAGGCCGGCGAGCACCCCGACGTCGGCGTCCTGCTGCGCGCGGCCCTCCAGACGCTGAGCCGCGCATGAGCCACGACCTGAGTCACGACCTCACCGCGCCCGACGCCGAGCCCGACGAGCGGGTCATCGAGGCCGCGCTCCGGCCGCGCACCCTCGACGAGGTGATCGGGCAGCAACGGGTCCGCGACCAGCTCGGCCTCGTGCTCGAGGCCGCGCGGCTGCGCGACCGCGCGCCCGACCACGTGCTGCTCTCCGGCCCGCCCGGGCTCGGCAAGACCACGCTGGCGATGATCATCGCCGCCGAGGTGGGCGCGCCGCTCCGGATCACCAGTGGCCCGGCGCTCACCCACGCCGGCGACCTCGCCGCGATCCTCTCCGGGATGAACCACGGCGACGTCCTCTTCGTCGACGAGATCCACCGGATGTCGCGCGCCGCCGAGGAGATGCTCTACCTCGCGATGGAGGACTTCCGGGTCGACGTCGTCATCGGCAAGGGGCCGGGCGCCACCGCCATCCCGCTGGAGATCCCGCCGTTCACGATGGTCGGTGCCACCACCCGGGCCGGGCTGCTGCCGGGGCCGCTGCGCGACCGGTTCGGCTTCACCGGCCACCTCGAGTTCTACGACGTCACCGAGCTCGACCGGATCGTGCACCGCTCGGCCGGGCTGCTCGGCGTACCCATCACGCCGGAGGGAGCGACCGAGATCGCCTCGCGCTCACGCGGCACGCCGCGGATCGCCAACCGGCTGCTGCGCCGGGTGCGCGACTACGCCCAGGTCCGCGCCGACGGCACGGTCACCCTCGAGGTCGCGCACGCGGCGCTCGACCTCTACGAGGTCGACGAGCTCGGGCTCGACCGGCTCGACCGCGCCGTCCTCGACGTCCTCTGCCGCCGGTTCGGCGGCGCGCCGGTGGGCCTCTCGACGCTCGCGGTCGCCGTCGGGGAGGAGCGGGAGACGGTCGAGGAGGTGGCCGAGCCGTTCCTGGTCCGGCAGGGGTTCCTCGCCCGTACGCCGCGGGGCCGGGTCGCCACCGCAGCCGCCTGGCGGCACCTCGGACTGACGCCTCCGAAGACTCCGGAGCCCACGCTCTTCGAGGAGTGACAGGACACTCGCCGACGATGCGGCGATAGCACGGGCCCGTCGTAGACTCCCCCCTCGTGCAAGATCTCCTCCCAGTGGCGACCCTTGTCGGGTTCGCCCTGCTGCTCTGGCTGCTCCTCGTGCGTCCGCAGGCTCGGCGCCAGCGGGAACTCCGGCACATGCAGTCGACGTTGGAGGTGGGGGACGAGGTGATCCTCACCTCGGGCGTCTTCGCCACCGTCCGCGACCTCGACGAGGACGTGGCACAGGTCGAGATCGCCGACGGCGTGACCATCAAGGTCGCCCGCGGCGCGGTCGGCCAGGTGGTCCGGGCGCAGGAAGCCCCCGACGACGCTGCGCACACCGACAATGGGGAAGTCTCGGAGGAGAACTGAGATGGCACGCAAGACCGCCCGGCCCGGACGCACCCTCGGGGTGTTCTTCCTCGGGCTGGCGATCGCCTTCGGGCTGGTGGCTCTCGGCGGCAGCTGGAAGCCCGAGCTCGGCCTGGACCTCCAGGGCGGCACCAGCATCCGGCTGACGCCCAAGGGGAACCCCAGCGCGGAGTCCCTCAACGAGGCCCGCAAGATCATCGACCAGCGCGTCAACGGCTCCGGTGTCACCGAGGCCGAGGTCACCGTGCAGGGCAACAAGTACATCGTGGTGGAGATCCCCGGCGACAGCCGGCGCGACCTGGTCGACACGGTCAAGCGCCAGGCCCAGCTGCGGTTCCGGCTGGTGGCCTGCTCGGACTCCGACCCCAGCCGCTGCGCGGCCGGCGGCACGGGCACCACGACCCCCCAGGACCCGACCGCGCCCGACCCGGGCGGCACCGGAGCCGGCGTCACCGCTCCGGCCGCGCCCACGCCCGGCGACACCGCCGCGCCGTCCGACGGCGCGACCCCCAGCGACGCGGCCACCCCGTCCGGGAGCGCCAACCGTGCCCCGGTCCACTATGCCGCCGACGGCACCGACAGCCCGAGCCCCACCCAGGCGCCGTCGGACTCCGCCTCGGCCGAACCCTCCGACGGCGCCACCGCGCCGAGCGATGCGGGCGTGCCGTCCGGCGCACCTGTCATCCCGAGCCCCGAGGGCGGCCCCGACGTCGCCGACCCGCTGACGTGGATCGACGCCCCCAACCAGGAGGCGATCGACGCCTACAACGCCTTCACCTGCCCGCAGGACGGCACGCCGGTCAACGTCGAGGACGACCCGAAGAAGCCGCTGGTCACCTGCGAGTGGGACCCGGAGACCAAGATCTCGCAGAAGTACCTGCTCTCCGCGGCCATGATCGAGGGCAACCAGCTCGACTCGGCCGCCGCCCAGATCCCGCAGAACTCGGTCAACTACGTCGTCTCGCTCGACTTCGACGGTGACGGCACCGACGCCTTCAGCAAGATCTCCGAGGCGCTGGTCTGCCCGAGCGGCACCGTGCCGCCGTGCCGGCAGTTCGCCGTCGTCCTCGACGGTCAGGTGCTCTCCGCGCCGACCATGAACTCGCTGATCACCAACGGCCAGGCCCAGATCGAGGGCAACTTCACCCAGGCCTCCGCGAAGAGCCTGGCCACCAGCCTCAAGTACGGCGCGCTGCCGGTCTCCTTCTCCGACTTCAGCGTCGAGACCGTCGGTCCCTCTCTGGCGGGTGACCAGCTCAAGGCGGGCATCACCGCCGGCCTGATCGGGCTGCTGCTGGTGATGATCTACTGCCTCATCTACTACCGCGGTCTCGGCATCGTGGTGGTCGGCTCGCTGCTGGTCGCCGGCGCATCGACGTACGCGATGGTGATGCTGCTCTCCAAGACCGCGAACTTCACGCTCACCCTGCCCGGCATCGCCGGTCTGATCGTCGCGGTCGGCATCACCGCCGACTCGTTCATCGTCTACTTCGAACGCATCCGAGACGAGATGAGAGACGGCAAGTCGATGCGGGTCGCCGTCGAGGCCGGCTGGATCCGCGCCCGGGCCACCTGCCTGGCGGCCGACGCCGTGTCGCTGCTGGCTGCGATCGTGCTCTACATCTTCGCGGCGGGTGTGGTCCGCGGGTTCGCCTTCGCGCTGGGCCTGTCCACGCTGATCGACCTCGTGGTGTTCTTCTGGTTCACCAAGCCCCTGGTCTCGGTCCTCGCGAAGACCACGTTCTTCAACAGCGGCGGCAAGTGGTCCGGACTCAGCGCTGAGACACTGGGCATCGACAAGATCGCCCCCGACCGACCTCGGGTGGCGGTCGCCACCCGCGCGACAGGCCCCACGACAGCAGAGGGAGGGACGGCCTGATGGGCAAGATCAGCCGGCTCGGCAACAGCCTCTACAACGGCTCGCGCTCCATCGACTTCGTCGGTCGCAAGTGGCTCTGGTACGGCATCTCGGGCCTCATCGTGCTGCTCGCCGCTGATCGGGCTCTCCGTCAAGGGGCTCAACTACAGCATCGAGTTCACCGGCGGCACGCAGTACAAGGTCACGCTGCCCAGCGACAAGGTGACCCAGGACAACGCCGACGCGCTACGCGAGGCGGTCGGCGGCCTGGGCATCCAGAACGCCGTCAACGCCCGTGGTCACCACCTCCGGCGAGAGCTCGATCCTGATCCAGACCGAGGAGCTCACCAACGCCGAGAGCGCCGAGGTGACCCAGGCGATCATGGACACCGTCGGCGCCACCCAGGACGACATCTCCCAGGACCAGATCGGCGCGAGCTGGGGTGACGAGGTCAAGAACCGCGCCATCCTGGGCCTGGTCGTCTTCCTGGTGCTGGTGATCCTCTTCATCTGGGCCTACTTCCGAGAATGGAAGATGTCGGCCGCCGCGATCGTGGCGCTGGCGCACGACCTCGTCATCACCGTCGGCATCTATGCGCTCTCCGGCTTCGAGGTCAGCCCGGCCACGGTCACGGGGCTGCTGACGATCCTGGGCTTCTCGCTCTACGACACGGTCGTGGTCTTCGACAAGGTCCGCGAGAACACCAAGAACCTGCGGGCCAGCCGGACGACGTACGCCAAGGCCGCCAACCTCGCGGTCAACCAGACGCTGGTCCGCTCGATCAACACGTCGATCGTGGCGCTGATCCCGATCGGAGCCATCCTCTACGTCAGCGCGGTCCAGCTCGGCTCCAGCTCGCTGAAGGACCTCGCTCTCGCGCTGTTCGTCGGCATGGCCGCCGGTGCCTACTCCTCGATCTTCATCGCGACGCCGCTGCTGGTGCAGCTGAAGTCGAACGAGACCGAGATCGTGCTCGCCGAGCGTCGGGCCAAGGCCCGCGCGCGCCGCAACGCCGACCGCTACGCGTCGGTGCCGGTCTTCAAGGACGACCTGCCGATCGTGGACCCCGACGGGCCCGGTGGCGTGCTGGTCGAGGACCGTGACGACGACCTGGACGACTACGACGACGACGACGAGCATGAGGAGCACGCACCTCAACCGAGCTCGACGCCCGAGGTGACGGGCCGGGGCCGCACGGTGCCGACCACGCAGCGTCCGGTCGGCCAGAGCCCGGCGTCCGGACGGCAGCAGCCGACCCGGCAGCCGCGCTCCAAGCGCAAGTGACCCGGAGATGATCCGGGCATGACCGACGCCGCGCGGGAGGCGTTGGAGCGTCTGGTCGTCGACGTCGCCGACTTCCCCGAGCCGGGGGTGGTCTTCAAGGACATCACGCCCCTGCTCGCGGACCACGCCGGCTTCACCGCGGTCATCGACGCGCTGGCGGGGGCCGGCCGCGACGAGTCCGGGGCCACCGTGGTCGACAAGGTCGTCGGCATGGAGGCGCGCGGCTTCATCCTCGCCGCCCCGGTGGCGCTGGCGCTCGGCACGGGCTTCGTCCCGGTCCGCAAGGCCGGCAAGCTGCCGCGCGAGACGCACGCCGTCTCCTACGCGCTGGAGTACGGCGAGGCCACGCTCGAGGTGCACCGCGACGCGATCGCGCCGGGGGAGCGGGTGCTGCTCGTCGACGACGTGCTCGCGACCGGTGGCACCGTGGCGGCCACGCGTCAGCTGGTCGAGTCCTGCGGCGGCGTGGCCGTCGGAGTCGCCGTGCTCATGGAGCTGAGCTTCCTGCCGGGACGGGCGACCATCGGCGACCTCCCGCTGCACACCCTGCTCACGATCTGACTTCGAGGAACCCGCGTAGGCTGGACGGGTGACCGAGGAGAGCACCGAGGAGCTCGCCCCGGCTGCCGACCAGGCTCCTCGAGAAGCCGGCCGAGCGGGTCCGGGCGCGACGCAACTCGGCGCGGGCCGAGGAGCGCGGCGAGGGCACGACGGCGAGTCCCGGCCCGGCCGCGACCAGGTCGATGCGCTCGAGGCTGGCCCGGGTGGCCAGCCGCAGCCAGCCCGGCAACCCGGAGCTCGACCCGCTGTTCCGCGCCATCCGGACCAGCCACCCCAAGGCCGACCTGGCGCTGCTCGAGCGCGCCTACGACACCGCCGCCGAGATGCACGGCACCCAGATGCGCAAGAGCGGTGACCCCTACATCACCCACCCGCTCGCGGTGACCACGATCCTGGCCGACATCGGCATGACCGAGCCGACGCTGGTCGCGGCGCTGCTGCACGACACGGTCGAGGACACGTCGTACACCCTCGAGCAGGTCCGGGCGGACTTCGGCGAGGAGGTCGCCCAGCTCGTCGACGGCGTGACCAAGCTCGACAAGGTCAAGTACGGCGACTCGGCGCAGGCCGAGACCATCCGCAAGATGATCGTCGCGATGTCGCGCGACATCCGGGTGCTGGTCATCAAGCTCGCCGACCGGCTGCACAACATGCGGACCCTGCGCTACGTCCGGCAGGAGACCCAGGAGCGGGTCGCCCGCGAGACCCTCGACATCTACGCCCCGCTGGCCCACCGGCTGGGCATGAACACGATCAAGTGGGAGCTCGAGGACCTCGCGTTCGCGACCCTGCACCCCAAGATCTACGACGAGATCGTGCGGATGGTGGCCGAGCGCGCACCCTCGCGCGACCAGTTCCTGGCCGAGGTGATCACCGAGGTCGAGAAGGACCTGCGCGAGGCCAAGATCAAGGCCACCGTCACCGGCCGCCCGAAGCACTACTACTCGATCTACCAGAAGATGATCGTCGGCGGCCGCGAGTTCACCGACATCTACGACCTGGTCGGCATCCGCATCCTCGTCGCGGACGACCGCGACTGCTACTCGGTCCTCGGCGTGCTCCACTCGCGCTGGAACCCGGTCCTGAACCGGTTCAAGGACTACGTCGCGATGCCGAAGTTCAACATGTACCAGTCGCTGCACACGACCGTGATCGGGCCGCAGGGCAAGCCGGTCGAGATGCAGATCCGCACCTTCGCGATGCACCGTCGCGCGGAGTACGGCGTCGCGGCGCACTGGAAGTACAAGGAGGACGGCCGGGTCGGGGTCGACACCGACAGGCTCGGCGACGTCGACGACATGAACTGGGTGCGCCAGCTGCTCGACTGGCAGAGCGAGGTCGAGGACCCGGGCGAGTTCCTCGAGTCGCTCAGGTTCGAGATCAACCGGGCCGAGACCTACGTCTTCACCCCGCGCGGCGACGTGATCGCGCTGCCGTCCGGGGCGACACCCGTCGACTTCGCGTACGCCGTGCACACCGAGGTCGGGCACCACACGATCGGGGCCCGGGTGAACGGGCGGCTGGTGCCGCTCGAGTCGACGCTCGAGAACGGCGACGTGGTCGAGGTGTTCACCTCGAAGGCGCCGAACGCCGGCCCGTCCCGCGACTGGCTCACCTTCGTCAGGTCACCGCGGGCCCGCTCCAAGATCCGCCAGTGGTTCACCAAGGAGCGGCGCGAGGAGGCGGTCGAGCGCGGCAAGGAGCAGATCGCCAAGCTGATGCGCAAGGAGGGGCTGCCGCTCAAGCGGCTGATGTCGCACGAGTCGCTCATGCTGGCCGCCGCGCACTTCAAGATCGCGGACGTCTCGGCGCTCTACGCCTCGGTCGGCGAGGGCAACCTGTCCGCGCAGGCCGTCGTACGCCGGGTCATCGAGGAGCACGGCGGTGCGGAAGGCGCCTCGGAGGACCTCGCCGAGGCGGTCACGATCACCGGCCGCCGGGGCCGCTCCAAGAGCCCGAGCGGCGGGGACGCCGGCGTCGTCGTCAAGGGCGCGCCCGACGTGTGGGTCAAGCTCGCCAAGTGCTGCACGCCGGTGCCGCCGGACGACATCCTCGGCTTCGTCACCAAGGGCGGCGGGGTCTCGGTGCACCGGACCGACTGCACCAACGCGAGCGAGCTCCGCACCCACCCCGAGAAGCTGCTCGAGGTCGAGTGGGCGCCGACCGGCCAGTCGACGTTCCTGGTCAACATCCAGGTCGAGGCGCTGGACCGGGCCCGACTGCTCGCCGACATCACGATGGTGCTCTCCGACGCACACGTGAACATCCTCAGCGCCAACCTGCAGACCACCCGCAACCGGGTCGCGAAGAGCCGCTTCACCTTCGAGATGGCCGAGGCCAAGCACCTCGACAACGTCCTGAAGGCAGTGCGCTCGGTCCCCGGCGTCTTCGACGCCTACCGCGTCACCCAGTGACCAACTGATCCGCGAGTCAGTAGGCCATGCTGGGTCCGTGAGGTCCCGGTGAACCGTTGGTGGCTGCTGGCCGGGGCCATCGTCGCCGAGGTCACGGGGACGATCGCGCTGCGGGGAGCGCTCGACCACACCTGGCTGTACGCCGTCACCGCGGTCGGCGAGCTGACGGCGTTCTTCCTCCTCGTCAAGGTGCTGCAGACCGGGATGCCGCTGGGTGTCGCCTACGGCGTCTGGAGCGCGCTGGGGGTCGCTGCCACCGCGGTCCTCTCCTGACCTGTGGTTCGACGAGGCCTTCACCGCGCGTGATGGTCGTCGGCCTGATGCTGATCGTCGGCGGCGTGGTGCTGGTCGAGGTCGGCTCGCACCCGCCGACAGAGGACCGGCCTGATGGAGTGGCTCTACCTCGCCGGCGCCATCCTCATCGAGGTCGCCTCGACGCTCGCCCTCCGCGTCGCCTCCACCGGGCGCCGACGCTGGTACGTGGCCGTGGTGGCCGGCTACGTCACGTCGTTCGCGCTGCTGGCGCTCGCGCTCGACGCCGGCATGGGCATCGGCGTCGCCTACGGGATCTGGACCGCGTTCGGCGTGGCCCTCACCGCCATCCTCAGCAGGTTCCTCTTCGACGAACCGCTCACCCGCGTGATGATCCTGGGCATCGTGCTGATCGCCGCCGGCGTCGTCCTCCTCGAGGCCGGCGGCGCGCACTGAAGGCTGACCCGTCAGTCGCCGACTCGCAGTCAGCGGTGGGCGCGGAAGACCAGCCAGGCCAACGTCATCCGGAGCGACTGTCCTCGGGTGAACTCGTCGAGGCACGGGTCGTCGCCGTAGCTCATGAAGTTGTGGACCGGGTCCGTTCCGGGCTGGGCGCAGGTGTCCAGAGACTCGTCGCACTCGAAGATGTTGTCGCCGTCGTCCTGGTACGCGGTGTCCGGAACCTCGTCGCCCGGGAACGTCGCAGCCGTTCTCGAACGTGTGGAGCAGGAACAGCCAGTGCCCGACCTCGTGGGTCGCCGTGTCGCCCTCGTTGTACGGCGCGGCCGCACCGCCCGGGAGGCTGTCGTTGAGCAGAACCAGGCCGTCCTGCCAAGCGGGACGTCGTTCGGGTAGTAGGCATAGCCGAGCAGGTTGTCGCCGAGAGCGGCGATGTAGATGTTCAGGTCCTGGTAGGTGCCCCGGTGCAACGCCGTCTTGGCCTCGGTGTCGTCGCTCGGGTCGACGTCGGGGTCGGACCAGTCGTACCAGTCGTCGTTGGCGGTGCGGTCGACAGCCTTGAGCTTGAAGCTGAAGGGCGTGCCGGCGGCGTCCCGGCTGGTCTTGCCGGCGTACCCGTCGTTCATGACCTTGATCTGGTCGCGGATCATCTTGTCGGTCACCCCGCCGGTGCCGTCGGCGCGCGGTGATGACGTGGACGTAGGTGTCGATCTTGATGTTCTTCGGCAGGTGGATGCCCTTGTAGCTGCGTGCCGGATGCCGCGACCTGCGGCGCGCTTCGGCAGGCTCTGGACGCCGGCTTGGAACTCGGCCTCCATCGCCTTGGTCTCGGCCAGCGACACCGAGTTCGGATCGGTTCCGTCGCCGCCACCCATCTGCCGGGCGTTGGCCGGCGCAGAGAGGCAGCCCCCGCCGGCTGGCGGCGAAGCCGCCAGACCCGCGGCGACCGGCGTGGCCGGGCCGACGAGTCCCAGCCCGAGGGCCGCGACGGCGGCCGCCAGGCTCGCAGCTGACTTCTTCGAACGCGTGACGTGCATCCCGAGGACCCTTCTGTCGAGTTCGGGTCAGCGACGCACTCCGCGACGGCGACGCTTCCCGAGCGCCTGCCGTCCAGACTCGCCCCCGCGGACGGCCGTAGGCAATCCCCTCATTTCGGGGATCGAGTGGTGACGGCGGGGCGGGGTCTAGGAGTAGTCGGCGGAGACGCGGCGGGCCATGTCGAGGAAGGACTGGCGGGAGGCGAGGTTCTCCTCGAGCTCCTTGACCTTCTTCTCGTTGCCGGACTCGCGGGCCTTGGCGAGGTCGGCCTCGACCTGGGCGATGGCGGCCTCGAGCTGGGTGACCATGTCGTCGGCGCGGGCGGACTTCTCGGGGTCGGACTTGCGCCACTGCTCGTCCTCGAGGCCGCGGATGGCCTGCTCGACGACGCGCATCCGGCCCTCGAGCTCCTTGATCCGCTCGCGCGGCACCTTGCCGGCGGCCTCCCAGCGGTCCGCGATCTCGCGGAACCCGCGCTTGGCGGCGTCGAGGTCGGTGACGGGCAGCAGCGCCTCGGCCTCGACGAGGAGCTTCTCCTTCACCTCGGCGTTGGCGGCGTACTCCGCGTCCAGCGCCGCGTTGGTGGCGTCGCGGGCACCGAAGAAGGTGTCCTGCGCGGCGCGGAACCGGCGCCACAGCTCGTCGTCGACGTCCTTGGGCGCCGGGCCGGCCGCCTTCCACTGACGCATCAGCTCGCGGTAGCGGCCCGCGGTCGGGCCCCACTCGGTCGAGTCGGCGAGCGACTCGGCCTCCTTGGCCAGCCGCTCCTTGACCTCGCGAGCGGCGTCCCGCTTCTCGTTCTGCTCCGCGAAGTGCGCCTTGCGGCGCCGGGTGTACGACGTCCGCGCGCCCGAGAACCGGCGCCACAGCGCGTCGTCGGACGCGCGGTCGATGCGGGGGAGTGCCTTCCACTCGTCGAGCAGGGTGCGCAGCCGGTTCGCACCGGCCCGCCAGTCGCTGCCCTCGGCGATCTTCTCGGCCTCGGCGACCAGCTTCTCCTTGGACACCTTGGCCTCGGCGGTCTTCTGCACCCGCTCGGCCCGCCGGGACTCGCGCTGCCCCTCGATCACCGGCCGCAGCGCCTCGAGCCGCGTGGTGAGTGAGGCCAGGTCACCGACCGCGTTGGCGTCGGTCACCTGCGCCGAGACGGTCTTCACCGACTGGAGCGCCTCCTCGGGCGACATCACGCCGGAGCGGATCCGCTGCTCGAGCAGCTCGACCTCGAACGACAGCGCCTCGAACCGCTCGGTGAAGAAGGCCAGCGCCTCCTCGGGGGTGCCCGCGGGATACTGCCCGACCGGCCGCTCGCCGTCGGCGGTGCGAACGAAGACGTTACCGTCCCCGTCGACGCGACCCCACTCGTGCACGGACCCCTGGCTCATCACTGCGGCATGGTAGTCAACGCGCGATGAGGCTGACCACTCTCCGGCCGCAACCGATGCGGGCCTGTGACCTCTCCGACCGCTAGGGTTGGCCGGTGCTGATCGCCGGCTTCCCCGCAGGTCCGTGGGGCACCAACTGCTACGTCGTGGCGACGGCTCCCGGCTCCGAGTGCGTGGTCGTCGACCCCGGCATGGAGGCCACCGAGGGCGTCGCCCGCGTGGTCGAGGAGCACCGGCTCAAGCCCGTCAGCGTCCTGGTGACGCACGGCCACGTCGACCACATGTTCTGCGTGGCCCCGGTGGCGGGCGGGTACGACGCCACGGCCTGGATCCACCCGAGCGACCGGCACCTGCTCACCGACCCGATGGCCGGCATGTCCCCGGAGACGGCCCGGATGATGCTGGGCGGGGACTACACCTGGGACGAGCCGGACGACGTCCGCGAGCTGGGTGACCTGCAGGAGCTCGAGCTGGCCGGCATCAGGTTCGTCGTCGACCACACGCCGGGCCACACCGAGGGCTCGGTGACCTTCCGCTCGCCGTACCCCGACGTCGACGAGGTCTCCGAGGTGATGTTCTCGGGCGACCTGCTGTTCGCCGGCTCGATCGGCCGCACCGACCTGCCCGGCGGCGACCACCCCACGATGCTGCACAGCCTCGCCACCAAGGTGCTGCCGCTCGCCGACGACATCGTGGTGCTGCCCGGCCACGGCGAGCAGACCACCATCGGCCGGGAGCGCGCCACCAACCCGTTCCTCCAAGACCTCCCGACCCTCCGCTGACCGCATGACTGACAAACCCACCCCGCTGAGCGGGTTCCCCGAGCTGCTGCCCGAGCACCGCGCCGTCGAACGCCAGGTGATCGCCAGCCTGTCCCGCAGCTTCGAGCTGCACGGCTTCGCCAACATCGAGACCCGCGCCGTCGAGCCGATCGACCGGCTCTCCAAGGGCGGCGAGATCGACAAGGAGATCTACGTGCTGCGCCGGCTGCAGGCCGACGACACGGCGCGGCGACTCGGGGCTCGGGCTCCACTTCGACCTCACCGTGCCGTTCGCGCGCTACGTCCTCGAGCACAGCGGCAAGCTCGAGTTCCCGTTCCGGCGCTACCAGATCCAGCCGGCCTGGCGCGGCGAGCGACCGCAGGAGGGCCGCTACCGCCAGTTCACCCAGGCCGACATCGACGTGGTCGGCCGCGACGAGCTGCCGTTCCACCACGACGTCGAGGTGGTGCGGGTGATGGTCGAGGCGCTCGACGCGCTGCCGCTGCCGAACCTCTCCTTCCAGGTCAACAACCGCAAGCTGATCCAGGGCTTCTACCGCGGCCTCGGCATCCCCGACGTCACCGCCGCGATCCGGCAGATCGACAAGCTCGACAAGCAGCCGGCCGAGGCGGTCGCCGCGCTGCTGGTGCAGGAGGCCGGCGCCACCGAGGAGCAGGCGCAGCGCTGCATCGAGCTCGCGACGATCCGGGTCTCCGACACCTCGCTTCGTCGAGCGGGTCCGGGCCCTGGGCGTCGAGGACGAGCTGCTCGACGAGGGGCTGACCGAGCTGGCCGCGGTGGTCGACGGCTGCGCGTCCGCGGTGAACGAGCACGTCACGCGTCGAGGCCAACCTGCGCATCGCACGCGGCTCGACTACTACACCGGCACCGTCCTGGAGATCTTCATGGCCGGATACGAGCGGCTGAAGTCGGTGGGCGGCGGCGGCCGGTACGACGCGCTGGCCAG
Organism: uncultured Actinomycetota bacterium; assembly: GCA_963734355.1. Classification (GTDB taxonomy): domain Bacteria; phylum Actinomycetota; class Actinomycetes; order Propionibacteriales; family Nocardioidaceae; genus Nocardioides. The sequence goes on from CAVTHU010000005.1 coordinate 66,022, forward strand.
CGACGGCCGGACGACGTACCCCGGCGTCGGCATCAGCTTCGGCGGGGCGGCGAAGCTCAGTAGTCGGCGGAGACGCGGCGGGCCATGTCGAGGAAGGACTGGCGGGAGGCGAGGTTCTCCTCGAGCTCCTTGACCTTCTTCTCGTTGCCGGACTCGCGGGCCTTGGCGAGGTCGGTCTCGACCTGGGCGATGGCGGCCTCGAGCTGGGTGACCATGTCGTCGGCGCGGGCGGACTTCTCGGGGTCGGACTTGCGCCACTGCTCGTCCTCGAGGCCGCGGATGGCCTGTTCGACGACGCGCATCCGGCCCTCGAGCTCCTTGATCCGCTCGCGCGGCACCTTGCCGGCGGCCTCCCAGCGGTCCGCGATCTCGCGGAACCCACGCTTGGCGGCGTCGAGGTCGGTGACGGGCAGGAGCGCCTCGGCCTCGACGAGGAGCTTGTCCTTCACCTCGGCGTTCGCGGCGTACTCCGCGTCCAGCGCCGCGTTGGTGGCGTCGCGGGCACCGAAGAAGGTGTCCTGCGCGGCTCGGAACCGGCGCCACAGCTCGTCGTCGACGTCCTTGGGCGCCGGGCCGGCCGCCTTCCACTGACGCATCAGCTCGCGATAGCGGCCCGCGGTCGGGCCCCACTCGGTCGAGTCGGCGAGCGACTCGGCCTCCTTGGCCAGCCGCTCCTTGACCTCGCGAGCGGCGTCCCGCTTCTCGTTCTGCTCCGCGAAGTGCGCCTTGCGGCGCCGGGTGTACGACGTCCGCGCGCCCGAGAACCGGCGCCACAGCGCGTCGTCGGACGCCCGATCGATGCGGGGGAGTGCCTTCCACTCGTCGAGCAGGGTGCGCAGCCGGTTCGCCCCGGCCCGCCAGTCGCTGCCCTCGGCGATCTTCTCGGCCTCGGCGACCAGCTTCTCCTTGGACACCTTGGCTTCCGCGGTCTTCTGCGCCCGCTCGGCGCGCCGGGACTCACGCTGTCCCTCGATCACCGGCCGCAGCGCCTCGAGCCGCGCGGTGAGTGAGGCCAGGTCACCGACCGCGTTGGCGTCGGTCACCTGCGCCGAGACGGTCTTCAGCGACTGGAGCGCCTCCTCGGGCGTCATCACGCCGGAGCGGATCCGTTGCTCGAGCAGCTCGACCTCGAACGAGAGAGCCTCGAACCGCTCGGTGAAGAAGGCCAGCGCCTCCTCGCGGGGTGCCCGCGGGATACTGCCCGACCGGCCGCTCGCCGTCGGCGGTCCGAACGAAGACGTTACCGTCGCCGTCGACGCGACCCCACTCGTGCACGGACCCCTGGCTCATCACTGCGGCATGGTAGTCAACCGCGATGAGCTGACCACTCTCCGGCCGCAACCGATGCGGGCCTGTTACCTCTCCGACGCTAGGGTTGGCCGGTGCTGATCGCCGGCTTCCCCGCAGGTCCGTGGGGCACCAACTGCTACGTCGTGGCGACGGCTCCCGGCTCCGAGTGCGTGGTCGTCGACCCGGGCATGGAGGCCACCGAGGGCGTCGCCCGCGTGGTCGAGGAGCACCGGCTCAAGCCCGTCAGCGTCCTGGTGACACACGGTCACGTCGACCACATGTTCTGCGTGGCCCCGGTGGCGGGCGGGTACGACGCCACGGCCTGGATCCACCCGAGCGACCGGCACCTGCTCACCGACCCGTTGGCCGGCATGTCCCCGGAGACGGCGCGGATGATGCTCGGCGGGGACTACACCTGGGACGAGCCTGACGACGTCCGCGAGCTGGGTGACCTGCAGGAGCTCGAGCTGGCCGGCATCAGGTTCGTCGTCGACCACACGCCCGGCCACACCGAGGGCTCGGTGACCTTCCGGTCGCCGTACCCCGACGCCGACGAGGTCTCCGAGGTGATGTTCTCGGGCGACCTGCTGTTCGCCGGCTCGATCGGCCGCACGGACCTGCCCGGCGGTGACCACCCCACGATGCTGCACAGCCTCGCCACCAAGGTGCTGCCGCTCGCCGACGACATCGTGGTGCTGCCCGGCCACGGCGAGCAGACGACCATCGGCCGGGAGCGCGCCATCAACCCGTTCCTCCAAGACCTCCCGACCCTCCGCTGACCGCATGACTGACAAACCCACCCCGCTGAGCGGGTTCCCCGAGCTGCTGCCCGAGCACCGCGCCGTCGAACGACAGGTGATCGCCAGCCTGGCCCGCAGCTTCGAGCTGCACGGCTTCGCCAACATCGAGACCCGCGCCGTCGAGCCGATCGACCGGCTCTCCAAGGGCGGCGAGATCGACAAGGAGATCTACGTGCTGCGCCGGCTGCAGGCCGACGACACGGCGGGCGACTCGGGGCTCGGTCTCCACTTCGACCTCACCGTGCCGTTCGCGCGCTACGTCCTCGAGCACAGCGGCAAGCTCGAGTTCCCGTTCCGGCGCTACCAGATCCAGCCGGCCTGGCGCGGCGAGCGACCGCAGGACGGCCGCTACCGCCAGTTCACCCAGGCCGACATCGACGTCGTGGGCCGTGACGAGCTGGCCTTCCACCACGACGTCGAGGTGGTGCGGGTGATGGTCGAGGCGCTCGATGCGCTGCCGCTGCCGAACCTCTCCTTCCAGGTCAACAACCGCAAGCTGATCCAGGGCTTCTACCGCGGCCTCGGCATTCCCGACGTCACCGCCGCGATCCGGCAGATCGACAAGCTCGACAAGCAGCCGGCCGAGGCGGTGGCCCGCCTCCTGGTCGAGGAGGCCGGCGCCACCGAGGAGCAGGCGCAGCGCTGCCTGGAGCTCGCGACGATCCGGGTCTCCGACACCTCGTTCGTCGAGCGGGTCCGGGCGCTGGGCGTCGAGGACGAGCTGCTCGACGTGGGGCTCGACCGAGCTGGCGGCGGTGGTCGACGGCTGCGCGGGTGCCGTGAACGAGCACGTCACCCTCGAGGCGAACCTGCGGATCGCACGCGGCCTCGACTACTACACCGGCACCGTGCTCGAGGTCTTCATGACCGGCTACGAACGGCTGAAGTCGGTGGCGGGCGGCGGCCGGTACGACGCGCTCGCGAGCGACGGCCGGACGACGTACCCCGGCGTGGGCATCAGCTTCGGCGTCTCGCGCACGCTCGATCCCGCTGTTCGCCGACGGCGTCCTGGAGCCCGGCCCGAAGGTGCCGAGCACGGTGCTGGTCGCTCTGGTCGACGAGGAGTCACGCGCCGCCAGTCCAGGAGGTCGCGACCGCGCTGCGCCGCCGCGGCATCGCCACCGAGGTGGCCGCGGGCGCGCAGAAGTTCGGCAAGCAGATCCGGTACGCCGAGCGCCGGGGCATCCCGTACGTCTGGTTCCCAGACAGCACGAGGTCAAGGACATCCGGAGCGGGGAGCAGCTCCCCGCCGATCCGGCCAGCTGGACACCACCC
>CAVTHU010000006.1:0-27600 GCA_963734355.1 uncultured Actinomycetota bacterium
ACTGACTCGAGGCCGAGTCAACCACGGAAAGCAAGTGGTCCGGGCTCGGTCCACGTGTAGGACACCGTCCGGAACGGGTCGTGCTCGGCGAGGATCTTGTCGACGCGGGCCTGGTCGAGGCGGGTGACGACCGACTGCGACTCCTGGGCGTCGCGGATGCACTTGGCCAGGGTGAACGACGAGGTGGTCAGGTAGAGGGTCCCGAGACCGAGGAAGGCCCGGACCCACGGGTCGACGGGCAGGTAGAGGACCGCGAAGAGCATCGCGAGCAGCGCGATGGCGAAGGAGATGCCGGCCTGTGCGAAGAAGGCGGCGGTGTTGCGGCTGGAGTTCGGATAGTTCGTCATGCCGAGAACTCTCGCGGCGGGGCGCGGTCGGCCACACCGCGCGGCGTACCCGAGTCCCGGCTGAGTACGCCGACTCAACCGCGCTCGACGACCGCGCCGGCGGACGGGCACGGCGCGCAGGTGCACGGGGGAGCGGAACCCCTCGAGCACGAACGCGGCGTCCACGGCCCGCATCACCGCCTCGACCCGCTCGTCGGGGACCACGGCGACGCTGGAGCCGCCGAAGCCGCCGCCGGTCATCCGGGCCGCGACCGCGCCGGCCTGCACCGCGACCGCCACCGCGCAGTCGAGCTCGGGGCAGGAGATCTCGAAGTCGTCGCGCATCGAGCGGTGCGAGGCGTCGAAGAGCCGGCCGACCTCGGCCCAGTCGTCCCGCGTCGAGCGCCGCCACCGTGTCGGTGACCCGCTGGATCTCGGTGACGACGTGCGCGCGCGGCGGCGGACCCGGTCGTCCGCCAGCGCCTCGACCGCGTCGAGCGTCGCCTCCCGCAGGGTGGTACGCCGAGGGCGCGGGCCGCCGCCTCGCAGTCGGCCCGCCGGGACGCCGTAGCCGCCGTCGGTCAGCGCGTGCGAGACCCGGGTGTCGGTGACCAGCAGCGTGTGGCCGGCCAGGTCCAGCGGCACCGCGGTCGACTCGTGGGTGGCGAAGTCGATGAGCAGCGCGGCGCCCTCCTCGCCGAGCACGGCCACGGTCTGGTCCATGCCGCCGGTCGGCGCGCCGACCACCTCGGTCTCGGCGCGGATCGCGGCGTCCACGAGGCGGTCCGGCGCACGTCGTCCGTGAGCTCGACGCCGAGCAGGTCGAGCAGCGCGACGCCGACCGAGCACTCGAGCGCGGCGGACGAGGACAGCCCGGCGCCGACGGGGACGCGGCTGTCGACGAGCAGGTCCACGCCGGGCACGGTCGTACCCGGCCTCGCGGAGCGCCCAGACCACGCCGGCGGCGTACCCGGCCCAGCCCTCGACCGAGCGCGGTCCGAGCTCGCCGAGGGTGCCCTCCCAGGCCTCGTCCTGCTGGCGGCTGGTGATCCGGACCAGCTCGTCGCCGCGCGCCCGCGCGGCGGCGTACGTCGCGTGGGGGAGCGCGACCGGCAGCACCAGCCCGGCGTTGTAGTCGGTGTGCTCGCCGATCAGGTTGACCCGCCCGGGCGCGCGGCCGACGGAGGTCGGCGGCTCGCCGTACCGGTCGGCGAACGCCGCGCGCGCCGAGGCGGTCAGGTCGGCCGGGTCACCCGGATCGACGAGGGCCACGAATCCACCCTATGAGCCGAGCGCCGTAGGCATCCGCGCACGTGCGATTCCTCGACGACCGCGAGCCCGCCCACGACCTGACCTACGACGACGTCTTCATGGTCCCGCGGCACTCCTCGGTCAGCAGCCGGTACGACGTCGACCTGGCCACCTCGGACGGCACCGGCGCCACGATCCCGCTGGTGGTCGCCAACATGACCGCGATCGCCGGCAGGCGGATGGCCGAGACCGTGGCCCGCCGCGGCGGGCTGGTGGTGATCCCGCAGGACATCCCGATCCCGGTGGTCGACCGACGTCGTGGCGTGGGTCAAGCAGCGGCACCTGGTCTTCGACACCCCGATCGAGCTGGCGCCGACCCAGACCGTCGCCGAGGCGCTGGCGCTGATGCCGAAGCGGGCGCACCGCTGCGCCGTCGTCGTCCAGGACGGGCGACCGCTCGGGCTCGTGACCGCGGAGGACTGCGCCGAGGTGGACCGGTTCGCGCAGGTCAAGGACGTGATGCGGCCCGCCGAGGTGACCATCCCGGCCGACAGCGACCCGCGCGAGGCCTTCGACAAGCTCGACGCCGTGCACGCCGGGGTCGCGGTCGGCGTGGACGACGACGGCCGGCTGGTCGGCGTGCTGACCCGGACCGGCGCGCTGCGCGCCACGCTCTACGAGCCGGCGGTCGACGCGACCGGGGGCCTGCGGGTCGCCGCCGCGGTCGGCGTGAACGGCGACGTCGCCGACAAGGCGGGCCGGCTGCTGGCCGCCGGCGTGGACTGCCTGGTCGTCGACACCGCGCACGGCCACCAGGACCGGATGGTCGAGGCGCTCGGCGCGGTCCGCGCGCTGTCGCCGACGGTGCCGGTGGTGGCCGGCAACGTGGTCTCCGCCGAGGGCACCCGCGACCTCATCGAGGCCGGCGCGGACATCGTCAAGGTCGGCGTCGGGCCCGGGCGCGATGTGCACCACCCGGATGATGACCGGGGTCGGCCGGCCGCAGTTCTCCGCCGTGCTGGAGTGCGCGGCCGCGGCCGCCGAGCTCGGCAAGCACGTCTGGGCCGACGGCGGCGTGCGGCACCCGCGCGACGTCGCGCTCGCGCTGGCCGCCGGGCGCGTCGTCGGTGATGATCGGCTCCTGGTTCGCCGGCACCCACGAGTCGCCCGGCGACCTGCTCGAGGACTCCTCCGGCCGCGCGTACAAGGTCTCCTTCGGCATGGCCTCGGCCCGCGCCGTCGCGAACCGGACCGCCACCGAGTCGGCGTACGACCGGGCCCGGAAGGGGCTCTACGAGGAGGGCATCTCGTCCGTCGCGGATGTACCTCGACCCGGCCCGCCCGGGCGTCGAGGACCTGATCGACGAGATCTGCTCGGGCGTCCGCTCGGCCTGCACGTACGCCGGCGCCGCATCGCTCGCCGAGCTCCACGAGCGCGCGCTGGTCGGCGTCCAGTCGGCCGCCGGGTTCACCGAGGGCCGGCCGCTCGCGACCAGCTGGTGAGGGCGGGTGTCGATCACCGGTTCGGTGACTCTGCGCTTCTACAGCGAAGTTTCGGCGAGACGCATTTCACCGGTAACCGGTGACTGCACCCGGTCAGCCGCGCGAGCTGCGCTCCGACCGGCCGCGGACGATGCCGATGAACGTCTGGACCCGCGGGTCGTCGTTCTCGACCAGCCAGGCCAGCCCGACCTGCGTCGACGGCAGGTCGGTCACGGTCCGGTAGGTGACGTCCTTGCGGTGGTGCAGCCGGGCGACCGACATCGGTACGACGAGCACGCCGGTGCCGGCCGCCACCGTCTCGACGGCCTCGCGGACGGTGAGCCCGGTCCAGTCCTGGTGCTCGCCGGCCAGGTCCTCGGTGGTGACCTCGTCGAGCAGGGTGAGCTCGTTGTCGACGTTCATCACCGCGACGGGCAGCTCCTCGTAGAGCGGGATGAGGTGCAGCCCGTCGCGGTCCACCGGCAGCCGGACCAGCGCCACGTCGAGCGCGCCGGTCCGGACGCCGTGCTCCTGGACGTCCTCGGTGACCGGCACCAGCTCGATCGGCTCGCGCTGCCGCTCGCGCCAGGTGCCGGCCCACTTGTCCGGCGTCGCGCCGGTGACGAAGCCCAGGCGGAAGGTCACCCGTACGGGCGTCACGACTGCACGTCGAACCGGTCGGCCTCCATGACCTTGGCCCACGCCGCCACGAAGTCGTCGACGAACTTCTCCTCGGCGTCGGCGCTGGCGTAGACCTCGGCGATGGCACGGAGCTGGGAGTTGGAGCCGAACACCAGGTCGACGTCGGTCGCCGTCCACCTGCACCTCGCCGCTCGCGAGGTCGCGGATCTCGTAGACGTTCTCGGCCGACTCCGAGGCCTTCCACTCGGTGCCAGGCGACAGCAGGTTCACGAAGAAGTCGTTCGTGAGCGAGCCCGCGCGGTCGGTGAGCACGCCGTGCTGGGAGCCGCCGACGTTGGCGCCGAGCGCCCGCAGACCGCCGACCAGCACGGTCATCTCCGGCGCCGAGAGCCGCAGGAGGTTCGCCTTGTCGAGCAGCAGCGTCTCGGGCTGGAGCTTCTCGCCGGCCCGCAGGTAGTTGCGGAAGCCGTCGGCCCTCGGCTCGAGCACCGCGAACGACTCGACGTCGGTCTGCTCCTGGCTGGCGTCGGTGCGACCCGGGGTGAACGGCACGGTGACGTCGTGGCCGGCGTCCTTGGCCGCCTTCTCGACCGCCGCGGAGCCCGCCAGCACGATCAGGTCGGCCAGCGAGACCTGGGCGCCGCCGGCGCCGTTGAACTCCGTCCGCACCTGCTCGAGCTTCTCGAGACGTCGTGGCGAGCTCGGCCGGTTCGTTGGCCTCCCAGTCCTTCTGCGGCGCGAGCCGGATGCGGGCGCCGTTGGCGCCGCCGCGCTTGTCGGTGTCGCGGAAGCTGGCCGCGGATGCCCACGCGGTACGGACGAGCTGGTCGACGCCCAGACCGGACTCGAGGACCTTGGCCTTGAGGTCGGCGACGTCGGAGTCGGAGACCAGCGGGCCCTCGTGGGCCGGGACCGGGTCCTGCCACAGCTGCGGCTCGGCGACGTAGGGGACCGAGGTAGCGGTCGATCGGACCCATGTCGCGGTGGAGCAGCTTGTACCAGGCCTTGGCGAAGGCCAGCCGGAACTCGTCGAGGTCCGCGTGGAACCGGCGCGAGATCTTCTCGTACTCCGGGTCCATGCGCAGCGCGAGGTCGGTGGTGAGCATGGTCGGCTTCCGGTTCGCGCCGCCGTGCGCGTCGGGGATGGTCGCCTCGGCGTCCTTGGCCACCCACTGGTGGGCACCGGCCGGGCTCTGCTCGAGCTCCCACTCGTGGCCGAACAGGTTGTCGAAGAAGCCGTTGCCCCACTGCGTCGGAGTGCTGGTCCAGGTCACCTCGATGCCCGAGGTGATGGCGTCGGCGCCCTTGCCCGTGCCGAAGGTGTTCGGCCAGCCGAGCCCCTGCCCGATCACGGGGCAGCCCTCCGGCTCCGCTCCGACGTAGTCGCCGGACGCGGCGCCGTGGGTCTTGCCGAACGAGTGGCCGCCGGCGATCAGGGCCACGGTCTCCTCGTCGTTCATCGCCATCCGGCGGAACGTCTCGCGGATGTCGTGGGCCGCCTTGAGCGGGTCGGGCTCGCCGTTGGGGCCCTCGGGGTTGACGTAGATGAGGCCCATCTGGACCGCGCCGAGCTTCTCGGCGAGGTCGCGCTCGCCGCTGTAGCGCTCGTCGCCGAGCCAGGTGTCCTCGGGACCCCAGAAGATCTCCTCGGGCTCCCAGATGTCCTCGCGGCCGAAGCCGAAGCCGAAGGTCTCGAAGCCCATGTCCTCCAGGGCGACGTTCCCGGCGAAGACCAGCAGGTCGGCCCAGGAGATCTTCTGGCCGTGCTTCTGCTTGACCGGCCAGAGCAGCCGGCGGGCCTTGTCGAGGTTCGCGTTGTCGGGCCAGCTGTTCAGCGGCGCGAACCGCTGGCTGCCGTCGCCGGCGCCGCCGCGGCCGTCCTCGATCCGGTAGGTGCCGGCCGCGTGCCAGCTCAGCCGGATCATCAGGCCGCCGTAGTGCCCGAAGTCGGCCGGCCACCAGTCCTGGGAGGTGTTCAGCACCTGCTTGACGTCCCGGGTGAGCTCCTCGATGTCGAGCTCGGCGAACGTCGACTTGTAGTCGAAGTCCGCGCCCAGCGGGTTGCCCGCGGGCGAGTGCTGGTGCAGCACGCTGAGGTCCAGCTGGTTGGGCCACCAGTCCTGGTTGGTGTGCGGCCGGCCCTGCTTGGGCTCGGGTGAATCGATGACCGGGTTCTCGCTCTCAGACACGTTCGGACTTCTCCTGTCGTCTCGCTGGCTCGTTCAGGCGCTTGCGGTGCTGGTCGTGCAGTCGGGGCAGGTGCCCCAGTAGATGACCTCGGCCTCGTCGATCACGAAGCCGTTGCTCTCGGACGCGGTCAGGCAGGGCGTGTCTCCGACGGCGCAGTCGACGTCGGCGATCGTCCCGCAGCTGCGGCAGACCGCGTGGTGGTGGTTGTCACCGACCCGGCGCTCGTAGCGGGCCACCTGGCCCGGGGGCTGGATCTTGCGGACCAGCTGGGCGTCGGTGAGCACCTTGAGAACGTCGTAGACCGCCTGGTGGCTGATGTCGCCGGTCTCCGCGCGTACGGCGTTGATGAGCGAGTCGGTGTCCGCGTGCGGCAGCCGGCGTACGGCGTCGAGCACCGCCACCCGCTGCGCGGTCACGCGAAGCCCCGCCTCACGGAGCACCTGCTGGTGCTGCTCGTCGTGCGCGGCTGCGGTCACACCGTCAGCCAATCGCATTTACTTGAATGATTCAAGACTGGTTGACGGCCTTCTGACGTCAGCCGCCGGTCGGTGCGTACTCCGGCTCCGGAGGAAGCGCCGGCTCGAGCGGTTCCGCGTCCCGGGCGCCGCGCCGCGAGAGGAGGGCGCTCGCCGCCACGGCGGCGCCGACGAGGGAGACCACGGTGCCGAAGACCAACCCGTGGCGGTAGGCGTCGAGCGCGGCCTCCGGAGAGGTGGCCCCGGATCCGTCGGAGGCGATCAGTGCCGTGGTGACGGCGAGGACGACCGCCGCACCGACCTGCATCGACGTCTGCAGGACGCCGGCCGCCAGCCCCTGCTCGTCGTCGCTGATCCCGTTGGTGGCCTGGATGTTGATCGCGGGGAACCCGACCCAGCCGACACCGATGAGCAGCACCGCCGGCAGGATCATCGTCAGGTAGGACGGCGTGGTGTCCATCCGGAGGAACAGCACGTAGCCGACGGCCATCACGGTCATGGTGACGGCAATGATCCGGGCAGTGCCGAACCGATCGACCAGCTTGTCGGAGAACACCGACGACGCGGCGACCATGATGCCGATGGGCAGCAGCGCGAGGGCCAGATGCAACGGGCTCCATCCCAGCGTGTCCTGCAGGTACAGGGTCACGATGAACTGCCAGCTGAAGTAGGAGCCGGCCACGGCGACGATGGCGAGGCTCGCCCGGACCAACGAGGCCTGGCGCAGGATGCCGAGGCGGATCAGGGGGTGCTTGACCCGGCTCTCCACGAAGACGAATGTCGCGAACAGGCCCCCGGCCAGGACGAAGGAGCCGAGGGTGCGGGCCGAGCTCCAACCGACGTCGGGTGCCGTGACGATGGTGTAGACGAGCAGCAGCATCGCGCCGGTGGAGAACGCCGCGCCGAGCAGGTCGTGACCGCCCTCCTGCGCCGGTTCGTGCCGCGGCAGCAGCACGTATGCAGCGACCAGCGCGGCAAGCGCGATCGGCACCGGTAGCAGGAAGGTCCACCGCCATCCGACACCGGTCATCAGGCCACCGAAGAGCAGGCCGGACGAGTAGCCGCCGGCACCGAACACCGTGTAGATCGACAACGCCTTGTTGCGGGCCGGTCCCTCGGCGAAGTTCGTGGTGATCAGCGAGAGTCCGGTCGGGGCGGTGAAGGCGGCTGCTAGGCCCTTGATGAAGCGGGTGAGGATCAGGAGCGGTCCGCTGCTCACGAGGCCGCCGGCGAGGGAGGCCAGAGCGAACACTGCGAGCGCGATGAGGAAGACCCTCCGGCGTCCGAGCAGGTCGGCGGTGCGTCCGCCGAGGAGCAGGAGGCCGCCGTACCCGAGGACGTAGCCGCTGACCAGCCACTGCAAGGTGGCGGTCGACAGGTCGAGCTCAGCGCCGATCGACGGGAGAGCCACGCCGATCATCGAGACGTCGAGGCCGTCCAGGAACAGCACGATGCAGAGGGTGATCAGCATGGCCCAGAGCCGCGGGCTCCACGTCATGGAGCCCGCAGTTGGGGGAGCGGGGAGGGTGGTCGGTGAGGTCACTCCATCACACTTACATGCGTGTGCATTCAATGCAAACGCAATTAATGCTCTTGCATTCAACTACTCCCGAAGCTACCCTGTGGGTCATGGAGACGATCGCCACTGCCGGTCTGGTGGGGGAGTGGCGCGAGCTGCTGGACCGACATGCGGCTGTGAGCTGCGCGCTGGAAAGAGCCCTCGACGAGCAGCACCAGATCGGCCTGAGTGAGTTCGAGACGCTGGACCGCCTGGTCGACGCGAACTGCGGCAAGTACCGGATGAGCGACCTCGCGGGCGACATCCATCTGAGCCAGAGCGCGCTGTCCCGGGCGGTGGCACGGCTGGAGCGCGATGGCCTGGTCAAGCGCAGCATGTGCACCGACGACCGACGGGCCATGTTCGTGTGCCTCACCGAGAAGGGGCGACGGGTCCACCACAAGGCCCTACCGACTCACAGAGCCGTGCTGAGCGAGACCTGGGGCGCCTGAGCTCTGCTTCAGATGGCAGCACTCACGACGATGGCGTCCCTGCGTTTCGACGCCGGAACTTGTTGTGAGTCAGTTCGCGGCGCGGCTGAGGCGAGGTCCGGCGTGGCCGGCCAAACATGTCCAGTCGTCCCCTTGACGCACCCAGACCTGCGTGACAGGCATCTGAAAGATGACCTCTTCCTCGTCCCTCAAGATCACGTCGGTCACTTCAGCGAAGAGCACGGCAGTCTCGCCAGCCACCACCACACTCGCGTCGTCGAGCTCCTGTGACTTCCAGGCTGTCTGCCCTCGAGTGTTTCGCTCGATGTACTCGCGCCGGCTGAAGGTCTCACCCAGGTGCGATGTCCAGCGAAAGTCCGAGTGCAGGAGCGCTGCCAGTCGCTCTCCATCTCCCTCGGCAAGGGCCGACGCCCGCGCTCTGGCAGCACGGAGCACCTCTTGAGCTGCATTCACAACCGCCAGCATCGCAGCCATGCGACGGGCCACCCGGCTGGTCGGCGCAGAGTGCTGGCGAAGGTTGTCGAACAGCTGATGTGAGTGGCCCGGGAAAAGAAGATCCCTACGACGTTGTCGTCTCGCGGTCGACCTGTTCGTAGGACTGGTGAGGGGCAGCCCGTCCGGGGTGCCGTCACGACCACAGGAGATGACACAGATGCAGCAGCACCCGGAGCCTGTCGCCCGCCGTCTCTTCGAGCTCACCGAACCGATCTCGCTGGTCAACTTCTTCTCCCCGGAGCCCAACGACGCGATGGCGGCGCTCGGCTTCCGCAGCTACTGGGACGGCTACTTCGCGGGACGCTCTGCGCCACTCGGCCGGGTCCCGGCCGAGGTGGTCCACGCGGCCTTCTACAACTTCGCCGAGGGCGAGGTGGCCCGCCACCTCCCCAAGGTCTGGGACACGACCACACCAGAGGCGGCGCACGCCGCGCGTGAGCGGGGCTGCGTGGCGGCGCTGCGGCGGATCCTCGGCGACCTCGCCGAGAACCCTGGGTTCGCGCGCGCCGCGGAGCTCCTCGCCCAGGCCTCGACCAGCGCCCCGACCGAGGGACGGGTCATGTACGCCGGGCTGCGCGCGCTCCCGATGCCCGAGGAGCCCGTGGCCCGGCTCTGGCACGCGGCGAACATGCTCCGCGAGCACCGAGGGGACGGCCACATCGCTGCCTTGGTGTCGGAGCGGATCGGCGGCACCGAGGCCCACGTGCTCAGCGCCCTCGACATGGACATCTACCCGGCGGAGACGTTCGGCCGGATCCACCACCTACCCGAGGCCCGCCTGGCCGAGGTCATGGACGGCCTGCGCGACCGGGGCCTCGTCGATGCCTCCGGCCGCTTCACCGAGGCCGGGCGTGCGACCAAGCGGCGGATCGAGTCACTGACCGACGCCCTCGCAGAAGCCCCGTACGACGGGCTGGAGCCGCGCGAGCTCGACCAGCTGATCGCTTTGCTGGAGCCCATCTCCAGAAGGCTCGAGGCCACGGGGTCGAACTCGGACGCTGCGGGCTGACCGCCGGCCGGCGTCCGTACCGCTCTGCCCCACGGTCGATGGAGGCTGGATGGCAACGGCCCCTGAACCTGTTTGTGCAGGTCAGGGGCCGTGGGATGGTGTCCGAGGGGGGACTTGAACCCCCACGCCCGTTAAAGGGCACTAGCACCTCAAGCTAGCGCGTCTGCCAATTCCGCCACCCGGACGAGTGCGCCCGGAACGATAGCAAAGAAGCACCCCCGCTTCCGCATCGCGGAGGGCGGCACGACGTGGGTCCGTGACATGCTCGGAGCCATGGCCGACGAACCGAACCAGACCGAGGTCGTGGACCTGTGTCGCGAGCTGATCCGGATCGACACCAGCAACTTCGGCGACGACTCCGGGCCGGGGGAGCGCAAGGCGGCCGAGTACGTCGCGGGGCTGCTCGAGGAGGTCGGGATCGAGACCCGGACCTACGAGTCCGAGCCCGGCCGGACGTCGGTCATGGCGCGCTGGGGAGGCCAGGACGGCGACGGGTTGCTGCTGCACGGCCACCTCGACGTGGTTCCCGCTGAGGCGAGCGACTGGCGGGTGGACCCGTTCTCCGGGGAGATCGAGGACGGCTACCTCTGGGGCCGCGGGGCCGTCGACATGAAGGACTTCGACGCGATGCTCCTCACCATCGTCAGGCAGCGCCAGCGGGAGGGCCGGGTCCCACAGCGACCGATCACGCTCTGCTTCACCGCCGACGAGGAAGCCGGCGGGCACCGAGGTGCGGAGGTGCTGATCAACGAGCACCCCGAGGAGTTCGAGGGCGTCACGGACGCCGTGGGCGAGGTGGGTGGCTTCAGCACCACCGTGCGCGGCCGGCGGATCTACCTCATCGAGGCCGCCGAGAAGGGCATGGCCTGGATGAAGCTGACCGCCCGGGGCCGCGCCGGCCACGGGTCGATGGTCAACAACGACAACGCGGTGGCCCGGCTGAGCGCCGCGGTCGCGCGCCTCGGTGCCCACGAGTGGCCGATCCGCCTGACGCCGACCATGGAGGTGCTGCTCGGGACGGTCTCCGAGCTGTCCGGGACCGAGCTGACGCCGGAGAACGCGCGTGCCCTGGTCGACGAGTTCGGCGGCGCGACCCGGATGCTCGGGGCGGTCATCAGCAACACCGTCAACCCGACCATGCTGTCGGCCGGCTACAAGGTCAACGTCGTCCCGACCACGGCCACCGCACACGTCGACGCGCGCTCGCTGCCGGGCTACGAGGACGAGTTCTTCGACACCCTGAGCGAGCTGATCGGCGAGGGCATCGACGTGGAGTACCTGTCCAACCAGGCACCTTGGGAGACGCCGTACGACGGCCACCTGGTCGACGCGATGCACCGCAGCCTGCTGGCGGAGGACCCGGAGGCGATCGTCGCGCCGTACCTCATGAGCGGGGGAACCGACGCCAAGCACTTCCGCAAGCTCGGGATGCGCTCCTACGGCTTCGCACCCCTGCGGCTGCCGGCCGACCTCGACTTCACCGCGCTGTTCCACGGCGTCGACGAGCGGGTGCCGACCGACGCGCTGGAGTTCGGCGTGCGCGTGATGGATCGGTTCCTGGACGAGGTCTGAGACTTCGACCTTCACCGCGCGGCGAGAGCCAGCCACGTCGGCATCACCACGACCAGCCCGTCGTCGTCGACGAAGTCTGCCAACGCCTCCTCGACGTCGGCGAGGAGGGCGGCCCGTCGCGGCTCGTCGAGGCCGCCGACCGGCCCCGCAAGCGGAGTGCTGGCCACCTCGTGCTCCAAGAACTCCCGAGGCGAGGCGAACCGGGCCACCACGACACCCATGCGGACCTGGGAGTCCCGCAGCCCGGCATCGGCCACCAGAGTCTGCAGCTCGGGGCGACCCGGCCCTGCGAACGGTCCGCGCATCATGTTCGCACCCTCGGCACCGAGATGCCGGTCGAGCGCCTGGACCAACCGGCCGAAGACGGGATGGAACTCGAGTCCGCACCACACCGCCAGTGCCAGCCGGCCACCCGGCACGAGGACCCGGTGGATCTCACGGAGCACCAGCTCCTGGTCGATGCAGAACTGCAGCCCCTGCTGACAGCAGACGAGGTCGACAGACCCGTCGGGCAGCGGGATCGCGGCGGCGTCGCCGCGTCGCCACTCGATCGCCCCGTCGATGGCGGCCGCGACCGCGAGCATGCCCTCGTTGAGGTCGACTCCGACGACGCTCCCAGCGCCACCTACCAGGGACCGAACTCGTCGCGCGACCACCCCGGTGCCGCACGCCAGGTCGAGGACCCGTTCTCCGGGTCGTGGCGCAGCCAGGTCGAGCAACTGTTTCGCACACGGCTCGAAGAACGCCGGCACCAGCAGCTCCTCGTAGGCGAGCGCGGCGTTGCCTTCGAGCTGGAACGTCTCAGGCATCAGACCGGGTCGGGCGAGATGTTCTGGTTGACGTGGAAGGCGTTCTCCGGGTCGTAGCGGCGCTTCACGTCGGCCAGCCGGGTGAAGTTGTCGCCGTAGCTGGCGCGCACCCGGTCCGGACCCTCGTCGTCCATCATCATGTTCACGTATCCACCGCCGGCCGAGTGCGGGTGCAGAGCGTCGTGGTAGCTGCGCGCCCAGGCGGTCATCTCGTCCAGCCGGGCCGGGTCCGGGTCCACACCGACGATCACCTGCGCGTACTTCGCCTGGCGGTGGGCGTACGCCGTCTCGGTGCCGTCGACCCTCTGTGCGGCTCCACTGACGGGGTAGAGGTGCATCGTCGACTGCGGGGTGGGCAGCCGGCTGCCGTGCTCGACATGGATGGCGATCGCCTCATCGGTGAGCTCGTTGACGAAGTCCGCCTTCCAGTACCACTGCAGCCCGGCCGGGAACAGCGGGTCGAAGATGGACTGGAGTGCGGGCCACGGCACCGGGCCGACGCCGTCGAGCACCGGCCCGAGGGCCCGCATCGGCGCCAAGAGCCCTGCGGCGTCCTCGGCTGGGCCGTTGTAGCACCAGATGATCGCGGCCACAGTGCGGCCGTGAAGCTCGGTGGGGAAGTCGGGGGCCGGGGGCACGGCGACGAACCCGAACCAGCCGTCGAGGGAGTCCGGAGCGTCATCGAGGAACCGGTCCCAGGCCCTCATCACCTCGGCCGCGCGGTCGACGTCGAAGAACATCGGGCCACCCACGACATCGCGGACCGGGTGGGCCCGGAAGGTGAAGGCGGTGACGACCCCGAAGTTGCCTCCGCCTCCGCGGAGCGCCCAGAACAGGTCCGGGTGCCGTTCGGCGTCCGCGGTGACCATGGTCCCGTCGGCCAGGACGACGTCGGCGGCGAGCAGGCTGTCGATGGTCAGGCCGAACTGGCGGCTCAGGTAGCCGATCCCGCCGCCCAGGGTGAGGCCGCCGACCCCGGTGGTGGAGATGAAGCCGCTCGGCACCGCCAGGCCGAACGGGTGGGTGGCGTGGTCGACGTCGCCCCAAGTGGCGCCGCCCTCGACCCGGACGACCCGCTCGGCCGGGTCGACGTGGACGGCTCTCATCTCGGAGAGGTCCACGACCAGCGCGTCGTCCCACACGCCGAGCCCGCCGGCGTTGTGCCCGCCGCCGCGGACGGCGAGGGTGAGGCCGCGCTCGCCGGCGGTCGTCACCGCGGCCATCACGTCGGCGACGTCCACGCACCGTGCGACGAGGCGCGGGCTCCGGTCGATGGCGCCGTTGTAGACGGCGCGGGCCTCGTCAAAGCCGGGGTCGCCGGGCTCGATGAGGAGGCCGCGGAAGCCAGGGACGTCGATGCGGGTGGTCTGGGCCAAGGTGTCGGTGGTCATCGCTGGAGGCTATGGACCGGCGAACCTGCTGCGCGTCGGGGCAGCACCCCCAGATCAGGCGGCGGGCACCCTCAGATCTCGGCTCCGACCACCCCGAGCCGCCGCGCGGCGTCCGCCGCCTCGACGCGGCTGGCCGCGCCCAGCTTGGCCAGGACGGCGCCGACGTGATGCTCGACGGTCTTGGGGGACAGGACCAGCCGTCGGGCGATCTCCGAGTTCGTCAGTCCGGCGACCATGAGCTGCAGCACCTCGAGCTGGCGGTCGGTGAGGCCGCCAGGGTTGCTGCGGGTGCTGCTCATCCGTCCGCGGGGCACGCTGGTCGCCCCGAGGTGGCGCAGCCGGGCGCGGGCCAGCGGCAGCACGGCGACCGCACCCATCTCGTCGAGGAGCTCGATCGCCTCGCGAAGGTGGTCGGCGTCCTGCGAACCGAGCAGGGCCAGCGCCTGCGAGTAGGGCTCACCGAGCCGAGACCAGATGGCTGCCGCCTCGGCCGGCGCCCCTGCGATCTCCAGGGCGTGCTGCTCCGAAAGGTCAGGAGGCACGGCGTCGAGCAGTCCGGCGCGCCAGCGCCAGACCGCGAGCTCACCCACGTCCCACGGTGTCCCTCGCGAGAGCGCCAGCTCGTAGGTGTCCCGTGTCGCGGCGTTCAGGCCGGCCTGGTCGCCGTGCAGCCAGGCCGCCTCGGCCCGGAGGCAGGCCATCGGCCGCAACCGCTGCAGCTCGGTCGTCGCCGTGGCGAGGGCCCAGCCCTCCTCGATCAAGGCATCCACCCCGGGCTCGCCACGACGCAGCGCCACCGTGCCCCGAATCATCAGCGTCGGCACCTGGTGGTACTCCGCATCGGCGGCATGTCGTAGGGCGAGGCCGAAGTCGCCGGCGGCCAGGGCCAAGAGGCCCCGCGTCGCGTGGAGGTAGAAGACGTAGAGGGTGAGCTCACCTCTCTGTGCGATGACCATCGCCCGCTCGACGTACTCGGCCGCCTCGGCGTTCCGGTGGTACTCCCTGCACTCCCAGGCAGCGTTGACCAGCGCCCGACATGCCGAGTCGTCGGCGCCGTGCTCGAGCCCCTCCCGGGCGGCATCCTCCAGCATCGCGAGGCCGGCCTCGAGGTCGCGGCGAGCCAGGGCGGTGCCGATGTTGACCCGCGCGTGGACCATCGTCTCCACGTCGCCGACCGCCTGCGCGACTTCCGCGGCCCGCCGTCCCAGGGCCAGGGCTTCGTCGTCGCGCTGCGTCGAGCATGGCCAGCTGGGCGAGGTTGCTCAGTGCCATCGCCTGCTCCCGGCCCGATGGTCCGTCGTCGAGCACGGCGACCGCCTCCTGGCCGGCCGCCTCGGCGCCGGCCCGGTCCCCGGTCCACCACCGCACGCGGGAGAGCCAACGCAAGGTGTCGCCGATACGGCGCGGGTCTCCAAGCTCGCGGCGCAGGGTCAAGGCGCGCTCCCGGGCGGACACCGCCAGCTCGCGGCGACCGGCGGAGTAGGCCTCGGTCGACAGGGAGTCGAGGGCGTCGGCGCGGGCCCGTGGTGCAAGCAGCTCTTCGTGCTCGATGACCCGCGCGAACAGTTCTGCGGCCTCTCGGTGCGAGCGGGACTCCGCGGCCCGATACGCCGCCGCCAGGCCGTGCCGCACCACGGCCTCGTCGTCGCCGGATCGCCAGGCGTGGTGGGCGAGGCGGGCGTCAGGTGCGTGGGCAGCGACCAGGGCCCGTAGCACCGCGCGGTTGTGCTCGCGTCGCTGTTGTCCGGACAGCGCCTCCTCGACGACCCACCGCGCCAGCTCGTGCCGGAACCGGATCCCGTCGTGGTCGGTCACCAGCAGCCCCTGCTCCTCGCAGCCAGCGATGTCCGCGGCGGCGCCGAGGCAGGCCTCGACCAGCCACAGCTCGGCCCTTCCGGGGACCACGCTGACCAGCTCCGCGGTGCTGCGAGCCGCAGGCTCGAGCCGCCCGAACCTGCCCAGGACCGCGTCCCGCACGCTGGCGGGCGTGCGGTCGAGCCCACCGGCCAGCGCCTCGGACACGAAGAACGGGTTGCCTCCGGTGACCCGGTGCACTTCCTCGATGTCTGTGCCCGGACGCGCGAGCCGGCGTACGGCGTCGAGACTGAGGCGCGCCAGCCGGATCCGTCGGCAGCGCGACGACGGGGCGGCCGCCAGGGTGCGGTGCAGCGGATGGTCGGCGGGCACCTCGTCGTCGCGGAAGGTCAGCAGCAGGAGCAGCGGCAGCTCGGCGATCCGACGGCTGAGGTGGGTGAGCACGTCGAGCGTGGCCCCGTCGGCCCAGTGCACGTCCTCGACCGCACAGATGGTGGGCTCGGTGCGCAACACCTCGCGCAGGTCGTGTCCGGGGTGCGCGCTGGTGGCCACGGTCCGGCCGTCGAAGCGCAGGTCATGGGCGATCTCGATGACCGCGCCGAGGGGTCGCGGCACCAGCAGGTCGTCACAGCGGCCGGTCAGGACCCGCATCGACGCGGGCTGGTCGTCCAGGAAGCCGCGCACGAGGCTGGACTTGCCGATGCCGGCCTCGCCGTGCAGCAACACCACCCAGCCTTGGCCGTGGCGGAGCGCGTCGAGCGCCCCGTCCAGCTCGGCGCGTGCACTCGCCCGCTCGAGCAACACCACCATCGGGGCCATTGTGGCCGCATCCGGTCACGGGTGGCGAGCGGCGTGGCGGGCCGCGTGCGGGCCGCGACGGCTCAGGCCGTGCGGACCGCGCGGATGATCCGGCGCCGCAGCACCACCCGGCGGGTGCCGTCCTCGGCGATGCGGACCCGGTCGAGCTCCCAGCCGTCGTGCTCGATCCGCTCGACCAGCAGCTTCGTGACGACGTTGCGCGGGAACTCGCGGGAGAACGTCACCTTGTCGAACTCCCACTCCACTCCGCGGCCCAGCCGCGGACCCTGGGCCCCATTTGCCTGGTGCGCCGGGGTCACGCGCGCCCTGCCGAGACGTCGTCGAGTGCCTCCATCAGCTCAGGGGGCAGCGTCCTCTCCTCGACCGCGAGCGCCTGCCGCAGCTGGGCGGCGGTGCGCGCGCCCAGGATGGGGGCGGTCACGCCGGGCTGATCGCGGACCCACGCCAGGGCCACCTCGAGGGGTTTCCAACCCAGGCCGTCGGCGGCCTTGACGACAGCCTCGACCACGGCCGAGGACGACTCGTCGCGGTACGCGTCGACGAACTGCGACTGGTCCGAGGCGCCCCGCGAGTCCGCGGGGGTGCCGGTGCGGTACTTGCCGGTGAGCACCCCGCGGCCGAGCGGTGACCAGGGCAGGATGCCGAGGCCCAGCTCGGTGGCGGCCGGCACCACCTCGTGCTCGATGGTGCGGTTGAGCAGCGAGTACTCGACCTGCGTCGAGACCAGCGGCGTCCGGCCGGGCGCGGCCCGCTGCCACGTGGCGCCCTGCGCGGTGCGCCAGCCGGACCAGTTCGACACGCCGACGTACGCCGCCCGGCCGGTCGAGACCGCGGTGTCCAGCGCCGAGAGGGTCTCCTCGATCGGCGTCTTGTCGGACCAGACGTGCACCTGCCAGAGGTCCACGGAGTCGACACCCAGCCGCTGCAACGACAGGTCGAGGCAGCTCAGCAGGTAGCCGCGCGAGGTGTCCATCACCCGGGCGCCGCGGCGCATGCCGACCCCGGCCTTGGTCGCCACGACCACGTCGCGGCGGGAGACGACCTCGGTGAGCAGCTTGCCGAGCAGCTCCTCGGACGCGCCGCCTGCATAGGTGTGCGCTGTGTCGAGCAGCGTGCCGCCGGCGTCGATGAACGCGGTCAGCTGTTCGCGCGCTTCGTGCTCGTCGGTCTGGTTGCCCCAGGTCATCAGCCCCAGCCCGAGCCGCGAGACCGTCAGGCCGGAGCGACCCAGGGACCTCTGCTGCACGAGGCACACGGTAGCCGCCCGACGGGCGATTGACCGGCAACACCCGTGCAGGTTCTGATCGGACGAGGTCCGTACGCTGCTGTCGCGTGGACTACTTCGACGCCGTGGTGCTCGGTGTGGTCGAGGGGCTGACCGAGTTCCTCCCGGTCTCGAGCACCGGCCACTTGACGATCGCCTCGAAGCTGCTCGGCCTGGACATCGACGACCCGGCGGTGACCGGCTACACGGCCGTGATCCAGATGGGCGCCATCGCAGCGGTGGTCGTCTACTTCGCCCGTGACATCTGGAACATCATCCGGGCCTGGACCCTCGGGCCTGGTGCGCTCGGAGTACCGCGGCCAGCTCGACCACCGCATGGGCTGGTACGTCATCGTCGCCACCATCCCGGTCGGCGTGGCCGGCCTGCTGGGCAAGGACCTGATCACCGGTGTCCTGCGCTCGCTGTGGGTGGTCGCCGTCGCGCTGATCGCGTGGAGCCTCGTGCTGTGGGTCGCCGAGCGGGTGGGCCGCCAGGACCGCCCCGAGCGCGACCTCAACCTGACCGACGCGATCGCGATCGGCGTGGCGCAGGCGGTCGCGCTGATCCCGGGCATCTCCCGCTCGGGGGCCACGATCTCGGCCGGCCTCTTCCGCGGCCTCGACCGGGTCACGGCAACCAAGCTCAGCTTCTTCATGTCGATCCCGGCTCTGTTCGCCGCCGGCCTCTACGAGCTCAAGGACGCCTTCTCGGGCGACATCAGCGTCGGCGAGGCGGTGGTCGGCATCGTGGTGGCCTTCCTGGTCGCCTACGCCTCGATCGCCTGGCTGTTGCGGTTCGTCGCCCACCACACGGTCGCGTGGTTCGTGCCGTACCGGGTCGGCCTCGGCGTGCTGTTGCTGGTGCTGCTGAGCGCAGGCGTGCTCAGCCCGACCTGATCGATCTGATCTGACCGGCCGGCCGCTTGTAACTAACCGTTCGGGTGTCTTCCATGCGGTTACAACCGCATGGAAGAGGTCGTAACGGTTAGTTACAAGCGCTGCGTGACGACCGGGCCTACAGCCAGCCGGACTTCTTGAACAGCGCCCACAGCGCCCCCGTCGCGACCACCATCAGCGCCAGGGCGAACGGGTAGCCGAGCTCCCAGCCCAGCTCGGGCATGTGCTCGAAGTTCATGCCGTAGACGCCGGCGATCAGCGTCGGCACGACGACCAGCGCGACCCCGGCCGAGATCTTCCGCATGTCGTTGTTCTGCTGGACCGTGATCCGCGCCAGGTGGGCGTCGAAGGCCGTGGACAGCAGGGTGTCGAGGCTGTCGACGACCTCGGCGGCCTGGTTGAGGTGGTCGAGGACGTCGCGGAAGAACGGCCCAGCCTCGCGCTCGATGCCGGGGACCAGCCCGTCGGAGAACTTGCGCATCGGCTCGCGCAGCGGCAGCACGGCTCGGCGCACCTCGCTGATCTCGCGCTTGAGCACGTAGATTCGCGTCGAGTCGTTGGTGCGGGCGGGGGAGAAGACCGATGCTCTCGATCTCGTCGACGTCGACCTGCGAGCTCGTGGACCACGTCGGTGTAGCCGTCGACGACGGTGTCGCAGACCGCGTAGATCACCGCCGACGGGCCGTGGGTGAGCACCGACTCCTGGGCCTCGAGCCGCGAGCGCGCCGAGTGCAGCTCCGAGCCGCGGCCGTGCCGGACCGTGATCACGAAGTCGTGCCCGGCGAAGAGGTTGATCTCGCCGGTCTCGACGGCGTCCTCCGCGTCGACGTACCAGAGCGTCTTGAGGGTGAGGAACAGGCTGTCGTCGTACCGCTCGAGCTTCGGGCGCTGGTGCGCCTTGAGCGCGTCCTCGACCGCCAAGGGGTGCAGGCCGAACGACTCCGCGACGTCGTCGAGCTCGCCCTCGCTGGGCTTGTAGAGGCCGACCCAGACGAAGTCGCCGTCCTCGGTCGCCTCAGCGCGCAGCTTGTCGAACTCGTGCGGGAAGCAGTCGACCTCGATGCGCTGGCCCTTGCGGTAGAGCGCGCTGTCGACGATCACAGGGACGACGGTAGTCCCCGTAGGGTCTGCATCGTGGCAACGGTGATCCTGGTGCGACACGGCCGGACCACGGCCAACACGTCGGGCGTGCTCGCAGGCCGTACGCGCGGCGTACGACTCGACGACGCGGGTGTTGCCCAGGCGGCCCGGACCGCCGAGCGGCTCTCGGTCGTTCCGCTCGTCGCCGTCGTGACCAGCCCCCTGGAGCGGTGCCGGCAGACCGCCCGGGCCATCTTCAAGGAGCAGCAGGGCACACCGGTGACCGCGACCGAGCGCGGCATCACCGAGTGCGACTACGGGTCGTGGCAGGGCAAGGCGCTCCGGGACCTGGCCAAGGACCCGCTCTGGAAGACCGTGCAGACGCAACCGTCCGCGGCGGCGTTCCCCGAGGGCGAGTCGATGTCGGCGATGCAGGCGCGCTCGGTCTCCGCCGTACGCCGACTCGACGCGCTCTACGAGGCCGAGCACGGGCCCGGCGCGGTGTGGGTGGCGGTCAGCCACGGGGACATCATCAAGTCGGTGCTCGCGGACGCCCTGGGGATGCATCTCGACCTGTTCCAGCGGCTCCAGGTGGACCCGGCGTCGGTCTCGATCGTGCGCTACACCGGCACCCGCCCCTACGTGCTGGCCACCAACACCCACGCCGGCGACCTGTCCTGGCTCCGGCCGCCGGCGAAGAAGACCCGCGGTCGCAAGAAGGCCCAGGACGCCCCCGTCGGCGGCGGGGCCGGGCCCGCGGTGGCTCCGTAGGGGCCGTGCCTAAGGTGTTGTCATGCCCCTGATCCACGGCTTCGACCCGCCGGAGCGCTTCGTCACCGGCACCGTCGGCGAGCCCGGGCAGCGGACCTTCTTCCTGCAGGCGCGCAGCGGCGCGCGCATCACCAGCGTCTCGCTCGAGAAGCAGCAGGTGGCCGCGCTCAGCGAGCGGATCGACCAGCTGCTCGACGAGGTCATGACCAGCGACACGACGCAGTCGGTGATCCCGGCCGTCGCGCCGTTGGGCCTGGAGGACTCCGAGCCGCTCGAGCAGCCGATCGAGGAGGAGTTCCGGGCCGGCACCATGACGCTCTCGTGGGACCCCGACGACGAGCGGGTGGTCATCGAGGTCTTCCCGTACACCGAGGCGGCCGTCGTCAGCCCCGAGCAGCTCGACGAGGAGCTCACCGAGCCCGAGCCGGACGAGGTGTTCCTGATCCGCATCGACGCCGGCAGCGCCCGGGCGTTCGTGAAGCGGGCCGAGCAGGTCCTCGAGGCCGGCCGCCCGACGTGCCCGTTCTGCGGGAACCCGATCGACCCCGAGGGTCACCTCTGCGTCCGCGCCAACGGCTTCCGGCGGCGGGACCCCGAGGAGTCGTGAGCGGGCCGCCGACCGCTGAGCTCGAACAGGGTGAGCTCGTCCTCCACGGCCGGATCATGCCGGCGTCCAACGCCACCTTCCTGGGCCAGATCGGCGACGTCCGCGTCGTGTACAAGCCGATCTCGGGGGAGCGGCCGCTGTGGGACTTCCCGATCGGCACGCTCGCCGACCGCGAGGTGGCGGCCCGTGCTGGTCTCCGAGGCGCTCCGCTGGGACGTCGTACCGCCCACCTGGCTGCGGGAAGGGCCGCACGGCCCCGGGATGGTCCAGGTGTGGCAGGAGCCGGACCCCGAGCAGGAAGCGGTGACGCTGGTCGAGGAGGGCTGCACGCCGCCCGGCTGGAAGCACGTCTTCGACGGCATCGACGGCCGCGACCTGCCCGTGTCGCTCGTGCACGAGGACTCCGAGCCGCTGCGCCGGATGGCGATCTTCGACGTGCTCGTGAACAACGCCGACCGCAAGGGTGGCCACGTGCTGGAGATGGGCGACGGCCACCGGTACGGCGTCGACCACGGCGTCACCTTCCACGTCGAGCACAAGCTCCGCACCGTCCTGTGGGGCTGGCTCGGCGACCCGGTGCCCCAGGACGACCTGGCCGAGGTGCTCCGCGTCGGCAAGGAGCTGTCCGGCCCGCTGGGCGACCTGCTCTCGGTGCACCTCACCGATCCGGAGATCGACGCCATGGCCACGCCGGTGCCGCCGGCTGTCCGAGCGCGCCGTGATGCCGGCTCCGCGCGGGTCCTACCCGGCCATCCCGTGGCCGCCATTCTGAGGGCCGACACCCTGCCCCTTAGGCTTCCGGCATGCGTGCGTGGTCGGCTCCCGAGGTGCCCCAGCTCCCGGTCACGGGACCTGCGGTGGCTCTCTACGACACTGCGTCCGGGAGCCTGGTCACGACCGCCCCCGACGGCCCGGCCCGGCTCTACGTCTGCGGCATCACTCCCTACGACGCCACCCACATCGGCCACGCCGCGACGTACGTCGGCTTCGACCTGCTCAACCGGGCCTGGCGCAACGCCGGTCACCAGGTCGTGTTCGTCGAGAACGTGACGGACGTCGACGACCCGCTGCTCGAGCGCGCCACCAAGGTCAACGTCGACTGGACCGAGCTCGCCGAGCGCGAGACCGAGCTGTTCCGCCAGGACATGCAGGCCCTGCGGGTGCTCCCGCCCGACCACTACGTCGGCGCGGTCGAGTCGATCCCGCTCGCCGTGGCCCTGATCGAGCGGCTGCAGGAGGCGGGCTCCGTCTACCGGGTCGAGGACGACCACTACTTCTCGGTGACCGCGGACCCGGCGTTCGGGCAGGAGTCCAACTACGACCGCGACACCATGCTCGAGATCTACCCCGACCGCGGCGGTGACCCGGATCGGCCCGGCAAGAAGGACCCGCTCGACTGCGTCGTCTGGCGCGGCCCTCGCGACGGCGAGCCGCACTGGGACAGCCCGCTCGGGCCCGGCCGGCCCGGCTGGCACATCGAGTGCGCCGCGATCGCGCGCGAGCACCTCGGCGTCTCGTTCGACGTGCAGGGCGGCGGCAGCGACCTGGTCTTCCCGCACCACGAGATGTGCGCCGGCCACGCGCAGGTCGCCGATCCGTCAGGCCCGTTCGCGAAGGTCTACAGCCACGCCGGCATGGTGGCCTACGACGGGGAGAAGATGTCGAAGTCGAAGGGCAACCTGGTCTTCGTCTCGGCGCTTCGCAACAGCGACGTCGACCCGATGGCGATCCGGCTGGTGCTGCTGCGCCACCACTTCCGCTCCGACTGGGAATGGCTGGACGGCGAGCTCTGGGACGCCGTCGACACCCTGGTGCAGTGGCGGCGCGCCCTCTCGCTGGGCGCCGGCGCCCCGGCCGCGCCGGTCGTCACGCGAGGTGCTGCCGCCATGGCCGACGACCTCGACGCCCCGCGCGCGGTGGCGGCCGTGCAGGGCTGGGTGGACGCCACCCTCGGCAGCACCGGCCACCTGGCCGACACCTCCGACGACGACGCCGCGCTGCACGATCCACGCGCCTGCTCGACGCGGCCCTGGGGCTGGCGCTCTAGCTCGGCAGGAATCCCCGGCCGCCCGGGGATTCAGGACCCGGAGGGGTGTTGCAACGCCCGTCCAGGGCCAGTTTCCCCTGCCGGCCGGGGATTCATGAGGCTGGAGTGACTCACTCCCCGCCGTTGCGGCGCTTGAGGTAGCGCTCGAACTCGCGCGCGATGGCCTCGCCGGAGGCCTCGGGCAGCTCGGTCGTGTCGCGGGTCTCCTCGAGCGAGCGGACGTAGTCGGCGACGTCCTCGTCCTCCTCGGCGAGCTCGTCGACCCCGCGCTCCCAGGCGCGGGCGTCCTCGGGCAGGTCGCCGAGGGGGATGCTGGCCTCGAGCAGGTCCTCGAGCTGGCCGAGCAGCGCCAGCGTGGCCTTGGGGCAGGGCGGCTGGGCGACGTAGTGGGGGACCGCCGCCCAGTAGGACACCGCCGGGATGTCGAGCTGGAGCACGCGTCCTGGAGCACGCCGACGATGCCGGTCGGCCCTTCGTACGTCGACTGCTCGAGCTTGAGCCGGTCCACCAGCTCCGGCTCGGTGGCGGTGCCGGAGACCGGGATCGGCCGGGTGTGCGGGAGTGTCCGCGAGCAGGGCCCCGAGGGTGACCACCAGCCGGCCGCCCAGGTCGTCGCAGGCGGCCAGCAGCTCGGCGCAGAACTGCCGCCACTTCATGTTCGGCTCGATGCCGCGGAGCAGGATGATGTCGCGGTCGAGGTCGGGCGGCGAGGCGATCGCGAGCGTGGTGCCGGGCCAGGTGATCCGCCGGTGTCCGGCGGCGTCGCTGCCGACCATCGGCCGGTTGACCTGGAAGTCGTAGAACTCCTCGGGATCGATGGCGCCGACGATCCGCGCGTTCCACACCCGCATCAGGTGGTCGACCGCGGAAGAGGCGGCGTCGGCGGCGTCGTTCCACCCCTCGAAGGCGGCGATGACGACGGGGTCCACCAGACCTCGATCTCCTCGAGCTCGATCACCCTTGGACAGTCTAGGTGTGACGTTCGCGATTTCATCGGCTGTCGGGCGCGGTGCCACCATTCGGGAATCCAGTCCAGTTCGTGGACGCTGTTCCTAGGCTTGTCACCAACGCCACCGAGTCGGTTGCACAGGCCGACCCGCCGGAGAGGAGGCACCGTGACCGAACAGGACCTGCGTCCCGACGCCACCGAGCCGCTCACCGCCGCCCTCCGGGAGCGGATCCTGGTCATCGACGGCGCGATGGGCACGGCGATCCAGCGGGACCGTCCCTCCGAGGCCGGCTACCGCGGCGAGCGGTTCGCCGACTGGCCGAGCGACCTGCAGGGCAACAACGACCTGCTCACGCTGACCCAGCCCGACGATCATCGCGGCGATCCACCGCGAGTACCTCGAGGCCGGCGCCGACATCATCGAGACCAACACCTTCAACGCCACCGCGATCTCGCTGTCCGACTACGGCATGGAGGAGCTCGCCTACGAGCTCAACCTCGAGTCGGCACGGCTGGCCCGCGAGGCGGCCGACGAGATCAGCGACCCCGGACCGGCCGCGGTACGTCGCCGGCGCGCTCGGCCCGACCACCCGGACGGCGTCGATCTCTCCCGACGTCAACGACCCGGGCGCCCGCAACGTCACCTTCGACCAGCTGGTCGCGGCGTACCTCGAGTCCACCCGCGGCCTGCGTCGACGGCGGCGTCGGACCTGCTCCTCATCGAGACGATCTTCGACACCCTCAACGCCAAGGCCGCGATCTTCGCGGTCGAGACGCTCTTCGAGGAGCACGGCCGGCGCTGGCCGGTCATCGTCTCCGGCACCATCACCGACGCCTCCGGCCGCACCCTGTCCGGCCAGGTGACCGAGGCGTTCTGGGACTCGGTCCGGCACGTCCACCCGCTCGCGGTCGGCCTCAACTGCGCGCTCGGCGCCAAGGAGATGCGGCCCTACATCGCCGAGATGTCCCGGCTCGCCGACTCGTTCGTCTCCTGCTACCCCAACGCCGGCCTGCCCAACGCGTTCGGCGAGTACGACGAGGCGCCCGACGAGACCGCCGCGATCATCGGTGAGTTCGCCGAGGCCGGCTTCGTCAACCTCGTCGGCGGCTGCTGCGGCACCACGCCCGCCCACATCGCCGCGATCGCCGCCGCCGTCGAGGGCAAGCGAGCGCCGTGACGCCCGCGAGCTGGCCCCCGCGATGCGGCTGTCGGGGCTCGAGCCGTTCACGATCACCGAGGACAGCCTGTTCGTCAACGTCGGCGAGCGCACCAACATCACCGGCTCCGCCCGGTTCCGCAACCTGATCAAGGACGGCGACTACGACACCGCGCTCTCGGTCGCCGCGCAGCAGGTCGAGAACGGCGCGCAGGTCATCGACGTCAACATGGACGAGGGGATGATCGACGGCGTCGCGGCGATGGACCGCTTCCTCAAGCTGGTCGCCAGCGAGCCCGACATCAGCCGGGTCCCGGTGATGGTCGACTCCTCCAAGTGGGAGGTGATCGAGGCCGGCCTCAAGATGCGTCCAGGGCAAGCCGATCGTCAACTCGATCTCCATGAAGGAGGGCGAGGAGAAGTTCCGCGAGCACGCCCGGCTGTGCCGCAAGTACGGCGCCGCCGCGGTCGTGATGGCCTTCGACGAGGACGGCCAGGCCGACAACCTCGAGCGCCGCAAGGCGATCTGCGAGCGGGCCTACCGGATCCTGGTCGACGAGGTCGGCTTCCCGGCCGAGGACATCATCTTCGACCCCAACGTGTTCGCGGTCGCGACGGGCATCGAGGAGCACGCGTCGTACGGCCTGGACTTCATCGAGGCCACCCGCTGGATCAAGGAGAACCTGCCCGGCGCGAAGGTGTCCGGCGGCATCTCCAACGTCAGCTTCTCGTTCCGCGGCAACAACCCGGTCCGCGAGGCGATCCACGCGGTCTTCCTCTACCACGCGATCAAGCGCCGGCCTCGACATGGGCATCGTCAACGCCGGCGCCCTGGTCGTCTACGACGAGGTCGAGCCCGAGCTGCGCGAGCGGATCGAGGACGTCGTCCTCAACCGCCGTCCCGACGCCGCCGAGCGGCTGCTCGAGATCGCCGAGGCGCACAACAAGCAGGGCGAGGTCGCCGAGGCGGCGGCCGAGGAGTGGCGCGCGCCTGCCGGTCGGCGAGCGGATCACGCACGCGCTGGTCAAGGGCATCGACGCGCTACGTCGAGGCCGACACCGAGGAGCTGCGCGCAGGAGATCGCCGACCGCGGCGGCCGCCCGATCGAGGTGATCGAGGGCCCGCTGATGGACGGCATGAACGTCGTCGGCGACCTGTTCGGCGCCGGCAAGATGTTCCTCCCGCAGGTCGTGAAGTCGGCGCGCGTGATGAAGAAGGCCGTCGCCTACCTCATCCCGTTCATCGAGCAGGAGAAGCTCGACAACCCCGAGTACGCCACCGCGAAGGACACCAACGGCACGATCGTGATGGCGACGGTCAAGGGCGACGTCCACGACATCGGCAAGAACATCGTCGGCGTCGTGCTGCAGTGCAACAACTACGAGGTCATCGACCTCGGCGTGATGGTGCCGGCCCAGAAGATCCTCGACACCGCCGGCGAGGTCGGCGCCGACGTCATCGGCCTGTCCGGGCTGATCACGCCGTCGCTGGACGAGATGGTCAACTTGGCCGCGCGAGATGCAGCGCCAGGGCTTCGACGATCCCGCTGCTGATCGGCGGCGCGACCACGTCGCGCGCGCACACCGCGGTCAAGGTCGACCCGCAAGTACGACGGCCCGGTGGTCTGGGTGAAGGACGCCTCGCGCTCGGTGCCGACCGCTGGCCGCGCTGCTCAGCGACGCGCAGCGGCCCAAGCTGCTCGCCGACGTGCAAGGCCGACTACGACTCGCTGCGCGCCCGGCACGCCGCCAAGCACGACCGGCCGATGCTCACGCTCGAGCAGGCGCGCGCCAACCGCGACGCCGATCGACTGGGACGGCTACCAGCCGCCGGCGCCGCAAGCGAGCCCGGCGTCCACGTGCTCGACGACTACGACCTCGCCGAGCTGCGCGACTACATCGACTGGCAGCCGTTCTTCAACGCCTGGGAGATGAAGGGCAAGTTCCCCGACATCCTCAACAACCCGACGCACCGGCGAGACGGCGCGCAAGCTGTACGACGACGCGCAGGAGATGCTCGACCGGATCATCGCCGAGAAGTGGCTGACCGCGCACGGCGTGTTCGGCTTCTTCCCGGCAGCGCCGTGCGGCGACGACATCGAGGTCTACACCGAC
This sequence comes from uncultured Actinomycetota bacterium, assembly GCA_963734355.1. Lineage (GTDB taxonomy): Bacteria > Actinomycetota > Actinomycetes > Propionibacteriales > Nocardioidaceae > Nocardioides. The sequence goes on from CAVTHU010000006.1 coordinate 27,175, forward strand.
GACTCCCGCACCGAGGTGCTCACCACCCTGCACCACCTGCGCCAGCAGGGCGAGCACCGCGACGGCGTGCCCAACCGGTCGCTGGCCGACTTCGTCGCCCCGCGGAGACCGGGCTGCCCGACCACGTCGGCGCGTTCGCCGTCACCGCCGGGCTCGGGCGCCCAGGACAAGGTCGCCGAGTTCAAGGAAGGCCTCGACGACTACTGCGCGATCATGCTGGAGTCGCTGGCCGACCGGCTCGCCGAGGCGTTCGCGGAGCGGCTGCACGAGCGGGTGCGCACCGAGTTCTGGGGCTACGCCGCCGACGAGGACGCTCGACAACGACGGCGCTGATCGCCGAGCGGTACCACGGGATCCGGCCCGCCCCGGGCTACCCCGCCTGTCCCGAGCACACCGAGAAGCAGACCCTGTGGTAGCTGCTCGACG
>CAVTHU010000007.1:0-22834 GCA_963734355.1 uncultured Actinomycetota bacterium
CCCTGACCGGCCCGCTCGTCGCGGTCGATGAAGGCGTGCGTCACTCGTGAGGAGAACGACGGCGAGCCGATGACGAAGTCGATCCGCATACCGCGGTTCCGCTCGAACCGCTGCCGGTAGTAGTCCCAGTAGGTGAACACGTCCGGTCCCGGCGTGTGCGGACGCACGACGTCGACCCAGCCGTCGTCGAGGAACGCCTGGAACGCCGCCCGCTCGGGTGGCGTCACGTGCGTGTCCTTCGCGTACGCCGCCATGTCGAAGACGTCCTCGTCGCGCGGCGCGATGTTCCAGTCGCCCACCAGACACACGTCGTCACCGAGCCAACCGTTCGCGGTCGCCCGGAGCCGGGCCAGCCAGTCGAGCTTGTAGACGTAGTGCGGGTCATCGATCTTGCGGCCGTTGGGCACGTACAGCGACCACACCCGCACCTCGCCGCAGGTCGCGCCGATCGCCCGCGCTTCTGCAGCGATCGGTTCGCCCCAGCCGGGCATGTCGGCGAAGCCGACCTCGACGTCCTCGATCCCGATCCGGCTGAGGATCGCGACGCCGTTCCACTGGTTGATGCCGCTGTAGGCGAGGTCGTAGCCCATCGACTGCAGCCCCATCAGCGGGAGCTGGTCCTCGCGCGCCTTGGTCTCCTGAAGCGCCAGCACGTCGATGTCGTGGCGTTCGAGGAGTCGCTCCACCCGATCGATCCGGGATCTCAGCGAGTTGACGTTCCAGGTGGCCAGCCGCACGACCCCAACCTAGTGACCCCGTAGCGTGGCCCGACATGGAGCGGGTGTGGGCGTGGCTGGTGCATGCCTACACGACCGCAGGCGTGGTGCTGGCGCTGCTGATGGTGCACTTCGCCTACCAGGGCGAGGTGCGCACCGTGCTCTGGCTCTTCCTGGCCGCGATGGTGGTCGACGGCACCGACGGCATGCTGGCGCGGCGGTGGCGGGTCAAGGAGCTGGTCCCGTGGTTCGACGGTGCGCTGCTCGACAACATCGTCGACTACATCACCTACGCGTTCGCACCGATGGTGCTGCTGTGGGCCACCGGCTACCTGCCCGGCGACCCCTGGGGCGCGATGGTGGCGGCCCTGCCCCTGGTCGCTTCGTGCTTCCAGTTCTGCCGTACCGACGCCAAGACCGACGACCACTTCTTCATGGGGTTCCCGAGCTACTGGAACATCGTGGCCTTCTACGTCGTCGTCTTCGACCTCGGCGAGGTCGCGACCACCGCTGTCCTGCTCGCACTGACGGTGCTCATCTTCGTGCCCATCAAGTACGTCTACCCGTCCCGCACCGAGACGCTCTGGTACACCAACATGGCGCTGGCGACGGCGTTCCTCGTGCTCTTCGGGGCGATCACCTCCCAGCTGCCCGACGTGCCCGTCGTCCTCACCGGGCTGTCCCTCGCCTACCTGGCCTACTACGTCGGCATCAGCCTCTGGCTGACGCTGCGCAGCGGGAATTCGGTGGCCGAACCGGTGGTTGAACCAGCACCATGATCACCATGTTCGCTGCTCCCCTCGCGACGCTGGCCGAGCTCTGCTCGTCAGCCGCTCTCGCGCGGGTTTCAGACGCGCGAAGCTGACTCTCCTCCTCACACCTGCTGGACCAGGGGAGGTGAGTCGATTTCACCTCCGCCTCGGCGGTGGTGTGTGGTCCTGCACCCACCTGCTCCCAAAGAGCTGCAGAGAGAAAGCACAGTCATGGCCAAGCGCCAGTTCGTCCGCACCAAGCCCCACCTCAACATCGGGACCATGGGCCACGTCGACCACGGGAAGACGACCCTGACCGCCGCGATCACCAAGGTGCTCGCCGACGCCGACCCCGACGCCAACCAGTTCGTGGCGTTCGACGGCATCGACCGCGCGCCCGAAGAGGTCCAGCGCGGGATCACCATCAACATCGCGCACGTGGAGTACGAGACGGCCACCCGTCACTACGCCCACGTCGACATGCCCGGCCACGCCGACTACGTGAAGAACATGATCACCGGCGCGGCCCAGGTCGACGCCGCGATCCTCGTGGTCTCGGCGCAGGACGGCACCATGCCGCAGACCCGCGAGCACGTGCTGCTCGCGCGCCGCGTCGGTGTGCCGTACCTCGTGGTCGCCATGAACAAGGCGGACCTGGTCGAGGACGACGAGCTGCTCGACCTGGTCGAGCTCGAGGTCCGGGAGCTGCTGTCCGAGTACGGCTTCCCGGGCGACGAGGTCCCGGTGGTCCGCGTCTCCGCGCTGGGTGCCCTCGAGGGGGACCCGCGCTGGACGCAGTCCGTGCACGACCTGCTCGACGCCGTCGACGAGTACGTGCCGCTGCCCGACCGTGCGTTCGGTGAGCCGTTCCTGATGCCCATCGAGAACGTGCTCACCATCAGCGGGCGCGGCACGGTCGTGACCGGCGCCGTCGAGCGCGGCGTGCTGACCGTCGGCTCGCCGGTCGAGGTGGTCGGGCTCGGTGACACGGTGGCCTCGGTGGCCATCGGCATGGAGTCGTTCGGCAAGACGCTGGACGCCGTCCAGGCCGGTGACAACGCGGCCGTCCTGCTCCGCGGCGTACGCCGGGACGAGGTACGCCGCGGCCAGGTGCTCGTCGTGCCTGGCTCGGTGACGCCGCACGCGCGGTTCACCGCGAACCTGCACGCGCTCACCGCCGCCGAGGGCGGCCGGCACACGCCGTTCGCCACCGACTACGAGCCGCAGTTCTACTTCCGCACCACCGACGTGCCGGGGTCGCTCGACCTCGGGCCGGTCGAGCTCGTCCACCCGGGCGACTCGATCGAGGTGACGGTGGCGCTGGGGAAGGCCGTGGCCATGGAGCCGGGACTCGGCTTCGCCGTACGTGAGGGCAACCGCACCGTCGCCGCCGGCGCGGTGACGGCGGTCCTCGACTAGAGCCCGCTACCGACGGGAACCAAGGGCGGCCCCGCGACCTGGTCCGTCGCGGGGCCGTACCTTGCCGGATTCTGGCTGATCTGGGGGTCGGCGGGTGTATTTCGTCATTGACTTCCTCTACGACGTCGAGCACGGCATCTTCACCGCTGGCGGAGGCGGCGCGGTCGAGGCCGGCATCGTCACGGTGACCCTGGTGTTCTCGCTGACCGCGCTGCGGTTCGCGTGGACCCGTCGCGATGCCTTGCTGGCGGGGGATCCGATCTAGGGTTCTCGGTTGTGGCTCTCACGATCGGCATCGTCGGACTCCCCAACGCCGGGAAGTCGACGCTCTTCAACGCGCTGACCAAGAACGACGTGCTCGCGGCGAACTACCCGTTCGCGACGATCGAGCCGAACGTGGGCGTCGTCGGCGTACCGGACGACCGGCTGCCGCGCCTGGCCGAGCTGTTCAGCTCCGAGCGCACGGTGCCTGCCACCGTCGAGTTCGTCGACATCGCCGGCATCGTGCGCGGCGCCTCGGAGGGCGAGGGGCTGGGCAACAAGTTCCTGTCGCACATCCGGGAGTCGGCCGCGATCTGCCAGGTCACCCGGGTCTTCCGTGACGAGGACGTCACCCACGTCGACGGCGAGGTGAACCCGGCCAGCGACATCTCGACGATCCAGACCGAGCTCGCCCTCGCCGACCTGCAGACGCTGGAGAAGGCGATCCCGCGGCTGGAGAAGGAGGCCAAGGGCAACAAGAGCCTGCTCCCGGCCGTCGAGGCGGCCAAGGAGGCCCAGACTGCCCTCGAGGGCGGTACGCCGGTGATCGCGACGAAGATCGACAGGTCGCTGATCCGAGAGCTGTCGCTGCTCACCGCGAAGCCGTACATCTACGTCTTCAACTGCGACGCCGACGAGCTCTCCGACGACGTCCTCAAGGCGAAGATGCAGGCGCTCGTGGCGCCGTCCGAGGCGATCTTCCTCGACGCCAAGTTCGAGGCCGAGCTGGTCGAGCTCGGCGACGACGAGGAGGCCCGCGAGATGCTCGCCGAGATGGGCGTCGACGAGCCCGGCCTCGACGTGCTCGCCCGGGTCGGCTTCGACACCCTCGGCCTCCAGACCTACCTCACCGCCGGCCCCAAGGAGTCGCGCGCGTGGACGGTCCGCCAGGGCGCCACCGCCCCCGAGGCCGCCGGCGTCATCCACACCGACTTCCAGAAGGGCTTCATCAAGGCCGAGATCGTCTCGTACGACGACCTCATGGCCGCCGGCTCGATGCTCAAGGCGAAAGAGCTCGGCAAGGTCCGCATGGAGGGGAAGGACTACGTCATGCAGGATGGCGACGTGGTCGAATTCCGCTTCAACGTCTGACACAAGACTGTTTTCGCAGGCCGTTCTGAATGGTCTTGTCCACAACCGACTCCCGAGCGAGCGGTCTCGGGTGCGGTGCCTCACCCGTTCGGGTGAATCCGTCAGAGCCTTCGGGCGTAGTGTGGTTGGCCTCCCTTTCCCCCGGCCCGGACCATGCCGGTTCCAACCTCGTTGAAGGGTCTACCCATGAAACAGCGATCCCTCTGTGCTGCCCTGGCCATCGGTGTCGCCGGCCTCGTGGCCGGCGGTCTCTCCGCGGTACCAGCCAGCGCTGCCACGGTCGTGCAGGTCCGGCCCGCGGACCTGGTCACCTCCCTCTCCGATGTCCGTAGCGCCGGCCACTACGACTTCCTCGCCGAGGGCATCCACGTCAAGACCGACGACACCTCGAGCAACGCGAAGGTCGCGCTGTACTTCCCGTTGACCGGTGCCTTCCCCACCACGGGTTCCATCGAGTGGTACGGCACCGGCACCTCCAACCAGCCTGGTGCGCAGATCGTGTTCGACAAGGACCAGACCACCGGGAACAACAACGACTCCAACACGCTCGTGGGCGAGCAGTTCTACTCCACCAACCCGGCCGGCCAGCCGCTGACCGACTGGTGGTACACGGGGGGCACGGCCAAGGCCCTCACCAACGGCATCACCTGCCCGTCGACCACCGGTGGATCCGGTTCGGACTGCCACGGCACCCTGGCCCAGTGGGCGGCTGCCCTGACCACGGCGAAGCTAACCGCCGGCGGGTTCTCGATCGGCAGCGGCGTCCAGGGCGACGGGGTCCTGCGAGCCGTCAACCTCGGTCAGAACTCGTATGTCTTCACCGACGCACCCAAGGCTGCGGTCATCGTCAAGGCCAAGGCGGCCAAGAGCCCGGTCAAGACCGGCGGCAAGATCAAGATCACCGGCACCGCCAAGCCCGTCGGGCCGAACGCCAAGGTTCAGCTCCAGGTCAAGAAGAACGGCAAGTGGAAGACCAAGGCCGAGAAGGCGCTGGCGGCGGACGGCTCCTACAAGTTGAAGACCAATGCGCCGGGCAAGCCTGGCAAGGTCAAGCTGCGGGTGCTCGTCACTGAGACCAACTCAACGGCAGCCGGCAAGAGCGGCAAGGTCGTGGTCACCGTCAAGTAGGCCCGTCCTCACTCCTGGAGGTGGGTGGCAGGCAAGCGGGCCCGGACGCTTGCCTGCCCGGCCGGACGGCTCCGACGATCCTCGACGTGGACGAGGGTCGAGCGCGTCGTGGCGTCCAGGTCGACGACCCGGAACGCGCCAGGCGGAGCGGGTCCGTCGAAGGTGGCGGTCACCACGCCGTACGACGACCGTGCCGCACCCTCCGCTCGACGACGCAGGAGGTCCAGCCAGGCAGGCGCCAGCGGCCGCTCGGTGTCCACGACGAAGATCCACTGGTCGCTGTCGTGGACGCTGACGAGGTCGTCGGCCCAGACCGTGAGTACCCGCTCGGCGGCCGGCGCCCTCCTCAGCCCGGGGAACCCGGTGAGTGGGTCGGTGAAGTCGAGCGACTCACCGGGCGCGACGAGCAGCTGCAGCAGGGGCAGGCTTGGTCGGCGGTGGGCACCGTGGTGGGCCTGCAGGTAGCCCACCTGACATGTCGACAGGGTCTCCCGATGGCGGGCTCGGCTCCAGAGCTCGAACAGGGCGGCATACGTCGTCCCGTCCGCGAGCAAGGGGGCGCTGCGGTGATCGATGCTGAACGGCCACATGGTGAACCCTCCTCCGTCGAGGTCCGGAGTCGGTCAGGCGGTGAACGACTCCGGACCGAACCGGCCGACGGCGATGAACATGGCCAAGGCCACGTACACGAGGTTCACCAGTACGAGCTTCACCTGGCCGAGGCGGCCGTGGGTGATCATGGCTCCGATCATCAGGGCCACCCAGCACGCAGCGGTCACCGGCACCGTGACCGGCGCGATGTCCACCACCGCCGGCAGGATCAGTCCGACCGCAGCCAGCATCTCGGTCACGCCGAGGGTCTTGACGAACGTGGGGCTGACGCCGCGGGTCCAGGCGGCGCCTTCGTGGTGCTCGAGCTTCTGCTTGGGGACGAAGGTCTTGGTGATGCCACCCACCAGGGCGACGGCAGCCAGCAGACCGGCAGTGATCCACAGGGCGACGTTCATGTTCTTCTCTCCTCGAGGGTCTGGTTGAGTCCGTCGTCAAGAAGACAAGGTGACCCGGCGTTGCGTGACACCAAGGCTGGGGTCTGTGACGAGGACCACCTGGCGCGGAAGGTGAGGACGTCCCAGACCGGCCAGGTGTCAGGGGGACTCGGTCGACTGGCTCCTCGACTCGTCCAGCCACGCTTCAAAGGTCGTCGGCATGATGCGGGCGTCGGGGCCGGGCAGGAGAACGTCACCGGCCATCGCTGGACCGAACACCCCTGACCACGTGGGCAGCAGCGTCACCTCGCAGCCTCGTGCTTCGAACGTGCGCCGCGCCATGTCCACCATGTCCTGTGGTGCCGGGCCGGCCACGTCGACGTAGCGCTGGCGTGGTGGGCCGGCCGCGACCTCGGCCAACACGCCCGCAACGTCCGACGGGGCGACGGGCTGGACGAGCAGGGGCGGGACCGCCGCCACGCCGTTCGTCTCGGACCAGCCGGCCACCATCTCGGCGAAGTCGTGGAACTGCGTCGCCGGCACGATGGTCCAGGGGACCTGGCCGCCGGTGACCAGGCGTTCCTGCTCGCGCTTCCCTGCGTAGTGCGCATTCCCGGCGACTCGGTCGACGCCGGCGATCGAGAGCAGTACGTGGTGGCGGACGCCCGCCCGGTGCTCGGCGGCGAGCAGGTTGCCGGTCATGGCGGCGAAGTGCCTGATGGACGCCTCGGCGTCCACCACGGTGCTGTTGGTGGTGTCGATGACCGCATCGACGCCTGTGAGAGCGCGGTCCAGACCGACGCCCGTGGTCAGATCCACGCCGAGTGAGCGACTGATCCGCGCGACATCGTGCCCGGCGTCTTCGAGCGCCGAAACTGTCAGGCCTCCGATGTTGCCGGTCGCGCCGGCTACGGCGATGCGCATGGTGTGGTACTCCGTCTCTCTCGTGGCCCGGTCGGCAGGGAGACAAGGTGCACGGTTCAGGTGTGACCGACGTGCGCGAGCTTGTCGGGGTTGGCGAGCCTGCGTAACACCGTGATCCGTCCGTCGACGATGTCGACAGTGTCGAGCCACACGAGGTCTCCGCCGTCGTAGGTTGCGAGGGCCGGAAGCCCATTGACCTCGAGCAACCGATAGCCGTCGGGTCGCCGCAGCTCGATCGACCTGACCGCCACGCGCGCGATCACCTCGGCGCCATGAATCGGCTTCCGGGCGGCAATCGCCTTGCCTCCACCGTCGCCGACATAGACGGCTTCCGGGTGAAGAAGGCCCACGAGTCGCGCCATGTCGCCCGCGTCGGCGGCGGCCTTGAAGGCCTCGAGCACACGTTCCGTCTCGGCCTTGGATGCTCGGGGCCGCTCCTTGACCGCGCTGAGCTGTGCCCGCGCGCGGGACGCGAGCTTGCGAGTCGCAACGGGCGAGCGGCCGAGCACCTCGGCTATCCGGCCGAACGGGAAGTCGAAGACGTCGTGCAACACCAGGGCGACCCGTTCCGCCGGGGAAAGCTTCTCCATGACGAGCAGCATCGCCGTGCCCACTGACTCGTCCATGAGCACCTCGTCCGAGGCGTCGGGCCCGGTCAGCAGAGGTTCCGGGAGCCACGGTCCGATGTAGGACTCCCGGCGGTGGCGGGCCGACCTCAGCACGTTGTACGACGTCCGGGCGGCAATGGTCACCAGCCAGGCCCTCAGGTCCCGGACGTCGGACCTGTCGGCGTTCGCGGCCCGAAGCCAGACGTCCTGCGTGACGTCCTCGGCCTCGGCCACCGAGCCGAGGATCCGGTAGGCAGCCCCGAAGACCGCGGGGCGATGTGCTGCCCAGTCCGCCTCTGTCAACGCTGCGACCTGCTCCAATGCTCGGCCTTCCTCGTGCTCCGGTCCTTGGTCGCACGCCGATTCTAGGCAGGGATGTGAGTCTGAATCAGGTCGATGGCGCTGCACGCTCGGCGGTGATCAGGACGTCGTGCATGGTGGGCTGTGGCGTCCAGCGCGCCTCGGCGAAGGCCGTGAAGTCTCGGGGTTCTCGGCCCAGCACGTCCTTGACGCCTGACTCGAGGTTGGCGTTGCGCCCATCGAGTGCTTCCCTGAACACGTGGGCCAGTCCGACGGCCTCTTCCCCGCCGAACCCAGCGGAAACCAGGGTTGCGACGTAGTCGTGCAGCGGCAGCTCACGGAAGGCGACAGGTCGTCCGGTGGCGCTGCCGATCTCTGCGGCCACGTCCGAGAAGGTGATCAGGCGCGGCCCGGTCAGCTCGTGGATGCAGCCGACGTGCGCCGGGTCGAGCAGCGTGGCGACCGCGACGTCCGCGAGGTCGTCCGCATCGACGAAGGGCTCACCGACCCTGCTTTCGACCATGGTCAGTGAGCCGGCAGCGATCTCCTCGGCCCAGAAAGCCTCACTGAAGTTCTGGAAGAAGAACGCCGACCGCAGGATCGTCCAGTCTGCGCCGGACTCGATGAGGGCCGCCTCGGCGCGCCGGGCGCCGTCCTCGCCCCGTCCGGACAGGAGCACCAGCCGGGTGCACCCCAGGTCGACCGCGCGCCGGGCGAAGGCACCAACGATCACGTCCGCGCCCGGGAGCCCGATATCTGGCTGGAAGGACAGATAGGCGGAGGTGCAGCCGGTGAGGGCGTCCTCCCACGTCGAGTCGTCGTGCCAGTCGAACCTCGGCTCGCTGTGGCGCGTGAGAGCGCGCAAGGAGTGGCCGAGCGTGGTCAAGCGGTCAGCGACGCGGCCGCCGGTCTTGCCGGTGCCGCCGGTGATCAGAATTGTCATGACTCCACGATGATGCTCGCGTGAGACGTTTGGAATACGCCTTAGCCGCAAGTACATGCGCAGTCGTCTACGTGTGCCCGCTGTCGAGATCGCGCAGCGTGCCTCGGCCGATCGAGCGGCTGACGCGGTGACGGCGGCCCGCAGCTCGGAAATGCGTTTGCCGACGGCCCTCAGCGCCATCCTGATCCCCTTCGTCACCAAGGGTCGGTCGTCGGTCGCTTCCCGCTGACCGACTCACCCGGGGCAGGTGAGTCACCGGTGACCGCTGGTGACCATGCTGGTCTGCCTGATGCGGGGCACCGATCTGGCCCGACCCGTAGGTGGGCGGGCCCATGCCCCAGAGCCACGTTCGACGGGAAGCGATGGAGATCTCCGGCAAGGCGCTGGTCCGACGATGGGGCGGGCGCGCCGTGGGGCTGGCGGTCACCGGTATCGGCCTCTACGTCGTCGCACCCAGCCTGCTCACCATGTTCGGCGCGTGGCCACGGCTCGCCGACGTCGAGGTGCGCTGGTTCGCCGTTCTCGCTGCGCTCGAGACCTGCAGCTTCGCGGCGTTGTGGTGGCTCGCGCGGATCGCTCTCACCCCGGTGCCCAGTGCTGCTACCGACGCACAGGATCCGACCGGAGGGCTGGAGCGACCGAGCTGGGGCACGACTGCGGCTGCCCAGCTGGCCGGGAACGCCGCGAGCAAGATCGTGCCGGGTGGAGCCGCTACGGGCAGCGTGGTCCAGGGCAAGGTGCTCATCAGCGCCGGGCAGCCGGCCAACAGCGTCGCCTCGGGTCTGACCGCGGTGAACCTGCTCAGTGCCGCCGTCCTCCTGCTGCTCCCGGTCCTCACCATCCCCGCCCTCATCATCGGACCGCCCCCGGACCGGCAGCTCCAGCTCGGCCTGCTGGTGTCCCTGATCCTGGCTGTGGTCATCGTCGCGGTGGGCGTCACCGTCCTCACCTGGCCCGTGGTGGTCGCCGCCACGGGTCGCGTCGTCGGCCGGATCGTGCACCTGGTCCGCCCCTCGGTGACCCCCGACCTCATGGCCGACAGCCTGCTGGCGCAGCGCGAACGGGTAGCGGCTGCCTTCCAGGGGCACTGGTGGCGAGCCGTGATCGCAGCGGCGGCGAACCGCATGTTCGACTACGCCGCCCTCGTCGCCGCCCTCGTCGCGTTCGGGGTCCACGCCCGGCCGGCCGAGGTCCTGCTTGCCTACGTCGTCGCGCAGGCGTTCGCGATCATCCCCATCACCCCCGGTGGGGTCGGGTTCGTCGACGCCGGCCTGACCGCCCTCCTCGTCCTGGTCGGCGTGCCCGCCGACACCGCGCTCATCGGCACGCTGCTGTACCGCCTGTTCTCGTTCTGGCTACCGATCCCCGTCGGTGTCCTCGCGTGGGCCGGCTGGCGAACAGCTCGCCGCGGCTGACCGGGCCTCGGCGGGCCACCCGTTCCGGGTGGCGTCGACCACGCATTGTCTGCCTAGGGTGATCCGCGAGGCACGTCCGACCAGGGCGGTGACGGACAGCGACTTGCCATAGAGACCGAGGAGTGAAAGATGACGACTTTCACGGTGTGGAAGTTCGAAGACCCGGACGGTGCGGCCCATGCGGCCTCCGCCCTCAAGTCAGCCCAGACCGACGGGCTCGTCACGATCGTCGACCATGCGGTCATGTCGTGGCCGGTCGGGGCCGACAAGCCCGACCTCGAGCACAGCCACGACGACCCCAAGCGCGGCGCCGCCTGGGGTGCGCTCTGGGGCATCCTCGGGGGAGCGCTCTTCACCATCCCTGTGATCGGTGGCGTCGTGGGCATTGCGGTCGGGGCCCTTGCCAAGTCGACGCAGGGCACCGGCATCACCAAGGAGGACCTGGCCCGGATCCGCACCGAGATCGGAGAGGGCGACTCTGCGCTGTTCGCCGTCACGGAGAACGCCAACCTCGACCGGCTGGGGGAACGCTTCCGGGGGTCGCAGAGCACCCTGCTCACGACGAACCTCACCGAGGCGGAGCGCGCCGTACTGCTGGAGACCTTCGGCGGCCTCTAGGGCGTGACAGCACCTACTTCGCGGCGACCGCCCGGAGGACCTCGCCGTGCCGGACGAGGAACGCGCGCTCGTCCAGCTTCTTGCGCCGCAGCCACGTGGTGACCTCGGTGTTGCACTTGCTGGCGTTGCACGACTGGCAGGCAGGAACGACGTTCGTCAGCGTGTAGCGCCCGCCGCGCGAGATCGGCAGCATCGTGTCCTTCTGCAGCGCCGCGCCGTCGCCGCCGCAGTACGCGCAGCCGCCCCACGCGTCCATCAGCGCGGCCCACTGCTCGTCGGTCAGGTCGTGCTCGACGCGTGCCATCCGGCGCTTGCGGCGGCGGGCGTACGTCGCCGCTCGGCTGCGGGAGACCACAGGCCGAAGGGTATGGCGGGAGGCAGGTCGACAGGTGCTCGGCGCGCGGGCGCACGGTCGGTCCCGCGGTGCGAGACTGGGGCCGTGGAGCTGGCGCCCAGGACGGTCGAGGACCAGCCGGCCGTGTCAGCTTTCCTGGCCGACCACGGCTCGCTGCGCGTCGCCAGAGACGGCGAGCTCGTCGACCCGCTCGAGCACCCCGCCGTGCTGGCCTTTCGCGATGGACGACTGGTCGGAGTCGCGACGTACGTCGTCGAGGCGGACAGCTGCGAGCTGCTCACGCTCCACACGTCTGAGCGGCAGACGGGCGTCGGCTCCGCGCTGGTGGCCGCGGTGCACGACCTCGCCAGCGAAGCCGGGTGCCGTCGCCTCTGGGTGGTGACCACGAACGACAACCTCGGCGCGCTGCGGTTCTACCAGCGGCGGGGCTTCCGGCTCGCGGCGCTGCGGCCGGGGGCGGTCGATGCCAGCCGTGCGCTGCTGAAGCCAGAGATCCCGAGCCTCGGCAACGACGGGATCCCGCTGCGCGACGAGATCGAGCTCGAGCTGGACCTGTCACTCGAGGCCGGCTCGTAGCATGTCCTCGCGCCGTCCTTCGGCGCAGGCGGAGGTCGTGCGGCAGTGCAGGTTCCCTCACCGATCGAGTACGCGAGGGCGACGAGCGTCGATCACGCCATCGCGCTGCTGGAGCGGCTCGGCGACGAGGCGCGGATCGTGGCCGGCGGCCACAGCCTGCTGCCCATGATGAAGCTGCGACTGGCCAACCCGGAGTACCTCGTCGACATCAACGACCTGCACGACGAGCTGGCGTACGTCGAGATCGGGGAGCGCGAGGTGCGGATCGGGGCGATGACCCGGCACCGCGAGCTGCTGGAGAGCGACCCGCTGAACGCCGTGTTCCCGATCTTCCGGGACGCCGAGCGCGTGATCGCCGACGTTCCGGTGCGCAACCGAGGCACCCTGGGCGGCGCGCTCTGCCAGGCCGACCCGTCCGAGGACCTGAGCAGCGTCTGCACGACGCTCGACGCGCGCTGCGTCATCAGGAGCAGCGAGGGGGAGCGGACGGTGTCCATGGACGACTTCCACCGCGGTCCCTACCAGACCGCCGTCGGCCAGGCCGAGATGCTCACCGAGGTGCGCATCGCGGTGCGGCCCCACGGCGGCAGCGCCTACGCGAAGGTGGACCGGCGGGCGGGGGACTGGGCGGTCGTCGCGGCCGGCGCCGCGGTCTGGTTGGAGGACGGTCTCATCGAGGACGCCCGGGTCGGCCTCGCCGCCGTCGGTCCCAACACCACCGGCATCCCCGAGATCTCCAGCGCCCTGCGGGGCCGTCGGCCCGACGACGAAGCATGGGCGGTGGCCGGGGAGATCGCGGCCCGCAGCTGTACGCCGGTCACCGACGGCCGCGGCACCGTGGACTACAAGCGGCACCTCGCCGACGAGCTCACCCGGCGCACGTTGCGCAGGGCCGCCCAGCGAGCAGCAGAGCGGGCCGCGGGATGAAGGTCTCCATCACCGTCAACGACGAGCTCTTCACTCGAGAGGTGGAGGCACGCCTCCTGCTCGTGCACTTCCTGCGCGACGAGCTCGGCCTCACCGGGACCCACTGGGGCTGCGACACCTCCAACTGCGGCGCCTGCGTGATCCTGTACGACGGCGAGCCGGTCAAGTCCTGCACGGTGCTGGCCGCGATGGCCGACGGCCACGCCGTGCGTACCGTCGAGGACCTCGAGCAGGGCGACGTGCTCGACCCGGTCCAGCAGGGGTTCATGGAGTGCCACGGGCTCCAGTGCGGCTTCTGCACGCCCGGGATGCTCATGTCCGCCCGCGCGCTGCTCGACCGGAACCCGCACCCCACCGGCCAGGAGGTCAGGGAGGCCATCTCCGGCCAGATCTGCCGCTGCACCGGTTACGCGAGCATCGTGAGGTCGGTCCAGTGGGCGGCCGAGCACCCCCACGGAGAGCCGTCATGACCGAGCTGAGGGAGCCCACCGCGATCAGGGGCCACGGCCGGATGCTCCGCAAGGAGGACAAGCGGTTCGTGCGCGGCAAGGGGCGCTACTGCGACGACATCCAGCTCCCGGGGATGCTCCACCTCGCCGTGCTCCGCTCGCCGGTGGCCCATGCCCGCCTGGTCAGCATCGACACCTCCGCCGCCGAGGCGCACCCGAAGGTCAAGGCAGTCGTCACCGGCGCGATGCTCGACGAGCGCGGCTTCGCGTGGATGCCGACCCTCTCGGGCGACGTCCAGGCGGTGCTGGCCACCGACAAGGTCCGGTTCCAGGGCCAGGAGGTCGCCTTCGTCGTCGCCGAGGACCGGTACGCCGCGCGGGACGCGCTCGAGCTGATCGACGTCGAGTACGACGTGCTGGAGCCGGTCGTCGACGTACGCCGTGCGCTCGACCCGGAGACGCCACTGATCCGTGACGACGTCGATGGCAAGACCGACAACCACTGCTTCGACTGGGAGACCGGCGACGCCGCCGAGACCGCCGCGGTCTTCGCCCGGGCGGACGTCACGATCGAGCAGGAGATCGTCTTCCCGCGGGTGCACCCGGCTCCGCTCGAGACGTGCGGCGCGGTGGCCGACTACGACCGCATCGAGGAGAAGCTCACCCTCACCTGCACGACGCAGGCGCCGCACATCCACCGCACGCTCTACGCCGACTACACCGGCATCCCCGAGCACCGCATCCGGATCGTCTCGCCCGACATCGGCGGCGGGTTCGGCAACAAGGTCCCGATCTATCCGGGCTACGTGTGCGCCATCGTCGGGTCGATGATCACCGGCCGGCCGGTGAAGTGGGCCGAGGACCGCACCGAGAACCTCACCGCCAGCGGCTTCGCCCGCGACTACATCATGAAGGGCGAGATCGCCGCCTCGCGTGACGGCCGGATCCTCGCGGTCCGCAGCCACGTCCTGGCCGACCACGGCGCCTTCAACGGCACCGCGGCGCCGATGCAGTTCCCCGGTGGCTTCTTCGGCATCTTCACCGGCAGCTACGACATCGAGGCGGCGTACTGCTCGATGACCGCGGTGCACACCAACAAGGCTCCAGGCGGCGTTGCCTACGCCTGCTCGTTCCGGATAGCGGAGGCGGTCTACCTCGTCGAGCGGCTGGTCGACCTGCTCGCCGACGAGCTGGGCGTCGATCCGGTCGAGCTGCGGCTGCAGAACTTCCTGCGTCCCGAGCAGTTCCCGTACACGAGCCGGACCGGCTGGATCTACGACTCCGGCGACTACGAGACCACGATGCGCGAGGCGCTGCGGATCGCAGGGTACGACGACCTCCGCCGCGAGCAGGCCGAGAAGCGCGAGCGTGCCGGAGAGGTCGGGCAGAGCCTGATGGGGATCGGTGTCTCGTTCTTCACCGAGGCCGTCGGCGCCGGGCCGCGCGACATGATGGACATGGCGGGGCTCGCCATGTCCGACGGCTGCGAGGTCCGGATCCACCCCAGCGGCAAGGCGGTCGTCCGGCTGTCGGTGACGTCCCAGGGCCAGGGGCACGAGACGACGTTCGCGCAGATCGTCGCCGAGGAGATCGGCATCGACCCCGACGACATCGACGTCGTCCAGGGCGACACCGACAACACGCCGTACGGGCTCGGCACCTACGGCAGCCGCTCGACGCCGGTCTCAGGGGCGGCGGCCGTGCTCGTCACCCGCAAGATCCGCGACAAGGCCCGGCTGATCGCTGCCCACATGCTCGAGGTCGCGCCCGACGACCTCGACTGGGACAGGGGCACCTTCAGCGTGCGAGGCGTCCCCGGAGCCGAGGTGACGATCCAGGACATCGCCCGCCGCGCGCACGGCACTGCCGGCCTGCCCGACGGGATGGAGGGTGCGCTCGAGGCGCAGATCTCCTTCAGCCCGAGCAACCTCACCTACCCGTTCGGCGCCTACATCTGCGTGGTCGACATCGACCCCGGAACGGCTGCGGTCAAGGTCCGCCGGTTCGTGGCCGTCGACGACTGCGGCACCCGCATCAACGAGATGATCGTCGAGGGGCAGATCCAGGGCGGGCTCACCGACGGCGTCGGGATAGCACTCATGGAGATCGTCTCGTTCGACAAGGACGGCAACTGCCTCAACGCGTCGCTGATGGACTACCTGATCCCGACCGCGCTCGAGGTCCCGGACTGGGAGAACGGCAAGACCGTCACGCCCTCGCCGCATCACCCGATCGGTGCCAAGGGCGTCGGTGAGTCGGCCACCGTTGGCTCCCCGCCGGCGGTCGTGAACGCCGTCATCGACGCTCTCGAGCCCTACGGCGTCCGGCACGTCGACATGCCGCTCACACCGTCCCGGGTGTGGGAGGCGATGCGAGGGAACGCGGAGCCTCCCTACTGATGGCCGTCACCGCTCTCGTCCTCGCCGCTGGCGGCTCCCGCCGCCTCGGCCGGCCCAAGCAGCTGCTGCCGGTCGGTGACGGGACGCTGCTCGACGCCACCCTCTCGACCGTACGACGCTGCGGGCTCGACCAGGTCGTGGTCGCCGTCGGCGGTGCCGCCGACGCGGTGCTGGAGGCCGTCGACCTGGGCGGGTGCGACGTGGTGCGCAACGACGCCTTCGGCACCGGGTGCTCCTCGTCCATCTCCGCGGCACTCCCCGTGATCGACCCGTCGGCCGAGGGGATCGTGCTGTTCCTCGGCGACCAGCCGCTGGTGCAGCCGTCGACGGTCGCGGCGCTCGTGGCGCAGGCTCGGACCGCCGAGCTGGCCGTCTGCTCGTACGACGACGGCCTCGGCCACCCGTTCTGGCTGGGTCGTGGTCTCTTCGACCGGCTCGCGACGCTGCACGGCGACAAGGCGGTCTGGAAGCTGGTCGACGCGGCCGGAGACGACGTCGTCAGGGTGACGGTCGAGGGACCCGTTCCGATCGACGTCGACGACGAGGAGGACTACCGACGGCTCCTGGACCAGTTAGGTTCGGCGGCACCATGACCCCGACCCAGCTGCGCGCGTTCGCGACCGTGGTGCGGCTCGGGTCGGTCAAGGCGGCGGCGGCCGACATCGGGGTGACCGAGGCGGCTGTCTCCCTGCACGTCGGCCAGCTCCGCAGGGAGCTCGGCGACCAGCTGTTCACCCGCACCTCGTCCGGGCTCGCCTTCACGCCTGGCGGGCTGCGGCTGGCCAGCCGGGCGGTCGAGATGCTCGGCCTCCAGGACCGGACCGTGCTCGAGGTACGCGCGGCCGGTGCCGGCCGCCGGATGCTCCGGCTCGGCACCTCCGCGCTGTTCGCCGAGTACGCCGCCCCCGGGCTCATCAGCCTGTTCGCGGAGCGAGCCAAGGACCTCGACGTCGAGCTGAGCGTGCACCCGACCCGGCAGTTCGAGCAGCTGCTGGTCACCCGCACCGTCGACGCCACGATCGGTCCGCGTCCGGCCCGCTCGGACTCGTCCATCACCAGCACGCAGTTCCTCAACTACGAGGTGATCGCGGTCGCTGCGCCGGACCACCGCTTCGTCCAGAGCGAACCCAGCGTGCAGATGCTCCGCGACGAGACCTGGCTGCTCGGCCCGTCGGCCGCCGAGGAGTCCGGGGTGGTCCCGAGCGTGATTCGCAGGCTCGGCGTCCCCGAGGAGCGGCAACAGATCTTCCAGAGCCATGCCGCCGCGCTGGACGAGACGAAGCGTGGTCGGGGGCTCAGCCTCACGCTGGCCTTCACCGTCGCCCCGGACCTGGCCGCCAAGACCCTCGTCCGCGTCGCCGGACCGAACCTGAGGGCCCAGGGCGCCTGGAACATCTCCACCCTCCCCGGCCAGCAGGCCACGCCGTCGGCCGAGGAGATGACCCGGTTCGTCACCACGCCACGGGCCATCCAGGCGATGCTGCGCGGCCGGGCGGTCGCCCACGGCCGGTTCCATCCCGCCGTGCACGTCACGCTCTGGAGCTAGCGACCTAAGTTCTTGCTTGATTCGCTGTTGTACGGCGGCCGGTGCGGGGTGAGAGTGGTGGAATCATCGGCTCGAGAGGGGACTCAGGTGGCTGAGGAGGGGGGCCGCGCGGGCAATCCACGCATGGCCGAGCTGTTCAAGGACGCGCCCAAGACCGGCAAGAGCCCGACCGTCTTCGCCTTCCCCCAGCTGGTCGAGTACCTGGGGGTGGCCGGCCAGCCGGTGCAGGGGCCGTGGCCACCGCACCAGGAGCCGCGCCCCGACCCGACCGACATCGAGGGGACGCCGGTCGCGATTCCGGACCCAGCGAGTCGGCCCGCTCCGCCGCCCACCCCGGATGCCCCGACACCTGATGCACAGTCCGACTCGGCACCGGGACTGCCCGACGTGAGGCCCTGACGTGTACCCCTCCCGGTTCCGCTACGAGGTGCCCCGCAGCCTCGAGGAGGCGATCGCTCTGCTCAAGGAGGGCGACGGCGAGGCCAAGGTCCTGGCCGGCGGCCAGAGCCTGGTGCCGCTCATGAAGCTCCGGTTCGCCAGCCCCGAGCTGCTCGTCGACATCAACAACCTGCCCGGCCTCGACCACCACCAGCAGGACCCCGACGGCAGCCTCCGGATCGGCGCCCTCTGCCGGCACGTCGCTCTCGAGCGCTCCGCGCTGCTTCCGGCCACCCAGCCCACGATGGCGGCCGCGGCGCCGCTGATCGCGGACCCGATCGTGCGCAACCGCGGCACCCTGGTCGGCTCGCTGTGCCACGCCGACCCGCAGGGCGACTGGGCGAGCGTCGTCACCGCGCTCGGCGGCCACGTCGTCGCGCAGGGCGCGGGCGGGCGGCGCACCATCAAGATCACCGACTTCGTGACCGGGCCGTTCCAGAACACCCTCGACTACGACGAGATCGCGGTCGAGGCGGTGATCCCGGCGGCCCAAGGCACCCTGGCCGGGGGCTACCTCAAGCTCGAGCGCCGGGTCGGCGACTTCGCGACCGCCGGCGTCGCGGTGTCGGTGGACCTGGTCGGCGGCCGGGTGGCCCGCGCCGGCATCGGGCTGACCGGGGTCGGCAGCTCGACCATCGAGGCCAAGGAGGCGGCCGACGCGCTCGTGGGCGGGTCGCTCGACGAGGCGGGGATCAGCCGCGCCGCCGACCTCGCTGCGGCCGCCGCCCAACCGAACAGCGACCACCGCGGCAGCGCCGACTACAAGCGGCACATCGTGCACACGTTCGTCACCCGGATCCTGACCCGGGTCGTCGACGGTCAGGAGCGGGCAGCGTGAGGGGCGACTCCCGACCCCAGGCCATCGCGGGCGCCGCACCACAGGCGCTCCGCGGCGCTGCCGGCGCTCGCAGGACAACCGAGTACACCATCGCACCGGCGCCTTGCGGAGCATCCCGTGGATGCGACGCTCGCGACGGCCTGGAATCAGGAGACACCCCTTGACCAGTCTCTTCGACGAGATCACCGCGGCCGCGCCGGACGACGCCGTCCCGGTGCGCCGGGTCACGATCACCGTCAACGGCGAACGGCGTACCGCCGACATCGAGCCTCGGCTGCTGCTCGCGCACCTGCTGCGCCAGGGGCTCCGGCTCACCGGCACCCACACCGGCTGCGACACCACCAACTGCGGTGCCTGCACCGTCCTCGTGGACGGCACCCCGGTGAAGAGCTGCACGATGCTCGCCGTCCAGGCCGACGGCCACGAGGTCACCACCGTCGAGGGGCTCGGTACGCCGAGCGAGCTGGACCCGGTCCAGGAGGGGTTCACGGAGGAGCACGGCCTCCAGTGCGGGTTCTGCACGCCGGGGATGATGCTCGCCTCGAAGGCGCTGCTCGCCGAGAACCCGGACCCTTCCGAGGACGAGGTCCGCTTCGCGCTGTCGGGCAACCTGTGCCGCTGCACCGGCTACCAGAACATCGTGAAGGCGGTCCTCTGGGCCGCCGCCAAGCAGCGGGGAGAGCAGCCGTGACGGCCACGCAGGAGAGCCGGGCGCTCGACGAGATCAAGATCGGCGGGATGGGGGCCAGCCGCAAACGGGTCGAGGACAACCGGTTCATCCGCGGCAGGGGCAACTACGTCGACGACATCGTGCTGCCCGGAATGCTGCACATGGAGATCCTGCGCAGCCCCCTGGCGCACGCGCGGATCAAGTCCATCGACACCAGCGCGGCCTACGCGATCCCCGGCGTACGCCTGGTCCTCACCGGCGAGATGATGGCGACGCGCAACCTCGCCTGGATGCCCACGCTGTCCTACGACACCCAGGCGGTGCTGGCCACCGACAAGGTCCGGTTCCAGGGCCAGGAGGTCGCCTGCGTCATCGCCGACGACCCGTACACCGCCAAGGACGGCTGCGAGGCCATCCGGATCGAGTACGAACCCCTCCCCGTGATCGTGAACCCGACCCAGGCGATGGCCGCGGACGCGCCGATCATCCGCGACGACAAGGAGAACCAGCCCGACAACACGTGCTTCACGTGGGAGGTCGGCGACAAGGAGGCCACCGACCAGGCGTTCGCCGCCGCTGACGTCGTCTCGAAGCTCAAGCTGCACTACCCGCGCTCGCACCCCTCCCCGATGGAGTGCTGCGGCTCGATAGCCGACTTCGACAGGTCGACGCAGAAGCTGACGGTCTACATGACCACCCAGGCGCCGCACATCATCCGCGCCGCCGTGGCGCTGGTGGCGGAGCTGCCGGAGCACATGATCCGGATCGTCAGCCCTGACCTGGGTGGCGGCTTCGGCAACAAGGTGCCCGTCTACCCGGGCTACGTCATGTCGATCCTGGCCTCGATCCTCACCGAGCGGCCGGTGAAGTGGATCGAGGACCGCACGGGCAACCTGATCTCGACCGGCTTCGCCCGTGACGTCTACCTCGACGGTGAGCTGGCGCTGCGCAAGGACGGCAGGATCCTCGGCGTCCGGATGCACACCGACTCCGACCACGGCGCCTTCTTCTCCGACGCGCAGCCCAGCAAGTTCAAGATCGGGCTGATGCACTCGGCGTTCGCGGCGTACGACATCCCGGCGGCCCACCTGACCGCCCGCGGCGTCTACACGAACAAGGCACCGGGCGGCGTCGCCTACCGCTGCTCGTTCCGCGTGACCGAGGCCATGTTCTTCCAGGAACGCATGGTGCAGGCCGCCGCCGACGACCTCGGGATGGACCAGGCCGAGTTCCGGCGGGTCAACTTCGTCCGCGACGACGACTTCCCGCACCGGACGCCGTTCGGCTTCCTCACCGACTCCGGGCAGTACGCCAAGTGCCTCGACGTCGGGCTCGAGGCGATCGGGTACGCCGACTTCCGCGCCCAGCAGGAGGAGGCCCGCAAGCGCGGCCGGCTGCTGGGGATCGGGATCTCGACGATGACCGAGCCGCTCGGCGCCGGCAACAGCCGCGAGTACGACATCCTCGGCATCAAGATGTTCGACTCCGCCGAGCTGCGGATCCACATGACCGGCAAGGGCATCCTGCGCACCGGGGCCAAGTCCCAGGGCCAGGGCCACGAGACCACGTGGGCGCAGATCGTCTCCCACGAGCTCGGCATCCCGGCCGCGGACATCGTGGTCGAGGAGGGCGACACCGACACCGCGCCGTTCGGCATGGGCACGTATGCATCCCGCAGCACGCCGGTCGCCGGCGCCGCGGTCGCGATGGTGTCGCGCAAGATCCGGGCCAAGGCGCGGAAGCTCGCTGCGCACCTGCTCGAGGTGTCCGAGGAGGACGTCGAGTGGGAGCTGGGCCGGTTCTACGTGCGCAGCAACCCGGCCCAGGGCGTGAGCATCCAGGAGTGCGCCATGGCGGCGTACAGCAACATGCCCGACGGCATGGAGCCCGGCCTGGAGGGCAACGCGTACTACGACCCACCGAACCTGACCTGGCCGTTCGCCTGCTACATCGCGACCGTCGAGGTCGATCCGCAGACCGGCGTCTGGGACGTGCTGCGGTTCGTCGCCGTCGACGACTGCGGTGTCCGGATCAACCCGATGGTGGTCGAGGGCCAGATCATGGGCGGCCTGACCGAGGCCTACGCGATGGCGAACATGCAGTTCATCACCTTCGACGCCGACGGCAACTGCATCGGCTCGAACTTCATGGACTACCTGCTCCCCACCGCCTGGGAGACGCCCGGGTGGGAGCTGCACGAGGTCGTCACGCCGTGCCCGCACCACCCGATCGGCGCCAAGGGCGTCGGCGAGTGCGCGACGGTCGGCGGGCCGGCCGCGTTCGTGAACGCCGTCCTCGACGCGATCGGCAGCGCGCAGGTCCGCAACATCGACATGCCGCTGCTGCCGGACCGGGTGTACGACGCGATCACCCAGCAGCACGACGTCTCCGGTGCGCCGCCGGTCAAGCAGGGCGATTGAGGGACGGGCGCCATGGGTGACGAGAGCTGGGAGGTCCTGGAACGGGCCCGCGAGCTGGCCGACCGGGGCGAGGAGTTCGCGCTCGCCACGATCGTCTGGCGGCAGGCGCCGTCCTCGGGCCAGACCGGCGCCCGCGCCTTGATCACCGCGGACGGGCAGGTGCACGGGTTCATCGGCGGCGCCTGTGCCGAGCCGGTCGTGATCCGGGAGGCGCAGCGCGTGATCCAGTCCCGCGAGGCCCGACTCCTGTTCCTGGGCACGACCGACCCCGGTGACCCGGCCTCGCCGGCAGTGCCGGACGGGATGATCTACGTCCCGATGTCCTGCCAGAGCGAGGGAGCCCTCCAGGTGTTCGTCGAGCCCGTCGTACCCGTCCTGGACCTGCTCGTCGTCGGTCGCTCGCCGATGGTCCACCTGCTGGCCCAGCTGGCCAACGAGCTGGGCTGGAACGCCCGGGTCGGTGACCTGCCCGAGCTCAGCGCCGACGACGTCCAGGAGCGGTCGCTGGTGGTCGTGGCGACCCAGGGCCACGGCGACGAGGAGGCCCTCGAGCTGTGCGCCCGGGCGCGACCGGCGTTCCTCGGCCTCGTGGCCTCTCGCAAGCGCGGGGTCTCGCTGCTGGAGTACCTCGCCGAGCGGGGTGTCCCGCAGGACCTCCTCGATCGCGTGCGCACGCCCGTCGGGCTCGACCTGGGCCACACCTCGCACCGCGAGATCGCGGTGGCCGTCCTCGCCGAGCTGGTGCAGCGCCGCGCCGCTGGTGAGTTCAGCGTCCCCCGGGAGGAGGCCGTCGGTGTCCCCGAGCCGGCGGCCACTTCCGAGGCCACCGATCCGGTGTGCGGGATGACCGTGACCGTCGACGCCTCGGGCTGGTCGGCACACACGCACGTGCACGCCGGAACGACGTACCACTTCTGCTGCGTCGGCTGCCGCGACCGGTTCGCCGCCGACCCCGCTCCCTACCTCACCGGTCAGGAGGCATAAGACATGCTGGTCAGCAACGAGTTCGAGGTGTCGCAGCCCGTCGACAAGGTCTGGGAGTTCTTCCAGGACG
>CAVTHU010000008.1:0-31810 GCA_963734355.1 uncultured Actinomycetota bacterium
TCACGCCGACCGGCCCGAACGGCACGGTCACCCGCAGCGACGTCGAGACCGCGCACCCCGGCGTCTACGTCGAGGAGACCGCACCCGGCCACGCCATCCCGGGGGTCCCGACGTCGACCGGTGAGCGCGAGACCCGCGAGCCGATCAAGGGCGTCCGCAAGATGATGGCCGGCGCGATGGTGCAGTCGGCGTTCTCCGCGCCCCACGTCACCGAGTGGGTGACCGTCGACGCGACCCGCACCGTCGAGTTCGTCGAACGGCTCAAGGCGCGCCGCGAGTTCCGCGACGTGAAGGTCTCTCCACTGCTGGTGCTCGCCCGGGCCGCGATGCTGGCGATGCGGCGTACGCCGGTGGTCAACTCGTTCTGGGACGAGGCGGGCCAGGAGGTGGTCTTCAAGAGCTACGTCAACCTCGGCATCGCCGCGGCCACTCCGCGCGGCCTGGTCGTCCCGAACATCAAGGACGCCCAGGACCTCTCGCTGGTCGACCTGGCCACCGCGCTGGGCGACCTGACGGCGGTCGCGCGCGAGGGCAGGACCCAGCCGGCGGAGATGAGCGGCGGCACGTTCACGATCACCAACGTCGGCGTCTTCGGCATCGACGCCGGCACGCCGATCATCAACCCGGGTGAGTCCGCGATCCTGTGCTTCGGCGCGATCAAGAAGCAGCCGTGGGTGGTGGACGACCAGATCGTCGTCCGGCACGTGACCACGCTGGCGCTCTCCTTCGACCACCGGCACATCGACGGCGAGTCCGGATCCCGGTTCCTCTCCGACGTGGCCGGGGTGCTCGAGGACCCGGCGTCCGCGCTGCTGTTCTGAGTCGGGAGCTCAGGCGGGCGACGGGGGCCCGAGGGCAGCCTCGAGGTCGGCCATGATCGCGTCCAGGTCGAGGGACCAGGTGTCGTGCGGTCCGGGCGCGATCAGCATCTCCATCCGCTGACGGGCCAGGCGCGAGGCGTTCCGGAGCGCTTGCGCCCGGGACCGGCCGAGGTCGTCGGGCGCGGTGGACTCGAGCACGGTCAGCGCGTCCTCGGCCGCGGTGACCCTGGGAGACGCGACCGTCCAGGCGCCGGCGACCTGCTCACGCGAGCCCACGTGACGCAGCCCGGGCAGGAGCTCGCGGGCGAGCCAGCCGAGCTCACCCTCGGCTTCGGAGAGCTGCTGACGCCAGGCGGCGCGACGCCGGGCTCTCCGCACCAGTGGGATGGCGACGATGGCACCGAGGACGACGGCGGCAAGCAGCCACCACAGCCACGAGGGAGGCGAGTCGTCGCTCTCGTCGTCGGTGGGCTCATCGGTCGTGTCCTCATCGGCCGAGCCAGAGGGCTCGGACGTCGGCTCATCAGGCTGGTCCGAGGTGGACTCGGGCTGCCTGGTCGGAGTCCTGGTCGGCTCCGGCTCGCTGGTGTCGCCCGAGTCCCCCGAGTCCTCCGAGTCCGATCCGGCCGGATCGGTCGGCTCGACCGCCTCCGAGCGGGTGGGGCTGGGCAGCGTGGGCGAGCGGGTGGGCGCGAAGGTCGGCCGGGTCCCGCCCGACCCGTCCTCACCGCCGCAGCCGACGAGGGCGGCTCCCAGGAGCAGGGCGGCGACGGAGCCGGCGAGGATCCGTCGCATGAGCACACACCTCCGTGGTCGAGCCGCCTGACCACGCCCACCCTGTGTCGCGCGGGGCCCGACCGGATCACCCGCACCGGGTGACCGGGCCACGGGCCGAGCTACCGATGCGTGACTATCCCGGCGGCCGGGCGGGTAGTGACCAGAGCGTGAGCGCCGACTACCCGCGCCAGGGGGAGAGGATCGGCCACTACCGAGTCGTGCGGCGACTCGGCGGTGGTGGCATGGGCGTGGTCTTCGAGGCGCGCGACGAGAACCTCGAGCGGCCGGTGGCGCTCAAGGTGATCGCGCCCGAGCTGGCCGAGGACGCGGAGTTCCGGGCCAGGTTCACCCGCGAGGCGCAGGCCCAGGCCCTGCTCGACTCCCGGCACGTCGTGCAGGTCTACGCCCACGGCGAGGACGAGGGCCGGCTCTGGATCGCGACCCAGCTGGTCCCCGACGGAGACCTGCGCTCGATGCTGTCGTCGTACGGCGCCCCGTCGGTGCCCGTCGCGATCGACCTGATCGAGCAGGTCGCCGACGGTCTGGCCGATGCGCACGCGGCCGGCCTCGTGCACCGCGACATCAAGCCGGCCAACGTGCTGCTGCGTCGGCGCGCCGACGGCGGGCTCACCGCCTACCTGGCCGACTTCGGCATCGCCCGCCGGGTCGGGGGCGAGGCGACCCGCACCTCGCACGCGACCGTCGGCACGCCCAGCTACATGGCGCCCGAGCTCCACACCGGCGGGGAGCCGGGTGTCGCCTCCGACGTCTACTCGCTCGGCTGCCTGCTCTGGGCCACGCTGACCGGGCGGGCGCCGTACGTCGGGACCTCGGACTTCGAGATCGTCACCGCCCATCGCGAGCAGCCGATCCCGCAGCTGCCCGACGACAGCCCGCTTGCCGCCAGCCTCAACGAGGTGCTGCGCAGCACCCTGGCCAAGAACCCGGCCGACCGCCCGCCCTCGGCGGCCGCGGTCCGCGACTGGCTCCGCTCGCTGCGGGGACCCGTCGCCCCGACCGGGTCCCCACCACGCGCCGGGGCAGGGTCCTCGCAGTCGTCCTGGTGGCCGCCCTTGTCGTCGCCGCCGTGGGAGTGGTGTACGCCGTGACGAGCGGTGACGACGATCCCGACGCGTCACCGGACCCGCCGGGGTCGACCTCGTCCGCCGCGGAATCCCCGACCCCGACGCCGACCGACTCGTCCTCGGCTGCCCCGGCGGGCAGCGACATGGAGAAGGCGGTGGCGAGCATGGCGGCGGCGTTCGCCGGCCAGCTCGGCATCACCCCCGACCAGGCGCAGTGCGTGGCGCGGTCGACCATCGAGGCCGTCGGGCTGCAGCACCTGGTGGACATCGGACTGTTCGACGAGGCGATGACCTTCCACGACCTCGACCTGGGCCCGTATCCCGAGGTCAAGAACGCGCTGACCTCCGCCTCGCTCACCTGCGCCGCAGCTTCCTAGGCCGGCTGCACGAACCTCAGCTTGTTGCCGAACGGGTCGCGGATGCCGGCGTCGATGCCGTACGGCTGCTCGTTCGGTCCGTCGGTGAACTCGACGCCCTTGGCGGACAGCTCGTCGTAGGTCTTGCGGCAGTCGTCGGTCACGAAGCCGACCCAGCCGCCCATCACGCCCTTGCTCAGCAGCTCGCGGACCTGGGCCGCGGTGGCCTCGTCCATCGACGGCGGCCCCGGCCGCTCCAGCAGGATCTCCCGGTCCGGGTGGCCGGGCACGTTGACGGTCAGCCAGCGCATGAAGCCGAGGTCCACGTCGGTGTGCACCTCGAGGCCGAGCTTGCCGACGTAGAAGTCCAGGGCCTCGTCCTGGTCGAAGACGAAGATCTGCGAGACGTTGATGTTGGTGAACATGGTTGCTCCTTCGGAGGTCCGTTGGTCTGTGCGAACGACGCTATTCGGGCTCCGCGCGACGTTCTTCTCCGAAACTGCTCGGCCTGGTCCAAGCCATCGAGAAATGCGTCGGGACCTTGGCCACGAGCGGGTGCGCCGCGCGGTAGGCCTTCGGCGACTCGCCCACGATGTCGCGGAAGGTGCGGCTGAAGGTGCCCAGGCTGGAGAAGCCGACGGACATGCAGATGTCGGTGATCGAGCGGTCGGTCGAGCACAGCAGCGCCATCGCACGCTCGACCCGGCGGCGCTGCAGGTAGCGGTGCGGGGTCTCGCCGAACGTCGCCCGGAAGGTCCGGATGAAGTGCGCCTCGGACACGTGCGCGATCCGCGCCAGCGCCGGGATGTCGAGCGGGTCGGCGAACTGCCGGTCCATCGCGTCGCGGGCGCGCAGCATCCGGCGGTTCTGCCGCTCGGTCTCGCGGCTCATGTGGCGGGGAGAGCCACGTTCCAGCCCTCCGGGGCGATGGGGTGCAGGATCGCGTCGGTGCCGCCGTCGACGTACAGCACCGAGCCGACCACCAGCGAGGCCGCGTCCGAGAGCAGGAACGCGATCGGAGCGGCGATCTCCTCGGCCCGGCCGTCTCGGCCGATGGCTGTCGGGTAGGCCTCCGACAGCGGCCCGAAGACCGGGTCGGCGGCGAGCTGCTCGGTCATCGCGGTCGCGATCTTGCCGGGCGCCACGGAGTTGAGCCGGATGCCCGCGCCGATCCACTCCTCCTTGATGCCCTCGCGCCGCGCCCACCAGGCCAGCGCCGCCTTGCTGGCCGGGTAGACCATGACTGCCTCGTGCTCCGCCGCGGCGGCCCGAGCGGCCGCTTCGTCCCCGCCCAGGCACGCAACGGCGACGTCGCCGGCCCAGCCGGGCTGGCCGGTGATCGAGTTGGAGGCGAGGAACACGACGCCGGCACCGCCTGCCGCGGCCATCGGCTCTCGCAGCCCCTCGACCAGCGCGACGGCGCCGAAGAAGTTCACCGAGACGACGAGGGCGGGGTCGGTGCCGGTGAACCCGCCGATGCCCGCGGCCGGCACGACGCCGTGCACGACGTCGGTGAGCGCGCCCACGCCCTCAACTGCAGCCGCTCGACCCGCGGCGGTCGAGAGGTCCGCGGTGACGTCGGCGTCGCGCAGGTCGACGGTGACCACGCGGTTTCCCTGCTCGCGGAGCAGCGCGGTCGTGGCGGCGCCGATGCCCGAGGCGGCTCCGCTGACGACGTAGGTGCGCTCGCTTCCGGTCACGGACGGCACCTTAGGCGGTGCCGACGTCCTAGGATCCGGGTGTGCTCAGCGCGAGCCCACCGCCCGCGCCGGCCGCTGCGCTGATCGGGAGGGCGACGGAGGTCGAGGACGTCCTCGACCTGTTGGGGCGCGCCCGCCTGGTGACCCTGACCGGGCCGCCCGGCGTCGGCAAGACCCGGCTCGCACTCGCGGTCTGCGCGGACCGCGACGACGTCAGCTGGGTGGATCTCGCACCCATCCGCGACCCCCTCCAGGTGCGGGCCGAGCTCACCCGGGCCGCGCGACCGGAGGGCGACGACCACGCCACGGATCGGCTGGTCGTCCTCGACAACTGTGAGCACCTGCTCGACTCCGACCTGGCCGGTCAGCTCGCCGACCTGCTGCGCTCGACCGCTCGGCTGCAGGTGCTCGCCACCAGCCGGGAACGGCTCCGGCTGGCGGCCGAGCGCGAGTACGCCGTACCGCCCCTACCCATGCCCTCGGCCGACGACGCCGACGACCTCGCTCGCCTGCGCGGCAACCCGGCCGTGGCGCTGCTCCTGGATCGGGCGCCGCCCGCCGTCCAGCTCACGCCGAACACCGCCCGTGCGCTGGTGGAGATCTGCGTCGACCTCGACGGGCTGCCGCTCGCGATCGAGCTGGCCGCCGCCAGGCTGCGGGTGTTCACGCCGAGCGAGCTCGCGTTCCGGCTCGGCCGCCGGATGAGCGTGCTGACCAGCGGGCCGCGGGACGCGCCCGACCGGCACCGCGACCTGCGGGCGGCCATCGCCTGGAGCCACGACCTGCTCTCCGACCGTGACAGCGCGGCCTTCCGGCGGCTGTCGGTCTTCCCCGGGGAGTGGGACCTCGAGAGCGCCGCCGCGGTGTGCGCCGAGCCCGACGTCCTCGACGTGGTCGAGTCGCTGCTGGACAAGAGCCTGGTCCGCCGGGCCGGGGAGGACCTCGACGGCAACGCCCGGTTCACGATGCTGATGAGCCTGCGCGAGTACGCCGCCGAGCAGCTCGCGGAGCAGGCCGAGGAGCAGACCACCCGGGACCGGCACGCCACGTGGTTCACGCGTCGCGCCCGGGAGTGGGAGGCGACGGTCGGCACCACCGCGGAGACCGACACCTGGCCGCAGCTGGCCGCCTTCCACGCCGACCTGGATGCCGCCCTCGCAGCATGCCCGCGCCGCGGACGACGGCGAGCAGATCGTCTGGCTGGCCGCGGCGCTGGCCTGGTTCGGCTACACCCGTGGCGTCCTGGCCGAGGCCGAGGTGCCGCTGGGCGAGCTCGTCGCCGCCGCCGACGACGAAGGAGCCGATCCCGAGGCCCGGGCGGCGGCCCGGCTGGCGGCCGGGGTCACGGCGTACGGCCTCGGCCGACGCGACGTCGCCGAGGCACTGCTCGGCCCGTTCCGCGCCGCCGAAGGTGCGCCCGAGGAGCGCCGGGGCGCCGTGGCGCGCGCCTTCCTCGGCCACCTCGCCCGGGCGCGCGGTGACCTCGCCGAGGCCACCGCGCTCTACACGGCCGCGCGCACCACGCACGAGCGGCTCGGCAACACGAGGGGCACCGCCTGGGCCGGCCACGACCTCGCCCTGCTGGCCCTCGACGAGGACCGGATCGACGAGGCGGAGCAGCTGCTCACCGAGGCGCTGGAGCTGTTCGACTCGATCGACTACGACTGGGCGGTCGCGGTCTGCGCCTGCCTGCTCGCCAAGGCGGTCGTACGCCGCGGGGAGCACGGCCGACGTCGATCGGGCGGCCGCCCTCCTCGCCCGCGCTCTGCGGCTGCACGACGAGGTCGGCGAGCGGCGCGGCATCGCCCAGTCGCTGGAGGGGATGGCCGAGGTGGCGGCCGCGCGCGGTGCGCCGGCGACGGCCGCGCGGCTCGTCGGTGCGGCTGCCGCCCGACGTGAGCGCGCCGCCGCCCTCGCGACCGAGGCCGAGGTGCGGCAGCTGGCCGACCTCGACCAGCGCCTGGACCTCATGCTGGGCCGCTCCGCTGCCCAGCGCGAGCGGCACGCGGGACGCACCATGTCACCGGCCGCAGCCGTCGCCCTGGCGCTGGAGCTGGCCGCGATCGGGCCCGACGACGCCGAGGGCGACGTCGTCGTACTGACCCCGCGGCAGCGGGAGGTGGCGATCCACGTCGCCGCCGGTCGCACGAACCGGCAGATCGGCACCGCGCTCGGCATCAGCGAGAAGACCACCGAGGTCCACGTGCACAACATCATGGAGCGGCTCGACGTGCCCAGCCGCGCGGGCGTGGCCGCGTGGGCCGCCGCGCGCGGGCTCACCCAACCCCCCGCCCCGTAGGGGTTTCCCCCAATGTCCCGGTCCGGCCGTCAGCTCGTAGACAACGGTCAGGCCGCAACACCGCGGCCAGGACCCCGGCCCACGTGGCCGCTGGAAGGGACACGACATGGACGAGGACAAGCTGAACGAGATGCTCGGGCGCTTCGTCGGCGACCTCGGCGCGACGATCACCGCTGGTGGCGTCGTCATCGGACACCGGCTCGGGCTCTACCGGGCACTGGTGGACGGGCCGGGGACCGCCGAGGAGGTCGCCCGCCGGACCGGC
This sequence comes from uncultured Actinomycetota bacterium, assembly GCA_963734355.1. Taxonomy (GTDB): domain Bacteria; phylum Actinomycetota; class Actinomycetes; order Propionibacteriales; family Nocardioidaceae; genus Nocardioides. The sequence goes on from CAVTHU010000008.1 coordinate 7,304, forward strand.
TGCGACCCGAGGTACGTCGCGGAGTGGCTGCGCGGGCAGGGCGCCGGCGGCTACGTCACCTACGACGCGGAGGGCGACACGTGGTCGCTGACCGAGGAGCAGGCCTTCGTGCTGGCGAACCCGGACGGCGCGGTCTACGCCCCCGGCGCCTACATGCTGGCGCTCGGCTCGCTCCAGGCGATCGACCGGATCGAGGAGGCGTACAAGACCGGCGCGGGCATGGGCTGGCACGAGCACGACGACGAGGTGTTCGTCGGCTGCGAGCAGTTCTTCCGGCCCGGCTACCTGGCCAACCTGGTGCCCAGCTGGATCCCGGCCCTCGACGGCGTGCAGGCCAAGCTCGAGGCCGGCGCCAAGGTCGCCGACGTCGGCTGCGGGCTGGGCGCGTCGACCATCCTGCTCGCCGAGCAGTTCCCGAACGCGCAGCTCCTGGGCTGCGACTACCACGAGGAGTCCATCGAGCTGGCGCGCAAGCGGGCCGCCGACGCCGGCGTCGGCGAGCGGATCGACTTCGAGATCGCGAGCGCCCAGGACTTCGGCGGCAGCCGACTTCGACCTGGTCGCGACGTTCGACTGCCTGCACGACATGGGAGACCCCGTCGGAGCGGCCCGCCACATCCGGCAGTCGCTGGCCGACGACGGCACCTGGCTGATCGTGGAGCCGATCGCCGGCGACACGGTTGCGGACAACCTCAACCCGGTGGGCCGGGTCTACTACGGCTTCTCGACCTTCCTGTGCGTGCCCAACGCGCTGTCCCAGAGCGGTGGCTACTCGCTGGGCGCCCAGGCCGGCGAGAAGGCGATCGGCGAGGTGGTCGCGCAGGCCGGGTTCACCCGGTTCCGCCGGGCGGCGGAGACGCCGTTCAACCTCGTCTTCGAAGCGCGGCCCTGAGCCGTCGACGCGATGACGGAGATGCGAACGACGGGCGCGCGCGGGACAGTAGGTCCCGTGCGCGCCCGCGAGCCCGACCGAGCCGGCTATGCGGTGCGGTCGGGCGTCCGTCTCTACTACGAGGTGTACGGCGACGGGCCGACGACTCTCCTGCTGCTGCCCGCCTGGTCGATCGTCCACTCGCGCATCTGGAAGCTGCAGGTGCCCTACCTCGCCCGGCACGCCCGGGTCGTGGTGTTCGACGGTCGCGGCAACGGGCGCTCGGACCGGCCGGCCGGGCCCTCGGCGTACGACGACGCCGAGCTGGTCGCCGACGCGCTGGCCGTGCTGGACGCGGTCGGGGTTCAGGAAGCGGTCGTGGTCGGACTCTCGGCGGGAGCCCGGGTGCTCCTGGTGCTGGCGGCCGACCACCCGGACCGGGTGCGCGGTGCCGTCTTCGCCGGCGCGGACCTCGTGCTCGAGGACCGGCCGAACCCCATCGAGGACGCCTTCGAGCGCGAGCGGGACAGCTACGACGGCTGGGGGCAATGGAACGCGCACCACTGGCGCCGCGACCAGGCCGGGTTCGTCGAGTTCTTCTTCGGCGAGGCCTTCCCGGAACGGCACTCGACCAAGCAGGTGGAGGACGCGGTGGCGTGGGCGCTCGAGACCGACGCGGAGACGCTGGTCTCGACCCACTCACCACGGCGCCGGGTCGTTCGCCCCGCCGAGGCACTGGCCGCGACCGAGAAGGTGCGCTGTCCGTCCCTCGTGATGCACGGCGACGACGACCACATCACCCCGCTCCACGACGGCGTGGCCCTCGCCGGGCGCGCTGGGGTGCCCGATCGACGTGGTGGTCGGTGGCGGCCACTGCGTGCAGGCGCGGCACCCGGTCTGGTTCAACCTGCGGCTGCGGCGGTTCATGGAGGAGGTGAGCGGTCGTGCGAGCGCGTGAGCCCGATCAGGTCGGAGACCTCGACCGCAACGGCGTCCCTGTCCACTACGAGGTCTTCGGCTCCGGGCCGGCCACGGTGATGATGCTGGGTTGCTTCCCGGTGGTCGACGGGCGGCAGTGGAAGGCGCAGGTCCCGTACCTGGCGCGGCACTTCCGGGTGGTCACGATCGACCCGCGGGGCAACGGTCTGTCCGGCCGGCCGACCTCGTCCGCCGACCAGTCCGATGCACTCAACGTCGGTGACGTCGCCGCGGTGATGGACGACCTCGGCGTCGATGCGGCGTTCCTGGTGGCCCTCTGCGGTGGCGCGCGCTGGGCGCTCAACCTGGCGCACATCGCGCCGGAGCGGGTGCTCGGAGTCGTCGCGATAGCGCCGTCGGTGCCGCTGGCTCTCCCCGACCACGACGTCATCGAGCACATGGCCCATCCGCGGTGGGTCGGCCGCTACGAGGAGTGGGTGGAGTACCACTCCGCGCTCATGTTCGCCGAGCCGCACTCGACCAAGCCGCACGAGGACATGGTGGCGTGGGCGCTGCAGACCGACGCGGAGACGCTCACCGTCCGGCTCAACGCCGACCTCGATCTCGTCGAGGAGGACGAGGCGCGCGAGGCACTCGCGAACCTGGCCTGCCCGGTGCTGGTGATCCACGGCACCGAGGACAACTGCCAGCCTGTCGAGCGGGGCCGGGCGGTGGCCGAGGTCACCGGCGGCCGGCTGGTCGAGATCGAGGGCGCCGGCCACGTGCCGCACGCCCGTCACCCCGTGCTGGTCAACACACTGGTCAAGGAGTTCGTCGACATGCACACCACGTCTCCTGCTCCTACGCAGACGCCGTGGCTGTTCGCGCGTGAGCGCAAGCGCCGGGCGCTGTGGGTCTGCTCGCCGATCGGCCTGGGTCACGTGCTGCGCGACCTGGCCATCGCCCGGGCGCTCCGCGAGCGGGTCCCGGACCTGGAGATCGAGTGGCTCGCGCAACCACCCGTCTCCGACGTCGTCGCAGCGCACGGCGAGGTCGTGCACCCCGCCAGCGCCGAGCTGTCCTCGGAGTCGGCGCACTGGGAGAGCGAGTCGACCCACCACGACCTGCACGCGTTCTACGCGTTCCGCCGGATGGACGAGATCCTCTGCGCCAACTACATGCTCTTCGACGACGTCGTGCGGGAGACGTCGTACGACCTGTGGGTCGGTGACGAGTCGTGGGAGGTCGACCACTTCCTGCACGAGAACCCCGAGCGCAAGATCGCGCCGTACGCGTTCCTCACGGATGTGGTCGGCTTCCTGCCCGTCGACCCGGAGGGCGACCCCCGCGAGGTCGAGCTCTGCGCGGACTACAACGCCGAGATGATCGAGCACCGCGAGCGGTTCCCCTACGTGCGCGACAGGTCCGTGTTCATCGGCGGCTTCGAGGAGCTGCCCGACGCGTCGCTCGGGTGGGGGCTGCCCACCGTGCGCGACTTCACCGAGCGCCAGTTCACCAGCGTCCCGTACGTCGTGCCGTTCGACCCGGGCGCCTACCGCCGGCCGCAGCGGCTGCGTCGCGAGCTCGGCTACGGCACCGGCTACCCGCTCTACCTCGCGGCGGTGGGCGGCACCGCGGTGGGCCGCGACCTCCTCGAGCTCACGGCCGAGGCGTTCGCGCTGGTCCGCAAGGAGGAGCCGGACGCACGCATGGTGATGGTGACCGGCCCGCGGCTCGACCCCGGGCTGCTTCCGGACGTCGAGGGCATGGACAAGGTCGGGTACGTCGACTCCCTCTTCGAGCACCTGGCCTGCGCCGACCTGGCCGTCGTCCAGGGCGGGCTGTCGACCACCATGGAGCTGGTCGCCGCCCGGCGGCCGTTCGTCTACTTCCCGCTGGCCCACCACTGGGAGCAGCAGCACTTCGTGGCGCACCGGCTCGACCACTACGGCGCCGGCGTCCGGATGGACTACGCCAGCACGAACCCCCGCGACCTGGCCGACACGATGATGGCGGCGCGGGCGGTCCGGCCGGCGTACCGCCCGGTGCGCCGCGGCGGCGCCGACAAGGCGGCGGCGCTGCTGGCGGACGTGCTCGTGGGTCCAGGCGCCTAGCTTCCGGTCGTCGCCGGGCGGGGCGTCAATGGGCCGTTCGGATCATGGCCCCCTCACGTCCGAGGTCAGACACTTTCGGCTGGGAAGGGACCTCATGTCTGTCATCAGCCACCTCGGGGCCGTGCTGTTCGGGACGCAGCCCGAAGACGTCTCCCGACGCCGGACGTTGCTCTTCACGGCCGCGGTGATCCTGCTGCTCACCGTGGCCCGCAAGGGCGCCCCGAGCCTGGCCTTCGGAGTTGCGCTGTCGGTGTACCTGATCCTCGGCGGCCTCTGGCTGCGCGGCCAGTACACCCGCTACCTCGCGGTGGCGCCGACCGGACCGGAGCCACCGGCCGCTGGTGAGCCGGCCGCACCGCCGCCCCTTGCGCTGCCCGTCGCGCGGCTGCGGACGTACCTCGCGCTGTTCGGTGTCGCCATCGCCCTGGGCATCGCGTACGTCGTGCAGGTGAACCGGCAGCAGCCGGTCAGCGGGCTCCTCCTTGCGGCTCTGGTCGTCGCGTACTTCGCGATCGGCGGGGTGCTCGCGGTGTGGCGGCACAACGGGACGTGGGTCGGCCGCGCTGGCGCCATCCTGGCCGCGCTGGCCGTGGTGCTGGTCGTGGCCGGCTACCTCGTGCTGCACGAGCAGGACACCCACCTGCTGAAGATCGGCGTGGGGATGCTCGTGGTGGGCCTCCTTGCGTGCTGGCCGGTCGCCGTGGCCCTCCTGTCCGAGCGCGGCACGACCTTCCTCGCCGACACCGAGGCGAGCCCGCTCCGCTGGCTGGCCATGGGCGTCGGGTTCGGCGGCACGCTGGTGATCGGGGTCTGGCTGTGGTTCGACAGCCATTCGACGTTCACGATCCTCCTCGTCGTCGGCCTCGCCGTCCTGACCGCGTCGGTCGCCTCGAGCACGCGGGCCGACATCGTGCTGATCATCGTCGGCCTCGCCGTCATGGGCTTCACGCCGGGCGACGGCGGCGACCCGCGACCGGTCGCCGGGAAGAAGCACGTGCTGGTCGCGATCGGCGACTCGTACATGTCCGGCGAGGGTGCCTCGATCTACTTCAAGGACACCGACACGGCGGGCAAGGACACCTGCCGGAGGGCTCCGTCCGCCTGGGCCGTGCAGGCGGGCCAGCAGCCGCCGTTCGACGGCACGCTCTTCCTGGCGTGCTCGGGTGCGGTGACGGCGAACATCCGCACGTCCAACCCGGAGGGCTCCGGGCTGCCGGGCATCTTCGTGCAGAAGGGCGAGGGCAAGACCCAGCTGGAGCAGTACGCCGACCGGCTGGCCGCGGACGACTTCACGCCCCAGCTCGTGGTGCTCAGCATCGGGGGCAACGACGCCGGGTTCTCGACCATCGGCGTGATGTGCCTGGTCCCCGGCAACTGCGCGGACAAGGGCTCGTGGTGGACCGGCGGCCTCGCGGAGGTCCGCACGTCGCTGGACGCGACGTTCACGCAGGTGCGCGAGGCGTTCGACGGAGTCCCGGTCGTCGTCACGGCGTACCCGGACCCGATCTTCCGCGGGCGGGGCGACCAGGCGCCGGCGACCGCCAACGACAAGCTGAGGTCCTGCTCGCAGGTGGCGCTGCGGGCGGAGGAGCGGGCCTTCATCGCGTCGTTCCTCGAGAAGCTCAACGACACCGTCCACGACGTCGCTCGGGCCCACGACTTCTACTACCTCGCCGAGATGAAGGACTCCCTCAAGGACGCCGGCCTCCAGCTGTGCGACCCGGCGAACCACGACCGGCCCGGACTCAACTTCATCGGGCTGCGCTCGGTGTCCGGGCTCGCGGAGCAGCGGTTCAACCCGGCCAACTGGTCGCACAACAGCCTGCACCCGAACGAGCGCGGCCACCAGGCGATGCTCGAGACGTTCGAGCGCTGGCTGGCAGCGAACCCCACGCTGGAGGAGGTCGCTCCCGAGGACAGCGCGACGGCCGTCGTCGACCTGGGCGACGCCGGCACCCGCACGACGGCGGCCGCCGACACGGAGTTCGCGCCCGTGTGCAGCCCCCTCGACCCGAACCCGTCCGGCTGCCGCTCGCGAGGCACGCACTGGGCGGCGGACGAGACGGGCAAGGCGTTGATCCACTCGGTGCGGGCCACCCAGATCGTGCTCATCGAGGCGCTGTGGTGGCTCGGGGTGCTGGGCTTCTTCGGCTGGCGCCGCCGCAGGTGGTTCACGACGCCGCCGGTCAACCTGGTGTGAGTCCGCGCCCGGGTCGGGATGACGGGCGCCCGGTCTGCTGTTGTCCCGGGCATGCCCGAGCTCCTCCCGCTGTTGCGCGACCGCCGAAGCATCCGTGCGTACGACGAGACCCACGTGCTCGGCGACGACGAGCTGGTCGTGCTGCTCGAGGCGGCACGGTGGTCACCGTCGGCGGGCAACTCGCAGCCGTGGGCGTTCCTCGTGGGCAGGCGCGGGGATGCCGGGCACCTGGCCTTCGTCGAGCTGCTCGCTCCCTCGGTGCGACGCTGGGCGCCGGCCGCGTCCGCACTGCTCTTCACGCTCAACCAGGTCGCATCCGGGCCCGAGGAGGACGCGCTCGGCTACTCCGACTACGCGCAGTACGACCTCGGCCAGGCGGTCGCCCACCTGACGGTGCAGGCCTCCGCGCTCGGCCTGGGCGTCCACCAGTTCGCGGCGTTCGACCACGACGGGCTGGCCGGGCTGGCCGGCGTACCCCCGCACTGGCGGGTCACCACCGGCCTCGCGGTCGGGCTCGCCGTCGAGTCCGACCTCGCCCCCAGGACCCGCCGCCCGCTCTCCGACCTCGCCTTCGGCACGCGGTTCGGTGAGCCGTGGCCCGGGCTATCCCGACGGGCGGGCGAGCCAGGCGTCGAGCAGCTCTCGTTCCCGGTCCAGTGAGATGCCGCTGACCGCCGCGTCGGGCGTGGCCTCGAGCCAGGCGAGGGTGTCGCGGGTGGTGTCGGCGAGGGGGCGGACGGTGAGACCGGCGTCGAGGGAGGGCTGCACGTCGTGGGCGGGCAGGCCGTCGTACTCCGGGCGGGGGAGCCACAGCGGGATCGCTCCGGGACCCATCCACGGCTCGACCTCCTGCTCCTGCAGGAACTCCTGGTCGACCCAGGTCCAGGTGACGTCCGACGTGACGCCCTCGGCGCACTGCGCGAGCAGGTCGGAGATGGGCATGGCCGGACCGACGCCGTCGTAGACACCGGTGGTGCGCTGCTCGCACGCGGTCACGGCCCAGGCCGCCAGGTCGCGGACGTCGACGACCTGCATGACGTCGGCAGGGTCTCCGGGCGCGAGCACTTCGCTCGCACCCTGATCTCGGCTGGCCGCGAGCCGCCGCGGCCAGTACGAGAACCGACCGGTCGGGTCCTCCGGTCCGACGATCAGCCCGGGCCGGATCACCATCGCCGAGGCGGCGCCGTCGAGAACGATCCGTTCGCAGGTCACCTTCATCGGGCCATAGGCCTCGGGATTCTCCTTGAGGTCGACGTCCTCCTCGATCGCCTCGACGAGTGGCAGCGTCGCGGGCGTCCCGCCGGGCGTCGCGTCGTCGGCGTACACGTTGACCGTCGAGACGAAGACCCAGTGCGCGTCGGCGTGCGCCGCCACCGCGTTCCGGACCCACGACGGGTGCCGGGCCACGTCGACGACCGCGTCGAACGCGCCGAGGTCCGGCAGCGGCTGGGTCCGGTCGACCTCGACGCAGGCGCGCGCCCTCGGGGACCGAGCCGGAGGTCCCGCGCGCCGCACACGTCACCTCGTGCCCGCGCCTCACGGCCTCCGCCGCCACCGCCCTCGACAGGAAGACCGTTCCGCCCAGCACCAGGAGTCGCATGCGACCACCTCACACAACAAACCGGCCCTGGACAACCATTCGGGCCGACGATCAGCCAGCAGCAGAACGCCGGCTCGGCTCAGGACCGCGGAGGCGTGGTCGGGCTGAGCAGCCAGTCCTCGAAGAAGGACCGGTCGACGTGGGTCTCGGCGACCAGCCAGTCGAGGTACTCGCCCCGGGAGGCGTTGGTCTCGGGGTCGCGGGCCGGCCATCGGCGCACGACGTCCCAGAACGCGTCGTCGCCGATCTTCTTGCGCAGCTCGTGCCACATCAGGGCCGGGCCGTAGTAGATGTTGCCCTCGCCGAACTGCGCCGGGTCGTACGCCGCGGGCGGGCCCGCTTTCGCACGCAGGTTGTCCTCGAACGACGCGTAGTCGTCCATCACCGCATCGACCGAGCGGCCGTCGGCCTCCGCCTCCCAGCAGCCCTGGAGGTACATCGCCATGCCCTCGTTCATCCACACGTCGCGCCAGTCGTCGGGCGTGACCTGGTCGCCGTACCACTGGTGCGCCATCTCGTGCACCAGGACCGCCGTGGACGTCGTGTAGTCGGTGGCGCCGAGCGTGATCATGGTCTGCGTCTCCATGCCGCTGCGTGAGTCGACGAGCAGGAAGCCGAGGCTGTCGAACGGGTAGGGACCGAGCAGCCCCTCCAGCCAGTCCAGCCCGGCCGCCGCCGACTCCAGCCCGGTCGCCAGCCCGGGCCGGCTGCTGGGCACCCAGTAGGAGATCTCCATGCCGCTCTGGGAGGTGTTGGTGGTGCGCGTGTAGTCGCCGGTGGCGACCGTGACGACGTACGACGACGCCGGCTTGGACAGGTGCCACGCGGTCGTGGTCAGCCCGTCGTGCTCGGTCTGGTCGGTCATCACGCCGTTCGCGATCCCGACCCACGGCGAGGGCACCGTGACGCTGATGTCGTAGAACGCCTTGTCGGAGGGCTGGTCGTTGACGGGATACCAGGTGAACGCGCCGTACGGCTCCTGCATCGTCCACGTCTCGCCGCCCGGCGTGATGGTCCAGCCGCTGGTGCTGAAGTCGCTGCGTTTCGTCGGTGCCGGCGTGGGCTCGGGGGTGCCGGTGTAGCTGACCTCGAGCACGTACCGCTCGTCCTTGGTGACCGGCGCGCTGACCACGAGGTTCTTGCCCTGGTGCTGGTACGGCACGACGGCGCCGTCGAGGGTCACCGCCCAGACGTCGAGCGGCTCGCCGAGGTCGAGCTGGAGGTGGTCGGCGGTGCCGGTCGAGCGGAGCTCGATGGTCGCCTCGCCGACCAGCGTGCGGGTGTCCGGCGTCCAGGCCAGGTCGAGGTCGTAGTGCAGCGAGTCGACGCTCGGGTCGCCGATGTCGGGGTAGACCGAGTCCTCGACAGGCTCGCTCAGGGCGGGGTCGAGGGCCGGGTCGTCAGCGTCGGGCGGTGCGTCGGTCTCGCTGGGCAGGGACGCCGAGACGGACGGCTCCTGCGTCGTGGCACTGGCCGCCGGGGGAGTGGCCGCCGGCCGGCTCGAGGCCGTCGAGTCGTCGCGGCAGCCGGTGACCAGTGAAACGGTGAGGAGGAGCGCCCCGAGCGCCGGCAGCCGGCTCACGAAGCTGCTCAAGAGGACTCCGCGAGCATGGGCCGCACCAGCTTGCGGCCGTGGTGGATCTGCGCCTTGATCGTCCCGAGCGGGGCGCCGATGAGCGTCGCGATCTCCTCGTAGGGCAGCCCGTAGACGTCGCGCAGCAGCAGCGGCTCCACGAACTGCGGGTGCTCTCGCTCCAGCGTCTCCATCGCCTCGAGCAGGTCGAGGCGGGTGCCGGCGATCACGCTCGTGGTCCGCGGGTCGGGTCGCTGCATCGCCTGCGACTCCTGCGGGTCCGCCGCGATCGCCTGGTTCTTCATCCGGCGGTACGTCGACCGAGCGGAGTTGACCGCGACCATGTGCAGCCACGTCGTGAACCGGCCCTGCTGGTTCCAGGTGCCGATCTTCTGGGACACCTTGATCAGCGCCTCCTGGCAGGCGTCCTCGGCGTCGGGGGTGTAGGGCAGCACCCCGCGGCAGACGTTGAGGGTGCGCGGCCGCACCGCGGCGAGCAGCAGCTCCATGGCATCGCGGTCCCCGGCCTGGGCGCGCCGCGCCAGGTCGTCGATGTCGTCCGGCGTCGCTGCCTCGCCGACCCTGTTGTCGCTCACAGTCCTCCACCCTCTTGCCGCCCTCGAACATAATGCAGCGCTGGTCGCCACCCCCGGATCGAAACCGAACCGATACCAGACCCGGGCCCGGATCGTTTCGTCAGCCACCTGGGGGGCCAAGATGTGGGCGTGTCCATGCCCCACCGGCTCGGCCGGTACGCCGTGCGCCGCCGGATCGGCTCCGGCGGCTTCGCGACGGTGTGGCTGGCCTACGACGAGCAGCTCGACTCGCCGGTGGCGATCAAGGTGCTCGCCGACAACTGGACCGAGGACCACCAGATCCGGCAGCGGTTCCTCGAGGAGGGCCGCTACCTGCGCAAGGTCGAGTCGCCGCACGTCGTCTCGGTCTACGACGCGGGCGAGCTCGACGACGGGCGCCCCTACCTGGTCATGTCGTACGCCGACCAGGGCACCCTCGCCGACCGGCTCGACGTCGACGGGCTGACGACGGCGCAGGCCATGGAGGTGGTCCGCCAGGTCGGTGCCGGGCTCCAGGCGCTGCACGACCGCGACATCCTGCACCGCGACATCAAGCCGGCCAACGTGCTGTTCCGCAGCGTCGACGGCGCCGAGGACCACGGCGTCCGCGCGATGGTCGGCGACCTCGGCCTGGGCAAGTCGCTGGACATGTCCTCGCGGCTCACCATGGTCGCCGGGACGCCGACCTACGTCGCACCGGAGCAGGCCGCCGCCCAGGCGCCCGACGCGCGCGCCGACCAGTACTCCCTCGCCGCCCTGGCCTTCCTGCTGCTCACCGGCCGTCCGCCGTTCACCCACACCTCGTTGTCCGACGCCATGAACCCGGGCACGCTGCCACCCGTCTCGACACCGGAGCGGCCGTTCCCGCCGGCCGTCGACCAGGTGCTGCACCGCGGGCTGTCCCGCAGCCGTGACGACCGCTACCCGACCGTCACCGAGTTCGTCGACGCCCTGGCAGCGGCGCTCGGCCCGGTCGCCTCCGGGCCGGCGTCCCAGCCGTGGCTCGACCGCGACCCGGAGCTGACCCAGCCCGGTCCGCGCCCCACCGTGCAGCCCGACTCGGGCGACCTGCCCGAGCCGGCGCTGCCGCGGCGGCGCGGGCGGCGGCTCGCGGTGCTCGCGGTGGTCGGGCTCCTCGCGCTGGCCGTCGGCGGGGGAGCCGGGTACGCCGCCCAGCGCGAGCGGGCGCCGACCCAGCGCACCGTCGAGGACGCCCAAGGCACGCTGTCGGTGACCGTACCGGCGGCCTGGGACCGCGCCGATGCGCGCGACGGCTGGAACCCGCCGAACGCCCACGGCACCTTCCCGGCGCTCTCGGTCGGCACCAGCAAGGACTGGGCGTCGCAGGCAGGCAGCGGTGAGGGGATCTTCGTCGCGCTGCTGCCGGGCACCGAGCTGCCCGAGCAGCTGCCCCAGCACCCCGAGTGTGGGACCGCCGGACGGGCCATCGACGACAGCCAGGACGGGAACGACTCGCGAACCGTCGTCTACTCGGACTGCCCGGGCGGGGGCGTCATCGCGGAGCGGGTCGTCCTGGTTGCCACCAACACGCTGCTCTGGATCCAGATCCGCAGCGACGACCGCGCCGTCGCCAACCAGGTCCTCGACGACGTCCACACCCACGGCATCTAGGACGACCCGCTCCGCGACCTAGGGCCGGTCGGGCTTGTTCGGAGCGCCTGCCTCGATCGGCCGCATCGAGTCGATGGTCCGGTTGAGGAGGTCGCGCAGCCCTTCCTCGTCGACGGAGCGGCCGGTGACCGACACCGAGGCCCAGGCGTGGCTCCCGTCGAAGCTGACCCACTTCTCCATGGTCACGCGGAGGTAGCCACCTGAGGTGTAGGTCGCCTCGAAGGTGTCCTCCCGCTCGGCGGTGACGGTGAAGTCCTTCACCGCCCCGTCCGGCTTGGAGTCGGACTCCTCCAGGGCGGCGATCCGGCCGGCCTTGGCGACGGAGATCGAGACGTTCTGCCCGCGCGTCATGGTGACGCGCAGGAGGTAGGTGTAGAACGGGTTGCCCGGCTTGACGAAGTTCCACATGTTCGACTCGGAGACCTGGTTCTGCTGCCAGCCGTCGGGGATGTCGACGGTGACCCCGATGCCACGGCGGCTGACCCGCAGGTCTTCGGGGGAGCTGGGCAGGTCGGGTGCGAGCGGCTCGGCCACGGGATCGGGCAGGTAGGTCTGCTCCGGAGGCGTGGGCACGGCCGGTGACTCGGCCGGCACCGGCTCCAGCGTGTCGCTGCCGACCGGCTCCTCCTGCTGACGGTCCGCGACGGCGTACCCGCCCGCCACACCGGCGCACAGCAGCACGAGGGCCACCCCGAGCGCGCGCCACCACATGCGCTCGACCCTAACGAAGCCGACAGAAACCCTTGACGAAACGGTTCTGAGCGATGAGTCGAGAAAGTTCGCGGGGTCTGTCGTATTCGTCGGCACCCGTTCGTGGAAAGGGTGAAGACCCTTCCAGACGAGGAGAACGAGATGACCACCCACCAGCCCTCCCCGCAGGCTCAGGACGTCGACACGGCGGCGTCGAAGAGCCGCTGGCTGGCCCTTTACGTGCTGTGCCTGGGCGACCTGATGATCGTGCTCGACCAGAGCATCGTGAATGTCGCGCTGCCCTCCATCCGTACCGACCTCGGCTTCTCGCAGGCCTCGCTCGCCTGGGTGGTCAACGCCTACCTGCTCACCTTCGGCGGCTTCCTGCTCCTGTCCGGCCGGCTCGGCGACCTCCTCGGCAACAAGCGGGTCTTCCTCGGTGGCGTGGTCTCGTTCACCATCGCCTCCGCCGTCTGCGGACTGGCGCCGAGCGCGTCGTTCCTCGTCGTGGGCCGCGCGGTCCAGGGCCTCGCGGGAGCGGGCGTCTCCGCCGTCGCCCTCGCTCTGATCATGGGGCTGTTCAGCTCACCCGGTGACCGGGCCAAGGCGATGGGCGTCTTCGGCTTCGTGATGTCCGGTGGCGGCGCCGTCGGCGTCCTGGCCGGTGGCGTGCTGACCGGGCTGCTGTCGTGGCACTGGATCTTCCTCGTGAACGTCCCCGTCGGTATCGCCGTCCTCGTGGCCGCCCGCGCAGTGCTGCCCACCGACGACGTCGTCCCCGGCTCGACCAAGCTCGACGTGCCCGGCGCGGTGCTGGTCACCTCGGCTCTGATGATCGCCGTGTACGCCGTGGTCGGCGGCAACGAGGCGGGCTGGACCTCGACCCGCACCCTGACCCTGCTGGCGTCGGCGGCCGTCCTCTTCGTCGCGTTCGTCGTCCGCGAGACCAAGGCCGCCGCGCCCCTCGTCCCGCTGCGGCTGTTCAAGCTGCGCAACGTCTCGGTCTCCCAGGTGGTCGGCGTGCTCTGGGCCGCCGCGATGTTCGCCTGGTTCTTCCTGGCCGCTCTCTACCTCCAGCAGGTGCTGGGCTACAGCGCCCTCGAGGTCGGCCTCGCGTTCGTCCCGACCAGCCTGGTGATGATGTTCTGCTCGCTGAAGCTGTCCGACCGCCTGGTGATGAAGTTCGGGATCCGCGCGCCGCTGACCGTCGGCCTCGCGCTGGCCTCCGCGTCGCTGGCGCTGTTCGCGATGGCCCCGGTCGACGGCAGCTTCGTGACCGACGTGCTGCCCTCGATGGTGCTGCTCGGCATCGGTGCCGGCATCGCCTTCAACCCGGTGCTGCTGGCCGCCATGGGCGACGTCGAGCCCCACGAGGCCGGGCTCGCCTCCGGTGTCGTGAACACCTCGTTCATGATGGGCGGCGCCCTGGGCCTGGCCGTCCTGGTCGCGGTCTCCGACTCGCGCACCGCATCGCTCGCGGCCAGCGGGTCCTCCGCGGTCGAGGCGCTGCACGGCGGCCTCCAGGTCGCCTTCGCGGTCGGCGCCGTCGCCGCCGCCCTGGCCGCCGTGGTCGGCGGGGTGTTCCTCCGGCCGCAGCCGATGGCGATGCCGGAGCTGGGCGCGGACGCGGACGCCGGCAGCGACGACCACGACTGCGACTGCGAGGAGCCCTGCGCCGCGTGAGTTACGCGTGTCGCCCGACCGCCGCAGAGCGGTCGGCGACGCTGCCGGGTGACCACCTGGTCGACCCAGCAGATGTCGTGATGGACCGTGCATTCTCGCTGCCTGCGCCTCCCGAGGTCGTCTGGCCGTGGCTGGTGCAGCTCGGGAAGCGTCGCGCGGGCTGGTACCTGCCGCGCTGGGTCGAGCGGATCATCCCTCCGTCGCGACGCGGGCTGCGGCGCCTCGAGTCGGCGTACGTCGCCCTGCAGGTCGGCGACGTCATCCCCGACTGGGGTGGCAAGGACGAGACCTTCACGGTGGCCGAGCTCGAGCCCGGCCACCACCTCCTGCACACGTCGCGACGCGGTCCTACGAACCTCACCTGGTGCCTGCGGCTGACACCGGAGGGGAGCGGGACCAGGATGCACCTGCGGCTTCGCCTGGCGCCGGTCAGGCACCGCATGCTCGCGGAGTACGGCGGCGGCCTCTTCGACCTCGTGACCATCTCCGGTCTCGCGGCCGGACTACGCGAACGGGTCTCCGAACCGCACGGGTGAACATCGCCACCGCCCATCCGGGCCATTGCCGGGACCTTTGGTCCGTGTCCTAGCGTGACGCCGGTGACCCGCCTGTTGATCCGACGCGCCCGCCTGGTGCCGATCGGACCCACCGCGGCTCCTCCGCGAGCACCCCGTCGACGTCCTGGTGCAGGACGGCGTGGTCACCACGGTCGCCGCCCAGCTCGATCCCCGTCCCGGGGTCGAGGAGTACGACGCCGACGGCCGCTGGCTCGCCCCCGGCCTCTGGGACCAGCACGTCCACTTCACCCAGTGGACCCTCGCCTCGCAGCGGCTCGACCTCGCCCCGGCCAGGTCGCCCGAGCAGGCGTTGGCGCTGGTCGCCGAACGCGTGAGGACGCTGCCCGGCATGCCGGTCGTCGCCTGGGGCCACCGTCCGGGGGCCTGGCAGCGGGACGTCACCGTGTCCGAGCTGGACGCCGTCACCGGCGACACCCCGGTCGTGCTGATCGCCGGCGACGGGCACAACGCCTGGCTCAACACCACGGCCCTGATGCACCTGGCCATGCCGGTGCGTGACTCGGTGGTCCGCGAGACGGAGTGGTTCTCGGTCTACCCGCGGCTGGTCACGCTCTTCGGCAGCGACGGCACCGCGCCGGAGGCGTTCCGTCGCGGCCTGGACGCGGCGGCCGCCCGGGGCGTGGTGGGCCTGGTCGACTTCGAGTTCGGTGGGAGCCGTCACGACTGGGCGGACCGTTGGGCCGAGGACTGCGACGTGCTGCGGGTCCGGTGGGCGACGTACGCCGACACCCTCGACGAGGTGATCGACGCGGGCCTGCGCACCGGCGACCCGCTGCCCGGCTGCGACGAGCGGATCACGATGGGACCGCTCAAGATCATCAGCGACGGCTCGCTCAACACCCGCACCGCCTGGTGCTGCGAGCCCTACTCCGACGCGCACCGGCTCGAGTACCCCGCCGGCCAGCCCAACCTCTCCGGCGACGAGCTCCGGGACCTGCTCAAGCGGGCCCACGGCGGCGGCCTCGAGGTCGCCACCCACGCGATCGGTGACGCGGCGGTCGCCGAGGCGCTCGCGGCGTACGCCGAGACCGGGGCGATCGGCTCGATCGAGCACGCCCAGCTGGTCGGTCGCGACGACGTACGCCGGATGGCCGAGCTCGGCGTCCGGGCCAGCGTCCAGCCGGCCCATCTCCTCGACGACCGCGACCTCACCGAGCTGGCCTGGCCGGGCCGAGCCGACCGCTGCTTCGCGTTCCGCTGGATGCTCGACGACGGCGTGGAGCTCGCGCTCGGCTCGGACGCGCCGGTCTCGCCGCTCGACCCCTGGCTGGCGATCGCGGCCGCCGTGCACCGCAGCGCCGACGAGCGCGACCCCTGGCACGGCGAGCAGGCGCTCACCCCCGCCGAGGCCCTGGCCGCCTCCGTCGACGGCCAGCCCACCGTCGGCGTCGGGTCACCCGGCGACCTGGTCCTCCTCGACGCCGACCCGCTGGCCGTCGGCACCGACTCGGCCGAGCTGGGCACCGCGCTCCGCAACATGCCCGTCGCCCTGACCGCAGTCGGCGGCCGGGTCGTGCACTCGACCCTCTAGCTATCCGCAGCCCATGGTCACCGTGACAGCGCCTGCTCCACCAGCTCGGCCACGGCGGCCTGGCCGTCGGCGAGCGGGTGGTACGCCGCGGCGACCCCCGATCGCGCCTCGAAGCCGTTGACCCAGGCGTCCGCGCCGGCGCAGATGTCGTGCCCCTCGCTCGGGCCCAGCACCGCGACGTACGTCGCTCCTGCGGCGGCCGCCGCCTCGCGCATGGCGGCGTCCATCGCCTCCCACTGCGCCCGGACGAACGGGTAGTCGCCGGTGGCCAGCGGCAGCTCGGGGCAGGTGCCGCGGGCCGGCACCAGCTGCGGGTAGCCGACCAGCAGCACCCGCGCTGCCGGCGCCCTGCGGTGCACCTCGGTGAGCAGTGCCTCCAGCCGCGCACCGATCTGGGGTGGCAGCGCGGTCAGGTCCGACTCGGGAGAGGTGCCCTGCTCCTCGCACGGGTTCCCGGTCGGGTCCGCGGCGGCGGCCGACGTGCAGCTGAACATCACCTCGAGGTACCACGAGAGGTCGTTGCCGCCGAGGCCGACGGTGACCAGGTCGGTGTCCTTGGTGACCGCGCTGAGCTGGGGCGGCCAGGACTCGCCGCCCAGGGACTGTGGCTCCGTGCCGTTCTCGGTCGTGGCGCCGCCGCAGCTCACGTCGACGAGCTCCGCCCCGATCGCTCTGGCGACGAGGTGCGGGTAGCTGAGCGACGACCGCCCGCACGAGAACGCGTCCCGGCGGGTGAGCGGCAGCCCGGCGCCCGAGGTGAACGAGTCGCCCAGCGCGACGTAGCGGTCGACGTCCCGGGTCGACGTGCCTTCGTCGCAGCCCCCTGCGCCGAGCGTGGTGACGAGCGTGGTGACCAGCACCGCGCCGACCCATCTCATGCGGGGACGCTATCCGGCACCGTGGTACCCCGGGTCTGAGGACGCCGTCCTCACCCTGTCGCTGCCGTCGGACCCCCTTCGCTCACCCGAAACCCTTGACACAGAATTAGTAAGTGAGGTTTCCTAACAAATGTGACGACGACCTCCACCCCGGTTCGCCGGGCGCTGCGCCCCTCGGGCCGGCACCTTCCGGAGGACACCCGTCGCCACCACCGGGCGCTGCTGCTGCAGCTGCTGTTCCGCGACGGCCCGGCCAGCCGGGCCGACCTGGCTCGCTCCAGCGGGCTGACCCGCGTGACGGTCTCCGACGTCATCGGTGACCTGGTCTCCGACGGGCTGCTCACCGAGTCCGTTGCGCCGGTCCAGGGCCGGGTGGGCAAGCCCCCGGTGCTGGTGCAGCTGGCCGGGGAGGCCCGCCAGATCGTGGCGGTCGACCTCTCCGCCGACCTGTCAGCAGACGCAGTCGTGTCGGGGGCGCTGCTCAACCTCTCCGGCGACGTCCAGGAGCGGCGCAGCCGGCCGCTCGAGGGGCGCCGCGGCGAGGACGCCGTCTCGCTCGTCCACGACCTGGTGCGCGAGCTGGTCGAGGCCGCCACCCGGCCGGTGCTCGGCATCGGCGTCGGCACCCCCGGTGTCGTGGACGCCGACGGCGTGGTCGTGGACGCGCCCAACCTCGGCTGGCACGGCACCCGGCTGGCCGACGGACTGCGGGCGGCGTTCGACGTGCCGGTGTTCGTGGCGAACGACGCCAACACCGCCGTGCTCGGCGAGCACACGTTCGGCGATGCCGGCGACGGCGGGCTGATGCTGGTCCGGGTCGGCACCGGTGTGGGCGCCGGGCTGGTGCTCGAGGGCGCCCTGCTGCACGGCCACCGCTCGGCGGCCGGCGAGGTCGGCCACGTCGTGATCGACCCCGAGGGCGCCAAGTGCGCCTGCGGCCGCCGCGGCTGCCTGGAGACCGTGCTGTCCGCACCCCGGCTGCGGGAGCGCCTGGCCGCTGACGGGCCCGACGCACTCGCCGAGGTCGGCGTACAGGTCGGCGTCGCCCTGGCCCCCGTGGTCGGGACCCTCAATCTGCACGAGCTGGTCCTCAGTGGCCCGCTCGAGCTGCTCGACGGGCCGTTGCTCGACGCCGTCGACCGCACGATCCGCGAGCGCACCATGCCGGTCTCCGGCGATCAGCTCGTGGTCCGCACGTCCGCACTGGGCGACGACGTGGTGCTCGTGGGTGCCGCCGTCCTCGTCCTGTCCGGTCAGCTGGGGGTGTCCTAGGTGTGTGAACTCAGCACAGCGCCCGCCGGCACCACCCAGTAATCAACAGCACGATCGAGAGGAACTCAGGGTGCGCACTGTAAAGACAAGTCTGGCGTTCGCCACGGCCGGAGTGCTCGCGCTCGGCCTCGGCCTGACCGCCTGCGGCGACGATGACAACAGCTCCGACAACGCCTCCGGCGGCCCCGAGAAGGCCGACATCCGGGTCTGGATCAACGGCACGGACACCCCGGACGCCGCGCGGGAGTGGCTGAAGACGACCTTCGAGGACGAGCACCCCGGCTCCACGCTGACGATCGAGCAGCAGGAGTGGGAGGGGCTGGTCGAGAAGCTGACCACCTCGCTGTCCAGCGACTCCGAGACGCCGGACGTGGTCGAGGTCGGCAACACCCAGGCGCCGACCTTCACCTCGGCCGGCGCGTTCAGCGACGTGAGCTCCAACCTCGAAGACTGGGGCGGCGACGACCTGCTCCAGGGCTTCGTCGAGGGCGCCCAGGTGGACGGCAAGACGTACGCCGTGCCCTACTACGCCGGCTCGAAGTACATCTTCTACCGCAAGGACCTCTTCGAGGCGGCCGGCATCGAGGTCCCGACGACCATGGACGAGTTCGTCCAGGCCGCCATCGACCTCAAGGCCGCCAACCCCGACCCGGCCAACTTCTCCGGCTTCTGGTTCCCGGGCCAGGACTGGCGCAACGCCGTCGCCTTCGTCTGGGACGCCGGTGGTGACCTCGCGGTCGAGGACGGCGACGAGTGGACGGGCAGCCTGTCCACCCCGGAGTCGGTCGAGGGACTCGAGACCGTCCAGAAGCTGATGGAGCAGGCCTCCGGCGCGGCCAAGGACGGCAACGAGGAGAACCCCCAGACGCCGTTCTGCAACGGCGAGGTCGGCATGCTCTCCGCACCCGGCTGGGTGAAGGGGCTCATCGAGGACCCCGAGACGGGCTGCCCCGACATGGTCGCGAACCTCGGCGTCTTCGCGCTCCCCGGCGCCGACGGCTCGCCTGCGCCGGTGCTGCTCGGCGGATCCGACATCGCGATCTCGGCCAAGTCCAAGAACCAGGACCTCGCCCAGGACGTCGTCGGCCTGATGCTCAGCGACGACTACCAGAAGCTGCTGGCCGAGGCCGGCCTCACGCCGGCGAAGAACTCGCTGTCCAGTGAGCTCGGCACCGACGAGTTCGCCGCGGCCACCATCGCGGCGGCGTCCAACGCCAAGCTCACCCCGGCCGCGCCGGGCTGGGCCGAGGTCGAGGGGTCGCGCGTCCTGGAGGACCTGTTCGTCGACATCGCCACCGGTGGCAACGTCGAGGAGCTGGCCGCGGCCGCCGACGAGACGATCACCGAGCAGCTCAACTGACCTGACACCCAGCTGAACTGTTCGTTCCAAAGCCGGCCGGGGCGGCGTCGTCCTGCACTCGACGTCGCCCCGGCCGCTCCATGCCCAAAGATGGCCCGAAGAAGGCCAGATGCCGGCCCGAGGACGGGTCGACGTTCGAGAGGAGTGAGGGGGTGACCAGCACGGCCAGCGCACCGACAACCGCGCCCGCGACCACCGGGCTCCCACTCGAGCCGCCGCGACCGCGCCGGGGCGGCCGGCTGCCGTACGGCCTGGTGTTCCCGGCCGCCTTCATGCTGGCGCTCGCGCTCGGCTATCCGCTGGTGCGCCAGGTCAGCCTCTCCTTCCACGAGTACGGCCTGGCCCAGCAGTTCGGCCAGGCCGCGGACTTCGTGGGGCTCGACAACTACCGGGCCCTGATCACCGACCCCTACCTCTGGAAGGTGCTGGTCCGCACCGTCGTCTTCTGCCTCGTCAACGCCGCGGTGACGATGGTGCTCGGCATGGGTGTCGCGCTGCTGATGCGGTTGATGGCCGGCCCGATCCGGCTGCTCGTGCAGGCCGGGCTGCTGTTGGCCTGGGCGATGCCCGTGGTCGCCTCGCTCACGGTCTGGCAGTGGCTCTTCGACACCCAGTACGGCGTCATCAACTGGACCCTGACCCAGCTCGGCGCGGACTACGAGGGCCACTCGTGGCTGCTGGAACCGCTCTCGTTCTTCTTCGTGGCGACCGTGATCGTGGTCTGGATGAGCGTGCCGTTCGTGGCGTTCACCGGGTACGCCGCACTGACCCAGGTCAGCGAGGACCTCACCGAGGCGGCCGCGCTCGACGGCGCCAGCGCGTTTCAGCGGCTGCGGCACGTCGTACTGCCGTCGATAAAGCCGGTGCTGCTGATCATCGGGCTGCTGCAGATCATCTGGGACCTGCGCGTCTTCACCCAGATCTACGTGCTCCAGAAGGCCGGCGGCGTCACCCGCGACACCAACCTGCTCGGCACCTACATCTACCGGCTCGGGATCGGCGGCGGCGACTTCGGTACGGCGGCCGCCGTGGCCATGTTCATGCTCGCCCTCACCGTCGTGATGACCGCGCCCTACGTCCGCATCATGCTGAAGAACGAAGAGGACTGACTCCCTGATGGCCATCCGCGCGTCCGCGCCCGTCCGCATCGGCGCCAACCTTGCCGGGTTGGTGATCTTCGTGGCCTGCGTGTTCCCGGTCTACTGGATGGTCAACACGTCGATGTTGCCGCGCCGCGAGATCAACGCGCCCGAACCGACCTGGCTGCCCTTCGGCGGCTCGTTGGACAACTACCGACGGGTGCTCAGCGGCGGCCGGTTCTTCGACGCGCTCTGGATGAGCCTCGGTGTGACCGTCGCGACGGTCATCCTCTCGGTGACCTTCGCGTTCCTGGCCGCGCTCGCGGTGACCCGGTTCCGGTTCCGCGGCCGCAAGGCCTTCATCGTCACGCTGCTGCTGATCCAGATGATCCCCGTCGAGGGGCTGTTCATCAGCCAGTACAAGATGCTCGAGGGCTTCAACCTGCTCAACACGATCGCCGGCCTGACGCTGGTCTACGTCGCCAACGTGCTGCCGTTCACGGTCTGGACGCTGCGCGGCTTCGTCGCCGGGGTGCCCTACGAGCTCGAGGAGGCCGCCATGATGGACGGCTGCTCGCGGTTCCAGGCGTTCCGCAAGATCACCTTCCCGCTGCTCGCGCCCGGCCTGGTGGCCACCGGTGTCTTCGGCTTCATCCAGGCGTGGAACGAGTTCACGCTCGCCGTGGTCGTGATGACCCGCGAGGACTCGAAGACGCTGCCCGTCTGGCTGGCGAGCTTCCTCGACGTCAACCGCGGCATCGACTGGGGCGGCGTGATGGCCGGCTCGACGCTGATCGCGGTGCCGGTGATCATCTTCTTCCTCCTGGTCCAGGGCCGCATGGTCTCGGGGCTGACCGCCGGGGCGGTGAAGGGATGACGCCTTCGAGTCCCTGGCCCTGCGGGTGCTGCTGCCGTCGTTCAACGGGACGACGGTGCCGGCCGACGTGCTCCAGCTGCTCGAGGAGGGGCTGGGCGGGCTCTGCCTGTTCGGCTCGAACACCGCCGACGGCCCGGACGCGATCGCGGCGTACACCGCCGACGTGCGCTCCGTCTCGCCCGGGGCCGTGATCGCGGTCGACGAGGAGGGCGGCGACGTCACGCGGCTGCACGTGCCCGACGGGAGCCCGGTGCTCGGGCCGCTGGCGCTCGGTGCGGCCGACGACCTGGCGCTGACCCGAGCGGTCGGGCGGGCGATCGGCCTCGAGCTCGCCGCCGTCGGCATCACCCTCGACCTCGGCCCGGTCGCGGACGTGAACTCCAACGCCGACAACCCCGTGATCGGGACCCGGAGCTTCGGGTCCTCGGCGTCCGAGGCGGCGGTCCACGTCGCCGCGTGGACCCTCGGACTGCAGTCGGCCGGCGTGGCCGCGTGCGCCAAGCACTTCCCGGGGCACGGCGACACCGCCGTGGACAGCCACCTCGCGCTGCCGGTGCTGAATGTCGACATGTCCACGCTCGCCGCACGGGAGCTGGTCCCGTTCGCGGCCGCGATCGAGGCCGGTGCGGCGGCCGTGATGACCTCGCACGTCGTGGTGCCCGCGCTGGATCCGGAGCTGCCGGCGACGCTGAGCGCGACGATCCTCGGGCTGGTCCGCGACCGGCTCGGCTTCCGAGGCGTGATCGTCAGCGACGCCCTCGACATGGCCGGAGCGTCTGCCACGCGCGGCATTCCGGAGGCCGCGGTGCTCTCGATCGCCGCCGGCGCCGACCTGCTCTGCATCGGTGCCGACAACTCGGTCGAGCAGGTGCGGTCGATCCAGGCCGCCCTCGTCGACGCGGTCCGGTCCGGCCGGCTCGCCGAGGCGCGCCTGGCCGAGGCCGCCGAGGCAGTCGGCGGCCTCCACGATTCGTCTGCGAGGCGACCTGTGGATCCAGCCGACGAGCCGCAGACGAATCGGATGCTGGCCGCAGGTGCGGGCCGCGCGGTCAGCGTGACCGTGTCCGGCTGCCCTGCCCGCTGGCACGGCGCCCAGGTCGTGCGGGTCGACTCGGCCGGCACCATCGCGATCGGCGCCGCGCCCTGGGGACTGCCGGCCGACGCCGTGGTCGCACCAGGGTCGACCGACCTTCCGGACGGGCCGCTCGTGGTCCAGGTCCGCGACGCGCACCGGCAGCCCGACGTCCAGGCCACGCTCGCCGCGGCCGGCTCCGACGCGGTCGTGGTGGAGTGGGGCTGGCCCGGTCGTCGTACCGACGACCTGCCCACCATCCACGCGCGGGGTTGGTCACAACCCGGCGCGGTGGCCGTGACCGATGTGCTCAGGAAGGCAGGGTGGGACCGGTGAGCGCCGTCGAATGCAGGGCGATCGGCCTCGACATCGGGGCGACGAAGACGCTCGGCGTGCTCGTGGACGAGGACGGTCGCGTGCTGGAGCAGGTCCGGGAGGCGACCGAGCCCGGCCCGGACGGCGTGGTCCGCACCGCCGAGCTGGTCGTCGCGCACCTCAGCGCCGCGACCGACGGTGCGCCACCCACGTCGGTGGGGCTGGGCATCCCGGGGCTCGTCGACGTCGAGCGCGGCGCCGTCAAGCACGCAGTGAACCTCGGAGTCGACGGGGAGTGGGTGCCGCTGCGCGCCGAGCTCGAGGCGCGGCTGGGCGTCCCGGTCGCCGTCGAGAACGACGTCAACGTCGCAACCCTCGGCGCGGTCGCCCTGAGCGGGATCCGCGACCTGGTCTACCTCTCGATCGGCACCGGTCTGGCCGCCGGGCTGGTGCTCGACGGCACCCTGCGTCGCGGCGCGACCGGTGCGGCCGGCGAGATCGGCCACGTGCCGATCGACCCGCTCGGCGCGGTCTGCCAGTGCGGCCAGCGCGGCTGCCTCGAGACCGTGGCCTCCGGGCGGGCCCTGGCCGAGGCCTGGCCGTCCGGCGACGCACCACCCGCGCAGGCGCTGTTCGCGGCGGCCGCTGCCGGGGACCCGCGGGCGATCGAGGTCCGCGACCGGTTCGCGGCGGGCGTGGCCGACGCCGTACGCACCCTCTGCCTGACCGTGGACCCGGCGACCATCGTGCTGGGCGGCGGGGTCGCCCACCTCGGCGCGCCCCTGGTCGCCGCGGTGTCCGACGCCCTGCGCGCCCAGGCGGCCACCTCGCCGTTCCTCGCCTCGCTCGACCTGGCCGCCCGGATCCGGGTGGTCCCGGAGGACTATCCGGTCGCAGCGATCGGGGCGGCTCTGCTGGGACGCTCGTAGTGGAGGTCGTCCCGCTCGCCTCCGCCGCCGACGTGGCCGCGCTCGCCGCGGACACCATCGAGGCGCTGGTCCGCTCCCGCCCGTCGGCCGTGCTGGGGCTGGCCACCGGCTCGTCCCCCGTCGCGACGTACGCCGACCTGGTCGCGCGGCACCGGGCCGGCACCGGGCCGTCGTACGACGAGGTGCGGGCGTTCCTGCTCGACGAGTACGTCGGCCTGCCGCCCGGTCATCCGCAGTCCTACCGGGCCACCATCGCCCGCGAGCTGACCGACGACCTGGGCCTGCCCGCCGACCGCGTGCACGGCCCGGACCCGACCGACGTGCCGACCGCCGGTGCGGCCTACGAGGCGCAGCTCGCCGAGGCCGGCGGCGTCGACCTCCAGGTCCTGGGCATCGGCAGCGACGGTCACCTGGCCTTCAACGAGCCCGGCTCGTCGCTCTCCTCGACCACCCGGATCAAGACGCTGACCGAGCAGACCCGGCGCGACAACGCACGGTTCTTCGGCTCGCTCGACGAGGTCCCTCACCACGTCCTCACCCAGGGGCTCGGCACCATCCTCCGCGCCCGCCACCTGCTCCTGATCGCCACCGGTTCGGCGAAGGCCGAGGCGATCGCCGCAGCCGTCGAGGGCCCGCTCACCGCCTCGTGCCCCGCCTCGGTCCTCCAGCTGCACCCGCACGCCACCGTGCTCCTCGACCCCGACGCCGCCTCCCAGCTGGCCCGCGCCGACCACTACCGCGAGGTCTACGCCGCCAAGCC
>CAVTHU010000009.1:0-63634 GCA_963734355.1 uncultured Actinomycetota bacterium
CAGTACGCCTGCAGCGCCGCCGTACGTCGCGACGCCTCCGCCATCTCGGCGGCCCGCAGGGCGGACTCGTCGAGGGACGCGTGCTCGCTCCACCACGCCTGTCCCTCGGCGGGCAGCGTGTGGATCGGGTCGTAGTACTCGTAGGTGCGGCTCAGCGCCTCGGGGTCCGCTGCCTCGATCGAGGTGCGGTAGTTCTTGGTCCAGTGGGAGATGCCGCGCTCCGTGTCGTAGGACGAGAGCTGGTGGATCCACCGCTTGCCGACGAACGGCACGTCGCAGACGATGCGCGGCGTCGCGAAGCCCGGCAGGTAGCCCATGATCGAGTGCTGCAGCCGCTGGGCGTCGGCGACCGAGACCCGCCAGTGCTCCGAGAACGGGATCATGTCGCACATGTAGAAGTAGTAGGGCATGATCTGCGCGCCATCGAGCAGCGCGAAGCACAGGTCAAGGAGGGCGTGCGGGTCCGCGTTGACGCCGTTGAGGATGACGCCCTGGTTGCGGACGTCGCGGATGCCGGTGTCGAGCATCGCCCTGGTCGCCTTGGCCACCAACGGCGTGACCGAGTTGGCGTGGTTGACGTGGGTGTGGATCGCGACGGAGACCCCGCGCTGCCGGGCGATCGTGCCGACGCGGGTCATCCCCTCGACGACCTCGGGCTGCAACCAGTGCTGCGGCAGGCCCATCAGCGCCTTGGTGGCCAGCCGGATGTCACGGACGTTCTCGATCTCGAGCAGGTCGGTGAGGAAGGACTCCAGCCGGGGCCACGGCATGTTGGCCACGTCGCCGCCGGAGACCACGACGTCGCGCACGCCGGGGGAGCGGCGCAGGTAGTCGAGCATGTCGCCGATCCGGTCGTTGGGCTTGCCGACGAACTTCAGCTTGTCGATGACCGCGGTGGAGTTGCCGACCAGGTCCATCCGGGTGCAGTGGCCGCAGTACTGAGGGCACGTGGGCAGCAGCTCGGCCAGCACCTTGGTCGGGTAGCGGTGGGTGAGCCCTTCGGTGGCCCACATGTCGTGCTCGTGCAGCGAGTCGCGCGTGGCGTGCGGGTGCGAGGGCCAGTCGGTGCGGCGGTCGCTGAAGACCGGCAGCATGTAGTGGCGCACCGGGTCGGCGTAGAACGCGTCGGTCAGGGAGCCCGGCCCGTTCGGCTCGTCGCGCGGGGCCATCGTGTTCATCATCTGCGGCGGGACCAGCATCGACATGGTCGCGCGCTCGGCCTGGTCGCGCTCGAGGTCGGCGTAGAACCGCTCGTCGACGAGGTCGCCGAGCAGCTCACGCAGCTGCTTGAGGTTCTTGACGCAGTGCGCTCGCTGCCACTGGACTGATTCCCACTCGGCCGCGGTGACGTCCTTCCAGCCGGGGAAGCGGGTCCAGTCCGGCTCGACCAGCTCGACACGCTGGTAGGGATAGGGCTGACCGGTTCCGAGCCCGATGGACGTTTCAATGGTCACTGTGCCACTGTAGGTGGAGGATCTGCGGCCTGTCCAAAGACAGGCCGCAAATTGTCCCGTCAATATTCACGTTACCGAGGAGAAACTTCGTGCGCGCCAGCGATCCGACCGGGTTGCACCGGGTCCTGGACGACCGGGTGGTGCTGCCACAGGCGGCCGACCGGCTCGACACCCGCAAGGAGCTCTGGCCCGACGAGGTGCGGATCCGCGTCGAGCGGCTCAACCTCGACGCGGCGTCGTTCCGGCAGCTCGAGCGGACCCACCGTGACAAGGGAGACGGCGACGGCGTACGCCGCGCGGTGCTCGACATCGTCGCGGCGCGCGGCAAGATGCAGAACCCGGAGACCGGCTCGGGCGGGATGCTCGTCGGCACCGTCGAGGAGGTCGGCCCCGAGTCGCCGCTGGGCCTGGCGGTCGGCGACCGCGTCGCCACGCTCGTCTCGCTCACCCTCACCCCGCTCGTGATCGAGGACGACCTGGCCCGCTGGGACGGCCGGTCCGAACAGGTGCCGTGCGACGGGTACGCCGTCCTCTTCGGCCGCTCGATCGCCGCCCGGATCCCCGACGACCTGCCGGCCGACCTCAGCCTGGCGGTGATGGACGTGTGCGGCGCCCCGGCCCTGACACATCGGGTGGTCGCGCAGTACGAGCAGGGCGTCGTCGCCGTCATCGGCGGGGCCGGCAAGTCCGGCTCGCTGAGCCTGGCGGCGGCGCGCAACGCCGGTGCCCAGCGCACCGTGGGCGTCGTGCCCAACGAGCACGAGGCGGCCCTCCTCCGCGAGTCCGGCATCGCCGACGACGTGGTGGTCGCCGATGCTCGGGATCCGATCGCCCTGCGCGACGCGGTGGTCTCGGCAGTCGGGCGGACGGCCGACGTCACCGTGGTCTGCGTCGACGTGCCCGGCTGCGAGGGCGGCGCGATCCTGGCCACCTCACCGAAGGGCACGGTCATCTTCTTCTCGATGGCGACGTCGTTCTCGTCGGCGGCGTTGGGCGCGGAGGGGCTGGCCGCGGACGTCACGATGCTGGTCGGCAACGGCTACGTCCCCGGGCACGCCGACTACGCCATGCAGCTGCTCCGCGAGCAGCCGGGCGTGCGCGGGCTGTTCGAGCGCCGGCTGGAGGCCGGTCCTGAGGTGCGAGCCTGCGAGCCTCGAAGGGTCTCGCCGTGAGTCGTAGACCGACGGGCAAGCTCGACCTCGACCCGGTCACCGTCCGCAAGGCCCGCACCCTGGCCCGCAAGGCCGGCAAGCCGATCGTCGACCTGGCCAAGCGGCACACCACCGTCAGCGTGGAGCGCGCGACGCTGCGGATGGCCGGGCTGGCCGGCGCCGACGGCGACGGGATCCCGTGGGCCAACCGGCTCCTCGACGTCGTACGCGCGGACGTCGGGCTCGAGCACGGCGTGGCCCTCCCGGTCTGGGACGCGCTGGTCCGCGGCGAGGCCGAGGACCTGGCGACGCTCGCGCAGAAGGCCGGCGCCGGGTCGGTCACCTTCCACGTTCCGGACGGCCGCGACGCAGTCCGGGCCCGGGCGGCCGCCCGCAAGCACGTCGGGGCCGGGCTCAAGCGGATCGACGCCCGGCGACGCGAGCGCGAGCGGATGATCAAGAAGCACGGTGACGCCCCGCGCACCCCGTGGATCTACCTGATCGTCGCGACCGGCGACATCATGGAGGACATCCCGCAGGCCCAGCAGGCCGCGCGCGAGGGCGCCGACGTGATCGCGGTGATCCGGTCGACCGGCCAGAGCCTGCTCGACTACGTGCCGGAGGGCGCGACCCGGGAAGGGTTCGCCGGCACCTACGCGACCCAGGAGAACTTCCGGCTGATGCGGGCCGCGCTCGACGAGTCCAGCGCCGAGCTCGGCCGCTACGTCCGGCTCACCAACTACGCCTCCGGGCTCTGCATGCCCGAGATCGCGACCCTGGCCGGGCTCGAGCGGCTCGACATGATGCTCAACGACTCGATGTACGGGATCCTGTTCCGCGACATCAACCCGATCCGCACCTTCGTGGACCAGCGGTTCAGCCGGCAGGTCCACGCCCGCGCCGGGATCATCATCAACACCGGCGAGGACAACTACCTCACCACCGCCGACGCCGTCGAGGCAGCGCACACGGTGACGACGAGCCAGCTGCTGAACGAGTACTTCGCCAAGGAGGCCGGGCTCGAGAACTGGCAGCTCGGGCTGGGCCACGCCTTCGAGATCGACCCCGACCTGCCGAACTCGTTCCGGATGGAGCTCGCGCACGCGCTGCTGGCCCGCGAGCTGTTCCCCGACGCGCCGCTGAAGTGGATGCCGCCCACCCGGCACATGACCGGCGACGTCTTCCGGGGCAACCTGCTCGACGGCTTCTTCAACCTGATCGGCTCGCTCACCGGTCAGGGGATCCTCCTGGTCGGCATGATGACCGAGGCCGTGGTGACGCCCTGGATCTCCGACCGTGACATCGCGCTGCAGAACGTCCGCTACGTGCTCGAGGCGACCGGCGACCTCCACGAGGACTTCCAACCGGCGCCCGACGGGTTCATCGCCAACCGGGCCAGGCAGGTCCTCGGCGAGATCGATCGAGCTCCTCGAGCGCGATCGTCGACGACACCCTGCTGGACGCGATCGCGGACGGCACCTTCGGCCTGATGCGGCGCCCGGCCGACGCCGGCCGAGGCCTCGACGGCGTCGCGAAGAAGTCGAGCGTCTACTACAACCCCGCGTCCGAGCTGCTCGAGGCGACGAAGTGAGGCGCAACGCCGAGCGAGGAACGGCTCGAGCGATGCACCGAGCGAGGAGCACGAACGAAGAGAGTGGAGGCACAGTGACCATCGTCCGCCCGTACGGCGACGCCACCGGCGACGGCATGGTCCAGCTCAGCTTCACGCTGCCCATCGACGGCCAGGGTGACCTCTCCAAGGTCGCCGAGGGCGCCGCCGTCCAGCTCGCCAACAAGATGGGCATGGACCCGGCCCTGGTCGTGCACAGCAAGCCGATGGGTCCGGACTTCACCTTCTTCGTCGTGTACGGCCGGGTGAACCACCTCGTCGACACCAGCAAGGTCGAGGTGGTCGAGCGCGACTACCCGCTGCTGACGCCCAAGGAGGTCAACGCTGCGGTGAAGCGCACGCTGCGCCGCCGGCTGGTGGTCGTCGGCGGCTGCATCGGCACCGACGCGCACACCGTGGGCATCGACGCGATCCTCAACATCAAGGGGTTCGCCGGGGAGAAGGGGCTCGAGTACTACCGGGAGCTGAAGGTCGTGAACCTCGGTGCCCAGGTGTCGGTCCCGCAGCTGGTCGATCGGGCCCGAGCCGAGAAGGCCGACGCCGTACTGGTCTCCCAGGTGGTCACCCAGCGCGACGCCCACCTGCTCAACACCCGTGAGATGTCGGCGGCGTTCCGCGAGGCCTACCCGGTCGAACGGCGGCCGCTGCTCGTCGTCGGCGGGCCGCGTTTCGACGAGAAGATGGCCGGCGAGCTCGGCGTCGACCGCGTCTTCAGCCGGGGCACGACACCCGGTGAGGTCGCCTCCTTCATCGTGCACCGGCTCGCGCCGACCACGTCGGGAGCAGCAGCATGACCGCAGAGGTCGGCACCACCGTCGTGCACCGCCGCTACGTGCCGTTCTCCGACGCCCACTACGCCGGAAACCTGGTCGACGGCGCCTACTCGATGAAGCTGTTCGGCGACGTGGCCACCGAGCTGTGCATCCGCACCGACGGCGACGAGGGGCTGCTCGCGTCGTACTCCGACGTGCAGTTCCTGGCTCCGGTCCGCGCCGGCGACGTCCTCGAGATCGCCTGCACCCTCACTCGGGTGGGCACCCGGTCACGCAGCCTCGGCCTCACGGTCCACGTCATCGCTCGCGGGGAGCCGACGCCGGAGCGGCCAGGGGCGGCGGCGCTGCTCGACGAGCCACTTCTCGCGACCACGGCGACGGCGACCGTGGTGGTCCCCCCGTCTGCTGGCTGAGAATTTTTGTGAACTCCGTGTGAACGGGGCATGGCCGCTGACCTGCACTTTCTCGAGTCGTCGCAGGTCAGCGGGGTGTTGACGGGAACGCGGCGGGGGAGTTGGGTTACGCCAGTCCGCTCATGCAGATCACGGCATGGGCTCCGGTTTCGGGTGGCCGGGTTCGAGGGTGACGTGCCATCTCCCGTGGATCCGACGCTTGTTCTGGAGCTCTCCGTGAGAGCCGGGCACGGAGGGGCCCGCACCCCCTAGACAACAGCCTGACCGCGGCAGCCGGTCACGGACCGGGCTGGACCGAAGCGTTGCGGGACCCCTCCGACCCTTCTGCTTCACTTGGTGGTGTGTTGAGGTTGAGAGCCCTCCTCGCGGCGTGCGCGGGGCTCGTGCTCTCGTTCGCCTTCGAACCCGTCGCGGTCGCCTGGCTGATCCCGGTGGCCGTGGCCGGGTTCGTGCTGACGACCCGCGGGCTGTCGGCGCGGAGCGGCTTCGTCGTCGGCCTCTGCTTCGGTGCCGCCTTCTACCTGACCCACATCTACTGGATGCGCGCGGTCGGGATCCCGGCCTGGTTCGTGCTCTCGGCGCTGGAGACCTTGTTCTACGGCCTGACGGGGGCGCTCTCGGCGATCCTCCAGCGGCACCGGCTCTGGCCGCTGTGGTTCGCCGCGGCGTGGACCGCCGTGGAGGTCTGGCGCAGCGGCTGGCCACTGGGCGGGATGCCGTGGGGCCGGCTCGCGTTCGGGGTCGTGGACACGCCCGTCGCCGAAGCCCTGCCGTACGCCGGCGCGGTCGGCGTCAGCTTCCTCCTCGCCCTGTGCGGCGCTCTGCTGGCCTGGCTGGTCAGCGGCCCGGTCGCGGGGGAGGGGAGCCGCAAGGTGGCGGCGCTCTGCCTGGTCGGGCTGGTGGCCCTGCTCGCCGTCCCGGCCCTGGTGCCGTGGACGGCCACGGCCGACCGCGAGGTCACCGTGGCCGCGGTGCAGGGCGACGTGCCCGGCAACGGGGACGACATCCTCTACGACTATCGCCAGGTCACCCAGAACCACGTGGACGCCACGGTCGACCTCGCCCGGCAGGTGGAGGCCGGGGAGGTCCCGCAGCCGGACCTCGTCGTCTGGCCGGAGAACTCCACGGCCGTCGACCCCTTCGACGACGCCGAGACCAACGCCGGGATCCGGGCCGCGAGCTCGGCGATCGGCGTACCGATCCTGGTGGGAGCGATCGTCGACGGCCCGGGCAGCGAGCAGGTCCTGAACCAGGGCATCGTGTGGGACCCGCAGACCGGCGCAGGTGACCGCTACACCAAGTGGCACCCGGTGCCGTTCGGCGAGTACATCCCGCTCCGCTCCGTGTTCACCAAGTACAACTTCTTCGACCGGCTCCGCGAGGTCGGCCGCGACATGCTGAGCGGCACTCGTCGCGAGCCGCTCGACATCGACGGGGTGAAGGTGGCCGACGCGATCTGCTTCGACATCGCCTACGACGACGGTCTCACCGCCCAGCTCCGCAACGGTGCCGAGCTGCTGGTGGTGCAGAGCAGCCAGGCGACGTTCATCCACACCGACCAGACCGACCAGCAGTTCGCGATCACCCGGCTGCGCGCGATGGAGACCGGCCGCTGGGTCGCGGTCGCCACGACGAACGGCGTCTCGGGGCTCATCGCGCCCGACGGCCACGTCATCGCCACGGCCGACAAGCGCACCCGTGCGGTGCTGGTCGAGCGGCTCGGTCTCACCAGCCAGCTGACCCCGGCGACGCGAATCGGACCGTGGAGCGGGCGCGTCGCGGTCGGGCTGACGGTTCTCGGCGTGATCCTCGTCCTGCTCCCGTATCGTCGGAGGCGACAGAAGGACGCCGGCCCGGGAGGCACGCCGGCCCGCGAGCTCGAACCCACGACCACGGGAGGGTCATGACCGAGTCCGCACTCGGCCGCGTGGTCATGGTCATCCCGACCTACAACGAGGCCGACAACCTCGACTGGGTGGTCGGCAGGCTCCGCGTCGCGGAGCCGTCGGTCGACCTCCTGGTCGTCGACGACAACTCACCGGACGGCACCGGCGCGCTCGCCGACGAGCTGGCCGCCGCCGACCCGGCCGTGCACGTCCTGCACCGGCCCGGCAAGGCCGGCCTCGGCGCGGCGTACCTCGCGGGGTTCGCGTGGGCTCTCGACGCCGGCTACGACGTCGTGGGGGAGATGGACGCCGACGGCTCGCACCAGCCCGAGCAGCTGCACCGGCTGCTGGAGGCCCTGCTCGACGCCGACCTGGTGATCGGTTCGCGGTGGATCCCGGGCGGCTCGGTGGTGAACTGGCCGCTGCGCCGTGAGGCGCTCTCGCGAGGCGGCAACCTCTACGTGCGGGTGCTGCTGGGCATCTCGATCAAGGACGCCACGGCAGGCTTCCGGGTCTTCCGGAGAAGCGCGCTGGAGAAGATCGACCTGGCCTCGGTCCAGTCCACCGGCTACGTCTTCCAGACCGACCTGGTGACCCGTTGCCTGCGGGCCGGGCTCGCCGTGCGCGAGGTGCCCATCGAGTTCGTGGAGCGGGTCCGCGGCGACTCCAAGATGAGCGGCGCGGTGGCCATCGAGTCGCTGCGCCGGATCACCCGCTGGGGACTGCGCGAGCGCCGCGACCAGGTCCGCCGAGCACTGCGGAGGCGTTAGGGCGTGGCGCGGCGTCGTTCGGGGCGTGGGATGGCTGTTGGTCATCCTGTTCATCGGCGTGCCCCTGGTCGAGATCTACGTGATCATCCAGGTCGGCCAGGCGATCGGTCCGTGGTGGACGATCCTGCTGCTGGTCATCGACAGCATCCTCGGCTCGTGGCTCATCAGGCACGAGGGCACGCGCGCCTGGCAGGCGCTGACCGAGGTCGCTCGACAGCGGCCGGATGCCGGCCAGGGAGCTCGCCGACGGCGCGCTCATCCTGATCGGCGGCACGCTGATGCTGGCGCCGGGCTTCGTCACCGACGCGTTCGGCATCCTGATGATCCTGCCGTTCACGCGGCCGTTCTTCCGACGGGTGCTGACCCGGGTCGTGTCGCGCCGCCTGCTGGTGCTGTGGCCCGGACGGCCGGTTCGGGCCGGGAAATGCTGGTTTCTCCGGCGGCGGAGATGCACAACGCCCCGGTCCTGGCCCTGACGGGCCGGTGATCCGGGGCGAGGTGGTCGACGAGTAGCCGACGAGGCTCAGGCCGAGGCCTTGCGCTTCTTCTGGTTGGCGCGGTGCAGGTGAGCGGGCCCGATCTCGCCGCCGCGCAGCAGCTCGAGGCGCTCCTTGAGGATGTCCTCGAGCTCCTTCTCCGAACGACGCTCGAGCAGCATGTCCCAGTGGGTGCGGACCGGCTTCTCGGCCTTCACCTCACGCTCGATGCCGGCCGTGCTCTCGCCCTCCTCGCCGCACCGGGGGCACTCCCAGACAGCGGGGATGTCGGCCTCGATGGACATGGTGATCTCGAAAACATGACCCTGCGGACAGCGATATCCGACCTGCTGACGAGCGGCGAACTCGATGCCGCGCTCGTCCTCGAAACTTTGGCCTCCCAGCCGCGCCCCGCGTAGCGTGCGCTCCGCCATGAAGGCACCTCCAAACTGATCGTGAGTTCCCCGTACAAAGAAGAAGACGGTCTGAACCGGTCAAAGGTTCGCTTGCGACACCGTTGACAAATTGCCGTCTGACGAGTTAACGGTACCCAGCCCCCCAAGATTCCCGTATTCCTCGCAGAGTTCGCCAAGTCTAGCTTGGCATCGACGATGGAGCCCGGAACCAGGCTTTCGGGCGGGTCGTCCCGTCCGAGAACGGTTTCTAGAGCGTGGCCGGTACCGCGTTCCCGGCCTCGGCGATCCCGCGCTCCGGGTCGACGCGGAGCAGGAAGATCGCGCCGAGGACGAAGAAGATGATCAGCGAGACGATGGCGGGCCGGTAGGAGCCGGTGACCTGGAAGACCACGCCGAACAGCAGGACGCCGAACCACGACGTGCCGCGCTCGCAGGCGTTGTAGAGCGCGAAGTACTCACCCTCGCGACCGCGGGGGATGAGCAGGCTGAAGAACGAGCGGGAGAGCGCCTGGGTGCCGCCGAGCACGATGCCGATCGCCACACCGACGACGAGGAACAGCGGCAGGTTCTCGACGGGAAGGAACATCGCGGACACGACGATGACCATCCACGCGAAGGTGCCCCACAGGATGGAGCGATAGGCGCCGTACTTCCCGGCCAGCCGGCCGAAGAACAGGGCTCCGCCGAACGCCACGAACTGGATCAGCAGGATGGTGCCGATCAGCACGCTCTGACCGAACTTCAGCTCCTCGGACCCGTAGACGGCGGCGCTGTAGATCACGGTCTGGATGCCGTCGTTGTAGAACAGGTAGGCAATGAGGAAGGTCAGCGTCATCGGGTAGCCCTTCATCTCCCGGAGCGTCGTGAACAGCTGCCCGAAGCTGCGCTGGAACAACGTTCCCGTCTCGGCCACCATGTTGATCGGCGGACGGTTGCGCAGGCCCACGAACGGGATGATCGTGAAGCCGGCCCACCACACCGCCGCCGACAGCAGCGAGATGCGAACGGCCATGCCCGTGCTCAGGCCGATCGCGTCGTTCCCGAGCACCACCACCAGGTTGATGACCAGCAGGACGCCGCCGCCGAGATAGCCGAAGGCCCAACCCCGCGACGAGACCCGGTCGCGCTCGTCCTCGGTCGAGATGTCGCACAGGATCGCGGAGTAGCTCACCAGCGAGCACCCGGCGAGCACGCTGCTCAGCACGATCGCCACCGCACCGAGCTGCCAGTTCTCGCCCTTCATGAGGAACAACGTGGAGGCACACAAGGCGCCTGCCCACGCGAAGCCCGCCATGTGCCACTTCTTGCGCGCCGAGCGATCGACCATCGCACCGACGACCGGCAGGACGAACGCGCTGAAGATCGTGGCGAAGCTGGTCAGGTAGAAGGGCAGCGAGCCGGCGGCCAGGTGCAGCCCCAGCAGGCTCACGGTCTTGTCGCAGGTCTCGTCCGGGTCCGCGCAGCCGGCCGCCCGTCCGGCGACATCGATCATGTACGGCGCCGAAGAGCACCGTGAGGACGGTCGTGTAGTAGGCGGAGTTGGCCCAGTCGTACCAGTACCAGGCCTTCTGCTCCCTGGCCCGGTTGAGCGGGCCGAGGTCGGCGAACTCCGTCGACGGTGCAGACATGCTCAGTCCCTCCAGAGGCCGCGCTCGGTCGAGCACGTCCTTGAGCAGATCTGTCCGGTCCGTGAACAGGCCGTCGACGTCACGGTCGAGGAGCTCCCTCATCTCCTCGGGGTCGTCGACGGTCCAGACGTGCACGTGCTTGCCGGTCGCATGCGCCCGGCGTACCAGCCCGGGACTGGCGATCGTCCAGCGCCCGCGCTTGTGCGGGATCTGGAGGGCGGCCACCCGCCTGCGGGTGAGCCAGTCCGCCACCCGGGCGCTGGGCACGAAGCGGAAGATGGCGACCTCGATCGGTGTGGCGGAGGTCGGCGACGCGGTGCTCGGTCAGTCTGCGGAACTCGATCAGCCGCTGCGGGCTGAACGAGCCCACCAGCACCCGGTCCCAGGCCTCGCGCTCCTCGATGAACTCGGCCAGCACCGGCACCGCGCCCTCGGACTTGAGGTCGATGTTGAAGCGCGCCCGCGGGAACTCGTCGAAGAGCTGGGCCAGCGTCGGCACCTGCTCGCGCCCGCCGACCAGCGCCTGGCGCACCTCGTCGAACGAGAGATCGGCGATCACGCCCTCGACGTCGGTCACCCGGTCGAGCACGGCATCGTGGAAGGCCAGCAGCACGCCGTCCTTGGTCACGTGCACGTCGGTCTCGAGGTAGTCGTAGCCGAGGGCGACCGCGTGCTTGAACGCCGCCATGGTGTTCTCGAGCCCCTCGATCTCCGGGTGGTAGGCGCCACCGCGATGGGCGAAAGCGAGCACGCCGCCCGGGTCGCCGGCCACTTCGTCGAGGTAGGCGAACCCGGTCATCGGCGCCGTCACAGCGAGCAGTATGTACCCGGATCAGCCCCGACGGCGTGCGCCGAGGCCCGCGGCCCGCGGGCGCGCTACGGTCGAGGCATGGACGGAGACGCTGCCCTCGACTGCCCGGTGTGCGGAACGACCATGGACACCCGTCCGCTCGGCGACGGCGAGGTCAACGCCTGTCCCGACGGCCACGGTGTCTTCCTGCGCCGCGCCGACCTCGGCAGCCTGGTCGAGGCCGAGCAGGACTGGCACCGCCATGCCGGCCAGCACACGATGCCGATGCCGCGCATCACCGCCGACATGACGGCCCCGCCGACCGCCAAGCCTCCGGCCAAGGCCTGGGTGGAGACCCTCTTCGGCTGAGCTGCGTCATTCGGCTGCGCGGCCGCGAAGGCTCGGGTGACACTCGCCCGGTGGCTGAAGTTCGTGGACCGGTTGGTACCGGTTTGGGGCGACCTCGTTGCGGTGTACGAGCTGTTGCACGACCTCGATGGCGACGAGTTGCGCGAGGCTCAGACGTGGTTCGCGGGCAGCAGGCGCTGGTTCCGCGAACTGGGCGCGCACGTGACGTACGCCGGCGAGGAACACGACGCTCGCTTCGCCACCAGGCACGAGGCCGAGTGGATCGTCGGTATGTGTGCAGTCCTCCTGTGCGGTCCGCGGACGGCCGCGGAGCGGGTGCCTTGGCAGTCGCTCCGTGACTGGACGGAGCACAACGGCGAGGCGGCGTTCGTGCAGCGTTGTGGGACCGCTCGCGCGAGTGGGTCGCTGAGTTCGTGGACGCGGCCAGCCAGGTCCGGCTGGGTGCCCAGGGCAAGGACTGCAACGGCCAGTTCCAGAGCGCTGCGCGCAGCGGCTGTACAAGACGGTCTGCGCTGCCACACCGGGAACACCTACCTGAAGGAGTGGTACGATGGCACGACTCTGATGAGGAAATGGCAGTGGCAGATGGATAGAGGGTAGGAGGGTCTAGCCGACTGGCTGGCTGTAGACGAGTTCATGCCAGAGCTGCTGCTAGGCTACGTGGCGGCGGGGGAGAGCGGTGACCTGCCTGAGATGAGAGGCGCAGTGGGAAGGCTGGTGCGCTAAGGGAGAGTAGAGCGGAGCGCGGTGCTTGCGCTGGTGCTCGAGATGCTGACCACGAGAGAAAGGCCTAAGTCGCAGCGAGTGCTGGCAGGGATACTGGCAGAGCTCGAGATCCGGGTAGAAGAGGTGAAGGGAGGACTGACCTACCTGCGAGGCGTACTGTCCACCGCCGACTGGGAGGTGCAGCCGGTGTTGCTCCGCGTGGAGATCGTGCTGATGAAGGACGCCGAGGGCTGCCGGCAACTGACCGACGTGGTGGCGGCCCGGCCGGAGAAGAAGCCGAAGAAGCTGTCGCTCGCAGCGCTCAGGCGACCTGAGACCGTCGAGCGGGTTGGTGGGACGGCGGTGGGTGAGGCTCTCGGCGTCCTCGGCTCGGGCGACGATGCCGCCTTCTCGGCAAAGGTGTCTGCAGCCGTCGAGGCTCTGGGGCTGGATCGAGCCCGAGGTGCAGGAACCGCAGAAGTCTCTGGGCCTAAGGGACCAAGAACCGCAGGCCCGGGACGAAGAGCGGGTCTGGACCGACGACGTCAGGTGGGAGCGAGACTGGCACTCCGCCCTCGGCTCGCCGTTCGACGGAGGCGGCAGCGACCTGGTCGAACGGGAGCTGACTGCTAAGGCTAGGGGCACCTTTGACGGTGCGGAACTGTCAGCGGCCGCCCGGACTCTCCTAGCAGAGCAACGCCTCTCGGTGTCGGCTCTGCGCAGCACGCTGGAGGACCTGTTCCTCGCGGGCGGGCTGCGCCAGGGCTGGAAGACCGCGCTGGCCGTGGCTGAGCTCGCGGCGGGCGCCTCCACGCGGCCGAGTGGACTGGCGGACCTGTTACGACTGCTGGCGCGGTACGCGATGGAGCTGCCGGAGCCGCAGGCGATGCGCCGCACATAGCGGCGCTGGCCACGGACACCACACGGAACAAGGCTTCGATGGAGGCCTGGAGACTCGCGGCGGCTCTGACCCGCGAGTCCGAGGACGCGGTCGTAGTCTCGCTGCGAGCCGGCGACACAGACCTCGCGTCGCTGCCGCGCCGAGGGCTCTGGGAGTACATGGCCACGCCTGGCACCTCCGCTGCCGTCGACGGTGCGGCTGGAAGACCCGGTCGAACGTTGGTCGACCGCGGCACCGATCTCGGCGGTCTGCGCGAGCTCTTGTGCGAGAACTACAACGGGTACGCACAGAGCTACGAAGACATCTCCTACCGGCCCCCCACCCACATGCCAAGCCCGCGGCTGACTGGTCTGACGGAGCCGGACCGAGTGCTCGCGGCGACGGTGACCGCGGTAGACGGGTACGGCGTCGCGACAGAGAGAGAGACGCTAGGAGGGATAGAGCGAAAGTACGCACCGCTGGATGTGGTATACGAGATAGACGACTGGGCCAGCGACGATCTCGACGTGGCGGTCTTCTGGCGGCTGGCCATCGGGCCGGTGGCCTCCGAGGCGACGGAGACCGAGCGCTGGCGGCAGCAAGGGCGGCAGCCCCGGGACGAGATTCGCGAGCGCCGCAGCTAGGCGTAATCCTACGCTGAGAGACTGCGACTACCCAACGACCCGGAGATAGATGCAGTGGTAGAGCAGAGAGAGCTGGGAACGACGCTGGAGAGGTACAATTACCTGCGAGCCGCAGAGGCGCTGCTACGGGCCGACTGCGATAAGGTATTACTCAGCGAGCCGACCTGGGACGACGGCACCCTGGAGCTAGAAGACCTGATGGCGAGGCTACGAAACGTAGCCGCAAAGGAAAGGGTAGTGGGAACAATAGATCTAGAGCAGGCGCTGCACCGGCTACGAGATGTCGAAAAAGAGCGAATAGACGACGTGCCCACGAGACTGCGCAAGGACCCCCGGTTCACCCACAGAACGGAGAGGAGGAATGGGACGACACCGATCTGGTCG
Source organism: uncultured Actinomycetota bacterium (assembly GCA_963734355.1). GTDB lineage: Bacteria > Actinomycetota > Actinomycetes > Propionibacteriales > Nocardioidaceae > Nocardioides. The sequence goes on from CAVTHU010000009.1 coordinate 14,370, forward strand.
AGCGCTGGCTGGCGCGCGGCGCGATCCCGTCCTAGAGCGGAAGGCCCACGATGGACGCTGGACGACGAACACCGAATCGCCGGTGCCGTTCTGGAGCCTGGCGGCATGGCCTTCCGAGCTAGTAGAGGACAAGTGGGAGATGGGGCAGATGCTAGAGAAGATGAGAATGGAGAAGAGATGGAAGGAAAGGGTGTTAGAGGACGAGTTCGGGACGTGGTAGCTCTACGATTCACGGCATTAAAAGATTAGACGATGGGCTAGATAGGTGTGCTGTTACAAGATCGGTTACTAGCTTGCTCCGAGTTACACACCAGAAGAGTTTCTAGGTGTTGGAGAAGATAGGTGAAACTAGCTCGGTGGGGGAGGCTAGACTCGGCTGCGGCGCCGAGAAGAGTGGTAGACAAGAGGCAGGGACGCGTCGCTGACTGCTCGAGAGACCTGCAGCGAGACTCGACGACGTCTCCGCGGGGTTGGCCACGCGCTGGCATAGCTGATGCTCTGTGCACGTCTCGAAGAAGCCGGCCCGCTAGGCGAGCTGCTGCGACTACGGCGACGCGCACGAGATGCCAGACGAGCGGTCTGTGACTCCCCACGGCGAAGCGGAGACGAGAGGCACGACCAAGGGCCACGAGGGCGCGCGCCAGCTAGTGGCTGCGCTGCGACGGGCAGACACAGAGACGGACTCACGCCGAGTCGACCGAGACACCGACGGGTCGAGGCTCGACCTGCACAAAGGCCCGGCGATGACACCGAACGGTCGGACTGTGAGAGCGACCTTCTACAGCGGTTTCGTCAGTAGCGCAGATATCAGCGGCCAGCGGGACTGCTAGCGGTCGCTGACGTCGCAGGGAGACGGTACGCCGACCCGAGGCTCGGCCCAGAGAAAAAGGACTAGATGGACCCGGTGGTGACCGCGGGAGGGGAACGACTGCGCTACGAGTGATACTCGATGTGCAACGGGGTGCACGACGCGGCTTCGACCTGCTGAGAGACGGGTAGGGCAGCAGTGAGGTCGGTTTCGGGACCACCAACGTCGACGTCAACCAGCCGCTGCGCACGGCGCTGGCAGGAAAGAGAGCGCTGACCCGCTGCATTTGGCCCTGGGCTGGGAGAAGCTGCAAGCCGCTCATCACGGCGACGCAAGTAGAGCCGAAGGTCACGCTGCTAGATAGCTGGGTCCGCGGACTGGCTGAGACCGGCCCGGCTGCTGGCGGAGATGGGGCCCCAGGTGTCGCTAGAGAGGTGCGGAGACGCGGCCGATATTCGAGCGGCAAGAGTGGCCGCGCCCCGGGCCCGAGCTGCACGTGGTGCCGATGACAGGGGGCTGGCGGACCGACGAACGGCGACCACTGCCCGGGTCGGTGCCGGTCTTCGGCAGCGACAGGGCTTGCGGGGCAGCGACAGGTGCTCCGGCACAACGAGCGGCTGACCGTGCACCGGCACGAGCACGGCAGCACCGCGTGGGTGTTACAAGGTTAACGGGGAGGGCGTCTCACGCTGGCTCTGAGCCCCGGTCTCTGCCGAGGCTTCTACGGCAGAGGGGACGCTGCTCGCGCTGCTGACGCACCCCGAGGCGGAGAAGGCGGGGCGTCGCGTGCTCGAAAGAGCTGGGCTGGGCATCGGTGATCGACCTGGCCGACGCGCGCCGCCCGGAGCTGGGACGGACTGGCTGACGCTGAGCGCCGGGCTCGGTATGTCTGTGCGCATCTGGTCGCGCTCGGCTACGACCTCGACCGAGAGAGCGTGTTTCCACCGCGAGCTGCCGGTCGACAGCGAGAAGTGTAGGCGCTGCAATCCGCGTCTGCTAGTCGGCCCAGAAGCTGCTAGACTCAGTAGGTGTCGCCTCGGGCGAGACGAGATTGCAGTGTCTGAAGAGTGTCTCTTAAGAGACGCGATCTACGACGTCACCGCGGTGGGGGACGAGTTCCGGTGCTCGTGCCTCTGGGAGCGCGAGCACCACGGCACCCGCGGGCCGTGCAAGCATGCCTCGCGGTGCGTTGAAGCTCAGCGTCGGCTAGATGTCGCGGAAGGGCTCGATGTTGGCGCCGAGCTCGTTGAGCCGCTCGGCGAGGTCCTCGTAGCCGCGGTGGATGACGTACGTCGACCGCAGCACCGAGGTGCCCTTCGAGGCCAGCATCGCCAGCAGGATGACCACCGCCGGGCGCAGCGCCGGCGGGCAGACGATCTCGGCGCCGGAGAAGTGCGTGGGGCCCTCGATCATCACCCGGTGCGGGTCGAGCAGCTTGACCTGGCCGCCGAGCTTGTTGAGCTCGGTGAGGTAGATCGCGCGGTTCTCGTAGACCCAGTCGTGCAGCAGCGTCTGGCCCTCGGCCACCGCGGCGATCACCGCGAAGAACGGCAGGTTGTCGATGTTGAGGCCCGGGGAACGGCATCGGGTGGATCTTGTCGAGCGGCGCGTGCAGGTCGGAGGGCTGGGTGGTGATGTCGACCAGGCGGGTGTGGCCGTTGCGCGGCGACGTACTCCTCGGAGCGGGAGTAGCTTGAAGCCCATCTCTCCGAGGGTGGCCAGCTCGATCTCGAGGAACTCGATCGGCACCCGGCGGATGGTGATCGAGGACTGGGTCACGATCGCGGCCGCGAGCAGCGACATCGCCTCGATCGGGTCCTCGCTGGGGGCGTAGTCGACGTCGACGTCGATGTCGGCGCAGGCCGGTGACGGTCAGCGTCGTGGTGCCGATGCCGTCGACGTCGACGCCGAGCTTCTGCAGGTAGAAGCAGAGGTCCTGGACCATGTAGTTGGACGACGCGTTGCGGATGACGGTGGTGCCCGGGTGCAGGGCGGCGGCCATCAGCGCGTTCTCGGTGACGGTGTCGCCGCGCTCGGTGAGCACGATCGGCGCGCTGCGGCTCGATCGCCCGGTTGACCTGGGCGTGGTAGCTGCCGTCGGTCGCCTTCACCTCCAGGCCGAACGGGCGCAGCGCGGACATGTGCGGCTCGACGGTGCGGGTGCCGAGGTTGCAGCCGCCGGCGTACGGCAGCTCGAAGACGTCCTCGCGGTGCAGCAGCGGGCCGAGGAACATGATGATCGAGCGGGTACGCCGCGCGGCGGTCTCGTCGATGCGCGTCGAGGTCGAGCTCCGTCGGGCGGCACGATCTCGAGGTCGTTGTCGTCGTTGAGCCAGCGGGTCTGCACGCCGATGCTGTTGAGCACCTCGAGCAGCCGGTTGACCTCCTCGATGCGCGCGACCTTGCGCAGCGTGGTGCGGCCGCGGTTGAGCAGCGATGGCGCACAGCAGCGCGACCCCGGCGTTCTTCGAGGTCTTCACGTCGATCGCGCCGGACAGCGTGGTCGGGCCCGGTGACCCGCAGGTGGGTGGGGCCGGCGCCGAGCGCGACGATCTCGGAGTCGAGCGCCGCGCCGATGCGGGCGAGCATGTCGAGGGAGAGGTTCTGGTGCCCCTTCTCGATCCGGTTGATCGCGCTCTGGCTGGTGCTCGAGCCGCTCGGCGAGCTGCTGCTGGGTCAGCCCGCGGTGCTTGCGCGCGTCGCGGATGAGGTTCCCGATCCGGCCCTTGTAGTCCCTCAGTCATGCGAGCCACGGTAACTCAGATATGAGATACCGCAACATCGGCACGCCGACGTGGCGGCGTCGCGGGGGAGCGGTGCCGGCTGCAAGGATGCCAGCCATGCGCGCCACCACCATCCACGGCCCCGGCGACATCCGCGTCTCCGAGGTGCCCGACCCGGCGATCGCAGGAGCCCACCGACGCGATCGTCAAGGTCGTCGCCGGCTGCATCTGCGGCTCGGACCTGTGGCCCTACCGCGGCGAGAACGACATCACGCCGGGCGACACGATCGGCCACGAGTGCATCGGCGTCGTCGAGGAGGTCGGCGGCGAGGTGTCGCGTCGTTCCAGCCGGGCGACTTCGTGATCGTGCCGTTCTGCCACTGCGACAACACCTGCCCGCACTGCCGGGCCGGGGTGCAGTCGGCGTGCGTCAACCTCGGCTTCACCGCGAGCGGCCAGGCGGAGTACGCCCGGGTCACCCAGGCCGAGGGCAGCCTGGTCAAGACCGACGGCATGCCCGACGCGTCGCTGATCCCGTCGCTGCTGGCGCTCTCCGACGTGATGGCGACCGGCTGGCACGCCGCGGTCGCGGCCGGCGTCACGCGAGGGCGGCACGGTCGGTCGTGGTCGGCGACGGCGCGGTCGGGCTGTGCGGCGTGCTGGCCGCCTCGGTGATGGGCGCCGAGACGGTCATCGCGATGTCGCGCCACGAGCCGCGCCAGGAGATCGCCCGCGCAGTTCGGCGCCACCCACATCGTCGCCGAGCGCGGCAAGGAGGGCGCCGAGCGCGGTCAAGGAGATCACCGACGGGAGTCGGCGCCGACGCCGTGCTCGAGTGCGTCGGCACCGACGACGCGATGGAGCACGGCGTTCGCCGTCGCCCGGCCCGGGCTCGACGGTCGGCTTCGTCGGCGTGCCGCACGGCGTCGAGCTGCCGGTGCGCCGGATGTTCCAGAAGAACGTCGGGCTGGCCGGCGGCATGGCGCCGGTGCGCCGCTACCTGCCCGAGCTGCTCGAGCTGGTGCTCGGCGGCCGGATCGACCCGGGCCTGGTCTTCGACCCGACGCTGCCGCTCGACGAGGTCGCCGAGGGCTACCGGGCGATGGACGAGCGGCGCGCGCGAGGGCGAGCAGGCCACCGCCCAGGAGCGAGAGCATCGAGTAGCCGGCGGCGTCGACCACGATGCCCGACGCCAGACCGCCTCCCGCGCCGGCGATCGCGATCGACACGTCGACCTGGCCCTGGGTGCGCGCCCGGGTCTCGAGCGGAACGGCGTCGGTGATGATGGCGGAGCCCGAGATCAGGCCGAAGTTCCAGCCGAGGCCGAGCAGGGCCAGCGCGAGGGCGAGCAGGACCACGGAGTCGTCGGGCGCGGAGGCGGCGAGCAGCCCGGCGGCCAGCAGGGTGACACCGGACGCCGCCGCCATCGTGGTGCGGCCGACCCGGTCGACCAGTCGGCCGGTGAGGGGCGAGGGCAGGTACATCGCGGCGACGTGCACCGCGATCACCATGCCGGCGGCCTCGGTGCCGTGTCCGTGGTCGTGCATGTGCACCGGGGTCATCGTCATGATCGCGACCATCACGATCTGGGTCAGCACCATCACGAGGGCGCCGAGGAGGATGCCGTGGCCGACCTCGGCAGCGGCCGCTGGCGGCACCGGACCGGGCGCCGCGGCCGCTGCGGCCGCCTCGCCCGCCGCCAGCTCGCGCGCGTGCAGGAGCGGGTCGGGGCGCAGCCTCGTCGCGAGGACGACCGCCGCGGCGACGTACGCGGCGGTGGCCAGGAGGAACGGCCCGGCCAGCTCGGGTACGCCGACCATGTGGGCCAGGTGGCCGGTCGGTCGCGGCCAGCAGCGGACCGACGACGCCGCCCAGGGTCGTCGCCACCAGCACCGTCGAGATCGCGCGGGCGCGGTGGCCCGCGTCGGCGAGGTCGGCGCCGGCGTACCGCGCCTGGAGGTTGGTGGCGCTGCCCGCGCCGTAGACGAACAGCGTGACGAACAGCAGCACCGGGCTGTCGAGTACTGCTGCGAGCACCACTCCCGCGCTGCCCAGCGCGCCCACGGCGTAGCCGGTGGCGAGGCCGGGCCGCCGGCCGTGCGACTGCGAGATCCGGCCCACGCCCACCGCGGCGAGAGCGCTCCCCGCGGTGAACAGGGCGCTGGGGAGACCCGCCAGGCTGGTGCTGCCGAGCATGTCCTGGGCGAGCAGAGCGCCCACCGTGATGCCGGCCGCGAGGCCCGCACCGCTGAGGACCTGGGCCCCCACCAGCACGCGCAGCGTCCGGCGCTGGAGCTCCGCGGTGGTGGTCATCGGGCTCCTTCTCACACTGGCGTCAGGAGCGCGCTCCGGCGAGCACCGGCAGGTCCTGGCTCGGGGAAGGTAGCAACACCGGCTCTGGTGCGCGTCGCGCCGTCCCGGCCCGGGTGGCGGCGAGGATGCCGATCAGCACCAGCACGATGCCGGCCACCTGCTCCAGGGTGAACGTCTCGTGGGCGACCAGGGCGCCGAGAAGCACGCCGGTCACCGGGTTGAGCAGCCCGACCACGCCGACGGTGCCCGCCTGCAGCCGGGCCAGCCCGGCGAACCAGCACAGGTACGCGAGCGCAGTCGCGACCAGGCGTGGTGAACGCGAAGCCGGCCGTCTCCTTCGCGTCGAGAGCCGGCGGGGCACCTTCGACGGCCAGGGCGACGACGCCGAGGATCGCGCCACCGAAGACGAGCTGCCAGGCGGTCAGCGCGACCAGCGGGGTGCCGTCGTTCCAGCGCTTGCCCAGCACGGCGCCGGCCGACGAGAGCAGCAGGGCGGCCGCAGAGGCCGCCACCCCCATCGGGTCGATGCTGCCGCTGGCGCCGCCGACCAGCAGCAGCACGCCGAGGATGCCGGCGACCGCACCGCCCAGGGCCCGGCCGGTCATCCGCTCCGCCACGAGCAGCCAGGCGAAGCCGGCCATCGTGAGCGGGGCGAGCGCCATCACCGACGCGGCGATGCTCGAGGGGAGCAGCTGTGCCGCGACGTAGACCAGCAGGAAGAAGGCACCGACGTTCAGCGTGCCGAGCACCGCGGAGCGCCACCACCAGACGCCGCGGGGGAGTGCCCGGGCCACCGCGAGGAGCACGAGACCGGCCGGCAGGGCGCGGAGCGCCGAGCCCCACAGGGGCGCGTCCATGGGCAGCAGCTGCCGGGTGACCACGTAGTTCGCGCCCCAGACCACGGGGGCGACGGCGGTGATGGCCAACCATTTTGCTTCCACGGAAGACATAATGCCTTCCGAGGAAGATATATTCCACCCATGACCGATGACCTCGATCACGTGGGCCGCATCCAGGAGCAGTGGGGGAGGGAGCGCCCCGACCTCGACGTGACCCCGCAGGGGCTGTACGGACGGCTGCATCGGCTGGCCGACCGGCTCCGCGAGGAGCTCGACGTCGAGTTCCGCAGGCACGGGCTGGGGGAGGGGGAGTTCGACGTGCTGGCGGCGCTGCGTCGCGCCGGGGCGCCGTACGAGCTGGCGCCGGGGGAGCTGGCCCGCTACACGATGGTGACCACCGGCGCGGCCACGAAGCGGATCAACCGGCTCGAGACCGCCGGCCTGGTCTCGCGCCGGGTGAGCGACGACGACGCCCGGTCCCGGGTGATCGCGCTCACCGCCGCCGGCAAGCGGGTGATCGACGACGCGTTCACCGCGCACATGGCCAACGAGCACCGACTGCTCGCGCCGCTCTCGGAGAACGACCGCAAGGACCTCCAGCGGGTGCTGACGAAGTGGCTGGCCGCCTTCGAGGAGTAGCGCCCCGTCAGGGCACTGACTAGGCCGCGAGCCGCACCGAGCCCGGCATCACGACGGGCTCGCAGGGGCAGTCGTCGCCGCAGGCCAGGAAGGTGTGCAGGGCGTGGCCGCACCTCGGGCACGGCAGGTCGTGCGACAGGTGCGTGTCGTTGCTCTGGACGGTGTCCCACATGGCCGTGCCTCCTTCCGGTTGTTGGCTTCCTATGGCTTCCTAGGAGTTCCGACTCCCGACTCAGATACGAATCAGCGGTGCCGAGCGGATTTCTCCGACGACCTTCCCGCGCATGGCACGATCGGGGACGTGACCACCAGCTCGGCGGAGGAACAGCGGCTGCGGGACCTCAAGCTGCTGCGCCGGGTCAAGGACCGGATCGACCGCGAGTACGCACAGCCGCTGGACGTCGAGGCGCTCGCGCGCGGCGTGCACATGTCGGCCGGGCACCTCAGCCGGGAGTTCAAGAAGGCGTACGGCGAGTCGCCGTACTCCTACCTGATGACCCGCCGGATCGAGCGGGCCATGCGGCTGCTGCGGGTCGGGGAGCTCAGCGTGACCGATGTCTGCTTCGAGGTGGGCTGCCAGTCGCTGGGGACCTTCAGCACCCGGTTCACCGAGCTCGTGGGCGTGCCGCCGAGCGTCTACAAGCAGCAGGCCGCCGCCGCGATGCCCGGGCTCCCGTCTTGCGTGGTCAAGCAGGTGACGAGACCGATCAGGGCTGGATCGATCAGGAATGGAGAAGCACGGTCGGCGAACGCCTCCTAGCGTTCTGGCCATGGACCTGAAGATCTACAACACGTTCCTCCCACACGACGACCGTGACGCCGCGGTCGCCTTCTACTGCGACACGCTCGGCTTCGAGCTGCGCAACGACGTCGGCTACAACGGCATGCACTGGCTCACCGTCGGGCCGCCCGATCAGCCCGAGGTCAACCTGGTGCTGTTCCCCCCGGGTGCCGACCCGGGGATCACCGACGACGAGCGGCGCACCATCACCGAGATGATGGCCAAGGGCACCTACGCGATGCTCACGCTCGCCACCAAGGACCTGGACTCCCTCTTCGAGCGACTTCAGGCGACCGACGCGGAGGTCATGCAGGAGCCGACCGACCAGCACTGGGGCGGCCGAGACTGCGCCTTCCGCGACCCGTCCGGCAACACGATCCGCATCGACGAGGTGAAGTGACATGACCGGTATCGCAACGATCATCATCGAGGCGGACGACGCCACGGCGGCCGAGGCGTTCTACAAGGCGGCCTTCGACCTCGGCGACGCGCTGCAGGTCCGTGAGTCGCAGGAGCCGACCTCCGGTTTCCGGGGCTTCACGCTCTCCCTCGTCGTCTCCCAGCCGAGCACCGTCGACGCCCTGGTCCGCAGCGCTCTCGACGCCGGCGCCACCGAGGTGAAGCCGGTCTCCAAGAGCTTCTGGGGCTACGGCGGGGCCGTCCAGGCACCGGACGGGACGCTCTGGACGATCGCGTCGTCGTCCAAGAAGGACACCGGGCCGGCCACCAGGGAGGTCGACGACGTGGTCCTGCTGCTGGGTGTCGAGGACGTGAAGGCGACCAAGGCGTTCTACGTCGAGCACGGGCTGCCCGTGGGCAAGAGCTTCGGCAGCAAGTACGTCGAGTTCGACACCCCCGGCTCGGCCGTGAACCTGGCGCTCTACTCGCGCAAGGCCGCCGCCAAGAACGCCGGGGTCGACCCGGAGGGCAGCGGCTCGCACCGGATCGTCATCGCCGGCGACGTCGGGGGCTTCACCGACCCGGACGGGTTCGTGTGGGAGGCTCGCTGACCGTGCCAGCCAACCGTCGGTATGCCGCCGACAGCCACGACCTGATCCGCGTGCAGGGCGCCCGCGAGAACAACCTCAAGGACGTCAGCGTCGAGCTCCCGAAGCGCAGGCTGACGGCGTTCACCGGCGTCTCGGGCTCGGGCAAGAGCTCCCTGGTCTTCAGCACGATCGCCGCGGAGTCGCAGCGGATGATCAACGAGACCTACAGCGCGTTCGTGCAGGGGTTCATGCCGACCCTCAGCCGGCCCGAGGTCGACTTCCTCGAGGGGCTGACGACGGCGATCATCGTCGACCAGGAGCGGATGGGGGCCAACCCGCGCTCGACCGTCGGCACCGCCACGGACGCCTACGCGATGTTGCGGATCCTCTACAGCCGGATCGGCACGCCACACATCGGTGGGCCGACGGCGTTCTCCTTCAACGTCCCGACCCGGGTCGCGAGCGGCGTGATGTCGACCGAGAAGGGCGGCCGCACCGAGCGCAACGTCGTCCGGAAGGCCGTCTACCTGGGCGGTATGTGTCCGACCTGCGAGGGCATGGGCGCGATCAACGACTTCGACCTCACCGCGATCTACGACGAGTCCAAGTCGCTCGCCGAGGGCGCCCTGCTCGTGCCGGGCTACAGCATGGACGGCTGGTACGGCCGGGTCTTCAGCGGAGCCGGGCTCGACATGGACAAGCCGATCGGCAAGTACAACCAGAAGGAGCTGAAGAAGCTCCTCTACGGCGAGCCCGAGAAGATCAAGGTCGAGGGGGTCAACCTCACCTACGAGGGCGTTCTCACCAAGGTCCAGAAGTCGATGCTGTCCAAGGACGTCGAGGCGATGCAGCCGCACGTCCGGCGCTTCGTGGAGCGGGCGGTCACGTTCACGACCTGCCCCGACTGCGGCGGCACCCGGCTCAGCAAGGAGGCGCGGTCCTCGAAGATCAACGGCGAGAACATCGCCGATCTGTGCGCCATGCAGATCAGCGACCTGGCCGGGTGGCTCCGCGGCGTCAAGGAGCCGGGAGTCGCACCGTTGCTCGCGGGCCTGCAGCACCTGCTCGACTCGTTCGAGGAGATCGGCCTCGGCTACCTCTCGCTCGACCGCCCGGCCGGCACGCTGTCCGGAGGCGAGGCGCAGCGGACCAAGATGATCCGCCACCTCGGCTCGTCGCTCACCGACGTCACCTACGTCTTCGACGAGCCGACGATCGGCCTGCACCCGCACGACATCGAGCGGATGAACCAGCTGCTGCTGCAGCTGCGCGACAAGGGCAACACGGTGCTCGTCGTCGAGCACAAGCCCGAGACGATCGCGATCGCCGACCACTGCGTCGACCTCGGGCCCGGGGCCGGTACGGCGGGCGGCGAGGTGGTCTTCGAGGGCACCTTCGAGGGGCTCCGGAAGAGCAAGACCGTCACCGGACGGCACCTCGACGACCGAGTGTCGCTCAAGGGGTCGACCCGGACGCCGGACGGCGCCCTCGAGGTCCGCAAGGCGTCGACGCACAACCTGCAGAACGTCGACGTCGACCTCCCGCTCGGCGTGCTGTGCGTGCTCACCGGCGTCGCCGGCTCCGGCAAGAGCTCGCTGGTGCAGGGGTCGGTCGCCGGGCGTGAGGGCGTCGTGGTGATCGACCAGGGCGCGATCAAGGGCTCCCGGCGCAGCAACCCGGCGACGTACACCGGGCTGCTGGAGCCGATCCGCAAGGCGTTCGCCAAGGAGAACGGCGTGAAGCCGGCGCTGTTCAGCGCCAACTCCGAGGGTGCGTGCCCCGCGTGCAACGGGGCCGGCGTCATCTTCACCGAGCTGGGCGTGATGGCCACGGTGGAGTCGACGTGCGAGGAGTGCGAGGGCAGGCGGTTCCAGGCCGCGGTGCTGGAGTACACCTTCGGCGGCAAGGACATCACCGAGGTGCTGGCGATGCCGGTCGCGGAGGCCCTGGAGTTCTTCGGCGAGGGCCAGGCGTCGATCCCGGCCGCGCACAAGGTCCTGGCCCGGCTGTCGGACGTGGGTCTGGGTTATGTCAGTCTCGGCCAGCCGCTGACCACGCTGTCGGGCGGCGAACGGCAGCGGCTCAAGCTGGCGACCCAGATGGCCGAGAAGGGCGAGGTCTACGTCCTCGACGAGCCGACGACGGGGTTGCACCTCGCCGACGTCGAGCAGCTGCTCGGCCTGCTCGACCGGCTGGTCGACTCCGGGAAGTCCGTGATCGTCATCGAGCACCACCAGGCCGTGATGGCGCACGCCGACTGGATCATCGACCTCGGGCCCGGCGCCGGCCACGACGGCGGCAAGGTCGTCTTCGAGGGCACGCCGGCCGAGCTCGTGGCGAAGAAGAAGACGCTCACCGGCAAGCACCTGGCGGCGTACGTCTCGGGCTGATCCGAACCAAATCTAAGGACTTCTCCCGATGTCTTGGGCTACCTCAGACGCCGAGTCTTGAGGTACCTCAGACGACACGTTCTGAGGTAGCCAACACGCAGAACGAGGGAGTCCGCAGCCGTGTCGCCGTACCCGTGCCAACAGCAGCCGGAGCTGTTCTTCGCCAGCCATGGTCTGGCGCTCGACCTGGCCAAGGAGCTGTGCGCGGACTGCCCGATCCGGGAGGAGTGCCTGTCCGAGGCACTCCAGCGTCACGAACCGCACGGAGTCTGGGGCGGGCAGATCCTGATCGACGGCGCGATCGTCGCGACCAAGCGCGGGCCTGGCCGGCCCCGCAAGGTGGCGGCCTGACGAGCGGCGGCACCGACATCCGCCGGCTGACAGACTCGGGACCATGAAGTACGTGCTGCTGATCTGCGACAACGAGGTGGATCCACCCAGCCACGAGGAGCTGGCCGTCGACCCCGTCCATGACGAGTTCCAGAAGGCCCTGGACCGGCGAGGCACCTCCCTGGGCGGCGCCCGGCTCCGGCCCTCGTCACATGCGACCAGTGTTCGGGTCAGGGAGGGCGAGGTCCTGGTCACCGACGGGCCGTTCGCCGAGACCAAGGACTTCGTCGGCGGCATCACGATCCTGGAGTGCGCCGACCTCGACGACGCGATCGAGATCGCGTCGAAGCATCCCTACGCGCGCCGGGGCGTCATCGAGATCCGCCCGGTCTGGGAGTGACGACCTCCGACACCGAGGTGGCCGCCGCGGTCGAGGCGGCGTATCGCGACGAATGGGGTCAGCTGGTCGGGACCCTGATCGGGCTGACCGGGGACTGGGACCTCGCGGAGGAGTGCACCCAGGAGGCGTTCGCGGCCGCACTGGCGACGTGGCCCCGAGACGGAATCCCGAGCAAGCCCGGAGCCTGGCTCACCACCACCGCGCGCAACCGCGCCACCGACCGGCTGCGGCGCGACGCGGTGGGTCGCGCGAAGCTGCGCGAGCTCGCCGTCCTGGATCGGGATCCGGCCGGACCGCCCGTGGGGGAGATCCCCGACGAGCGGCTGCGGCTGATCTTCACGTGCTGCCACCCGGCGCTGGCGTTCGAGGCCAGGGTCGCCCTCACGCTGCGGACTCTCACCGGCCTGAGCACCGCCGAGATCGCCCGTGCGTTCCTCGTCCCAGAGGCCACGATGGCGCAGCGCCTGGTGCGGGCCAAGCGCAAGATCGCCGAGGCGGGCATCCCGTACCGCGTCCCGCCCGTCGAGGCGATGCCGCAGCGACTGGCCGCCGTCCTCGCGGTGCTCTACCTGATCTTCAACGAGGGTTACGACGAACACGACGAACGCCGGGCGCTGACCGCCGAGGCCATCCACCTGGCGCAGGTGCTGGCCGGGCTGTTGCCGCACGAGCCCGAGCCCCGTGGCCTGTGGGCGTTGATGCTGCTGCACGAGGCCCGGCGGACGACGCGCACCGACGACGGCGTGCTGGTCACGTTGGAGAACCAGGACCGGTCCAGGTGGGACCGTGGGCTGATCGCGGACGGGGTGGCCGTGCTCGACCAGGCGCTGGCGATGCGGCGCAGCGGTCCCTATCAGGTCCAGGCGGCGATCGCGGCCTGTCACGCGACGGCCACTGACGCAGCGAGCACCGACTGGCCACAGATCGCGGTCCTCTACGCGGAGCTGGCCCGGCTGGCGCCGTCGCCAGTGGTGGAGCTCAACCGGGCGGTAGCCGTCGCGATGGCAGACGGGATCCCGGCCGGGCTCGCCCTGGTCGACGAACTGGCCGATTCCGGTCAGCTGGACGGCTACCACCTGCTGCCCGCGACCCGGGCCGACCTGCTACGCCGGGCCGGCCGCGGGGCCGAGGCCAGGGTCGCCTACGAGGAGGCACTTCGGCTGGCGACAACTGACGCGGAACGCCGCTATCTGACCGGCCGCCTGCACGAGGTCTGAAGTTTCTCGCCGGCCATGTCGATCTGGAGCCGGCTCCTTCGTCGGTGGGGCACACCGACCAGACGGAGGAACGACTCATGGCACGCATCAGCAACCTCAGCAACACGACCCAGCACCACCAGGCGAGCCCTCGTGCTCACCCTCGCGTGCGCCGCCATGGCGATGGTGGGGATCGACACCGCCATCGTGAACGTCGCCGTGCCGTCGATCCAGCACGATCTCGGCATCACTCCCAGCGCGTCGCAGTGGGTCGTGGTCGCCTACGGCCTGGTGCTCGGCGGGTTCCTCCTGTTCGGCGGGAGGTTGACCGACCACCTGGGGCGCCGGCGCATCTTCGTCTCGGGACTGGCCGTGTTCACGGCCGCGTCGTTGGTGGCCGGGGCAGCGCAGGGCGCCGGCCTCCTGATCGCGGCCCGGGCCGTGCAGGGATTCGGTGCCGCTCTCGTCGCACCGGCGGCCCTCTCGCTGCTGGCCGTCACCTTCGCGGAGGGTCGGGACCGCGACCGCGCGTTCGGCATCTTCGGCGCGGTCGGCGGAGTCGCCGGCTCGGTGGGGGTCGTCGCCAGCGGCCTGCTGACCGCCGGCCCCGGCTGGCGCTGGGCGTTCTTCATCAACGTCCCCGTCGGCACCGTGGCCATCGCGCTCGCCCTCGCGTTCCTGGTGGCCGACCGGCCAGAGGACCGCGACACCCGGCTCGACCTCAGCGGCGCGACCACCGTGACCGGCGGGCTGCTGCTGCTCGTCTACGCCCTGCACCACGCCGCCAACCACGGTCTCGTCACGGGCTCCGCGCTGGCGCTGTTCGCGGCTGCCGCCGTCGTCCTCGCCGCGTTCGTGCGGATCGAGGCCCGGTCCGAGGCGCCGCTCGTGCCGACCGCGATCCTGAGGAACCGCAGCGTCGTCGCTGCGAACCTCGCCGCGTTCCTGGCCTTCGCCGCTCTCCTTTCCTTCATCTTCATCGGCTCGCTGCTGATGCAGCAGGCCCTCGGCTACTCGCCGACGAAGACCGGCCTCGCGTGGCTCTCCACCACCATGACCGTGTTCGTGGCAGCCATGGCCGGCGCCCGGCTGGCCGCACGGATGCAGGTGCGATGGCTGCTGATCATCGGCCTGTCGGCCGTCACGGGCGGCACGCTGTGGCTGACCCGAGTGCCCGCTGAGGCGAGCTACGTCGTCGACCTGCTGCCGGCCTTCCTGCTCGTCGGGATCGGCTTCGGCCTCTGCGGCCCTGCCCTCCAGATCGGTGCCCTGTCCGGCGTCGCCCAGACCGAGACCGGTCTGGCCTCCGGCCTCGTGGAGACCATGCGCGAGGTAGGCGGAGCTGCCGGGGTGGCCGTGGTCTCGACCGTGCTGGTCGCCGGATCCGGTCTCGCGGGCTTCCACCAGGCGTTCGCGTTCATCGGCGTCCTGGCCGGGCTGGGCGTGGTGGTCGCGGCAGCGGGCTTCGCCCGCGAGCGCCAGGCGCCGAGCACGTGCGACGCAACGCCTGAAAGCCGGCTCGTCGACCTCCCCGCCGCCTGAGCCCACCGGAAATCAATGAGTCACACCAACCGAAGGAGGAACCGTGTCAAACGCACCCGTCATGGCCGACCTGGCCGTCCGACTCACCCAGCAACACGTCCTCAGTGCCCGACCTGACGCCCGTGTCGTCGCACCGCGACGCCGACGCCGCTTCGGTGTCCCGGTGACGGAGACTCAGCGGACCCGGTCATAGACCAGGCACAGGGTCCCGTGGTCGCCGGCGGTCTCGCTGGCCAGCGTCCACGGGCCCGTGGGCAGGCCGTCCTCGAAGAGTCGAGGTCCGCCACCGAGGAACAACGGGGCCACCACCAGGGCCAGGCGATCGACCTGGTCGGCCGCCAGCAGCGCCTTGATGACGCTCGCGCTGGAGAGGACCCAGATGTCTCCGCCCTCGGTCTCCCTGAGCTCGGAGATCGCCTCGGCGGTCGGCTTGTCGACGATGGTGGTGCGCTCCCACGGCGCCTCTTCGAGACTCGAGGAGAAGACCACCTTGTCGACGTCGACCAGCCACTTCGCGAAGCCCACGTCGCGTGGGTCGGCTCCCTCCATGTCGATGACGGAAGGCCAGAACCCCAGGAAGCCCTCGGCGTTGACCCGGCCCATCACGCCCGTGGTGGCCGGCTCCCAGAGGTTGGTGAGGTGGTCGCGCGCGACGTCGGTGGTGGCGAACGGAACCACCCAGCTCATGTCGATCGGGTTGTCGGGCGCGGCGTACCGTCCGTCGAGGGAGAGGGCGATGTTGGCGACGACCCTGCGGCCGCCGGTCTGCTCGGTCACTTCGTGCTCCTTGTCTTCGAGTCAGTCCCTGTGTGGTGGGTGCTGTCTGGATCTGCGGCGATCGTCGCCGCGAGCGTGTCGAGGCTCTGGCCGAAGCCGATCTCGATGCCGGCCACGAAGTCGGCGGAGTCGACGCGTGCTGTCGGTGATGCGGTAGTCGACGTCGACATCCGTGCCGCTCTCGGTGGGCCGGAGGCGGATGTCGACGTGGGACGTGAACGCGACGCCGCCGTCGGGAAGCGTGGGGGAGGACCGGTAGGCGAGGCGCTCTCCCGGCAGTACGTCGTCCACGACGCCCTCCGCTCGCCCGACGACCACGTCGGAGCCGTCGGCGTCCTCCACGTCGCGGTACTCCAGGACGATCCGGCCACCTGGTCGCGCCTCGAACACGAGCTCGGAGACGCGCAGGTCGTCCGGCGTCCACCAGGTGGCGAGCAGGGACGGCTCGGTGAGGTGGCGCCAGACCGCCTCCGGCCCGCCCGCGAGCGACCGGTGGAAGTGGAAGGTGCGCCCGTCGGCCCAGCCGGCGTCCTCGGCGGCCAGCCGCTCCGTCTGGACGCTCAGCCCGTAGCGGTCGAAGGTCTCCTGAGCGCCACCGAGCTGGTCAGCCGTGTCGGCGAGCCCGCTCAGCGCGGCCGCCAGCTCCCGAAGCGGGGCCGACCGCAGCGAGTAGATCCGGCGCTGGCCCGAACGTTGCGAGGAGACGAGCCCCGCGCGCTCCAAGGTCTGCAGGTGCTTGGTCGTCTGCGGCTGCCGCGCCCCGGCCAGCTGGGCGAGCACCCCGACCGGGCGGGGCCGCTCGGCGAGCAGGCCGACCAGCCGCCACCGCGCCGGGTCGGCCAGAGCGGTGAGCAGTGCGTCCATGTCCCCCACTATTCTCCAACACGCATATTCGTGTCAAGGAATATTTAGCAGCGATCGCGGAGGCCTCTGGCCCGGAATGGGGCGACCCGACGGCGGGAACGTCATGCCGTTCCCGACCGACCTCGCTCAGAATCCCGCTGACAGAACCGGGGCCGCGGGCCAGACGGGAGACCCGGAGAAAGCTCGGCGTCCGACGCACAGAACCAGGGACGAGGTCCAGGAAGGATGGCGGCAGTCCCGAGCGATGCCCTGCCCCTTCCACGCCTGGTCACAGTTCGCCGATAAGCGACAACGTGGGGCTCTGGACGGTCCGCACCTGGTTGTTGCTGGCGGCTGAGTACGGGCCTGGCGAGGTCGGCCAGGTGGTGGTGCCGATCACGGGGCCGTCGGGGTGGTTGCAGTACCTGTCCAAGCACGCATCGCGGGGGGTCGCGCATTACCAACGGCGGGGCACCCCGCCGGGTTGGACGAAGACGGGTCGCCTCTGGGGCAAGAGCAGCGGTGACTCCTGGCCCACTGTCGAGCCGGTCGAAGCGGTGATCACCGATGCGACGATGCGGCGCATGCGGCGGCTGGTCCGGTCATACGTCGTGGCCGATGCTCGGCGCTCTGCGCTCAGGGCGCGGCCGGGCTCGGTCGAAGCACAGCGCGCCTGGGCGCGGGTGTCCTGGGCTCGTCGGATGCTGCGGTGCCCTGACCGTGGCCTGTCGGCGGTGCGGGGTATGTCTGAGTGGGTTCCCGGGTCGGTGCTGCTCCAGTTCGCGGTACTGGCCGGATGGTCGGGCGAGTTGAAAGCGAGTGGTCTCAGTGAAGGTTGATGGTCTGTCTCTGGCGCAGGTGTTCCGCCGCGAGTGCACCAGCTGCGGGTCCGAAGGGCTGCGCTGGTTCGGCGGTCGGAGGTTCGCCACCACGGCCGGTGGCCGGGCGATGCTCGTGGACGTTGTGGCCGCGTCCAATGGCGCGCTCACGATGCGCGAGGTCCTCAACGGCGAGGTCTGGGTCTGCCGCGGCTGCGGGGAACTCGGGGTGTTCGCGTGAGCCGTCAGCAGCGGTCGGGCCGTGGCGTCCGGCTCTCCGACCTGGACCGGTCGCAGGTCTACCGGATCGGCTACGTCGGTCGTCGGTGGGAGGTGCTGGGACCTGATGCCGCGCCGGACGCCGACGCTGGCCCGGCGACGGCCGGCGACCAGGGCGCAAGGGACGAAGTCCCGCGCCCGCCGGCGCCGTACGCGCCGCGCCACGTCGCGCCCGCCGCGCAACCGGGCTGAGCAGAACCCCGACCACTCTCGGCCACCGATCCCCGTAGTTGCCGGGCTTGGAGCGGTCTGGCTCGGGGGTCAAGGGCGCGAAGCGGCGCAGCGAACCCTTGACGCCCGCGCCGGGCCGTTCCACCGTGACCGCAGGGGAGCGGGGGCCACTCAACGCGGCACGATCGCGCGGTGTCGCTGACCGACCTCGGTCGATCGTCCAGAATGGCTTCGTGCCCGACGATGAGTCCCCGGATGTTCGCTACGAGGGCACTTACGGGCGCGTGCCACCACCCGAGTATCTGGTCGAGCAAGGACCTCTCGGCGATGTGTGCTCGGTTTGTCGACAGTGGCCTAGCGTCTGGCGCATCGAAGTCCAGATGCAAACGAACGAGTCAGCGCGCGCGCTCGCACGGTGGTGGGAAATGTGCGGGCAATGTGCCGATCTTCGGCGGCACGGGCTTGTCGCCCAACTCGCCGGCCGGCTGGCACTAAGCGCTGACGAGGCGGATCCCGTGTGGGTAGCGACCGTCCTCTGTAGTCGCGGTACGGAGACGGACCTCAAACCGTAGTTGCCAAGGTGGTTTGGGCGCTGTCATCGGCATGCGGACGTGTCGGCGCTCGGCTGTCGGTAGTCCTGGCTACTCTCGTGGGCACACGAACACGAGCCACCACGCTCGCTGAAATGACCCGCTCCGGGAGCCGAACGCGTCGGTTATTGGCCCTCCCGGGGAACGCCTAGAACGCGCGGCCACCCTGCGATCTCCTGATGGTGGCCAGTCGTGGGTCTGCGTGGACGGTCACTCCGTGGGCTTGTCTTAGAAGGAAACCCTTCGATGCATCGTCTCGGTCCCGCGCTCGCTGCGCTCCCGAGCTGCTCACGCGGGGTACGTCCGGCTGCGCTCACTGCGACACGACGCGGGGGCGCTCGTGTTGCGCCTGGTCGCTGGTCCGGGGTCGGCGGTCGCGGTGTCGTGGCGGCATCCGCCAGATGTGGTCCTCGGCTCGTCGGCGGCGGTCGAGCTCGACGGCCAGTGCTGCTTGCCGGGCGGCCTGGCGGGTGATCCCGAGGGCTCGGCCGATCTCGGCGTAGGTCGCTCCCTCGCGGCGTGCGGCGATGGCCAGGAGGTCGATCGCGTCCAGGATGGCGTCTCGGGCGTGTCGGGCGTCCTCGAGGTGGCGCAGCGGCTGCTGTGGGCCGGTCAGCGTCCGTTGGAGCGCTCGCACGGTCGAGGTGATCCGCCACCTGGCGTGAGTGCCCTCGCTCGTGCTCACGGCAACGGATCCTGTCACCGGGAAACAGGGCTTCGTCAAGGTCCTCGGCAACTTCGATTTCCAGTCCAGGAATGCACTCCTAATGGTGCTAACTGGAGCAAGCACGGAAATTCGGAAATGCGGGGGAGCGGCGTGCCGGACCGGGCCCCGGTCTTGATTAGTAGTTACATATCCCGACGGACCGGACCACAGGGGTTCGGACGGCCCGCTAGCCCGGGCATGAAAGACCCCCGCGAGGCGGCAACCTCCGGGGGTCAGATCACCAAGGCGGTTGAGTGACTTGGCGACTCTGAAAGCGTACCCAAACGGCGGCTCGATGGGCCGGGGGAACAACGCTCCGACAGGCGGGCCACGAGGCGAGGTGAACGGCTGGACCAGGGCCAGCGTCCGGCGACACAAGACCTGGCTGTACTCGGTCGACGTCGGCGGCCTGGACGGCGACGGCTACGGCGTCACGCTGACGCTGCGCTACACACCGGCCTGCTCACAGCGACTGGACGGCGCTCGTAGCTCGTCTTCACCGAGCCTTCCGTGAAGCGGGGTTGTCACGCTGGCACTGGGTGGTGGAGTGGCAGCGGCGCGGTACGCCGCACCTGCACCTGGCGGTGTACGCCCCTGCTGGTTGGGAATCGCCGATAAGCGACATTATGTCAATATCGATGAATCTCCACGCGGCTCCCGGTCTGTCTCCCCAACCGCATTGGACGCACTGGAGGAGGCGCACCATGGCTGCTACCTACACCTTCGACATCTTTTCCAGCCTCGATGGCTACGGCTCGTACGGTCCCGGTGGCGACTGGGGCGGCTACTGGGGCAAACAGGGTCCCGAGCTGCTCGACCGCCGCCTCGCCCTGCACGACCAGGACCAGCGGATGGTCTTCGGGGCCAACACCTTCCGGCAGTTCGTGGAGATGCTGGCCTCGAGCACCGAGGAGTCCGAGGTGCGCGACCCCTGGGTCAGCCGGATGAGGAACCTGCCCGCAACGATCGTGTCGACCACCCTGGAGGAACCCCTCGACTGGCCGGACGCGACCGTCGTGAGCGGCGACGCCGTCGACGTCGTCACCCGGCTCAAGCAGGAGTCCGAGGTTCCGTTGCGCTCGCACGGCAGCCTGTCGCTGAACCGGGCGCTGCTGGCCGCCGGTCTGGTCGACCGCGTCCAGGTGACGCTCTTCCCGGTGCTCACCGGTCAGACCGGGACGGACCCGATCTTCCAGGGTGCTCCCGACCTCGACCTCGAGCTGATCGAGAGCCGGACGCTCGACGGCCACACCCAGGAGCTCATCTACCGGCCCACCCTGCACGAACACAGGAGCTGACGGGCGGGTTCAGCCCGACGGCCCCTTCCCCACCGAAGCCGATCTCGTTGCCCTCGGGGTCGCGGTAGGTCACCTTGCGCACCCCGTTGTCGTAGGTCTCGTCGAGGTGCGGCTCGAGGCCGCGCTCGGTGATCGCCGCGACCCGGTCGGCGAGGTCGTCCACGAACAGCGTCACCAGGGCGTGGCCGGCGTGCTCCGGGCGGTCCTGGACGTAGACCGACCGCCCGGGCGCGACCTCCCAGACCGACTCCTCGTCGTTCGGGTGGAACGTCGCCGGCTGTCCGAACAGGCGTTCGTACCACTGCTGGGCCGCGGCGTAGTCGGCCACCGAGACGCCGGCGAACAGGGCCGGGAGGCCCATCGCGTCCTGCTGTGCGGCGTCGGCCAGCCCGTCCAGCGAGGCCATCAGGTTGTCGGGCAGCGTGGCCCGGGCGCGCCGGAACCGGGTCTCGTCGGTGAGCTGCGTCCAGTCGTAGGTGTGCGTCACCAGCGTGCTGCCGTCGTCACGCGGCTCGAGCTCCCACCGCCACAGGTGCCCAGGCGGATCGGCGTCGACCTCGGCGGGCCGCCAGGCGATCCTGCGGCCCTCGTCGAACTCGACGACGTGGTTCTGCCGCACCTGTCCCCCGGTCAGCGTCATGGTGAACACGTCGCCGACCGCGCGCACCCGCTGGCCGGGCTCGGCCGTCGCGAGGTTGCCGTTGCCGTCCCACGACGGCTGCCGGGACGGGTCGGCGATCAGCTCGAAGAGCACCTCCGCAGAGACCTCGACCACCCGGCTGGCGCTGACGACCCGCTGCTCGTCACTCACGACCGGACCGTACCCAGTGTCCCGGATCGCTGACGTGCGAGGCTGGATCGATGAGCGAGCTGCGAGTCGAGCTGGGCCGTCCGCAGGGCGCGATCCCGGAGTTCTGGGAGCCGCCCGTCTGACGGACGAGCGGCTCAGAACGGCGGCGGACCCAGGATCTCGATGCCGCCGTTCAGCCGGCCGCTCTCCGCGATGCGTCCGAAGTCGGTCTCGCGGGCCGAGCCCTCGAGCGGCTCGCTGGCGCCACGGTAGAACGGCTCGCAGGCGGTCGACGGCTGGATGGCCAGGACCCGGGCCTCATCGCTGACCACCTTGAACGCGTGGGCGATCCCGGCAGGGACCAGGACGAAGTCATCCTGTCCGAGGGCGATGTCCTCGCCGTCGATGTGATAGATCAGCTCCCCCGCCAGCACCCACAGCGACTCCGGGATCGGGTGCGTGTGCAACGGAGTCATCTTGTCGCGATCCATGGTGACCTCGACGACGCTCAGTCCCCCGCCGCTGTCGGCCTCGCTCACCTTCCACGTCCAGACGCCGCCACCGAAGAACCAGCACTGCTCTCCTTCGCCGGCGTGCCGGACCACTGCTGCCCTGGTCGTCTCGACACTGTTCATGTTCGCCACCCGCTTCCTTCGTGGGACTGGCGTCCCATCATGAAACTGTCATACCATGAATGCCATGTCAAGGGACTACGTGGAGGCGGGGCGCACCCAGCAGAAGCGGCGCACTCGCGACCAGCTGCTGGCGGCCGCATGGACGCTGATGGAGGGCGGAGACACCCCGCGCGTCGAGGAGGCCGCCGAAGCGGCCGGCATCTCCCGCACCACCGCCTACCGCTACTTCGCGTCGCAGGCGGAGCTGCTGGCCGCGGCGTTCCCGGAGACGGCCCGCGCGTCGATGCTCCCGGACCCGGCGCCCGCGGAGCCCCTCGATCGGGTCGCTGCTGTCGCTGCCGGCCGTGGTCGACCGCATCGCGGAGACCGAGCACCTGCAGCGGACCATGCTCCGGCTCTCGCTCGGCGACGCACCGCACGACCTCCCACTCCGTCAGGGTCGGGTGATCCCGTGGTTCGAGGAGGCACTCGAACCCCTCCGCGAGCGGCTCGGCGACGACGCGCGTCCATCAGCTGGCGGTCGCGCTGCGCAGCGTCTGCGGCATCGAGACCCGGGTGTGGCTGAGCGACATCGCCGGCCTCGACGCCGAGCAGGTGCGGGCGCTACAGCTGTGGATGGTGGACGCGCTCGCGCTCCGCGCCGTCGAGCTCCCCCGCCGCTGGAGGACTGACGCCGCCGCCGCGGTCCAGCACCACGGTGACCTGCGGGTGCCGCTGCACGACCGACGCCGGGCAGTCCGGCGTCACCGGGCCGGTGAGCGCTGCGGCGACGGCCTCCGCCTTGGCCTCGCCGGTGGCGAGCAGCACGAGGTGCCGCGCCTCGAGGATGGTGCCGAGCCCCTGGGTGAGCGCGTGCGTCGGCACCGGCTCGTCGCCGAAGGACGCCGCGTTGTCCCGCCGCGTCGTCTCGCTGAGCGCCACCACCCGGCTGCGGGAGTCCAGCGGCGACCCGGGCTCGTTGAAGGCCAGGTGCCCGTTGCGGCCGATGCCGAGCAGCTGGAGGTCGACCCCGCCCAGCTCGCGCGATCCGCGCTCGAGCTCGGCGCCGCCACTCCCCCGCGGCACCACGACGTGCTCCGGCGGGAGCCCCAGCGGGACGGCGATCTCGCGCTCGACGTACGCCGCGAACGACGCCGGGTGCCCGGCCGGCAGCCCGACGTACTCGTCCAGCGCCACCACCCGCACGGCGGAGAAGTCCGCGCTCCCCCGGGCCAGCGCTCGGTAGACCGGCAAGCGGTGTGGCACCGGTCGCGACGCCCAGCACGAGCGCCGGATCCCGCTCAACAGAGCGCGAGAACGAGCTCTGCGACATGTGCGCCGACGGCCTCCGCGTCGTCGAACACGACCACGTCCATGTGCACCTCCTGGTCTGCCCGAGCGAGGAGCTCTTGCGGAGCCGGGGCCCCTTTGCCAGTATCTCCCACCAATAGGAAAGTTTCCTATCTATTGGTGGGATGATGACACAAGGGGTTCGAGGTCTGGCGCTCGCACTTGTTGCGGCGCTGCTCGCCCTGGTGCCGGTCGTCCCGGCATCCGCCGCGTCACCGCCCCGCGTACGGGCCGAGCTGCGGGTCAACCAGCAGGGCTGGCTGCCGCGCGAGACCAAGACAGCGATGCTGATGGCCTCGCGCCCGCTCGGGCACACCACCTTCACCGTGGTCGGCAAGCAGGGGCGGGTCTTCCTCCGTGGCACCGTTCCCAGCGGTGCGGCGGGCACGTGGAGCAACCGGTTCCCACACGTCTACCTGCTGGACCTCTCCGGCGTGCGTGCGAAGGGCCGCTATCGGGTCGTCACGACAGGTGCGGTCCGCGTCGCCTCGCCGTCCTTCCGGATCTCGAGCGCCCGCGACCTGTACGGACCGCTGGTCGACTACGGCGTGCGGTTCGACCAGAACCAGCGCGACGGCGACGAGCAGGTCGCCGGTCCGCTGGGCCGGAAGCCCGCGCACCTCAACGACCTGGCGGCCGACGTCTACGCCTGGCCCCACATGGTGCGGGGCGAGGACCTGATCACCGATCCGGACCTCACGAGGATCGGCGGACCGGTCGATGTCGAGGGCGGCTGGGCGGACGCCGGCGACTACCTCAAGTTCACCCACTCCTCGGCGTACAACGACGTGGTGCTGTTCACCAGCGCACGGCTGCTCGGCGCCCGCGCGCCGCAGAGCCTCCTCGACGAGGCGCGCTACGGCCTCACCTGGCTGGACAAGATGTGGGACGAGTCGTCCCTCACGCTGCACCTGCAGGTCGGTCTCGGCTCGGGCAACAAGCAGGGCACCTTCATCGGTGACCACGACGGGTGGCGGCTGCCCGAGGCCGACGACCACGACACCGACCCGCTGCACCGGTACGTCGCGCACCGGCCGGTCCTCGACGCCGCGCCCGCCGGGCAGCCGATCAGCCCGAACCTCGCCGGCCGGGTCTCGGCGGCGTTCGCCCTCGCGTCCCAGCAGGAGGCCGACCCGGTCAAGGCGCTGGCGCTGCTGGGCAAGGCGCAGGGGCTCTATGCCCGAGCCGCCACCACCGCTCCCCCGAAGCCGCTGGTCACCGCACTCCCCCACGCGTTCTACCCGGAGTCGGTGTGGCAGGACGACATGGAGCTCGGCGGCGCCGAGATCGCCCGTGCCGCCCAGCGGCTCGGCCTCGCCGCCGCGCCGTACCTCGCCAGCTCCGCGCACTGGGCGAAGCGGTACCTCAAGCTCCGCTCCGGCGACACCCTCAACCTCTACGACGTCGGCGCCCTCGCCCACGCGAGCCTCGCCGACGCCATGGCCGAGGTGCCGCACGGCAACCTCGAGGTCACCCGCCGACAGCTGACCAAGGATCTGGCCCGCCAGCTCCAGACCGGCGTCCGCCAGGCGCGGCACGACGCGTTCGGCGCACCGGTCGACGTCACCGAGTTCGACGCCAACAGCCACAGCTTCGGCCTGGTCGCCAGCGCGGCGCTCTACGAGCGGCTCACCGGCAGCCACCGCTTCCGGAGCTTCGCCACCCGGGTCCGTACCTGGCTGCTGGGCGGCAACCCGTGGGGCGTCAGCGCGATGGTGGGCATCGGTTCGTCGTACCCGCGGTGCATGCAGCACCAGGTCGCCAACCTCGCCGACGCGCCCGACCTCGGCGCCGTGGTCAACGGGCCCAACGGGGCCGGCAACTTCGAGGGCGGGCTCGGCGGCTTCCAGGACGGGATGCGGCACTGCTCGCGGGCCCGCTACGCCGCCTTCGACGGACAGGGCAGCCGGTACGTCGACGACGTGCGCGCGTGGCAGACCGACGAGCCCGCCCTCGACATGACCGCCGCCGCGATCCTCGCCGGCGCGGCCCAGCTCAGCCTCGGCCCGAAGAGCAGGGAGCAGAAGTGAACCCCGGCACCCCCAGCCTGCTCCGCGGCATCAACGACCGCGCCGCACTCGACCTGCTCCTCGAGCACGGCCCGCTGTCGCGCACCCAGCTCGGCGAGCTGACCGGGCTGTCCAAGCCGACGGCCGCGCAGCTGCTCACCCGGCTCGCCCAGTGCCGGGCTGGTGATCACCAGCGGCAACACCCGCGGCGGGCCCGGGCCGCGCGCCCAGCTCTACGCCGTCAACCCGGACGCGGCGTACGTCGCCGCCCTCGACGTCACCCCGACCCGGATCCTCGCGGCGGTTGCCGACATCACCGGCCGCACCATCGGCGACTACGAGCTGAAGACCCCGCGCAAGGCCGGCACCGACGCGGTCGACCACGTGCTGCACGCGCTCGACGGCGCCGCCGCCTCGGCCGGGATCGACCGGCACCGGCTGCACCGGCTCGCCATCGGCACGCCGGGCGCGTTCGACCCGGCGAACCGGCAGCTGCGCTACGCCCGGCACCTGCCCGGCTGGCACGACCCGCACCTGCTCGACCGGCTCACCGAGGCGGTCGGCACGCCGCTCGAGGTCGCCAACGACGTCAACCTCGCCGCGATCGCCGAGATGCGCTCGGGGCTGGCCACGGGGGTCCAGGACTTCGTCCTCCTGTGGGCGGACGAAGGGATGGGCGCCGCCATCGTCATCGACGGCCGCGTCCACGGCGGTGCCACCGGCGGTGCGGGAGAGGTCGGCTTCCTGCCGCTCCCCGGCACCCCGCTGGTCCGCGACGTACGCCGCGGCAACGCCGGCGGCTTCCAGGAGCTGGCCGGTGGCCGCTCGGTGCTCGCCCTGGCCCGCTCGCACGGGCTGCGCGCGACCACGCCCCAGGCCGCCGTCGCCAAGGCACTGACGACACCCGGGGCGGGCGACGAGCTGCTGGCCACGCTCGCGGAGCGGTTCGCGCTCGGCATCGCGGCCGTGGTCTCGGTGGTCGACCCGTCGTTGGTCGTCCTCGCCGGCGGCGTGCTGACCGCCGGCGGCACGCGCCTGCGCGACCAGATCGCCGACGAGGTCGGCTCGCTGGCGCTGACCCGGCCCCGCCTGGAGCTGGCCGGCGTCACCGAGAACCCGGTGCTGGCCGGAGCCCTGCAGACCGCCCTCGCCGCCACCCGCAACGAGGTCTTCGACACCAGTCCAACGCCGCACCGCATCCAGCTCGGCCCGGCCCATCACCAGGAGAGAACCATGACCAGATTCGACCCGTCGCCGCGTGGCGGCAGCTGACGGTCGCGCTCGCGCTGCCGCTCGCGGTCACCGCCTGCACCGGCTCCTCCGAGGGCGGCACCAACGACGACCCGGACGCGGACGTCACGATCACGTTCTGGCACGGCTGGAGCGCGGACAGCGAGGTCGCGGCGATCCAGCAGACGATCGACGCCTTCGAGGAGGCCAACCCGAACATCCACGTGAAGGTCGTCGGCAACATCACCGACGACAAGATCAACCAGGCGCTGCGCGCCGGCGGCTCCTCCGCGCCCGACGTCGTCTCGTCGTTCACCACCGACAACGTCGGGCAGTTCTGCACCTCGGGTGCCTTCGCCGACCTGACGCCCTTCATGGAGGAGTCCGGCATCGACCCCACCGAGACCTTCCCGCCGGCGCAGCTGGAGTACACGCAGTACGAGGGCAACCAGTGCGCGTTGCCGCTGCTGAGCGACGCCTACGGCCTCTACTACAACAAGGACGCGTTCGCCGCGGCCGGCATCACCGAGCCGCCCAAGACCATGTCGGAGTTCGACGCGGACGCCGTGAAGCTCACCAAGAGCGACGGGGACAGCTACTCCGAGCTCGGCTTCATGCCGAACTACCACGGCTACGAGTCGTCGATCACGCACTTCGCTGCGCAGTGGTCGCCGACCTACTTCACCGACGACGGGAAGTCCAACGTCGCGGACGACCCCACCTTCGCGCAGGCCATGGAGTGGCAGAAGGGGCTGGTCGACAAGCTCGGCGGCTACGACAAGCTCGAGAAGTACCGCTCCACGTTCGGTGACGAGTTCGGCGCCAAGAACCCGTTCATGACCGGCCAGGTCGCGATGGCGATCGACGGCGAGTGGCGGGCGGGCATGATCGAGGCCGACGCCCCGGACCTGAACTTCGGGGTCGCGCCGTTCCCGGTCCCCGACGACCAGGCGGACAGCTACGGCAAGGGCTACATCACCGGCACCATCGTCGGCATCGCGAGCACCAGCCAGAAGCAGAACGCCGCGTGGCGGTTCGTGCAGTTCCTGACCACCGACACCAAGGCGGTCGTGGACTTCGCCAACGCGATCCACAACGTGCCCTCGACGCTGGGCGCGCTGGCCTCGCCGGACGTCAGCCAGGACCCGGCGATGCAGACCTTCATCGGCATCGCCTCCAACCCCGGCAGCAACACGACGCCGGCCAGCCCGAACGGCGGCGCCTACCAGCTCACGCTGCAGGACGTCGGCTACGCCTACGAGTCGGGCAAGCAGGACGACCTGCAGGCCGGGTTGGGCGAGGCGGCGGAGCAGATCGACACCGACATCGACCAGAGCAAGTGAGCGAGCGCCGGTGACCGAGAGCAAGACCCAGAGCCAGTAGACAGGCCGAGCCATCCGTGAGCACGACCACCACAGCTGCGCCGCGCCGCGCCGGGCCCCGCCCGGTCACGGCGCGGAGCAGGCGTCGCCGGGAGACGCTGCGCAACCTCGCGTTCCTGTCGCCCTGGCTGCTCGGCACCGGGCTGTTCTTCGTCTACCCGTTGGTCTCGACGGCCTACTTCTCGTTCACGCACTACAACGGGTTCAGCCCGCCGACGTTCAACGGTCTGCAGAACTGGAAGTTCGTCTTCCAGGACTACCCGTTCTTCTGGCCGGCCCTGCGCAACACGGCGTGGTTCGTCCTGGTGATGGTCACGCTGCGGGTGATCTTCGGCGTCGCCGTCGGCATGCTCGTCATCAAGATCAAGCGAGGTGCCGGGCTGCTGCGCACCTTGCTCTACGCGCCGTACCTCGCCCCGCCGGTGGCCGGCACCCTCGCGTTCGTCTTCCTGCTCAACCCCGGCACCGGGCCGGTCAACACGATCCTGGGCCGGCTGGGCCTGCCCGAGCCCGGGTGGTTCAACGACCCGGCGTGGTCGAAGCCGGCGCTCACGCTGCTGGCGCTGTGGGGCATCGGCGACCTGATGGTCATCTTCATGGCCTCGCTCCTCGACGTGCCGAAGGAGCTCTACGAGGCGGCCGACCTGGACGGTGCCGGTGCGGTCGGCCGGTTCCGCTACGTGACCCTCCCCCACCTGCAGCCGATCATCGGCTTCGCGGTCGTGACCGGCGTGATCGCAACGATGCAGTACTACACGCAGCCGATCGTGGCGGGTGAGGTCGCCAGCGGGCACATCCAGGGTTCCGGGCAGCAGTTCGAGCCCGGCTATCCGGACAAGTCGACGCTCACGCTGCCCCAGCTCGTCTACAACCTCGGCTTCCAGCGCTTCGACATCGGCGCCGCGTGCGTGGTCGCGCTCGTGCTGTTCGGCCTCAGCATGGCCTTCGCCGCGGTGCTGATGCGACGCGGCAGCGTCTTCCTCGGGGGCAGCGACACATGACGCCGAAGTCGCGCACGTCGCTCGAGTGGGTGGCGGTGCACGCGCTCGCAATTGCGGCCGCGTTCATGTTCGTCCTGCCTTTCGTGTTCGTGGTCCTCACCGCCGTGATGACCGACGAGCAGTCGCTGACGCGGGAGTACTGGCCGAACCCCTTCCAGTGGCACAACCTGGTCGACGTCTGGCACACCCCGGGCTTCTCGACCTGGTGGCGCAACACTCTCGTGTACGCCGTGGCCGGCACTGTGCTGACCCTGGTCTCGAGCATCCCGGTCGCCTACGCCCTCGCCCACTTCCGGTTCCGGGGCCGGCAGCTGGCGATGATGATGGTGATCGCCACGATGATGCTGCCGCCGCAGGTGGTGATCATCCCGATGTACCTGGTCTGGGGGAAGCAGCTGCACCTCACCGGCACGCTCTGGCCCCTGATCGTGCCGCTGGGCTTCGGCGACGCCTTCTCGATCTTCCTGCTGAGGCAGTTCCTGGTCACCGTGCCGCGGGAGTACATGGACGCCGCCAAGGTCGACGGGGCCGGTGAGCTCCAGGTGCTGTGGCGCGTGGTGCTCCCGATGTGCCGTCCGGCCATCGCCGCCGTGGCGCTGTTCCAGTTCTTCTACTGCTGGAACGACTACTTCGGGCCGCAGATCTACACCAGCGAGAACCCGGGCGCCTGGACCCTCAGCTATGGACTGAGCACGTTCAAGAGCGCCCACCACACCAACTGGAACTTCACCATGGCTGCCACCCTGCTGGTGATGGCACCGGTGATCGCGCTCTTCTTCCTGGCCCAGAAGGCCTTCATCGAGGGCGTCACGCTGACAGGGGTCAAGGGATGAAGCTGCTGTGAAGATCGCGGTCGTCGGCGGCGGGTCGACGTACACACCCGAGCTCGTGGACGGGCTCGGCCGGCTTCGGGACGTGCTGCCCGTCGACGAGCTGGTGCTCGTCGACCCGTCGTCCGAGCGGCTCGAGCTGGTCGCGGGCGTCGGGCGGCGGATCCTCGCGCGGCTGGGCCACCCGGGACAGCTCGTCACGTCGACGACCCTCGAGCCCGCGCTCGACGGCGTGGACGCGGTGCTGCTCCAGCTGCGGGTCGGCGGCCAGGCCGCACGCAACCAGGACGAGACCTGGCCGTTGGAGTGCGGCTGCGTCGGGCAGGAGACGACCGGCGCGGGCGGCCTGGCCAAGGCGCTGCGGACGGTCCCTGTCGTGCTCGACATCGCCGAGCAGGTCACCAAGGCGGCACCGGACGCGTGGATCATCGACTTCACCAACCCGGTCGGCATCGTGACCCGAGCACTCCTCCAGGCGGGGCACCGCGCGGTCGGGCTGTGCAACGTGGCGATCGGGTTCCAGCGGCGCTTCGCCGCCTCGCTCGGCGTACCTCCGGAGTCGCTGGAGCTCGACCACGTCGGGCTCAACCACCTGACGTGGGAGCGGGCCGCGTGGGTGAACGGCGTGGACCGGCTCCCGGAGCTCCTCGAGTCGCACGTCGAGGAGATCGCCTCGTCGGTCGGGCTGCCGGCCGAGCTGCTGCTCTCACTGGGCGTGGTGCCGTCCTACTACCTGCGCTACTTCTACGCCCACGACGAGGTGGTCCGCGAGCAGCTCGCGGCACCGTCGCGGGCCGCGGAGGTGGCCGAGATCGAGCGGAGGCTGCTGGAGCTGTACGCCGACCCGGCGCTCGACGAGAAGCCGGAGCTGCTGGCGCAGCGAGGCGGCGCCTTCTACTCCGAGGCCGCGGTGCAGCTGGCCGCGGGGCTGCTGGGTGACGGACCGACGTCGACGCACGTGGTGAACCTGCGCAACGGCGACACGTTTCCCTTCCTCCCCGACGACGCGGTCATCGAGGTGCCCGCCCGCGTCGACCGCACCGGGGTGCGGGCCCTCGAGCTGGATCCGCTCGAGCCCCTGTACGCCGGCCTGGTCGGGCACGTGACGGCGTACGAGCACCTGGCCCTGGACGCCGCGCTCCACGGCGGAAGGCAACGGGTCTTCGAGGCGTTGCTCGCCCACCCGCTGGTCGGGCAGGCGGCGATCGCGGACGGGCTCACCGACCGGCTGCTCGCCCACAACAAGGAGCACCTGCCGTGGGCCTGATCGACGGTGCCGTCGCGGGGATCCTCGCCATCGACGCCGGGAACAGCAAGACCGACGTCTGCGTGGTCTCGGCGGACGGCGAGCTGCTGGGGAGCGCCCGGGGCGGGCCGTTCCGGCCGCACCGCGTGGGCGCCGCCGCCGCGGTCGCGTCGATCGCGCCCGCGGTCGCGGAAGCGCTGTCGCGAGCCGGCTCGGTCGAGGTGCGCCACGTGGCGGCGTGCCTGGCCAACGCGGACCTCCCGGTCGAGCACGAGGCCCTCGAGGCCGCGATCGGCGAGGCCGGCTGGGCGCCGTCGTACGAGGTCGTCAACGACACCTTCGCCCTGCTCCGCGCCGGCCTGGACTCCGTACGCGGCGTGGCGGTGGTCTGCGGCGCCGGGATCAACTGCACCGGCGTGCGGGAGGACGGCAGGACGGTGCGGTTCGCCGCGGTCGGGCACATCTCCGGCGACTGGGGCGGCGGTGGCCACCTGTGGCAGGAGGCGATGTGGTGGGCGGCCCGGGCCGAGGACGGGCGGGGCTCCGACACCGCGCTGCGCACCGCGCTCCCCAAGCACTTCGGGCTCTCGTCGATGGCCGACCTGATCGAAGCGGTCCACCTCGGCGCCTTGCCCGAGGAGCGGTGCATGGAGCTGACGCCCGTGCTCTTCTCCGTCGCCGAGGGCGGCGACGCGATCGCCGTCGACATCGTGCGACGCCAGGCCGACGAGGTCGTCGCGCTGGCGGCCACCGCGATCCGCCGCCTCGACGCGCTGTCGGAGCCGATCGACGTGGTGCTGGGCGGCGGCGTCTGACCGCTGGCCACCGCGCTGCTGATCGACGAGATCACCCGGCTGCTCGCTGACCAGGCGCCGCTCGCCGTCGCGCGGGTGGTCGAGGCGCCACCGATCGTCGGCGCGGCCCTGCTCGCCCTGGACCGCGATCGGCGCCCGCGACGGCGCGCGAGCCGGTTGCGGGCGTCGTTCTACCCCGTCGGGCGGTGAGCCAACAACCTGCATCGGTCCCCGGCCCACGCCCCAGGTTGCCTGCTCTCCGCAGCCCCCCGCGCCCCAAGGTGCCGGTGGCGACCACGGAGGGGGATGTACGAGAGTGGCGCCATGGCAGTCGGCAGGCTGGCGCACACATCCGGCATCGGCGGGAACGTAATGGGACCGTTGACCCCGGTCGAGCGGCACCTCCTTCGGGCCCGCGACTTGGCGGACCGCTCCTACACCGAGTCTCTGGAGGTGGCCGACCTCGCCCGCGCGGCCGGCCTGAGCCCGGCGCACTTCAGTCGCAGGTTCCGCGACGCGTTCGGAGTGACTCCGCACGGCTACCTCCTCACCCGCCGGCTCGAGCGAGCGGCTGCCCTGCTGCGCAACACCGACCATTCGGTCGCCCGGATCTGTGCCGAGGTCGGCCACTCCAGTCTCGGCAGCTTCACTTCGTCGTTCACCCGCACCTACGGCCGCTCGCCGACTGCCTACCGCGAGGCCTTCCCTGCTGCCGCGGACCGGGTGCCGCTGCCCGAGTGCGTGGTCCGCGCGCACGGCCGTCCGCAAAAGCGCAGTTTTCGAGAAGACCCGACGCCGCCGCCCGCCTAGATTCGGGGCGTGCTGAGGATCTCGACCGTCAACCTGTGGGTGCACGACCAGGACGTCGCGCTCGAGTTCTGGACGGCGAAGGTCGGTTTCGAGCTGCGCGCCGACGCCACCTTCCCCGAGCTCGGCTCGTTCCGCTGGCTGACGGTGGGTCCTCCGGGCCAGCCAGACGTCGAGCTGGTCCTGATGGCGGTGCCCGAGCCACCAGTCCTGACCAAAGCCCAGACCGGCGTCGTACGTGCGGCGATGAGCCAGGGCCTGGCCGGCGCCGTCTTCCTGGTGACCGACGACGTCGAGCGGGACTTCCGGGAGTTCAGCGATCGCGGGGTCGAGTTCACCGAGCCGCCCGAGCGGCGGCCGTACGGCATCGACGCCGGGTTCCGCGACCCGTCCGGCAATCAGGTGCGGCTCACCCAGGAGCTGTCGTGAGCGATCTCCAGCCCCTCCTCGCCGCCGAGCTCAACGGCCTGGCGTCCGCCCTCGCTCCCCTCGACGAGGCGAGCTGGGCGCAGCCGTCACTGTGCGAGGGATGGACCGTTCGGCACGTCGTCGCGCACCTCACGATGGCGGCGCGGTACGACGCGGAGCGCTTCGGTGCCGAGCTTGCTGCCGACGGCTTCGACTTCCAGGTGATGTCCGACCGGATCGCCGAACGCGACGCCGCGTTGCCGCCCGCCGCGTTGCTCGATGACCTGCGCAGCGACCGCCTTGCCGCATTCGAGCAACCTGGCGGCGGATGGGTCGGGTCGATCAGCCACGTCGTCATCCACGGCCTCGACGTGACGCTGCCCCTAGGGCTCGGCCGCGCGGCCGGGGACGAGGCCACGCAGCTGGTCCTCGACGGACTGGTCTCGCCGGGCGACCGGACGCAGTTCGGCGCCGATATCTGCGACCGGGCACTGAGGGCCACGGACCTCGGATGGGAGCACGGCGAGGGGTCCCCTCTCCACGCCACCGCGGGCGAGCTGGTGGCCATGCTGAGTGGCCGCGCGGTGACCTAGCCTCGATCCATGGCGAAGCCCGGCCAGGACGGCGCCGAGATCCGGCCGTTCCGCGACGCCGACGAG
This sequence comes from uncultured Actinomycetota bacterium, assembly GCA_963734355.1. Classification (GTDB taxonomy): domain Bacteria; phylum Actinomycetota; class Actinomycetes; order Propionibacteriales; family Nocardioidaceae; genus Nocardioides. Next base: position 47,922 of record CAVTHU010000009.1, read on the forward strand.
TTCGACGCCTGGCTGGCCGAGCACCACGGAGAGCCGGCCGGGGTCTGGCTCAAGCTGGCCAAGGCCTCGTCCGGCATCCCCTCCATGACCAGCGACGAGGCCGTCGACGTCGGGCTGTGCTGGGGCTGGATCTCCGGGCAGCGACGTGGGCTCGACGACGACTGGTACCTCCAGAAGTACGTCCCTCGCCGGCCGCGCAGCCGGTGGTCGCAGGTCAACGTGCGCAAGGTCGCGGAGCTCACGGACGCCGGGCGGATGCGCCAGCCCGGGATCGCCGAGGTCGAGGCGGCCCAGGCGGACGGACGCTGGGAGGCGGCGTACGTCTCGCAGAAGGAGTTCACCGTCCCCGACGACCTCCATGCAGCGCTGGACGCCGACCCGGCCGCCGCAGCGGCGTACGACGCGCTGGGCCGCACCGAGCAGTACGCCGTGGTGCTCGACCTGGTGACGGCCCGCGACCCCGACACCCGGCGCGCCCGCCTCGAGCGGGCCGTGGCGAGACTGGGCCAGGGCACCCCCTAGTCCTGCAGCTTGCCCAGGATCCGGGCCAGGTCCTCGCGGTCGGTCTGGGTGAGCCGCTCGAGCAGCTGCTCCGACGCCACTCCCCTGGTCCGGCGCACCTCCTCGGCCAGCGCGCGCCCGCGGTCGGTGAGCGAGACCAGGGTGGCCCGGCGGTCCCCCGGGTCGGGCGAGCGGGTGACCAGCCCCTTCTCCTCGAGGGCGTCCACCACCTCGGTCGTCGACCGCGGCGCGATCCGAAGGTGCTCGGCCAGCTCCTTCGAGCGCACTCCCCCGCTGTCCTGGGTGGCCAGCACCCGGATCGCCCGCACCTGGGACGGCGTGACGTCGTACTGCGCCAGCGCGGCCATGGAGGCCATCCGCAGCCGTCGGGCCACGGCGCCGAAGGCCTCCCCGAGGGAGTCGGCAGGCACGTCGTCGGTCACGGGAACAGACTAGCAAGAATTGTTGTTGTAACCTCATGATGAGGTAACCTCAGCAATTACCTCCCACATTCTCTTCCGAGGAGGTCCCCATGGACTCCACCACCACTCCCACGCCGGGCCGCGGACGTCTCCGCGTGCCCGAGAAGCCCAGCGCCGCCGAGAAGCAGCAGGCCCGCGAGGTCTCGCTGCACCGGATCGCGCGGCTGTTCACGCCCTACCGCTGGTCCGTCCTCGGCGTCGTGGCGATCATCGTCGCGTCGTCGATCGTCGGCCTGGCCTCGCCGTTCCTGCTCCGCGGGATCATCGACGTCGCGCTGCCCGACCAGGACCTGCATCTGCTGGTGCTGCTCACCGCCGGCATGGTGGTGATCGCTGCCGTGACGTCGGTCCTCGGCGTCTTCCAGACCTGGATCAACACCCAGATGGGCCAGCGCGTCATGCACGGGCTGCGCACCGATGTCTTCGGGCACCTGCAGCGGCAGTCCATCGCGTTCTTCACCCGGACCCGCACCGGCGAGGTGCAGTCGCGCATCACCAACGACATCGGCGGCATGCAGAACGTCGTGACCTCGACCGCTACCTCGATCGCGTCGAACCTGACCACCACGGTGGCCACCGCGGTCGCGATGGCAGTCCTCTCCTGGCGGCTCGCGCTGATCTCGCTGGTCGTCATGCCCCCCGCGATCTGGCTGAGCCGCCGGGTCGCGCGGATGCGCCGCGAGATCACCTCCGCGCAGCAGCGAGAGCTCGCCGACCTCAACGTCACCATCGAGGAGGGGCTCTCGATCAGCGGCATCCAGCTCGCCAAGTCGATGGGCGCCGGCCCGACGCTGGTCCGCCGGTTCACCGAGTCCTCCGCCCGGCTGATCGACCTCGAGCTGCGCTCGTCGCTGGCCGGCCGCTGGCGGATGGCGTCGATGAGCGTGCTGTTCGCCGCGATCCCGGCGGTGATCTACCTCAGCGCCGGGCTGCCCGATGACCCGCGGCACCATGACGATCGGCACCCTGATCGCGTTCACCGCGCTCCAGGGCCAGCTGTTCCGCCCGCTGATGGGGCTGCTCAACACCGGGGTCCAGGTGGTCAGCTCGCTGGCGCTGTTCCAGCGCGTCTTCGAGTACCTCGACCTCCCCGTCGACATCGACGAGCCCACCGATCCCGTCGACCTGGACCCGGCGGCCGTGCGTGGCCACGTGCGGTTCGAGCACGTCGGCTTCTCGTACGACGACGCGGAGGTCCCCGCGCTCAGTGACGTCGACCTCGACGTACCCGCCGGCACCACGCTGGCACTCGTCGGCGAGACCGGCTCCGGCAAGACCACGCTCGGCGCGCTGGTCGCCCGCCTGCACGACCCGACCTCGGGCTCGGTGACGATCGACGGCATCGACGTCCGCCGGATCCGGCTGGCCGACCTCGCCGAGATCGTCGGCATCGTCAGCCAGGAGACCTACCTGCTGCACACGACGGTCCGCGAGAACCTCCGCTACGCCCGGCCGGATGCGACCGACGCCGAGCTCGTCGCCGCCGCCCGCGCGGCGCGCATCCACGACCTGATCGCGTCGCTGCCCGACGGCTACGACACCGTGGTCGGCTCGCGCGGACACCGCTTCTCCGGTGGCGAGAAGCAGCGCATCGCCATCGCGCGGACGCTGCTGCGCAACCCGCGGATCCTCGTCCTCGACGAGGCGACCAGCGCCCTGGACACCGAGACCGAGCGCGCCGTGCAGGAGGCCTTCGACACCCTGTCCGAGGGCCGCACCACGATCACCATCGCGCACCGGCTCTCGACCGTCCGCGACGCCGACCAGATCGTCGTCCTCGACCACGGCCGGGTGATCGAGCGCGGCACCCACGAGGCACTGCTCGAGGAAGAGGGCCGGTACGCCGCCCTGGCTGCCTGACCTAGAGCCTCGGCGAGCTTCGGCACGACGCGGTCGCACATGGCCGTCGTCCAGGCGACCGGGTCGTCGCCGGCCGGCATCATCGTGATCATCGAGATGCCCATGGCAGCGAACGGCTCCATCGAGGCGACGAACCCGTCGGGGTCCTCCGTCGGGTCGCCGCCGCCGATCATGGTCTTCTCGATCTCGTCGTAGTCCCGGCCCACGTCGTCGCAGTGGCCGCGCAGCACGTCCAGCTTGTGGCGGATCTCGTCCGGCGGACCGCCGAAGATGTTGCAGGCGTCGGCGTACTCGGCGACCATCCGCAGCGTCTTCCGCTCCCCGCTCCCGCCGATCATGATCGGCGGGGGCTTCTGCACGGGCGGCGGCACGTTGACCGGCTCGGCGAGCTGGTAGTGCTTCCCGGCGTATGGCGCCTCATCACCCGCCCACATCTGCCGGACCACCTGGAGCGTCTCCTCGAGCCGCTCGAACCGCTCGCTCATCGACGGGAACGGCACGCCGAGCCCCTCGTGCTCGCGGTCGTACCACGCGGCACCGATCCCGAGCATGGCCCGTCCGCGCGAGAGCACGTCGAGGGTGGTGACGGTCTTGGCCAGCAGCCCCGGGTGCCGGTAGGTGACCCCGGTGACCAGAAGGCTCAGCCGCAGCCGCTCGGTGACCCCCGCCAGGTAGCCGAGCGTCGTGTACCCCTCGAGCATCGGCTCCGGCGGGCCGCCGAGGGTCTCCATCTGGAACCAGTGGTCCATCACCGTGAACTGGGCGGCTCCGCCCTGGTCCGCGACCTGCGCGGTCTCGGTGAGCCGGTCGGCCAGGCGGTGCTCCCAGTCGGGGTGGGTGAAGTTCGCGTAGTGCACGCCCAGCTGCATGGTCTCGACGGTACCCACGGGTACCTCTCCTCCATGACCGACCGTCCCCTGCCCGAGCACGTGCGCCCCGACGGGGTCACCGACGCGACCGTCGAAGCACTGGGCCGGCTGTCAGAGGCCCTGGAGGCGGTCGAGGTGTGCCGCGGCCACCTGTACGCCTTCCACCGCCACTCCGGCACCGCCGACCGGACTCTCGGCGAGGCGGTCGACCTGCTGCGCAAGGCCGGCCACGAGCAGCTGGCGGACCGGATCGACACCGAGCTCGTCGGTCGCAACGTCCTCCACGGCCGCTGGACCTTCCAGCTCGTGGAGGAGTACGACGACACCTACTGGACGCCGTTCCGCGACCTCGAGCGCGAGGCACGCGACCAGCTCGTCGAGGGCAAGCGACACCTCTACGAGGCAGAGATGAAGGAGCGAGAGCGCTCCGCCGGCGATCCGCACCACACCGCCGTCCCCGACGACTCCGGCCCTCAGGGCAGCAGGGCAGCAGCGTAGGGACTAGCCCGTGGGCCAGGCGGGAGGCCGCCGCAGGTGGGATGGCAACAGGGTGGCCGCACTCCCCCGAGCCGAGTTGAGCTGGGGCTGGGTGAGGAACAGCGCGGTCGAGAGGTCGGCGCCGGAGAGGTCGCAGTCGCGGAGGTCGGCGCCGAGAAGATCGGTGCGGTCGAGGACGACGTCCCGCAGGTCCGCGGCGATCAGCACCGCACCGCGGAGGTCGGCGCGGCCCAGGTCGTGGGCCCGGAGGTCCTGGCCGACCAGGTCGTGCCCGGCGTACGACGGCCCGTCGCCGCGGACCGAGCGGCTCACCCCGCGCAGGGCCTCGCCGACCAGCACGGCCAGCCGGTCGAGCTCGGTGTCGAGGATGTCCTCGGGACGCCCCGAGGTGCGACGGGAGACCCGCTCCCGCAACCGGGTCAGCTCCGGGCTGGGCGCCAGCGCGGAGGCCTGGTCGAGCAGCACCAGCATCTCGTGCAGCCGCTGGACCACCGCGAAGACGGCGAACATCTCGGCACCACCGTCGGCGCTGCCCCGCCAGGTCGCGCCGGCGTAGACGACCTGGGTGACGTGCTGCCCGGCGCCGAAGCACTCGTAGGTGGTGCAGCCGCCCATGCCCGACTCGCGCAGCGACGCGTGGATGGAGCACCGGTAGGCGTCGTCGAGGTGGCGGCAGGGCTCGCCGGCGTCCTTGGCGAAGGCGAAGCCGTGCGAGGGCCGGAACGGCAGGGCGACGCAGCACAGGCCGACGCACTGCGCGCAGTCCGGCTCGAGAGTGGTCATCGCTACATGGATACCGTGCTCGCATGAGCCTTGCGACCACCCCACGCCAGCTCAACGACGGCACCACCATGCCGCCGATCGGCTTCGGCACCGCCGGCCTGCGCGGCGAGGCAGCGATCGCGGCCGTGACGAGTGCGCTCGAGAACGGCTACCGGCTGATCGACACCGCCGTGAACTACGGCAACGAGGTCGAGGTCGGCGAGGCGATCCGGCGTTCCGGTGTGCCCCGGGACGAGATCGTCGTGACCAGCAAGATCCCCGGCCGGCACCACGCGTACGACGACGCGATCACCAGCACCCGCGAGTCCCTGGAGCGGCTGGGCCTGGACCGGATCGACGTGCACCTCATCCACTGGCCGAACCCGGCGCAGGAGAAGTACCACGAGACCTGGCGGGCGCTGGTGCAGCTGAGGGACGACGGCCTGGTGCGGTCGCCGGGCGTCTCCAACTTCACCCGGGCGCATCTGGAGAGGGTCATCGGAGACACCGGCGTGACGCCGGTGCTCAACCAGATCGAGCTGCACCCGTACTTCCCGCAGGTGGAGATGCGCGACGTCGACGCCGAGCTCGGCGTGCTCACCGAGTCGTGGAGCCCGATGGGCAAGCGGCAGGCGCCGTTCGCAGAGCCAGTGGTCAGGGCGGCCGCCGAGGCGCACGGCGTCTCGCCCGGCCAGGTGGTGCTGCGCTGGCAGCTCCAGCTCGGCACCCTGCCGATCCCGAAGTCCGCGACCCCGTCCCGGCAGCGCGAGAACCTCGACCTCGACGGCTTCGAGCTCACCGACGACGAGGTCGCCGCGATCACGGCTCTCGCCCGGCCGGACGGCCGGCTGTTCGGCGGCGACCCCGACAGCCACGAGGAGTTCTGAGCCGAAGGTGGCGAGCGCGCCGACCACGCCGTACCTCCGCGTCGACCTCGACCGGCTCCGGCGCAACGTACGCAGCACGGCGGAGTGGGCCACGATGCACCGGCTGGCGCTGCGTCCGCACGTGAAGACCCACAAGTCCCCGGAGATCGCCCGGCTCCAGCTCGGCCAGGGCGCGGTGGGCCTCACGGTGGCGACGCTGGGCGAGGCGGAGGTGTTCTCCCAGCACGGCTGCACCGACCTGTTCGTCGCCTATCCGGTCCACGTCGAGGAGCGGGCCGCCGAGCGGCTGCGCGGCCTGGCGCGAGCGCGGCCGGGTCGCGATCGGCGTGGACTCGGTCGAGGGCGCGGCCCGGGCCGGCCGCTACCTCGCGCCGTACGGCGTCGAGGTGGTCGTCGAGGTCGACTCCGGCCAGCACCGCACCGGCTGCCCGCCCGAGGAGGCGGGCTCGGTGGCCGTCGCCGCCGCCCGGGCCGGGCTCACGGTGCGCGGGGTGTTCACCTTCCCGGGGCACAGCTACGCGCCCGACGCGATGGCGACCGCAGCGGCGGACGAGGCCCGTGCGCTCGCCACGGCGCGCGCGGCCGTCGAGCGCGAGGGGCTCGAGGTCTCCGTGGTCAGCGGCGGTTCGACACCGAGCTTCGCCCATCTCGACACCGGTGTGCTCACCGAGGCCCGGCCGGGTGTCTACGTCTTCGGCGACGCCCAGCAGTGGGAGCTCGGCAGCATGCCCCCGGAGTCGATCGCGCTGACCTGCCGCGCCACCGTGGTCAGCCTGGCCGGGGGCCGCGTGGTGCTGGACGCCGGCAGCAAGGCACTCGCCGCCGACCGCGCGGCGTACAGCACCGGCTCCGGCCGGCTGCTCGACCACCCGGAGGCGCGGATCGTCCAGCTCTCCGAGCACCACGCCGTGGTCGACCTCGCCGGGGCACCGCTCCCCCGGGTCGGCAGCCAGCTCGACGTCGTCCCGAACCACTGCTGCGCCGCGGTCAACCTCGCCGACGACCTGTGGGTCGCGGAGCACGACGTCCTGCGGCCCTGGCCGGTCGCCGCCCGGGGGCGGAACGGTTGAGTCGCAGCCACGCCCTAGGCTGACCGGCATGTCGAAGCGCCTCGTGCCGGTTCTCCTGCTGCTCGCGACCGCCGCCCTGGCGGGCTGCGGCGACGACGACTCAGGCGGCTCCGCCACGGACACCTCCAGCGACACGTCCGAGACGTCCGCCCCGGCGCAGGACGTGAGCTGCGACTACCCCGCCGACCAGTTCGGGGCGGCGAAGGAGAACGAGCCGCCGCCCAGCGCACCGACCGTCGCGGGCGAGGTCACGGCCACGGTGGCGACCACGATCGGCGACATGACGTTCACGCTCGACGCCGACAAGGCGCCGTGCACCGTGAACTCGTTCGTCTCGCTGGCGCAGCAGAACTACTTCAACGGCACCCACTGCCACCGCATGACGACTCAGGGGATCTTCGTCCTGCAGTGCGGCGACCCGACCGCCTCCGGGACCGGTGGGCCGGGCTACACCATCCCCGACGAGCTCGACGGGTCCGAGGCCTACCCCGCGGGGACCCTGGCGATGGCGAAGACGTCGGCTCCCGACTCGGGCGGCTCACAGTTCTTCATCGTGTACGAGGACACGCAGCTCCCGCCGGACTACACAGTCTTCGGAACGGTCGACGAGGCAACCGTCGCGGCGATCTCCCAGGTGGCGAGCCAGGGCACCGACGACAGCAACGGTCCGGGCGATGGCGCGCCCAAGCAGGACGTCGAGATCGAGACCGTCACCATCGGCTGACTGCGGACTACAGCGGGAAAGCGACACGCCGCTCAGTCGCTCTGACTCGGCCCAGAGCGCCTTGGCCAGGTCGGGGTCCAGCGCCCGCTGGCTGCGGCCCACGCCGGTCGGCCAGCCGTTCATCTCGCGGAGCCGGTGCGGGCCGACGTAGGTGTTGCCGGGCACGTCCATGGTGGCGGCGTACAGCGTCGGCAGCGCGCCCTGCCACGCCGGCATGCCGACCAGCTTGATGCCGTGCTTGCCGACGAACGTCTTGACGCGGTTGCCGGTCGAGCCGGTGATCCCCGTCGCGGTCGAGCCGGGGTGCGCGCCGGTGACCCGGAGCGTCGAGCCGGCCGCAGTGAGCCGGCGCTGCAGCTCGGCCATGAAGAGCAGGTTCGCCAGCTTCGAGTCGGCGTACGCCGAGTACGGGCGGTAGCTCCGCTTCGTCCACGCCAGGTCGTCGAGGTCGAGGTGGCCGTGCCGGTGCGAGGGCGAGCCGACGACCACGACCCGGTCGGTGAGCCGTGGCAGCAACAGGTTGGTCAGCGCGAAGTGGCCGAGGTGGTTGGTGGCCAGGTGCAGCTCGACGCCATCGGGCGAGGTGCCGAGTGGCAGCGCCAGCGCGCCCGCGTTGTTGACCAGCACGTCCACCGGCCCGATCCCGTCCGCGAACGCGCGTACGGACGACAGGTCCGCGACGTCCAGCAGCCCGAGCTCGACGTCGCCCTGCATCTGGTCGGCAGCCGCCTTGCCGCGGTCGAGGTTGCGCACCGCGAGCACGACCCGGGCGCCGCGCTCGGCGAGCACCTTGGCGGTCTCGAGGCCGATACCGCCGCTGGCGCCGGTGACCACGAACCGGCGGCCGTCCTGGCGCGGTACCTCCCGCCAATGTTCGGTGCTCAAGTTGTTCCGGGGTCCCCGCGACGTTCTTCGCCTCCGGCGCGCAGCGCCTCCACCGGAGAACTTCGTGGGGTGGAGAGCTTGCCCGCGACGTACGCGACGGGGTCGCCGAGGGTCACCGTCCGGCCGACGGTGCAGAGCCGGTCCTGGATCTGCTGGATGGTGCGCGGCAGGATCTCGCGGGCCGCGTCTCCTCCCTCGCCCTCGGGGAAGGTGACGTCCAGGGTCACCGTGAGCTGGACCAGGTGGTTGCCGCCCTCGTCGCGGATCTTGTGGCCCTCGGCGCGCGCCTGGAACGTCTCGAACGGCGCCCGCTTGCCCGCGATGTGGTCGAGGTCGGCGGCCCCGCAGCCGACCAGGGCCGCGAGCAGCAGCTCGACGGGCGTGAAGTCGGGGTCGCCACCCGGGCCGATCGAGACGCCGCCACCGCGACCGTTGGTGGCCTTCCAGCGGTGCTCACCGATCTGGTGGAGGTCGACGCTGCGACGGGTCTGGTCATTCAGCTGGGGACCGAGCTCGGCTGCCATGAGCGCCAGCCTGCCAGACCCACGCCACGGAGTTCCTCGCGAGGGGCGCTCTCGCGCGGCGGCGAACAACTCCGCGGGGCCCGGGAACAGCGCAGACGAACGCCCGAGTCCCTTGAAAGGTGGCCGATCTTCGACTTGCGTGGGTGGTGCGGGTCCCTTCCCCCGCAACACGACGGACCCCGAGCCACGTGGGCTCGGGGTCCGTTGCTGGACGTTACTCGTGGGGAGTCCCGTCCGGCCGCCGCCCCGCTCGGGGGATACGGGCTCGGCGGTGGTCTCGGTGAGGGCCGCTCGGATCAGCCGAGGATCAGTACTTGCGGTCCTCGCGGGCGCGGCGCAGACGCCGCACCTGACGGGTGAGCCCACTGGTCCGCAGCGAGGCTCGGTGACTACCCCGGTCGGCACGTCCTTCGTCGATCAGACGGGACAGGTACAGCTGCGCGGACATGGTTGGTCTCACTCCTTGCGCCCCGTTCTCGGGGTCATTGTCGTAATCGGTAGATCGCACTTGCGACTCTTACAGAGTACCGACGGGTAGGCGGCCGTCCCAAACCCCCGCAGGGGTGATCTCGGACACCAGCGGGCGCCCCGAAATGCCACGGCGGGCCCGACCTAGAAGGTCCGGGCCCGCCTCTCGTGGGAACCTTCATCGTACGTCGGCGCGACGCGAACAATCCAGTCAGCCGTGCGGTGAGTCCTAGGGTGGGCTCGTGCCCAGCCCCTACGCCTCCCTCCAGCGCACCGAGGCGCTGGCTCGCCGAGAACTGCTCGACCTCACGTCGTACGACGTCGCGCTGGACCTCGCCTGCCGACGACGCCACCTTCCGGTCCGTGACGACGCTGCGGTTCAGCAGCCGGGCGGGGGCAACGTTCCTCGACCTCAAGCCGGTCAGCCTGGCTGCCCTCAGCCTCGACGGGCGGCCCCTCGACGTCGACCTGCTCGAGCGCGGACGGTTCCCGCTGGAGCTGACCGAGGGCGAGCACGAGCTGGTGGTCGAGGCGACGATGCCGTTCCGCAACGACGGCGAGGGGCTGCACCGCAGCGTCGACCCCGCGGACGGGAAGCACTACGTCTACGGCATGTCCTTCATGGACGCAGCGCCGACGATCTTCGCGTGCTTCGACCAGCCCGACCTGAAGGCGCCGTACACGTTCCACGTCCGCGCGCCCCAGGACTGGGTGGTGATCGGCAACGCACCCGGCCGGCAGGTCGAGAAGGGTGTCTGGGAGTTCGAGCAGAGCCAGCCCCTCTCGACGTACTTCGTGACCCTCGTGGCCGGCCCGTACCACGTGATCCGTGACGAGCACGACGGCATTCCCCTCGGCCTCAGCGCCCGGGCCAGCATCGCGGCCGACCTCGACAAGGACGCCGAAGAGCTGTTCACCCTCACCAAGCAGAGCTTCGACGAGCTGCACCGGCTCTTCGGCATCCGCTACCCGTTCGGCGACTACCACCAGGCGTTCGTGCCCGAGTTCAACGCCGGCGCGATGGAGAACCCCGGCTGCGTGACGTTCCGCGATCCGCTGATCTTCACCAGCCGGGTCACCCGTGGCGTCCGCATCGCGCGCGCCACCACCCTCGCGCACGAGATGGCGCACCAGTGGTTCGGCAACCTGGTCACCCCGGCGTGGTGGGACGACCTGTGGCTCAACGAGTCGTTCGCCGAATACATGGGCAACCGGGTCACCGCCGACGTCACGGAGTACGCCGACGCGTGGGTCGACAGCGCCTACGCGCGTCGCCAGTGGGGCCTGGTCGCCGACCAGCGGCCGAGCACCCACCCGGTCGCCGGCAACGGCGCGGTCGACGCGAGCGCGGCGCTGCAGGACTTCGACGGGATCTCCTACGCCAAGGGCTGCGCGATCCTGCGCCAGGTCAACGCCACGCTCGGCGACGAGGTGTTCTTCAAGGGCACCATCGACCACTTCGAGAGCCACCGCTTCGGCAACGCCACGATGCACGACCTCTTCGCGAGCTGGGAGCGGGCCGGAGCCGAGGACATGTCGAACTTCACCGACAACTGGCTGCGCACCGCCGGCCCGGACCGGATCGAGCTCGACCGCGCGGCCGGCGTCGTACGCCGGACACCGCCCGCGGACCATCCGGCGGACCGGCCGCACCGCATCCGCGCGGCCGTCGCGAACACCGACGGGACCTGGACCGACCAGGTGCTGGAGATCGAGGACCCGGAGACCCCGTTCGACGCCGGCGACCGGCCGGTGCTGCTCGACCCCTACAGCGACACCTGGGCGCTGCTGATCCCGGACAAGCTGACCATGGACGCGCTCGAGAGCCTGCTCCCCCGCATCACAGATCCCGAGCTCCGCGCCGGGCTCTGGAGCAATGTCCGCAGCGCGCTGCACAACGCTGCCGTCGACCCGGTCGACGTGCTCGAGATCGTGGTCGCGAGCCTGCCGGTCGAGGACACCGAGGACAGCCGGCGCCGCACCATGGCGTGGGTCTACGGCTGGGTAGTGCCGCTGCAGCCCGACCCCGAGGCCGCGGTGGCGAAGCTCTACGCCGCCGCCGTGGCCAAGCTCGAGACCGCTGCGCCGACCTCGGAGGAGCAGCTTGCGGCCTACCGGGTCGCGATCTCGACCTGCACCGACCTCGGTGTGCTTCGCGGCTGGCTGGAGGGCACCGGACTGCCCGACGGCGTACCCCTGGACGTGGACCTGCGCTGGCGGGTCCTGGCCCGGCTGGCCACGCTGGGTGCGGTCGACCTGGCCGAGCTGGACCGTCAGCTCGACGCCGAGCCTGGAGCGGTCGCCCGGGTCCGGCACGCCGGCGCGCGCGCGTCCCTCCCGAACGCCGACGCCAAGGCCTGGGCCTGGTCGTGCTTCACCGGTGAGGTCAACCTGCCCAACTACGAGCTCGAGGCGGTGGGTCTCGGCTTCTGGCGGGGCGGCCAGGCGGAGCTCACCGACCCGTACGTCGAGCGCTACTTCGCCGACCTGCCCGACACGGTCAAGCGACGCAGCGGGTGGGTGCTCGCGGACGCCGCAGAGCACTTCTTCCCACGCACCTCCATGACCCGCGAGACCCTCGCCCGGTGCGAGGCGCTGATCGCGGACGGCGACCTCGACCTGTCGATCCGGCGCCGCCTGGTCGACGAGGCGGACACGTTGGAGCGCCAGCTCGCCGTCCTCGCGGCGTACCCACGCGCGTGAAGGCACGCCGGCCGGGGCCGACCGTCCGGACCCGGGTGCACGAGCTCGGGTCCGAGGGCGAACGGCACCACGAGGACCGGCTGGCCACCGAGGAGCCGCTGGAGATCCGGCTGGCCTGGCCGGGCGCTCCGCCGCGGCGGGTCTGGGTCACGATGCGAACGCCGGGCCACGACTTCGAGCTGTCCGCAGGTTGGCTCGTCCACGAGGGGCTGGTCACCGCGCCACCTCACACCATCGCCTACTGCACCGACGCGGACCTGACACCGGAGCAGGAGTTCAACGTCGTGACGGTCACCCTCGACAGACCGCCGACCCGAGATCCTGGCCACCGCCACGCCGGCTCCGGCTCGTCGGCCTGCGGGGTCTGCGGCAAGGACACGATCGCCGAGGCGCTGGCCGCGCCGGCGACCGGCCGGTGGGCCGGTCCGGTGCCCGGCCCGGACGTCGTACGCACCCTCCCGGACCGGCTGCGCGAGGCCCAGCGCGTCTTCGACGCCACCGGCGGCGTGCACGCCGCGGCCCTGGCCACGGCCGAGGGTGAGCTGCTCGTCGTCCGCGAGGACGTCGGCCGGCACAACGCCGTCGACAAGGTGACCGGCGCGCGCGTCGTCGCCGGCGAGTCGCCCAGCGAGGCTGCCCTCGTCGTGAGCGGCCGGGCCGGCTTCGAGCTGGTCCAGAAGGCGGTGGCCGCGGGCGCCGGTGCGCTGGTGGCGGTCGGCGCCCCGACCAGTCTCGCCGTCCAGCTGGCCGAGGAGGCCGGGCTGGTCCTCTACGGGTTCACCTCGTCGGCGCGCACGGTCCGCTACGCCTGATCGCTACTTCTTCGCCTTCACCTTGAACTGGAAGATCGACGGCGTCGGGTCGGCGTTCCCCGCCGGCTGCACCGCCCGCACCGTCAACGTGTGCTTCCCGGTCTTGAGCTTCTTGGACCTCACCTTGAACGGGCTCGCGCACGCCTTGAACGCGCCAGTGTCGATCTGGCACTCGAACGTCGCCCCCGCGACCGACGCGGCGAACGTGTAGAAGGCCTTCTCACCCTGGATGGCCTTCTTCGGCCCGTCGATCCGGCTGGTCTCGGGAGCCGGGAGAGAGACGTTCTCGCAGCCGCTCAGCACGTCTGCCCGGTCGGCGGTGACCGAGTCGGTGCCCGGGCCGCACTCCACCACGTCGCCGAAGCCGTCGCGGGCCGCGATCGTGTCGTCACCGTCGCCGGCCAGGACGAGGTCGGAGCCGGGGCCGGCGTCGACCACGTCGTTGCCGAGACCGAGGTCGGCCACGTCCGCGCCCGGTCCACCCAGGAAGGTGTCGTTGCCGGCGCGGCTGTGGAAGCTGACCCGGCCGCTGTAGAACCGGCTGTCGACGACGTCCGCCAGGCCGCCGTCGTACGTCGTCACGTCGTACGCCTCGATCCCGGTGCTGTCGACCGAGCCGTTGATGGCGGCGTCGGTGAGCCCCAGCCCGACCGCTTGCTGGCTGGTGAAGGCCGAGAAGTCGACGACAACCGTGTCGAAGCCGCTGCCGCCGTCCAGCGGTCCGGCTCCGGGGTTGACCAGGAGGTCGTCGCCGGATCCGCCCTGCACGGAACCGAGGATCTGGCGCAGCGTGTCGTTGCCCTCGCCGCCGCTGGCGCTGCCGGCGCCCTCCACCCAGTCGTCGCCGGCCCCGGTCGACACGTCGTCGAGGCCGTCGGCGTGCACGAGGTCGCGGGCCTCGCTGCCGGTGACCGAGTCGGCGGACGAGTCCTCCACGTCGACCGACGTCTGGCGCATGGCCGGGAAGGCCAGCTGGGTCACCCCACCGAGGTTCACCGTGTCCATCCCGCCGTTCGCGTCGACCTCCACGAACGTGACGTCCTGACAGCCCATCACCGGCAGCGCCAGGTTGCCGTTGACGGTCGCCTGGTCGACGAAGCAGGTCATCGTCATCTGGTCGGGCGCGGAGTTGCTCGTGATCGTGACGGTGTCCACGCCGTCGGTCGTGGCCGTCACCAGGGCGTACGCCGGTGAAACAGTCAGCACGAGGGCGGCTCCGGCGGCCACGACCACGGTGATGGCACGGCCGAGGACGAGGGGGGCCATACCCGGCAGAGTAGGCGATGGGTGGCTGCCGGGCGTGTAGTCCGAGGTTCTGTCGGTGGTCTGGGTCACGATGCGTGCATGACCACCGCACTCCTCGTCTTCCTCGCCCTGGCCATCGGCGCCGGGGTTGGTGTGCTGGTGGGGCGCCGCCAGTCGATGGGCGCGGACCCACGCGAGCTGGCGCAGCTGCACCAGGAGCTCGCCGACTCCCGCGTCGCCGCGGCGAGGGCCGGGGCCGACGTGGCCGTGGCGCTCACCCAGCGTGACGCGGCCGTGGCGCGCTCGGAGGAGATCGAGGCCGGTCGGCAGACGATGGTCGAGCAGTTCCGGCTGCTCTCCCACGAGGTCGCCGAGCAGCAGCGCAAGTCGGTCGACACCTCGGCGCAGCAGCGGATGCACGCGACCGAGCAGCTGCTCGTCCCCGTGGCCGCGACCCTCAAGGAGTTCCAGGCCAGACTCACCGACGTCGAGAAGGAACGCGTCCAGATAGCAACCGAGATGCGTTCCCAGGTCCGGACCGTGCGCGACGCAGGCGAGGCCATGCGCCGCGAGGCGGCCACCCTGGTCAACGCCCTGCGCAAGCCGCAGGTGCGCGGGTCGTGGGGCGAGACCACGCTCAAGAACGTCGCTCGTCTGTCCGGCATGGTCGAGCGCTGCGACTTCGACCTGCAGGTCACCACGCAGTCCGACGAAGGCCCGCAGCGCCCCGACATGCGGGTCAACCTCGCTGACGGCAAGCACGTCTTCGTCGACTCCAAGGTCCCGCTCAGCGCGTTCCTCGACGCGGCCGGTAGCGAGGACGACGCACAGAAGGCCCAGCACCTCCTCCAGTTCGCCCGGCACATCCGCACCCACGTCGACCAGCTCTCGTCCAAGCAGTACTGGAAGGCTGCGGAGTCGCCCGAGTTCGTCGTGCTGTTCCTGCCGAGCGAGGAGTTCTTCTCGGCCGCGCTCGACCAGATGCCCGACCTCTACGAGTACGCCGTCAAGAGGGACGTCGTCATCGCCACGCCGACAACCCTGATCGGCATGCTCCGCGCCATCTCCTACGGCTGGAAGCAGGCCGCGCTCGCCGACAAGGCCGCCGAGGTCTTCAAGCTCGGTCGCGAGCTCCACGAGCGCCTCGGCCAGATGGGCGCCAAGTTCGACAAGCTCGGCCGCGCGCTCGCCTCGTCGGTCAACGCCTACAACGAGACCGTCGGCACCGTGGAGTCCAGGGTGATGGTCTCGGCCCGCCGGTTCCGCGACCTGCAGGTCAGCGAGGGGGACCTGGCACCGATCCAGGCCCTCGAGGCCCCGGTGCGACAGGCTCAGGCCCAGGAGCTGACCGGGCGGCCGGTCCCGAGCGTGGAGGAGCTCGTCGAAGCCGATGCCGACGGCCTCTGGTCCGACGACGACGCGG
>CAVTHU010000010.1:0-12553 GCA_963734355.1 uncultured Actinomycetota bacterium
CTCAAGGTAGTCAGTCGAGGAACATGTGGCGAGCGGCCTCGACACCTTCGACGGTGACCGGTGGGTGGCTGATGTCGGCCCACGTCTCCGCAGTGAGACGCAGCCGATCGGACACCAGGACCTCGTCGCCCCTCGCGTCCTTGGAGATCCCGTCAGGTCGATAGCCCAGCTTGCGGGAGACGCCCTGTGATGCGTGGTTGTCCGTGAAGACCTCGGTGACCGCGTCGGTGGCACCCAGGTGATCGAAGGCCAGGGTCAGCAGGCCCGCCCGCGCTTCCGTCCCCAGGCCCTGATGGTGATGAGGCAGTCCGAGCCAGGAGCTCGTGGTGACCCCGCGGACCACCCGGAAGTCTCGGGCTCCCAGGTTCACCTTGCCGATCGGCTCGTCGCCGGACACGAAGACGCCCAGCCCGAGCGACCAGTTCGCCGGGGTCCACGAGGCGAGGTCGTCCCAGTGGCCCTGAAGCACGATCCTGGCTCGATCCTCCGGCGTCCCCTCCGTCCACGGAGTGAGGAACGGCCTCTCGCCGGGCTTGTGCACACCCTCGGCCGCGACCTGTGCCAGGACCGCGAGCTCCTTCTCGTCGGGGAGCCGCAGCGTCAATCGGGGTGTGTGGATCCGCAGGCCGTACGTCGGCCACAGGTCAGAAAGCATGAGTGCCAGCATCGAAGCCCGCATGCCTCGAGACAACCGGTTATGCGCAGCCTGGCTGTCGGATTCGAGTCCGCGCCACTCGGTGGTTGAGGAGGTCGCGCAGCGACCGTCTCGAAACCTCCGCAGCCAGCGCTGGGACGTCTTCGTGGCCTCGGCCCGGTACGTCGGCGGGCTGGCTGCGGGCCTGCTGTGGTCGGGTCCGCGCCGCACGGTGGTTGAGGAGGTCGCGCTGCGACCGTCTCGAAACCTCCGCAGCGTCGGCACCTCCGGGACCCGCCCCAGGGCACCGGTCGAGGTCCACTTTCCGTGCACACCCGAGGCGCCGCAACCCGTTGTCCACAAGGGTGATCCGGCCCCGGGCGGGTGTCGGTGGTCGGTGGTTGAGTTGGTCCCACGATGACCTCGACTTTGGACCCGCTCCCGCTCTCGGGGCTGACGACCCCGCCGGCGTGTTGGCCTACTGCGCGGGACCAGAAGCGGGTCGAGGACGACGCCGCCCGGCAGGTGCTCAAGGCGGCCGCGCGGTGGGCGGCGATGCACTCGGCGGAGTCGCTGGTCGGGCCGGTCGACGAGTGGCACGAGTCCTGCCTGCCGCTGGGCGGGCAGGGGTGTCCGGAGGTGGCGGAGTTCGCGGTCGTCGAGTTCGCCGCCGCCATGGGCCGCTCCACCGAGTCCGGGCGCCGCTACCTCTCCCACGCGGTCGAGGGGTGCTACCGGCTCCCGCGCTGCTGGGCCCGGGTCGAGGCGGGTGAGCTGGCGGCGTGGCGGCTCGCGTTCATCGCCGACCGCACCCTGTGCCTGTCCCCGGAGGCGGCGGCGTTCGTGGACGCCAAGGTCGCGCCGTTCGCGCACACCATCGGCCCCGCGCAGCTGGGCCGGCTGGTCGAGGAGGCCACGGCCCGGTTCGACCCCGAGGCCACCGAGGCCGACACGCCTCGCAGCCGCCGAGGCCCGGCACTTCGACATCGCGCTGGCCGACGCCGGCGTCGCCGGGACCGTGCGCATCGACGGCGAGGTCGACCTGGCCGACGCCCTGGACCTCGAGGCCGCGATCGCCGCGGACGCCCACCAGCAACTGGCCCTGGGCTCGACCGACTCCCTCGACGTCCGCCGCGCCATCGCCGCCGGCAACCTCGCCCGCCACCAGCACACCCTCGACCTGGCAGACCCACCCACCCGAGCCGCAGCCAACCACGCAGCCGACGAGGTGGTGCTGCACGTCCACCTCGAACACGCCGCCGTGCTCGGCGCCGGCGGGCTGGCCCGGCTCCAAGAGGCCTCCGGCCCGGTCACCGCCGCACAGGTCCGCGAGTGGTGCGCCAACCCCGACACGCAGATCACCGTGCAGCCGGTCCTCGACCTCGCCGACCACCTCCACGTCGGCTCCTACGAGGCCTCCGCCCGGCTCAGGCTCCAGACCCAGCTCCGCGACCACACCTGCGCGTTCCCGTTCTGCTCCCGCCCCGCCGAACACTGCGACTGCGAACACCGCGTCCCGCACGACCCCGACCGAGACGACGCCGGCCCGACCTGCACCTGCAACCTCGCGCCCGTGCTGCCGACGCCACCACCGCGCCAAGACCACCGGCGGCTGGACCTACCTCACCGTCGAACCCGGCACCTACCTGTGGCGCAGCCCGCTGGGCTACCAGTTCCTCCGCGACCACACCGGCACCCTCGACGTCACCCCCGACCCCGAACGCCGCCGACTCGCCCGCACGTTCACGCACCCACTTCGGCGAACCCTGACCACCCCGCCCCGCACCCGCCCACAGTCCATGTGAGCGGGGGCATCGGCCTGCGTGGGGTCTTGGCGGCATGGTCTGGCTCGCCGCACACTGGGGCAGGGGTTCCCATGGCACTGAGGATGCTGAGGCTCTTGACCGGGGTCTTTCTGGGTGGCTCGGGTGCATTCATGATCGCCGCGTCGTGGCAGCGATGGGCCGGAGTGTGCACCGGCGACAGCGGCGCGAGCGAAGTGGCCTGCGAACTGCGACAGGACCACCTCTACGACTTCCTGCCTCCCCTGGAACCTTGGGAGCCGACAGGCAGTGCCGCCGAGCTGGCCGGCCTGTCGCTCCTCGTCCTCGCGGTAGCGCTCCCGCTACTGCCGTGGGCCCTGACCGCAGGTCGTCCGGGGCGCTACTCCGTGGTGGCCCTCATCGCCTCCGAGTTCGCGCTCGTCGCGGTAGGACTGGCGACGCTCCGCTCCGGCCTGTCCGGCGAGGTCGTCGCGCCTCCGCTCGGCAACTGGTCGGTGGCGGTCTGGTTGATAGTGCCGCCGATCCTGGTGGGCCGGTGGGCCATGGACGCCTATGGGTGGGCCCTTGCTGCGGGTGGTGTCCTGGCTCTCTCGATGCCGATCGTCGCCTACTTCTCCTACGCGATCGGCTCCTACGACACTCGCCCTTGGTGGGAGGCGATCTCCGGCGCGATCACAGCCGTCGCGGCGCTGTGCCTGTTCATGGCCGCCGTCTCGCGCCCATCGGCCGACGAGAAAACGTCCTTGATGAGCGCATTGAAGGCGGTCTGACGCCGAGCGCGCCCGCGTCGGTCTCAGCCCTCGGCGCGCAGCTCCGCGTACGCCGGCTTGATCACGTCTGCGATCAGGTCCAGCCGCTCGTCGAACGGCAGGAACGCCGACTTCATCGCGTTGACGGTGAACCACTCCATGTCACGGACGGTGTAGCCGAACGCCTCGGCCAGGTGGGTGAACTCCGAGGTCATCGAGGTGCCGGACATCAGCCGGTTGTCGGTGTTGACGGTGACCCGGAAGCGCAGCCGGGTGAGCAAGCCGATGGGGTGCTCGGCGATGGACGTCGCGGCGCCGGTCTGCACGTTGGAGGCGGGGCACATCTCGAGCGGGATCCGCATGTCCCGCACGTACGCCGCGAGGCGGCCGAGCTCGACGGACCCGGAGTCGGTCACGGTGATGTCGTCGATGATCCGAACGCCGTGGCCGAGCCGATCGGCGCCGCACCACTGGATCGCCTCCCAGATCGACGGCAGTCCGAACGCCTCGCCGGCGTGGATGGTGAAGTGGGAGTTCTCGCGCTGGAGGTACTCGAACGCGTCGAGGTGTCGGGTGGGCGGGTACCCGGCCTCGGCACCGGCGATGTCGAAGCCGGCGACCCCGCGGTCACGCCAGGCGATCGAGAGCTCGGCGATCTCCCGGGACCGCGCCTGGTGCCGCATCGCGGTCAGCAGCTGCCGCACCGTGATGCCGGTGGCGGCCATGCCCTCCTCGAAGCCCTGCTGGACGGCGGAGACGACCGCGTCGAGGGAGAGGCCGGTGGAGACGTGCTGCTCGGGCGCGTAGCGGACCTCGGCGTACACGACGCCGTCCGCCGCCAGGTCCTCGACGCACTCGCGCGCCACCCGCGTCAGCGCGGACGTCGTCTGCATGACGGCGACCGTGTGGTCGAAGGTCTCGAGGTACTTCACCAGCGAGCCGGAGTCGGCCATCGTCGTGAACCACTGACCCAGCGACTCGGCGTCGGGAGCGGGCAGGGTGTGCCCCACCTCCGCGGCCAGCTCGACGATCGTGGCAGGCCGCAGCCCGCCGTCGAGGTGGTCGTGCAACAGCACCTTCGGCGCCCGCCGGACCTGCTCCTTGGTGACCACTGGGCCTGCACTAGGTTCGGTCAGGACGGCGCTCATGAGCGCCATCCTGTCAGTAGCCCGAGCACCAGAGGAAAGCCGTGCGCACCTTCACCGACATCGACCAGCTGGCCGCCGCCGTGGGTGCGGACCTCGGGACCAGCGACTGGTTCGAGATCGACCAGGACCGCATCAACCTGTTCGCCGACGCCACCGACGACCACCAGTGGATCCACGTCGACGAGGAGCGCGCGGCGCAGGGGCCGTTCGGCGGCACCATCGCCCACGGCTACATGACCGTCAGCCTGATCCCCGCGCTCAGCAAGACCATCTTCAGCATCGAGACCGACGGGCCGCGGCTCAACTACGGCCTCAACAAGGTCCGCTTCCCCAACCCGGTCAAGGTCGGCAGCCGGGTCCGCGCGCAGGCCACCCTCGCCGCACTCACCGACGTCCCGGCCGGCAAGCAGCTCGTCGTCCGCTACACGATCGAGATCGAGGGCGAGGAGAAGCCGGCCTGCGTGGCCGAGACCGTGGTGCTGCTGCTCGGCTAGTGCGCTAGGACAGGAAGCGGTTCAGCTTCGCCAGTCCCTGCGTCGGCACCGTGATCGGCACGCCCTCGCCGACCGCGTTCAGCGCCCAGCCGGACGGCGTACGCCGCAACAGGGCCAGCACCGCACCGGTGTCGGTCACCGACTGGGTGAGCGTGAAGCGCGCCAGCTCCTCGTCCGACTCGTCGTCGACCAGCCGGCAGTAGGCGTTCGCGACCCACTCCAGCGAGTGGCCCTGGTAGCTGCTGACCAGGAACAGGATCGTGTCGACCGGCCCGTGCACCTTCGACAGGTCGACGAGGACCTGCTCGTCGTCGCCCTCGCCGCTGCCGGTCTTGTTGTCCCCGAGGTGCTCGACCGACCCGTCGCGCGTCTTCAGGTTGTTGTAGAACGCCAGGTCGAAGAGCTGGGAGCCGGTGAACTGAAGCGCGGTCGCGTCGAGGTCCACGTCGGGCCGACCGGTGCGGGCGACGCCCGCGCCGGCGTCCTGGTCCCAGCCGATCCCCATCCGGACCCGGGTGGCCGAGACCTCGAACGACTCCCCCGCCGCCAGCTGGGTCATGCGCTCACCCGGTCGATGACGATGGGGCCGGCGTCGTACGACGCGTCGGCGGAGATGTCGAAGGAGCCCTCGAGGACCGCGAGCGCGCGCTCGAACCGGTCCGGCTCGTCGGTCAGTAGCGTCATCAGTGGCTGCCCCTCGGTGACGTGGTCACCGGGCCGAGCATGCCAGCGGACCCCTGCGCCTGCCTGCACGGGGTCCTCCTTGCGGGACCGGCCGGCCCCGAGCCGCCACGCGGCGGTGCCGACCGCGAGCGCGTCCAGGCGGGTGAGTACGCCGGACGCGGGCGCCACCACGTCGTGCGACTCCCGAGCAACCGGGAGCGAGGCGTCCGGGTCGCCGTCCTGGGCCCGGACCATCGCCTTCCAGGAGTCCATCGCCGACCCGTCGGCCAGCTTGTCTGCCGGGTCGATGTCGGTGACCCCCGCGCCGGCCAGCATCTCCCTCGCCAGGGCCAGGGTCAGCTCGACCACGTCGGCCGGGCCGCCGCCGGCCAGCACCTCGACCGACTCCTCGACCTCGATCCCGTTGCCGGCGGTCAGCCCGAGGGGCGTCGACATCTCGGTGAGCAACGCGACCGTGTGCACGCCGGCGTCGGTGCCGAGCGCGACCATCGTCTCGGCCAGCTCGCGGGCCCGCTCGGAGGTCTTCATGAACGCGCCGGTGCCGACCTTCACGTCCAGCACCAGCGAGCCGGTGCCCTCGGCGATCTTCTTGCTCATGATCGACGAGGCGATCAGCGGGATCGCCTCGACCGTGCCGGTGACGTCGCGCAGCGCGTAGAGCTTCTTGTCCGCCGGCGCCAGCCCGTCGCCGGCCGCGCAGACCACCGCACCGACCGACTCGAGCTGGGCCACCATCTCCTCGTTGGAGAGTGCGGCCCGCCAGCCCGGGATCGACTCCAGCTTGTCGAGGGTGCCGCCGGTGTGGCCGAGCCCGCGCCCCGACAGCTGGGGTACGGCGACCCCGCACGCCGCCACGAGCGGCGCCAGGGGCAGCGTGATCTTGTCGCCCACGCCGCCGGTGGAGTGCTTGTCGGCCGTCGGCCGGGACAGCCCCGAGAAGTCCATCCGCTCCCCCGACGCGATCATCGCGTTGGTCCAGCGGGCGATCTCGGAGCGGTCCATCCCGTTGAGCAGGATGGCCATCGCCAGCGCCGACATCTGCTCGTCGGCGACCACACCACGGGTGTAGGCGTCGACCACCCAGTCGACCATCGAGTCCGAGAGGCGACCGCCGTCGCGCTTGACGACGATCACCTCGACGGCGTCGTGGGCCTCAGCCATGCTTCTCCAGGTCCTCGGGCCCGAAGGCGTCGGGCAGCACCTCGGTCATCGGCCTCACGCCGGAGACCGTCCACAGCAGCAGCTCGGCGCCGCCGTTCTCCCACAGCAGCTGACGGCAGCGGCCGCAGGGCATGATCACCGCGCCGCGACCGTCCACGCACACGAAGTGGGTCAGTCGCCCGCCGCCGGTGATGTGCAGCTGGCTGACCACCCCGCACTCGGCGCACAGCGTCACGCCGTAGGCGGCGTTCTCGACGTTGCAGCCCGTCACCACCCGGCCGTCGTCGACCACGGCGGCAGCCCCGACCGGGAAGTGGGAGTACGGCGCGTAGGCGTGCCCCATCGCCTCGACGGCCTGGGCCCGCAGCGCCTCCCAGTCGAACTGGTCGTCAGGTGGGGCCTCCGGCTGGGTCATGACTTCACGTAGGGCTCGCCGTCGGCCGCCGGCGGACGCACCCGTCCGACGAAGCCCGCGACGGCGATCACCGTGACGAGGTACGGCGACGCGCGCAGCAGCTCACCCGGGATCTTGTCGAGGAACGCCAGCTGGGCCTGCAGCGTGAAGCAGAAGCCGAACAGCAGCGACGCCAGGGTGGCTCCGACCGGGTGCCATCGACCCATGATCACCGCGGCCAGCGCGATGAAGCCGTTGCCGGCCGAGGCGTTGGAGTCGAAGGTGCCGGTGGAGCCGACGGTGAAGAACGCCCCGCCCAGCCCGGCGAAGACGCCGCCGAGCAGCACGGCCTGCCAGCGGATCCGGTTGACGTTGATGCCGACCGTGTCGGCGGCCTTGGGGTGCTCGCCGACAGAGCGGACGCGCAGTCCCCAGGTGGTCTGGAAGAGCAGCAGGGTCACGAAGACGACCGAGCCGTACATGATGTAGACGAGGATGGTCTGGTTGAACAGCGCGGGCCCGATGACCGGGATGTCGACCAGGCCGGACACCGGGACCTTCTCGAGGATCAGCGGCTCGTTGAGGTACTTCTTGATCTCCGGGTCGTCGGGGATCTGGCTGAGCAGGAAGTCGGTGAGCCCGGTCGCCAGGGCGATGAGCACCACGCCGAGCACGACCTGGTTGACCTGGTAGCGGAGCGCGAAGACGCCCAGCAGAGCGGCCATGGCGACGCCGGCGATGATCCCGCCGACCAGGCCCATCGCCGCGCTGAAGAACAGGCTCGACGCGACCGCCGCGAAGAAGGCGCCCATCAGGAACTGGCCCTCGATCGCGATGTTGATGACGCCGGAGCGCTCGCACAGGCACCCCGCGAGCGCGCCGAAGATCAGGGGCGTCGCCAGCCGGATGGTGCCCGGGAACGGGTTGATGATCGCCACCGAGAAGGTGCCGGTCTGGTCGGCGTAGCACCAGATCACGAAGCCGGAGAAGAAGGCGACACCGACCAGGAAGTAGACCAGCACCCCCAGGACACCCTTGGGCACCTTGTTGAGCAGGGCGAGCAGCAAGGACACCGCCGCGACGACGATGCCGGCGATCATGATCGGCTGCGCGTCGATGCTCTTGGCCGGGTCGTCCCGGGTGACCCGCTCGCCGAGGGTGTAGGTGACGGTGAAGTCGTCGATGCGGAGATAGAAGAAGACGAGAGCCAGTGCCACCAGGCCGAACACCACGGACAGCTTGATCTGGCGGCGGATGTCCCCCCGGTCCCGGACGTCGACGACGCCCTCGTCGGAGATCGCGGTTGCGACGGCCATCAGGAGCCCCAGCCCTTCGCCATGACGGTCGACCCGCCGCCGGGCTCCTTGATCCGCAGGATCCCCTTGACCAGCGCGGGCGCGGCCACGAAGAGCACGATCAGGGCCTGCAGCACGTCGGTGAGCTCCTTCGGCGTGCCGGCACTGGCCTGCATCGCCACGCCGCCGACGCTCATCGCGCCGAAGAGCAGGCCGGCGAGCACCGTGCCGAGGGGGCTCGCCCGACCGAGCAGCGCCACGGTGATCGCGTCGAAGCCGATCGAGCCCGGCAGCGTCGGGCTGAGCGAGTTCTGGTTGCCGAGCACCTGCATGGTCGCGGCAAGACCGGCGAGGGCTCCGGCGAGGAGCATCGCAAGTGTGTAGACCTTCGCGACGCTCATCCCGGCGGTGTTCGACGCCTGCGCGTTGGCGCCGACCGCCCGCAGCTCGAAGCCCCAGGTGCTGCGCTCGAGCAGCCACCAGACGGCGACGCCCGCGAGGATCGCGAGGATCACCCCGAAGTGGACGTCGAAGTTGTCCCCGAACGGCGAGGGGAACGCGGCGGAGTCGTCGACCCGCGGCGAGAGCGCGTTGTCGCTGCCGGGTCGCTGGAACGCAGCGTGGCCGAGCGCGTAGATCAGCACCGAGGCCGCGAGGTAGTTGAACATGATCGTGGTGATGACCTCGTGGGCGCCGGTGCGGGCCTTGAGGAAGCCCGTGATGCCACCCCAGACGGCACCGCCCAGCAGCCCGGCGATCAGTGCGACCAGCAGGTGCAGGCCGGGGGGCAGGTCCCAGGTGAACCCGACGTAGCCGGCGCAGATCGCGCCCATGATCAGCTGGCCCTGAGCACCGATGTTGAACAGGCCCGCGCGGAACGCCAGGGTCACGCCGAGCCCCGCACAGATCAACGGGGCCGAACGGTTCAGCGTCGAGGCGATCGCGTTGCTCGATCCGACGGCGCCCTTGACGAGCGCGCTGTAGGACGACCAGACGGCGTCGGCCGAGCGGGTGAAGAAGTCCCACGGGTAGCTGAAGAAGTAGCGGAGCGACTCGATGACGCCGTCGTCGCTGAACGCGATCACGAACGCGCCGATCACCAGCGCGATCAGGAACGCGCCCGCGGTGACCTTGAGGGTCGGCAGCCACGAGTTCGGGTCGCGGAGGTCGGCCTTGGGCTCCGGCTCGAGGGGCTCGGGCGCGGTGCCGGGCGGCGGGGCGGGTGCCTGCGTGCTCATGCGCTGACCTCCTGCGGGGCGTCGGGCGTGGCGCCGGCCATCAGCAGGCCGATCTCCTCGCGGGCGATGTCGGGACTGACCGTTGCGACGATCCGGCCGTCGTACATGACCGCGATCCGGTCGGAGAGGGAGAAGATCTCGTCGAGCTCGGTGGACACGATGATCACCGCGGTGCCCTTGTCACGCTCGGAGATGATCCGCTTGTGGATGAACTCGATCGAGCCGACGTCCACACCGCGCGTCGGCTGTGACGCGATGAGCGCCTTGAGCGGCCGCGAGAACTCCCGGGCCACCACGACCTTCTGCTGGTTGCCGCCCGAGAGTGACGAGACCGGTGTCGAGGCCGACTCGGTGCGGATGTCGAACTCCTTGATCCGTGCGTCGGCGTTCGCCGCGATGTCGTCGAGCTTGAGCACGAGGCCGTGGGAGAACTCGTCACTTCGGTAGAGGTCGAGGATCAGGTTCTCGCGGACGCTGAACGCGCCGACGTACCCGTCGTGGGAGCGGTCCTCGGGGATGTAGCCGATGCCGTCGTCGAGGCTCTCGCGCGGACCGTGCTTGCTGATGTCGTCGCCGTCGAGGCGGATCACGCCGGCGTCGGGCTTGACCAGCCCCAGCAGTGCCTTGATCAGCTCGGTCTGGCCGTTGCCCTGGACCCCCGCGATGCCGAGCACCTCACCGGCGCGCGCTTCGAAGGAGACGTCCTTCACGACCTGGTGGCCCCGCGGATCCACGACCGTGCAGCCCTCGACGGACATCACCACCGCACCGGTCTTGGGAGGGTTCTTGTCGACCTTCAGCTTCACCTCGCGGCCGACCATCATCTCCGCGAGCTCGGCCTCGGACGTGCTGGGCGGGGCGGTGCCGACGACCTTGCCGCGACGGATCACCGAGATCCGGTCGCCGACGGCCTTGACCTCGCGGAGCTTGTGGGTGATGAAGATGATCGAGGTGCCCTGCTCCTTGAGCGCGCGCATGATGTCCATGAGCTCGTCGATCTCCTGCGGCGTGAGCACCGCAGTGGGCTCGTCGAGGATGAGCACCTTGGCCTCGTTGGACAGCGCCTTGATGATCTCGACCCGTTGCTGGACGCCGACCGGCAGGGCCTCGACCAGCATGCTCGGGTCGACCTTGAGGCCGTAGCGCTCGGACAGCTCGGTGACCATCGCCGACGCCTTGCGCCGCGACAGGACCCCCGGAGCGGAGGTCTGCTCGCGACCGAGCATGACGTTCTCCGCGACCGTGAACACCGGGACCAGCATGAAGTGCTGGTGCACCATGCCGATCCCGGCCGCGATCGAGTCGCTCGGCGACCTGAACGTGACCGGCTCGCCGTCCACGAGGATCTCGCCCTCGGTGGGGTCCAGCAGCCCGTAGAGCATGTTCATGAGCGTGGACTTGCCGGCGCCGTTCTCACCGAGCAGGCAGTGGATCTCGCCGGGCTCGATGGTCAGGTCGATGTGGTCGTTGGCCGTGAACGACCCGAACTTCTTGGTGAGACCTTTGATCTCCAGCTTCATCGCTGTCCCCTCCAGCCGGCGTCAAGAGCAGACCATAGAGCAGAGCCGGGGCGGGGAGTTCTCCCCGCCCCGGCTCTTTCACTGCTTCGTCGAGCGGCCCTGCGTCAGCCCGCAGCCGGCGTGATGGTGATGGAGCCGTCGATGATGCCCGCCTTGAGCGCCTCGATCTGGTCCTTCAGCTCCTGCGGGATCACGCTGTCGAAGTCGTGGTACGGAGCAAGGCCCACACCGCCGTTCTCCAGCGTGCCGTTGTAGAGCTCGTTGCTGAAGGTGCCGTCGAGCGACTCCTTGATCGCCTCGGTCACGGACACGTCCATGCCCTTGGCCACCGAGGTCAGCAGGATGTCGCCGTACTCGGTCGACTCGAAGCCGTCCGTGTCGACCCAGATGCCCTTGGCGCCCGCGTCCTTGGCGGCCTGGAGGCCACCGAGGCCGGCGGGACCGGCGACCGGGAAGAGGATGTCGGCGCCCTGGCCGATCAGCTGCTCGCCGACCGACTGGCCCTTCGTCTTGTCCTCGAAGTCCTCGGTGAACGAGCCGTCCTTGCCGTCCCAGCCGAGCAGCTTCACATCGGTGCCGTTGTCCTCGTTGTACTTCTCGACGCCCTGGCGGAAGCCCTCCATGAAGATGGTCACCGTCGGGATCGGCAGCCCGCCGAAGGTGCCGACGACACCGCTCTCCGACATGCCCGCGGCCAGGTAGCCGGCGAGGTACGACGGCTGGTCGGTCGAGTAGGTCAGGCCCTTGAGGTTGGCCGGAGCCTTCTCGTAGGCGAAGTCGACGATCGCGAAGTCGACGTCGGGGTTCTTCTTGGCGGCGGCCAGGGTGGCGTCACCGAGGAGGAATCCGACCGTCGTGATCTCGTTGCAGCTCTGCTGGATGAGCTGGTTGATGTTGTCGGCGTACTGGTCGTCACCGGTCGACTCGACCTGCGCGGTCTGGATGCCGAACTGATCGCCCGCGTCGGTCTGGCCCTTCAGCGCGGTCTGGTTGAAGCCCTTGTCATCGAATCCGCCCGAGTCGGAGACCATGCACGCCTTGAAGTCCGGGTTGGCCGCTGGCTCCGTCGAAGCGGCCTCCGAGGTGGCCTCGGTCGCAGCGCTCGACGACTCGTCGGCTGGCGCTGCGCTGCCACTCGAGTCGTCCCGGTCCCCACATGCAGTCAACGCAAGGGCGGCAAGACCCGCCACCAGCGCCATGCGTGCCGTCTTCTTCACGGCATCCTCCTGATCGTTTTGTCCTAAGGTGCACGCCCGGTCCGGGAGCGCGTCGCGCCACCCTAGGCCCTGACAGGGCTGTTGGGCGATGCCAGGAGCGGAGTTTTACGCGTTGTTACCCGTTGGTGA
Source organism: uncultured Actinomycetota bacterium (assembly GCA_963734355.1). GTDB lineage: Bacteria > Actinomycetota > Actinomycetes > Propionibacteriales > Nocardioidaceae > Nocardioides. Next base: position 12,448 of record CAVTHU010000010.1, read on the forward strand.
CCTCGGGCCGTGCACCACCGGGGGTAAGCCCCTCCCAAGGGGCCATTGCGCCATGGTCCGGACGGGTGGTTTCAGCGGCTGAGGGCCCGCGTGGCGGTCTGTGCCA
>CAVTHU010000011.1:0-219497 GCA_963734355.1 uncultured Actinomycetota bacterium
TGACCTCGCGGCCGGCGGTCGCGCTTGTAACTAACCGTTCAGGCCACTGGCATGCGGTTGTATCCGCATGGAAGATGACGTAACGGTTAGTTACAAGTCGCGACGGCGGTCCGAGTCAGGCCTGCGCTCGGCCGCGGATCTCCCCGGCCTGGCGCTCGAGGCGCTCGGGCAGTCGGGTGCCGAAGCGTCGCACCGTGTCGTCGTACTCCTCCCGCAGCCGCTTGAGAGCGATGTCCCGGCGCGGCGGCCAGCAGTCCTCCCAATAGATGTGCGACGTCCCGAGCCCCTCTCGGAAGGTCTGGTGGTCACGCTTGCGGAGCTGCCAGGCGATCTCGGCGGCAGGGCGGTCGGCTACGCCACCCTCCTCTGGCGCCAAGAACTTGATCTTGCCGTGGGTCTCGAACAGGTGGCAGCCGACGCGCATGTCTGCCCAGGCGACCCGCCCGTCGTCGTGGCGAAACGGGAACTGGGTCTCGACTCTTCCGATCCCGAGCTCCTCTACCAGAATTCGACCGAGGGTCTCGATCACGGTCTGGGCGCCAGGGTCGGCGAACTCCACGGCTCGTCGCGTCCGCTGAATGTAGGGCCAGCAAGTCATGGGTGCGCACGCTTTCTGCAACGCCGCTCGGGTTACGCCGGCTCGCATCGCTGCATCGCAGGCGATCTCGCCGTACGGTTCGCCGTGCTCTCGCGCGATGTCCACCGCGGTCCGCGCGATGTCCAGGACCTCGAGCCCGTCCACGACGACGACCTGTGCGTCCTTGAAGGCGGCGTAGTGGTGCTTCACCCCGTACCTGGTCCAGGCACTGGTCGACCCCGGTCGCGTGATGTGGGTGTGCGGATCCGGCGGGACCAGAATCTCCATAGCGTGCTCGTGCGCCCCTGAGTCGTGGCTGACGACGTAGCCGCGCTTCAGGCCTCGCAAGACTGCCCGGGTGCGGAGACGATGCTGCTCGCGATGCGGGTCGAGTGATCTCCACAGGTCGCCGTCGACGTAGAGGCCCCGTCGAAGGACCACCAGCACGCCGCTCCGGATGAGTGACCTTAGCTGTGAAGACGACAATCCGGAGTCGCGTGCCTCGGCCCAGCTGATTAGACCGCCGTTGGCGGCCAACGCAGCTCGCACCCTGTGGTAGGTCATGACCATTGTCTGCCCCGGGGAATGGGCGGTCATCGCGCGATTTCGGCAGCTGTGGACAACCTCGGAACTGCTTGTAACTAACCGTCCGGGTCACTGGCATGCGGTTGTAACCGCATGGAAGATGACGTAACGGTTAGTTACAAGCGTTCGAGCGGGCGCAGGGTCAGGCGACCTGCAGGCTCCGCTTCGACAGCCCCATCCAGAAGCCGTCGATGACCTGGAGTCCCGGCTCCTCGGGGTCGGTCGCCGCGCCGAGGGTGACGAACAGCGGCGTGTAGTGCTCGACGGTCGGGTGCGCGTAGGGCATGCCCGGCGCCTGGCTCTGGTACGACGCCAGCGCGTCGACGTCGCCGCGGGCCATCGCCTCACCGGCCCAGGCGTCGAAGTCGGTCGACCACCCGGGTGCCTCGGCCTCGATGCGGAACTCCTTGAGGAACGGCAGCCCGTGGGTCAGGAAGCCCGAGCCGATGATCAGCACGCCCTCGTCGCGCAGCGGCCGGAGCCGCTCGCCCAGCGCGAGCAGGCGCACCGGGTCGTGCGTGGGCAGCGACAGCTGCAGCACCGGGATGTCGGCCTCGGGGTACATGATCCGCAGCGGCACCCACGCGCCGTGGTCGAGGCCGCGGCTGGCGTGCTGGTGGACCGGCTCGGTGCTCGGCATCATCGCGGCGACCCGTTGCGCCAGGGCGGTGGCCGACGGCGTCTCGTAGGTCATCCGGTAGTACTTCGCGTCGAAGCCGCCGAAGTCGTAGACCAGCGGCGCCCGGTCGGCGCTCAGCATGACCGGCGCCGACTCCCAGTGCGCGCTCACGATCAGGATCGCCTTCGGACGCGGCAGCTCCCGCGCCCACGCGGCGAGCTGCCCCGACCAGACCGGGTCGTCCAGCAGCGGCGGGGCGCCGTGGCCGATGTAGAGCGCGGGCATGCGGGAGTCGCTCACAGCGACATCATAGTTCAGGATTCAACTGTTCTGCGAGGCGTCGCCCGGCGGCAGCGTCCAGTCGACCGGCTGGGCGCCCTGCTCCTCGAGCATCCGGTTCACTCGCGAGAACGGCCGGGAGCCGAAGAAGCCGCGGCTGGCCGAGAGCGGCGAGGGGTGCACGGACTCGACCCACGGCACCTGGCCGAGCATCGGCTTGAGGGACTGGGCGTCCCGACCCCAGAGGATCGCGACGCACGGCCCGCCGCGCTCGACCAGCGCGGTGATCGCCCGCTCGGTGACCTCCTCCCAGCCACGGCCGCGGTGCGAGGCCGACTCGCCGGGCCGCACGGTGAGCACCCGGTTGAGCAGCATCACGCCCTGGTCGGCCCAGCCGCTCAGGTCGCCGTGCCGCGGCGGCATGACGTCGAGGTCGTTGCGCAGCTCCAGGTAGATGTTGACCAGGCTCCTCGGCAGCGGCCAGACGTGCTTCTCGACGGCGAAGCTGAGCCCGATCGGGTGGCCGGGCGTGGGATACGGATCCTGGCCGACCACGAGCACCCGGACCTCGGCGAGCGGCCGTTGGAACGCCCGGAAGACGCTGTCCCCGGCGGGCAGGTAGCCCCGCCCGGCCGCCAGCTCCTCGCGCAGGAACGCGCCCATCCGGCCGACGCGGTCGTCCACCGGCGCCAGCGCCTCCGCCCAGTCCGGCGCCATCAGCCCCTTGTCGACGAGCCCGGTCAGCGCTGACACGAACTCACCGTACGACCGGGTTCACCTCAGCCTGGCGAGCACCCGAGCAGGGCACGGCGGGGAGAGCCCGGGGCCCTCGCACATAATCGGCACATGAGGGGAGTCCGATGAGAGCCGTGTCCTGCGTCGACGCGACGCTCTCGGTCGTCGAGCTGCCCGACCCGGCGCCGGCCAAGGGGCAGCTGGTGCTGGGAGTGCTGCGCTGCGGCATCTGCGGCTCCGACCTGCACGCCCGCGAGCACTGCGACGACCTCGCCGAGGTGATGGTCGAGCTCGACTACGGCCAGTTCATGCGCCGCTCGACGCCCACGGTGATGGGCCACGAGTTCGTCGGCGAGGTGCGCGAGCGGGGTCGCGGCGTACGCAAGGAGTTCCGCGAGGGGGCCCATGTCGCGGTCTTCCCGCTGCTGCGGGTCGACGGCAACGTGCACCCGACCGGGCTGTCTCCGCTGGCGCCCGGTGGGTACGCCGAGCAGGTGCTCGCCGAGCAGTCGCTGTCCTTCGTCGTGCCCAACGGGCTCGCCCCCGACGTCGCCGCTCTCACCGAGCCCATGGCGGTGGCGCTGCACGCCGTCAACCGCGGCGACGTGTCGAAGAAGGACGTCGCGATCGTGCTCGGCTGCGGCCCGGTCGGCCTCGCGGTCATCTGCTGGCTCAAGGCGCGCGGCGTCCGCACGATCGTGGCCTCCGACCTGTCGGCGGGGCGACGAGCCCTGGCGACTCGCTGCGGCGCGCACATCGTCGTGGACCCGACCGAGGAGTCGCCGTACGACGTCAGGTCGGCGAAGTTCATGACCAAGGCGCCCGACCTGCTCGGGCTCGCGGTCGACTCGATGGAGAAGCTGCGCCGGCTGCCCGGCTGGCACCACGTCTTCCGCGCCGCCGACGCCGTCGGGGTCGCGATGCCCACCGGGCCGGTGGTGTTCGAGTGCGTCGGCGTCCCCGGGATGATCGAGTCCGTCGTCTCGCAGGCGCCGCTCGCCGCCCGCGTGGTGGTGGTCGGCGTCTGCATGGGTGGCGACGCGTTTCGTCCCTCGATGGCGATCAACAAGGAGCTCGACCTGCGCTTCGTGCTCTGCTACACGCCTCTGGAGTTCCGCGACACCCTGCACGCGCTGGCCGATGGGAAGGTCGACGCCTCCGCGCTCGTCACCGGGACGGTCGGCCTCGACGGAGTCTCTGCGGCCTTCACCGCCCTCGGCGACCCCGAGGCGCACGCCAAGATCCTCATCGACCCAGCGTCGAGCGCCGCCGTGCCCGTCTAGGGTCGGCGTCGTGGCCCGCCGCGCGACCGTCGACGACGTGCACGCCGTCGCCGGCGGCATGCCGGGGGCCAACCGCTACCCGGATCGTGACCGCGCGGTCTACCAGGTCGGCGGCCGCAGCTTCATCTTCTTCCGCACCCCGCGTCCCGACGCGGTCGACCCCGAGACGGGGGAGCGGTACGACGACGTGATCGTCTTCTGGGTCGAATCCGAGGAGGACAAGCAGGCGCTGGTGCTCGACGAGTCCACGCCGTTCTTCAGCACGCCGCACTTCGACGGCCACCCGTCGGTGCTGCTCCGCGGCTCGCGGATCGGCGAGCTCTCGCTCGAGGAGCTGACCGAGGTGGTGCAGGACGCCTGGCTGGCCCGGGCCGGCAAGCGGGCGCGAGCGGCGTGGTTGGCCGAGCACGAGCCCGGCTGACACGTCACCCCGCGTCGACCGGCTCGATCACCGACGTGGTCGGGACAGCCGGTCGAGGAACGCGACCAGCAGCGCCTCGCGCATGGCCGGCGAGGCGACGTCGAGGAGTGCGTTCACCTCGGCCAGCCGGTCGGGAAGTGCCAGCTCGCCGTCGTCGCCGGCGCCGACCAGCCCGGAGGCGGTGAGCAGGCCGTCGAAGTCGGCGTCGGTGAGTGCCTGCGGGTCGAGAGCCTCGATGAAGGCGACCACGTCGGGGTCGACCGTCACCGGTCCGGCTGCCCGGGCCGCCTCGACCGAGGCGCGGAGCGCGTCGAGGAACTCGGGCACGTGCCGGCCCGTCGCCGCGCTCACCGAGAGATGGATGGTCGGCGGCGTGCCGGCGTACGACATCTGCGGCTGGACGTACCAGTCGCGCGTGGCCATCTCGTCGCACACCGTGAACGCGTCGCAGGTGCCGTCGGTGACCAGCGCGATCAGCGTGGACTGTGGATGAACCAGCAGGTCGACGCCCGGAATGTCGGCGGTCCCGGCCACGATCGCGTCGACGGCCTCGAAGACCTCTCGCGAAAGGAGCTCGTAGCCCGTGTCCCCCAGCGACTCGACCACGGCCCAGGCGCCGGCCAGGGGACCGCCCGACTTGGTCGACTGCATCGTCGAGTTCAGCATCGTGTAGCCCGGCCACGCCGCCGACGCGAAGAACTGCGGCTTCCGCAGCTCGGGTGTTCGGTGCAGCAGCAGCGACGTGCCCTTGGGTGCGTAGCCGTACTTGTGCAGGTCGACCGAGATCGAGGTGACGCCCTCCACCGCGAACGTCCACGGGGGCACGGCTCGGCCGAGCCGCGCGGCGTACGGCAGCACCCAGCCGCCGATGCACGCGTCGACGTGGCACCGGATCCCGCGCGCGGCAGCGAGGGCCGCGAGCTCGGTGACGGGGTCGACGACGCCGTGGGCGTACGACGGCGCGCTCGCGACCACCAGCACCGTCCGGTCGCGGGCCTCGTCGAGCGCCGCCTCGGTCGCCGCGACGTCGGCCGTGAAGTCGGCGCCCACCGGCACCAGCACCGCCTCCACGCCGAAGTAGTGCGCGGCCTTGTGGAACGCCGCGTGCGCGGTGGCCGGCAGGACCATGCGGGGCTCGGTCACCTCGGGGTGCGCGTCGCGCGCCGCCTGCACCGCGAGCAGCACCGACTCGGTGCCGCCCGAGGTCACGGTGCCGACGGCCGAGTCGGGTCCGTCGAGCAGGCCGAGGGCGAAGCCGACCAGGTCGTTCTCCATCCGGAGCAGGCTCGGGAACGCCGTCGGGTCGAGCCCGTTGGAGCCGGCGTACGCCGCGACCGCCTCGCGGCCGATCCGGTCCACGTCCGGGAGACCCGAGTCGTAGACGTAGGCCAGGGTCCGGCCGCCGTGCACCGGCAGGTCGGCTGCCTGGAGCGCCTTGAGTCGCGCGAGAGCGTCGCTCATGCCACCGGCTCCACGGCCTCGTCGACCTGGTCGGAGCCGAGGCTGTAGCGCACCAGCCAGACCAGGCTGAGGACGATCAGGGCGGCCGGCAGCAGCGAGAACCCGAGCGTGATCGCGGTCAGTGCGGAGTCCGGCTGGGCGACATCGCCGTCGGTGCTCGACCGGTAGCCGCCGGTGGCCAGCACCAGCGCGAAGAGCCCGGGACCCAGCGCGAGGCCGAGCGTCTCGCCGGCGGTCCAGACGCCGGTGTAGACGCCGACCCGCGAGCTGCCGGTCCGGCGCGCGTCGACCGCCGCGGCGTCGGGGAGCATGGCGAGCGGGAAGACCTGGCATCCGGCGTACCCGACGCCGATCAGCACCACGGCGCCGACCACGAGGCCGAACGGCGCCGACCGGGCCAGCACGGCCAGCAGCGCACCGGCGGCGAGGACGACGGACGACGCCAGGTATCCCTTCTTCTTGCCGATCCGCGCCCCGATGGCCGCCCACGCCGGCGTCAGCAGCAGCGCCGGACCGACGAAGCAGACGAACAGCACGGTCGTCGCCCCCTTGCGGTCGAGCACGTCGGTTGCCATGTAGTCGACACCGGCCAGCATGCAGCCGGTGGCGAGCGCCTGCACGACGAAGGTGACCAGCAGGAGCCGGAAGTCGCGTGCCTCGGCGACGATCTTCAGCTGGTCGCGCAGCGTGCCCGGTCCGGCCTCGACCGCGCCCACCGGCGCAGATCTCGTGCCGCGGTAGGCGGACAACACGCCCACCACGATGACGAGAGCCATCGCGATCCCCATCACGCGGTAGCCGGCCCGGCCACCGACCGCGTCCCGGATCACCGGAGCGGTCGCGCCGGCGAGCATGATCGTGAAGGCGAGGATCGCCACCCGCCACGTCATCAGCCGGGTGCGCTCGTCGTACGACGAGGTCATCTCGGCGGGCATCGACACGTAGGGCACCTGGAAGAACGCGTACGCCGTCGCGCAGGCCAGGAAGCAGACCAGCACCCAGGCCGCCTCGGTCACCTTCGAGCCCATCGACGGCGCTGCGAACAGCAGCGCGAAGGCGACCGCCAGCGAGAGCCCGGCGCGCAGCAGCCACGGCCGTCGCGGGCCACGAGGGTCGACGGTCCGGTCGCTGATCCGGCCGGCGATCGGGTTCAGCACCACGTCCCACGCCTTCGGCACGAACACGATGAAGGCCGCGGCCACCGCCGCGATCCCGAGGCTGTCGGTGAGGTAGGGCAGCAGCATCAGCCCCGGGACCGTCCCGAACGCACCGGTGGCCACCGAGCCGGAGCCGTAGCCGAACCGCACCGACCGCGGCAGGCTCGAGGCGGCATCCACGGAGGCAGACTAGGGGAGCACGACGGACGAGGCAGGTTTCAGCGGGCCAGGCTGCGCGAGCTCGCCGAGCCGTAGCGACGGGTCGGGTTCACGCCGATCGCGTCGGGGTCGGGCGAGGGCTTCCTGGTCGCAGCGGTCTTGGCGGCCGACTTCTTCGAGGCGGGCGGTTTCGTCGCGCGCTTCTTGGCGACGGTCTTCTTCGCCGACTTCTTCCTTGCGGCCTTCTTGACGGTCGGCGCCGGCTCGTCGTCGGTCGACCACTGGCCGACCCACTCGTCGAGCACCCGCCAGGTCGAGGCGCGGGCAGCCCGGCCGGTCAGCATCCCGAGGTGGCCGCCCGGGACGATCTCGAAGCGGACCTCGGCCGCGCCGCTGAGCAGGGGTACGACGGCCTTGACCGAGCCCACCGGTGCGATGCCGTCCGTGGCCCCGGCGAAGACCAGGACCGGTGCGGTGATGGCCGCCACGTCGATGGCGCGGTCGCCGAGGTGGAACCGGCCGTCGCTCAGCGCGTTGCTGCGGACGAACCGGTGGTAGAGCTGGCCGAACGACCGGCCCGGGTAGGCGATCATGTTGTCGGTGAACCGGTCCACCGCCTCCATCTGGGCGAGGAAGTCGGCATCGTCCAGATGGGCCGCGACGGCCAGTGGCTTGGTGATCATCTTCTGGAACGACGAGAGCTGGAAGGCCCACTTCACCAGCGGCTTCGGAGCGCCGCCCAGCAACTGGTAGAGCGGCGTGAGCAGCCGGCCGTCGTTGAAGTTCAGGAGCGGTCGCAGTGGGGCGACCAGCGGCACCTGCGTGACGTCGACGGGGGACCCGACCACGGTGACCGAGGCGATCGGGAGGTCGCGGCGGTCTGCGGCCGCGAGCAGGCTGAAGATCCCGCCCAGGCTCCAGCCGACCAGGTGGACCGGCCGTCCGCCCGCGTGCTTCGAGACCTCCTCGACGGCGGTGGGCACGACCTCGTCGACCCAGTGCTCGATGCCGAGGGCCCGGTTCTTGAACGACACCTCGCCGTACTCGACGAGGTACGTCGGCCGGCCGGCCTCGACGAAGTGCTCGACCAGCGAGCACCCGCGGCGCAGGTCGAAGCAGAGCGCCGGCGCCGCGAGCGGCGTCACCAGCAGCACCGGGTCGCCCTGCTGGCGCGCGGTGGCGACGGGCCGGTAGTGGTAGACCTCCCGGAGCGTGCCCTCGTCGATCAGGGTGCGCGGCATCGGCCGCAGGTCGGCGAGTCCGCCGTACAGGACCTTCTGCGCCACGTTGCTGGCCGCCGAGACGACCTGGTCGGGCTTCGGCACCAGATCCATAGTTCCGAACGGTAGTCCCCTCGCCGCGCGGGGGATCGACACCCAATCGTCCGGAGGCTAGACAGGGCCCCCATGAGATGGAAGCGGGTCGCGGCCGGTGCCGCTGCGGTCGTCGGCGCTGTGGCCGCGCACGACGTGACGCAGAAGCAGCACACGATCCTGCGCAACTTCCCGGTCGTCGGGCGCCTGCGGTTCGCGCTCGAACGGTTCGGACCCGAGCTGCGCCAGTACATCGTCACCTCGAACGACGAGGAGCGCCCGTTCAGCCGGGACCAGCGGAGCTGGGTCTACGCCTCGGCGAAGGGCGAGAACGCCTACGTCGGGTTCGGCACCGACAACAACGTGGAGCAGGCCGAGGGCTACCCCGTCATCAAGCACCGGACCTTCGCCGGCCCGGGCGCACTGACCGGGCGGCACGCGGGCGAGAACGTGCCGATGCCGATGGCCAAGGTGCTCGGTGCGGCGCGCGGCCGGGCCCAGGCGTTCCGCCCCGCGTCGGTGGTGAACATCTCGGGCATGAGCTTCGGCGCGCTGTCCAGGAACGCCGTGGAGGCGCTCAACCGCGGGGCGCTCGCGGCGGGCTGCCTGCAGAACACGGGCGAAGGGGCGCTCGCGCCGTACCACCGCAACGGCGGCGAGCTGATCTTCCAGATCGGCACGTCGTACTTCGGCTGCCGAGACGAGCACGGGCGCTTCGACCTGGCCCGGCTCAAGGACGTGGTCGCGTCGGCGCCGGTCCGCGCCATCGAGGTCAAGCTCTCGCAGGGCGCGAAGCCGGGGCTCGGCGGCATGCTTCCGGCGGCCAAGGTCAGCCGCGAGATCGCCGAGATCCGGGGGATCCCTGCCGGCCAGGACTGCGCCTCGCCCAGCCGGCACCAGGTCTTCAGCGACGCCGACTCGATGCTCGACTTCGTCGAGCTGATCGCAGCCGAGACCGGGCTGCCGGTCGGCATCAAGTCCGCGGTCGGCAACCTGGAGTTCTGGGACTCGCTGGTCAAGCAGATGGAGGGGCTGCGTGCGGCCCGGCGGCCGCGGCGTCGACTTCGTCAACATCGACGGCGGCGAGGGCGGCACCGGAGCCGCCCCGCTGGTGTTCACCGACTCGGTCGCCTTTCCCTTCAGGATCGGGTTCGCGCAGGTCTACGGCCGGTTCGCCCAGGCGGGGCTCACCGATGACGTGGTCTTCCTCGGCGGCGGCAAGCTCGGCCTGCCCGAGAACGCCGTCGTGGCCTTCGCGCTGGGCGTCGACGGCGTCCAGGTGGCCAGGGAGGCGATGTTCGCGCTGGGGTGCATCCAGGCGCAGCGGTGCCACACCGACCACTGCCCGACCGGTGTCACCACCCAGAAGCCGAGGCTGGTGCGCGGCCTGGACCCGGACTCGAAGTCGCAGCGGGTGCACAACTACGTGGTCGCCCTGCGCCGCGACCTGCTCAAGGTCTCCGAGGCGGTGGGGGTCTGCCACCCCGGCCTGATCGGACCGGACGACGTGGACGTGGTCGACCGGCTGAGCAGCACCGAGGCAGTGCGGGGCGTCTACGGCTACGAGCCGGGCTGGGGCGAGCTCGGGCCGGCCCTGCGCGAGGAGATCATCGGGATCATGGCCGGCAACCTGCCGACGTCCGAGGCACCACCGACCCGCTGACCCCGCCCAGCGACGCTCGTGCCGACGAGTCACTGCCCGCGCGCCGGCTTGACCGACTTCCCGTGCGCGTCGCGTACGTCGGTCAGTGCGGTCATGAAGCTGTCCGCCCAGGCCGCCACGTCGTGGCTGCCCACGGTCTTGCGCATCGCGCGCATCCGCTTGACGAGGTCCTTCTCGTCGGCCCGGTAGGCCTCGAGCAGCGCGGACTTCATGCCGTTGATGTCGTAGGGGTTGACCAGCCACGCCTGCCGCAGCTCGGCCGCGGCGCCGGCGAACTCCGAGAGCACCAGGGCCCCGGCGTCGTCGTACTGCGAGGCGACGTACTCCTTGGCGACCAGGTTCATCCCGTCCCGGTAGGGCGTCACGACCATGATGTCGGCGGCCCGGTAGAGCGCGGCCATCTCCTCGCGCGGGTACGACGAGTGCAGGTAGCTGATGGCCGGCCGGCCGATCCGGCCGAGGTCGCCGTTGATCCGGCCGACCAGCCGGTCGATCTCGTCGCGGAGGATCTTGTACTCCTCGACCTGCTCGCGCGAGGGCACCGCAACCTGCACGAAGACCGCGTCCTCGACGTCGAAGTGGCCGTCGTGGATCAGCTCGGCGTACGCGCGGAGCCGGGCGTAGATGCCCTTGGTGTAGTCGAGCCGGTCCACGCCCAGGAAGATCTTGCGCGGGTCGCCCAGCGCGCTGCGGATCTCCTTGGCCCGCGCGGTCACCTCGGGCGTCTGGGCGAGCTCCTCGAAGCCCCGGGCGTCGATGGAGATCGGGAACGCCGCGGCGCGCACGGTCCGGCCGTCGGGCAGGTAGACGAGGTCGCGGTGGGTCTTGTGTCCGACCCGCTGGCGCACGAGGCGCACGAAGTTCGCGGCGCCGCCGGGCATCTGGAACCCGACCAGGTCGGCGCCGAGCAGCCCCTCGAGCAGCTGCCGTCGCCACGGCAGCTGCTGGAACAGCTCGGCCGGTGGGAACGGGATGTGCAGGTAGAAGCCGATCCGCAGGTCGGGGCGGAGCTCGCGCAGCATCTGTGGGACCAGCTGCATCTGGTAGTCGTGCACCCAGACCAGAGCGCCCTCGTTGGCCAGCTCCGCGGCCGTGTCCGCGAACCGCTGGTTCACCTCGACGTAGGAGTCCCACCACTCGCGGTGGAACTCCGGCTTGGCCACCAGGTCGTGGTAGAGCGGCCACAGCGTGGCGTTGGAGAAGCCCTCGTAGTGGCCCTCGATCTCCTCGGCGCTCATCGCCAGCGGGTGGAGATCGAGGCCGTCGACCTCGAAGGGTTCGAGGTCCTGCTCGGTGCCGCCCGGCCAGCCCACCCAGACACCGGCGTTGGCGCGCATCACGGGCTCGATCGCCGTCACCAGTCCGCCGGGGGACGGCCGCCACGTGGTCGACCCGTCCGGCTGCTCGACCCGGTCGACCGGCAGCCGGTTCGCGACGATCACGAGGTCGTAGCCCACGCCTCCACCCTAGGCACCTGCCGGGCGGCGCACTCCACCCTGTCGGGGGGTGGGTACGCCGCCCGGGTGTGGGGCTGGCCCGACAGCGACTGTCGGGCTGGCAGGATCGTGGTCGCGCCCGTGCGCGACGACGCTGGAGCCATGACGTACCTGATGACCCAACCGATGACGGAGACCTCGCTCCCGGCGCCCGCATGGAGCGAGCCGGTGCGACCCCGCGGCGTACGCCGGGTGCTCCTCGACTCCGGCTACGCGCTCTCGGCCTTCTTCCTGGCCCTGCCGGCCTTCATCGTGGTCGTCATCGACCTCAGCCTCGGGCTCGGCCTGTTGGTCCTGGTCGGCGGACTGCTGCTCCTCTGGGTCGGCGTGATGGTGGCGCGCGGGTTCGCGAGGTTCGAGCGGATGCGGCTGCGCGGGATGCTCGGCAAGCCCGCCCCGACCCCCGCCTACCTGTGTCCGCGGCCCGAGGACGGCTTCTGGCGCAAGGCGCTGTTGCCGCTGCGCGACGCCCAGTCCTGGCTCGACGTGCTCTGGTGCATCGTCGGCCTGATCACCGGGACCATCGCGTTCTCGCTCGCGGTGGCGTGGTGGGCGGCCGCGGCCGGCGGGCTGACGTACTGGTTCTGGCAGCGGTGGATCCCGGAGGACTCCGACGGCACCACGGGCCTCGCCGACCTGCTCGGCTTCGACGGGGGCCGGCACGACGAGATCGTGGTCAACCTCGTGATCGGCGCGTTCGCGCTGCTGACTCTGCCGCTGGTGATGCGGTTCGCAGCCGCCCTCCACGGCGGCCTCGCACATCTGCTCCTCAGTAGCCGTGCCGAGCTCCAGCAGGAGGTACGCCGCGTCGAGGGGGGCCGGGACGCGGCTCGCGAGGCGGAGGCGGCCTCGCTGCGCCGGCTCGAGCGCGACATCCACGACGGGCCCCAGCAGCGGCTGGTCCGGCTGACCATGGACCTGGGCCGGGCTCGTCGCCAGCTGGCCGACGACCCCGAGCGCGCGTCCGAGACCATCGACGCCGCGCTGCTCCAGGCCCGCGAGACCGTCGACGAGCTGCGCTCGCTCTCGCGCGGCATCGCGCCGCCGCTGCTGGTCGACCGCGGCCTCACCGCGGCGCTCGGCGAGCTGACCGTGCGCAGCGAGGTGCCGGTCGAGGCGACCATCGACGTGCCGGACACGTTGCCGCCGCACGTGGAGACCGCGGTCTACTTCGTGGTCGCCGAGGCGCTCACCAACGTCGCGAAGCACAGCGAGGCGACCCGTGCGTCGGTCGGCGTCTGGTTGGAGAACGGCGGGGTCGAGGTCCGCATCGAGGACGACGGCGTGGGCGGCGCCCACCCCGCCAAGGGCAGCGGCCTGGCCGGGCTGCACCAGCGGGTGCTGGCGGCCGACGGCCGGCTCGAGGTGAGCTCGCCCGCGGGCGGCCCGACGGTGTCACGCGTTCCTCCCGTAGGAGGCGCATCCACCCCACAAATCGCTCGCAGCACTCGCGCTTTCGCGGGGACCCCGGAGAAGCATGAGGATCGTCGTCGCGGACGACTCCCTGCTGCTGCGGGAAGGACTCCAGCTGCTCCTCGCCGAGGCCGGCCACGAGGTCGTGGCCGGCGTCGGCGACGGTCCGTCGTTCGTCGCGGCCATGCTGGAGCACCGGCCGGACGTCGGCGTGGTCGACGTCCGGATGCCGCCCAGCCACACCGACGAGGGGCTGCGCGCGGCGGTCGAGGTCCGGCGCGGCTGGCCGGACGCGCGGATCATGGTGCTGTCGCAGTACGTCGAGGTGTCGTACGCCGACGACCTGCTCGCCTCGGGCGACGGCGGGGTGGGCTACCTGCTCAAGGACCGCGTCAGTGACCTCGACGACTTCCTCGCCGCCCTGGCCACGGTCGCGGACGGCGGCACCGTGCTCGACCCGCAGGTGGTCGCCCAGCTGATGAGCCGCCGCCGCGACCCGCTCGAGGGGCTCACCCCCCGCGAGCGGGAGGTGCTCGGGCTGATGGCCGAGGGTCGCTCCAACGCGGCGATCGCCAAGGGGCTGGTGGTCACCGAGGGCGCGGTCGAGAAGCACACCCAGCGGATCTTCGCGAAGCTCGGTCTGCTGCCGGACGACGCCCAGCACCGTCGGGTGCTGGCGGTGGTCCGTTTCCTGCAGGCGGGCTGAGGCTGCAGTCGCTCAGACGTCGCCGGAGTAGCGCACGCCCACCTGAGCTCGCAGGTCGTCCATCTGGCGCATGATCGTGAGCGTCTGGGCGTGCGGCACCAGCGGGCTCTCCAGCAGCCCCTCGGCCAGGCAGCGCTGGAACTCGACCGTCTCGTTCCCGTAGCCGCGGCCGATCACCGGCTCGTCGCCCTCGATGCGCAGCGGTTCGAGCCGCTCCGTGGCGTCGTTCGTCCCGCCCACTGCCGTCGCGGTGAACGTCGCATGGGTGGGGTGGTGGAAGTCCTCCAGCACCAGCCGGCCGCGGTCCGTCGCGATCTCGGCCCGGCGGGAGGACCACGAGGTCATCGACGCCACCATGGTCGCAACCGTGCCGCCGGCGTACCGGCCGGCGATCGCGATGTCGAGGTCGATGCCGGTGTCCGAGAGCACCGCGGTGGCGGTCAGCTCCTCGGCCTCGCCGAGCAGCAGGTGCGCGAAGGTCAGCGGGTAGATGCCCATGTCGAGCAGGGCACCCGCGCCGAGCTCGGGGTCGAGCAGCCGGTCGTCGGCGCTGGTGTCGACGACGAAGCCGAGCTCGGCGTGCAGGTGGCGCGCGGTGCCGAACGCGCCCTCGCGGAGAGCGTGCTGGACCGCCCGGACCACCGGGTGGCACGCCGTCCACATCGCCTCCATCAGCAGCCGCTCCCGGCGCAGCGCCAGCGCGAACAGCTGCTCGGCGTCGCGCGGCGCGCAGCGTGAGCGGCTTCTCGCACAGCACGTGCTTGCCGGCCTCGAGGGCGGCGGTGACGTGCTCGACGTGCAGCGCGTGCGGCGACGCGACGTACACCGCGTCGACGGACTCGTCGGCGAGCAGCTCCTCGTACGACCCGTACGCCGCCGCGAAGCCGTGCTCCTGCGCGAACGCCGCGGCTCGGGCCTGCGAGCGGGAGCCGACCGCGGTGAGCTCGGCGTCCGGGACCAGGCGCAGGTCCTCGGCGAAGGAGCGGGCGATGCGTCCGGGCCCGAGAACGCCCCAGCGTGTGGTCATTGCGGCACCGTAGCCCGCTCGGCCGTCGGGCCCGCGTCGGGCCCGCGTCCGGCACGCCGCAGCGCTGAATGACATCGGTGTGATTCGTCGCCTACCATGACCGCATGGATGCGGCGAACGTCGGACGCCCCGACGCGGGGCAGGCGGAGGGGTCTGCCCTCAGCGACCGCGACGGCGAGATCCTGGAGTTCGAGCGGCACTGGTGGAAGTACGCCGGCGCCAAGGAGACCGCGGTCCGCGAGAAGTTCGACATGTCCTCGACCCGCTACTACCAGGTCCTCAACGCCCTGATCGACCGGCCGGAGGCCCTCGAGGCCGACCCGCTGCTGGTGCGCCGGCTGCGTCGGCTGCGCGCCGCCCGCCAGCGGCAGCGCTCGGCCCGCCGGCTCGGCTTCGAGATCTAGCCATGTCCGTCCGGCACCCGCGCAACGAGCGCGGCGTGGTCTTCCCCTCGCCCGTGGTGATCCTCAGCGTGATCGCCGTCGCGATGGCCGGCATCGCCTTCGTGGCCACCCGGGACGGTGCGCCGGAGGAGAAGCAGATCAGCACCATCTCCCAGCCGGAGACGACGCCGTCGCCGACCGCGGACGCCCCGCCCAGCAAGCCCGCGACGCCGAAGAAGCCGAAGGTGGACCGCTCGAAGGTCTACGTCGTCGTCTTCAACAACTCCAACGTCGGCGGCCTGGCCGGCCGGGTCGCGGCGAAGGCCAGCCAGATCGGCTGGCAGGTGGTCGGCTCCGACAACTGGTACGGCACCATCCCGGCCTCGACCGTCTACTACCCGAAGCGGTTGGAGAAGGCCGGCAAGCTGCTCGCCCTCGACCTCGGCATCCAGCGCACCGCGCCGGCGGTGGACCCCATGCGGCTGGACCGGCTCACGGTCATCCTCACCGGTCCCATCGACTGACTCTCCGAGGCTCGTCCACGCGAATGTGATGGGGTTCGGCCATGGAGTTCACCGCGGAGGTGGGCGAGCAGCGGTACGCCGCGCTCGTCCGGGCCGCCGCTGAGACCGTCGTCGGGCTGGACTTCGACGGCACCCTCGCACCGATCGTCGAGGACCCGTCCGAGGCCCACATCCACCCCGACGCGGGTCAGGTGCTCGTCGACCTGGCCGGGCAGGTGCTCGCCGTCGCGGTGGTCACCGGCCGCCCGGCTCGCCAGGCGCTCGACCTCGGTGGTCTCGAGTGGGTCGGCAACGCGATCGGCGACGCCGGCAAGGAGCTCTACCTCTTCGGCCAGTACGGCAACGAGCGCTGGTCCTCCACGAACCGCCGGGTGATCTCGCCCCGGCCACCGCCCGGGCTGGCGTCGTTCACCGCCGAGGTGCCCCGGCTGCTGCGCCGGCTGGACGCCGAGGACGCCCACATCGAGGAGAAGGGGCTGGCCGTGGCCGTGCACACCCGGCGGCTGCCCGACGCCGAGCGAAAGTTCGAGGCGCTGCTGCCCGAGCTCGAGGAGCTGGCCGCCCGCTACGACCTCGTCGTCGAGCCCGGCAAGCAGGTGATCGAGGTGCGCTCTCCCGGCATGCACAAGGGGGTCGTGGTCGAGCGGCTCGTCGACGAGGTGCACGCCGGCGGCTTCGTCTTCGTCGGCGACGACCTGGGCGACCTCGAGGCCTTCGAGGCCGTGGCTGCCCTGGGCGAGCGCGGGCTGCCCACGCTCCTGGTCTGCTCGGCCTCCGACGAGGAGAGCGCCCTGGTCCGCCTCTCCGACGTTCTCGTCCACGGACCCGAAGGCGTCCTCGGCCTCCTCCGCCAGCTCACCGCCGACGCCGCCGCCCTCCGGGCCTAGGAGGCCGCCGGTCTGGTCCGTCCGGCCATGATTTCGGCCTTCTTCAACACGCCCGTCCCGCTGCGTTGACCATGGTTGGGTGCGCCCACCTGCTCGGCCGCTGACGGTCATGGCGCCGCTGATCGCGGCGGCCGGTGGCTACATGCTGTTCCCGGCGGGACCGCTGCGCGACGGGGCCTTCGCCGCCGTCGGTCTGGCCTGCGTCCTGACGGCGTTCGCGGGGCTGCACCGCAACGCGCCGCGACGCCAGACCGGGTGGCTCCTGGTGATCACCGGCTTCCTCGGCTGGGTGGTCGGCGACGCACTCTTCTCGCTGCAGGGCGCCTTGGGGGTCTCGGCCTATCCGTCGCCTGCGGACGGCGTCTACCTGATCGCCTACGTGCTCATGGCCGCCGGGCTGGTGGTGATGGTGCGCCGGCGAGGTTCTGCCGGCGACCTGGCGGCGGTGCTCGACGCCGCGATCCTGGCGACCGGGGCGGCGGTCGTCGCCCTCGTCTTCGTCGTGGTGCCGATCGCCTCGGACTCGAGCCTGAGCGCGCTGGGCAAGATGACGAGCACGTTCTACCCCGCGGCCGACATCCTGCTGCTCGCGATCCTGGTGCGGTTCTGGGCCACGCCCAGTGCGCGCACGACGTCGTTCCGGATGCTGATCTGCGCACTGGGTTTCGTCTTCGCGGGCGACGTCTACTACACGACCACGACCATCCTGACCGGCAGCGTCGAGTCCGACCTCGCGAACGACCTCGTCTGGTTCGCCGGCTACGTGCTGATCGCCGGAGCCACCTGGGACCGCTCGGTGCACGACCTGGCCGAGCCCGCCCCCGGGCTCGAGGACGTCGCCGACCCGACCAAGCGGCTGCTGGTGCTGACCGGTGGCCTGCTCCTGCCCGCCGTCACCTTGCTCGCGGACGGTCTGGACGGCGACCTGTCGGCGTGGCCGGTGGTCGTGGCCGGGTCGGTGGCGCTCTCCCTGCTGGTGCTGGCCCGGATGGCCGGGCTGCTCAACGTGGTTCGGGCGCAGGCGGTGCAGCTGGCGGCACTCGCCCGCTCCGACGCGCTCACGGGCGCCCCCAACCGCCGCACCTGGGACTTCGAGCTGTCCCGCGCCTGTCAGGCGGCCCGCGACAACGACCAACCGCTGACGCTGGCCGTGCTCGACCTCGACCACTTCAAGGCCTACAACGACACCCGCGGCCACCCGGCCGGAGACCGGTTGCTCAAGGAGGCGACCGCGGCGTGGACCCAGCACCTCCAGCCCGGCGAGGTGCTGGCCCGCGTCGGCGGTGAGGAGTTCGCCCTCCTGCTGCCCGACCACGACGCGGAGTCGACCCGCCTCCGCGTGCTCGAGCTGCTCGCGAGCACGCCGGGCGGACAGACGTTCTCGGCCGGGGTGGCGACCTGGCAGCCCGGGACGGACCCCGCCGTGGCCGTGGCCGCGGCGGACCGTGCGCTCTACAACGCCAAGCGCGGCGGCCGCAACCGGGTCTGCCTGGCGCCGTACGTGCCCTCCGGGCTGATCCTGCCGATGCCCCGCATCGCCCTCCAGCCGATCGTGGACCTGGCGACCGGCGAGATGGTCGCGGTCGAGGCGCTGAGCCGGTTCAAGGACCACGACCCGATGCCGGTCTTCGAGCAGGCGCGTGCGCTCGGCCGGCTGGCCGACCTCGAGGCGGCGGCCATCCGCGCGGCTCGGGTCGTCGCCCTCCCCGGGCTCCTGCTCTCGGTCAACGTCGACATCAGCTCGCTGCCCTCGCCCGCGATCCGGGACGCACTGTCGGGAGACCTGAGCGACGTGGTCCTCGAGGTGACCGAGCACACCCACAGCCCGGTGGACCCGGAGGTGCTCGCGAGCGTCCTGGCCGCGATCCGCGACTTCCGCGACCGCGGCGCGTTGGTCGCCGTCGACGACTGGGGCACCGGCTACTCCGACATGGACCGCCTCGAGCTGCTCCAGCCCGAGATCGTCAAGGTGGACATGTCGATCGTCCAGGACCTCGAGTCCGCCCGCCACCGGGCCCTCATCGGCTCGGTCCTCGCCTGGTCGGCCCGCCGCCATGCCCGGGTGTGCGCCGAGGGCATCGAGTCCGAGGCTCAGCTCGAGCGGCTGCGTCACCTGGGCGTCCACCTCGGCCAGGGCTTCCGCATCGGCCGACCCCAGGAGCCGAGCAGGACGCCGACCGCGGCCGGCTGACTCTGACCGGCCGACCCGGCTGTTCGCCCACAACGAACGCCGGAACACGGGCCCGACGGCGGAAGTTGAGCCGGTATGACTCAACCCTCGCTCCCCGTGCTGTTCCTGTCGGACCTCGTGGTCCTCCCCGGCATGGTCGTGCCGATCCCGCTCGACGAGGCCGCCCAGGCGGCGGTCGACGCCGCCCGCGCCAGCAGTGACGGCGAGCTGCTGCTCGCGCCCCGGCTCGGGGACCGCTACGCGTCGTACGGCGTGGTGGCCACCGTCGAGCGCGTCGGCCGGATGATGGGCGGGGGCGCCGGTGCGGTGCTCCGAGCCGGCCGCCGGGCCCGCATCGGCAGCGGCGTCACCGGACCCGGTGCCACGCTGTGGGTCGAGGTCGAGCCCGTCGAGGAGACCGTGAGCGAGCACGCCCGCGAGCTCGCCGAGGAGTACAAGCGGCTCGTCGTGGCCGTGCTCCAGCGCCGCGAGGCCTGGCAGATCATCGACACCGTCCACAAGATGAGCGACCCGAGCGCGATCGCGGACGCGGCCGGCTACGCGCCGTACCTCTCCGACGAGCAGAAGCGCGAGCTCCTCGAGACCCCGGACGTCGAGCAGCGGCTCGAGACCGTGATCGCGTGGACCCGCGACCACCTCGCCGAGGCGGAGATCTCGGACAAGATCAGCGAGGACGTCCGCGAGGGGATGGAGAAGTCGCAGCGCGAGTTCCTGCTGCGCCAGCAGCTCGCCGCGATCCGCAAGGAGCTCGGCGAGGGCGAGCCCGAGGGGGCCGACGACTACCGCGCCCGGGTCGAGGCTGCCGAGCTGCCGGACGACGTACGCGCGGCCGCGCTCAAGGAGGTCGACAAGCTCGAGCGCTCCAGCGAGCAGAACCCCGAGGCCGCCTGGATCCGCACCTGGCTCGACACCGTGCTCGAGCTGCCGTGGGGCACCACCACCGACGACAGCAACGACGTCACCCAGGCCCGCGAGCAGCTGGACGCCGACCACCACGGCCTCGACGAGGTCAAGGAGCGCATCGTGGAGTACCTCGCGGTCCGCTCCCGCCGCGCCGAGCGCGGGCTGCAGGTGATCGGCGGCCGGGGCTCCGGCGCGGTGATCCTGCTGGCCGGCCCTCCCGGCGTCGGCAAGACCTCGCTGGGCGAGTCGGTGGCCCGCGCCATGGGCCGGAAGTTCGTGCGCGTCGCCCTCGGTGGCATCCGTGACGAGGCCGAGATCCGTGGCCACCGGCGCACCTACGTCGGCGCGCTGCCCGGCCGCATCGTCCGCGCCATCAAGGAGGCCGGCTCGATGAACCCGGTCGTCCTGCTCGACGAGGTGGACAAGATCGGCGCCGACTACCGCGGCGACCCCGCGGCGGCGCTGCTCGAGGTCCTCGACCCGGCGCAGAACCACACCTTCCGCGACCACTACCTCGAGCTCGACCTGGACCTGTCCGACGTGCTGTTCATCGCCACCGCCAACGTGGTCGAGCAGATCCCGTCGGCGCTGCTGGACCGGATGGAGCTCGTCACCCTCGACGGCTACACCGAGGACGACAAGGTCGCCATCGCCCGCGACTTCCTGCTGCCCCGGCAGCTGGAGCGCGCCGCGCTGACCGCCGACGAGGTCTCGATCTCCGACGCGGCGCTGCACGAGCTGGCCGCCAACTACACCCGCGAGGCCGGCGTCCGGCAGATGGAGCGGCTGCTGGCCAAGGCGCTGCGCAAGGCCGCGACCAAGCTGGCGACGCGGGGCTGAGCGCGTCGACATCGACGAGCCCGACCTCAAGGAGCTGCTCGGCCGGCCCCGGTTCACGCCCGAGTCGGCTGAGCGTACGGCGGTGCCCGGCGTCGCGACCGGACTCGCGGTCACCGGCCTGGGCGGTGACGTCCTCTTCGTGGAGGCGTCCGCGCACGACGGCGACGCGGGGCTGACCCTGACCGGCCAGCTGGGCGACGTGATGAAGGAGTCCGCCCAGATCGCGCTGTCGTTCGTGAAGGCCCACGCGGCCGAGCTCGGGATCGACCCGGCGTTCCTCGACCGCGCGATCCACGTGCACTTCCCGGCCGGTGCGATCCCCAAGGACGGACCGTCCGCGGGTGTCACCCTGGTCACCGCGCTCACCTCGCTGGCCACCGGCCGGCCGGTGCGCTCGGAGGTGGGGATGACCGGCGAGGTCTCCCTGAACGGCCGGGTGCTCCCGATCGGCGGGGTGAAGCAGAAGCTGCTCGCCGCCCAGCGGGCCGGGCTCACCGAGGTGTTCCTGCCCCAGCGCAACGAGCCCGACCTGGACGACGTCCCGGCCGAGGTCCGTGAGGCGCTCACGGTGCACGTCGTGGGCGACGTCCTCGACGTCGTGCGCGGTGCGCTGACCCCGGCGGCAGAGGCTCGGTCGGAGGACGAGGCCACCGCAGCCGCCTGACCGCCGGAAGGTACGCCGGTCCCGGTCCACATGCCGGGACCGGCGTACGCATGCTGAGACGCGAACGCGTACAGTTTCCGTAGCTCATCCAGAGGGACTGAGGGAACGGCCCTGCGAAGTCCCGGCAACCGCCGCACCGACCACGGTGCGGACATGGTGCCAATTCCGTCCGGTGCGAAGGTCGCCCGGAGAGATGAGGAGGAATCCGTGAGCACTGCTGTCGCCGAGAAGAAGTCCCTCCGCGAAGGGGCCTTCGGGCACGCCAAGGCCCTCTCCTGTCGCGAGTGCGGCCACCAGGTCGAGCTCGGCCCCTTCTACGCGTGTCCGGAGTGCTTCGGTCCGCTGGAGATCGCCTACGAGTTCCCGGCGGTGACCCGCGCGGAGATCGAGGCCGGTCCGCCCAACATCTGGCGCTACAAGGCCCTGCTGCCGGTGCCGAGCGACATCGAGGAGAGCCCCAACACCGAGCCCGGCTTCACCCGGCTGCTCAAGGCGCACAACCTCGGCCGCGAGCTGGGCATCGACAACCTGTGGGTCAAGGACGACTCGACCAACCCCACCAACTCCTTCAAGGACCGGGTGGTCGCCTGCGCGCTCAGCGCGGCCCGCGAGCTCGACGCCAAGGTGTTCGCCTGCCCGAGCACCGGCAACCTGGCCAACGCCGTCGCGGCCGCCGGCGCCCGCGCCGGCATCAAGACCGTGGTCTTCATCCCGAGCAACCTCGAGCAGCCGAAGCAGGTCAACTCCGCGATCTTCACCGAGCAGCTCGTCGCGGTGAACGGCAACTACGACGACGTCAACAAGCTCGCGTCGGAGATCGCCGGCGAGGAGGAGGGCTGGGCGTTCGTCAACGTCAACGTCCGGCCCTACTACGCCGAGGGCTCCAAGACCCTCGGCTACGAGATCGCCGAGCAGCTGGGCTGGCGGCTGCCCGACCAGATCGTCATCCCGGTCGCGTCCGGCTCCCAGCTGACCAAGGTGCACAAGGCGTTCCAGGAGCTGGTGAAGCTCGGCCTCGTCGAGGACAAGCCCTACAAGGTGTTCGGCGCGCAGGCCACCGGCTGCTCACCGGTGTCCGTCGCCTACAAGGCCGGCGTCGACGCGATCCGTCCGGTCAAGCCGGACACCATCGCCAAGAGCCTGGCGATCGGCAACCCGGCCGACGGCATCTACGTCCTCGACATCTGCCGCGGGACCGGCGGTGCCGTGGAGGACATCACCGACGACGAGGTCCGCGACGCGATCGTGCTGCTGGCCCGCACCGAGGGGATCTTCACCGAGACCGCCGGCGGCACCACGGTCGGCGTCCTCAAGAAGCTCGTCGAGACCGGGCAGCTCGACCCCTCGCTGGAGACCGTCGTCATCAACACCGGCCACGGCCTCAAGACGCTGGACGCGGTGTCCGACGTCGTCGGCCCGGCTGCGACGATCGAGCCGACGTACGCCGCTTTCATGGCGACCGGGCTCGCCTGACCCCGAGGAGGACAGCACTGTGACCGCACACGTCCGCATCCCGACGATCCTGCGCACCTACACCGACGGTGAGTCGGAGGTGACCGCGGCCGGCACCACTCTCTCGGAGGTGCTGGACGACCTCGACGCCAACTACTCGGGCATCAAGGGCCGGATCCTCGACGACAACGGCGAGCTGCGCCGCTTCGTCAACGTCTACGTCGGCAACGACGACGTGCGGTTCCTCGACAACCTCGAGACGCCGACCCCGGACGGCGCCCAGATCTCGGTGATCCCGGCGGTCGCCGGGGGTTAGCGAGCCGTTCACCACGGCGTGCGACAACGACCTCGTGCGTCGCACGGCCCTCACCTCCGCAGCCTCCGCGGCCACGCTCGCCGGGGGTGTCCTGCTCGGCCGGGCGCTGCTGCACCGCCAGGCTGCGGTCGCCCGTCGGCTGATCGGCAAGCCGCTGGGTGAGGAGGCGCTGCCGGCGGACAAGAAGTACAAGAAGAAGTACGGCGCCACGATCGAGCTGCTCGTCGTCGGCGACTCGATCGCGGCCGGGCTCGGGGCCGAGCTGCCGAAGGAGACCCTCGGGGCCCGGCTGGCCACCCGGCTGGCGAAGGCGACCCGCCGCAGCGTGCGACTGCGGACCGTCGCCCGGGTCGGATCGGAGTCGTCGATGCTGGCCGGCCAGCTCGCGACCCTGCCCGCGTCGTACCGCCCCGACGTCGCGGTGATCATCGTCGGCGGCAACGACGTCACCCACCGGGTGCCGGTCTCCGAGTCGGTGCGCCACCTCGAGGAGGCGATCGCCGACCTCCGGGCGCGGGGCGCCCAGGTGGTGGTCGGCAGCTGCCCCGACCTCGGCGCGCTGCGCCCGGTGCCGCAGCCGCTGCGCGCGCTCGGCTCGCGCGCCTCCCGCCAGCTGGCCCAGGCCCAGGAAGCCGCCGCGGTCGGTGCCGGTGCGCACGCCGTGTCGCTGGCGCACGTCGTCGGACCGTTCTTCATCACCAACCCCGAGGAGATGTTCAGCCTCGACCGGTTCCATCCCAGCGCCGCCGGCTACAAGCGCACCGCCAAGGCGCTGCTGCCCTCGGTGCTCTCCGCGCTCGGCCTCGAGCACGATCTGCCCTTCGGTCACCGCCGTCCCGAGCCGGTCGGCGGGTCTGACGATTCCGCCACGGGAGCCCCGGCCACGACTTGATACTGGTCCAGCCCCCCACCGGCGAAGGACCCCCGATGACGACCGAGCGAACCAGGTTCCGCGACTCGCGAAGCTGGTGGTTCGACCTGGGCCTGTGCCTGCTCGGTCTCGCCCTGCTCGCCTGGTCGCTGCCCGTCGCCTGGGCCGGCGGCTGGGAGGTCGGCCTGGCCGCCCTGATCGGCGTCCCGCTGATCGTGGTCATCGCCCGCTTCCCGATGGTCCTCGACAACGAGGACGGCAGCATCGAGATCGGCTTCGACTCGATCGTCCTGATCTACCTGCTCTGCACCTTCGACGCACTGCCCGCGCTCGCCGTGTGGGGGCTCGGCGTGGTGGCCACCCAGCTGACCTCCGGGAAGCGGGCGTCGGCCTTCGTCTTCAACATCGGCGTCGGCATCCTCGCCGGCGCGTTGGCGGCGGGCACGCTGGACCTGCTGCGGGGGTCCGCCACGGGTACGCCGCGGGAGCTGGTGGCGGTGGTCGCGGCCGCGGCGGCGTACTTCTCCCTCGACTACGTGCTGACGGCGGTCTCGGTCGCCATCGACTCCCAGACACCCGTGCGCCGCCACCTCGTCCAGGCCGGCACCTGGCTCGCGGTCGCGTGCTTCGTCCCCTTCGACCTGCTCGGCTACCTCGCTGCGATCGTGCTGCGCAGCAACCCGTGGTGGACGATCGTGCTCCTCGTCGTACCGCTGGCGACGTTGCTCATCAACACGCGCGCGATCGTGCACGGCCGGGAGAACGCCCGCCGGCTCAGCGTCCTCTTCGAGGCCGCGGTGCGGGTCCAGGCCCTGCACGAGCCCGAGCTCGTGATCGAGGCCCTGCTGGTCGACGCCCGACGGCTGATCCGGCTGCGCGACGTGGACGTGCGCAGCTCGCCGCCGGGGGAGCACGAGATCGGTGCGCAGGTACGCCGGGGCAAGGACGCGCTCTGGGTCGTCGCCACGTCGCGGGACCGCGCCCGATCGACGGTCGGCGCCGACCAGCACGCGCTGGACGCGCTCGCCGTGATCTGCTCGGAGGCGTTCGCCCGCCTCCAGCTGACCGACGAGATGGTCCACTACGCGCGGCACGACCCCCTGACCGACCTGCCCAACCGCGGCATCCTGCTCGACCGGGCGGCGCAGGCCCTGCACCGCGCCCGCCGGCGCGGCGTGCGGGTGGCGCTGCTCTTCGTCGACCTCGACGGCTTCAAGCCGGTCAACGACCGGTTCGGCCACGCCGCCGGTGACGCGGTGCTGGTCGAGGTCGCGCGGAGGTTGGTGGCCAACATCCGCGACATCGACACCGTGGCCCGTCTCGGCGGCGACGAGTTCGCGGTGCTGCTGGAGGACGTCACCGTCCGCGAGGTCCTCGAGATCAGCGACCGGATCCTCGCTTCGCTGGCCGCCGGGGCCGAGGTCGCGGGCCACCGGGTCACCCTCGCGGCCTCGATCGGCATCGCGTACGGCGACGGAAGCGAGTCCGGCGAGGCGCTGCTGCGCCACGCCGACCTCGCCATGTACGAGGCCAAGGGCCGGGGCAAGGCACAGTACGTCGCCTACGAGCCCGCCATCGGCCAGGCCAGGATGCGCAGGCTGGAACTGGTCGACGAGCTGCGCACCGCCATCGCGCGTCGCGACCTGCGGGTCGTCTACCAGCCCGTGGTCGTCGCCGCCACGGGCCGGATCGCCGGTGTCGAGGCGCTGGTCCGCTGGCAGCTCGACGGCGTCGACGTCCCCACCGACGTCTTCGTCCGCCTCGCCGAGGAGACCGACCAGGTCGGCGCCCTCGGAGAGCTGGTCCTGGAGACGGTCGCCCAGGACGCTCGGTCCCTGCGGGAGGCCGCGGGCGGGCGGATCTCGATCAGCGTGAACGTCTCGGCCCGACAGCTGCAGGAGCCGACGTTCGTCACCACCGTGGAGCGGATCGTCCGGTCGATGGGGCGCACCGGGCTGGTGCTCGAGATCACCGAGCGGCAGGAGGTCACCGACGGCTCGGCCCGGGAGGCGATGCGGATCATCGCCGGGCTGGGCGTGCGTTTCGCGGTGGACGACTTCGGTGTCGGCTTCTCCTCGATCAGCTACCTGCGCGACCTACCCGTGCACGTCGTGAAGACCGACGCCACGCTGGCCCAGAAGATCGACAGCGACGAGCGCTCCCGCGCCGTGCTCCGGGCGGTCACCGTGATGGCGGAGGCGCTCGGCCTCGACGTCGTCGTGGAGGGCATCGAGCGGGAGGGTCAGCTGGCCGTGGTGCGCGACCAGGTGGGTGCGCCGTACGTGCAGGGCTACCTGCTGCACCGGCCGATGCCGGTCAGGGACCTGCTCCGAGTCGTCCGCGCGAACCGACGGCACGATGAGCCCCCGGCCGAACCGGAAGAGCGGTTGGCGCGCCTCGCCCTCTGACCGACTCAGTGCGGGACGGCGGGCCCCAGCGAGATCTCGCGGTGGAGCCGGTACGGCGCCTCGTCCGGGCCCAGGTCGATCGGGGTCAGCAGCGACACGGTCGTCTGCCACCAGGCCTGGCTCTCGTAGGCGTCGAGCGCGGCCAGCACCTGCTCGAGCTGGGCCTCCGTGGTGCGCTCGTTGACCGTGCCGACCTGCAGGTCGGTCCGGAACGCCCTCCGGTCGACGTACAGCTGGAGGCCCTGCGCGACCCGGCTCACGTCGCGCACGATCGCGTTCAGCTCGTCGAGGTCGCCACCCAGTCTCACCCACACCGAGCTGTCGCCCTTCGGCTCCGACGCGAGACCCCCGTGCAGGTGCAGCCGCGGGGACTGCCAGTCCGAGGCCTGGAGCTCCAGGGCGTCGATGAGCCGCGCGGCGTGATCGAGCGCAAGGTTGCCGAACTTGACGATCGGCACGTGCATCCGGACCACCGGCACCAGGTCCAGCGGCGGCCCGCGTGGGCGGCGTCGCGGTGTCGTGGCCCCGGCGGCGGCCGAACCGCTTGCCGGTGCGCGGCGTGACGGCCGGGATGGCTCAGGTGGGCCGGCGCGGCGACCGGCTCCGGCTCCTGCTCCACGCGCACGCCGGCCACCAGCTGCGCGACGTGGTCGAGCACGTCGGGCGGCGGCACCAGGGCGGCGAAGAGGCGCATGGGTGCATTGTCCCCTGAACCCGGTCATCCGCGCGGCAGGTCGGCACGCCGTTCCTCGAGGTGGGCGCGCTCGGCTTCGTTGGCGCATCGCTCGATCGCCGCGTCGTAGGCGACCAGTGCCTCGTCGGGGCGTCCGGCCCGCGCCAGCAGCTCGGCCCGCGCGGCCGGCAGTCGGTGGCCCGGCAGCTCCTCCTCGGTGAGTCCGGCGATCGCGGCCAGCCCGGCCAACGGGCCGTCGGCCTCACCGACCGCCACCGCGCGATTGAGCCGGACGACGGGGGAGTCGACCAGGCCGAGCAGCTCGTCGTAGCGCGCCACGATCCGCGACCAGTCCGTGTCGTCAGCGGTGGCCGCGATCGCGTGCTCGGCGGCCACCAGCGCCTGGAGGAGGTACGGCGTCGGAGGGGCGTGCGTCAACGGCGTGAGCAGCTGGACCGCCTCGGTGATCTCGGCGCCCACCCAGAGCCGCCGGTCCTGGTCGGGCAGCAGCACCAGCCGGCCGTCGGCCACGCGCGCGTCGCGGCGCGAGTGCTGGAGCAGCATCAGGGCCAGCAGCGCGTCCACCTCTGCCTCCGGCTCGGGCAGCAGGTCGCGCAGCACCCGGACCAGCCGGATCGCCTCCCCGGCGACGTCGGCGCGCAGCACGTCAGAGCCGGAGCCGGGCGCGTAGCCGGCGGTGAAGGCGAGGTAGGCCACGTCGGACACGACCCGGACCCGGTCGGCGAGCTCGGCGCCGACCGGGACGGAGAACGACTCGCCCGCCAGGCGCTTGCGGGCCCGGGTCAGCCGGGCCGCCATCGTCGACGTCCGCACCAGGAACAGTCGGGCCAGGTCCTCGGTCGAGACGCCGAGCACGAGCCGGAGGGTCAGGGCCGCGGCGGCCTCCGGCGGCAGCGCGGGGTGCGCGCAGAGCAGCACCAGCCGGAGCCGCTCGTCGACGACGCCGCCGTGCTCACCCGGGTCGACCATGGTGCGCTGCGCCTCCTCGGTGAGGTCGGCATCGACGGCCAGCAGCGGCAGCTTGCGGTTGGCGACCGCTTCGGCCCGCAGCCGGTCGGTGATCCGGCGCCGGGCCGCCACGAGCAGCCAGGCACCGGGGTTGTCGGGGACCCCGTCGGCCGGCCAGGTGCGGGCCGCCGCCTCGAACGCGTCGGCGAGCCCGTCCTCGGCCAGGTCCAGACGCCGGTAGCGCGCGACGAGCAGGGCCAGCAGTCGACCCCACTCGTCGCGCAGCGCCGCGTCGAGCGCCCCCTGGACAGACAGAGCGCTCAGACCTCGACCTCGAGCATCGGCCGGATCTCGATGGTGTACTCGCGCGGCAGCAACCTGGCGAGCTCGACCGCCGTGTCCTGGTCGGGCAGCTCGACGACGTAGAAGCCGCCCAGCTGCTCGACCGTCTCGGCGTACGGCCCGTCGGTCACAGTGCGGGTTCCGTCCGGCTGGAGGGTCCGGGCCGCGCCCGGGCGGTCGAGGGCATCCCCGAAGACGACCTTGCCTCGCTCCCGGACCGCGTTGGCGAACGCGTTGTAGTCGTCGAAGCACCGCTGACGGTAGTCGTCGTCGGCGTTCTCCCAGCGCTCGAAGTGGTCCTCCTCGGCCATCAGGACCAGGAACCTCACGAGGACGAGCCGCCCGCCGCCGCCCGGATCTCGATGGCGCCCTCGCCGCGGCCGAGGATCTTGCAGACCTCGACCAGGTCGTCGAAGTCGTCGCTCTGGACGATGTAGAAGCCGGTCAGCTGCTCGACAGTCTCGGCGTACGGCCCGTCGGTGATCGTGTGGTTCCCGTCGGCGTCGGTGCGCAGCACCTTGGCCTCCCGGGAGTGGGCCAGCTCGCTGCCGCCCGTCACCTTGTGGCCGCGCTCCTCGAGGGCCTTGGCGAACTGTCCGTGGATGGCGTACATGGCTTCCTTGTCCGCCTGGGACGTGTTGGCCCACTGGGACTCGTCACCAGGGAGCAGGACGACGTACTCGGTCATGGTGGTTCCTCTCGACGGTTGGTCAGTCTCTCACCGGGATGACGGGCGAGATGGACCAGAATCGACAGATGCCGCAGATCCTGCTCGTCACCTCACGCGACCTGCCCGACGGCGAGCCGCGCGGCGACCTGATCACCGCGGCTCTCGCGGCTCGCGGCGTCGACGCGTCGTGGGTGGCCTGGGACGACCCGAGCGTCGACTGGTCCGGGGCCGACGTCGTCGCGGTGCGGTCGACGTGGGACTACCACCGGCGTACCGCGGAGTTCCTGGCCTGGGCGCGCGAGGTCGAGTCGCAGACCCTGCTGCTCAACGGCTCCGAGGTCTTCGCGTGGAACTCCGACAAGCGCTACCTCGTCGACCTCGAGCTGCCGCACGTCCCGACCGCGCCGCTCGACGACCCCGACGGACTCGCCACTCTGATCCAGCAGTGGGGAACCGTCGTGGTGAAGCCACGGGTCGGGGCGAGCGGGATCGGTGTGGTCGTGGCGTCCGGTCCGGACGACGCCGCCAGGCTGACGGGTGGCCCATGGGTGGTCCAGCCGCTGGTCGAGTCGGTGCGCACGGTGGGGGAGACCTCGGTCTTCGTCTTCGGCGGCCGCGCCTCCTCCCAGGTCGACAAGCTGCCCGGTGGCGACGAGGTGCGGGTCCACGAGGAGTACGGCGGCAGCTCCGTCGCCGTGCCGCTGGACCCGGAGCGCGCTGCGCTGGCTGAGCGGGCGGTCGCTTGCGGTGGGTGAACGGTTCGGCCGCGCGCCGGCGTACGCCCGCATCGACGTGATGCGCTGGCAGGACGGCTGGGTGGTCAGCGAGCTGGAGCTCATCGAGCCCGGCCTCTACCTGGACGTCGACCCGACGCCGGCCGAGGCGTTCGCCGAGCTGGTGGCGTCGCTGCGGTGGGAGCGATCCCAACTGGACTATTGACAAGCGTTGTGGCGCCCGGGATCCTGTGTGGGAACGCTCCCACGAGCGACCCAGGACTCGGCCGGCGGGTCCGATCTCACTCGACAAAGGCAGACCCGCCGGCCGCCACCAAGAGAGTCGACATACTGACGCCATGACGCGGCAGCCGCGGACCCGGCCGACCTTGGAAGAGGTGGCCGCAGTGGCCGGAGTCGGCCGCGGAACGGCGTCCCGCGTCATCAACGGCAGCAGCAAGGTCTCCGAGAAGGCCCGGCTGGCCGTCGAGGGCGCGATCGCCGAGCTCGGCTACGTGCCGAACCGCGCGGCCCGCACCCTGGTGACCCAGCGGACCGATGCGGTCGCGCTGGTCATCGCGGAGTCGGAGGAGCGGGTCTTCGGCGAGCCGTTCTTCGCCGGTGTCGTGCGCGGCGTCGGGACCGCCCTCAGCGACGCCCGGCTGCAGCTGGTGCTGCTGCTCGCGCACGCCGCGCAGCGCAACGGCCGCCTCGACGACTACCTCACCCGGCAGCACGTCGACGGCGTACTTCTGCTGTCCCTGCACGACGACGACACCCTCCCGGACCGGATCCGGGCGAGGGGCCTGCCCGTGGTGCTCGGCGGCCGCGCGACCGACAACCAGCGCGGTGCGTACGTCGACGCCGACAACGTGCTCGGTGCCCGGCTCGCGGTCGACCACCTCGTGCACCGTGGGCGGACCCGGATCGGCACCATCCTCGGACCCCCCGACATGGTGGTCGGTCGGACCCGCCACGAGGGCTACCTGGCCGGCCTGGCGGCCGCCGGGCTGGAGGTGGACGAGGCCCTGGTCGCGAGCGGCGACTTCAGCCAGGACAGCGGCGAGTCCGCGATGCGCGTCCTGCTGTCGAGGCGGCCGGACCTCGACGCCGTCTTCTGCGCCAACGACCTGATGGCGGCCGGCGCGCTGCGGGTGCTGCGCGAGGCCGGACGGGACGTTCCGGGCGACGTCTCCGTGGTCGGCTTCGACGACGCACCGCTCGCGCAGTCGACACACCCACCGCTGACCACCGTGCACCAGTCGCCGGAGCAGATGGGTCGCGAGATGGTCTCCCTGCTGCTCGACTCCATGGCCCACCCCGACGAGCCGCCGACGCCCCGGCTGCTCGAGACCCGGCTGGTCGTGCGGGAGAGCTCTTGAGCCGGACCGGGCGGCCGGACGCCCCCGTCCGCTGAGCGCGAACCTTGCTTGCACTCGCAGGGGTCGAGTGCTAAACATGACGCTGGCACTCTCGTCATGAGAGTGACAACCACCCGAACTCTTCAAGCGTGAGGAATCGCACCAGACATGGCGAAGTTGATTGCTTTCAACGAGGAGGCCCGGCGCGGGCTCGAGCGGGGAATGAACACCCTCGCCGACGCGGTCAAGGTCACCCTCGGTCCCAAGGGCCGCAACGTCGTGCTCGAGAAGAAGTGGGGTGCTCCCACGATCACCAATGACGGCGTGAGCATCGCCAAGGAGATCGAGCTCGAGGACCCCTACGAGAAGATCGGCGCCGAGCTCGTCAAGGAGGTCGCCAAGAAGACCGACGACGTCGCCGGTGACGGCACCACCACCGCCACGGTGCTCGCCCAGGCCATGGTCCGCGAGGGGCTGCGCAACGTCGCCGCCGGCGCGAACCCGATGGGCCTCAAGCGCGGCATCGAGAAGGCCGTCGAGGCCGTCAGCGAGCAGCTGCTCGGCATGGCGACCGAGATCGAGACCAAGGAGCAGATCGCCGCGACCGCGTCGATCTCCGCCGCGGACCCGACCGTCGGCGAGATCATCGCCGAGGCGATGGACAAGGTCGGCAAGGAAGGCGTCATCACGGTCGAGGAGTCGAACACCTTCGGCCTCGACCTCGAGCTGACCGAGGGCATGCGGTTCGACAAGGGCTACATCTCGGCCTACTTCGTGACCGACCCGGAGCGGATGGAGACGGTCCTCGAGGACCCCTACGTCCTGATCGCGAACCAGAAGGTCTCCTCGGTCAAGGACCTGCTCCCGCTGCTCGAGAAGGTCATGCAGTCCGGCAAGCCGCTGCTGATCATCGCCGAGGACGTCGACGGCGAGGCGCTGTCGACCCTGGTCGTCAACAAGATCCGCGGCACCTTCAAGTCCGTCGCCGTCAAGGCCCCGGGCTTCGGTGACCGCCGCAAGGCCATGCTCCAGGACATCGCGATCCTGACCGGTGGCCAGGTCATCTCCGAGGAGGTCGGTCTCAAGCTGGAGAACACCGGCGTCGAGCTGCTCGGCCAGGCCCGCAAGGTCGTCATCACCAAGGACGAGACCACCATCGTCGAGGGTGCCGGCGACAGCGACCAGATCGCCGGCCGGGTCAACCAGATCCGCGCCGAGATCGAGAAGTCCGACTCCGACTACGACCGCGAGAAGCTCCAGGAGCGCCTCGCCAAGCTGGCCGGCGGCGTGGCCGTCATCAAGGTCGGCGCGGCCACCGAGGTCGAGCTCAAGGAGCGCAAGCACCGCATCGAGGACGCCGTTCGCAACGCGAAGGCGGCCGTCGAGGAGGGCATCGTCGCCGGCGGCGGCGTGGCCCTGGTGCAGGCGGCGGACGTCGCGTTCGAGAAGCTGGACCTGAGCGGCGACGAGGCCGTGGGCGCCAACATCGTCCGGTTCGCCACCGAGGCCCCGCTCAAGCAGATCGCGATCAACGCCGGCCTCGAGGGCGGCGTCGTGGCAGAGAAGGTGCGTGGCCTCGCGGCCGGGCACGGTCTCAACGCGGCCACCGGCGAGTACGTCGACATGATCGCCGAGGGCATCATCGACCCGGCCAAGGTGACCCGCAGCGCGCTGCAGAACGCCGCGTCCATCGCGGCGCTCTTCCTCACCACCGAGGCGGTCGTCGCGGACAAGCCCGAGAAGGCACCCGCCATGGCCGGCGACCCGTCCGGCGGCATGGGCGGCATGGACTTCTGAGTCCTCGCTCTTCAAGCAGAACCAACAGGCCCGCCCGGTCACCCGGGCGGGCCTGCTGCATTTGATGTGTGAGGGTTGAGCCGTGGCCGAGGAGCACTCCGACGACGACGCCCGCGAGCGGTTCGAGCGACTCGCGGCGGAGGTCGTCGAGCCGGTACGCCGCTTCCTTGCCCGGCGTACCGACCCGGACACCGCCGAGGACGTGCTGGCCGAGACGCTGCTGGTCTGCTGGCGCCGCCTGGACCAGGTGCCGGACCACGCGCTGCCATGGGTCTACGGCGTGGCCCGCAACTGTCTGGCCAACATCCAGCGCGGTGATCGTCGCCAGGTCCGCCTGGCCGCGCGGATCACCGTCGTGGACCCGCCGCAGGAGGCCGAGCGCGAGCCGGACCCGCCGGACCCGCGGGTGGCGGCGGTGCTCGCGGTGCTGCGGCCCGAGGAGGCCGACCTGCTCCGGCTGTGGGCGTGGGAGCAGCTCGGCCCGGGGGAGATCGCGGAGGTTCTCGGCATCACTCCGAACGCCGCGAGCATCCGGCTGCACCGTGCCAGGGGCAAATTCCTGGACGAGCTGCGAAAGATCGACGACGGCGCCGGACATGAAGGGGTGAGAGAAGGGAGGGAACCATGAGCAACAGCGACTTCGACAGTGATGACAACCTGCGTGCACTGCTGCGCGGCGGTGACCCCGCTGGCTCCCTCTCTCCAGCCGACCCGGCCGCTCTCGCGATCCT
Organism: uncultured Actinomycetota bacterium; assembly: GCA_963734355.1. Classification (GTDB taxonomy): domain Bacteria; phylum Actinomycetota; class Actinomycetes; order Propionibacteriales; family Nocardioidaceae; genus Nocardioides. The sequence continues at coordinate 33,590 of CAVTHU010000011.1, forward strand.
CCTGGAGGACATCATGAGCGCTGATCTCGACGTGCGCCCCGACGCGGACGAAGGCAGCCGGGCCACCGGCACCCACGGCCGCAACCGGCTCACCTGGCTGGTCGCCGCTGCGGCCGCCGCAATGATCGCTGGGGTCGGCGGAGTGGCGATCTCGGGCCTTGGCAACGACAAGGCTCCGCCCTCCGCCGGCCACCAGACCACCTCGCCTGGTGGCACCGGATCGGACGCCAACGCTCCGCTGGCCGGCCAGACCACGGCGCTCGGCGTCGGCGCGACGCAGGACAAGTGCGCGGCTCCGACGCCCGAGATCCTGGCTCAGTACCCCCAGGCCTTCCAGGGCACTGTCACCTCCATCGAGGATGACACCGTGACCATCGAGACCACCGAGGTCCTCAACGGCGAGGTGGGGGAGACGGTCGAGGTGACCGCGCCGCAGAGCGAGTTCGACGCGATGATCGGCGCCGTCGACTTCGAGGTCGGCGAGAGCTACCTGGTCGCGGCCTACGACGGCCAGCTCTCGATGTGCTACACCGGATCGGCGAACGGAAATCTCCGGTCGCCCTTCGAGAAGGCGTTCGTCCACTGAGCACTCAAGGACTACTTCTAGCTGCCGGGGCCGGCTCCCGCATGGGACAGCCCAAGGCGCTGGTGCACGACGCTGACGGGGCGTCGTGGCTCCAGCAGGCGGTGGACGTCCTGCGTGACGGTGGATGTGACGGGGTGACGGTGGTGCTCGGCGCCGGGGCCGACGAGGCGGTTCGCCTCCTCGACGGCCTCGGCGTCGACGTCGTCGTCGCCCATGACTGGGCCGAGGGCATGTCGGCTTCACTACGATCCGGTCTCGAGTCGCTCAAGGGCAGCGACGCCGAGGCCGCCGTGGTGAGCCTGGTCGACCTGCCCGACCTGACCGCGGCCGTGGTACGACGTGTGCTCTCTGAGCGCGAGGGAGACGAGGCCCTCGCCCGTGCGTCGTACCACGGTCGCCCCGGTCACCCGGTGGTGCTCGGCCGATCCCATTGGCAGGCCGTCGTCGAGACCGCCCGTGGTGACTCCGGCGCCCGCGACTACCTGACCGCGAACGACGCAGCGCTCGTCGAGTGCGGTGACCTCGCCAGCGGCGTCGACGTCGACACCAGGAGCTCAGCAGTCTGCTGAAGCCGACCAGTCAGTGCGGGGTCAGCAACCCCTGCCCCGGCATCCGGGTCGGCTCGCAGTCGCAGCCGTCCCCGCACATCAGGTAGGGGTGTGCGGCGTGGCCGCAACGCACGCACGGCAGGTCGTGCGTCAGCGGCCCTTCGTCGTCGACCGGCTCCTCCGGCATGCTCGTGCTCCCCTCCTGGCCGTCGCCCTCACGACGGCCGATCCCCTGTGACCCCGGTGCCACACGGGGGCAGGTCGTAAACACACGGGCTTCCAGGCGGCCGTCGGGCCGGCCGTCCGGTTGAGTCCTCCACGGACCGTTCGGTCACGGCCCGGACACGGCAGGGTCACCGGAGCATCACCTTTCCGGGATTCCCATCGACGGCATCGATGAGTCGGCGCGGCACCACATGCCCGGGACCACGGTGAATTTGTGGACACAGGCGGGCCGACGGTCCGACGACGCGCCTCCACGGACCCCTCGGAGGGGAATCCGGGCGGCCGGCTCCTGCTACGAACCGGCCACCCGGTGCTCCGAGACGACTCACGAAGGAGACCTGCATGACCAGTCAGCGCAGACGGCTCGCGGCCGTGACCGCGGCCACCGCCCTCGTCCTCGGCTTCGCCGGGTGCGGCGGTGGCGGCGACGGGGACGGCGGAGGCGCCGCCAACAACCCGCAGGAGCGGACCGAGGCCACCAAGGGCGGCACGGTCTACTCGCTGGAGCAGGCGGTCACCCAGACCCTCGACCCACAGCGCGTCTACTCGGGCCGCGACATCTCCTACCTCGGCAACCTCGTCTACCGCAGCTGGGTGGTCTTCCCGGCCGGCGCGACCGACAAGACCGAGGGTTCCACCCCGATCCCGGACCTGGCCACCGACACCGGCCAGTCCAACGAGGACGCCACCGAGTGGTCGTTCACGCTCAAGGACGGGCCGGTCTGGCAGGACGGCCAGCCGATCACCTGCGAGGACTTCAAGTACGGCGTGTCGCGCACCTTCGCGACCGACGTGATCACCGGTGGCCCGAACTACATCCTCGGCTACCTCGACGTCCCCGAGGACGCCGACGGTGCGCCGGTCTACAAGGGCCCGTACACCGGCGAGGGCCAGGCCGAGTTCGACAAGGCCGTGACCTGCGACGGCAACACGATCACCTACCGGTTCAAGAAGCCGTGGCCCGACTTCCCGCTCGCCATCGCCGCGCTGCGTTCCTTCGACCCCTACCGGGCCGACCAGGACAAGGGCGACAAGTCGAAGTTCGGCGCGTTCTCCTCCGGTCCCTACATGCTGGACGGAGAGTGGAAGGAGGACACGGGCGGCACCTTCGTGCGCAACCCGGAGTGGGACGGCACGGAGGACACCAACCGCGAGGCCAACCCCGACTCGTTCGTCTTCCAGATCGGCATCGAGCCCGAGGTGATCGTCGACCGGCTCATCGCCAACCAGGGGGACGACCAGACCGCCGTCACCTCGAGGAACGTGACCCCGGCGCAGTACCCGCAGATCACGGGTGAGGTGGCAGACCGGGCGGTGAACCTGCAGTCGCCGTTCAGCAACTACCTGCTGCCGAACTTCAACCGGGTGACCAACATCAAGGTCCGCCAGGCGCTCGCGCTGGCGACCAACCGGGCGGCGTACGTCGGTGCGCTCGGTGGCGACAACGCCTCGTCGCCGTCACTGTCGATCGTCAACCCGGCCACGCCGGGCTACGTGGCCAACGCCAACTTCGGTGAGGCCGCGGGCGGTGACGTCGAGGGCGCCAAGCAGCTCCTGGAGGAGTCCGGCGAGACCCTGCCGTACCCGATCAAGTTCACCTACCCGATCGGGTCGGATGCTGCGGACAAGGGGTTCGCGGCACTGAAGGCGACCTACGACGAGGCCGGCTTCGACGTGACGCTGGACGGTCTCGACCCGTCGGGCCCGTACTACGACACCATCCAGAAGCCGGGCTCGGACAGCGACCTGATCTGGGGTGGCTGGGGTGCTGACTGGCCGTCGGTCTCCACGGTGATCCCGCCGTTGTTCGACAGCCGGATCAACATCAGCAAGGCGTCGAACGGCCAGGACTACGGCAACTACGACAGCGACGCGGTGAACGCCGCGATGGACGAGGCGTCCGCGGAGACCGACCTCGACAAGGCCAACCAGATGTGGTCCGAGGTCGACAACATGCTGGCCGAGGACGTTGGCTACATCCCGCTCGACATCAGCCAGTTCTACTTCCTGCACGGCTCCAACGTCGAGAACTACGTGAACTCGGTGTCCAGCAGTGGCTACCCCGACCTCGGAGTCATCTCCGTCAAGGGTGGCGGCGCCTGATCGCAACACCGGGTGCGGCCCTGCCTTCGGGCAGGGCCGCATGCGGCCATTTTCGGGCAGACCCGAAGGGCAGATTCGATGCGGACCTGTGACCCAACTGTGACTGCGGGCACACCCGTCCACGGGTGCCGAGGGCAAGACTGCTGCTGTGGCTGACGGGTCCTTCTTCGAGCGACCGCGCCTTCTCGCGCTCCATGTCGGCGAGATCGCCTCGTTCGTCGCGCTCGTCGACCACGACGGTTTCACCACCGCGGCCCGCGCCATGAATCTCTCCCAGGCCGCGTTCAGCGCCCGCATCCTCCGGCTCGAGCGGGCCCTCGGTGTGACCCTGGTCGACCGCTCCGTACGCCGGCTCACCCTGACCCGCGAGGGGAGGGCCTTCCAGCCGCTGGCGCGCTCCCTGCTCGTCCTGCTGGGTGCGGTCGCGGACAGCGTCGACACGCATCGAGCCGGTGCGTGAGGCGGGTTCGGTAGCTGCTGGACGGCTACGACGAACCCCGTGAAGTGGGCCGGGTCGACCTGGGTGGAGATGGCCCGGCCGAACTCGCACATCTCCTCGATGAACTCGACGCCGTCGATCCGGTCCAGGCTCTCGGTGGACAGGTGGCCGACCCCGAGCTGCTCGAGGCTGGCGGGGTGCGTCTCGCCGTCGTACCGGACGTAGCTGAACAGCGGCTCGGCGAGCAGCCCGGCGCCACCGACGAGGTCGCCGAGCTCGCTGTCCAGCCGTGGCCCGGACCGGCACTCGCCGAGGACCCGGCACAGGACGTCGTTCTGGACGGCGGCGCTGTGGATCAGCGCCTCCGGCACCTGGGTCGCGTAGCTGAGCAGGTTGAGGTCCTCGGCGCGCAGGTCGGCCTGGAGCCGCTCGGTGGTGCCGGTCCCGACGCTGACCAGCAGGAGCTCGTCGCGTCCGGTCGGCCAGCCCAGGTGGTAGGCCGGGAGCGTGGCCATCAGGAACAGCTGGAGGGCCGGGTTGTTGAGGGTGGTCACGGCCCCGTCGCTGAACACGAACGTGTGGGCGCCGACGGCGACCTCCTCGGGCACGAAGAACGTCGGCGCCGCGGAGCTCGCGCGGATCAGCTGCCACAGCGGCAGGTCGAGGTTGGACACGCCCGACCCCTGGTCGTCCGCGGCGCTGGTTGTACTTGGATCGGGGGTTGCTGCTCACCGGCCACGGCGAGCCGGTGCTGGTGTTGCGGAGCCCGAGCAGCAGCAGGCAGCGCAGGTCCGGTGAGCCGAGGGTGCGCTCCTCACCGAACTCACGGCGCAGGACGGTCTCGATGCCGGCCTCGTCGTACCGCGCCCGGACCAGCTCGAAGATCCCGGCCCGGGTGAAGATCGAGTGCATGTTGTCCCGGTAGAGCTGCTGGATCCGGCTCACGGGCAGCCCGAGCGCCACCCCGCCCGCGATGATCGCGCCGGTGCTGGTGCCGCCGACGTAGTCGAACCAGTCACCGAGGACCAGCTCCGGGTCGCCGGTCTCGTCGCGCAGCAGCTGCTCGATGCGGGCGAGCACCTCGAGGGCCACCACCCCCCGCACGCCACCACCGTCGACGCTCAACAGCCGATGCACGGCAGCAAACGTACGGCCAACCGGCCCCCAACGGACCGAAAAGTAGGCTCGTGACATGGAGACGGAGCTACCGGCGTCTGCCGACGACGTCGCGGCCCGGCTCGGCGACACGGGCTACCTGTGCGACGAGGCGCTGGCGACCGTCACCTTCCTCGCGCTGCGGATGCAGCGGCCGCTGCTGCTCGAGGGCGAGCCCGGCACCGGGAAGACCGCCCTGGCCGAGGCGATCGCCGACTCCCTCGACCTGCCGCTGGTCCGGCTGCAGTGCTACGAGGGGATCGACGCGACCCAGGCGCTCTACGACTGGGACTTCCCGCGCCAGATCCTGCACCTGCGCGCGCTCGAGGCGGCCGGCTCCGGGGCCGACGCCGAGGAGGCCGAGAAGAGCCTGTACGACGAGCGGTTCCTGCTCGCGCGGCCGGTGCTGGCCGCCCTCCAGCAGAGTCCGGCAGTCCTGCTCGTCGACGAGGTGGACCGGGCCGACGACGAGTTCGAGGCGTTCCTGCTCGAGGTGCTGTCGACGTACCAGGTCAGCATCCCCGAGCTCGGCACCGTCGCCGCCGCCACGCCGCCGGTCGTGGTGCTGACCTCCAACCGCACCCGCGAGCTGCACGACGCCCTCAAGCGACGCTGCCTCTACCACTGGATCGAGCACCCCGGCCTGGAGCGCGAGGTGCAGATCGTCCGCTCCCGCGCACCCGAGGTCTCCGAGGAGCTGGCCCGGCAGGTCGTCGGGGTCGTGCAGCAGCTGCGGGACGTCGGGCTCCAGAAGCCGCCCGGGGTCGCCGAGACCCTCGACTGGGCTCGGGCCCTGCACCACCTCGGCACCACCACGCTGGACCTCGAGTCGTCGGCCCGCACCCTCGGCGCGCTGGTCAAGTACCGCGAGGACTCCCAGCGGGTGCAGCAGGCGCTCGACCAGATGCTGCGGGCATGATCACCCCACGGCGTTCTTCGTCTCCCCCGCTTCGCTCCTCCACCGAACAACGCCGCGGGGACCCCGAAAAGCGTTTGACCGTCGTCGCCGAGACCGTCCGAGAGCCCGACGAGATCCTGCTCGGCTTCGCGCGGGCGCTCCGCGCGGCCGGCGTCCCGGTCACCCACGACCGCGCCGCGGGCTTCCTGGCCGCGGTGGCCGTGGTGGGCCTCGGCGACGCCGCGGCGGCGTACGTCGCGGGCCGGGCCACGCTCTGCGCGTCACCCGACGACCTGGCCCGCTACGACCAGGTGTACGACGCGTACTTCAACGCGCGCGACGGGCTGCCCCGGCCGCGGCCGGCCGAGGAGGGCGTCCCGACGTTCTCCGGGCTGCCCCTGGCCGAGGGCGACGGAGAGGCCGGTGAGTCCGACGACCCGGTGGTGCGGGCGATGGCCAGCGACACCGAGGTGCTGCGGCACCGCGACGTGGCCTCGATGTCCGCGGCGGAGAAGGCGCGGCTGGCCGGCCTGTTCGCAACCCTGCGGCCGCGCCCCCCGCGGCGGCGTACCTCCCGACACCAGCGGTGGCACCGCGGCACCATCGACGCGCCGCGCACCCTGCGCGCCAGCCTGCGGCACCTGGGCGAGCCCGCGGAGGTCGCCTGGCGGAGGCGCGGGAACAAGCCGCGCCGCGTCGTCCTTCTTGTGGACGTGTCCGGTTCGATGAGCGGGTATGCCGACGCCCTGCTCCGCCTCGCCCACCGCTTCACCCAGGGCGGCGGGGTGGTCGAGACGTTCACCGTGGGCACCCGGCTCACCCACGTCACCCGCGCGCTGCGCGGCAAGGACACCGAGCGCGCGCTGATCGCGGCGGGCGAGACCGTGCCCGACTGGTCCGGCGGGACCCGGCTCGGCGAGACGCTCAAGATCTTCATGGACCGCTGGGGGCAGCGCGGACTCGCGAGGGGCGCGGTGGTCGTGGTGTTCAGCGACGGGTGGGAGCGGGGAGACCCGGCCCAGCTGGCCGAGCAGATGGCGCGGCTCAAGCGGGTGGCGCACCGCGTCGTGTGGGTCAACCCGCACCGGGGGAAGCACGGCTACGAGCCGGTGCAGCAGGGAGTGCTCGCCGTGCTGCCTCACGTCGACGACTTCGTGGCCGGCCACTCGCTGGCGACGTACGCCGAGCTCGTGGAGGTGGTCGCCAGTGCGTGACGTGCTGCCCGAGCTGATGAAGTGGTGGGAAGCCGGCGACACCATCGGCGTCGGCACCGTGGTCGCGACGTTCCAGTCCGCGCCCCGCCCGCCAGGCGCCTCGATGCTGGTCGGGCCGGACGAGTCCGCGGTCGGGTCGGTGTCCGGTGGCTGCGTGGAGGGCGCGGTCTACGACCTGGCGCAGTCGGTGGTCGAGTCCGGGCGGCCGGTGCTGCAGCGGTACGGCGTCTCCGACGACGACGCGTTCGCGGTCGGTCTCACCTGCGGCGGCATCCTCGACGTCTACGTCGAGAAGGTCTCGCAGGAGACCTTCCCCGAGCTGGGTGAGATCGCCGCGGACATCGAGGCCGGTCGCCCGGTGGCGCTGGCCACGGTGATCGAGCACCCCGACCCCGCCTGGCTGGGACGGCGGCTCGTCGTACGTCCCACCGTCGGGATAGTCGCAGACCTTTCGGACGGAGAGCAGGCGCAGCCCGTGTCCCAAACGTCTGCGACTATCCCGACGCTCGGCTCGAGGCGTGCGGACGACGCGGTGCGGGACGACGCGATGGGGCTGCTGGCGGCCGGGCACAACGCCACGCTCACCTACGGCCCCGACGGCGAGCGCCGCGGCGAGGGGATGCGGGTCTTCGTCTGGGCGTTCGCACCCAAGCCGCGGCTGCTGGTCTTCGGCGCCATCGACTTCGCGGCCGCGGTGGCGCGGGTGGGCGCGTTCCTGGGCTACCACGTCACCGTGTGCGACGCCCGGCCGGTGTTCGCGACGAACAGCCGGTTCCCGGAGGCCGACGACGTGGTCGTCGACTGGCCGCACCGCTACCTGAAGGCCGAGCACGAGGCGGGGCGGATCGACCCGCGCACCGTGGTCACGGTCCTGACCCACGACCCCAAGTTCGACGTACCCCTGCTCGAGGTCGCGCTGCGCCTGCCCGAGGTGGCCTACGTCGGTGCCATGGGCTCGCGGCGTACCCACGACGACCGGCTGGCCCGGCTCCGCGAGGCCGGGCTGGGCGAGGAGGAGCTGAGCCGCCTGTCCAGCCCCATCGGTCTCGACCTGGGCGCCCGGACGCCGGAGGAGACCGCGATCAGCATCGCCGCTGAGATCATCGCCGGCCGCTGGGGCGGCAGCGGGCAGCGGCTCGGCATCACCGACGGCCGGATCCACGGCGAGACGAACCCTTTGGGCTGATCATCCGTACACCGGATATGCGCCGTACCGCCGCCCTCCTCGTCGTCCTGGTGCTGGCGGCCGGCTGCACGTCGGACTCCTCGGACCAGCCGGATGCGCGCAGGGGAGTGCCACACCGACGGAGGCCTCGACAGGCTCGACCAGCGAAGCCCCGGCACCCAGCGAGAGTCCGGCGCCGGCCCCGGCCGAGGCGGCGCTCCCGGAGGTGCACCACCCCCTCTCGCTGCCGGCGCTGATGCGCGAACCGCCCAGCGGTGGCAAGCCTCGGGTCCTGCGCACCGAGTACGAGACCGCCGACTACACCCGCCTCGACGTCACCTACCGCAGTGACGAGCTCACGGTCTCCGGCGTCCTGATCCGGCCGAAGGGTCCCGGCCCGTTCCCGGGCATCGTGCTCAACCACGGCTACATCGACCCGTCGTACTACGTGACGGGCCAGGGCCTGGCCCGCGAGCAGGACGCGCTGGCCAGGGCCGGCTTCGTCGTGCTGCACACCGACTATCGCGGCCACGCCGCCTCCGACCCGGTGCCCCCGGTCGACCGCGAGACCCGCCTCGGCTACACCCGCGACGCCGTCAACGCCGTCGAGGCGCTGAAGAAGCTGCCGTACGTCGACGCCGAGCGGCTGGCCATGCTGGGCCGGTCGATGGGCGGCGGCGTGACCATGAACGCGCTGGTCACCCAGCCCGGGCTGGTCGACGCCGCGGTGATCTACGCGTCGGTGAGCTCGCGGTTCCTCGACAACCTCAACCACTTCACCCGGGACAGCAGACCCGAGGTGGTCGACGACTTCTTCGACCGGTTCGGGACGCCGCAGGAGGCGCCACGGTTCTACCGGGAGCTGTCGCCGCGCACGTACTTCGACCGGATCACCGAGCCGGTGCTCGCCCACCACGGCACCGCCGACGGCACCTGCCCGCCGCCCTGGGCGCGGACCACGCAGGGCCTGATGCGGTCGGACGGGGTGGACAGCCGACTGCGCTGGTGGCAGGGCGAGGACCACGCGTTCTACGCCCGCTGGCAGGACTCGATGGACGAGACGATCCGGTTCCTGCGGGCCAGCTTCTCGGCGTGACCTCGGCCCCTGTGACCGCAGTCACCGGGCGAGTAGCCTCGCCGTGTGGGGCGGGGTGAGCTGAGCACGAGGCGCCAGGACGCCGTGCGCGCCTGGACGGCCTTCGTCGAGCGCGGTGACGAGGTCGAGGCGCTGGTCCGCCCGGAGATCCTGACGTCCTGGACCCGGTCCGAGGCGGCGATCCCGATCGACGTGAAGGAGGCGCCGCTCGCCGACGAGTCCGAGATCGCGGCGATCTGGCGGGACTCGCCGCTGCAGACGGCCGTGGAGAACGTCGAGCAGGACCTGCGCCGGACCGCCGAGGACGGCGACCTGGTCATCGCGGTCACCGACGCGGACACCCGGATCCTGTGGACGTACGGCGGCCGGGTGATGCGGCGCAAGGCGGAGACCGTCAACTTCGTGGCCGGCGGCCGCTGGGACGACGAGTCGGTCGGCACCAACGCGCTCGACCTCGCCAACCGGCTGGCCCAGCCGGCGATGGTGTTCAGCGCCGAGCACTACGCCTCGATCGTGCACAACTGGGTCTGCTGGGCCGCACCCGTCCACGACCCCGTCACCGGCGCCAAGCTCGGCGTCATCGACCTGTCGACCACCTGGGACCGCACCCACCCGATCGGGCTCGCGACCGCGCGGGTGATGGCCCGGCTCATCGAGACCGCTATGCCGCGCTCGGCCCACCACCCCTCGGCCCTGGCCGACGTGACCGGTGACCCCGGTCTGGTGATGACGCTGCTCGGCACCGCCGAGACCTACCTCGACGGCCAGCGGCTGCTGCTCAACCGGCGCCAGACCGAGGTGCTCGCGCTGCTGGCGCTGCACCCCGAGGGGCTCTCGCTCGAGCAGCTGCACGCGATGCTGTACGGCGACCTGGCGATCACGTTCTCCACGCTCAAGGCCGAGGTCTCACACCTGCGCGCCGCCCTCGGCGGCCAGCTCGGCTCGCGCCCCTACCGGCTGCTGATGCCGGCCGCCACCGACGTCGAGCACGTCCTGGCGCTGCTCCGCCGGGGCGAGGTCGGTGCGGCCGTCGACGCGTACGGCGGCGACCTGCTGCCGGGCACCAACTCCCCGGCGCTCTCCGAGCTCGCCGAGTACGTCGCCGTCGCGGTCCGCGAGGCGCTCCTGGTCAACCCGCAGCCGGATGCCGTGGTCCGCTACAGCGAGCTCGCGCCGTACGACTCCGAGGTGCTGGAGGTCTGCCTGGCCTCCCTGACGCGGATCGGCGGCCACCCGCACCCCGCCGTACCGCTGCTCAAGGGCCGGCTGGCCGTCGCGCAGCGATAGCGGAACCTCCGCAGCCTGCGCTGCCAACCCGACACCAACCCTGCGCTCCTAGCGTGAGCCAAGCCACAGCGGTGGCCGCGCATTCACGCGCACGGCACAAGGGAGAGTCCATGACGCGGATCAGCCTCACCGTCGACGGCGAGAAGGTCGCCGACGACGTCGAACCCCGGATGCTGCTGGTGCAGTACCTGCGGGAGAAGCTCGGCAAGACCGGGACCGTGATCGGCTGCGACACCAGCAACTGCGGTGCGTGCACGGTCCACCTCAACGGCCAGAGCGTGAAGTCGTGCAACGTGCTGGCGGTGCAGGTCGACGGTGCGGAGATCACCACGATCGAGGGACTCGCGACAGACGGTCAGCTGCACCCGGTGCAGGAGGCGTTCCGGGAGTGCCACGGCCTCCAGTGCGGCTTCTGCACGCCGGGGATGATCATGCAGAGCGTCGACCTGCTCAAGGAGAACCCGCACCCCACCGAGCATGAGATCCGGATGGGGCTCGAGGGCAACCTGTGCCGCTGCACGGGCTACCACAACATCGTCAAGGCCGTGCAGTACGCCGCTGAGCACAGCACCGCGAGCGAGGGGGCGCCGGCATGACCGCCGTCCAGGACGCACCGGCTCCCGCGCTCGAGATCGGCCGCGACCGGCGCCGCAAGGAGGACCAGCGGCTGATCACCGGCCGCACGCGCTGGACCGACAACATCACCCTGCCGGGGATGCTCCACCTGGCCATGGTCCGGAGCCCGTTCGCGCACGCGACCATCAAGAGCATCGACACGGCCGCGGCCAACGCGATGACCAACGTGGTCGACGTGTTCACCGGCAAGGACTTCGGCGACGAGCTCGGCGTCTGCATCAACGCCTGGCCGATCACGCCCGACCAGGTCACGCCGACGCACTCGCCGATGCCCAGCGACCGGGTCGCCTTCGCCGGCGAGATCGTGGCGGTGGTCGTCGCCCGCAGCGCCGCAGAGGCGCGCGACGCGGCGGAGCTCGTCGACGTCGAGTACGACGAGCTGCCTGCCGCGCTCGACCTGAAGGAGGCCGCGGCCGACACCGTCCTGGCGCACCCGGACTCGGGTACCAACAAGTCCGCGCTGTGGATCTTCGACTCCGCCGCCGCGGGCACCGGCGGGGATGTCGAGGAGGCCATCGCTGCGGCCCGCACCGACGGCATCGTGATCGAGCGCGAGTACCGCCAGCAGCGGCTCATCCCGGCGTTCATGGAGCCGCGCTCGGTCGTGGTGGACCCGACCGGCGAGCAGTACACGATGTGGTCGGCCACCCAGATCCCGCACATCGTGCGGTTCGCCCTGGCCGCCACGACCGGTGTGGCCGAGTCGAAGATCCGGGTGATCGCACCCGACGTGGGCGGCGGGTTCGGCGGCAAGCTCCAGGTCACGCCCGAGGAGTGGATCGCCTGGGCGGTCGGCCGGCGGGTCAACAAGCCGGTCAAGTACACCGAGACGCGCTCGGAGTCGCTGCTCAGCGGGCACCACGGCCGCGACCAGTGGCAGAAGCTCACCCTGGCTGCCGACAGGTCCGGCGCGGTCAAGGGCCTCAAGGTCGAGCTCCTTGCCGACCTCGGGGCCTACGTCGCGATCGTCGGCGGCGGTGTGCCGGTGCTCGGTGCCTTCATGTTCAACGCGATCTACAAGTTCCCGGCCTACCACTTCGCCTGCCAGACCGTCCTCACCAACAAGACCTGGACCGACGCCTATCGAGGCGCCGGACGGCCCGAGGCGACGTACGCCATCGAGCGGCTGATGGACGAGCTCGCGGCCGAGGTGGGCATGGATCCGATGCAGGTCCGGGAGATGAACTGGATCAAGAACGACGAGTTCCCGTTCACCACGGTCGCCGGGATGCAGTACGACTCCGGCAACTACGAGGCCGCCACCGAGAAGGCCATGCAGATGTTCGGGTACGACGAGCTCCGGGCCGAGCAGAAGCAACGCCGTGACTCCGGCGACCCGGTCCAGCTCGGCATCGGGATCTCGACGTTCACCGAGATGTGCGGCCTCGCTCCGTCCCGGGTGCTCGGCAGCCTCGACTACGGCGCCGGCGGCTGGGAGCACGCGAGCGTGCGGATGCTGGCCACCGGCAAGGTCGAGGTCATCACCGGCGCCTCCGCGCACGGCCAGGGCCACGAGACGGCGTTCAGCCAGATCGTCGCCGACCGGCTCGGCGTGGCCTACGAGGACGTCGAGGTGCTGCACGGTGACACCCAGGTGTCCGCGCGCGGCCTCGACACCTACGGGTCCCGGTCGCTGGTGGTCGGGGGCGAGGCGATCGTCCGGGCCGCCGACAAGGTGATCGAGAAGGCCAAGCCGATCGCGGCGCACCTGCTCGAGGCGTCGGCCGACGACATCGAGTTCAGCGCCGGCCGGTTCTCGGTGCGCGGCACCGACCAGGGCATGGCGATCGGCGAGATCGCGACCGCGGTCTTCGCGGCGCACAACATGCCCGACGGCGTCGAACCGAACCTGGACTCGGAGTCGACGTACGACCCGGTGAACTTCTCCTTCCCGCACGGCACCCACCTGTGCGCGATGGAGGTCGACACCGAGACCGGCGCGCTCAAGATGCGCAAGTACGTCTGCGTCGACGACATCGGCAACATCATCAACCCGCTCATCGTGTCCGGTCAGGTGCACGGCGGCCTGGTGCAGGGCATCGCGCAGGCGCTCTGGGAGGAGGCGGTGTACGACGACGCCGGCACGCTCGTGTCCGGCTCGTTCGTGGACTACCTGCTGCCGACCTCGGCGGACACGATCAGCTTCGACATCGAGCACACCACGTCGCCGTCGACCACCAACACGCTCGGCACCAAGGGCGTCGGCGAGGCCGGCACCATCGCGTCCACGCCGGCGGTCGTCAACGCGATCGTCGACGCGGTCCGGCACCTCGGCGTCAACGACATCGTGATGCCGTGCACGCCCGAGCGGGTCTGGCGGGCGATCCACCACTCCGGTGGCGGAGGAGCCGAGCCGACGGAGGAGTCGGCGATGCCGCACTTCGCCGAAGGGCACCTCAACCAGGACGCCGGCGAGACCGGGAAGGGAGCGGACCTGTGATCCCCGCACAGTTCGACTACGTCGCACCGACCACGCTCGAGGAGGCGCTGAACGCGCTGTCGAAGCACGGCGACGACGCGAAGCTCATCGCCGGCGGTCAGAGCCTGCTACCGGTGCTCCGGATGCGGCTCAACGCGCCCGAGATGGTGATCGACCTCGGCAAGATCGACGAGCTGCGCGGCATCCGCGACGACGGCGACGCGATCGTGATCGGCGCGATGACGCCGCACGCGGTGGTCGGCTCCGACCCGCTGGTCGAGCAGCACGCGCTGCTGATCCACAAGGCGATCGAGCACCTCGCCGACGCGCAGATCCGGCACCGCGGGACCTTCGGCGGCGCGCTCGCGCACGCCGACCCGGCCGGTGACCTGGGGGCGCCGACGCTGGCGCTGGGTGCGGAGTTCGTGATCGCCGGACTGGGCGGGATCCACACCGTGGCCGCCGACGAGTTCTTCGTCGACCTGTTCGAGACGGCGATCGGCGAGGACGAGATCCTCACCGAGGTGCGGATCCCCAAGCACACCGGCTGGGGCGCGCACTACGAGAAGTTCGTGCGCGTCGCCCACCAGTGGCCGATCGTGGCGGTCGCTGCCGCCGTGCGCGCGGAGGGTGGCACCATCGCCGAGGCCCGCGTCGGCCTGACCAACATGGGCTCGACGCCGCTGCGGGCGCGCGGGGTGGAGGAAGCCCTGGCCGGGCAGCCCGCCACGTCCGACGCGGTCCGGGCCGCGGCCGAGCGAGCGACGGAGGGCACCAACCCGCCGTCGGACCTCAACGGCGACGCGGACTACCGGCGACACCTGGCCGGCGTGCTCACGCGCCGGGCGGTGCTCACCGCCGCTGGGAGCCTGATGGATCTCGCACACCAGTTCAGCGTCCCCACCCCGGTCGAGGAGACCTGGGCGCACTTCCAGGACATCGCGTCCGTCGCGGAGTGCTTCCCGGGAGCCCAGGTCGCCTCGGCCGAGGGTGACTCGTTCAGCGGCTCGGTGAAGGTCAAGCTCGGGCCGATCGCGCTCGTCTACAACGGCTCCGGCACCTTCGTGGAGAAGGACGACGCGGCGCACCGCTTCGTGGTGGACGCCAAGGGCAAGGACAAGCGTGGCAACGGCACCGCCGGCGCCAAGGTCACGCTGACCATGGCGTCGACCGGGTCCGGCGGCACCGACGTCGAGGTGCTCACCGACCTCGCGGTCACCGGCAAGCCCGCGCAGTTCGGGCGCGGCGTGATGCAGGACGTCTCCGACAAGCTGCTCGGCCAGTTCGTGGCCTGCCTGGAGGAGCGGCTCGGTGGCGACGCCCCAGCCGCACCGACGACAGACGTGGCCGCCGAGCCGGCCGCACCCGACCCCGCCCCCGTGCCGGCACCCGAGGCCGACGCGGGGGCGGCCTCACCACCTCCGGCGTCGCCACCTCCGGCCTCGGCCGCTCCGGCCTCGGCCCCTCCGGCCAGGTCCGACGACGCCATCAACCTCGGCTCGACGGTGCTGCCGATCCTGGTCAAGACCTACTGGAAGCAGGGGCTGGCCGCGCTCGTCGTCATCGCGGTGATCGTGGTCCTGATCGCGATGTGACCGGACGGGTCACTCGACCGGTGACACCACCGGGCGGCGTGAGTCTCGCCGTCGACGGCGGTCTACGTCGTCGTGGACGCCGTTCACGCTGGGGTCGAGGCGGGGCTCGAGCCAGGCGATGGCGACCAGGCCGCACAACAGGCTGCCG
This sequence comes from uncultured Actinomycetota bacterium, assembly GCA_963734355.1. Taxonomy (GTDB): domain Bacteria; phylum Actinomycetota; class Actinomycetes; order Propionibacteriales; family Nocardioidaceae; genus Nocardioides. Next base: position 49,104 of record CAVTHU010000011.1, read on the forward strand.
ACGATGAGCAGGCCGATGTAGACGTCGCCGAGCGCGTGACCGATCAGGATGCCCGAGATCGGCGGGGCGATCACCGCGGCGAGCTGGAAGGAGCCGGAGCTGAGCGCGTTGTAGCGGCCACGCAGGTGGTCGGGCGCGAGGTCGTTGACCAGCGCCGGAATGGTGGGTTGGAGCAGCGTCTCGCCGAAGGCGAACACCGACGCGCAGGCGGCCACCAAGAGGGTGGCGCCGAGGGTGCCCGGGACCAGCCCGGAGAGGCCGAGCAGCAGCCACGCGAACGCCCAGACGACGCCCATCACCGCGATCACGCGGGTCCGGCGCCGGCCCTCGATCCGCTGCAGCACCACCAGCTGGAGCACCACGATGACCAAGGTGTTCGCGGCGAAGGCCATGCCGAGCGCGCGGGTGGAGACCTCACCGACTCCGCGGGCGAACGCCGGCATGCCGGCGTTCAGCTGGGAGTAGCCCACGAACGACGACACGAAGCTCAGCACGGTCAACGTGGCCATCGCAGGGCTGCGCAGCACCGCGAGGTAGCCCATCGGGGCGGCGGCGGCATCGTCGGAGACCTCGACCCTGCCGGCCACGTGCCGAAGCGGGAAGAGCAGGAGCAGCAGCGCGGGGATGTAGGAGGCGGCGTCGGCGAGGTAGATCGTCTGGAAGGTGCTCGCATCGGAGACGTCGACGAAGAAGCCGCCGATGATGCCGCCGATCCCGATGCCGAGGTTGATGAGGGTGAAGTTCACCCCGAAGTAGCGCTGGCGCAGCTCGTGGGGGATGACCGTCGAGATCAGGCTCTGTGAGGCCGGCCACATCATGCCGAACGCGATGCCGTTGATCGCAAGGGCCAGCGCCGCCACCGGTCGCGTGGTCGCGAACGCAAGCACTGCGTCACCGACGACCAGCAGCGACAGCACCCCGAGCTGGACCCGCCGGGCGCCGATCCGGTCGATCGCAGAGCCGCCCGGACCCACGACGAGCAGCCCCATCAGCGGCGGCACGCCGAGCAGCAGCCCGACGTCGCTGAGCGGGAAGCCGCGGACCTCGTGCAGGTAGACGACGTGGAACGGCAGCACCAGACCGGTGCCGAGGAACTGGATCGCGACGATCGACAACAGCAGTCGGCCCTCGCGCGGGAGGTCGCGCCAGAAGCCGCTCAGACCGGGGGAGGGGGTCGAGATGGCCATCGCGCCGACTCTCCCAGCCACCACCGACAGTCGGCACCCGAATAAGCGGCAAACCACAGGTTTCGGCTGATCCGCGCGGGCTACAGACGGACCAGCCGATCACGCCCTAGGGTGTGCCCTCGTGAAACGGCTCGTGGGGACCGCGATCGGCCTCGGCGTGATCGCTCTGCTGATCTGCATCCCGGCGGTCTTCTACGGCAAGGGCACGGTCACGCCCACCTTCGAAGACACCACGATCACCAACTACGTGGCGAACTTCGACGTCGCGTCGAACGGCGACATGGACGTGACCGAGACGATCACGGTCGACTTCCCGGGCTACGGCAAGCACGGCATCTTCCGGTTCTGGGACATCGTCGACGACAACTCGCCGCACGCACGGCGCACGCCCGAGGACATCTCGGTCACCCGCGACGGCAGCGACGAGCCGTTCGAGCTGAGCTGGGAGGACCACCACCGCCAGCGGGTGGCCAAGATCGGCAGCGCCAACACCACGCTCGACGTCGGCGAGCACACCTACGTGATCAAGTACCACATCGACGGCGTGCTCGCCGAGAACAACGAGAGGATCACCGGCGAGGACGTCGACACGATGTTCTACTGGCAGCTGATCCCGCGCGGCTGGCAGCAGACGATCGAGCAGTCGACGCTGACGGTGCACCTCCCGGTGCCGGCCCAGGCAGACGTCAAGTGCGCGATCGGCAACGACTCCGAGACCGGCTGCACCGCCGAGGGGGGCGGCACGACCGACCTCACCGTGACCACCGGCCCGATCGCCGACCGGACGCCCGTCACGATCGCCACCGGCCTCGACATGGAGACCCCGCCCGAGGGCAACTCGGTGCCCTGGACGGGCCGCTGGGACCGAGTCCTCAGCACCCACCTGCCGCTGCTCATCCTCGTGCTGCTCGCCGCGGCGGGAGCGCTTGCCTTCGGCTCGATCCTGGGCGCCAAGTCGCGGGAGAAGCCGCCGGGCTTCCCGGTCCTCTACGAACCGCCCGCGGGGATCGGCCCGGCGCAGGGGAAGTACATCTACAGCGAGACCGTCGACCGCACGACGTACGTCGCCACCCTCATGCACGCCGCCGAAAAGGGGGCGATCGACCTCACCCGCGGCCAGAACGACTCCTGGACGATCACCGACAAGGCCGGGCCGGCGGGCTGGGCCGGGCTCGACCCGGTCACCACCGACATCGCGCACATCCTCGGCGGACCGGGCTCCTCGTTCACCGCGCAGAAGAAGGACGTGTCGGCCGGGCTGCGGCTCAAGGAGGAGGTCGAGCGGTTCGACAGCAGCGTCGAGACCTGGTCCAAGACGTCGGGAAACATGGTCAGCAGCGGCCTCGGCGGCCTCGGCGGCCTGCTGGTGCTGGTCGCCTTCGGCCTGATGCTGGTGGGCATCATCTGGAACCCCTTCTCGATGACCGCGCTCGCGCTGATCCCCGGCGCCTTCGCCGTGGGCGGCCTCTCGCTGATGGCGACCGGTTCCGGCACCAGCCGGACCCGCGCGGGCCGGGACCTGTGGTCGCGGGTCGGCGGCTTCCGCCGGATGCTGGCGACGCCGTCGAGCAAGCAGCGGTTCGACTTCTCCGGCCGCAAGGAGCTCTACACCGCCTACATCCCGTGGGCGGTGGCGCTCGACTGCGCCGACGAGTGGGCGGCCAAGTACCGCGTCGAGGTCGGCGAGGAGCCGCCGGTGCCGCACTACTTCGCCGGGGCGTACGCCGGCACGAACGCCGGCGCCTTCGTGAACTCGATGGTCGGTGACTTCGACAGCACCGTGAGCGGGGCGATCTCGTCGTACAACGCCACCCAGAGCTCCTCCTCGAGCGGCGGCGGGGGCGGCGGCTTCTCCGGCGGCGGCGGCGGTGGCGGAGGTGGCGGCGGGTCGTGGTGACCGGTCCCGAGGCCCCGCAGCGTCCATACTGAGCGTGTAGGTGCAGTTCCCGAGCCCTGAACCCATCGAGCACCGTCCAGCGCAGCACCCACAGAAGAGAGAGACAGCAAGATGCTCATCGCCATCATCGTGATCGTCGTCCTCGTGGCCCTCGTGGGCTTCGTGATCGTCGGCTTCAACAAGCTCCGGACCAGCGACATCGGTGCACAGGAGGCGCTGGGCGGCATCGACGTCCAGCTGACCCGTCGCGCCGAGCTGATCCCCAACCTGGTCGAGACGGTCAAGGGCTACGCCGCGCACGAGGCCGGAGTCTTCGAAGAGGTCACCAAGGCGCGGGCCGGCGTGATCGCCGCGGCCGCGGGTGACGACGTGCCGGCCAAGGCCGCCGCCGACGCCGCCCTCCAGCAGGCGCTGGTCAGGGTCAACGCGGTCGCCGAGGCCTACCCCGATCTGAAGGCGAACCAGAACTTCCTGCAGCTCCAGAGCCAGCTGGCCGAGACCGAGAACCAGATCGCGTTCGCCCGCCAGTACTACAACGACGCCGTGGCCTCGCTGAACAAGCTGGTCATGACGATCCCGTGGATGCTGTTCACCGGCATCGCGAACGTGCACAAGCGCGAGTTCTACGACGCCCCCGAGGGCCAGCAGGTCGCGCCCCAGGTCTCGTTCGGGACGGACGCCCCGGCCGCTCCCGCCGCTCCGGCCGCGCCGACTGCTCCGGCTCCGGCAGCCCCGGCTCCCGCCGCGCCGGCTCGCCGCGGCTCCGGCCGCCCCGGCCGCTCCGCCGGCCACTCCGCCGGCGCCCCCGGCCGACCCGCCCGCAGGTGGTGGCACCCCGCCGCCGACCGCCTGAGTCGCCGCCTCAGCACCGTAGGGATCCCCGGGTAACCGGGGATCCCTACGCATCTGGGGTGTTGCAACACCCCAGATCGTCAGGGTTACCCGGGTACCCGGGGAAACTGGCGTCAGGCCGACAGGCGAGCGAACTCGTCGTCGGTCAGCTCGATGGCGGCGGCAGCCGTGTTCTCCTCGAGGTGCGCGACCGTGGAGGTGCCGGGGATCGGCACCATCACGGGCGAGAGGTGCAGCAGCCAGGCCAGCGCGACCTGCGACGCGGTGGCGTCGTGTGCGGCCGCGACCTCCTGCAGCGCCGCGTCGTCGACGTGGTCGGCCACCGGGCGCCACGGGATGAAGCCGATGCCGTGCTCCGTGCAGTGGTCGAGGAGCGCCTGGGAGGCGCGGTCGCCGAGGCTGAACCTGTTCTGCACCGACACGATGTCCGCCACCTGCTGGGCCGCCTGCAGCTCCTCGACGGAGACCTCGGACAGGCCGAGGTGCCGGATCTTGCCCTCGTCCTGCAGGTCCCTGAGCTCGCCGACCTGGTCCTCCATGGGGACGTCGGGGTCGATGCGGTGCAGCTGGAACAGGTCGATCCGGTCGACCTTGAGCTTGCGCAGGCTCAGCTCGGCCTGCTGGCGGAGGTACGCCGGCCGCCCGACCCCGATCCAGCGGTTCGGCCCCTGCCGGGTCAGCCCGGCCTTCGTGGCGATCACCAGGTCGTCGGCGTACGGGTGCAGCGCCTCCGCGATGAGCTCCTCGGAGACGTTGGGGCCGTAGGAGTCGGCGGTGTCGATGAAGGTGATGCCGAGCTCGCGGGTTCGCCGGAGCAGCCGGATCGTCTCGTCGTGGTCCTTGGGCGGACCCCAGATGCCGGGCCCGGTGATCCGCATCGCGCCGAAGCCCAGCCGCACGACGTCCAGGTCACCGCCGAATCGGAACGTGCCGGAGGCGGACGGCGACATTGTCGAGAGTTGTGGTGTTCATCGGTGGGGCAACCTCCCGCGCTCGGGCGTCTATTCCGCTCGGCTTCCTCAACCAGCGGCGGTGGCCGCGTCAGAAGACGTTGAGCGGGCGGAATTGCACCGAGATCCGCGGGCCGGCGTGGGCGACCTTGGGTACGGCGTGCTCCCAGGTCCGCTGGCACGAGCCGCCCATGACGACCAGGTCGCCGTGGCCCATCTCGACGACCACCGGGTCGGAGCCGCCGAGGCGCGGGCGCAGGTGCAGCTTGCGAGGGTCGCCGAGCGAGACGATCGCGACCATGGTGTCGGTGGTCTTGCCCCGGCCGATGGTGTCGCCGTGCCAGGCGACCGAGTCGCGACCGTCGCGGTAGTAGCAGCAACCGGCGGTGCGGAACGGCTCGCCGAGCTCGTCGGCGTGGTGGGAGGAGAGCGCCTCGCGGGCGTCGGTGAGGCCGGCATGCGGGAGCTCGTCGCCGATCATGTAGGTGTGCACCAGCCGGGGCACGTCGACGACGCGGTCGTACATCTGCCGACGCTCGGCCCGCCACGGCACGTCGCGGACCAGGGTCTCGAAGACGTCGTCGGCGTCCGGCAGCCAGGCGCGGGCGATCTCGACCCAGGCGCCGCGGGTCAGCTCGGTGCGCTCGATGCCGGCGAAGTCGATGGCGCGGGCGCCGTCGTCGCCTGGGGTGGGGGCGAAGAGGGTCGACTGGAAGTCCATGGGAGGAGTGTACGCCGAAATCGAACAGGTGTTCGACAACCCGGAAGGGTGGGATCCGGGTCGGTCCCCGGGTGATCCCCGATCGAGCCGGCTTCACGCCTGCTGCCAGAGTGGAGCCATGACGAAGGGAGCGGTCGCCGCGCGGGTGCGGAACCTGACCAAGACCTACGGCGACGGCGAGACCCGCGTGGTGGCCCTGGACGACGTGACCCTCGACCTGATGGCGGGCGAGTTCACCGCGGTGATGGGGCCCAGCGGCTCCGGCAAGTCGACGCTGATGCACTGCCTGGCCGCGCTCGACACCGCCGACTCGGGCTCGGTGATGATCGGCGAGCAGGAGCTGACCGTGCTCAAGGACAAGGCGCTCACCCGTCTGCGCCGCGACGAGATCGGCTTCGTCTTCCAGTCCTACAACCTGGTGCCGACCCTGACCGCGAAGGAGAACATCCTGCTGCCGCTGGCGATCGCCGGCCGCAGCCCCGACCAGGACTGGTACGACTCGGTGATCGCCACGGTGAACCTCGCGGACCGGCTCGACCACAAGCCGAACCAGCTCTCCGGCGGCCAGCAGCAGCGGGTCGCGGTCGCCCGCGCCCTGGTCAGCCGGCCCACGGTGGTCTTCGCCGACGAGCCCACCGGCAACCTGGACTCGACGTCGGGCGCCGAGGTGCTCGAGCTGCTCCGCCGCACCGTCGACGAGCACGGGCAGACCGTCGTGATGGTCACCCACGACCCGGTCGCGGCGGCGTACACCGACCGGGTGCTGTTCCTCGCCGACGGCCGGGTGGTCGACGAGCTGCGCGACCCGACCCGGGAGCAGGTGCTCGACGCCACGTCCCGGCTGGCCGCGGTCCCGGGGCCGGCCTGACGCTGTGACCTCGAAACCATGATCCGGGCCTCCCTCAAGAGCCTGCTCGCCCGCCGGGTGCGGCTGTTGCTCAGCACCTTCGCGATCGTGCTGGGCGTCGCGTTCGTGACCGGCATCCTGATGTTCTCCGACACCCTCCAGCGCAGCTTCACGGCGCTGTTCGCCTCCACCGTGGGCGACAGCGTGGTCCAGGTGGAGGGCAGCGACCTCGGCGGCGAGAACGGGCCGGTGATCAGCACCCAGACCGTGCCCGCGTCGGTCGAGCCCGCACTCGAGCAGCTGCCCGGGGCGGCCCGGGTCGACGGCATGGTCAGCGCGACCGGCGTCTACGTCCTGTCGACCGAGAACAAGGTCGTCGGCGGCTCCGGCCCCCCGGCGTTCGGCGGCAACTGGAGCGACGCGCCGGCCGGCCACGGCCTCGAGGGCCTGGTCATCCTCCAGGGCCACGAGCCGCACGGCTCCGACGAGGTGGTGCTCGACGAGAACACCGCCGACCGGGCCGGCTACGAGCTCGGTGACCAGGTCGCGATCGTCACCGCGACCCAGACCCTGGACGTGCACCCGACGCTGGTCGGCATCGCCGGCTTCCGCGAGGGCGGGTCGCTGAACGGCGCGACGTACGCCGCCTTCGACACCCCCACCGCGCAGCAGCTCTTCCTCGACGGCCAGGACGCCTACAACACGTTCTGGATCACCGCCAAGGACGGCGTCTCGCAGGAGGAGCTGACCGACCAGGCCAATGCGGCGCTTCCCGACGGCTACGAGGCGGTCACCGGTGACGACGCGGCGGAGGAGCGGGCCGGGCCGCTGCTGAGCGGGATCGACTTCCTCACCACCTTCCTGCTCATCTTCGCCGGGATCGCGCTGGTCGTGAGCAGCTACATCATCGTCAACACCTTCTCGATCCTGGTCGCGCAGCGCAGCCGCGAGCTCGCGCTGCTGCGCGCGCTGGGGGCGTCCAAGCGGCAGGTGATCCGCTCGGTCCAGCTCGAGGCGTTCGTCGTCGGCGTCGTCGGCTCCACGCTCGGGCTCGGCCTCGGTTACGTGCTCGCGCTGGGGATCCGTTCCCTGGTCGCGACGTTCGGCCTGGACCTGGCCGACCAGCCGCTCATCCTGGCCCCGCGCACCCCCGTGGCGGCGTACGCCACCGGGATCATCGTCACGATGGTCGCGGCCTGGCTGCCGGCCCGCCGGACCGGCCGGATCGCACCGGTCCAGGCGCTTCGCGACGACGTCGCCCTGCCCGAGTCATCCGTACGCCGCCGCCTGCTGCTGGGGATCGCACTGATCGCGCTCGGCATCCCGCTCGCGGTGATCGGCCTGTTCGTCGGTGCGGTCCCGCACAACGGGTGGTGGGTCGGCGCCGGCGTGCTGGCCGTGCTGCTGGGGGTGACCGCGGCCAGCCCGGTGATCGGGCGGCCGTTCCTGCGGGCGACCGGCGCGGCCGACGCGAAGCTGTTCGGGCCGATCGGGCAGCTCGCCGGCCAGAACTCGCTGCGCAACCCGCGGCGGACGACCGCCACCGCGTCGGCGCTGATGATCGGGCTGACCCTGGCCTTCACCGTGGCGATCCTCGGGTCCTCCGCCAAGGCGTCGGTGGACGCGCAGGTGGAGGACAACTTCATCGGCGACTTCATCGTCAGCAGTGCGTTCGGCGAGGGGTACTCGCCGGCGATCACCGACCGGATGGCCGACATCGACGGCGTGGACTCGGTGCTCCGGGAGCGCTTCGGCTACGGCCTCCACGGCGGCGACCCGACGTACGTCGTGGCCACCGCGCCGGAGACGATCTCCGACTTCGACATGACCATGGACTCCGGCCGGGCCACGGACCTGGCCGACGGCACGGTCCTCGTCGAGAAGGACTGGGCCAGCGAGAACCACGTCACCACCGGGGACACCTACGAGATCACGGTGCCGACCGGCAAGATGCAGTGGCGGATCGTCGGCGTCTTCGAGGAGACCCCGCTGATCTTCTCGCCGGTCCTCACCACCACCCAGACCCTGATCGACTCCGGCTTCCCCGACCAGGACAACTACGTGGTGATCTTCGCCGAGGACGGCCCGGCCGCGGCCGGGCTCCAGGAGCGGCTGGACGCCGTGGTGAAGGACCTGCCGGTCGTGACGGTGAAGGACGAGCAGGCGTTCGCGGCCGAGCAGCGCGCCCCGATCGACCGGATCATCGGGGTCATCTACGTGCTGCTGGTGTTCGCGGTCCTGATCGCCATCCTCGGCATCGTGAACACCCTCGCCCTCTCCGTGATCGAGCGCACCCGCGAGATCGGGCTGCTGCGCGCGATCGGGGTCAGCCGCCGGCAGCTGCGGCTGATGATCCGGCTCGAGTCGGTGGTGATCGCCGTCCTCGGGGCCGTGCTCGGGGTGGGGCTGGGCATCGTGTTCGGGGTCACCCTGATGTACGCCCTGCGCGACCAGGGGCTGGAGCGGATCAGCATCCCGGTCGGGCAGCTGGTGGTGTTCCTGGCGCTCTCGCTGGTGATCGGGGTGCTCGCGGCGGTGTTCCCCGCCCGGCGTGCGGCCCGCCTTGACGTGCTGCGCGCGATCGCGACCGAGTGAGCGATCGCCGTGGCTGAGCCGGTTCCAGGTCAAATCTGCCTGGCATATGACCCGTTCGGGTGGTCCCAGGGGGCTAGGAAGGTCTACCCGTTCGGCCACCGCGTGGTCCGCCAAAGCGAGGACGAGGCCCCGAGGCCCGGTCTAGTCTGGTTTGCATGACAGAGGTCCTCATCAAGGACGGGCGCGCCCTCAAGCACGTCCAAGTGCGCGAGTACGTGCGCTCTCTTGTCTCCGGCATGTCCCCGGGGTCCCCGGCACCCTCGGAGCGCGAGCTGGTGGCGCAGTTCGGCGTCGCCCGGATGACCGTGCGCCAGGCGATGGACGCCCTGGTGGTCGAGGGGCTGCTCGAGCGGATCCCCGGCAAGGGCACCTTCGTGGCCCGGCCGCGGCGTACCGCCAGCACGATCACGAGCTACAGCGAGGAGATCGCCCGCCGCGGGATGCTCGCGGAGTCGGTCACGCTGCTCGCCCGCCGCGAGCAGGCCGGTCCGGGCGTGGCCCGAGCCCTCAACATCACCGAGGGCGACCCCGTCATCCACTGGAAGCGGCTGCGCCGCGCCGACGGCAGCCCGATGTGCATCGAGGACGCCTTCCTCAACGAGGTGCTGCTGCCCGGCTTCCTGCAGAGCGGGATGCCCACGAGCCTGTACGACGCCCTCGACCAGCGCGGCCTGCGCCCGACCTGGGCCGAGGACTCCATCAACGCCGACGTCTGTCAGGCCGACGAGGCCACCCACCTCGAGGTCGCCGCCGGCGACCCGGTGCTGCGGCACTCGCGTCGCGCGCTGAACGGCGAGAAGGTCGTCGAGGTCTCGCGGAGCGTCTTCCGCGCCGACAAGTACACCCTCTGGGTGCAGATCGGCCAGGACTACTGACCTCCTGCCGTCCCGGGGAGCGGTGGCTGCGCAACCGTTCTCCACAGCGGAGCGGTGGGCGGGCAACCGCTGTCCCCGTGGACAACGGTTGCGAAGCCACCGCCACCCGGACGGCCCGACTCAGTCCCCCAGGCCTCCGAGCGGGGCGACCACGTCGCCGGAGCGCTCGCAGACCCAGATCGGGTCCGGCCCGCCGAGGTCGGGCTGGATGTAGAGCGAGTGCTCCGGGCCCGCGCAGGTCAGGCACAGCGGCCAGCGGCCGGCGGTCTCCAACAGCCCGTCCTGGACGTCCTGGGCGACCAGCCCCGCGACGTACACCTGGCCCTCCGGCCACTGGTCGGCCCACCACTCCCGGGCGGAGACGGCGTCCTCGAGGATCGACACCGCGTGGGCGGTCGCGTGGTCGCGGGCCTGGAGGTCGGCGAGCACACGAGCCCTCGCGTCGAACAGCGGCACGGTGTCCACCCTCCCCATTCTGTGACGGGGGTGGTGACGGTTCGGCCCTAGGCTGACCGCGTGGGGGTGCTGCTGGAGGTCGCGGTCGCGCACGAGCGCGACGTGCCGGGCGCGGTCGAGGGTGGCGCCGACCGGCTGCACGTGGTCGGGCCGGCCGGTGACGGGCGCGGCCTGTCGCCCGAGATCACCACGGTCTCGGCGGTCTGCCGCGACACCGACCTGCCGGTCTTCGTGCTGCTCCGGCTCAACGACTCCTGGACCACCACCGGTGGCGAGCTGACCCGGCTGGTCGGGCTCGGGGAGGACTACCTGACCGTGGGCGCGAAGCGGCGTGTCCTTCGGGTTCCTCGACGCCGACACCGACGTCGACGCCGAGGTCTGCGCGCACCTCGCGACGTCCCTCGCGAACGTGCCCTGGACCTTCCACGACGCCGTCGACGACACCCTCGACCCGCGCCGCGCCTGGCAGCGGCTGGTGCGACTGCCGGGACTGGTCAACGTGCGTTCCGCGGGTTCGCCGCGCGGCATGGCGGAGGGGTACGACGACCTGCTGGCGACCGCCGAGGCCGACCCGGCCATCGCCGCACTGCTGATGCCCGGCGGCGGGCTGCTGGCCGAGCACGTGCCGTGGCTGGTGCGCACCGGCGTCCGCGCCTTCCACCTCGACGAGCAGCTCCGGCCCGGCGGCAGCCGCAAGGCCTACGTCGACGCCGGGCTGACCCGTTCGTGGCGGCTGCTCCTCGACAACGCCCTGGAGCGTGACGTGACCCTGATGATCGACCCGCCCGCCGTCCCCTCCCGCGGCCGGATGTGGTCGCACCTCGCCAGCGACACGTCGTTCGACGAGCTGCACGCCTTCGCCCGCGAGCTCGGGATCCCCGAGCGCGGCTTCGACCGCGACCACTACGACGTCCCGTCGGAGTGGTACGACGAGGTGCTGGCCCGCGGGGTCGAGGCGGTCACCTCCCGCGAGCTGGTGACCCGGCTGGTCGGCGGCGCGGCGCTGACCGATCGTCGAGGCGCAAGCGCGGATCCCGTCAGACCGCAGACGATCGAGGCGCAGCTCGCGCTCGAGGTTGGCCCGGGCCGCCGACTCCCACCGCTCCCGCGCGTACGCCGTGTGGAAGAGGTGGGGCTTGGCGGCCAGCCCCTTGAGCACGTCGGCCCGGCCGGCTGAGAACACGGCGTCCTCGAGGTGGGCGTACTCGCGGCGGACCGCGGCGACGTACTCGTCGTAGCGCTGGCGCGGCGCGGCGAGGATGCCGAGGTCGGCGTCGGAGAGCGCGCAGCCGTTGGCGTCGCCGTCGTCGGGCGTGTGCGTCTCGGTGAGCCGGACCAGCCGGACCACCTCGGACACGATCGGCGCCGGCGCCGCGGTGGCCAGGGCGACCTCGGCCCAGGCGGCCGAGCGCTCCTCGGCGTCTCGCTCGCCGTCGTAGACCGCGTCGTGGAACCACGCGGCCAGCAGCACCGGCGTGGGGTCGTACGCCGCACCGTTGCCGGCCAGCTCGTCGAGCCGGTCGAGGACCTCGGTCAGGTGCCGGGTGTCGTGGTAGCCGCGGCTCGGGTCGGCGTACGCCGCCGCGAGCTCGTCGCGGACCCCGGGGCTGTCCGGGAGGGGCCATCTGTCGCTGAGGTCCATCGCGCTCATCCAACCCGCTACGCTCCCTCCGTACAAGAACGAGAACGTGTTCTATTTTCTGAGGAGTCGAGATGTCCGCCAGCCCGGAGAAGATCCGCGAGGTGATCGAGCAGTACGTCGCCCGGGTCGCGACCGGCACCACCGACGACGTCATGGAGCTCTACGCCGAGGGCGCGACCGTCGAGGACCCGGTCGGCACCGAGGTCCGGACCACCCGGGAGTCGATCCGGGAGTTCTACTCGGGCCTGGAGTCGCTGGAGCAGGCCGGTGAGGTGCTCAGCGCCCGGATCGCGGGCGGGCAGGCGGCGTTCCTGTTCGAGCTGCGGACCAAGGCCGGCGAGCAGACCTACACGCTGGCGCCGATCGACGTGATGACCTTCGACGACGACGGCAGGATCACCTCGATGAGGGCCTACTGGTCCGAGGCCGACATGACGGTCTCCTGACTCGGGGACATCGCCCACCGGATCGTCCCGGTGGTCAGACCGCCCAGCACCCGCACCGTCGTGCGCTCGGAGACCGGTAGGTAGGGCAGCCGCAGCGGCAGCCGGGTCCAGGCGGGCATCAGCCCGATGGCGGCCGCCGCGAGCACGCCGTACGGCGGCCGCGCCGCAAGGGGCAGCGGCGGCCTGAGCAGCACGTGCCGGACCGCCTCGCGGGCCTCGCGGGTGCCGCGCAGCTCGGGGCGGTACGCCGCCAGCACCTCGGCGAGCTCCGCCTCCGTCGTCGGCGGCTCGAGCACCCCCATCCGCGCGCCGACCTGGGCGATCTGGGCGACGTACTCGTCCCGCCCGGCCTGGTCGAGCGGCCGGCGACCGTAGACCTGGTGCGCGCGCAGGAAGCTGTCCGCCTCGGCCGCGTGCACCCAGGCGAGCAGGTGCGGGTCCGAGGCGGCGTACGGCGCCCCGTCGGGCATGGTGCCGGTGACCCGCTCGTGGATCCGCCGGACCGCGTCGACCGCCTGCTCCGCATCGTCCGCGACCCCGAACGTCGTGACCGCCAGGAACGTGCTGGTGCGGTGCAGGCGGCCCCACATGTCGCCGCGGTAGCCGGAGTGCTCCGAGACCGCGCGCATCGCGGCCGGGTGCAGCGTCTGCAGCAGCAGGGCACGCAGCCCGCCGACGAACATCGACGCGTCGCCGTGGACCCGGGTGATCGGGCTGCCCGCCTCGAACCAGCGCGGACCGTCACGGAAATGGATCCGCTCGCGGTGCCGCGGGCCGTCCGGGCCGGCGACGCGGAGGAACAGCGCAGCGCCCAGCCGACCGCGCAGGTCGGGGAGCACCGATGGCATGGCTCGACTCTACGTCGGGGTGAAGCCGCCCTCCTCGGCTCCGTGCGAGGATCCCGCACATGTCTCGGAAGACCTTCGCCATGACCATCGGCGCCTTCGTGGTGGCCGCCGGACTGGCGGTCGTGCCGTCGAGCCCGTCGGCCCAGGCCGGGCCGGGGCTCGCAGCCACGGCCCCCAGCGCGTTCCGTGCCGCCCCGGTCGACTGGCAGCGGTGCAAGGACCGGGACCTCAAGAAGGCGAAGGCCAGGTGCGGCTACCTGGTGGTCCCGCTCGACTACGCCAACCCGACGGGTCCGACCATCCAGCTCGCGGTCTCCCGGATCCTGCACACCAAGGGCCCCTACCGCGGCGCGGCGTTCGCCAACCCCGGCGGCCCCGGCGCGAGCGCGCTGCAGTACTCGCGGCTGGGCGGCGCCATCCCGCACGGCGTCGGCAAGACCTACGACTGGTACGGCATGGACCCGCGCGGCGTCGGGGCGTCGATCCCGGCGCTGAGCTGCGACCCGAAGTTCGGCAACTCCCAGCACCGGCCGTACCAGCCCACGACCACGGCGATCCTGAGCTACTGGCTGGCCAAGACCGAGGCGTACGCCGCCGCGTGCGGCACCTCGGCGGCGAAGGACCTGCTGCCGCACCTGAGGACGACGGACAACGTGGCGGACTTCGAGTCGCTGCGCACCGCGATCGGGCAGGCGCAGGTGACCTACTACGGCTTCTCCTACGGCACCTACCTCGGGCAGGTGTGGGCCACCCTGCACCCGGCCTCGCTCAAGGCGATGGTGCTCGACGGCGTCGTGAACCCCGCCCGCGTCTGGTACCAGGCGAACCTCGACCAGGACCACGCCTTCGGGATCGTCTACAAGAAGTTCTTCACGTGGATCGGCAAGCACGACCGCACCTTCCACCTGGGCCGCACCGGCCGGCAGGTCGGCAAGCGGTTCGCGAAGCTGCACAAGCAGCTGGCGAGGAAGCCGGCCCGGGGCAAGCTCGGCGCCGGCTGAGCTCGAGGACGTCCTGACCACGGCCGGCTACACCAACCAGGCCTGGCCGAGCATCGCCAGCGCCATCTCCGAGCTGGCCAACCGGGGCAGTGCCGGCGCCCTCATCCAGATGGCCAAGCCCGCCAAGGGCCCGAAGGCGGACAACGAGTACGCGATGTACCTCGCGACCGAGTGCACCGATGCCCCGTGGCCGACGGACTGGAACGTCTGGGCGGCGGACAACACCGTGGCCGACCAGGACTCGCCGTACCTCGCCTGGGGGAACGCCTGGTTCAACGCGCCCTGCCGCACCTGGCCGGTCCCGAGCAACCCCGCGCCGTTCGTGGTGAACGGCGCCGCGTTCACCGGACCGGTCCTGATCACGAACGAGACGTTCGACGCCGCCACGCCGTTCTCCGGCGCGCTGGCGGTCGCGGGCGCTGTTCCCGACCGCGAGCCTGATCGAGGGCAAGCGCGGCACGACGCACGCGGCCACGCTGTCGGGCGTCTCGTGCGTGGACGACGCCGTCGCCGCGCTGCTCAAGAACGGCAAGCTCCCGAGCCGCAAGGCGGGTGCCGGTCCGGACAAGAAGTGTCCCGGTCTCGCGCCGCCGCGGCTCGATGCGTCGCAGCCGCGGCTCGGAGGTTTCGAGACGCTCGCTGGCGCGAGCTCCTCAACCAACGGCGGGCGTCAGGTTTCGTAGCTGCGGAGCCAGATCGTCTGCGGGGAGGAGCGCAGCTTGTCGAGGGCGGCGTCGCCGATCGTCTCGGTGGCGTCGGTGACCACGTAGCCCTGCTCGCCGCGGGTGGCGAGGTACTGGCCGGTGACGTTGGCGCCCTGCTCGGCCAGGTAGGCGTTGACCTCCGCGAGCACGCCGGGGACGTTGACGTGCAGGTACGCCAGCCGGCAGCCCTCGGTCAGCGGGGGCGGCTGGACGGCCGGCAGGTCCACCGACAGCGCGGTGCTGCCCTCGGCGACGAACGACGCGAGCTTGCCGGCGACGAACCAGCCGATCTCCTCCTGGGCCTCCTGGGTGGAGCCGCCGACGTGCGGGGTGAGGATCACGTTGTCGAGGCCGCGGAGCACCGACTCGAACGGGTCGCCCTGGGCCTTGGGCTCGACCGGGAACACGTCGAGCGCGGCGCCGGCGATGTGGCCGGACTCGATGTTCTCGCGGAGCGCGAGGTCGTCGACGACCATGCCGCGGGAGGCGTTGATGAACAGCGAGCGCGGCTTCATCGTCGCGAACTGGTCCGCCCCGAAGAGCCCGGCGTTCCCGGGCCGGCCGTCGACGTGCAGCGAGACCACGTCGGCCTCGGCGAGCAGCGCGTCGAGGGTGGGCATCCGGCGGGCGTTGCCGTGCGCGAGCCGGTCGGCGGTGTCGTAGAAGATGACGCGGAGGCCGAGCGCCTCGGCGAGGTTCGAGAGCTGGGTGCCGATGTTGCCGTAGCCCACGATGCCGAGCGTGCGGCCGCGGATCTCGTGGCTGCCCTTGGCCGACTTGTCCCAGACGCCCTCGTGCATCCGCTCGGTCTTCTCCGGCAGCCGGCGTGCCAGCGCGATGATCTCGGCGATGACCAGCTCGACGACGCTGCGGGTGTTGGAGTACGGCGCGTTGAAGACCGCGATGCCGCGCTCGGCGGCCCCGGCCAGGTCGACCTGGTTGGTGCCGATGCAGAAGCAGCCGATCGCGACGAGGTCCCCGGCCGCGTCGAGCACCCGCGGCGTGACATGGGTGTTGGAGCGGATCCCGAGCAGCTCGACGCCGCCCGCCAGCACCTCGACGAGCTCGTCCTCGGAGAGGGAGCCGGAGCGCAGCTCGACCTCGTGGCCGCGCGCCTGGAGCGTCTCGACGGCGACCGGATGGATGTTCTCGAGGAGGAGGACCTTCACGCGTCAAGGGTAGGAGTGGTCGGCACGGGCCCCGAACCCGTCGCCCGTCCGTGGGACGGCGCTGGTCAGCACTGGCCGCCCGAGGGGTCACACGGACCCCAGCCCGCGACCGGCTTGCTCCAGCCGTGGTGGTTGGGGGCCATGTCCTCGTTCTTGCCCTTGGCGAGACTGACCGCGGTTCGCCACGAGCCCGAGTCGGTGCCCACGGGACTGGGGATCCCCAGGCACCACCAGAGGTCGAGGTAGATGCCCACGCTCCGCTGGCCGCGCCGGATCTGGTCGAACACCGGCGGGCCGCCCTCGGAGGGGCCGCACGACGCGCGAGTGCCGGCGTGGCCCCAGCCGCCGCCCCGGCGGAACTCCTGGGCCTTCTGGAGCGACTTCCCGCCGGCGTGCTTCGGCGCGCGGAGCTGGAGCTCGAAGTGGCCGTCGGGAGTCGAGTCCCCGTTGAGGTCGAACCAGACGGTCAGCCGGTGACCCGGTTGGAATCCGTTCGGCACCTTGACCCGCACGCTCTGCTCGGAGTCCCAGTACCAGCTGGCATCCAGCCTGACCTCGGAGATGTCGACGATCGCCGCCGAGGTGCGGCTGTCGTGGACGGTGACCGTCTCCGGCAGGGCGCGCTCGGCACCGTGGGCCGACGGCATCGCTCCGGCCAGCAGCAGCAAGCACCCGACCGGAACGAGGGCGACGTGACGAAGACCGGTCATGCTCAGCCGACCAGTGCGGTCAGGTAGTAGCAGCCGACCTCCGGCGTCCCCCCGTAACCCTGCGGGAGATACGGGGCCGGGCCGGTGATCTCCAGCGGCGTCCACACGCCCTCGTCCTGCAGCCGATCGACCACGGTCTGGCACTGACGGGTGTCCCAGAGGTCCTCGCGCTGCGTCGCGACGACGATTCCCTCCGGTCGGGCCACCCTGGCGAACTCTCGCCACACCGCTTCGACCTCCGGGAGGTAGGTCATCACACCCACGCAGACGACGGCATCGAAGGTGTCGTCCTCGAAGGCGAGTCGCTGCTGGAGGTCAGCGGGCTGGAGCGATTCGTACGCTCCGCTCTGCTCGGCGATCTCGAGAGACGCCGGCGAGATGTCGA
Organism: uncultured Actinomycetota bacterium; assembly: GCA_963734355.1. Lineage (GTDB taxonomy): Bacteria > Actinomycetota > Actinomycetes > Propionibacteriales > Nocardioidaceae > Nocardioides. Next base: position 66,389 of record CAVTHU010000011.1, read on the forward strand.
GCCCGAGGATCCGTCCCGCGAACCCTCGTGCGCGAAGGGCTCGGCCGACGAGTCCGGTGCCGCAACCCACGTCGAGCGCCGAACCCGCCGCGGGGTGCCGGGTCATGACGGTCTCCGCCACCACCGTGGGAGCCCGGTACGACCACGAGGCCAGGTCGTCGTCGTAGCTCTGCGCCCACTCGTCGTACCTGTGGGCGACCTCCCGAGCATCACTCGTGCCCTGGTGCAGCCAGTCGCCGATCGGGACCGCGTCGGGAACCATCGACGCAGCCTCTCACGCGACCGGGCCGAGCGGGGGTCAAGCCTGTGCGGACGCGTGCCCGTCGAGGTACGCCGCCACCAGCCCGCCGAGCGTGGGCAGGTGGTAGCCGCCCTCCTGGACCGCCACCGCCGGCAGCCCGGTCGCGCCGAGCAGCCGGCCCGCCTCGCGGTAGCCGTCGGCAGTGACCTGCAACGGGCTCTCCGGGTCGTCGGCGGCCGCGTCCACACCGAGCGAGACGACCAGGTGGTCGCAGCCGGCGGCGGTGACCCACTCGGCGAGCTCGGCGACCGCGGCCAGCCATGGCTCGTCGCCGGTGCCCTCGGGGAGCGGCAGGTTGCGGGTGGCGCCCGCGCCCGCTCCGACGCCGGTCTCGTCGGCGTACCCCACGACGTGGGGGAACCAACCGGCCGCCGGGTCGACGTGCACCGAGCCGTAGAGCACGTCGGCTCGCTCGTAGAAGATCGCGGCCGTGCCGTTGCCCTGGTGGGCGTCGACGTCCACGATGCCGACCCGCTGCGCTCCTGACGCGCGGAGCGCGGCGGCGGCGACCGCCGCGTTGTTGAGGTAGCAGGAGCCGCCGAACCCGGCGGGCGTCGCGTGGTGGCCGGGCGGGCGGCACAGCGCGTACGCCAGGCGGGCTCCGCCGGTCACCAGCCCCGCGGCCTGGACGGCGCAGTCGGCGGCCGCGCGGGCCGCCTCCCAGGTGCCGGGGCCGACCAGCGTCATCGTGTCGTAGGCGAACCGGCCGGCGTCGGCGTGCACGGCGACCGCGCGCCGGGCCGGCAGCCCGGCGGTCATCGCCGGCGTGGGGAACAGGTAGGGCACCACCCGCTCCTGGCCGACCAGGTCGCGGTAGGGGCCCGCGGCCCAGCGGTCGGACGCGGTGCGCAGGAACTCGAGCAGGTCCGGCTCGTGCACGGCCGCCAGCGCGTCGTCCGGCTGGGGCGTGGCCTCCACCAGGTCGTGGCCGCCGGCGCGCAGCGCGTCGAGGATCGCGTCCACCCGCGCCGCCGTCTCGGTGCCCTGCGGTCGCGACCCCGACCCACACCTCGTGCCGCGGGTCGTGGCGCCGGGTCTCGGGCGACCAGACGACCGGGACGGCGTACTGATCCATGGGTCAGTATGAGCACATGCCCCGCGCCCGTGACCTCGGCATCGCCATCGGCACGCTGCCGACCGGCCCCACCAACTCGGTCCTCGATGTGGAGGGCGTCGGCCTCGGCCACACCACGATCACCCGCGACACGGCACGCACCGGCGTGAGCTGCCTGCTGCTCGCCGACGACGCCTACTCCCGGCCGCTGGTGGGTGGCGGCGCGGTGCTGAACGGCCTGGGGGACGTGACCGGCTTCCTGACGCTCCAGGAGTCGGGATACTTCGAGACCCCGATCTGGCTGACCTCGACGACGCAGATGGGTCGGGTCTACGACTTCGCGTTCGAGCTCGAGCTCGAGCGCTACCCGGAGATCGCCGACGACATCTGCGTGCCGGTGGTGGGCGAGTGTGACGACTCGTTCCTCAACGACGTCCGCCGGATGTGGCTGACCGCCGACGACGTGCGGGCCGCCAGCGCGGCGGCGTACGCGTCGGTCGGCTCGAGAAACCCTCCGGACGAGGGCTCGGTGGGCGGCGGCACCGGGATGTCGTGCCTGGGGTTCAAGGGCGGGATCGGTACGTCGTCACGGGTGATCCCGGGCGGCCACACCGTCGCGGTCGTGCTGATGACGAACTTCGGCGAGCGGGCCCGGCTCACCGTGGACGGCGTGCACGTCGGCCGCGCCCTGCCCGAGGAGACCGGGCCGGAGAAGCCGGCCGGCTCGTGCATCGGCGTGGTGGTCACCGATGCGCCAGTCGACCCCGCCGGTTGCGAGCGGCTGGCGCGCCGGGTCGGGCTCGGCCTGGCGCGCACTGGGTCGACGGCCCACCACGGAAGCGGCGAGATCTTCATGGCCGTCAGCACCACGGCGCGCATCGACCGCGACGGCACCATCCTCGACGACGGGCGGCGGCTCGGCGGCCGCGGGCTCGACGACCTGTTCGAGGCGGTGGTCGACGCGGCCGAGGAGTCGGTGCTCAACTCGCTGCTGATGTCGCCCACCACCGTGGGCCGGGACGGCAACACCTCCGAGGGACTCGACCCGGACACCGTCGTACGCCTGCTGCGCGAGCACGGACGCCTGGCGTGACCGGCTCGGAGCGCTCCGTCCGGATCCCCATGGCGGACGGCGTCGAGCTGGCCGCGACCCTCTTCCTGCCGGACGCCGCCGAGCCGCAGCCGTGCCTGCTCGAGGCGCTGCCGTACCGCAAGGACGACCTCACCTCGTCGTACGCCGAGGGGTACCGCAGCCTCCGCGACGAGCACTCGTACGCCGTGTGCCGGGTCGACCTGCGCGGCACCGGCTCGTCGTCCGGCGACGCGACCGACGAGTACCCCCTCGTCGAGCGGACCGACCTCTGCACGGTGATCGCCTGGCTGGCCGATCAGGAGTGGTGCGACGGCAACGTCGGGATGTTCGGGACGTCGTACTCCGGCTTCAACTCGCTCCAGATCGCGGCCGAGCGGCCGCCGGCGCTCAAGGCGATCGTCGCGATCTACTCCAGCGACGACCGCTGGAACGACGACGTGCACTGGCGGGGCAATGCGCTGCGGCTCATCGACCTCGTCGACTACTGCCACTACATGACGCCGATGTGCGTGCTGCCCCCCGTCCCCGCCGAGTGGCCGGCCAACGATGGGCAGGGCTGGAGGGAGGAGTGGCAGCGGCGCTGGGACACCAACGAGCCGTGGTTGCTGACCTGGCTGCGTGAGAACCGCGACGGCCCCTACTGGCAGGCGGGCTCCCTGCGCCACCTGGGCTACGACCGGATCACCTGTCCCACGATGATCGTGGCGGGCTGGGCGGACGGCTACCGCAACAACACCTTCCGGACCGCCGCCGGCCTCGGCGCGGCCGGTACGCCGTGGCGGCTGCTGGCCGGACCCTGGGCGCACGCCGACCCGGCGACCGCGATCCCCGGGCCGCGGATCGACCTCGACCACGAGATGGTCGCGTGGTGGGACCGCTGGCTCCGGGGCAGTGCTCCGGACGAGTGGACGGACCGGGCGGACGTCTTCGTGCGGACCTCGACGGCGCCGGAGCCGGATCTCGAGCTGCACGAAGGATTCTGGGTGTCCGGGCCCTGGCCGGTCGCCGCGCCGTCATCGCTGTCGCTGGAGGTTGATGGCGAGCGCTCGTTGGTGGTCCGGCCGGACGTCGGCACAGCCGCCTGGATCGACTGCGCGGGCCACCTGCCTTGGGGGCTCTCCGGCGACCAGCGCGAGGACGACGCTCACTCGCTCACGTGGGAGTGGGACGCCCAGCCGCTGTTCGTCGGTCAGCCGTCCGTCTCACTCGACGTCTCGGCGTCCGCCGAGTTCGCCTCGCTCTCGGTCAAGCTGTGTGACGTGTTCCCCGACGGCACCTCGGCGCTGATCACCCGCGGCACGCTCGACCTGACCGGGGTCGGGCCACACGTTGAGCTCCTCCTCGACGCGTGCGCCTATCGGCCGGATCCCGGTCACCGGCTCCGACTCTCGGTCGCCGGTGCTGACTGGCCGAACACCGTCGCCCCGCCCGGTCCGGTCGACCTCACCGTGCACGGAGGCACGCTGACGCTGCCGCTGTGGACCGACTCCGGGATCGACCCACCGGAGTTCGTCGCCGGCGCGGAGTCTTCGTCCGAGGACGCCGCGGACGTGACCTGGTCGATCACCGACGACGTCCTGGGTCGCACCACGACCGCCAAGACGCACGTCGTGGCGTCCTACGACGTGCCGCACGGGGGCACCGCGCTGGAGGACTACCGGGGCGAGGTCGGGGTCGACCGCCGCAGCTTCGCCCAGTGGGCGACGGCCGAGACGACGTACCGCCTCACGTGGGCCGACGTCGAGGGGCAGAACGTCGAGATCCGGGTGGTCTCGACCCTGCGGGTCGACATCGGCCCGGACGGCTACGACGTCGTCATCGAGGCCGACGCGTTCGACGACGAGGAGCAGGTCGGACACCGGGAGTGGCGAGAGCACCTGCCGCGCTGACGCCTCAAGGCTGACAAGGCTGAGCCTCAGGCAGCAGCTCGCGCACGATGCCGACCTCGCCGCACCGGAACCGCGAGGCGTCCTCCTTCGCTAGGCAGGTGTCAACTGCCGATTGACAGTTGCCTAGCGTTCGAGCGAGCCTCTCCCGTCGAGGGACTGTGGGCTGTGGATGAGCCCTGCGACCCTCTCCCGTCCGCTCATACGGTGAGGCATGGCCGGGCGCGAACGCTGGTACCTCCTCCCCTCACCGCTGCCTGCGACCTACGCGGAGGTGCTCGAGACCCTCGGCGACCGCACGCTGCTCGCTGTGCAGGGGCGTCACCTGAAGCGGCTCATCGCCGCCCGGATCGCGCGGGACGAGGCGGAGTTCCAGCTCCACCTTGCCGAGGCCGAGGTCGGCCTGGCCGCGAAGGCCGCCTACGAAGCCGGTGACTCGTGGCGCACCATCGGTGTGGTGCTCGGCATCTCGCGTCAAGCGGCTCAGCAGCGCTACGGCCGCACCCGGCCGGACCACCAGCCCGACCACCAGCCCGACCACTAGGCAGCTCCACGGCTGCATGCGGCGCAACTACGGAGCCGGCAGCGAGATGCGGACGCGCCGGCCGTCGAGCCGCCCGGACAGCACCGCGTCGGCGCCGGGCGTGCGCGTGTCCCAGCTGCCGGCGAGGTGGCCGCGTGGCAGGTCGAGGGAGACCGTCATGGTCGCGGCGTAGCGGTCCCAGACCGCGGTGCCGGAGACCGGCAGGCCGGGGAGCAGGCGTACGCCGGACAGCCGGAACCGCACGACCGGGTCGCCGGTGTAGCGCCAGGTACCGCCGCGGAGACCTACGCCGTGGCCGCTGTAGTTGTTCCACCACCGGTCCTGCAGGTCAGCGACCGTGAGCGCGGCACCCCGGGCCACGGCTCCGGCCCTGGGGAACGGTGGCAGCGCAGCCGGGAAGCGGCCCAGGGCCCGCACCGGGGCGACCCGGTCGGCGCACCGGTCCTTCAGGGCGGCCGACGGGGAGGCGACGAACGAGCGCACGATCCGGACGGCGCAGTCGTCGGTGTCGCCGACCGCCGTGACGTGGAAGCTGTTGGCGACCCTGACGTGCCGGGCGTTCGGGAACTGGGCGGCGACCAGGTCGCCCTCCGCCGGAGTCGTGATCGAGTCGAGCTCGCCGCTGAGCACCAGGACGGGCACGTCGGAGTAGTGGCCGCCCGGCGGCACCGGGGGACCGGCCGGGTTGCTCGCCGGCGCCGACGGCCACTGCGTGCACCAGTCGAGCATCTGCCAGTCGGAGTCGGCGTACTCGTGGACGGTGAACGGCCCATAGGTACCGAGCCTGGATTCGGGGCGATCGGAGAGTGTGCGGGCGTCGAGCGCGGCGGCGTACTGCTGCTGGCGCACGGCCGGCGGCGCTGCCATGTCGTAGAGCTGCGGGTAGTCGTGGCAGGCGACCGCCGCGTCCAGCCCCTCGCTGTAGTCCTTCACCGGTCCGGCGTCGGTGTCGCCGCCGGTGGCCTCCGCGACCAGCCGCAGCAGTGGCCGCCTGTCGCCGGACAGCCCGGAGCGCAGCGCGGCGGTGAGCTCGCGGTAGAAGGCCGGCGTGTACGTCGCGCTGAAGGCGACGGTGGCCAGGCTGGAGCCGTCGACGGTGACCTTCATCCGCCGACCGTCGGCGTCGTAGGCCCTCCCGCGCCAGGGCTTCACCCGCACGGCCGCGAGCACCTTCTCCAGGGTGGGCAGGAACGGCCGGCCGGCATCGCGGCAGGCCGGGGTGCGCCGGCAGACCAGGGCGAAGGAGTCGCGCATGGCCGGTCCCTGGGTGGCGTACCAGGCGTCCTCGCCGTAGGCCGGGTAGGCGCTGTCGACCACGACGCTGCGGACCTGCTCGGGGTGGCGGCCGGCGTAGACCTGGGCGAAGAAGGTGCCGTAGGAGTCGCCGTAGACGTCCACGGGGCCCAGCCCCAGCGCGTCGACGACGGCGGCGAGGTCGTCGGCGGACAGGGCGGTCGAGTAGTCGTCCGCGCGGTCGCCGAGCGACGCACCGCACGCGGCCGCGGCCGTTGCGTAGTCGCCCTTCAGGTCCTGCGGTGTCGGATCTTGCAGGGAGGGGCAGTCGATGGGCTCGGAGCGGCCGGTGCCGCGCTGGTCGACGAGGAGCAGGTTGCGGCGGTCGAGCAGCGGCCCGTACATCTCGGCGTACGACGTTGCGGTGCCGGTGGTGCTGTACCCGGGACCGCCCTCGTGCGGGACCACGGTGCCGAGCACCGGCTTCGACCGGTCGCGGGCGGCGACGAACGCGAACCCGACCGTCACGGTGCCGGCGGCCGGGTTGCCCGGCTCCCACAGCCGCTCGATCGACCCGCACCGCGCGTGCGGCAGCACCTTGCAGGGGGCCAGCCGCACGTCCCGCGTCGTCGCTGGTTGAGGAAGGCGCGCTAGCGCCTGTCTCGAAACCTCCGCAGCCTGCCGCTCGGGACCGGCAGCGCCGGCGAGCAGTGCGATCGCGACCAGGCCGCCGACCCGGTGCCTCACACGGACAGCCCGCCCGAGCGGTACGCCGCACCGATCATCGAGACGAGCTGCGCGACCGCGTCCTCCCTCGGGGCGAACGGTCCGGGCCGGAAGTGCGGCGACGCGAGCCCGCGCTGCACCGACTCGCAGGCGGCCCAGTCCTGCCGGTTGGTGATGTCCCAGAACTCGACGGCGGCGGGCGCACCGGCGCTGCGACGTGCCCAGAATCAGGCAACGTCAGCCACGAGCACTCGACCCAGGTCTTGTCCGGCGCGAGCGGCACCATCCGGTGGGTCATCACGTAGTCCGGGTGCGCGGAGACGAGCAGGTTCGGCAGCAGGTGGAGGTACTCCACCGCGGTCGGGTTCACCCCCGGCAGCGGCGTCGCTGCCAGCGAGCCGTCCAGCGACATGGACGCCATCCCGTCGCGCAGGACCATGCCGCCGCCGATCCAGGCGCCCGGCAGGTCGTAGTTGTCGCCGGAGTCCGGCGGTGTCACCTGGCAGAGCTCGGGGTGGATCAGCGGGCAGTGGTAGCACTCGTGGTAGTTCTCCGCGATCACCTTCCAGTTCGCGGCCACCTCGTAGGAGTGCCGGTCGGCGACCACCAGCGAGCCGATGTCGTACGGCGCGAGCAGCCGCGCCAGCTCGCCGACGTACCGCTCGAACGGCGGCACCTCCTGCGCCCCGAGCGGGTTCAGCGCGTGGCCGAACACCCAGCCGTGCCAGACCTGCAGCGGGAGCTCGACGAGGCTGTGCTCCTCGACGTCGAAGGAGGCGACCTCGCGGAAGCCGGGCGCGCCCTTGAGCCGGCCGGACAGGTCGTAGGTCCAGGCGTGGTAGGGACAGCTGACCGCGCGCTTGGTCGACGTGCCGTCCTGGGGCAGCAGCTCGTGGCCGCGGTGCCGGCAGGTGTTCGCGAACATCCGCAGCGTGTCCTGTCCATCGCCGGCCTGGCGCACCAGCAGGCACGAGATGTCGCCGACCACCACCGCGCGCTGGGTGAGGCCGCCGCCCTCGGGGAACAGGTCGGCGACCCGGCCCAGGCAGGTCCACGCCCCGGCGTACAGGTGCCGCCGCTCCCAGGCGAGGACGTCCTCGGACGTGTAGGCCTCGGCCGGCAACATCTGGACCAGCTCCCGTCCCTCGGGCGGGGCGAGGTCGCTGACGTCGGTCACAGGTGACTCCGCTCTATGCTGCGCGCCATGCCCATAACGGCTCGAGCCCGCTGATGACGCGCCGGGCGAGGCGCTCGGTGGAGGTACGCCGCGAGGAGATCCTCTCGACGACGGTGGAGCTGCTCGACCGCCTGGGCCTGGCCTCGACGCGGGTGGCCGACGTGGCCGTGGCGCTCGACGTGAGCCCGGCGCTGGTCTTCTACCACTTCGGCACCAAGGACGACCTGGTGGCCGAGGCCTTCGCGCACGCGGTGGAGCACGACCTGCACCGGCTCGAGAAGGCGGCGTCCGGCGACGACCCGGTGGCGAGCCTGCGCCGCGTACTGCGCCTCTACGGGCCGACGGGCCGCGCGACCGGGTGGCGGATCTGGATCGACGCCTGGGCGGTGGCCCTGCGCGACCCGCACATCCGCAAGGTCCTGCAACGGCTCGACCAGCAGTGGCAGGACATCCTGCGCGGCGTGGTCGACGACGGCGTCGCGTCCGGCGTCTTCACCTGCCCGGATCCGGCGGCGTCGGTGGCCCGCATCTCCGCGCTGGTCGACGGGCTCTCCGTCGCCGCGGTGGTGCACCGCAGCGTCACCCGGGAGCAGCTGCGCGGCTGGGTGGCGGCGCAGCTCGCCGTCGAGCTGGGTGTGGACGTCGAAACGCTGGACTGACTCTGCACGATGCATGGGTCACACCAGCCAGTGCGGGGCGTAGTCGGGCTCGGTCAGCGCCGGCCGGTCGAGCCGGAACGCCGACACGTCGGACGTGGTCCCACCGGTCGTCACCAGGTCGGCGAGCACCCGGCCGAACGTCGGCACGAACTTGAAGGCGTGCGCGGCGCCCAGCCCCACGACGACACGCTCGTGGCCCGGGACCGGAGCCATGACGAAGTCCCGGTCCGGGGTCAGGGCGTACTGGCAGCGCACCGACCGGACCGGAGGCCCGACGCCGGGCAGCATCGCGCTCAGGTGCTCGGTGAGCAGCGCCTCCATGGCCGGGTCCGGGGCACTGGTCCGTGCGTCGGGGTCGACGACGGGTCCGCCGCAGTCCTGGGCGGCCTTCACGGTCCGGTCGCCGTAGGTCGGGAAGCCGTAGAACGACGGGTCGTCCATCCAGATCCACAGCGGGAGACCTGCGAACTGGTCGAAGTGCTCGACCGCGAAGTAGGTCACCTGCTCGAGCGTCACCTCGATGGGAACGTGCAGCCCGAGGTGGCCCACCACGTCGTTGACCCACGCGTCGGCCGTGACCACGACGCCCCGGCAGGTCACCTCGGCGTCGGACGTGGTCACCCGCACGCCGGCCTCCCCCAGGTCCTCCAGGCCGAGGACGGGGGAGTGCTCGCGCAGCTCGGCGCCGAGCGACCGGGCCCGGTCGTGCAGCACCGCGGTGGTGCGTCCGGCAGACACGATCGCGGCGTCGGCCTGGAACAGCCCGAGCGTCCCCAGCGGCACCCGGAGCTGGGGCCAGCGCTCCATCACCTGCTCGGCGTCCAGCGCCTCGTAGGCGATCCCGACCTCGTCCATCGACTGCGTGTAGTCGATCGACGCGATCGCGGGGTCCGGCGGGAACAGGTCGAGCCCGCCGGTCGTGGTGACCAGGGCCGTGCCGGACTCGCGCTCGAGCCGCGCCCAGTCGACGTACGCCTCCTGCGTCAGCCGGACGTAGGCGGGCGTGTGGTAGCTGTGCCGCAGGATCCGGCTGGTGTCGTGGCTGGCGCCGCGGGAGTGGCCGAGCTGGAACCGCTCGAGGCCCAGCACGCGGTGACCGCGCCGGGCCAGCTCCCACGTCGCGGCGCTGCCGAGCCCGCCGAGCCCGACGACGACGTAGTCGTACTGACGGTGGCTGAGTGGGGAGCGCAGCGAGCCTCGAAGCTCGGTCATCGGCCGCGCTCCAGGCGGGGGAGCAGCCAGCGGCGGATGTCGAGGCTGTCGTCCTCCATCGGCGCGAACCACCCGTGCGTGTACGCACGCGACGACATGCCGCGCTGCACCGACTCGCAGATCGCCCAGTCCTGCTGGTTGACCAGGTGCCACAGCTCCGCTGCGTCGCTCGGGTCGAACGCCGGGTCCGCGACCGCCTCGCGCGCGAACAGCAGCGAGCAGACCACCTCGGTGCGGTCCGCGGCCCGCGGGTGCAGCACGAACGCCGCGACGTGGTCGGCCGACGCGGAGAGCATCAGGTTGGGGTAGGCGAGGTCACCCTTGTGCCGGGTGCGTTCGTGCTCGTCGAGCCCGGCCAGCGGCGCCCGGTCCGTGGTGCCGGTCATCGTGAACGTCCAGGCGCCCTCGCGGTGCGGGATGCCGTGGTCCCAGTCGAGGTCCGAGCCCCCGCCGGCGAACGACGGCACCAGCCGCGACAGCTCGGGGTGCACCGGCCCGCAGTGGTAGCACTCGTTGTAGTTCTCGAGCAGCACCTTGTAGTTGGCCGCGACGTCGTAGCGGAGCACCTGCCCGGTCACCAGGTCGCCGATCCCGTAGTTGGCCAGCGTGGCTCCGGCGTGCTCCACCTGCGCGGACAGCGGCTCGGCGGACGCCGGCGTCAGGTGGACGAACACGAACCCCTGCCAGGTCTCGACACCGACCGGGTGCAGCGCGAACGCGTCGGCGTCCTCGATGCTGGCGTGCGGCGCCCGCAGCAGGGAGCCGTCGAGGGCGTAGGTCCAGGAGTGGTACGGGCAGCGCAGCGAGGAGGCGTCCCGGGCGGGCTGGCCGGGCGCGCACAGCTGGGAGCCGCGGTGCCGGCAGACGTTGTACGCCGCGTGCAGGGCGCCGTCCTCGCCCGCGGTGACCAGCACCGACTCGCCCGCCACGTCGACCGCAACCACCCGCCGCGGGCTCGCCAGGCCGAGGTCGTCGACCCGCCCGACGCAGTACCACTCGCCGAAGAGCACGGCGTCCCGCTCCACCGCCCACTGCTCGGCATCGACGTACATCTCGCGGGGGAGGGCAGCCTGCAGCTCGTCCGACACGATGCCCTCCTTACTGGCCTCCTCTTACTGACTGGCGAGTCAGTAAGAAGCATGTCACCTCAGCCGGTGGTTGAGGAAGGCGCGCCAGCGCCTGTCTCGAAACCTCGGCCCGAGAGCACCGCGTCGAGGTGGCAGGCCGTGCGGTGGTCGCCGGTGGCGGGGAGCACCTCGAGGGGTGTGCCCAGGCAGGCGTCCGCCACGCCCGCCCGCTCGGCCGACCCGTCGGCCAGCTGGGGGCAGCGCGGGTGGAAGCGGCAGCCGGACGGGATCCGGCTCGGGTCCGGGATCTCGCCGGTCAGCACCACCGGCTCGAGCTCCTCGATCTCGGGCACCACCGACAGCAGGGCCCGGGTGTAGGGGTGACGCGGGGCGGTCAGCACCTCCTCGGTGGTGCCGCACTCGACGACGCGGCCGAGGTACATGACGGCGATCCGGTCCGCGATGTTCCAGGCCAGGCCGAGGTCATGGGTCACCACCACGACACCCATGCCCAGGTCCTGGCGCAGCCGGAGCAGGAGGGCGAGGATCTCACCGCGGATGGAGGCGTCGAGCGAGGAGACCGGCTCGTCGGCGAGCACCAGCTCGGGGCGCAGCGCGAGCGCGCCGGCGATCAGCACCCGCTGCTTCTGGCCGCCGGACAGCTCGTGCGGGTAGCGGAGGAACAGTCGCTCCGGTGGCCGCAGCCCGGCCTCGGCCATCGCGGCGGCGACCAGGTCGGTCTCGGAGCGGCCCTGCTCGTCCTTCTGCGCCAGCCGGTGCAGCCGGATCCCCTCGGCCACCGACTCGTAGACGGTCTGCCGCGGGTTGAGCGACCCGGCCGCGTCCTGGAGCACCATCTGCACCCGGCTGCGGTAGCGCTTGAGGGCCCGGAACGAGTAGTCGAGCGGCTGCCCCTCGAAGCGCACCTCGCCCCGGGTCGGCCGCTCCAGCCCCATCAGCGCCCGGGCCAGCGTGGTCTTGCCGGAGCCGGACTCGCCGACGATCGCGAGCACCTCGCCGCTGCTGACCGAGAGGTCGACGCCGTCGAGGGCGCGGGCTGCGTGGCCGGTGCGGGTGAGGAACTCGACCATGACACCGCGCGCCTCGAGCAGTGGCCCTGCCTCTGCCGGTTCGGTCACGGCTCACCCACCCGGATGCAGGCCACCGGCCGGCCGGGCTCGACCTCGACCGGCGGCGGCTCGGCGTCGGAGCATCGATCCACCGCCCGCGGGCAGCGGGGTGCGAACGAGCAGCCCTCGGGCAGGTACCGCGGGTCCGGCGGGTCGCCCGTCGAGCCCCGCCGGGGCGTAGCGCGCCGCGGGGTCCCCGATCCGCGGGAAGGCGCCGGAGAGCGCCGCGGTGTAGGGGTGCAGCGGGTCGGTGAAGACCTGTTGGGCGGTGCCGGACTCGACCACGCGGCCGGCGTACATCACCAGGACGCGGTCGCAGACGTCGGCGAGCACGGACAGGTCGTGGCTGATGATCAGCAGCCCGACGCCCAGGTCGCGGACCAGGTCGCCCAGCAGGTCGAGGATCTGCGCCTGCACCATCACGTCGAGCGCGGTGGTCGGCTCGTCGGCGACGATCAGCCGGGGCCGGCAGGCCAGCGCCATCGCGATCATCACCCTCTGCTTCTGGCCACCGGACAGCTGGTGCGGGTAGCTGCGGGCGCGGGCCGTGCTGAGCCCGACCTGGTCGAGCAGCTCCGCCACCCGGCGGTCGACCTGCTCTTGGGGCAGGTTCGGCTCGTGCACCGTGATGGGCTCGGCGATCTGACGGCCCGACCCGCTGCACGGGGTTCAGTGAGTGCAACGCCCCCTGGAAGATGATCGAGGCGCCGGCCCAGCGCACGGCGCGGAGCTCACCCCACTTCATGGTCTGCACGTCACCGCCGAGCACCAGGACCTCGCCCTCGACCTTGGCGTCCTTCGGCTGCAGGCGGAGCACGGTGCTGACCAGCGTCGACTTCCCGCAGCCGGACTCTCCTGCGACGCCGACCACCTCGCCCTCGCGCACGACCAGGTCGACGCCGCGCACCGCGGGCAACGGCCCCTCCTGGGTCTGGTAGGCGACCCGGAGGTCGCGCATGGAGAGCAGCTCGGCCGTCACGTCAGCGGCCCCGCAGCCGTGGGTTGAACACGTCCTCGAGTGCCTGCCCGACCAGGGTGAAGGCGAGCACCACCAGGACCACGCAGACACCGGGCGGGACGATGTACCACCACGAGCCCGTGGTGATCGCGCCCACCTCGAACGCGTTGTCCAGCATCGAGCCCCAGGAGACCCGGGTCGGGTCGCCGAGGCCGAGGAAGCTCAGCGTGGTCTCGATGAGGATTGCTGCCGCGACGGTGAGCGTGGTGTTCGCGAACACCATCGGCATCACGTTGGGCAGCACGTGGCGGGCGACCTGCTGTGGCCTGCTGACGCCGAGGACCCGGGCCCGCTCGAGATAGGGCCGTTCCCTGATGGAGAGGGTCTGGGCCCGGATCAGGAACGCCGTGGCCGGCCAGGCCGTGAGCCCGATGACCAGCGAGATGTTGAACAGGCCGCGGCCGAGGATGGTGGCCAGGACCAGCGCGAACGGCAGGAACGGGATCACCAGGAACCACTCGGTGATCCGGAAGAGCACCGCCGCCGGCCAGCCCTCGAGGAAGCCGGAGGCGAGCCCCACCGTGGTGCCGATCACCATCGAGATGAGCGTGGCCAGGAGGCCGACGAACAGCGAGACCCGGGCGCCCCAGATCAGCTGGGTGAGGATCGACCGGCCGTTGTCGTCGGTGCCGAGCCAGTACTCGCTCGGACGGCGGCGGCGAGCACGGCTCCGGTCGCCTTGGTGACGTCGAGTCCGTCCGGGTCCGCGAGCACCGGCGCGAAGATGGCCACGCCGATGAAGAACAGCAGCATCCCCAGCCCGAACATGCCGGACCGGTGGCTGCGGAAGAGCCGCCAGTTGCGCTTGAACGCCTCGGCACGGCGGCGGCGGGCGAGGGCCGAGCTCGAGACCTTGGCGGTGGTTCGGTGCTGGTCATGACCGCACCCGGGGATCGAGGAGGCCGTAGGCCAGGTTGACCAGCAGGTTGGCCACGATGACGCCGGCCGCGGCGATCAGGAACGTGCCCTGCAGCACCCAGTAGTCGGGCGCGGTCAGCGCCTCGGTCGAGAGCAGGCCGAGACCGGGGATCGAGAAGACCGTCTCGATGGTGATCGCCCCCGACACGATGAAGCCGAAGCTGAGCGCCGCGACGGTCGTGGTCGGCAGCAGCGCGTTGCGCACGGCGTGCCGGCGCCGCACCAGGACGTCGCGCAGCCCCTTCGCCCGCGCGGTCGTGAGGTAGTCCTCGCCGAGCTCGTCGAGCAGCGAGGAGCGCATCACCAGCGAGTACTCCGCGAGATAGGCGAGGGTGAGCGTCGTCACGGGCAGCACCAGGTGCCAGAGCCGTGTCGAGCACGCCCTCGAGACTCGAGGGATCGACGTCGGTCGAGTGCAGCCCCCCGGTGGGGAAGATCCCCTCGAACGGGCCGACCCCGACGGCGAAGAAGGCGATCAGCAGCAGCCCGAGCCACCACTCCGGCATCGAGTAGAGGGTCAGGGTGGCCCCGGTGGAGGCCTTGTCGAACCTCCCGCCGCGGTGCCAGGCGCCGATGATGCCGATCCAGACGCCGAAGACCATCGCCAGCACCGTCGAGGTGCCGACCAGCAGCAGCGTCGGCCAGAGCCGGTCCTCGATCAGCTGGCTGACCGGCACCCCGTAGCGGTAGGAGATGCCGAGGTCGCCGGTGAAGGTGTTGTGCAGGTAGGTGAGGAACTGCTGCAGGAGCGGCTGGTCGAGGCCGTGCTCCGCGCGGAACGCCTCGAGCTGCTCCTTGGTCTTGAACCGTCCGCGACCGAGGGTGCGGGCCGGGTCGCCGGGCAGCACCCGGAACAGGAAGAAGTTCAGGACCAGGACGAAGAACAGGCTCCCGGCGGCGCCGCCCACCTTCGCGAGCACGTAGCGGCCATAGCTGCGCCGCCGCCCCAGCGGCTGCGGTGGGGGCGCTGTCGACGACCTGGCTCACGAGCGGGTCACTCGCGCTCGGCCGCCGTCGAGCGGCGCCGCAGCAGCACGATCCCGCCGCCGATGACCAGCGACGGCCAGCACGGCGCCGCCGATGATCAGCGTCGTCGCGGCACCGTCGGAGCTGCTCTCGCCGGACTCCTCGGACGCGCCCAGGGCGGTGGTGACGCCGTCGCAGTCGCCGGCCTCGTCGGCCGGCCGGAGCAGCGTGTAGTTGCGGACGCCGTACTGGACGAGCCAGACCCCGTCCGGGTCCGGCTGCGGCTGGAAGCAGGCGAACTTGTCGTTGCGGACCGCCTCGCCGGTCCGGGTCTCCGCCGTGACGAGGTAGGGCGCCTCCTCGTAGAGCTGCTCCTGCATCTGGTGCACGATCTCGGCCCGCTTCTCCTGGTCGATCTCGCCGTGCTGTTCGAGGTACATCGCGTCGTACCCCTCGTCGCAGTACCACGAGTCGTTGAGCCCGCCCAGCTGGTCGCAGGTGAAGTCGGCGAGGATGCCGTCCGGGTCGGGCTCGACGTACCAGTCCCACTGCATGACGTCGTAGTTGCCCTCGAGGATCCGGTCGCCCAGCGCGCTGCTGTCCATCGCGGTGACCTCGGAGTCGATCCCGAGGTCCGCGAGCCAGCCCTGGAACAGGTCCATCGTGTCGACCGAGTTCTTCTGGTCGCTGCGCGCGAAGAGCCGCAGGGTGCCGAGCGGCGAGCCGTCGGGCATGGTCCGCTTGCCGTCGGAGCCCATCGTGTAGCCGGCCGCGTCCAGCTCGTCGGCGGCCTTGTCGAGGTCGAAGCTGAACTTCACGTCGTCCGGCGGCTCCCAGTGCCACTTGGTGTACTGCGACGGGACGATCGTGGTGCCCGCAACCGCCGCGCCCTGGAAGGCCGTCTTCACGATCTGGTCGTTGTCGACGGCCCAGCCGAGCGCATGCCGGAACTTCTGGTCCTGCAATGCCGGGTTGCCGTCGCCGAGCGGCTCGCCCGGTCTCGGTGTCGATCGCACCGGTGTTGAAGGCGATCTCCTCGAAGCAACGGCGAGACGCCGTTCTGTGCGCTGATGCCGGGCTCGTCCTGCAGCGCCTTCACCTGGAGCGGCGTGATGTCGTTGACGTAGTCGACCTCGCCCTTGATCAGCGCCTGGACGGCCGGGTCCTTGCTCTGGTAGACCGTGAAGACCACCTGGTCGACGTGCGGCGCGCCGCCCCAGTAGTCGGGGTTGGCCTCGTAGCGGAACGTCGATCCGCCGGCTTGCCCTCGACGAGCCGGAAGGGGCCGGAGCCGACGGTCGTCGCGGGGATGGCCGGGTCGGGCTGGAAGGTCTTCACCGCCTTCGCGTCGATGTCCTTCCAGATGTGCTCGGGCACGATCGGGATCGGCAGCAGCGGGAGCACCGCGTTGGGCTTCGACAGCGTGAGCACGACGGTCGTGTCGTCCGGGGCGGTCACGCTCGACACGTTGGTGAGGTAGCTCGAGTAGTTGCCGCCCTCGACCCTGCCGGTCATCACCCGGTTGTAGGTGTAGGCGATGTCGGCGGCGGTGAGCGGCTCGCCGTCCTGACCACTTCACGCCGGTCGCGGATGTCGAAGGTCCAGGTCAGGCCGTCGTCGGACGTCTCCCAGTCCGTGGCCAGCGACGGCTCCGGGGACATGTCCTTCATCGAGTAGCCGATCATGAAGTCGTAGCTGAGCGCCCACGAGCTCGTACGACTCCGCCTTGTAGCCCGTGAACGGGTTCAGCGAGTCCACGTCGCCGGTGAACGCCGACCTTGAACGTGACCGGGTCGGCGTCGTCCGCCTGCGCCGGTGCGACCGGGCTCCCGAGCACGGTGGCGAGCAGTCGCGACCAGGCGCCGCGGCCAGCGCCGCGAGGGCCTTGCGCGGAGTACGGTGCCGGTCGTGTCGACCCCTACCGGCCCGCCCAGCGCGGCCCACGAGCCGCACGAGCACGTCGCGCACGGCGTGCGACGCCCGGATCCGTACCACTGGATGCGCCGGCTCGACGCTCCCGTCCTCGCCCATCTCAGCGCCGAGCGAGAGTGGTACGACGTTGCCACCGGACATCTGGGCCCCCTCGTGCAGAAGCTGCGTGCCGAGATGACCGGCAGGGTCCCGGCTACTGACTCGTCGGTCAGTTGGCCGCAGCATGGCTATTCCTACCGCACGGTCCTTCCAGCAGGAAGGGAGTACGTGCAGTTGTTGCGCCGCCGTGACACGACGGACGCCGACGAGCCGGACGAGCTGCTGCTCGACGTCAACGAGCTCGCCGATGACGGCGACTACGTGGACCTGGGGCTCTGGGGCGTCTCCCCGAGCTCGTCGCTCATGGCCTGGTCGGTCGACTTCGAGGGCGACGAGGTCTACGAGCTTCGCTTCCGTGACCTGTCGTCAGGTCGGGACCTGGACGACGTCGTGCCGCGGACGGCGCCCGGGGGAGCCTGGTCGGCGGACTCGTCGTACTTCTTCTACCTCGTCCACGACGAGCTGTGGCGGCAGCACCAGGTCTGGCGGCACCGGCTGGGAACGCCCGCGTCCGCCGACGAGCTGGTGCTGGAGGAGCCGGACGGCCAGTTCGAGCTCGAGGTGGAGGCCAGCCGCACCGGCGACCTCGTGGTCATCTGGTCGGAGAACCGGGACACCAGCGAGGTGTGGGTGCTCGACGCCGCGGACCCGACCTCGGTGCCCCGCTCGGTGGGCGGTCGCCGGCGCGGGGTGGAGTACCACGCCGAGCACGTGCGGTACGCCGACGGCTCCGACGAGCTGCTGCTGGTGACCAACGACGAGGCGAGCGAGTTCCGGCTGGCGCGTTGCCCGGTGCCGCGCTCGGGCGACCAGGACTCGGCCGCGTGGCTGCCGCTGCGACCCGAGGACCCGTCCGAGCGGCTCGAGCAGGTGGACGCGTACGTCGGGCACGTCGTGCTCACCTCGCGCACCGACGGCCGCAACCAGCTGCGGATCCTGCCGCTCGACGACCTCACCGGCGAGGGCATCGTCGTCCGGCCGGTGTCGGACATCGCGTCGCTCGAGGCGCCCGACAGCCGCAACGTCGAGCACGACCTGGACCGGATCATCGTCGTGGACGAGTCGTACCTGATGCCGCCGGTGTGGTCGGACCTCGACCTGGCCACGGGGGAACGCACCGAGCGGCTCCGCAAGGACGCGCCCGGCTTCGACTCCGCGGCGTACGTCGGTGAGCAGCGGTCGTTCCCGTCGGCCGACGGCACGCTCGTCCCGGCCACGATCCTGAGGCACCGCGACACGCCGCTGGACGGCACCGCGCCCTGCCTGCTCTACGCCTACGGCGCCTACGAGTCGGTCTACCCCGACCAGGAGTGGGACCCGGCCATTCCCGTCGCTGCTCGACCGCGGCGTGGTCTACGTGCACGCGCACGTCCGCGGCGGCGGCGAGGGTGGCCGGCGCTGGTGGCTGGACGGGCGGATGGAGCACAAGCAGCACACGTTCGACGACCACATCGCGGTGGCCGACGGCCTCGCGTCAGCCGGTCTGGTCGACGGCGCCCGGATCGCCACCCGCGGCCTCTCCGCCGGCGGGCTGCTCCAGGGCGCGGTGTTCTCGCAGCGCCCGGACCGCTGGCGAGCGGTGGTGGCGGAGGTGCCGTTCGTCGACGTCCTCACCACGATGCTCGACCCGACCATCCCCCTGACCGTCAACGAGTGGGACGAGTGGGGCGACCCGTCGCGGCCCGAGGACTACGCGTGGATGGCCCGCTACTCGCCGTACGACAACCTGCCGCCGGCCGGCGGCCGTCCCGACCTGCTGGCCACCGGCGCCGTCCACGACGCGCGGGTCATGGTCTGGGAGCCGGCCAAGTGGGTCGCCGCGCTCCGCGAGAGCGACCCCGAGTGGGCCCCGCGCTGCCTGTTCCGCGTCGAGACCGGCGCCGGCGCCCACGTCGGCCCCGCCGGCCGGTTCGCCCACCTGGCCTACGAGGCCGAGATCTACGCCTGGCTCCTCGACAAGCTCGGGAACCCGCTCCGGCCCGGCTCGGCGGGCTACTGACTGACGGATCAGTAACGGGTAGCGTGGCGACGGTGCGCACGACTCCGTTCCACGCGCGGCTGAGCGAGCTCAACGACCAGGGGCTCTACACCCACTGGCAGGGCACGCTGTCGCCGCTGCGCTACACCCATGCGCCGAAGCACGAGTACTTCGCGGTCCGGAACTCGGTGGGGGTCTTCGACACCTCGCCGCTCTACAAGTACCTCGTCACCGGGCCGGACGCCGAGCGGCTGCTGGCCGGGGCGCTGGTCCGCGACGTGAAGACGTGCCGGCCGGGCCAGGCGCAGTACACGTCCTGGTGCGACGACCAGGGCCGCGTGATGCACGACGGGGTGGTGTTCCGGCACTCGGCCGACGAGTTCTTCCTGACCGCGGCGCGGCCGGCGCTGTCGTGGTTCCAGGAGCTCGGGAGCGGCCTGCGGGTTCAGCTCGAGGACGTCACCGAGGGCTACGGGATGCTCGCCGTCCAGGGGCCGCGGTCGCGCGCCGTGCTGAGCGCCGCTGATGCCGGAGGCGGAGACGCTCGGCTACTTCGACCACGTGTCGGTGAAGGTGGCCGACACCGCGGTGACGCTGAGCCGGACCGGCTACACCGGTGACCTCGGCTTCGAGCTGACCGTGCCCGAGGACCGCGCGATCGAGGTGCTCGACGCCGTCCTCGACGCCGGCCGCGGCCATGGCATCCGGCCGTTCGGCGAGGAGGCGCTGATGACCCTGCGCATCGAGGCCGGGCTGGCGCTGATCGACATCGAGTGGCACGACGCCCGGCTGGCGATGAGCGACGCCGACACGGTGACGCCCAAGGAGCTCGGCTTCGGCTGGATGCTGCGCGGCGTGCGCGACGGGTCGCGGCGCTTCGTGGGCTCCGAGGCGATCCGGCGCGAGCTGCTGGACGGTACGTCGCGGTGGGCGACCACCGGCATCGTCGTCGACTGGGCGGACTGGGACCGGCTCTACCGCGACAACGACCTGTTCCCGCCCAAGTCCGAGCACCCGCTGCCCTACGAGTCGATGCTGTATCCGAGTCTGGGGACGACGAGCGCAACGAGGTCGGCTACTGCACGAGCTTCGTCTACTCGCCGGTCCTGCAGCGGCACATCGGCATCGCGCGGGTCCGCCCGGACCTCGGGGCGGCCGGCACCGAGCTGCGGCTCGAGCTGGCCGTCAACCACCACAACACCACGGTCCGGGTCACACGACCACGACGATGCCGTTCTTCGACCCTGAGAGGAAGAAGGCATGACCTCCCACGAGTACGACGCGATCGTCATCGGCGGCGGCCACAACGGGCTCACCCACGCGGCGTACCTCGCGAAGGCGGGGCTGCGCACCCTGGTGCTCGAGAAGAACGGCGACGTCGGTGGCGCGGCGATCACCGAGGAGCTGGTGCCCGGGCTTCCAGTTCACGACGTTCTCCTACGCGCTGAGCCTGCTCCGGCCGGAGATCATCCACGAGCTCGACCTGGTCCAGCACGGCTTCCTGCCGCTGATGATGCCGTCGTCGTTCCACCCGACCGGTGACGGCGACTACCTGCTCTTCGGCGACGACCACCAGGCGAACCTCCAGGAGATCCGCCGGCACTCGCCGCGCGACGCCGACGCCTACGAGCGCTACCACTTCGACCTCGACCGGGTCTGCCAGGCGGTGCGGCCGCTCTTCGACAACGCGCCGCCCAACATCTTCGGCAAGGAGCCCGAGGACGCCGTCGACACCAAGTGGCTGCTCGACCACCTCGGCGGGGTCGAGCAGAAGGTGATGCACGACGTGGTCCGGCTGCTCACCGGCAGCGCCTCGGACTGGCTCGACGACTACTTCGAGCACGAGGCGATCAAGGGCTACCACGCCTCGTCCTCGATCATCGGCTCCAAGGTCGGCCCGATGTCGCCGGGCTCCGGGCTGGTGCTGCTGTTCCACAAGATGGGCGAGCACGACGGCCACCTCGGCTCGTGGGCGTTCCACAAGGGCGGCAACGGCGGCTTCACCCAGGTGCTCAACCGGGCCGCGCAGGCGTACGGCGCCGAGGTCCGGCTCGGCTCGCCCGTGGCGAACCTGATCACCCAGGAGGGCCGGGCGGTCGGCGTCGCGCTGGAGGACGGCACCGAGTTCCGCGCGCCGGTCGTGGTCTCCGCGCTGGACCCGCGGCGTACGTTCCTCGAGCTGTGCGACCCGCGCGAGCTGCCGCTCGACCTGGTCGACAACGTCCGCCGGATGAAGTTCCGCGGCGTCTCGGCGAAGGTGAACTTCGCCCTCGACGGGCTGCCGGTCTTCCCGGCGCTGCCCGACACCGTCGACCACTACGGCGGCTTCCTCAACATCGGCCCGACCATCGAGTACGTCGAGCGCGCGTTCGACGCGGCGAAGTACGGCTGGTACTCCGAGCGGCCCTTCATCGACGCCGCGATCCAGTCCGTCGTCGACCCCGACATGGCGCCGCCGGGCAAGCACGTGATGTCGTGCTTCGTCCAGTACGCGCCGTACGAGCTCAAGGGCAGCGACTGGGAGACCGAGCGGGAGAAGTTCGGCGACAAGGCGCAGGCGGTGCTGGAGTCGCACTTCCCGGGCTTCGGCGACCTGGTCCTGCACCGCGAGGTCGTGACGCCGGTCGACATCGAGGCCCGCACCGGGCTCACCGAGGGCAACATCTTCGCCGGGGAGTTCCTGGCCCCGCAGATGTACTTCTTCCGCCCCGCCCCGGGCTGGAGCCAGTACGCCACCCCGCTCGACGGCTACTACCAGTGCGGCTCGGGCACCCACCCGGGCGGCTGCGTCATCGGCTCGCCCGGCCGGCTGGCCAGCCAGCGGGTGCTGCGCGACCTGGGACGGTAGGCGGCCTAGGTCGCGATCGCCTGCTCGGCCCAGTCCTGCAGGAGCGTGTCGCGCAGCGTGACGAGCTCCGTCACCGCGTCGAGGAACCGGGCGGTGCTGTCGCCGACCTTGGCGTCGTCGAAGTAGTGGTGGCGCATCGCGATGCGGGCCAGGTGCAGCTCGTCGTGCTCCAGTCGCGCGGTGAGCAGCTCGGTCAGGCCGCTGCACGTTCTGCGAGTCGAGCACGTCCGCGCACCGGCTCACCGGTGCCGCCAGCCGCAGCCGCTCGGGGTCTTCGTGGCGGTCGGCGATGAACAGCGGTTGCTCGGTGCGCAGGTAGAGCCAGTCGAGCCCGACCGACGAGACGTCGGTGACCATCGCGTCGCAGGCCGGCATCACGGCGAGGATGTCGGCGTCGGGGAGTGAGAGGTGTCCGGCCGCCGGGTCGCGGGCGGCGGCGTGGGCCACGAGGTCGAGGATCTTCCGGTGTCCCGACCGGATCTCGGGGTCGGCGCTGACCGCGACCCGAGGGTGCGGCTTGTAGACCAGCCGTACGTCGGGCACGGCGAGCACTTGCTGCACGATCCGGGTCCCGATCGTGTCGACCGAGGAGTAGTTGTTGTAGTCCGCTTCATCGGGCCAGGTCGGCGCGTAGAGCACCGTGCGCCGCACGCTCGGCGTCAGCGCCGGCACGCGGTCCAGGTCGAGCTGTGGCCGGCCGATCCGCACGAGGCGGTCGGTGTCGAACTCGAGCAGGCTGAGCGCGTACCGCTCGACCGCCGCCTGGCCGGCGACGAAGACGCGGTCGTAGGACTTGGCGTTGTTGCTCGCCATGCTCTGCTTGTCGCTCTCGCCGTGGTTGATGTGCACGTGCAGCATCCGGGTCTCGAGCAGCGAGTCGAAGTTGCGCGTCGAGTTGTTGCAGTAGAGCGCCACCTTGGCGTCCAGCTCGGCGTACAGGTCCCGGAGCTCGGCGAAGTCGGCGGCCAGCAGGACCGGCAGCGTCGTCTGCCCGCGGACGATGGTCGCGGTGTCGGGGTCGCTGCAACACGATGCCGACGCGGCTCGTGCGCATCGAGGAGCTCCAGGACCGGGAGCCACTGGGCGAGCTGGTAGACCCGGTCCGGCTCGTCACCGAAGTAGGCGAGCACCGAAGGGTCGCGCACGTCCAACCTCTGCTCCTCTCGTTCGTCTACAGGTTCGGCAGGACGAAGAGTGCGACCGCGACCAGGACGATCGCGGCCATCATCACTGCGAAGCCGAATGCCCCGGGCCGCTTCTGCTTCTCGTAGCCGATCGCGCCCCGGCTGAACTGATGCCACGGCGCCGCGTAGAACGCCGACACCTGGCCTCCCGCCGGCACCTGCGCCTCGAGCGTCGCCTCTCCGAACTTCATCAGCCACTGGCAGCTGACTTCGATGCGGTTCGGCCCGGCGTAGACCGGGATGACGTTCTCGCCGTAGTGCGCGGGTACCCGCCACCCGTTGACCGCCACGGCCGGTGTGATCATGCTGCTCGTCAGCGCGCTGCCTTGCAGCGTGAGCCGCAGCCAGCCCATCGGCGCTTCCGGCGGGGCGGCGCGCCGGGTGGGGGACCCGGTGGCCCCGGCGGCGGACCGGGGGGCGGCATCTCGCTCATGGACGGAACGGTCTCAGATCGGGAGGTCCTCCGCGTCCACAATCCGATAGGCGTAGCCCTGCTCGGCGAGGAAGCGCTGGCGGTTCTGGGCGAAGTCGGCGTCGACGGTGTCGCGGGAGACGATCGTGTAGAAGTGCGCCGTCTTCCCCTCGGTCTTGGGGCGGAGCAGCCGGCCGAGCCGCTGGGCCTCCTCCTGGCGGGAGCCGAACGCGCCGGAGACCTGGATGGCGACCTCGGCGGAGGGCAGGTCGATGGAGAAGTTCGCGACCTTGGAGACCACGAGCAGGCCGACCTCGCCGGTGCGGAAGGCCTGGAAGAGGCGCTGCCGCTCCTTGACCGTCGTCTCGCCCTTGATGAGCGGAGCGCCGAGGGCGGCGGCGAGCTCGTCGAGCTGGTCGATGTACTGACCGATGACCAGGGTGGGCTGGTCGACGTGCGAGGCGACGAGGTCGCGGACGACCTGGAGCTTCTGCGGTGTGCAGGAGGCGATCCGGTAGCGCTCCTCGGGCTCGGAGGTCGCGTAGGCCAGCCGCTCGTCGGTCGGCAGCGAGACCCGGACCTCGACGCAGTCGGCCGGCGCGATCCAGCCCTGCGACTCGATGTCCTTCCACGGCGCGTCGTAGCGCTTGGGGCCGATCAGCGAGAACACGTCGCCCTCGCGGCCGTCCTCCCGCACCAGTGTGGCGGTGAGCCCGATCCGGCGGCGGGCCTGCAGGTCCGCGGTCATCCGGAAGATCGGCGCCGGCAGCAGGTGCACCTCGTCGTAGACGATCAGCCCCCAGTCGCGGGCGTCGAGCAGCTCGAGGTGGCGGTAGACGCCCGGAGCGCTTGGTGGTCATGACCTGGTACGTCGCGATGGTGACCGGCCGGATCTCCTTGACCGACCCGGAGTACTCGCCGATCTCGTCCTCGGTGAGCGACGTACGGCGGAGCAGCTCGTCCTTCCACTGCCGCGCGGAGACGGTGTTGGTGACCAGGATCAGGGTGGTCGCCTGCGCGTGCGCCATCGCGGCCGCGCCGACCAGCGTCTTGCCGGCCCCGCACGGGAGCACCACGACGCCGGAGCCGCCGTGCCAGAACGACTCCGCGGCCTCGCGCTGGTAGTCGCGCAGCGTCCAGTGGGTGAGGTCGAGCGAGATCGGGTGCGCCTCGCCGTCGACGTACCCGGCGAAGTCCTCGGCCGGCCAGCCCAGCTTGAGCAGCGCCTGCTTGAGGTTGCCGCGCTCCGAGCCGTGCACGACCACGGTGTCGTCGTCGATGCGGGCGCCGAGCATCCCGGCGATCTTCTTGGCGCGCAGCACCTCCTCGAGCACCGGCCGGTCGGTGCTGACCAGGACCAGCCCGTGGATCGGGTGCTTCTCCAGCCGCAGCCGGCCGTAGCGCGCCATCGTCTCGGCGACGTCGACCAGCAGCGCGTGCGGGACGGCGTAGCGGCTGTACTCCAGCAGCGTGTCGACGACCTGCTCGGCGTCGTGGCCGGCGGCGCGGGCGTTCCAGAGACCGAGCGGGGTCAGCCGGTAGGTGTGGATGTGCTCGGGCGACCGCTCCAGCTCGGCGAACGGCGCGATCGCCTTGCGGCAGTCGGAGGCGCGCTCGTGGTCGACCTCGAGCAGCAGCGTCTTGTCGGACTGGACGATCAGGGGTCCGTCGTTCATGCAGACGCGACGGCCTTCTGGCGGGCGCGGTAGGCCGCGACGTTGGCCCGCGACGAGCAGCGGTCGGAGCAGTAGCGCCGCGACTGGTTCGGCGAGGTGTCGACGTAGACGTTGGTGCACGGGGACGCCGCGCAGATGCCGAGCCGGTGCGGGCCGAGGTCGCAGACCAGGTTGGCCAGGCCGAGCAGCGCCTCGCCGACGAGCAGCTCGGCGACCGACTGGGTCTTCGACGCGGCGTGGATGTGCAGGTGCTGCGGGTCGTGGCTGGAGATCTGCGGGGTGATCGGGTGCCGCACCATCAGCTCGTTGATCCCGTCGATGACGGCCGCCGTGTCGTCGGCGGCCGAGGCCTCGAAGACCGGCCTCAGCTCGCGCTGGAACTTCCGCACCAGCATGCAGTCACGGTCGGTGCACTGAGGCACCAGCCACTCGCGGTCGGCGAGATGCGCCTGGAGCGCGTCCACGTCGGTGATCACCGCGTTGAGAAGCCCCGCCGACCGCTCGGCGTACCGGATGAAGTCCACGTTTCAAGGATACGGGTTCAGCCCGAAATGGGTCTTACAGCGGTGATCCGGTGGACGGCGAAGGTCCGGACGTCGTCGGAGCGCTGGTCGTGGGCGGTCAGCACGCCGCCCTCGACCGAGACCGGGTCGACGACGCGCTCGCTGCGGGTGCCGTTGTTGTCGACGTAGACGATCAGCACCGGCGTGCCGCTCTCGACCGCGTCGCGCAGCGCGACGAGCGACCCGGAGGCGGAGAGCGCGGCCTCGGGCCCCGTCGGGCGGGACGCCGCGGCGCGGTCGCCGGAGCGGATCGCGGTGACGACGGCGGAGACGGTGGCCGTACGCCGCGCCGACGCAGCCCCGCGCCCGCGGTGCTCGCGGGGGGTCCGCGCGCGGCGCTGGTCGGGGCGGACGACGTGCACGGTGCCGTCCTCCGCCTCGACGACGGGCGCGGCGCCGAGCTCGCGCAGCCGGGGCAGCAGGAGGTCGAGCGGCAGGGTGCTGACCAGCACCGTCGGTGCCAGCCGGCGCAGCGCCAGCCCCGACGCCTTCGGGTGGTGCAGCAGCTCGGTGAGCGCGGTCTCGTCGTCGGCACGCAGGAACGCCTCGGCATGGCCGACCCGCACCGACCCGAAGGTCCGAGCGGTGTCGTCGACCAGGTAGGTCAGCGGCTGAGGAACCGGGGTCCGCGACACCGACCCGAGGAACTCGTGCAGCTCGACCGCGGTCCAGCCGGTGTCGAGGGCGCGGCGGACGGAGCCGGGAGTGAAGCGGTAGACGGTCGCCCCGCCGCGCGACTCCACGTCGGCGACCAGCTGCAGCCGCCGGGCCAGCTGCGACTCCAGCGGCCCGGGCGCGACCGCGGTGAGGTCGGCCTGCAGCAGCACGTGGTCGACCGGCTCGGGCAGCAGCCCGGCCAGCGCCTTGTGCGCCTTGTCGTCCTCGCCGGCCAGCAGGTCCCTGGCGTACGACGCCAGGCCGTCGAGCCCGGTCACCCCCAGCACGGCGGCCTCGGTGACGGTCCAGAGCACCTGGTCGGCGCGGCTCCGCGGCCGGCGCGGGCGCTGCCAGCGCAGCAGCGCGACCACCGACGGCACGCCGGTCCCGGCGGCCAGGCACGTGCCCTCCGGCAACGCCGCCAGCGCCGCCAGCGTCATCGCGCGGGTCTCGGCCATGTGGCCGCCGGCGAGCTCGGGCGCCAGCGCGTTCCACGGCTTGCCGGCGGTGTCGCGCGAGCCGACCAGCCCCGGCATCCGCGGGCTGTCCAGCCAGGTGCGGGCCAGCCCGGCCCATCGCTCCGCGGGAGGCTGCAGCACCCAGGCGTCGACCAGGTCGGTCGGCAGCCACACCGGGTTGCCGACGGCGTCGGCGGCGGTGGCCAGCAGGCCGGCGGCCGATGGCGGTCTCGACGAGCAGCGCCATGGTGGCCTCGTCGACGTGCAGCGCCGCCGCGGTCGCCTTGAGGTCGCGCACGCCGAGGCCGCCGCTGCGCAGCGCCGACGGCGGCTCGGCACCCCACAGGTCGAGCAGCAGCTCGAGCCGGCGTACCGCCTCGAACGCCGCGCCCGCCGCCGCGCCGTCGACCTGCCGCTCGCTGCGCTCCGTCGACGCCAGCACCGGCACGTCGTCCACCCGCTCGACCGTCGTGTGTCCGCCGCGCAGCGCGAGCCCGACCTCGCCGGGCACCACGACCGAGCCGGTCCCGCGCGGCACCAGGAGCCTGCGGGCCAGCAGCTCCTCGGCCGGCGTCGACGGCGTCCGCGGGCAGCAGGGTGTGCCGGGCGTCCTCGGTGGTCGCCTCACCGCCGGCGGCCAGCACGTGCTCGAGCATCGCCCGGGCCGGCTCGGACAGCTCGGCCAGCTGCGCGGCGACCTCGGCTGTCGTCGGCGCGGGCACGGTGCAGGGCCGCAACCCGCTCACGCCCGCCTCCGGACCGCCGGTCAGGCCCTCGGCGACCCCGCTCAGCGGCCGCAGCCCGCCCGTCGACTCCCAGGCCAGGGCCAGGTCGACCAGGCGGTCGATCGCCTGCCGCACCCGGGTGGGATCGGCGTGGACGATCTCCGTCAACGCCGCAGGTGACGTTTGACCTGCGACGACCAGGGCATCTAGAACGGAGAGCTCGAGCCGGGTGAGCTGGTCGAGCGCGCGCAGCAGGGACGACCGCGTGGCCGCGCGCGAGGCCAGCTGGCCGGAGTCATGAGGAGCGGGTGTGGCCAGGTCGGGACGCGCGGTGAGCAACCGGGACAGCCGGTCGTCCGGCCAGCCTCGCAGCTGGTCGGCGAGCGATCGGTATCCCTCCTTGGCCATCCCACCAACTCTAGGCTCAGGCACGTGACCCAGGTCGAGCTCCACCACGGAGCAGCCTCCGACGTCGGGCTGCTCCGCGAGAACAACGAGGACGCCTACCTGGTCGCGCCGCCGGTCTTCGTCGTCGCCGACGGCATGGGCGGCCACGAGAACGGCGACGTCGCCAGCCGGATCGTGGTCGAGGAGTTCGCCCGGCTCGTCGACGAGGGCTACGAGCCGACCGGCGGCACCGAGGCCGTCACCGCGACCCTCCAGGCCAGCCAGCGCCGGATCGCGGAGTACGCCGGGCCCGAGGGACCGGGACCGCGCCGTACGCCGGGCACCACGGTGGTCGCCGCCCTCCTGGTCGAGGACGACGGCGCTCCCGCCTGGCTGCTCGCCAACCTCGGCGACTCGCGCATCTACGCACGTCAGCGGCGGCGAGCTGCGCCAGGTCAGCGTCGACCACAGCGTCGTCCAGGAGCTGGTCGACTCCGGCGAGATCACGGCCAGCGAGGCAAACGAGCACCCGGAGCGGCACGTGATCACCCGCGCGCTGGGCGGGCCGCGGCTGGAGCCGGCGGACTTCTTCGTGCTGCCGGTCACCGAGGTGGAGCGGCTGCTCCTGTGCAGCGACGGGGTCAGCGGCCTCGTCGACGACGACCGGATCGCGGCGATCCTGACCGAGACGCTCCGACCCGCGCGACGCCGCCGACCGGCTGGTGGCGGCCGCCCTGCACGCCGGCGGCGACGACAACGCCACCGCGGTCGTGGTCGATGTGGTGGGATTGGTCCCCGACCAGGCCTACGACTCCGAGCGACAGCGAGCGAGTCTCGAGCAGAAACTGGGAGCACTGCCGTGACCGCAGTCGGCGACCCCTCCGGCGCACCTGTGCGTTCCTACCTGCCCGGCGACTGGTTCGGGATCGTCGGCGAGCGCGCCGTGGTGATCCTTCCGCCCACCGAGAAGCCGCGGGTGGCCGCCCTCTGGGAGCTCGTCGACGGCGGCGCCGGCTTCGACGTCACCCTCGACGCACTGATCTCGGGCGGGCTGCGCGAGCTGTCGGCCTTCGTGCTGGTCAGCACCGGTGAGGGCGAGACGAGGGTCGTGATCCGCGGCCCCGCCCGCGCCGAGTTCCAGGTCGACGGCGAGACCGTGCAGCTCGAGGGCTCCAACGCCACGACGTGGGTGGAGCGCTCGATGTCCGAGGTCGAGCGGATGAGCATCGTGCTGCACGACGACGAGCTCGACCGACGAGCTGCCGTCGTACGTCGTGGACGGCGGGCTGTTCCGCATCTCGCGGCTCGACGAGGCGCCGGCCCACAAGGCCCCGACGAGCTCGCCGAGGAGCCCGCCTACGAGCGTGAGTTCCCGCTGCTGGCGGCGGAGGCGCCCGCCGAGACGGACGCAGACGACGAGTACGAGGAGGAGTACGACGAGGTCGCTCCCGTCCGGTCGCCGGAGCCGCCGGCCTGGACCCCTGAGCCGCCGACCCTGCCGCCCCCGCCACCGCCCGCGCCGGTGCTGCCGCCGATGCCCGACTCCCCGTTCACCGACGAGACACGACCACGACGGGCTCACTGTCGGCGGCGCCTGGGAGCCGCCGCCGGCCGAGCCGCCCGGCATCCCCGGGCAGCCGCCGGCACCGGACGTCACCGTGCCGGTGGCCCGGCTGCAGATCTCGAACGGCGACGAGGTCGACGTGGACCGGGCCGTCGTGATCGGGCGGGCGCCCGAGGCGCGGCGGTTCAACGACACCGAGCAGCCGCTGCTGGTCACGGTGCCGAGCCCGCACCTCGAGATCTCCTCGACCCACATCGAGGTCCGGCCCGGGCACCGGCGCCGACCACGGCACCGCCGTCGTGACCGACCTCGGCTCCACCAACGGGACCGTGCTCGTGCAGCCCGGGCTCGGCCCCGAGGACCTGTCGCCCGGGGTCGCGGTGCAGCTGATCCCCGGTGCGATCATCGATCTCGGCGACGGTGTGACCATCAAGGTCACCAGTCCCTGACCTGCCCATGAACGATGCCTACCTCGAAGCCCCCACGTCCGAGGAGCTGACCACCGAGCACCTGGCGGCCGGCGCGGACCGGCGCTTCTACGCGTTCTTCGTGGACTGCCTCGTCGCCTGGGGCGTGATCGGCGGCGAGGCGTACGCCGCCTACACGCTGCTCATCGAGCCCGGCCGCCTCTGGACCGGGGTGGCGGCGATCGCCGGCACCGTGCTGCTGGTCTGGCTGATCGGCTCGATGCTGGTCGGCATCTTCGGCCTGACGCCCGGAAAGGCGCTGGTCGGGATCCGGGTGCTGTCCTTCGAGGACGCCCGGCCGGTCGGCCTGCTGCGGGCGATGCTGCGGACCCTGGTGCTCGGCCTGGCGACGCTCCCGACCCTCGGCTTCGGTGCGGCCGCCCTGGCCTGGACCGCGATGGTCGACCCGAGCGGCTGGCGCCGCGGCTGGCACGACCTGCGGACCGGCTCGGTGGTGGTCGACGTACGCCCGGTCCCGGCGGTCGAGGAACCCGAGGAGGAGGCGCCGCGACAGGTCGTCAACCTCACCGCGATGCGGCTGGTCCCAGCGTCGCCGACGCCCCCGCGGCGGGTCCCGACGCGGGGCAAGCGGCCGCCCGAGCCGCCGCCCGAGGCCGCCGCGCCGCCCGCTCCGCCGACGGTCACGCCGCGGCAGGGCCTGGGCTGGCCACTGGTCGGGGAGGCCCCGGCCGGCTCGCGTGCTCCTTCCGAGGCCGCCGAGCGCGGGCCGCGCCCGAGCGCGCCGCCGGCAGCTCCGGAGGGCGACCGCACCCAGCCGCGCCCGCCCGACACCGCCGCGCCGCCGGTGCGGTGGCAGGTCACCTTCGACACCGGCGAGCAGTTCGAGGTGCGCGGCCTGACCCTGGTCGGCCGGCGGCCCGAGCCGCGGCCGGGCGAGCCGGTCAAGCGGCTGGTCACCCTGCCGTCCGACGACATGAGCCTGTCCAAGACGCACGCGCAGTTCCAGGTGGTGCCCGACGGTGCGCTCGTGGTGATGGACCGCGGCTCCACCAACGGCTCGATCCTGATCCGCGCCGGCGTCACCAAGCGGCTGGTCGGCGGCAAGCCCGCCACGATGCGCGACGCGGACCGGGTCCGGTTCGGCGATCGCGAGATGACCGTCGCCATGATGCCGTGAGCCCGGTCTACCTCGACGCCCCCGTGTCCCGTTAGGTTCGGACCGTGACCTTCGAGTACTCGCGGACCGTGACCACCTCAGCCACTGCCCACGACGTGTGGGCCCTCTGGAGCGATCCGGGCAGCTGGCACTGTTGGGATCCGTCGGTGGAGTCCGTGGCGCTCGAGGGTCACTTCGCCGAGGGCGCAGCGGGGGTGATGGTGCTCACCGGCGGCATCGAGGTGCCGGTGACCCTCGAGCTCGTCGAGCCGGGGGCGCGCTACCTCGACCGGCTCGAGATGGGCGGGCTGCGCATCCACATCGACCACGTCGTCAAGGACGCCGACGGCGGGGCGGAGGTGACCGTCAGCACCTTCGTGACCGGCCCCGGCGCAGAGGACATCGGCCCGATGGTGACCGCTGACGCGCCCAAGGCCATGGACACGCTCTGCGCGATGGCCGAGGGGCGCTAGACCAAGACGCTTTCGCCGAGCGCCGCCGCGACGGCGGCCTCCGCGTGGGTGCGCATCGACGGGAGCAGCGGCAGCGGGGCGTCCTCGGGACGGACCAGCAGCTCGATCTCGGTGCAGCCCAGCACGACGGCCTCGGCACCCTGGTCGCGGAGCCGGCCCAGGATGTCGGCGTACGACGCCCGCGACTCGTCGCGCACGATGCCGCGGGTCAGCTCGTCGAAGATCACCCGGTCGGCCTCGGCCCGGTCGGCGGCGTCCGGGACCTCGATGGTGAGGCCGTGCCGCGCCAGCCGGCCGACGTAGAAGTCCTCCTCCATCACCCAGCTGGTGCCGAGGACGCCGAGCCGCGACCAGCCCTGCGCGCGGGCCCGGTCAGCGAGGGCGTCGGCGATGTGGAGCAGCGGGATGTCGATGGCCGCCTGGACGTCGTCGGCGACGCGATGCATGAGGTTGGTGCAGATCAGGATCATGTCGGCACCGGCCAGCTCGCACTGCTGCGCCGCCCGCGCCAGCAGCCGGCCGGCTTGGTCCCAGTCGTCCCGGACCTGGCAGTCGCGGATCTCCGCGAAGTCGAGCGACTGGAGCGCCACCCGGGCCGAGGCGTGGCCTCCCCGGCGCTCGGCAACGAGCTCGTTGAGGACGCGGTAGTACTCCACCGTCGAGTGCCAGCTCATGCCGCCGATGAGGCCGATTGTCTGCATGCCCTCCATCGTGAGGGCTCCCGCGCCTCCAAGGAACCCCGGTCTTCCTACGGCAGCCCATAACATGTGCTTATGGATCCGCGGCGACTGCTCATCTTCCGCGCGGTCGCGCGGGCCGGGTCGATCAGTGCCGCCGCCCGCGAGCTGGGCTGGACCCAGCCGGCGGTGAGCCAGCACCTGCGAGCGCTCGAGCGGTCGGCCGGGTGCACGCTGCTGCTCCGTGGCGCGGGCGGGGTCGACCTGACCGAGCCGGGACGAGTGCTGCTCGCGCGGGCCGATGCGCTCGCCGTACAGCTGCACATGGCGGAGGAGGAGCTCGCCGACCTGACCGAGCTCCGCCGCGGCCGGGTCCGGTTGGCGGCCTACCCGTCGGCGGCGGCAACGCTGGTGCCGCGCGCCGTGGCCGGCTTGCGCGCCCGGCACCCGGACGTCGACGTCGAGCTGACCGAGGCCGAGCCACCGGAGGCGCTGGCGCTGCTCTCGACCGGCGACGCCGACCTGGCCCTGGTGTTCTCCTACGACGGCCTGCCGCCGACGGACGGGTCGGGACTGGTGTGGCGGCCGCTGGCCGACGAGCCGGTCGCGCTGGTCGTGGGCGCCGACCATCCGGCCGCGAGCCGGCGCCGGCTGACGCTGTCCGACCTCGCCGGGGAGCCGTGGATCGTCGGCTGCGAGCGGTGCCGGGCGCACGCGCTGCTGGTCTGCGCCGAGGCCGGCTTCGAGCCCACGGTGCGCCACGTGAGCGACGACTACGTCGTGGTCCAGAACCTGGTCGCGGTCGGGCTCGGCGTGACGCTGCTGCCGCGATCGGCGCTCGACGCCTTCCTGCACCCCGGCGTCCGCGTGCGCGACCACCCGTCGTTCGGCACCCGGACCTTCGGCATCGTGCACCGCGAGGGCGCCGAGCTGGTGCCGGCCACCGCCGCGCTGGTCCGCGAGCTCGCCGCCGGGAATGTTGTCGCGGGACGGGTGTCGTAGCGGGCGCATCCCGCTTCGTAGAGGGGGTAAGTGCAAGACACCCACGAACCGAAATGAGGACCCGAAATGCGCACCATCTATGTCACCGAGTTCATCTCCCTGGACGGCGTCGTCGAGGCGCCAGGCGGCGAGGAGAGCTACAAGCACACCGGCTGGACCTTCGACATCGCGGAGGACCCGACGATGTACGAGTTCAAGGGCGAGGAGACGTTCGGCACCGAGACGCTGCTGCTCGGGCGGACGACGTACGAAGGCTTCGCGGCGGCCTGGCCCGAGCGCGACGGCGAGTTCGCCGACAAGTTCAACGGCATGGAGAAGGTCGTCGTCTCGACCACGCTTCAGGACCCGACGTGGACCAACACCACGGTGGTCCGCGACCTCGACGCCGTCCGCGCCCTCAAGGAGGGCGACGGCGGCCCGATCGGCGTCCACGGCAGCGCCACCCTCGCGCAGTCACTCCACAAGGCCGGGCTGGTCGACCACTGGAACCTGATGGTCTTCCCGGTCATCCTCGGCAGCGGCAAGCGGCTGTTCCCGACCGACGCGGACGACAAGCAGAAGGTCACCCTCCGCGAGTCCCGGACCTACACCAACGGCGTCCAGCTGAACATCTTCGACGCCGAGCGCTAGCTCGGCTCAGCTCGGGTCGGGTACGTCGTCGAACGCGTCGGGCGTGTGCACGATGTGCGCGCGGCCGAGTGGCCAGGCCAGTGCGAACACCTTGCCCACGACGTCCTTCACGGGGACGTAGGCGTCGCTCTCGTCGCAGTTGGGCGCGTTGGGCCGGCACAGGTGCACCGACGAGTCGGCCGAGTTGTTGCGGTTGTCGCCCATCACGAACACGGTGCCGGGCGGGACCGGCCCGGCGGTCCAGTGGCAGTCCATCTGGCCGCCGGGCATCGGGCCGTCGCAGGACTTCGGCGGGTCGTTCTGGGGCTCGATGAAGTCGCTCTCGTCGATGGGCTCGCCGTTCACCATGATCCGGCCCTGTTCGTCGCAGCACTCGATGGTGTCGCCGGCGACGCCGATGACGCGCTTCACCAGGTGCCCGCCGGTCGGGTACAGGCCGATCTTGGCCAGCCCGCGCGCCAGGAACGACATCGGCTGGGCGGACTCGAGACCGTTGAGCCAGCCGCCCGGGTCGTCGAAGACGATGACGTCGCCGCGCTGCGGCCCTCCGCTGCCCCAGTACGACGGCTTCTGCACCAGGATCCGGTCGTTGACGATGAGCCCGGGCTCCATCGACTCCGAGGGGATGTAGAACGACTGGACGAAGAACGTCTTGACGACCAGCGCGAGGATGATCGCGAAGGCCAGCAGCAGCACGGTCTCGCGGAGCGCCTTGAACGGCGTCTGCTTCTGCCCGGACTCGGCTGAGTCCGTGTCCGTGCTGGTCACGCGGCAGACCCTACCCACCGCCAACCAACCCGGCGTACGTTCACCGACATGGCTGAGTCGTATGCCAAGGGTGAGCTCGAGCCGCCGCTGCTCGAGCAGACGATCGCAGACAGCTTCGACCGCACGGTCGCGGCCCATCCCGACCACGAGGCGCTGGTGGAGTTCGCGACCGGCCGGCGCTGGACCTACCGGGAGCTCAACCACGACGTCGACCTGTTCGCGCGCGGGCTGATCGCCGGCGGCATCGCCAAGGGCGACCGCGTCGGTGTGTGGGCACCGAACTGCGCCGAGTGGACGATCGCGCAGTACGCCACGGCGAAGATCGGCGCGATCCTCGTCAACGTCAACCCGGCGTACCGCACCCACGAGTTCTCCTACGCCGTCAACCAGTCGGGCATGCGGATGCTGATCGCGGCGGAGAGCTTCAAGACCAGTGACTACCGCGCGATGGTCGAGGAGACCGCGGCCGACTGCCCCGCGCTCGAGCGGGTCGTCTACATCGGCACCAGCGACTGGGCGGACGTGGTCGAGGCGGGCCAGCACGTCGACTCCGACGTGGTGAACGAGCGGATGCGGAGCCTGCAGCCCGGCGACCCGATCAACATCCAGTACACGTCCGGCACCACGGGCTACCCGAAGGGCGCCACGCTCAGCCACCGCAACATCCTCAACAACGGCTACTTCACGACCGAGCTGATCAACTTCACCCACGAGGACCGGCTCTGCATCCCGGTGCCCTTCTACCACTGCTTCGGCATGGTCATGGGCAACCTCGGCTGCACCAGCCACGGCGCCACGATGGTGATCCCGGCGCCCGGCTTCGACCCGGAGACGACGCTGCGCGGCGATCGCCGCCGAGCGGTGCACCGGCGTGTACGGCGTGCCGACCATGTTCATCGCGATGCAGAACCACCCGACCTTCGCCGACCACGACCTGTCCAGCCTGCGCACCGGGATCATGGCCGGCTCGATCTGCCCGGTCGAGGTGATGAAGCGCTGCGTCAACGACATGCACATGCCCGAGGTCGGCATCGCCTACGGCATGACCGAGACCTCGCCGGTCTCCTGCCAGACCCTGGTCGACGACGACCTGGAGCGGCGTACCGCCTCGATCGGCCGGGTCCACCCGCACCTCGAGATCAAGATCGTCGACCCGGTCACCGGCGAGACCGTCGAGCGCGGCCAGCCCGGCGAGTACTGCACCAAGGGCTACTCGGTGATGCTCGGCTACTGGGAGGACGACGAGAAGACCCGCGAGGCCATCGACGAGGACGGCTGGATGCACAGCGGCGACCTCGCCGAGATGCGCGAGGACGGCTACTGCAACATCGTCGGCCGGATCAAGGACATGGTCATCCGCGGCGGCGAGAACGTCTACCCGAGCGAGGTCGAGGAGTTCCTCTACCAGCACCCGGACATCGAGGACGTCCAGGTGATCGGCGTCCCCGACGAGAAGTACGGCGAGGAGCTCTGCGCCTGGATCAAGCTGAAGGCCGGCGCCGAGCGGCTCGACGCCGACGCCGTCCGCGAGTTCTGCGCCGGCCGGCTCAGCCACTACAAGATCCCGCGCTACGTCATGATCGTCGACGAGTTCCCGATGACGGTCACCGGGAAGGTCCGCAAGGTCGTGATGCGCGAGGAGTCGGCGGAGAAGCTCGGGCTCGGGTGAGGCTCAGGCACCTCTCAGGTCGGTCCGTCATCCTGAGGCGTTCGCCTCCGATCTCACCAGGACCTCGATGACGCACTCCCACCTGTCCCCGCGCGCCCGCCAGCTGCTCGACCGCATCGACGCCTGGTCCGGCCGCAGCCGGGTCCGGAAGGTGCTCGTCCGGACCGGCGTGACGGTCGCCGGGCCGCTGGTCATCCTCGTCGGCGTCGCGATGCTGGTCCTGCCGGGTCCCGGCCTGGTCGTGATCGCGCTCGGGCTCGCGCTGCTCGCCCTGGAGTACGAGTGGGCCCGCGGACTCGTCGGCGGGCTGGGCCGCGTCGTGTCCTGGGTCCGCCGCGCGGTGCTGCCGAAGGACGGGTCGCCCGGGCGCCGGATCCTCGGACTGGCCGGCGGCGCGACGTTCCTGGTGGCGACGACGGCGCTGACCGGCGCGGTGACGACGTTCGTGGGAACCCAGACCTTCCTCTGACCCTCAGCCGGGCTGCCTCGTCCCCACAATTCACTGGACGGCGTGCTCTAGCGTGGCCGAGTGGTGCCCGACGGCTACTCGTTCCGCCCCTTCGTCCTCGACGACGCGCCCGCGCTCGCGACGGCGTACGCCCGCAACCGGGAGCACCTCGCCCGGTGGGACCCGGCGCGGCCGGAGGAGTTCTACACGGTCGAGGGGCAGCGCAAGGAGGCCGTGCAGCGGCTGGAGATGCAGGCGCAAGGGCTGTTCGCGCTCTACGTCATCGTCGGGCCGGGCGGCGACCTGGCCGGGCGGTTGAACATCCAGAACATCGTGCGCGGCACCATGAGGGCGGGGTGCTCGGCTACTGGGTGGACAAGGACCACACCCGGCGCGGGCTGGCCACGGCGGCGGTCGAGTATCTCGAGGGCAGGCGCTGGCGCTGGGGCTGCACCGCCTCGAGGCGGGGACCATGGTCGAGAACGTTGCGTGCCAGCGGGTGCTCGAGGCCCGCGGCTTCGAGAAGTACGGCCTGGCGCCCGGGCTGCTGTTCCTCAACGGCGCCTGGCGTGACCACGTGCTGTTCCAGAAGCTGCTGCACGACCGGCCGCTCTAGCCATCGCGCTCGGCCTCCTCGGCGGCCCACGCCGGGTGCTCCTTCTTGGCCCAGCTCCGCCTGACCCGGCCGGTCCGCATCCCCTCGCGGGCCTGGGGGTCGGCGATCGCGAACCACATGTGACCCAGCACCAGCAGCCCGAGCCCGAGCGCGAACCAGTCGTGCACGAACGTCGCGCCGGTGCGCCAGGGCAGCCGCACCAGCCCGGTCCAGAACATCAGCGTCCCGGTGCCGAGCAGCACGACGATCGAGCCCGCCGTGAGCGCGGCGTTGAGCTTCTGGCCGGCGTTGAACTTGCCGACCTCGAACGAGCCGTCCCGCCGGTTCTTCGACCGCAGCCAGCGCCAGTCCTCCCGGGTGAAGCGGTTCAGGGCCCCGAGGTCGGCGCGGTACGCCGACGAGGCGAGGCCGAGCAGCAGCGGAGCGGCCAAGCGCATAGCCGGCCCACACGTGGATCAGCTCGACGGTGTGCCGGTGACCGACGGCCAGCGAGACGGGTCCGTAGTAGAGGGCGAACGCGGTGATCAGACAGGTCCCCATGAGCAGACCGGTGGCTCGGTGCACCCACCGCTCGGCCCGGGTGAACCGCCCGAGTGACGCCTGGACCTCACTCACGGATGGTCCCGTCGATGTCGTAGCCCCGGTGCTCCCAGTAGCCCGGGACCTCGTCCTCGGTGAGCTCGATCCCGGAGAGCCACTTGGTGCTCTTGTAGCCGTACTGGCCGTCGACGTACATCCGCACCGGGCCGCCGTGGTCGTGGCTGACCGGACCGTCGAGCATCTCGAGCGCGACGATCACCCGGGACTCCCGGGCGTCCTCGATGCTCAGGCTCTCGGTGTAGGCGCCGTCGAACGAGCGGAACCGCACGGCCTTGGCCGAAGCTGACGGCCGGGCACGGTCGAGCAGCTCCGAGAGCGGGACGCCGGCCCAGTGGACGCCCGGCACCACCCAGCCGGTCACGCAGTGGAAGTCGCTGGTGAACGACGTCTGCGGCAGCGCCCGCAGGTCGGCGAGGCGATAGGTGGCCGGCTGGGCGACCAGCCCGCCCACCTGCAACCGGTAGGTCTTCTCGTCGCGCGGCTCGACCCCGCCGGTGACCGAGTAGAAGCGGAACACCGGCCCCAGCGGCAGCGTGCCCAGCAGCCCCGTGGGGTCCCGCAGCTCGACCGGGGCCAGCCACTCCGAGAGCCGTCGCGAGAACGACGCCCCGCCGACCACCCCGGCGGCCCCGAGGCCGAGCAGCCCGAGGACGACGCGCCGGCCGACCGGGGCGCCTCGCTCCGGCTCCGGATCGCGGCCCATGCCTCAACAGTGGCACCTGCCACCTACGCTGTTACGCGTGTCCAGTCAGCTCGCGGTCGGCTTCGACCTGGACATGACCCTCATCGACACCGTGCCCGGGTTCGCCGCGGTGCTGCGGGTGCTGGGGGAGGAGCTCGGCGTCGAGTTCCCGGTCGAGGAGCTGACGTCCAGGCTCGGGCCGCCGCTGGACCAGATGCTGGCGCCGCACCTGCCCGCCGACCAGGTCGGCCCGGCGGGGGACCGGTTCCGGGCGCTGTACCCCGAGCACGCCGTGCCCGACATCCCCGTCCTGCCCGGCGCGCACGAGGCGCTCGCCGCCGTACGCCGCCACCGGGGCCGGGTCGTGGTGGTCACCGGCAAGTACCCGCCCAACGCCCAGCGCCACATCGACCACCTCGGCCCTGGACGTCGACCTGGTCGAGGGCTGGGTCTGGGGCGTGGGCAAGGCCGAGGTGCTCCGGCGCGAGGGCGTCGAGCATCTACGTCGGCGACCACGTGCACGACGTCGAGGGCGCCCGCGCGGCCGGCGTGCTGAGCGTCAGCGTGCTGACCGGCGGCTGCACCCGCGAGGAGCTCGAGGACGCCGGGACCGACGTGGTGCTCGAGAGCCTCGCGGAGTTCCCCGCGTGGCTCGACGAGCACCTGCTGCAGACCCGGCTCGAGGCGCTGGAGCGCGACCTCAGGGCGCGGGGCAGCGTCATGGTCGCCTACAGCGGCGGCGCGGACAGCGCGTTCCTGCTCGCGGCGGCGGTCCGTGCGCTCGGGCCCGACCACGTCGTCGCCGCGACCGGCTACAGCCACTCGCTGCCCCAGGCCGAGCGCGACCCGGCCCGCGACTTCGCCGACCCGGCTCGGCGTCGAGCTGCTCACGCCCGAGACCCACGAGATGGAGCGCGAGGGCTACCGCGCCAACGGCGGCGACCGCTGCTTCTTCTGCAAGGCCGAGCTGATCGACGTGCTCACCCCGCTCGCCGCGGCGCGCGGCATCGGGACCGTCGCGACCGGCACGAACGCCGACGACGCGGTGGCCGGCTTCCGGCCCGGGCATCCGTGCCGCCGACGAGCGCGGCGCGGTCGCACCCCTGCGCGACGCCGGGCCTCACCAAGGCCCAGGTCCGCGAGGCCTCGCACCGGTGGGGGCTGCCGACGTGGGACAAGCCGGCCGCCGCGTGCCTCTCCTCGAGGGTGGCGTACGGCGTCGAGGTGACGCCGCACCGGCTGGCCCGCGTGGAGCGCGCCGAGGCGGCGGTCCGCGACCTGCTCGCGGCCGACGGGCCTGGCCAACCTGCGGGTCCGCGACATCGGCGACCGCGCCTCGGTCGAGGTCGATCGCGGACTGCTGCCGCTCGCTGAGCATCGCCACGCGCAGGTGGTCGCTGCGGTGCGGGCGGCGGGCTTCGACGAGGTCGTCGTCGACGAGAAGGGGTTCCGCTCCGGCTCGATGAACGAGCGGCTGCGTGAGCCCCGAGCACGTGCTCGCCGAGGCGGCCGCCTGGATCTGGTACCCCGAGGAGGCCCGGACCGTCGACACCGACGAGTTCCTCCTGATCGCCTACCCGGAGCACTTCTCCGACCCGACCGTGGCCCTGCGCTGGCACAGCGACCGACCGGCCGACGACCTCATCGACGACGTCCTCGCCGCCGCGCACAGCCTCGGCCGGGAGTCCGTGAACTTCTTCGAGCTCGGCGACGCGACCCGGCCACCCGACCTCGAGCCGCGGCTCCGCGAGCGGGGCGCCGAGCTGACCGAGACCCTCGCCGTGCTCGCCCTCGACCTCGCCCGCGGCGTACCCGACCTGGACGTGCCGCCCGACCTCGAGGTGCGCCGGGTGACCGACCTCGACGACCTGAGGGCCACCGACCGGATCGACGTCGAGGTCTTCGGCGGAAGCCACGCGGACGAGGAGGCGCTCGCCCTGACGGCGGCGCGGCTCGCGGACGACGCCCGCTTCGTCGTGCTCCGCGACGGCGTGCCGGTCGGCGCCGCGGGCCACGTCGTCGCCGGCGAGACCATCCGCCTCTGGGGCGGCGCCGTCGTGCCCTCGGCCCGGCACACCGGCGCCTACCGGGCCCTCCTCGACCGCCGCCTGCGCGCGGGCGTCGAGGCGGGCTGCACGATGGCCCTGGTCAAGGGCCGGGTCGAGACCTCGGCGCCGGTGCTGCTCAGGGCCGGGTTCCGCAAGTACGGCGAGGTGCGGGCCTACCGGCTCGCGCGGGGCTGAGCATGCTGGGCGAAGATCTGGGATCGAGCGACCTCGACCCAGCCGGTGCCGGACGCCGGCTTCGTCGTGGCCACCGGCGTCGTGGCTCTCGTGCTGGTGCTCCTGCCGGCCACCTGGCCGCGGGTCCGGCTCGGCGTCACCGTGGTCCACGAGGCGGGCCACGCGCTGGTCGCCGTCCTCGTCGGCCGCCGGCTCCGCTCGATCCGGCTGCACTCCGACACCTCCGGGCTCACCGTCTCCCGCGGCAAGCCGCGCGGCCCGGGCATGGTCGCGATGCTGGCGGCCGGCTACCTCGCGCCCGCGGTGCTCGGGCTGGTCGCCGCGCTGCTGCTCGCCAACGGCCGCAGCGTCGGGCTGCTCTGGCTGCTCGTCGTCCTGGCCGGTGCGCTGATCCTGTGGGTGCGCAACGGCTACGGGCTCCTGGTCCTGCTGCTCGGAGGCGCCGGCGTCCTCCTGCTGACGTGGTACGGCGACGGCACCGTCCAGTCCGTGGCGGCGTACCTCATCGCCTGGCTGCTCCTCCTGGCCGCACCGCGACCGCTGGTCGAGCTGCTCACCGCGGGCCGACGCCGCGGCCGGACCTCGGACCCCGACCAGCTGGCCGGGCTCACCCGCGTGCCCGCCGTGCTCTGGATCCTGCTGCTCCTGCTGGCCAACCTGGCCGGGCTGGTCGTCGGCGTCAGCACGCTCGCACCCGACCTGGTCTGAGCTCCGGAATCGGGTCGAGCCGGCTCCGGGTGATTGGCTAGGGTTGACGGTCGCGCCCATCCGGCGCCGTGCAGACGTGAGACGAGAGGTCAGACCGTGCCCACAGGCAAGGTGAAGTGGTTCGACGCCGAGAAGGGCTTCGGGTTCCTGTCCCAGGAGGACGGCCCCGACGTCTACCTGCACGCGGATGCGCTGCCCGAGGGCATGACCACGGTCAAGGCCGGCGCGCGGGTGGAGTTCGGGATCGCCCAGGGCCGCCGCGGCGACCAGGCGCTCCAGGTCCGGATCATCGACGAGCCCGTCTCGGTCCAGCGCAACCAGTCGCACGCGAAGCGCCGGAAGCCCGACGAGATGGCCCCGATCGTCGAGGACCTGATCCGCCTGCTCGACGGCGTCGGCGAGGCCTACCGCCACGGCCGGCACCCCGACCGCAGCACCGCGCGCCCGACCGCCAAGCTGCTCCGCGCCCTCGCCGACGAGCTCGACCTCTGAGCTAAGGGCGGCGCTGGACCGGCATCGGCTGGGTGTCGATGTCGGCCTGCTGGGCGCGCGCCTGCGCGTCGAGCCGCTGGCGTCGGCGCCCGCGAGGGGCGGTCGCGAGGACGTACGCCGTCCACGCGGCCAGCGCCACGAAGGCGACGGTCAGGCCGAGCCGGGGCGGGTCGAGCGGGATCGCGATGCCGACGAAGCCGCCGAGCACCCACGCCAGCTGGCAGGTGGTGTCGCTGCGGCCGAACGCGCTCGCCTGCACCTTGGTGGGGATGTCGCGCTGGATGGTCGCGTCGAGGGAGAACTTGGCGATCGCCTGCGCCAGCCCGGCCGTCAGGCCGAGCAGCGCCAGCGTCCACACGCCGTAGAACAGCGCGGCCAGCAGCGACGCGACCGCGCCGGCGACCAGCGCGAGCACCACGGCCATCGCGGGCGTGATCCGCTGCAACGTCGAGGCCGCGAGGGTGCCGAGCGACCCGGCCGAGACCGGCCGCGCCGATCAC
The DNA here is from genome assembly GCA_963734355.1 of uncultured Actinomycetota bacterium. Taxonomy (GTDB): domain Bacteria; phylum Actinomycetota; class Actinomycetes; order Propionibacteriales; family Nocardioidaceae; genus Nocardioides. Next base: position 108,948 of record CAVTHU010000011.1, read on the forward strand.
GATGCCGATCATCACGCCGGGGCCGAACGCGCTGTCCGGGCGCACGTCGGGGTTGCGCAGCAGGAACGCCACGAACATCAGCAGGAAGCCGCTGAGGAACCACGGGCCGCAGTTGGCGCGCAGCGCGAACGCCACCGGGCCCGGGATCCGGGTCCGCAGCCGGCCGCGCCGCGAGGTGCTGCCCTCACTGGCCGCGCCAGGACAGCTCGCCCTCGCCCTCGCTGGAGTCGACCGCCGGCCGGCAGCCGGATCGCGCAGACCGTGGCGATGACGAACAGCAGCGGTCGCGTAGCGCAGCGACCACTCCGGGCCGGCCATGGCCGCGAGCGCGGCGATGGGTGCCGACACCGAGGCGCCGACGATGCCGGACAGCGAGACCCGGCCGTTGGCCTTGACCAGCGTGAAGTCGCGGGGGAGCAGGCGGGGTACGGCGGCGGCCCGCGTGACGCCGTACGCCTTGGACGAGACCAGCACGCCGAGCGCGGCGGCGAAGACCAGCGCGGAGCCGCTGGTGATCGACGACGCCAGCGCCCAGCACAGGAAGGCGCGGACCGCCATCGTCGCGCCGATCGCCCAGCGCCGGCCGTGCGCGAACCGGTCGAGGAACGGGCCGATCAGCGGCGCCACGATCGCGAACGGCAGCATCGTGAGGCCGAGGAACAGCGCGACCTGGTCGCGCGCCTCGCCCGAGGGCACCTGGAAGAACAGGCTGCCGGCCAGCGAGATCGCCACCGCGGCGTCGCCGGCGGTGTTGAAGACGTGCATCTGGATCAGCCGGTGCAGGCCGGACTCGCCGGCGCCCTCGGCCTCCGAGGCGCGGCGGGCCTGGACCACGGTGAACTTGCTGGCCCGAGCCGTCCCACGCCCCAGCGAGCGCAGCCCGCGGCCGGTCGCCTTGGTCCCGCTGGCGAGCCCGCGACCCGACCTTGCGGGCCCGGTCGGCAGCCGAGACGGACGGCGGGGCGACCGGCACCCCCTGAGGGTGCTCGTCCCTCCAGCGCTGCGGGTCCTCGGCCACGTCCCCATCCTGCCTACGGCTTGCCCCAACCTGACACGACCCCCGCCGATGGGTGACACTTGCGCCCGTGAGCACCCTCGGCACCGCCGCCGCGCCCCGAGGCCGGGCCGACGCCGCGCTGGTCGCGGCCGCCGACCTCGCCCGCGCCGCGCTGCTCGAGGACGTCGACGCCGCCGACGTCGGCGACCACCTCGGCGCGGCCAACGAGGGGGAGCGGGTGGTCACCCACCTGTTCGCCTGCACCCGCAGGGGGTACGTCGGCTGGCGCTGGTCGGTCACCGTCACCCGCGCCTCGCGGCACAAGGCGGTCACCGTCGACGAGGTGGTGCTGATCCCCGGCGACGAGGCGATCGTGGCCCCGGCCTGGGTGCCCTACCGCGAGCGGATCCAGCCCGGCGACCTGTCGCCCGGCGACCTGCTCCCGGTCAGCGACGAGGACCCGCGGCTGGTCCCGACGTACTCCTTCGGCGACGACCCGCTCGACACCGACGACAAGGCGCAGATCCGCGAGGTCGCCCAGGACCTCGGGCTCGGCCGGGTGCGCACCCTCTCCGTCGAGGGACGCGAGCTCGCCGCCCAGCGCTGGTACGACGGCGACGGCGGCCCCGACTCGCCGCTGGCCCAGTCCGCGCCGCACCACTGCCGCAGCTGCGGCTTCCTGGTCCGCATCGCCGGCCCGCTCACCGACACCTTCGGTGTCTGCGCCAACGGCGACGCCAACGACGACGGCCGGGTGGTCAGCACCGACCACGGCTGCGGTGCCCACTCCGAGGTGCGGCTCGCCAAGAAGCACGAGCCCCAGCCGCTCCCGGACCCCGTCTTCGACACCCTCAACATCGACGAGGTCGAGAGCTTCTAGGCCTCGGGGGGTTCCGCAGCGGGACCTTCGGCTTCGCGCTCGGCGCGAACGTTGCGCCGCCGGCGGCAGTACTCCAGCCCGAACAGCCCGAGCCCGAAGCCGGCCAGGCAGGTCCAGAGCCACCAGGTGCGCCCGTCGTCCTCGAGCCTGCCGTAGAACGGCAGCAGGGCCACGAAGCCGATCAGCCAGGCGAGGGTGCCGACCTCGATCGTGCGGACGCCGTCCACGTCGAGGGGCTCGACGTCCGCGACGATGAAGGTGCGGTTGCCGATCTCGTGCTTCATCGGCTGGTCGTCGCGGAGGTCCACACGGCACAGGCTAGTCACAGTGCGGCCGGTGCCACAGGGTGTATTCACACGGCCGCGCGGTTCTGCTTGGGTGAGGCGCGTGAGCACCCAGACGACAGCCGGGGGCAAGCCCGGCCTCGACGGCTACTTCAAGATCACCCAGCGGGGCTCGACGGTCGAGCGTGAGATCCGCGGCGGTGTCGTCACCTTCTTCACGATGGCCTACATCGTGGTCCTCAACCCGCTCATCCTCGGCTTCGCGCAGGACGTCGACGGCCAGTACCTCGGTGGCGGCGACGCGCCGAACCTCGCCGGCGATCGCAGCCGGTACGGCGCTGGTCGCGGGGGTGATGACGATCCTGATGGGCGTCGTCGCCAACTACCCGCTCGCCCTGGCCACCGGGCTGGGGCTCAACGCGTTCGTCGCCTTCTCCATCGCCAGCGAGATGACCTGGGCCGACGCCATGGGCCTGGTGGTCATCGAGGGCATCATCATCCTGGTCCTGGTGCTGACCGGCTTCCGGACCGCGGTCTTCCACGCCATCCCGACCCAGCTCAAGGTCGCGATCTCGGTGGGCATCGGACTGTTCATCGCGCTGATCGGGTTCGTGGACGCGGGATTCGTGCACCGCATCCCGGACGCCGCCAACTCGACGGTGCCCGTCCAGCTCGGCCGCGAACGGCGAGCTGAGCGGCTGGCCGGTGGTGGTCTTCGCGTTCGGCATGCTCTTGCTGATCGCGCTGTGGGTGCGCAAGGTCAGGGGCGCGATCCTCATCTCGATCGTGCTCACCACGATCCTGGCCATCGTCGTCGAGGCGATCGGCGACCCCAAGGCGTGGTCGCTCACGGTCCCCAAGGTCCCGGCCTTCGACGATCTCGCTGAGAAACCCGACTTCGCCACCCTCGGTGAGTTCTCGCTGCTGGGCTCCTTCGAGGAGGTCGGCGTGGTCGCGGCGCTCCTGCTGGTCTTCACGCTGATGCTGGCCGACTTCTTCGACACGATGGGGACGATGACGGCGATCGGCGCCGAGGCCGGCCTGCTCGACGAGGAGGGCACCCCGCCCAACGCCGAGCGGATCCTGGTCGTCGACTCGGTCGCCGCGGCTGCGGGCGGCCTGGCCGGCGTCTCGTCGAACACGAGCTACATCGAGTCCGCCTCGGGCGTCGGTGAGGGAGCGCGGACCGGCCTGGCGTCGGTCGTCACGGGCGTGCTGTTCCTGATCACCATCCTGCTGGCGCCGCTGGTCGCCGTGATCCCGTCGGAGGCCGCGGTCCCGGCGCTGGTGCTGGTCGGGTTCCTGATGATGCAGCAGGTCAAGAACATCGACTGGGACGACATCGAGATCGCCCTTCCGGCGTTCCTGACGATCGTGCTGATGCCGTTCACCTACTCGATCACGGTCGGCATCGGGGCGGGCTTCATCACCTACGTGTTCATCAAGCTGGTCAAGGGCAAGGTCGCGGAGGTGCACCCGTTGCTGTGGGTGGTCTCGGTCCTGTTCGTCGCCTACTTCGCGATCGACCCGATCACCGATCTGCTGACCTGACACAACCTTTCGGCCGGACCCCGCGTCAAGGTTGGTGGTGCACCGCTACGTATGGTGGGCGGCGCCCGTCAACCTCGTCAGAAGAAGGGTTCGTAATGAGTCATGTCTTCAACCGCGCCACCGTGGCACTGACGGCACTTGCCGTCGCCGCCGGTGGAGCTCTCATGGGTGCGCCTGCGCAGGCCGCCACGGTGACCCAGGTCCGTCAGGCGGACCTGATCCTGGCCCCGACGGACACCGCCGACGGCGGCGTGCCAAGCGCAGTTCCTCGCCCAAGGCATCCACCTCAAGACCGACCAACGCCGACGGCGCTACGCGCGCGGCCGCATTCCTGGTCGGCGTCCCGCTCTCGCAGGTCGACGTCGGTCGAACTACGACGTGGTACGGCACCACCTTCGCAGCCGGGCGTCAACTACTACATCGACGTCGACGGCGACGGGAAGGTCGACGGCGAGCTCCGCGGAGAGAGCGTCTACGGCGGTCACGGATGTCTGGCTGAACCTGCGACGCCCAGGACTTCCCGGACGTCACCGCGCCGTCCCGGACAACTTCTTCGCCACGGCGGCGCCGTGCGACCGGCGCAGTCGCCGCCCCCGGCGTCACGGACCCGTGCACGCCGTCGTCGGGCGCCGACGCACAGACCACGGCACGTTGGCCGACTGGGCAACGTCAAGCTCCAGGCAGCCAGCGGCAAGGCCCCGGTGCTCCACAGCGGCGGCTACTCGCTGTCCGGCGCTGGCCGGCGACGGTGTCCTCACGCCAGATCACCTACGGCCCGAACCAGTACGTCTTCACCAACCAGGCCAAGACCAAGGTCAACGTCACCGCCGCGGCCAAGCACGCCAAGGTGAAGAAGGCCCAGAAGATCAGGTTCAGCGGCAAGGTCACGCCCACCGCTCCCAGTGCCAAGGTCACCCTCGAGGTGAAGAAGAACGGCAAGTGGGTCTCCGTCAAGAGCCGGACCCTGGCTGCGTCCGGCGAGTTCCGGTTCGGGGCGAAGCCCGATCGGCTGGGCACGCTCCGGTTCCGGGTGTCGGTCAGCCGAGACCAACTCCACCGCAGCGGCCAAGAGCAACACGGTGAAGGTGCAGGTCACCAGGAAGTAGCGCCGCACCAGCGCCACTCGACGCGAGCGGCCACCCGACACCGGGGTGGCCGCTCGTTCGTCAGAAACATGAGGATTGGCTGAGCACCTGAGGGTTGCCTGAACCGATTAACAGGAAAGGCGCCCTTGACCCTACGTTGTCTGGACTCAGTCCAGATCACCTCCGAAAGGCATCACACCGACATGCACAAGCAGCTCATGCGCGGCGCTCTCGCCGCCGCCGGTCTCGGCGTGGCGGTGACGACACTCGCTGTCGCGCCGGCCCAGGCGGCCACCGCCATCCAGGTCCGCCCCGCCGACCTCGTCCTGGTCCCCGGAACGGTCTCGGGTACGACCGGCGCGGCCAAGGCCGACTTCCTGGCCGAGGGCATCCACATCAAGACCACCAACAACACCACCGACGCCGCTCGCGGCTACTGGAAGGTCGGCGTGCCGCTCTCCCAGGTCCACACCGTCGAGTACGAGTGGTTCGGCACCCGTGCGACCACTCCGCCGTCCAACGCCGGCGAGCCGGGCCTCTACTACAACATCGACATCGACGGTGACGGCAAGGCCGACGGCCAGCTCATCGGCGAGCTCGCCTACGGCGGCAAGGACGTCTGGCTGAACCGCGACGCCGAGGACTTCACGGGAGTGACCCCGACGGTGCCCGCCGGGTTCTTCGCCGGCCGGTCGCCCTGCTCGTGGTGCCAACGCCCCGCAGAACGGCAACGTGGACGGCTGCACGTTCCCCAACGGCTCCGGCGCTGCCGCGCACGGCACCATCGACGACTGGGTCCGCAGCCTGTCCGCGGCCGGCAAGACGGCGAACCTCGTCTCCGCCGGCTACGTCGCCACCGGCTTCGTCTACGACGGCGTCCTGCGCTCGGCGACCTTCGGCCCCAACCAGTACCTCTTCACCAACTCCGCCAAGTCGAAGGTGACGGCGACCGCAGCGGCCAAGCACGCCACGGTCAAGAAGGGCAACAAGGTCGTCATCAAGGGCAAGGCCACGCCGGTCGGCCCGGGCGCGAAGGTGACCCTCGAGGTCAAGAAGAAGGACGGCACCTGGAAGACGGTCCAGACCAAGGACCTCGCCGCGTCCGGCGACTTCAAGCTCCAGGCCAAGGCCGGCAAGACCGGCAAGGCGAAGTACCGCGTGACCGTCAGCTGAGACCAACTCCACCGCTGCGGCCACCAGCAACAAGGTGAAGGTCCAGATCGTCAAGAAGTAGGGACCCCTCCAGCACCACGCCGAGCGAGCGGCCACCCCGACCGGGTGGCCGCTCGTTCGTCTTCCGTAGTGCGGAATAGTTAGCCTGAGTAATGAGTTAGGCTAAGTACATGCCCACCGTGGAGAACGTTGCCCGCACCGACGCCGGCCTGGCGTCGGAGCTGCGCACGTCCGTGATGCGGCTGCGGCGCCGGCTGGCCAACGAGCGCGACCCGGCCAACGACCTCAGCATCGCGATCATGGCCGTGCTCGGGAGCCTCTACCGGCACGGCGACCTGACCGTCGGCGAGCTGGCCGGTCTCGAGCGGGTGCAGCCGCCGACCATGACCCGCAAGGTCACCTCCCTCGAGGAGGGCGGCTATGTCTCCCGGCGCGCCCACGAGACCGACGGCCGGGTCGTGGTCGTCAGCCTCACCGAGCTCGGCCGCGACCGCGTCCTGGCCGACCGCAAGCGCCGCGACGAGTGGCTGGCCCGCCAGCTGCGCGACCTGACGCCCGAGGAGCGCGACGTCCTCCGCACCGCCGCCCCGATCCTGCAGACGACTCTCCGAGCAAGGACTGCGAGACTGAGTGAGCCCGACCTTCCGATCGCTGAGCAACCGGAACTACCGGCTGTACCTCGCCGGCAGCGTCATGTCCAACACCGGCACGTGGATGCAGCGAGTCGCACAGGACTGGCTGGTCCTCAGCCTGCCCGGCACCGGCGGCACCCAGCTCGGCATCACCACCGGGCTGCAGTTCCTGCCGGTGCTCGTGCTCTCGCCGTACGCCGGCGTGATCGCGGACCGGTTCCCCAAGCGGGTCATGCTCCAGCTCACGCAGCTCGGCATGGCCGTCTCCTCGCTGATCCTGGGCGCGATCGCGATCAGCGGCCACGCGCAGGTGTGGATGGTCTACCTGCTGGCCTTCACCTTCGGCATCGCCTCGGCCTTCGACGTCCCGGCCCGGCAGTCCTTCGTCTCCGAGATGGTCGGCCCCGACGACCTGACCAACGCGGTGGGTCTCAACTCGGCGGGGTTCAACATCGCCCGGCTGATGGGCCCGGCAGCCGCCGGTCTGCTGATCGGGCTGCTCGGCGGAGGTGCCAACGGCCTCGGGCTGGGTGATCCTGGTCAACGGGCTGTCGTACTTCGCGGTGATCCTGCAGCTGCGCCGGATGGACGTGCGGCTGCTGCACACGCCGGAACCCGTCGCCCGTGCGCCGGGGATGCTGCTGGAGGGGATGCGCTACATCCGCTCCCAGCCCAAGATGCTGATGATCCTGGTCCTGGTCTTCTTCGCCGGCACCTTCGGGATGAACTTCCAGATCACGTCGGCGCTGATGGCGACCCAGGAGTTCGGGAAGGGGGCCGGCGAGTTCGGCATCCTCGGCTCCGCTCTCGCGGTCGGCTCCCTGTGCGGCGCCCTGATTGCGGCCCGGCGTCCCCACATCCGGATCCGGCTGCTGATCTTCGCCGCAACCGGCTTCGGCGTGGCCGAGATCGTGGCCGGCCTGCTGCCGTCCTACCTCGCGTTCGCCTGCTTCGCACCGGTGATCGGCTTCTGCACGATCACCCTGCTCAACTCCAGCAACGCGACCATGCAGATCTCCTCCGACCCCCAGCTGCGGGGCCGGGTGATGGCCCTCTACATGACCGTCGTCATGGGCGGTACGCCGCTCGGGCGCGCCGGTGATCGGCTGGATCGGCGAGCAGCTTCGGCGCTCGCTGGACCCTGATCATCGGCGGCGTGCTGGTCCTCGTGGGCGTGGGCCTGGCCCTGCTGGTGTTCCGGCTGGTCAACCGGCGTATGCCGGCCCAGACCGAGGCGCCGCGCGCCGAGGCCGTCGCCGCTGCCTGAGCGGGCTCGTCCGGTTTTGACCCGCCTCAGGGCGACTAGTAGGCTCGATCCTCGGTGTCTGGGCCACCCAGACCCCTTGTGCGTGCCCCGCAGCGACGGACTCTCTCGTCAGCGGCGGGCCGCATCGACAGGCACAGGCAACAACGCAGTACACCCGTGCCCGGCAAGTCGCCGGGCCGTGAGAGTAGACGGAAAGGGAACCACCACAGGTGCCCACCATCAATCAGCTGGTCCGCAAGGGCCGCCAGGACAAGGTGTCGAAGAACAAGACGCCTGCCCTGAAGGGTTCGCCCCAGCGACGCGGCGTCTGCACGCGCGTCTACACCACCACCCCGAAGAAGCCGAACTCCGCCCTCCGCAAGGTCGCCCGCGTGCGCCTGAGCAGCGGCGTCGAGGTCACGGCGTACATCCCGGGCGTGGGCCACAACCTCCAGGAGCACTCGATCGTGCTCGTCCGCGGCGGCCGGGTGAAGGACCTCCCCGGTGTCCGCTACAAGATCATCCGCGGCACGCTCGACACCCAGGGCGTGAAGAACCGCAAGCAGGCTCGCAGCCGCTACGGCGCCAAGAAGGAGAAGAGCTAATGCCCCGCAAGGGTCCCGCCCCCAAGCGGCCGCTCGACGTCGACCCGGTCTACGGGTCGCAGCTGGTCACCCAGCTCGTCTCCAAGGTGCTGCAGGACGGCAAGAAGCAGGTCGCCCAGCGCATCGTCTACACCGCCCTCGAGGGCTGCCGCGACAAGACCGGCACCGACCCCGTGGTCACGCTCAAGCGCGCCATGGACAACGTGAAGCCGGCCATCGAGGTCAAGTCCCGCCGCGTCGGCGGTGCGACCTACCAGGTCCCGATCGAGGTCAAGGGCACCCGCGGCACCACGCTGGCGCTGCGCTGGCTCGTCGGCTACGCCGCGGACCGTCGCGAGAAGACGATGTCCGAGCGGCTCATGAACGAGATCCTCGACGCCTCCAACGGCCTCGGTGCCGCGGTGAAGAAGCGCGAGGACACCCACAAGATGGCCGAGTCCAACAAGGCCTTCGCCCACTACCGCTGGTGACCGCGCCGGCCGGGCTCTGACGGAACAAAAGACCACTGCGTCGACGTTCTCCAGGAGCCCGGTCCGGACTCGGTCCCGGGCTTTCCGCACGTGACGTGCACAACAGACCAAAGGGACGGAAGACACCAACGTGGCTGTCGACATCACCACTGACCTGAACAAGGTCCGCAACATCGGCATCATGGCGCACATCGACGCCGGCAAGACCACCACCACCGAGCGCATCCTCTTCTACACCGGTATCAACTACAAGATCGGTGAGGTCCACGAGGGCGCCGCCACGATGGACTGGATGGAGCAGGAGCAGGAGCGCGGCATCACGATCACGTCCGCCGCGACGACCTGCTGGTGGAAGGACCACCAGATCAACATCATCGACACCCCGGGCCACGTCGACTTCACCGCCGAGGTCGAGCGCTCGCTGCGCGTCCTCGACGGCGCGGTCGCGGTCTTCGACGGTGTCGCGGGCGTCGAGCCCCAGACCATGACGGTGTGGCGGCAGGCCAACAAGTACGCCGTGCCCCGCATGTGCTTCGTCAACAAGCTCGACCGCACCGGCGCCGACTTCTTCCACTGCGTCGAGATGATGGTCGACCGGCTCAACTCCACCCCGCTCGTCCTGCAGCTGCCCATCGGCGCCGAGGCCGACTTCATCGGCGTCGTCGACCTGGTCGGCATGCGCGCGCTCGTGTGGCGCGGCGAGACGACGATCGGCGAGGACTACACGGTCGAGGAGATCCCGGCCGAGCTGGCCGAGCAGGCCGCGGAGTACCGCGAGAAGCTGCTCGAGACGCTGGCCGAGGCCGACGACGACGATCATGGAGAAGTACCTCGAGGAGGGCGAGTTCACGGTCGAGGAGCTCGAGGCGGCGATCCGTCGCGCCACCCTGGCCGACAAGCTCAACCCGGTGCTCTGCGGCACCGCGTTCAAGAACAAGGGCGTCCAGCCCCTGCTCGACGCGGTCGTGAAGTACCTCCCCTCGCCGCTCGACATCGACGCGATCGTCGGCCACGCGGTCAAGGACGAGAACGAGCAGATCAGGCGCCTGCCCGTCCGACGACGAGCCGTTCTCCGGCCTGGCCTACAAGATCGCCACCGACCCGCACCTCGGCAAGCTGATCTACGTCCGGGTCTACTCCGGCAAGCTCGAGGCGGGCTCGACCGTGGTCAACTCGGTCAACGGCCGCAAGGAGCGGATCGGCAAGGTCTACCAGATGCACGCCAACAAGCGTGAGGAGATCGCGTCGGTCGGCGCCGGCCAGATCGTGGCCGTCATGGGGCTCAAGGACACCAAGACCGGGCACACGCTGTGCGACCCGCAGAACCCGGTGATCCTGGAGTCGATGACGTTCCCGGCCCCGGTGATCGAGGTCGCGATCGAGCCCAAGACCAAGGGCGACCAGGAGAAGCTCGGCACCGCCATCCAGCGGCTCTCCGACGAGGACCCGACCTTCACGGTCAAGTCCGACGAGGAGACCGGCCAGACGATCATCGCCGGCATGGGCGAGCTCCACCTGGAGATCCTCGTCGACCGGATGAAGCGCGAGTTCCGCGTCGAGGCGACCGTCGGCAAGCCGCAGGTGGCCTACCGCGAGACCATCCGCAACAAGGTCGAGAACCACAGCTACACCCACAAGAAGCAGACGGGTGGCTCCGGCCAGTTCGCGAAGGTCGTCATCTCGATCGAGCCGAACATCGACCCCGAGACCCACTCGGGTGCGGGCTACGAGTTCGTCAACAACGTGTCCGGTGGCCGCATCCCGCGCGAGTACATCCCGTCGGTGGACCACGGCGCCCAGGAGGCCATGGAGTTCGGCGTGCTCGCCGGCTACCCGATGGTCGACGTGAAGATGACGCTCGAGGACGGCGCCTACCACGACGTCGACTCCTCGGAGCTGGCGTTCAAGATCGCCGGCATCGCCGCCTTCAAGGAGGCTGCGAGGAAGGCCCGCCCGGTGCTGCTGGAGCCGGTGTTCAAGGTGGAGGTGACGACGCCCGAGACGTTCCTGGGCACCGTCATCGGCGACCTCAACAGCCGTCGTGGCCAGATCCAGGCACAGGAGGAGCGTCACGGTGACATGGTCATCAACGCCCTTGTGCCGCTGTCCGAGATGTTCGGGTACGTTGGCGACCTGAGGTCCAAGACCTCTGGTCAGGCTTCGTACTCGATGGAGTTCGACTCTTACGCCGAGGTCCCCCAGGGCATCGCCGAGGAGATCGTCAAGAAGGTCCGCGGCGAGTAATCGGCGCACGGCCCTCGGCTATACCAACCAAGTACGAGTCAGTAGAAAACACACCAGGAGGAGCCCCAGTGGCTAAGGCGAAGTTCGAGCGGACCAAGCCGCACGTCAACATCGGCACGATCGGTCACATCGACCACGGCAAGACGACGCTGACCGCTGCCATCACCAAGGTCCTGCACGACAAGCACCCGGACCTCAACCCGTTCACCCCGTTCGACGAGATCGACAAGGCTCCCGAGGAGCGTCAGCGCGGCATCACCATCTCGATCGCGCACGTCGAGTACCAGACCGAGGCGCGTCACTACGCGCACGTCGACTGCCCGGGCCACGCGGACTACATCAAGAACATGATCACCGGCGCGGCCCAGATGGACGGCGCGATCCTCGTGGTCGCCGCCACCGACGGTCCGATGCCGCAGACCCGCGAGCACGTCCTCCTGGCCCGCCAGGTCGGCGTCCCCGCGCTGGTCGTCGCGCTCAACAAGTGCGACATGGTCGACGACGAGGAGCTCATCGAGCTCGTCGAGATGGAGGTGCGCGAGCTCCTCTCCGAGTACGAGTTCCCCGGCGACGACATCCCCGTGGTGCGCGTGGCCGCCTTCCCGGCGCTGAACGGCGACGAGAAGTGGGGCGAGTCGGTCTTCGAGCTGATGACCGCGGTCGACGACTACATCCCGACCCCGGAGCGCGAGACCGAGAAGCCGTTCCTCATGCCCGTCGAGGACGTCTTCACGATCACCGGTCGCGGCACGGTCATCACCGGCCGCATCGAGCGGGGCATCGTGAAGGTCAACGAGGAGGTCGAGATCATCGGCATCCGCGACACCTCGCAGAAGACGGTCGTCACCGGCGTCGAGATGTTCCGCAAGCTGCTCGACGAGGGCCAGGCGGGCGAGAACGTCGGTCTGCTCCTCCGCGGCACCAAGCGCGAGGACGTCGAGCGCGGCATGGTCGTGATCAAGCCGGGCACGACCACCCCGCACACCAACTTCGACGCGTCGGTCTACATCCTGTCGAAGGAGGAGGGCGGCCGGCACACGCCGTTCTTCAACAACTACCGTCCGCAGTTCTACTTCCGGACCACGGACGTGACCGGCGTGGTGACCCTCCCCGAGGGCACCGAGATGGTCATGCCGGGCGACAACACCGAGATGGCCGTCGAGCTGATCCAGCCGATCGCCATGGAGGAGGGCCTGCGCTTCGCCATCCGCGAGGGCGGCCGTACCGTCGGCGCCGGCCGGGTCACCAAGATCACGAAGTGATCTGACCCCGGCTCACCGAGTCATCGGGAACCCCCGTCAGCCGTGAGGCTGGCGGGGGTTCTTGCATTTCCGACCGGCGCGGGGCCGCCTCACCCGTTGGTACAACCTTCAATGAGAGTGCTCTCACGGCTGCCTCACGGTGACCTCACGGTGCGCAGGCACTGTTCGTGGTGTCAGGGAAAACCGACACCTCGAAAGGGAGGAACACATCATGGCTCGCTCACATCTCCTCAAGGCGCTCAGGCCGGCTCGCGTGACCGGTCGCCGGGGTCACGGCGGTCGCCACGGCCGCTCGCACACCCGCACCGGGACGCACACCCGCACGGGCACGCGCACCGGCACGCACACCCGCACCCACGGCTGACGGGATCGGGAGATCGGCACGGTGAAGGACGCCGAGAGGGCGGGCCTGCGCGGCCCGCCCTCGCCGGCGGTTCCAGCAGCTGATGGCGCTGCTCCGGCCGACGCCGGACGCCGCGCCGTTCGTCGGTGCGGCGCCGGCGATGACCATCCGGCAGGTGGTCCGCCGGTTCTGGCCGGATGTGCGCCCGCTGCGCTGGTGGCTGCTGCTCCTGGTCGCGCTGCTGGCGGCCGCCCCGCTCATCGCGGTGCTCGAGGTGGTGCTGTTCCAGAAGCTGGTGGACGACGTGCTCGTCCCGGCCACCCTCGGCCCGCTGGTCTGGATCGCGGCGATGTACGTCGGGCTGAACCTGCTCAGCGCGGTGATCTCCGGCGTCGACGACTACCTGTCCACCTGGATCTCGCAGAAGTTCCTGGTCGGGCTGCGCACCAAGGTGTTCGGCCACGTGCTCGCCCACCCCAGCCACGTGCACGACCGCAACCGGCTCGGGGACACGATGTCGCGGCTCACCTCGGACACCGCCGCCGTCGAGTCGTTCATGATCGGCCAGTTCGCCAGCGGGACCGGCGCGGTGCTGCGGCTGGCGATCTACGCCGGCGCGCTGTTCTGGCTGCAGTGGCAGCTGGCGCTGGTCTCGATGATCGCCGCACCGCTGCTGTGGTGGGTCGCCACCCACTTCTCCCGCCTGGTCAAGGACGTCTCCCGCGAGCGCCGGCGCCGGGCCGGGTCGCTCAGCGCGGTCACCGAGGAGCGGCTGTCGAACGCGGCCCTCGTCCAGACCTACAACCGCGAGGCGGACGCCGTCGCGGACTACCACCGCCAGAACCTCGCGATCGCCTCCGCCGAGCTGGTCGGGTGCCCGGATCCGGGCGGTGTTCCTGCCGCTGGCCGACCTGGCCGAGCTGGTCGGCACCCTGGCCGTGATCGCGCTCGGCACCTGGGCACTGGCCACCGACCGGCTCACCCTCGGCGGGCTGATGGCGTTCCTCGCCCTGCTCGTGCAGTGCTACTCGCCGCTCCGGTCGCTCGGGAACCTGCTCCCGGCGCTCTACTCAGCCACCGCCGGCGTCGAGCGGATGGTCGAGCTGCTCGACGAGCCGCTGCCCCAGGACGCGCCGGGCGCTCGCGATCTCGTCAACGTCCGCGGTGCCGTCGAGCTGGCCGGCGTCCGGGTCCGCTACCCCGGCGCCGCCCGGGACGCGCTGCACGGCGCGTCGTTCCGCGTCGAGGCCGGCGAGATGGTCGGCCTGGTCGGCGCGAGTGGGGCCGGCAAGTCCACCGTCGCCCGGCTGCTCACGCGGCACGTCGAGACCGCCGACGGAGCCGTCCGCATCGACGGCCAGGACCTCCGCGACCTGACCATCCGGTCGGTGCGCGAGGCGGTCACGCTGGTGCCGCAGGAGACGGCGCTGATGGACGCGACGATCGCGGAGAACATCGGGTTCGGCCGGCCCGAGGCCGGTCGCGCGGAGGTCGAGGCGGCCGCTCGTCGGGCCGACGCCGACGGTTTCGTCCGCCTGCTTCCGGACGGCTACGACACCCGGGTGGGCCAGCGGGGCCGCAGCCTCAGTGGCGGCCAGCGGCAGCGGATCGCGGTGGCGCGGGCGCTGCTCCGGGACGCCCCGGTGCTCTTCCTCGACGAGCCGACCACCGGCCTGGACGCCGCCACCTCCCGGCGGCTGCTGGAGGCGGTGGCCCGGCACCGTGACGGCCGCACGGTCGTGGTGGCCACCCACGACCCGGTCGCCCTCGAGTACGTCGACCGGGTGATCACGCTCGAGGACTCCGGCGTCGACACGCAGCCGGTGCGGGTCGGAGCGGGCCGATGATGCCGACGACGGCCGAGCCCGTCGTCGTACCCGTCGGCGACGAGGTGCTCCCCGGCTACCGCGTCGAGTCGCTCCTGGCCCGCGGCGGCCGCGTGGACACCTACGACGTGACCAGTCTCGAGCGGGACTGCCGCGCGGTGGTCAAGGTGGTGCGCCCGGACCGGCTCGGCGACCAGCGCGTCCGCGAGGGCGTGCTCACCGAGGGCGCGCTGCTCACGACGCTCGCGCACCCGCACCTGGCGCGCGGCTACGAGGTCGTCACCGCGCCGCGGCCCGCCCTCGTGCTGGAGACGCTGCCGGGCGCCACCCTCGCGGCGCTCATCGACGACCGTCGGCTCGGCGTCGCGGACACCGCGCTGCTGGGCCGCCAGCTGGTCTCCGTGCTCGGCTACCTGCACCGGCAGGGCTGGGTGCACCTCGACGTGAAGCCGGACAACGTCGTCGTCCAGGAGGGTCGTGCGGTCCTCATCGACCTGGGCCTGGCCACCCGCCCCGGCCGGATCGAGCGGGGGATGGGCACCGACGGGTACGCCGCGCCCGAGCAGGACGCCGGCGGCAGGATCTCGCCGGCCACCGACGTCTGGGGGCTGGCCGCCACCCTGGTCGAGTGCGTGACCGGCGCGGCACCGGGCCGGTCACCGGACCTCACCCGGGTGCCCGCGCCGCTGCGTCCGCTGCTGGCCGGCTGTCTGCAGCCCGACCCGTCGGCTCGTCCGGCGCTGGACGAGGTGCGCGCGCGGCTCGACGTCCTTCTCGAGGCGCCGGAACGCTACCGCTCGCGGTCCTGGCTGCGCGCTATTCCTGGGCTGCGGCGATGAGGAGGATGACGACGGCCGCTACCGAGATCAGCAGCGCCGCGCCCAAGAGGAAGGTGCCGACGATCCCGCAGATCCGGCCGGCGTTGGCCTGGGAGCGGCCACCGAGCTGGCCGTTGCTGGCGTCGATCTCGGCGACCACGCGGTTGCCCATGACCCACGCGAACGGCGAGATCAGCTGGCAGAGCACCAACCCGAGGATCCCGAGGATCAGCACCGTGGTCGCCTGCGGGTGCTCCGGCGGCCGAAGCCGTAGGGCGGGGGGCCGTACTGGTTCGGCGGATAGTTGCCGTACGGCGGCTGGCTGGGTGGCGGCGGCTGCGTCACGGCGACATCCTGCCACCGCCGGGACCGCGCGCCCTAGGCTGCCGACGTGATCGACCGTGCCCGGCTGGCCAGCCTCCGCGAGGACGAAGAGGCCCGGTTCGTCACCCAGCACCCGCGCTCGGCCGCGCTCGCCGAGGAGCAGCGCGGCAGCCTGCTGGCCGGTGTCCCGATGCCGTGGATGACGCGGTGGCCCGGGGCGTTCCCGATCTCGGTCGACTCGGCGCAGGGCGGTCGGCTCGTCGACGTCGACGGGCTGGAGTACGTCGACCTGTGCCTGGGAGACACCGGGGCGATGACCGGCCACGCGCTGCCGGCGGTGACCGAGGCGGTGGCCACCCGGGTCGCCTCCGGGGCGACCGCGATGCTGCCGTCGGCGGATGCGGCCTGGGTGGGCGCCGAGCTGGGCCGCCGGTTCGGGCTGCCGTTCTGGCAGCTGGCGATCTCCGCGACCGACGCGAACCGGTTCGTGCTCCGCTTCGCCCGGCATCTCACCGGCCGGCCCAGGGTCGCGGTGATGGACTGGTGCTACCACGGCACCGTCGACGAGGCCCTCGCCGTGCTCGACGACGACCGGAGCCGTCGTGCCGCGCCCCGGCGCCCTCGGCCCGCAGGCCGACGTCGCCGACCACCACGGCGGTGGTCCCGTTCAACGACCTCGAGGCGCTGGACGAGCGGCTGGCCCAGGGCGACGTCGCGTGCCTGCTCATGGAACCGGCGCTGACGAACATCGGCATCGTGCTGCCCTCCGACGGCTACTCGGCGGCGGTCCGCGAGATCACCCGCCGGCACGGCGTGCTGCTGGTGATCGACGAGACGCACACGATGTGCGCCGGCCCGGGTGGCTGCACGTCGGCGTGGGGCCTGGAGCCGGACCTGCTCGTGGTCGGCAAGGCGATCGGCGGCGGCATCCCCTGCGCGGCGTACGGCATGACGGCCGAGGTCGCCGGGCGGCTCTCCGGGCCGATGCTGGGCCACGAGATCGACGTCGCCGGCGTGGGCGGCACGCTCACCGGCAGTGCGCTCGCGCTGGCCGCGATCCGGGCCACGCTCTCGACGGCGCTGCGCGACGAGGACTTCGCGGTCGCCGTGCCGCTGGCCGAGCGGTTCACCGCGGGCGTCGCCGGGGCGATCGAGGCGCACGGCCTGCCCTGGCACGTGCAGCGGCTGGGCTGCCGCGCGGAGTACTGGTTCTGTCCGCCACCGCCCGACGGCGCCGCCGCGGCGGCCGCCGTGGACGAGGAGCTCGAGGGGTTCCTGCACCTGTGGTGCCTCAACCGCGGGGTGCTGCTGACGCCGTTCCACAACATGGCGCTGTTCTGCCCGGCGCACACCGAGGCCGACGTGGACCGGCACACCGAGGTCTTCGGTCAGGCACTCGACGCGCTGGCAGGGTAGAGGGGATGGACGAGCGCGTCACCCCCGCCCGCCCGCACCACAAGCTGACCGAGGACGGCCGCCGGATGCGGGAGGTGCTCAGCTACTCCCGCCGCGGCAACCGGTTCACCCCGAACCAGGCGGCGGCGTGGGCGGCGCACCACGAGAAGTGGGTGATCCCGGACGCGGCCGTCGACGAGCCGGGGTTCTCGCTCGCCCGGTGGTTCGGCCGCGAGGCGCCGCTGATCGTGGAGATCGGGTCGGGGGTCGGCGAGGCGACCGCTGCGCTGGCGGCCACCCGGCCGGCGTACGACGTGCTGGCCCTCGAGGTCTGGCGGCCGGGGGTCGCCGACACGCTGTGGCGGCTCGCGGAGGCCGGTGCCGAGAACGTGCGCCTGATCGGTGTCGACGCGGTCTGGTCGCTCGAGCACCTCGTCGCCCCGGGTGGGCTGGCCGAGCTGTGGACGTTCTTCCCGGACCCGTGGCCCAAGACCCGGCACCGCAAGCGCCGGCTGGTCGACCCGGCGTTCGCCGCGGCTCGCGGTCAGCCGGCTGGCGCCCGGCGCCACCTGGCGGCTGGCGACCGACTGGGCGGACTACGCCGAGCAGATGCGCGAGGTGCTCGACGCCGAGCCGGGGCTCGAGGGCGGCCCGGTGCCGCGGTGGGAGGAGCGGCCGGTCACCAGGTTCGAGCGCAAGGGGGTCGAGGCGGGCCGGACCATCGCGGACCTCGCCTACCGTCGGGTCTAGAGGGTTTTCGACGTTCGCCTCACTCGCGACGGGGTCGGTGGCGGATCCAGGCGGGTGGCTCCTGGCTGGTGCCACGCGGGGCGGGGGGAGGAACTCGGGCGATGCCGTCGTCGGGGTTGAGGCGGACCTGCCATGGGGTGTGGTGGAGGACGCGGTGGTGCTCGCCGCAGACCAGGACGAGGTTGTCGAGGGAGGTGTTGCCGCCGTCGGCCCAGTGCACGATGTGGTGGGCGTGGCACATGACCGGTGGGCGGGTGCAGCCGGGGAAGGCGCAGTGTCGGTCGCGGGCGACGAGTGCCCGCCACAGGGCAGGGGTGATGAGTCGTGCCGTGCGTCCGACGTCGAGGACCTCGCCGTCGGTGCCGAGGCAGACCGGGATGAGGTCGGCGTCGCAGGCCAGCCGTCGCACGGCGGCAACCGAGAGCCGCAGCCCGTCGTCGGTGCAGATCTCCGGCCAGCGGACCGTGACCCGAGGCCGCTGACAAGGCATTGGTAGTCCACGGTGACGGTGACCCGGGGACGGGCGCCGTGCGACGCGGGTGCCCGGTCGGTGTCGAGGGCGTGTTGGGCGAGCTCGACCAGGGCGTCGAACATGCGGGCGCCGTGGTCACGGGGGTCGGTCTCCACTTCGCAGCCGGGGGCGTCGGGGTCGACGGCGGGCGCGGGCTTGGTGAGGGGGAGCAGCGCGGCTCTGAGCACGGCGCCGTCCTCGGTGCTGCCGTCGACCCTTGATCCGGACTCCGCCGGCACCGTCCTCGGTGACCGACGAGGAAACGGCCGGTGTGTGCGGCCCGCTCCTCGCGCTCGAGGGCGGCCTCGTCGCGGCGTTCGGTACGGTCGGGGTCGACGACCTCGGCGAGGTGGCGGGCGGTGCGGGCCAGCTCGGTGGCGTTGAGCCGCCGGGCCTCCTCCAGCAGCACCTGCTCGCCGCGGGCCCGCAGAGCCGGGCTGGAGGGCAGCGTGTCGACCGCATCGCAGATGATCGCGGCCTGCGCCGCTGACGCCTCGCCCGCGGTGCAGCGCCGCGAGGGTCTCGGGCAGCTCGGCGACGAGCTGCTGGGCGTGCACCACGGCCCGTCGTCCCTCGCGCCGGGTCAGGCCGGCAAGGTGGGTGAACCAGTCGGTAGTCGAGCCCCAGTGCAGGCTCTTGCGGGCCAGGTCGCGAATGTCGGCCTCGGCGAGGAGCCGCGTCTCGAGCGCCGCCACGGCACCCTTCAACGTCTGGACGGCGGCCAGGCCCTTCGACCAGGTCCTCGTCGGAGAACCCGGTCGCGAGCCGAGCGTCGAGCACCGCCACCTGGGCGCGGGCGGCCTCCAGCACAACTGCGGGAGACGCACACTAGGCCACGACAAGCTCCGCACGATCGACACCGTGCGCCCGGGGACCCACCCGCCGGGACTTGGGATGACCTCGATGCCAGCGCGCCACAGAATGACGAGCTCCGGGAGCACCGGCCCGGAGGACTACTGCATCTGTGCGACCCGAGGGCCGCGTGCTGTATCCATTCGAACATACATTCGAATGGATGTCAAGCCTCTACCGACTAGGTGTGTACAGAGCGGCGTGGGGGAACCGGACGCCGCAGCCGGCGAGCTGGTCCTCCACCCGCTCCCGCTCGGCGTCGAGCTCCGGGCCGGCCGGCAGCACGGCGAGCAGGTGGGTGATCCCGAGCGCGGTGCAGCACTCGGCCAGGGCCCGGTCGTAGGCGCTGCGCACCGCCTCGACCTTGGCGAACGACGTGCGCGGGTCGAGGCTGTGGAACCTCCGGCCCAGCCGGTGCAGGTCGGCGACGATCGCCTCGATCGGCCGCCCGTCCGGCTCGGGGATGCATCGGCGGTCCGACCTCGTCCCGCAGCCAGCCCACCAGCATGCCGACGGCGTAGGCCACGGCGGACAGCGCGACGTGGCCGCGAGCACCACCGCAAGCACCACGATCATGGACTCGACGGTACGCCGCGGGCCGCCAGCCGTCACCCGTCTAGGAGCGCCAGCTCCTCGTCGACGTACGGGTCCTCCTCGCCGGCTGCCTCGAGCTCGGCCTTGAGCGCGGTCTGCACGGCGAGCGCCTCGTCGGTGCGGCCGAGGTTGCGCAGCGCCCAGCCGACCATCCACCGCGCCACCCGGGTCCGGCCGGCGTCGCCGATCCGCTCCCGCGCCGCCAGCGCCTCCTCGAACGCCGCCAGCGCGGCCGGCCAGTCGCCGGCGTCCGCGTGGGCCATGCCGAGGTTGTTGAGCAGGCTGGCGTCCCAGTTGCGGGCCGACTGCGTCGGACGAGCCGCGGGCCACGGCCAGCGCCTCCTCGGTGAGCCGCTGCTGGTCCTCGGCCGGCGCGACCAGGGCGACCATGTGCAGCGCGTCGACGTGCAGCGCCTCCAGCCCGGCCTCGCGGGCGGTCTCGGCCGCGGCCTCGAAGTGCGGACGGGCGGCGTCCGGCTCCCCGGCCGAGCGCAGCAGCCGGCCGCGCTCGAGCTCGGACCTGGTCGCGACCTCCGGGCTGCCGACGGCCAGGTCGTCGAGGACGGCGTGCCCCTCGTCGTACCGCTCCTGCAGGCCCAGCGCCCGCGCCACCTGGGTCAGCAGCACCAGCCGGTCGGCGCCCTCGGCGGTCTCGGCCGCCGCGCGGAACCGCTGCTCGGAGCCGGCCGGGTCGTCGAAGTCCCACAGGTCGCTCGGGTCGGTCATGGCGACATGCTGCCGGACCCCGCAACCAGCGTCAGCCTGGGTCGCGGGCGCGGCGCAGGTGGACGAGGACGTCGCCCGGGGCGCGGAGCGTGGTCACCGGCGCGCGGTGAGCCGGCGGCGCAGCTCGGCCTCGCGGTGCAGCCGGGCCTGGTCGCGCTCGCGCCGGGAGGCGATGACCGCGGCGAGGTAGGCCTCGGGCGGGGTGCCGGGCGGCGGCGCGGGTGCGACGTACTCGCTGACCTGGTCGGCGAGCCGGGTGCCGATCGTGGCGCGCGACTGCGGGTCGAGGGTGGGCAGCCGGCCGAGGAACTGGCGCACCGCCAGCGCCAGCCCGGTCGGCAGGCTCGCCATGTCGGCCTGCCGCGCCCACGCCGCCAGCGGCGGCGGCATCAGCGTCGGCGGGGCCAGCCGGAGCCGGACCCGGTCGCGGACGACGTAGGTCCCGGCGGCGTAGTCGCCCAGCCGCTTGCCGCGCGAGCTCATCAGCGCCGAGAAGAACGCCGGCACGCCGGTGAAGCACGTAGATCTCGACGAAGCCGATCAGCGCCCGCACGAAGGCGTGCTGGAAGGTGATCGGCCCGGCGTCGTCGCGGACCGTCCGCAGGCCGCACACCAGCTTGCCGAGCGACTTGCCCGCGCGTGAGCGTCTCCAGCGTGGCCGGGTAGACCAGGAAGACCACGATCATCGTCGCGATGAACGACGCCCAGATCAGCGCGCCGTCGGCCTGCAGCGCCGCCACCACGAAGACGAAGATCGCCGCGACGAACAGGATCATCGTCACGACCACGTCGATCAGCCCCGACACGATCCGGGCGCCCAGGCTGGCCGGCGGCAGGTCCAGCGCCACCGCCTCGCCGGTGACCAGGTCATCGGTGGTGAGCGTCGCGAACTCGGGGCGGTCATCGGTGCGGTCAGTCTAGGTACGCGCGCAGCGACGAGAGGATGGTCTGCCAGTTGGCGAGCAGCGTCGCCAGGTGGGTCGTCGGCGTGACGTTGAGCTCGGCGCCCGTGATCCGGTCGGCCCACCACGTGCCGGTCGCGGGCGGGTTGCGGTCGTCGTGGGCTCCGTACCAGAGGTGGGTGGGGCAGCGGACGTCCGAGAGGTCGAAGCCCCAGTCGGAGAAGAGCAGCGCGGCGTCGCGGAGGTAGCCGTCGTGGCAGGCCAGCGCCTCGCGCGCCGAGGCGGCGACGTCGGCGGTCGAGAGCGCGGCGCCCAGGAGGGCGGCGTCGTCGGGAGGCAGGGAGCCCAGCCAGCGCGCGGCCAGCGCGGCGTCGTCGGGGTCGGCGGCGTTCACGCCGGCCGCCCACTGCGTGAACTCCGGGCGGGCCCGCTCGACCTCCGCGTCCAGCGGGCCCATGGCGGTGCGGGTCTCCCGGGGCGCGGCGACGAGGGCCAGCGCCGCGACCCGGTCGGGGTGGCGGGCGGCCAGGGCGGCGGCGTACGCCCCGCCGACGGACATCCCGAGGACGCCGACCCGGTCGACGTCGAGCAGGTCGAGCACGGCGACCGCGTCGTCCGCGACCGACGACATCGTCGAGCCGGTCGGGGTCGAGGTGCCGTAGCCGGGCCGGTTGACGCAGACGAGCCGGACGCCGGCGGAGGCGGCGGCGGAGGCGCCGGTACGCGCGATCCACCGGGTGTCGGGCGTCCCGTGGCAGACCAGCACCGGCGGCCCGACGCGGCACCACCGGTCCAGAGCTGGGCGCGGCGACCGTCGGGAAGCGCGATCTCCTCCATCGCGCTCAATCTAGGGTGGGCGCGTGGACCTCGACGCGTACGTGCTCGCGCACGCGCACGAGTGGCAGCGGCTGGAGCAGCTGGTCCACCGCGGGCGGCTGCAGGGCGCCGAGAGCGACGAGCTGGTCGACCTCTACGCGCAGGTCGCCACCCACCTGTCCGTGGTGCGTACGTCGGCGCCGGACCCGTCGCTGGTCGCGCACCTGTCGAGCCTGCTCGCCAAGGCCCGCAACAAGGCGGTCGGCACCCGGGTCAGCTCGTGGCGCGGCTTCGCGTCGTTCTTCACCGAGCGGTTCCCGGCGGCGCTCTACCGGCTGCGCTGGTGGTGGCTCGGCTGCCTGGCCGCCAACGTCGTGGTGACCGCGGTGATG
The DNA here is from genome assembly GCA_963734355.1 of uncultured Actinomycetota bacterium. Lineage (GTDB taxonomy): Bacteria > Actinomycetota > Actinomycetes > Propionibacteriales > Nocardioidaceae > Nocardioides. The sequence goes on from CAVTHU010000011.1 coordinate 131,626, forward strand.
ATGCTCTGGCTGCTCGACCACCCGAACGTCGAGCAGAGCCTGCTCTCGCCCGACGAGATCGACCAGCTGGTCAACCACGACTTCGAGGACTACTACTCGACGTACGCCGCCAGCCACTTCGCGCTGCAGGTGTGGATCAACAACGCCTGGGTCTCGGCGCTGTGCATCGCGTTCGGGATCCTCGGGCTGCCGGTGATCTACCTGCTCTTCAACAACATCGAGAACCTGGCGGTGATCGGCTCGATCATGCACCGGCACGACCACGGCCAGGAGTTCTGGGGGCTGATCCTCCCGCACGGCCTGCTCGAGCTCACCGTGGTCTTCGTGGCCGGCGGCGTCGGGCTGCGGCTGTTCTGGTCGTGGATCGAGCCGGGCGAGCTGACCCGCACCCAGTCCATCGCCCGCGAGGGGCGGACGGCGGGCACGGTCGAGTCTCGGGCTGGCCTGCGTGCTGATGGTGAGCGGCGTCATCGAGGCGTTCGTGACCCCGTCCGGGCTGCCGACCTGGGCCCGGGTCGGCATCGGCATCACCGCCGAGCTGGCCTTCTTCGCCTACGTGTTCGTGCTCGGCCGGCAGGCGCACCACCGCGGCGCGACCGGTGACGTCGACGCTCGCTACCTGGAGGACCGGGTCGCGACCCAGGCGTGATCCGGCGTCGATCGAGCCCCAGCCAGGCCCGAGTCTTCGCCCGAAACCGCCTGTCACGGGCGTGCGCCGGAGCCCCGATCATGGCCGTGTGACCATGTCGACCACGGTCGACGTGTCCGACTCGCTGGACGAGGCACGGACCCGGCTGCTCAAAACAGCCCGGGCCCTCAACGGGGCGTGGGCGGCTGCGCTCTGCTCCATGGGCTCCCTGGTCGTGGCGAGCCTCGCGCTGCTGCTGGTGGCCGTCACCGTCCGGCCGGTCTACGTCATCATCTGGTCGGTGCTGCTGGCGGCGACCAGCTTCAACCTGACGCGGTTCTGGCCGCGCCGCCGGCCTCGGGCCGGCCTGCTGCTCAGCCGGCAGGAGGCTGACGCCCTGCGCACTGCCGTCGACCCGGACGGCCGGCTGGCCTGGCCCGCCGCGGTCCGACTGGTCCCGCAGGCCGAGCTCGAGCTGGCCGAGGGCGAGCTGGCGCTCGGTATGCCGCTCCTGGCGTGCCTCGACCCGGCCGAGATCCGGCAGCTGCTGCAGGTGGCCGCGGTGCAGGCCTCGGTCGAGGACGAGCGCATGGTGCGGTGGGCACTCCGGGTCGCGCACGGCGACATCGGCCGGCCACTGGTGGGCCGTCGGCCGCGGCTGACCTGGCCGACCTTGCAGCTGACCGAGGGGCTCCGCGTCCGGGCCGCCCAGCTCGACGCGGACCTCGGCAACTGGGCGGGGGCCTGCGAACGCGCTGCCTCCGCCTCCTCGCGTCCGAGCGAGGTCGTGATGTCGTCCCGGGACCAGATCGCCGAGGCGTGGGAGCTGATGCGCATCGAGTGGCTGGAGCCGGCCTTCCTCCGCGGCCGCCGGCACCTGGCGCCGTTCACCGCGCTGCGCCACTTCGTCGAGGGTGCGGACGCCGCCGGCTGGCTGAAGCAGCCGCGGCCGTGGTGGCCGTCGACCGGCGCGATCGCCCGCATCGTCGAGACCCACGAGGACGCGCTCGCCCTCGAGCTCGACGAGCGCGGCGACCGGCTGGAGCCGATCACGTGGGAGCAGCATCCGCTCCAGGTCACCGTGCCGCACTGGCGGGCGCTGGTCACCGAGGTGCTGGACGCCGCGCGCCGGACGATGTTCGACGCGGCCGTGACCCTCGAGTCCGTGCTGGCGCTCATGGAGTCCGGCGAGGGCCGCGTGCTCGCCGACGCCACCGCGGTCGACCGGGGGCTGACCTGGGGGGAGACCGCGGCGTACGGCGAGTGGTCGGAGCGGTTCGTCTCGCGCACGCTCACGGCGGCCATCGGCATCGCCGCCATCGACTCCTCACAGTTCCGGCCGCGGTGGTCCTGGCCCGAAGGCAGCTCGCTCGAGGCCGACGACGGCTGGACGCTGCCGCTGGACTCGATCGTCGCCGAGGTGCTCGGCATGGTGCGTGACGGCGACGGCCTCGACAAGGCCTACACCGAGCTCCGCGAGGCCCTCGACGAGCTCGGGATCGACCCGCACGAGCCGTTGTGGCTCGACCAGGACACCAGCGCCCAGCCGGAGCGGCCGGTCGGGTCGTTCACGGCCTGGCAGGGGCTGGGCGCCCGGGCCGTGGTGGTCACCGACCGCGCGCTGCACGTCTTCCGCGACGTCAAGGCGTCGCGGGTGCACGACCCGGAACGACCGGGCGCCCCACCCGACGCCTCGGTCGAGCTGCGCCGGCGGATGCTCACCGTCTGGCAGGGAGACACCACCGACCAGGTGCTCGCCCTCGCCGCCGCGGACGTGCGCCGGGCCCGGTTCGGCCCGGCGATCGGCGGCCTCTGGTGGCGGCTCACGCTCTCCTGCCAGGACGGCAGCGTGGTGCTGCGCGGGCGCGGCGACGGGCTCGAGGAGGAGGCCGAGGTCAAGGAGTGGCTCGGCGACCGCGTCGAGACGGTCTGGATGCACTCGACCCCGACGGTGCGCAACCTCCGCAACGCGGTGGGCCTGGGCGGCATGACGCTGGGCACGCTCGCGCTGCTGTGGGGCGTGCTGCTCACGATCGCGCCGCCCGGCGGGATGCCGGAGGCACTACCGGCCGTGCTCGCGCTCAGCGGCTTCGGCGCCCTCCTGGTCGCGCTGACGCCCGACTGGATGCTGCACCTCAAGCTCGAGGTCAAGCGCCGCACCGCCCGCGCGCGGACGTCCTAGCCGGGCAGGCTCACAGCAGGCCGTTCGCCTTGAGGGTGAGGTAGTGGTCGGCAAGGGCAGGGGGCAACCGCTCGGCGTCGGCGTCGACCACGTCCAGCCCCACGGCCCGCAGCAGCTCGGCGGTACGCCGCCGGCGCACCATCGCCTGCTCGGCCGCCGCCGCGTCGTACACCTCGTCGATGGTGCCGCGGGTCGCGGCCAGCCGCTCCAGCTCGGGGTCACGGACCGAGGCGAGCACGACGCGGTGATGCCGGGTCAGCGACGGGAGCACCGGCAGCAGCCCCTCCTCGACCGCGGACGGCTCGAGCGGGGTGAGGAGGACGACGAGCGCGCGTTGCCTGCCGAACTGGGTGACCGCGCCGGCCAGGGCCGACCAGTCCGCCTCGGCGATCACCGGCTCGAGGTCGGCCATCGTGTCCTGGAGGTTCGCAGCCACGTCGCGCGCACCCGCCGAGCGGAGCCGGGCCCGGACCCGCCGGTCGCCGGCCACGAAGTCGATCCGGTCGCCGGCGCGGGCGGCCAGCGCGGCGAGCAGCAGCGCGGCGTCCATCGCGGAGTCGAGCCGCGGCACGTCCTCGACCCGTCCCGCCGAGGTCCGCGAGGTGTCGAGCACCAGCACCACCCGGCGGTCCCGCTCGGGCTGCCACGTGCGCACCACGACGTTGCGGTTGCGGGCGCTGGCGCGCCAGTCGATCGAGCGGACGTCGTCGCCGCGGACGTACTCGCGCAGCGAGTCGAACTCGGTGCCCTGGCCGCGCACCCGGATCGCGGCGCGCCCGTCGAGCTCACGGAGCCGGGCCAGCCGGCTGGGCAGGTGCTTGCGGGACTCGAACGGCGGCAGCGAGCGGACCGTGCCGGCGACGTCGAGCGTCTTCTGTCGAGCGCACAGGCCGAGCGGCCCGCGCAGCCGTGCGGTCACCCCCACGGCGCGCAGGTCGCCGCGGCGCCGGGGCTTCAGCGCGGTCCGCAGCAGCACCCGGTCGCCCGGCGAGAGGGCGATCCGGTGCCGGTTCCCGGCGGCGCCCGCGGTGGGCTGCCAGGCGTCGCGCACGACGCCACGGACCCGGCGCCGGCCGGCGTTCTCCACCAGCAGCACCGACTCGGCGTCGTACCCCAGCCGGACCGTGCCGATCGGGCGGCGGCTCACGGCGAGGCTCTTCACGGGCGGCGCCAGCAGCACGTCGGCGACGACGAGGACGGCGACCACCAGCAGCCAGAGCCGGACCGTGCTGGCCTCGGGGCGGAGCACGACCGGCACCAGCCCGAGGAGGAGCAGCAGCGGGACCCGACCAGTGATGACCATCGTGGAGCCTAGCGGGGGACCGGCACCGAGTTGAGCGCCGAAGCGAGCACCTCGGCCACGTCGACGCCTTCGAGCTCGGCCTCCGGGCGCAGCCCGAGCCGGTGGACGAGGGAGGCGTGCGCGAGCGCCTTGACGTCGTCGGGCGTGACGAAGTCCCGGCCGGTGAGCCAGGCCCAGGCGCGGGCCGCCCGCAGCAGCGCGGTGGCACCGCGCGGGCTGACGCCGAGGCTGAGCGACGGTGACTGCCGGGTGGCGCGGGCGATGTCGACGATGTAGCCCACCACCTCGGGGGTGACCTGGACCGTCTTCACCGCGGCCTGCCCCGCCGCGATGTCGGCCGGCCCGGCAACCGCCGTGACCCCGGCGGCCGCGCACGTCGCGCGGGTCGAAGCCGGCGGCGTGGCGGCGCAGGATCTCCAGCTCCTGGTCGCGCTCGGGGATCGGCAGCACCACCTTGAGCAGGAACCGGTCCAGCTGCGCCTCGGGCAGGGGATAGGTGCCTTCGTACTCGACCGGGTTCTGGGTGGCGGCCACGAGGAACGGCGCGGGCACCTTGCGGGAGACCCCGTCGACCGAGACCTGGCCCTCCTCCATCGCCTCCAGCAGCGCGGACTGGGTCTTGGGCGGCGTCCGGTTGATCTCGTCGGCGAGCAGCAGGTTGGTGAAGACCGGGCCCTCGCGGAAGGTCAGCTCGCCCGCCTGCCGGCTGTCGATCACCATCGAGCCGGTGATGTCGCCGGGCATCAGGTCAGGCGTGAACTGCACTCGCTTGGTGTCCACCGAGAGGGCCGCGGCCAGGGTGCGCACCAGCAGCGTCTTGGCGGTGCCCGGCACGCCCTCCATCAGCACGTGGCCGTCGCACAGCAGCGCGACGAGCAGGCCGGAGACCGCGGCGTCCTGCCCGACCACGGCCTTGCCGACCTCGGTGCGCACCGCGACGAGCCGCTCGCGTGCGGGCCCTGACACGTTCTCACTCATACCAGCGTCGGTCATGTGCGGCGTACCTCTCTGTCAAGCTCGGTCAGCTGCCTGGCCAGGGTGATCAGGTCGCGGTCCGAGGACGGTACGACGCCGGCCGGGCCGAGGACGGCCACCACGTCGTTCTCGGTGCGGCCGGTGCGCCGCGCCACCTCGCGGGCCAGGACGTCGGGTGGGGTCGTGGAGCCGAGCCTCAGCCGCTCGGCGAGCCGGGACCGGGCGGCCCGGCGCAGCGACTCCGCGGCGTGGTCGCGGTCGCCCGAGCGGCGGTAGAGCCGGCCCAGGCTGCGCGTGGTCTCCACGGCGCGCACCACGACCGGCAGCGGCTCGGTGGCGAGGGCGCCGAGCCGACGGGCCCGCCAGAGGATCACGGTGACCATGACGATCGCGAGCAGCGCCAGCCCCGGCCGCACCCATCGCGGCAGCAGGGTCTGGAGGCTCACGCCGTCGTCGCCGACGAGGTCGTCGATGCTGGGCACGTACCAGACCAGCCGCTCGTCCTGGCCGAGCAACCGCAGCGCCACCGCGGCGTTGTCGGCCCGCAGGATCTGGTCGTTGGTGAGCGCCTGGTCGGCGCCGAAGAGCAGCAGCCCGTCGGCCGGCTCGGTGACGATCGCGCCGGCCTTGCCGTCGAAGCAGTCGCCGTGCGGGTAGAGGGTCGTGAAGTCGACCTCGAGGGTGAGCCCGTCGAACCGCGGGTCGTCGCAGCCGGACTCGCGGCCCTCGTCGAGCGGGATCGACGCCCCGCCGCCGAGCTCGCCCAGCGCGTCGGCCACGCCGGGTCCCGCGCCCACCACGATCACCTCGTGCGCCTGCCCGGTGTGCTCGCGCAGCCGCTCGATGGTGCTGGTGCCGAGGTACTCCGGCAGCACGACCACCACCGACGTGCCGCCGTCCACGTCGATCGCCTCGAGCTCGTCGGCGCCGCGGGCCACCTGCACGTCGACCCCCTCGTCGCCGAGCACCCGGGCCAGCGCCCGGGCCCCGGACGGACCCGGGTTGTCGGGGTCCATCGGAGTCGAGGTCTGGGTGCCGGTGCCGAGCACGATGGCGATCGCGACCGCGGCGACCAGGGCCGCGCCGATCAGGAGCGACGAGCGGTGCCGGCGGACGAACCCGGGCAACGCCTCGGGGCTGGTGGCCGGCGGTGTCTCGAGCGTCGTGGTCATCGGCGGACCACCAGGTCGTCGTCGAGGGCGAGCACGGAGCCGGCCTGTTCGCGGGTGGCCGGCCGGTCGCCGTACAGCACCTCGTCGAAGAGCCGCGCGCTCCCGTGCACGCGGTCCGCCATCGCGACGTACTCCCGCGCGAGTGCCTCGGCCACCTCGTGGGCGGTGGCACCCGGAGTGTCGGACAGCCGGCCCCGCTCGACCTGCCGGACCGCGACCGCCCGGAACCCCTCGACCACCGCCTCCTCGAACCGGCCCGCCTCCATCGCCGCCTCGGCCCGGGCCCGGAGCTCGTCGGCGGTGACGACCTCGTCGGTCAGGACCGCGCGCTTCTCGTCCTTCTCCCGCGCGGTGTGCCGGGCGCGCGAGACCAGCCAGGCCAGGCCCAGCGCGAGCGCGACGAAGACCAGCATCGCCATGAACGTCGAGAGCGGCGGTGCCTCCGAGGCGCGGTCGAGCCCGCTGCCGACCTTGCGCATCAGCCAGCTGAACACCTCCTGGATCAGGTTCTGCTGGTGGTACTCCGGGTGCAGCAGCTCCCGGCGCAGCTTGGAGCGCGCCTCCGAGCCGGACGGGTCCAGCGGTGGGTCCGGCAGCCGGCCGACCAGGGCGACGAGAGCGACGACGGGCGGCGTCACGAGGCCGTGATCCCGGCCTGCTGCATCAGCTCGACGTCGTAGGCCTCCTTGCGCATGCGCTGGTCGAGGTACTGCAGCGAGGTGACGGCGGAGGTGAACGGAGTGACGAACGCGGCCGCGACGACCTGGCTCAGCGCCTGGGTCACCACCAGCACCAGCAGGGCGTACTGGGCGCCGACCGCGGCGCTCGCGATCTGTCCGATGATGCCGATCGGGAAGCCCAGGAAGGTGCTCGCGACGTTGACCACCAGCAGGGTCAGCACCGCGATGCCGAAGGTCCGCCAGAACTGCTTGCGGGTCAGCGTGAAGCCGCGGGAGAGGGCGCCGAAGATCCCGACCGGCTCGAGCATCAGCGCGGGCACCGGCAGGTAGTAGACGCGCACCCAGAACCACACCATCACGCAGATGAACGCCGGGACGCTCACCAGGCCCCAGAGCACCACGGGCAGCACGTTGTCGCCCGAGGCCACCACGACCACCACCCAGAGCAGCACGTACGCGCCCATGAGCAGCAGCGTGGAGAGGCCGAGCAGCAGCGCCAGCCCGATCAGCCGCCAGCGCTTGCCATGGGTCGCGGCCCAGGCCTCGCCGAGCGTCAGCCGGCGGCCGACAGCGGCCGCGGCGGTCACGTGGGCGATCATCCCGGTCACCAGGATCGTGCCGAAGGCGACCAGCACGAGGCCGACCCCGATGGACCCGATCGACCCGAACAGCCCGACCAGCTCCTCGTCGCTGGGACTGTCGGTCGCGTCGAGCGAGAAGTCGAGCGTGAAGCTCAGCAGCGCGGTGACGATGACCGGCACCAGCCAGGCGATCGTGGCCACCAGGACCGCCGACCCGACGGTGGCCTTGGGGTTGAACCGGATGACGCGGAACGCCGCGTCGTACATGTCGCCGAGGCCGAGCGGCCGCAGCGGCATCGCGCCGGGCTTGTGCGCCGCGCCGAGCATCCCCGGCGCGGGTGCCCAGGCGCCCGGCGTGGGCGGCGGGGGCGGGTAGCCGGGCGGTGGCGGCTGCGACGCGGCGTACGACCCGGTGTACGACGGCGCGGGCGGCGGGGGTGGCTGCCAGCCGGGCGGAGGCGGCTGGGGCGGTCCGCCAGTCCCCGGGTCCGACATGCCTCAATCCTGTCAGGTGCTCCCGCTCGAGGGGCGGTTACCTTGTCGTCGTGCGCGGGACGGTGCGGTGGGCTGGAGCGGTGCTGACGGCCTGTGCGCTGCTCGCGGGCTGCTCGGACGACGAGCCGGACGGAGCCTCGGACGACGGCTCTGGGGGCCACGCCTCCATGTCGATCGCGGACCACTGCGCCGCCGTGCAACGCACCGATGCGGACGCCACCGTCACCGTCCTGACCGGCGACGGCATGAGGCTGCCGGCAGCCGACTTCGTGTCGGAGTCACCCACCGGGACCGTGCTCGTGCTGCTGCACCAGACCGGCAGGCTCGGCCTGTGTGGCTGGGCCACCTTCGCGCCCCAGGCGGCCGCCGCCGGCCTGTCGTCGGTGGCCATCGACATGTGTGGCTATGCCGGGGCGCAGTGCGACGACGGCGAGGCGACCCCGCCCGAGGACCAGGTCGCGCTCGCGGTCGCCCACGCCCGCGAGGAGCTCGGCGCGGAGACGGTGGTGCTGGTCGGCGCCTCGATGGGCGGCTCCCAGACCGTGGTCGCCGTCGCCAACGGGGTCGACGTCGACGGGTGGGTGGACGTGTCCGGGCCGGCGGTGTGGGAGGGGACCACCCTGCTCGACGTGGCTCCGGACGTGCAGGCCCGCGGCCTCCCCGGACTGGTGGCGCACGCGCCGGATGACGACGCGCAGCAGTACGCCGCCGCCCAGGCGCTGGCCCCGGCGTCCGGGGCCGAGTTCCTCGACGGCCAGTCCGACCACGGGTGGTTCCTGCTCAACGACAACCAGGGCACCCTGCGCCCGGACGGCCAGGCCGTCATCGACTTCGCGAGCGCGGTCCAGGCCGGCTGACCGGGGTCAGGCCCCGGCGGTCTCCCGTTTCGAGTAGTGCGAGGGCAGCACGCAGGCGGTGTCGAGGCCCAGCACGCGGTTCAGCCGGCCGAACGAGAGCCAGGAGCCCAGGCACATCGACAGCTCGACGATCTCGGCGTCGCTGTAGTGCTGCTTCATCCGCGACCAGAACTCGTCGTCGATGCCGTGGTGGTCGAGCGCGTACCGCTCGGCGTACTCCGCCGCCAGCCTCGCCCGCTCGTCGAGGTCGGCGGTCGTGCGCCAGTCGGTGACGGCCTGGGGGAAGGAGTCCTCGACCTGCACACCGTCGCGCTCGGTGCGCCAGTCCTGGCAGAACAGGCAGCCGTTGATCTGCGCGATCCGCAGCCGGGCCGCCTCGAACTCGCGCAGGCCCAGCGTGGTGTGGTCGTAGACCGCCTGGGCGAAGGTGGCCGCGGCCGGGCCGATGCCGGGCACCATCACGCCCCAGACGTGGATGACCGGGTCCTGGCCCTCGGGTACGTCGACGATCATGCGGTTGCCTTCCTGGCGAGCCCGAAATAGAACGTGTTCTCGTTCTGCACAGACCGAGAGTAGAGCGATTTGGCGAGGTAGGCGATCTCTGACAAACTGTTCCGGTTGCTCTGGCGGGTTGCCGGGGTGCATCGCACGTCTTGACTCCTGAATCGCGTCTCCTTTGTGATTGATGAGTGTCGCGTGCGTCCGCACCGAACCTGGAGGCCCGATGTGCCCGGACTTTGCTCCGGGCGCCACCACAACAAGCACACGGATCCCGGTCCGAGTCGCACGAACACCATGCGACACGCCCGACCGCGGGGGTCGGTGCTGGGTGCGGAGGAGAGCAGCGCAGCAGGACCCGAGCAGCAGCACGACCCCGAGCCGGACAAACAGACCCAGACGCGGCAGTAGACGAGAAGGACGAGAGAGACCTATGGCGGGACAGAAGATCCGCATCAGGCTCAAGGCCTATGACCACGAGGTGATCGACACCTCGGCGCGCAAGATCGTGGACACCGTCACCCGTACGGGTGCTCGCGTCGCCGGCCCCGTGCCGTTGCCGACCGAGAAGAACGTCTACTGCGTGATCCGCTCGCCGCACAAGTACAAGGACTCGCGCGAGCACTTCGAGATGCGCACCCACAAGCGGCTCATCGACATCCTCGACCCCACGCCGAAGACCGTCGACTCGCTGATGCGGCTCGACCTCCCGGCGGGCGTTGACATCGAGATCAAGCTCTGAGGTTCGACAGATGACCATCGAACGAAACGTGAAGGGCCTGCTGGGCACCAAGCTCGGCATGACCCAGCTCTGGGACGAGAACAACCGCATCGTCCCCGTCACCGTGATCGCGGCCGGCACCAACGTCGTCACTCAGGTCCGGACCCCCGAGAAGGACGGCTACAACGCCATCCAGGTCGGGTTCGGCGAGATCGACGGCCGCAAGGTGAACAAGCCGCGCGCCGGCCACTTCCAGACCGCCGGCACCACGCCGCGCCGGCACCTGGTCGAGATCCGGACCACCACCGCCGGCGAGTTCGCCGTGGGCCAGGAGCTCCCGGTCGACACCTTCGCCGCCGGCGACGAGATCGACGTGACCGGCACCAGCAAGGGCAAGGGCTTCGCCGGTGTGATGAAGCGGCACGGCTTCCACGGCGTCTCGTCCTCGCACGGTGCCCACCGCAACCACCGCAAGCCGGGCTCCATCGGCGCCTGCGCGACCCCCGGTCGCGTCTTCAAGGGCGTCCGGATGGCCGGCCGGATGGGCTCGGACACCGTCACCACCCAGAACCTCACGGTGCACGCCGTGGACGCCGACAAGGGCCTGATCCTCGTGAAGGGCGCCATCCCGGGCCCCAAGGGTGGCCTCGTCGTGCTCCGCTCGGCCGCCAAGAAGAACGTCGAGGAGGCCTGAGCATGGCTACCAAGTCGAGCACCAAGGGCGCGGCCAGCAAGGTCGACCTGCCCGCCGAGATCTTCGACGTGGCGGTGAACATCCCGCTGATCCACCAGGTCGTGGTGGCCCAGCAGGCCGCCGCGCGCCAGGGCAGCCACTCCACCAAGAGCCGCGGCGAGGTCCGCGGTGGTGGCCGCAAGCCCTACAAGCAGAAGGGCACCGGCCGGGCCCGTCAGGGTTCGACCCGCGCTCCGCAGTTCGCCGGCGGTGGCGTCGTGCACGGCCCGCACCCGCGCAGCTACGACCAGCGCACGCCCAAGAAGATGAAGGCCGCCGCGCTCCGCGGTGCCCTCTCCGACCGCGCCCGCGACGGCCGCATCCACGTCGTCGACGGCTTCGGCCTGGGCGACGCGCCGTCGACCAAGACCGCGCTCGCCTCGCTCGTCGCGATCAGCGACCGGCACCGCTTCCTCGTCGTGCTCGAGCGCACCGACGCCGTCACCTGGCTCTCGCTGCGCAACGCGCCCGAGGCGCACATCGTGGCCGTCGACCAGCTCAACACCTACGACGTGGTCGCCTCCGACGACGTGGTCTTCACCCGGGGCGCCTTCGACGCGTTCGTCTCCGGCACCGCCGGTGCGAGCGAGTCCAAGACCGAGGCCAAGACCGAGTCCAAGGCCGAGGCCAAGGCCGAGACCGAGGCTGACACCAAGGCGGACGAGAAGATCGCCGAGAAGAAGGCGGCCAAGAAGGCCAGCGGCCCCAAGAGGGACGCTGAGTCGGCCGAGGACTTCCCGGGCGCCGTCAAGGCCGACGAGGACGGCTCCGGTCCCGAGGGCTACGACATCAAGGGCAACGCCCAGTCGATGAAGTTCCACGCCCCCGGTGGCCGCTGGTACGACTCGACGGTCGCGGAGTTCTGGTTCAAGTCCGCCGAGGACGCCCAGGCTGCCGGGTTCCTCGAGGCCGGCAGCAAGGCGTCGGTCGAGGCGACCCACGAGGCCGAGGAGGACGACAAGTGAGCACCCTGCACAAGGACCACCGCGACATCCTGATCGCGCCGGTCGTCTCCGAGAAGAGCTACGGCCTCCTCGACGCGAACAAGTACACGTTCCTCGTGCACCCCGACGCGAACAAGACCGAGATCAAGATCGCGGTCGAGAAGGTGTTCAACGTCAAGGTGACGGCGGTCAACACGCTCAACCGCCCGGGCAAGACGCGGCGGACCCGCAACGGGCTGGGCAAGCGCAAGGACACCAAGCGCGCCATCGTCAGCCTCGCCGAGGGCCACCGCATCGACATCTTCGGAGGACCGGTTTCCTGATGGCCATTCGCAAGTACAAGCCGACCACCCCGGGCCGTCGCGGCTCGTCGGTCGCCGACTTCGTCGAGATCACCCGGACCACGCCGGAGAAGTCCCTGACCAAGCCGCTGCCCAAGAAGGGCGGCCGCAACAACCAGGGCCGGATCACCACCCGGCACCAGGGCGGCGGCCACAAGCGCGCCTACCGCATCATCGACTTCCGGCGCTACGACAAGGACGGCATCCCGGCCAAGGTCGCGCACATCGAGTACGACCCCAACCGCACCGCCCGGATCGCGCTGCTGCACTACGCCGACGGCGAGAAGCGCTACATCATCGCGCCGAAGGACCTGCGCCAGGGTGCGATGGTCGAGTCCGGCGCCAACGCCGACATCAAGACCGGCAACAACCTGCCGCTGCGCCACATCCCGGTCGGCACCACGATCCACGCGATCGAGCTGCGGCCCGGCGGCGGCGCCAAGATCGCCCGCTCCGCCGGCATGAGCGCCCAGCTCGTCGCCCGCGAGGGCTCGCGCGCCACGCTCCGCATGCCTTCGGGCGAGATGCGGTTCGTGGACGTCCGCTGCCGCGCCACGGTCGGCGAGGTCGGCAACGCCGAGCAGTCGAACATCAACTGGGGCAAGGCCGGCCGGATGCGCTGGAAGGGCAAGCGCCCGACCGTCCGCGGTGTCGTCATGAACCCCGTCGACCACCCGCACGGCGGTGGTGAGGGCAAGACCTCCGGTGGTCGCCACCCGGTCTCGCCCTGGGGCAAGCCCGAGGGCCGCACGCGCAAGCGCAAGGCCTCCGACTCCCAGATCATTCGTCGTCGCCGCACCGGCAAGAACAAGCGCTGATAGGGAAATAGACAGATGCCTCGCAGCCTGAAGAAGGGCCCCTTCATCGACGGCCACCTTGAGAAGAAGGTGGACGCCGAGAACGACAAGGGCAGCCACAACGTCATCAAGACGTGGTCGCGCCGGTCGATGATCATCCCCTCGATGATCGGTCACACGATCGCCGTCCACGACGGCCGCAAGCACGTGCCGGTGTTCATCACCGACGCGATGGTCGGGCACAAGCTCGGCGAGTTCGCGCCCACCCGCACCTACCGAGGTCACGTCAAGGAAGACCGGAAGGGTCGTCGTCGATGAGCGCCACCGAGCGTCAGCGCACCAGCGCCCGCCGCGACTCGCTGCTCGGCGACCAGCCCGGTGCCTTCGCGAGCGCCCGCTTCGTGCGGATCACGCCCATGAAGGCGCGCCGGGTCGTCGACCTGGTCCGCGGCGTACCCGTCGAGCAGGCCCTCTCGATCCTCGAGTTCGCCCCGCAGGCCGCCTCCGAGACCGTGCACAAGGTCCTGCGCAGCGCCGTGGCGAACGCCGAGACCACCGAGGGCCTCGACACCCACGACCTGGTCGTGTCGGTCGCGCACGTGGACGTGGGTCCGACGATGAAGCGCTGGCGCCCGCGGGCACAGGGCCGGGCCACCCGCATCAACAAGCGGACCAGCCACATCACCCTCGTCGTGCAGCCGGCGTCCTCGCTGGCGCCCGCGGCGCCCGAGCCGAAGCCGGCCAAGAAGGCCACCGCGAAGAAGAGCACCGCGAAGAAGGCCCCGGCCAAGAAGACGGCCACCGCCAAGAAGACCACCACCAAGAAGACCGCGGCCAACAAGGCCGCCGAGACCGGAGAGGATGCCTGATGGGCCAGAAGATCAACCCGAACGGGTTCCGGCTGGGCATCTCCACCGACCACAAGTCCCGCTGGTACGCCGACAAGCTCTACAAGAGCTACGTGGGTGAGGACGTCGCCATCCGCAAGCTGCTCTCCAAGGGCATGGAGCGGGCCGGCATCGCCAAGGTCGAGATCGAGCGCACCCGCGACCGCGTGCGGGTGGACATCCACACCGCGCGTCCGGGCATCGTGATCGGTCGCCGTGGCACCGAGGCCGACCGCATCCGCGGCGAGCTCGAGAAGCTCACCGGCAAGCAGGTCCAGCTCAACATCCTCGAGGTCAAGAACCCCGAGATGGACGGCCAGCTGGTCGCCCAGGGCGTGGCCGAGCAGCTGTCGGGTCGCGTGCAGTTCCGTCGCGCCATGCGCAAGGCGATGCAGACCACGATGCGCTCGGGTGCCAAGGGCATCCGGATCCAGTGCTCGGGTCGCCTCAACGGCGCCGAGATGTCGCGCACGGAGTTCTACCGCGAGGGCCGCGTGCCCCTGCACACGCTGCGTGCCGACATCGACTACGGGTTCTACGAGGCCAAGACGACCTTCGGCCGGATCGGCGTGAAGGTCTGGATCTACAAGGGCGAGGTCGCCGGCACCCGTGCCGAGCGTCAGGCCCAGGCCGCGGCCCGCGCCGGCGTACCCGGCCGTGGCGGCAACCGTCCGGCCCGTGGTGGCGCAGGTGACCGGCCCAGCCGCGGCACCCGCCCGACCCGGTCGGACCGCGACGGCGGCGCCCCCGAGGCGTCGACGGCCAGCGCCCCGGCCTCCGAGGCCCCGGCCCCGACCACCGACGCGACGCCTGGAACGGAGGGCTGAGCGATGTTGATGCCACGACGGATCAAGCACCGCAAGCAGCACCACCCGACGCGCGGCGGTGCCGCCAAGGGTGGCACCAAGCTCGCCTTCGGCGACTTCGGCATCCAGGCGGTCGAGGGCAACTACGTCACCAACCGGCAGATCGAGTCGGCCCGTATCGCGATGACTCGCCACATCAAGCGTGGCGGCAAGGTGTGGATCAACATCTACCCCGACCGCCCGCTGACCAAGAAGCCCGCCGAGACCCGCATGGGTTCCGGCAAGGGCTCGCCGGAGTGGTGGATCGCCAACGTGAAGGCCGGCCGGGTCATGTTCGAGCTGTCCGGTGTCGACGAGCTCACCGCCCGCGAGGCGATGCGCCGCGCGATGCACAAGCTGCCGATGAAGTGCCGCTTCATCACCCGAGAGGCTGGTGAGTTCTGATGGCGTCCGGTACCAAGGCCCACGAGCTCGACGAGATGAACGACGTCGACCTGGAGACGCGGCTGCGCGAGTCCAAGGAGGAGCTGTTCAACCTCCGGTTCCAGGCGGCCACCGGCCAGCTGGAGAGCCACGGTCGGCTCCGCTCGGTCAAGAAGGACATCGCCCGGATCTACACCGTGGTGCGCGAGCGCGAGCTCGGCATCCGGGTGGCTCCCGGTGGCAATGACGACAACGAGGATGGTGCCGCATGAGCGAGCCCACTACTGACACGGGGAGTGCCGCTCCGGCCGCTGAGGCGCGCAACGCGCGCAAGGTCCGCGAGGGCCTGGTGGTCAGCGACAAGATGGACAAGACCGTGGTCGTGGCCGTCGAGGACCGCGTCAAGCACGCGCTCTACGGCAAGGTCCTGCGCCAGACCTCGCGACTGAAGGCCCACGACGAGCAGAACGAGTGTGGCACCGGTGACCGGGTCCTGATCATGGAGACCCGGCCGCTGTCCGCCACGAAGCGCTGGCGCGTCGTACAAGTGTTGGAGAAGGCGAAGTGATCCAGCAGGAGAGCCGTCTCAAGGTCGCCGACAACACCGGCGCCAAGGAGATTCTGTGCATCCGTGTCCTCGGTGGCTCGGGCCGGCGCTACGCCGGCATCGGTGACACCATCGTGGCCACGGTCAAGGACGCCATCCCCGGCGGCAACGTCAAGAAGGGCGACGTCGTCAGGGCGGTCATCGTGCGCACCGTCAAGGAGCGCCGCCGGCCGGACGGTTCCTACATCAAGTTCGACGAGAACGCCGCGGTGATCCTCCGCCAGGACGGCGAGCCGCGCGGCACGCGCATCTTCGGCCCGGTGGGCCGCGAGCTGCGCGACAAGCGGTTCATGAAGATCATCTCGCTCGCCCCGGAGGTGCTGTGATGGCCAAGGAGCCGAAGAGCCTCAACATCAAGAAGGGCGACACCGTCAAGGTGATCGCCGGCCGTGACAAGGGTGCCGAGGGCAAGGTCATCCAGGTGCTCCGCGAGGAGCACCGGGTGATCGTCGAGGGCATCAACCGCGTCAAGCGGCACACCAAGGTCGTCAACCAGGGCGGTCGCGCCGGCACCACCGGCGGGATCATCACTGCCGAGGCCCCGATCCACGTGTCCAACGTGATCCTGGTCGACGGCAAGGACGTGACCCGGGTCGGGTTCCGCCGTGACGCCGTGACCAAGCGCCGCCCCGACGGCTCGACGTACGCCGCCGAGCGCAGCGTGCGGATCTCCCGCAAGACCGGCAAGGACATCTGATGAGCAGCACCGAGACCGAGACCGTCGAGGGCACGGACGCCCCCGAGGCCACCGAGGTGACCGAGAAGCCCGCGAAGCCCGCGCGCCCCTCGTCGTCCGCCCCGGTGACCCCGCGGCTCAAGACGCGCTACCGCGAGGAGATCCTCCCGGCGCTGAAGTCCGAGTTCGAGATCGCCAACGTGATGCAGGTCCCCGGCCTGGTCAAGATCGTGGTCAACATGGGCGTGGGCGAGGCCGCTCGCGACTCCAAGCTGATCGAGGGCGCCGTCAAGGACCTCACCGCGATCACCGGCCAGAAGCCGCTGGTCACCAAGGCCCGCAAGTCCATCGCGCAGTTCAAGCTGCGCGAGGGCATGCCGATCGGTGCGCACACCACGCTGCGCGGCGACCGGATGTGGGAGTTCCTCGACCGGCTGCTGTCGCTGGCGCTGCCGCGGATCCGTGACTTCCGAGGCCTCTCGCCGCGGCAGTTCGACGGCAACGGCAACTACACCTTCGGTCTGACCGAGCAGGTCGCGTTCCACGAGATCGACCAGGACCGGATCGACCGCAGCCGCGGCATGGACATCACGATCGTGACCACGGCGACCAACGACGACCAGGGCCGCGCGCTGCTCAAGCAGCTCGGGTTCCCCTTCGCCGAGCGCTGAGGAGAGAGCAATGGCAAAGACAGCACTCAGGGTCAAGGCGGCCCGCAAGCCCAAGTTCGCGGTTCGCGGCTACACCCGCTGCCAGCGCTGTGGTCGGCCCAAGGCCGTCTACCGCAAGTTCGGCCTGTGCCGGATCTGCCTGCGCGAGATGGCGCACCGCGGCGAGCTGCCCGGCGTCACCAAGTCGAGCTGGTAGTCACCCCAACCACCGAGCACAGCCACCACACGTCACAGGTCCCACGGGAAACCAGACGAGAAGGAACACCTCAACCATGACGATGACCGACCCGATCGCAGACATGCTGACCCGTCTGCGCAACGCCAACCAGGCGTTCCACGACACCGTGTCGATGCCGCACAGCAAGATCAAGCAGGGCGTCGCGGAGATCCTGAAGCAGGAGGGCTACATCGCCTCCTTCGACGTGAAGGACCCCGAGGAGGGCGAGGTCAGCAAGACGCTGACCCTCACCCTCAAGTACGGCCGCAACCGTGAGCGCTCGCTCGCCGGCGTCCGCCGGATCAGCAAGCCCGGCCTGCGGGTGTACGCCAAGAGCACCGGCCTGCCCAAGGTGCTCGGCGGCCTCGGCGTCGCGATCATCTCGACCAGCCAGGGGCTGCTCACCGACCGTCAGGCCAACCAGAAGGGCGTGGGTGGGGAAGTCCTCGCCTACGTCTGGTGACGAGAGACCAGGAGGAGAACTAGACATGTCGCGCATCGGCAAGCTCCCCGTCCCGGTCCCCTCGGGCGTGGACGTCACGATCGACGGCCCCGTGGTGACGGTCAAGGGGCCCAAGGGCACCCTGAGCCACACCGTGGCTGCGCCCATCGTCGTGGAGAAGGGTGACGACGGCGTCCTCGACGTCAAGCGCCCCGACGACGAGCGGATCAGCAAGTCCCTGCACGGGCTGACCCGGACCCTCGTCAACAACATGGTCGTCGGCGTGACCGACGGCTACGAGAAGCGGCTCGAGATCGTCGGCGTCGGCTACCGCGTGCTGTCCAAGGGCCCCACGCAGCTCGAGTTCCAGCTCGGCTACAGCCACTCGATCGTCTTCAACGCTCCCGACGGCATCACGTTCGCTGTCGAGAACCCGACCCGCCTCGGCGTCCAGGGCATCGACAAGCAGCTCGTGGGCGAGGTCGCCGCCAACATCCGCAAGCTTCGCAAGCCCGAGCCCTACAAGGGCAAGGGCGTTCGCTACGCCGGCGAGCACGTCCGCCGCAAGGTCGGAAAGGCTGGTAAGTGACCATGGCGATCTCTCTCAAGCACTACAAGCACACGTCCTCCCGCGTCCGGGCGCGGCTGCGCCGCCAGGCCCGGGTCCGCAAGAAGGTCTCCGGCACGTCGGAGCGCCCGCGCCTGGTCGTGACCCGCTCGTCCAAGCACATCACCGCCCAGGTGGTCGACGACGCGGTCGGCAAGACGCTGGCCTACGCCTCCAGCATGGAGGGCGACCTGCGCTCGGAGCACGGCGACAAGACCGAGAAGGCCAAGCTGGTCGGTGGCCGGGTCGCCGAGCGCGCCAAGGCTGCCGGCATCGACGGCGTGGTCTTCGACCGCGCCGGCAACAAGTACCACGGTCGCGTCGCGGCCCTGGCCGACGGCGCCCGCGAGGGTGGCCTGAAGTTCTGATGGCCAGTGAAATGACCCGCACGAAGACCCACACGACGTACATCGAGATGGAGAACCAGTCATGAGCGGATCCCAGCGCGGCGGAAACCGCGGGGGTGGCGACCGGCGCGGAGGCCGCGACGACCGTCGCGGACAGGGCGCCGACAAGACCGCCTACGTCGAGCGCGTCGTCGCGATCAACCGTGTGGCCAAGGTCGTCAAGGGCGGCCGCCGGTTCAGCTTCACCGCCCTCGTGGTGGTGGGCGACGGCGACGGCATGGTCGGCGTCGGCTACGGCAAGGCCAAGGAGGTGCCGGCCGCCATCGCCAAGGGCGTGGAGGAGGCCAAGAAGCACTTCTTCCGGGTGCCCCGCATCCAGGGCACCATCCCGCACCCCGTCCAGGGCGAGAAGGCCGCCGGCGTGGTCATGCTGCGCCCGGCCGCTCCCGGTACCGGCGTCATCGCCGGTGGCCCGGTGCGCGCCGTGCTCGAGTGCGCCGGCATCCACGACATCCTGAGCAAGTCGCTCGGGTCGTCCAACCAGATCAACATCGTCCACGCGACCGTCGCGGCGCTCCGCATGCTCGAGCAGCCCGAGACCGTCGCCGCCCGTCGCGGCCTGCCCGTCGAGGACGTCGCCCCCAGGGCGCTCCTGCGGGCCCGGGCCGAGCAGCCGGACGCCGCTCCGGCGGAGGTGGCGACCTGATGGCTCAGCTCAAGGTCCAGCAGAAGCGCTCGACGATCGGCTGCAAGGCCAACCAGCGCGAGACCCTGCGCACCCTCGGCCTGAAGCGGATCGGCGACGTGGTCGTCAAGGAGGACCGTCCCGAGATCCGGGGCATGGTCCACACCGTCCGTCACCTCGTGACGGTCGAGGAGGTCGACTGACATGACGCTCAAGCTCCATCACCTGCGCCCGGCGCCCGGTGCCAAGACCGCCAAGACCCGCGTGGGTCGCGGCGAGGCCTCCAAGGGCAAGACCGCCGGCCGTGGCACCAAGGGCACCAAGGCCCGCTACCAGGTCCCGGCCGCCTTCGAGGGTGGCCAGATGCCCATCCACATGCGGCTGCCCAAGCTCAAGGGCTTCAGGAACCCCTTCAAGGTCGAGTTCCAGGTCGTGAACCTGGACCGGATCAACGAGCTGTTCCCCGACGGTGGCGAGGTCACCGTCGACGGGCTCGTGGCGAAGGGTGCCGTCCGCGACGGCCAGCCGGTCAAGGTTCTCGGCCAGGGCGAGCTCTCGGTGAAGGTCGACATCACCGTCCAGGCGTTCTCCGCATCGGCCAAGGAAAAGATCGAGGCCGCAGGCGGAACCGTCACCATCGCCTGACCGTTGCCCTTGAGGGTGCTCTGCACCCGCTGGGTTAGGCTGCCGTGGTGCTCTCGACGGGCTCGAGACACTGGCTGAACAGGAATAGAGGGACCTCGTGCTGACCGCGTTCGCGAACGCCTTCCGGACTCCGGACCTGCGGCGCAAAATGCTGTTCGTCCTGATGATCATCGCGATCTTCAGGGCCGGCTGCCAGATCCCCGCCCCGGGCGTCGACGTCGGCAACGTCCAGTCGTGCATCAACGACGTGGACAACACCGGCATCTACAACCTGATCAACCTGTTCTCCGGTGGCGCACTGCTGCAGCTGACCGTGTTCGCGCTCGGGATCATGCCCTACATCACGGCGAGCATCATCCTGCAGCTGCTGGTCGTGGTGATCCCGCGGCTGGAGGCCCTCAAGAAGGAGGGCCAGTCCGGTCAGACCAAGATCACCCAGTACACGCGCTACCTCACCCTCGGCCTGGCGCTGCTCCAGGCGACGGGCATCGTCGCCCTGGCCCGCTCGGGCAACCTGCTCGCAGGCTGCGACAAGCCCCTCCTGTACGACAACACCACCCAGACGTTCCTGATCATGGTCGTCACCATGACCGCCGGCACCGCGGTGA
Organism: uncultured Actinomycetota bacterium; assembly: GCA_963734355.1. GTDB lineage: Bacteria > Actinomycetota > Actinomycetes > Propionibacteriales > Nocardioidaceae > Nocardioides. The sequence goes on from CAVTHU010000011.1 coordinate 152,154, forward strand.
TCATGTGGCTCGGCGAGCTCATCACCGAGCGCGGAGTCGGCAACGGCATGTCGATCATGATCTTCACCCAGATCATCGCGACCTTCCCGGCCACCATGTGGGCGGTCGGCAAGGACAAGGGCTGGTGGACCTTCGGCATGGTCCTCGTGATCGGCCTGGTCATCGTCGCCGCGGTGATCTTCATGGAACAGGCGCAACGCCGGATCCCGGTCCAGTACGCACGGCGGATGGTCGGCCGCAAGATGTTCGGCGGCAGCTCGACGTACATCCCGCTCAAGGTGAACCAGGCCGGCGTCATCCCGGTCATCTTCGCCTCGTCGCTGCTCTACCTGCCCGCGATGGCCGCGCAGTTCAACCAGACCAACAACTCGGCCTGGGTGCGGTTCATCAACGACTACCTCGTGCGGGGGAACCACCCGCTCTACATGCTCACGTTCTTCCTGCTCATCATCTTCTTCACCTACTTCTACGTCTCGATCACCTTCAACCCCCAAGAGGTGGCCGACAACATGAAGAAGTACGGCGGCTTCATCCCCGGGATCCGGGCGGGCAAGCCGACCGAGGACTACCTGTCCTACGTCCTGTCCCGCATCACGTTGCCGGGCTCGCTCTACCTCGGTCTGGTTGCCCTGATCCCGTTGATCGCGCTCGTGCTCGTCAACGCGAACCAGAACTTCCCGTTCGGCGGCACCTCGATCCTGATCATGGTGGGCGTCGCACTCGACACGGTGAAGCAGATCGAGAGCCAGCTCCAGCAGCGCAACTACGAAGGATTCCTGAGGTAAGTGCGCCTACTGATCATGGGGCCGCCCGGCGCGGGCAAGGGGACCCAGGCGAAGTACGTCGCCGAGCACTTCAAGATCCCGGCCATCTCCACTGGCGACATCTTTCGCGCCAACGTCTCCAAGGGCACTCCGCTCGGGGTCGAGGCGAAGCGCTACATGGACGCGGGGGAGTACGTCCCCGACGAGGTCACCAACCTCATGGTCCGCGACCGGATCGACGAGCCGGACGCCGTCAACGGCTTCCTGCTCGACGGCTACCCGCGCACCCAGGCCCAGGTCGACGAGCTCGACGGGATGATCGCCTTCACCGGCCACCGCCTCGACGCGGTGACCGTGCTGACAGCCGACCGCGACGAGATCGTCGCGCGCCTGCTCCAGCGGGCCGAGGTCGAGGGGCGCGCCGACGACACCGAGGACGTCATCCGGCGCCGCCAGGAGGTCTACGCCGAGGAGACCGAGCCGCTCATCGAGATCTACCGCGGTCGGGGCATCCTGATCGAGGTCGACGGCATGGGTGAGGTCGCCGAGGTCACCCAGCGCATCTTCGACGCCCTCGACGTCGTCTCGGAGAGCTGACCGAGCCACCCCTCATGAGCTGGCGGGACCGCGGCATCGAGGTCAAGACGCCCGAGCAGGTCGCGTCGATGCGGCGGGCCGGGCTGGTCGTCTGCCGCACCCTCGAGGTGCTGCGGGCCGCCGTGCGGCCGGGCGTGACCACCGCCGACCTGGACGCCATCGCCGAGGACGCCATCCGCACCGCGGGGGCGACGCCGTCGTTCCTCGGGTACCAGGGCTTCCCGGCCACGATCTGCACCTCGGTGAACGACGAGGTCGTGCACGGCATCCCGGGTGCCCGCGAGCTGCGTGAGGGCGACCTGGTCTCGCTCGACTGCGGCGCGATCGTCGACGGCTGGCACGGCGACGCCGCGATCACGGTGCCGGTGGGCCGGGTCGCACCGGACCTGGTCGCGCTGGTCGCCGACACCGAGGCCGCCCTGTGGGCCGGCATCGCCGCGGCCCGGCTCGGCGGCCGGGTCGGCGACATCTCCGCGGCCGTCGAGCGGCGGCTGCGCGCAGGAGGAGGGCCGCTACGGCATCCTCGAGGACTACACCGGCCACGGCATCGGCACGGCGATGCACCAGCCGCCCGACGTACCCAACGTCGGCCGCCGAGGACGCGGCGCCCGCCTGGTCCAGGGCATCGCGCTCGCGGTCGAGCCGATGGTCACCCTGGGCGGCCACGAGACCGACCTGCTCGACGACGACTGGACCGTGGTGACCGCGGACGGCTCGTGGGCGGCCCACGCCGAGCACACGTTCGCGCTGACCGACCGCGGCGCGTGGGTGCTGACCGCGGAGGACGGCGGCGAGGAGGCGCTGACCGCTCTCGGGGTGGCCTTCGGGGGTCGTCCTGAGGAGTGAAGGCGCCCTGCGCCTGAGCCTTGTAGGGCCTGTAGGGTGACTCTCGCGGGAGGGGAGTATTCCTTCGCCGTGGGGTCGTCAGCACGAGCGCAGGTGTGCGTTCCGGCCCGCGGGCCGCCTCAGGCGGTGGAAGAGACCTTCGGCGGTTCACCGTCCCCTCGCCTCAGGAGAATCACGCGTGGATGTCCCCACTTGGCTCTGGTGGACCACGATCGTCGTCACGGTCGGGTTCCTCATGGTCGACGTGCTCATCATCGGCCGCCGGCCGCACGAGCCGTCCACCAAGGAGGTCTCGCGCGACCTCGTGTTCTACATCGGCGCGGCGGTGCTCTTCGGGATCGGCGTCTGGTACTTCGCCGGCGCGCAGTACGGCGGCGAGTTCTTCGCGGGCTGGCTGACGGAGTACTCGCTCTCCGTCGACAACCTCTTCATCTTCATCATCATCATGGCCAAGCTGCAGGTGCCGCGGCAGTACCAGCAGACCGCGCTCCTGATCGGCATCGTGATCGCGCTGGTGATGCGCGGAATCTTCATCGCTGTCGGCGCAGCCGCGATCAACCAGTTCAGCTGGGTCTTCTACCTGTTCGGACTGTTCCTGATCTGGACGGCGTACAAGCTCGCCAAGGACGACGACCTGGACGGCGAGCACTACGACCAGCCCCGGATCGTGAAGTACGCCCAGACCCACCTCCCGGTGACGGACAAGTGGAACGGCGTGAAGCTGTCCGTCAAGGAGAACGGCAAGCGGCTCTACACGCCGATGTTCATCGTCGTGCTCTCGCTCGGCATGACCGACCTGCTGTTCGCGCTCGACTCGATCCCGGCGATCTACGGCCTCACCAAGGAGCCCTACCTCGTCTTCACCGCGAACGTGTTCGCGCTGATGGGGCTGCGCCAGCTCTACTTCCTCATCGGCGACCTGCTCAAGCGGCTGGTCTACCTGTCCTACGGCCTCGCGGTGCTGCTCGCGTTCATCGGCGTGAAGCTGATCCTGCACGCGCTGCACGAGAACGAGCTGCCGTTCATCAACGGTGGCGAGCCCGTGCACTGGGCGCCGGAGCTCCCGATCTGGCTCTCGCTGGTCGCGATCGTCAGCATCCTGGGCGTGACGACGATCCTCAGCCTGGCCAAGGACTCCCGCGACCGGCGCGCTGCGGCGGAATAGCCGGCGCCCGTCGGGCCGTTGTTCCTTGGTGAGCCCCTTGAACCTCTCCGTCCTGGACCTGGTCCCGGTGCGCACCGACCAGGCGACGGGCGACGCGCTGCGCGGCCACGCTGGCGCTGGCCCGGACCGCCGACGAGCTGGGCTACCACCGCTACTGGCTGGCCGAGCACCACAACATGCCGGCGGTGGCGGCGACCAACCCGCCGGTGCTGGTCGGACTGGTCGCCTCGGCGACCGCACGGATCCGCGTGGGCTCCGGCGGGGTGATGCTGCCCAACCACGCGCCGCTGGTGGTGGCGGAGCAGTTCGCGCTGCTCGAGGCCGCCTACCCCGGCCGGATCGACCTCGGGATCGGCCGCGCACCCGGCACCGACCCGGTGACGTCGTTCGCGCTGCGCCACGGCGCCGGCGGAGTCACCGACGAGGCGGTCTCGCGGTTCCCGGAGTACGTCGACAACATCCTGGCGATGATGGAGCCGTCCGGCGTCGGGCTCAGCGTGGCCGGCCGCACCCACGCGCTGAAGGCGACGCCGGTCGCCCGGACCGTCCCGACGATCTGGCTGCTCGGCTCCTCCGACTACTCGGCCCGGCTGGCCGCCGAGAAGGGGATGCCCTACGTCTTCGCCCACCACTTCTCCGGGTCCGGCACCGCAGAGGCGCTCGAGCTCTACCGCTCCTCGTTCCGCCCGTCGCCCGAGCTGGCCGAGCCGCGGACCTTCCTCACCGTGAACGCCGTGGTGGCCGAGTCCGCCGAGGAGGCCGAGCGGCGGGCGCTGCCCAACCTCCTGATGATGGTGGCGCTCCGCACCGGCGCCCCGCTCGGACCGCAGCTCCTGGTCGAGGAGGCCGAGAAGGTCGACCTGCCCGACGCGCACCGCCCGCTGGTGGACGCGATGCGCTCCCGCTGGGTCGTCGGCGACCCCGACTCGGCCCGCGCCCAGCTCGAGTCCCTCGCCGCGACGTACGACGTGGACGAGGTGATGGTCCACCCGGTCGCGGCCGCCCACGTGGGCACCGATCCCACGCTCAGCCCGGCCCGCGAGGAGACGCTGCGGCTGCTGGCCCCGGCAATTTAGGGATTCGGCCGCCGACTGACTAGACTGGCACGTCGGCCCAACATGGGTCTGTCTGGTGGCGCCTCGCGGCTGCCCGGACGCAGGTCTCGACCTCGCTCAAGCGGGTCTCGACGTGTGCCGGGGAAATGAGGAGTCACGGACGGCTGCATGAGGTCCACCCAGCTCGGTGAAAGTAGCAGGGCTGAGAGGTTCGCGGGCCGACCGGTAGACACCAGCACCAACAACGGATTGTGGAGGACATGCCGAAGAAAGAAGGCGTGATCGAGATCGAGGGCACCGTAGTGGAGGCCCTCCCCAACGCGATGTTCCGCGTGGAGCTGAGCAACGGGCACAAGGTTCTCGCGCACATCAGCGGCAAGATGCGCCAGCACTACATCCGGATCCTCCCCGAGGACCGCGTGGTGGTGGAGCTCTCGCCGTACGACCTCACCCGTGGTCGCATCGTCTACCGCTACAAGTAACGTCCAGCCGATTCAGAAGAGGCCCTCATGAAGGTCAACCCCAGCGTCAAGGCCATCTGTGACAAGTGCAAGGTGATCCGTCGCCACGGCCGCGTCATGGTGATCTGCGACAACCCGCGTCACAAGCAGCGCCAGGGCTGAGCAGCGCGCCTCGTACCACCCAGCACCACCCAGCACCGCACAACTGAACACCACACATCGTGATCGCTAGCTCGTCGCAGGACGGGTGAAGCCACCTCCGGAGCAGACGGCCGGAGCCCGTCCATCCAGAAGTGGACGGAAAGGGACGCGACACGACCGACACCGCTGCGAACGACGTAAGGAAACACCACACATGGCACGCCTAGTTGGTGTGGACCTCCCGCGCGACAAGCGCATCGAGGTCGCACTCACCTACATCTTCGGCATCGGCCGTACCCGCGCCCAGCAAGTTCTCGCCGCGACCGGCGTCAACCCCGACTCTCGCGTCCACGAGCTCGGCGACGCCGAGCTGGTCAAGCTCCGCGACGAGATCGAGGGCAACTTCAAGATCGAGGGTGACCTCCGTCGCGAGGTCCAGGCCGACATCCGCCGCAAGATCGAGATCGGCTCCTACCAGGGCCGCCGTCACCGCCAGGGCCTGCCGGTCCGCGGTCAGCGCACCAAGACCAACGCTCGCACCCGCAAGGGCCCGAAGCGCACCGTTGCCGGCAAGAAGAAGGCGAAGTGATCTAGAGATGCCCCCCAAGACTCGCGCGACGGCCAAGAAGGTCCGTCGCAAGGAGAAGAAGAACGTCGCTCAGGGCGAGGCCCACATCAAGAGCACGTTCAACAACACCATCGTCACGATCACCGACCCGACCGGTGCGGTGATCTCGTGGGCCTCGGCCGGCACCGTCGGCTTCAAGGGCTCGCGCAAGTCCACGCCGTTCGCCGCGCAGATGGCCGCCGAGGCCGCCGGCCGCCGGGCGATGGACCACGGCATGAAGAAGATCGACGTCTTCGTGAAGGGCCCGGGCTCGGGCCGCGAGACCGCGATCCGCTCCCTGGGTGCGATCGGCCTCGAGGTCGGCACCATCCAGGACGTCACGCCCACCCCCCACAACGGTTGCCGCCCGCCCAAGCGCCGGCGCGTCTGACCCGAGACAGAAGGAGAGACTGACATGGCCCGTTACACCGGCCCCATGACCAAGAAGTCGCGCCGTCTCGGTGTCGACCTCGTCGGAGGAGACGCCGCCTACGAGCGTCGTCCCTACCCGCCCGGCCAGCACGGCCGCGGCCGGATCAAGGAGAGCGAGTACCTGCTTCAGCTCCGCGAGAAGCAGAAGGCCCGCTACACCTACGGCGTCCTCGAGAAGCAGTTCCACAACTACTACACCGAGGCCTCGCGTCGCGCCGGCAAGACCGGTGACAACCTGCTCCAGCTGCTGGAGTGCCGCCTGGACAACGTGGTCTACCGCGCCGGCTTCGCCCGGACCCGCCGCCACTCCCGCCAGCTGGTGGCCCACGGCCACTTCAAGGTCAACGGCAAGAAGGTCGACATCCCGTCGTACCAGGTCTCCGCCCACGACGTCATCGACGTCCGGGAGAAGTCGCTGGAGATGACGCCGTTCATCGTGGCTCGCGAGACCCACGGCGAGCGCCACGTCCCCGCGTGGCTCGAGGCGCTGCCGAACCGGATGCGGATCCTCGTGCACTCGGTCCCGGTCCGGGCCCAGATCGACATCCCGGTCCAGGAGCAGCTCATCGTCGAGTACTACTCCAAGAAGTAGTCCTCACAACACACACAACTTCACCCTTCGCCGCCGCAACATGTTCGGGCCCGTCAAATAGCGGTCGAGCCCGGAAAGGAAAGAACCAGTGCTCATCGCACAGCGCCCCACCCTGTCGGAGGAGTCCGTCGACGAGTTCCGTTCGCGGTTCGTCATCGAGCCGCTGGAGCCCGGCTTCGGCTACACGCTCGGCAACTCCCTTCGCCGCACGCTGCTGTCGTCGATCCCCGGTGCCTCGGTCACGAGCATCCGGATCGACTCCGTCCTCCACGAGTTCTCGACCATCGAGGGCGTCAAGGAAGACGTCACCGAGATCATCCTCAACCTGAAGGGCCTCGTCGTCTCCTCGGAGCACGACGAGCCGGTCACCATGTACCTGCGCAAGTCGGGTGCCGGTGACGTGACCGCCGCCGACATCACCCCGCCGGCCGGCGTCGAGGTGCACAACCCCGACCTCAAGATCGCCACCCTGTCCGACAAGGGCAAGCTGGAGATGGAGCTGGTCGTGGAGCGTGGCCGCGGCTACGTGTCGGCCGTCCAGAACAAGGGCGCCGACAACGAGATCGGCCGGATGCCGGTCGACTCGATCTACAGCCCGGTCCTCAAGGTCACCTACAAGGTCGAGGCCACCCGAGTCGAGCAGCGCACCGACTTCGACAAGCTGGTCATCGACGTCGAGACCAAGCCGTCGATCCGTCCCCGCGACGCGATCGCCTCGGCCGGCAAGACCCTGGTCGAGCTGTTCGGCCTGGCCCGCGAGCTGAACGTCGAGGCCGAGGGCATCGACATCGGCCCGTCGCCGGTCGACGAGCAGCTGGCTGCCGACCTCGCCCTTCCGGTCGAGGACCTGCAGCTGACCGTCCGGTCCTACAACTGCCTCAAGCGCGAGGGCATCCACACCGTGGGTGAGCTCATCAGCCGCTCGGAGCAGGACCTGCTCGACATCCGCAACTTCGGTGCGAAGTCGATCGACGAGGTCAAGGCCAAGCTCCAGGAGATGGGCCTGTCGCTCAAGGACAGCGCGCCCGGCTTCGACCCGCACGCGGCCCTGGCGGCGTACGGCGAGGACGACTACGACGACGCGTACGTCGAGGACGAGCAGCTCTGACTCACCCAAATCGGCCCGCCCGGGCCGTCTACCCCGGTACCTGACACGGCCGGAGAGATTGAGAGTTCACGATGCCCACTCCCAAGAAGGGTGCCCGCCTCGGCGGCAGCCCCGCCCACCAGAAGCTGATCGTCTCGAACCTCGCCACGGCGCTGTTCGAGCACGGCCGGATCACCACCACCGAGGCGCGCGCCCGCGTGCTGCGGCCGGTCGCCGAGAAGCTGATCACCAAGGCCAAGCGGGGCGACCTGCACAACCGGCGCGAGGTCCTCAAGACCATCCGCGACAAGTCGGTCGTGCACATGCTGTTCACCGAGATCGCGCCCACCTTCGAGGAGCGGCCGGGTGGCTACACCCGGATCACCAAGATCGGACCGCGCAAGGGCGACAACGCCCCCATGGCGGTCATCGAGCTGGTGACCGAGAAGTACGACCCGAAGCCGGCCCGGACCAAGCAGGCGGCGTCGAAGAAGGCCGAGCCCGAGAAGGCCACCGCGGCGCCTGCCGCCGAGGAGGTCGAGGCTCCGACCGAGCTCGCCGAGGAGGCGTCGCCCGAGGAGAGCGTGATCGCCGAGGCCGAGGTCGAGGAGACCACCGAGGAGGCTCCCGCTGAGGAGACCACCGAGGAGGCGCCCGCCGAGGAGCCCGTCGCCGAGGCCACGGAGGCAGGCTCCGGCCGAGGAGTCCGACGAGGACGCCGACAAGGCCTGATCCAGCACGACGCACGTCGACCCGGCAGAAAGCATCTGCCGGGTCGGCGTCATTTCCGGGGTTGTCGCCACCGCGGTGTGGGAGCAAGGTGGTGGCGAGGAGGTGCGCGATGCAAGCGAAGGTGGGAGATCGCCTGGTCATCGAGGGCAGGACGGACCACGACTCGCGCCGAGAGGGCGAGGTCATCGAGGTGCGGGGTGCGGGCGGTGCGCCGCCGTACCTCGTGCGCTGGTCCGACGGCCACGAGGGGCTGACCTACCCGGGCTCCGACGCCCACGTCGTCCAGGCCGGTTGACGTCCGCGTCCACCAAGGTGCGTCACACTCCGTCGCCGGTGCACCTCCAGCTGGACCCGCTCGTTGGCCGGGGTCGGGACGCCGTGCAGCCGGCCGAGCAGCACGACCTCGCCGGCCCGGAAGTCGACCTCGGTGCCCGCGGTCCGGCGCTCGATGCTCTGGCCCAGCGAGTTGGGCCCGTCGACGTCGGGGCGACCCTGGAGCAGGTCGCCGCGGCGCTCGCGGTCGGCCTCGTGGCTGACCACCGGTACGCCGGCGGCGGCGAGCACCGCCTCGGCCTCGGCGCGGACCAGGGGCTTGAGCTCGTCCGCCTCGTCGGGAAGGACGGTCGAGACGTCGCCGACGGCGTTGGTGACGAGCTTGCGGTACTTCCACGCCATGATGTCGGGCCGCGGCACCGACTCGAAGCCGGCCGAGCGCAGGTCGTCGGAGACGCGCTCGGTCACCTGGTCGGTGCCGGTCGGGTAGCGGCCGATGTCGAGGATGCCCGGCACCGGGTGGCAGCCCTGGACGACGACGCCCGGCTCGAGGTGCTGCGACGGCAGCATCACCGTGATCGCGTAGGTGTGGGCGAACCGGCGCAGCGTGGCCGGCTCGTTGCTGACGCCGTTCTGCGCGCAGACCACCGGCACGGTCCCGGGCGCGTGCCGCACCAGGTCGGCGAGCGCGGCCTCGGTCTGGTGCGACTTCACCGCCAGCACGACGACGGTGTCGTCGCGCCAGTCGACTCCTGCCGCGGTGTCGGTCGCGGGTGCCCGGACGGCGTGCCGTCCCTCGGCGGTGTCGAGCACCAGCCCGTCCGCGAGGATCCGGGCCAGGTGCTCGCCGCGCGCGACCAGCGTGACGTCGTGGCCGGCCAGGGACAGCCGGCCGCCGATCACGCCGCCGACGGCCCCGGCGCCGTACAGGACATAGGAGCTCACAGCGCTTCGGGCTTGTTCCGCACCCAGACCACGAAGGCGAGCATCCCGGCACCGGAGATGAGCAGGACCACGCCGACGATCGTGAGCACCTGGTTGTCGGACGACACCCCCACGGCGGACAGCACGATGCCGGTGATCAGGTCCGTCAGGGCCCCGAGCCCGAGGATCCTGGCGCCACGCCCGGTGCTGGTCAGTTCGGACACGCTCCCATCCTTGCACCAGCGAGTGGTAGAGACAGGCCATGGAGCGCGGCGTGCTGGTGGTGGGGGAGTCGCTGGTCGACATCGTGCAGACCCCGAGCGGTCGCCGGCACGAGTACGCCGGCGGCAGCGCGGCGAACGTGGCCGTGGCGCTGGCCCGGCTGGGGCGACCGACCCGGCTGGCGACGTGCTTCGCCGCGCGACCACCACGGCGAGCTCGTCGCCACCTACCTCGAGCGCGCCGGGCGTGGCCCTGGCCTGCGACCCGGGCGCGGTGGCGCACACCTCGACCGCGGAGGCGACGATCGGGACGTCGGGCGCCGCGGAGTACACCTTCGACATCGACTGGCGGCTGCTGCCGCTGGACCCGGACGAGGACCCGCTGGTCGCGCACACCTGCTCGCTCGGGGCGGTGCTGCTGCCCGGTGCCGACGACGTGCTCGCCCTGCTCGGCCGGCTGCGCGAGCGCTCGACGATCACCTACGACGTCAACGCCCGTCCCACCGTGACCGGCACCGGGCCGGACCTCGTGGCGCGGGTCGAGCGGATGGTGGCGGTCGCCGACCTGGTCAAGGCGAGCGACGAGGACCTCGAGACGCTCTACCCGGACCGGCCGTACGCCGAGTCCGCGGCCGCGCTGCTCGAGCTCGGGCCGGCCGTGGTCGTGGTGACCCGCGGCGCCGAGGGAGCGCTCTGGGTGGACCGCGAGGCCCCGGTGGAGGTCGCGTCGCGGCCGGTGCGGGTGGCCGACACCATCGGCGCCGGCGACACCTTCGGAGCGGGTCTCCTCGACGCGCTCTGGGAGCGCGGGCGGCTCGGTGCCGAGGGTCGCGCGGCGCTGGCCGCGCTGCCGCGCGCCGAGGTGGCCGAGGTGCTCGAGCACGCCGCGCGGGCCGCGGCCGTCACGGTCTCCCGCCCGGGCGCGGACCCGCCGTACCGGCACGAGCTCTAGATGCGGCGCTACGACACTGGGGCGGCCACCACCGCGTCCTCGGGCGCGGGCGCGAGGAAGGCGTGCACGAGGGGTACGGCGGAGGCGCCCTCGCCGCTGGCCGCGGCCACCCGCTTCATCGAGCCGGAGCGGATGTCACCGGCCGCGAAGATGCCCGGCACGGTGGTGGCCAGGTTGGCCGGGGGACGGTCCGTCGACCCACTGGTCGCGCGGCACGTCGCGGCCGGTCAGCACGAAGCTGTTCTTGTCGCGGGCCAGCTCCGGCGGCAGCCAGTCGCAGCGCGGCTCGGCGCCGAGCAGCAGGAACAGCCCGCGGGCCTGCTTGCGGGTCTTCTCGCCGGTGTTGATGTCCTCGAGGGTCAGCCACTCGAGCTGCGCCCTCGCCACCGCCGTCGACGACGCGGGTGCAGGTCAGCACCTCGATGCGCTCCTGGTAGCCGATCTCCTTGATGAGGTAGTCGGACATGGTCTCCTCCAGCGCCGGGCGCCGGACCACGATGGTCACCGACGCCGCGAACCGGCAGAGGTGCAGCGCGGCCTGGCCGGCGGAGTTGCCGCCGCCGACCACCACGACGTCGTACCCCTCCATCTCCCGGCCCGCGGTCATCGCGGCGCCGTAGTTGACGCCGTTGCCGACCAGCTCCTCGAGCGCGGGTACGCCGAGCTTGCGGTAGGCCACACCGCTGGAGAGCAGCACCGCCCGGGCGCGGACCTCGTCGTCGTCGCAGCGCAGGACGTGCGGCTCGCCGTCGCTGCCGGGCTCGAGCCCGGTGACCTCCCAGCCGGTGAGGAACCTGGTCCCGAAGCGGATCGCCTGGTTGCGGGCCCGCAGCGCAAGCCGCATCCCGGAGATGCCGCGCGGGAAGCCGAGGTAGTTGCGGATCATCGAGCTGGTGCCGGCCTGGCCACCGACCGCCTCGGCCTCGAGGACGCGGACGGTCAGCCCCTCCGACGCGGCGTACACGGCAGCGGCCAGCCCGGCGGGACCGGCTCCGACGACCGCGAGGTCCACGACCTCGTCGGGCATCCTCCTCGGTGCGGGGGTAGATCGACCGGGCGACGTCGCGGACCGAGGTGGCCTGGATCGCGACTCGCGCGGGCGACCACACGACCGGGTAGCGGAGCTCCTCGACGCCGAGCTCCTCGCGGATGCCCGCCATGAACTCCTGGAGGTGCGGGTCGTCCGGGTGGTAGAGGTTGTTCTGCATGCCCATCCGGTCGAGGAAGTCACGGATGCCCATGGTGAGCGCGTCGTGGACCGGCGAGATGACCTTGGCGCTCACCACCTCGGGCTGGGGCACGGTCGAGGTCCAGTCCGACAGCAGCTCGCTGATCGCGTTGTGGAACTCCTCGTCGCGCTTGCCGCGCGGCATCAGCAGGTAGGCGTCGTACTTGCCCTCGCGCCAGACCCGGCCGCAGCTCCTCGGCGTCGTGCGAGGAAGTGGTCCCAGTGCGCCGCGATGATGCGGCGCGCGGTCGGCACCACGAGCCGGAAGCGGTGCACCGCCTCGAACATGTGCTGGACGTCGGGTAGCCGGGAGTCGCTGACGAACAGCGCCACGGACTCGCCGGAGTCCTTGAGCTCCTGGGCGAGCTTCTCGGCCTCGGTGCAGGACCGGGCCGAGCGCAGCGTGTAGTCGTGCCCGTAGCGGCGGTAGAACACCTCGAGCAGGGTGTCGGCGTGGTGCTCGGAGACCAGGATGATTGCGGGGTCTGCCACGCATTCCAGCCTAGTGACGGAGGCAATCCCCCGTCAGTTGAGAGGATGCGCGGGTGCGGATCCGCCTCGACGTCGCCTACGACGGCGCCGGCTTCCACGGCTGGGCCGCGCAGCCGGGGCTGCGGACGGTCGAGGGCGAGCTGGGGGCCGCGCTGGCGACGGTGCTGCGGCGTCTCCGCAGGTCGAGCTGACCTGTGCGGGCCGGACCGATGCGGGGGTGCATGCCCGCGGTCAGGTGGTGCACGTCGACCTGGCTGGGCTGCCCGAGGGCGCGCGAGCAGCTGTCCCGTCGGCTGAACGGCGTACTGGAGGACGACGTGCGCGTGCAGCGCGCGGTCGAGGCGCCGGACGGCTTCGACGCGCGGTTCTCCGCGATCTGGCGGCGGTACGCCTACCGGGTGGCCGACCGGCCCGAGGTCGTGGACCCGCTGCGCCGCGGCCAGGTGCTGGCCTGGTCGCGGCCGGTCGACGAGGCGCTGATGAACGCCGCCGCGCTGGCGCTGCTGGGCGAGCACGACTTCGCGGCGTTCTGCAAGCAGCGTGAGGGCGCCACGACGATCCGCAACCTGATCGACCTGCGCTGGGAGCGGGAGCCGGACGGGCTGCTGGTGGCGCACGTGCGGGCCGACGCGTTCTGCCACAGCATGGTGCGCTCGCTGGTCGGCTGCCTGCTCGCCGTCGGCGAGGGCCGCCGTTCGGTCGAATGGGCGGCCGAGGTGCTGGCCGCGGAGCGGCGCGACTCCGCGGTGGCCGTCGCGCCCGCGCACGGGCTGACCCTCGAGGAGGTCGGCTACCCGCCGGACGCCGAGCTGGCCGCGCGCGTCGAGATCACCAGGACGCGGCGTGGCTGAGGACGAGCACTACTTCTCCGCCGACCCGTCGGTGCCGTTCCGGCGGATGCCGGTGACCGCCTCGGTCTGGGGCCACTCGCTGTCGCTCGACAGTGGCTCGGGTGTCTTCGCGCAGGGCCGGCGTGGACGTCGGCACGGCGGTGCTGTTCCGCGAGACCGTCGGCACCCGCGGGCGGGCGGGTCCTCGACCTCGGCTGCGGGTACGGCGTGATCGGGCTGGCCATCGCCGCCGCGGTGCCGGGCGCCATGGTGACCGGGGTCGACGTGAACGAGCGGGCGGTGCTGCTGGCCAACGAGAACGCCGCCGCCCTCGGCCTGGCCGACCGGTTCACCGCGACCACACCGCCCGGCGTACCCGCGGACGCGACGTACGACGAGCTCTGGTCGAACCCGCCGATCCGGATCGGGAAGGCCGCGCTGCACGAGCTGCTGCTCACGTGGTTGCCCCGGCTGGTGCCCGGCGGCCGCGCGGTGCTGGTCGTCGGCAAGAACCTGGGCGCGGACTCGCTGCAGCGCTGGCTGGGGGAGCAGGGCTACCCGACCGAGCGAATTGCGAGTGCGAAGGGGTTCCGGGTGCTGGAGACTCAGCGCCCGTGATCACTCCGTGGGAGGACCCTGACTGGCTGGCCGGGGCCGTGGGCTGGGTCGACGAGCGGCTGGCCGAGCTCGGCCGGGAGCGCACCGGCGAGCCGGAGCAGCCGCACGTCCGCACCTGGGCGACGGCGCTCCGGGTCCCGACCGCGGAGGGGCCGGTGTGGTTCAAGGCGAACACGCCGGAGCTGCGCCACGAGGTGAGCGTGGTGGAGCGGGTCTCGGCCCGCGTGCCGGACCGGGTGCCGCCGCTGCTGGCCAGCGACGTCGAGCGGGGCTGGATGCTGATGGCCGACGCCGGCGACCGGCTCCGCGAGGTTTCCGCCGAGGAGCGGAGCCTGGATCGCTGGCACGACGTGCTCTCGGGTGCGGCCGACGTGGCGCGGGCGCTGGAGCCCGACGGCGACGAGCTGGTCGCCGCCGGCGTCCCCGACCTGCGGCTCCACACCCTGGTCGATGGGTACGCCGAGCTGGTGCAGCGCATCGAGGTGGAGCCGCGGTTCCGCGACGCGGTGGGGCGGGTCCGCGACCTGGTCGACGAGCTGGCGTCGTACGCCGTGGCGGAGACGCTCCAGCACGACGACCTCCACGACGGCCAGGTGTTCGTGAAGGACGGTCGCAACCTGATCCTCGACTGGGGGGACGCGGTGATCTCGCACCCGTTCTTCACGATGTCGGTGACGCTGGAGGGTGGCGTGGCGTGGGGGCTCGACGACGTGGCCGACTCCGAGGACATCTGGCCGTACGTCGACAGCTACCTGGCGCGCTACGCCCCGGACCGGCCCGAGCTGCGCGACGCCGTGCCGCCGGCGCTGCGGCTGGGCTGGGTGTGTCGGGCGCTCAACAACCCCGAGGTCAGCGGCGAGGAGCACACGCGCACGCGGCTGCGGATGTTCCTCGACGGACGGCCCGAGTAGCCCGTCAGGCGACGCGTCGCGCCTGCGGGTAGATCTCCATCCACAGCGGCGGGCCGGTCGTCGGAACCGTCGAGAGGTAGCGGTGGCCGGTCGGGGTGATGATCTCGATCGTGTGCACCGGGCCGTCCAGCGACCGCGCGCTCCAGCCGTCCGCCTGCTTGGCGTGGTTGCACCCCTCGCAGAGGCCCTGGCCGTTGTGGGCGCTGGTCGGGCCGCCCTTGGCCGCATCCTCGGCGTGGTCGAGGTGGCGGATCGGCGCGTTGCACCACGGGTTGCGGCAACGTTGGTCACGAAGGCGGAGGAAGTCGGCCAGCCCGCCCTCGAACCGCCGGCCGTTCTGGTCCATGGCGACCAGCTCGCGCGTCGCGGGCTGCTGGTAGAGGCGGCGCACCCAGTCCGCGACGCCCTGCTCGGCGTGGTCGGCGATCCACTCCCGCAGCAGGTCGCCGGGCACGGGGCCGTAGCCGGCGACGTGGCCGCTGCCGTCGCTGTCACCGAGCAGCACGGTGTCGGGGACCACGACGTGGATGAGCAGCGGCAGCTCGGCGAGGCCGGTCGTGTCAGCGATGTGGGGAGCGAGGACGCGGCGCACGAGCGTGTCGGCCATGATCGCGCCGCGTGAGCGCTCGTCACCGGCCGCCTTGAGCCGGTCGGCCTCGTCGAGCAGGGCCTTGTGCACCGCGACGCCGTCCTTGACCGGCAACAGCGCGCCGAGCCAGGTCATGGTGTCGGGGGCCGGACGGAGCGTCGTGTGTCGGTCTGCCTCCGCGCGACGGCGGCGCTCGGCCACGGACCCCGGGTCGAACCGGCACGCCAGGTCGAGCACCGCGCCCACCAGCTCGCGGTCGCCCATCGCCTCGAACCTCGCCGCGTCCCCGGCGATGGCCTCGTCGACGAGCATCCGGTGCTCCAGCGACAGGCAGGCCGTCTCCCTCGCGAGCAGGGTCACCTTCCACTCGCTGACGCGGCCGGCCCGGAACGCCTCGTAGGCGCAGGGCAGCTCGGCCGGCAGCACCTTCGCGAGCCCGACGTGGCGCTTCCCGCGGTGCGGGGACTCCCGGCGCGCGAGCGCGACCTGCTCGGGGATCCCGCGACCCTGGCGCTCCTGGGGCACTCCACGCCGGGCCGCCGCCGCCCGCTGCGAGCGGTCGAACGCGGCGGTCGCCTCGGCCTGCGCCCCCTCCGCCGCGCACTTCAGCTCCTCCAGCGCGCGGATCAGATCGATGAGCTCGGCGTCGTCGAGTCCCCTTGCGCCTCCGGCCAGCCGCCGGGTCCAGGACCCGACCTCGCCCGCCGACGGCAGCGCGACCAGCGTCGCACCACCACCCGCATCGAGCCCGAGATCCCTCATGGCTCACACGCTAGGCGCGACCACCGACAGTCCATGCCCCGGCTTCCACAGGTCCTTCGTCGGGCATCCCGCCGCCCTCTCCTGGCTATGAGAGAGCTCGCCATGGGCCGCGTCACACCGCCCAGATAGACGCGGCCCCTCTCGACTCGCGTGACGCCCGGATCTAGCCGAGATCCGTACTCTCGCGCCGGCGTCGCAAGCGGCGGCGGCGGCCAGGCCAACGGCCACGTACAAGACTGCGGTCAGCAGCTCGCGAGACGGGGTTGTCGCGGACATCGTGGCGCATCAGGTTTCTTGCTGGCGGGTCAGAGGGTGAGCAGGACCTTGGTGGCGGTGCGCTGGTCCATGGCCTGGTAGCCCTGGGCTGCCTTCTCGAGCGGGAGGGTGAGGTCGAAGACCTTGCCGGGGTTGATCTTGCGATCCCAGACGAGCTGGATCAGCAGGGGCAGGTACTGCCGCACCGGGGCCGGGCCGCCGTGGACGTGGACGCCGGCCATGAAGAGCTCGTCGCCGGGGATCGCGACGTCGTGGGAGACGCCGACGAACCCGACGTGTCCGCCGGGGCGGGTGGAGTGGATGGCCTGCATCATGGCTTCCTGTGTGCCGACGGCTTCGATGACGGAGTGGGCACCCAGGCCGTTGGTGAGCTCCTTGACCTTGGCGACACCGGCTTCGCCGCGCTCTTCGATGATGTCGGTGGCGCCGAACTCGCGGGCGAGTGCTTGGCGGTCGGCGTTGCGGCTGAAGGCGATGATGCGTTGGGCGCCGAGTTGCTGGGCGGCGAGGATGCCGAGCAGGCCCACTGCGCCGTCGCCGACGACCGCGACGGTTTTGCCGGGTCCGGCTTCGGCGGCGACGGCGGCGAACCAGCCGGTGCCGAGAACGTCGGAGGCGGCCAGCAGGGAGGGGATGAGGTCGGGCTCCGGCATGCCGGGGGTTGCGACCAGGGTGCCGTCGGCGAGGGGGATGCGGGCGAGCTCGGACTGGGTGCCGAGGGCGCCCACCAGCACCCGGTTGGTGCAGTACGCCTGGTAGCCGGACCGGCAGATCTCGCAGGTGTTGTCGGAGGCCCAGAACGAGCCGACGACGAAATCGCCGACCTTGACGGCGCGGACGTCGGAGCCGATCTGCTCGACGACGCCGACGTACTCGTGGCCCATCACCTGGTGGTCGACCGGCTCGGCGCCGCGGTAGGGCCAAAGGTCGCTGCCGCAGATGCAGGTCGCCGAGAGGCGGATGATCGCATCGGTCGGCTCGATGATCCTGGGGTCTTCGCGGTCCTCGACTCGGACGTCCCCGGGGCCGTGCATGACTACCTGACGCATCGCGGCGCGCTCCTCTTCTTAGGTTCTTGTGACGTTTCGTGGTGACACCGACAGGGCGCCTCGACATCGAGTGAACCCGATGACCGGTCGGCAGGAGCCATTCGCACGATCACGGCGTGCCGTCGAGCTGGCGATGATCACCTGTCGATAGATGCCATGTTGGCTTCGTCGTGGCGGTCGCCGGCGGCGGGCGTTAGGGTGTTGAGGCGTTCGAGCTGGTCGGCGGTGAGTTCGAGGCTGTCGGCGGCGGTGTTTTCCTCGACGCGAGCGACGCGGCGGGTGCCGGGGATGGGGGCGATGTCTTCGCCGCGGGTCAGGAGCCAGGCCAGTGCGGTTTGTGCCGGGGTCGCGCCGATCTCGGCGCCGATGGCCCTGACTTCGTCGACGATGGCGAGGTTGCGGGTGAAGTTCTCGCCGGTGAAGCGCGGGTTGGTCTTGCGCCAGTCGTCCTCGGGGAAGTCGTCGACGGAGCGGATCTGGCCGGTGAGCAGGCCGTGTCCGAGTGGGGAATACGGGACGAAGCCGATACCGAGCTCGCGCAGGAGGGGCAGGATCTCGTCTTCGGGGTCGCGGGTCCACAGCGAGTACTCGGTCTGCAAGGCGGTGACGGGGTGGGTTGCGTGGGCTCGGCGGATGGTCTCGGGGCTGGCTTCGGAGAGCCCGAAGTGGAGGACCTTGCCTTCGGTGACCAGGTCGCGCACGGCGCCGGCGGTCTCTTCGATGGGGGTGTTCGGGTCGACCCGGTGTTGGTAGTACAGGTCGATGTAGTCGGTGTCGAGGCGCCGCAACGACCCTTCGACCGCGGCGCGGATGTTGGTGGCGCTGCTGTCCATGACGCCCGGGCTCGGTTCGCCGTTCGCGTGTGAGACCAGTCCGAACTTGGTGGCGATCACGACCTGGTCGCGGCGACCCTTCACGGCGCGCCCGACGACTTCCTCGCTGTGGAACGGGCCGTAGACCTCTGCGGTGTCGATGTGGGTGACGCCGAGGTCGAGGGCACGGTGGATGGTGCGGATGGATTCGGCGTCGTCGACGGCGCCCTCGCTGGTGTAGGTGCCTGCCATGGTCATGGCGCCGAGGCCGATGCGTGAGACCTCGAGGCCTCCCAGGTAGATGTGCTTCACGGCAGTTGCTCTTCCTTCGCTGCTGGGTAGTCGGTGTTCCCGACGACGTCCACAGAACTCGCTGCTCGAGCACGGAGGAAGGCACGGTCAAGAGTGGTACTCGCAGTGACCCCCTCACAGCAGGTCAGGTCCGTAGGGTGAAGACATGGCGAGCGGTCAGGATCCGGACGTGCGCGGGGACGTGCGCGTCCAGATCCGGGAGTTCCTGACCAGCCGCCGGGCCCGCATCACACCCCAGCAGGCAGGCCTTCCGGTCTTCGAGAGCGCCCGTCGACGCGTCCCCGGCCTGCGCCGGGAGGAGGCCGCGATGCTCGCGGGTATCTCGAGTGAGTACTACGTGCGTCTGGAGCGCGGCGACGCCACCGGCATCTCCGACGGTGTGGTCGAGGGGATCGTCCACGCCTTGCAGCTCGATGAGGCCGAGCGAAGCCACCTCCTCGACCTGCTCCGCGCCGCCAGCAGCACTCGCCCGCCGCGTCGCCGCCGCCCGGTCCAGCGAGTCCGGCCGACGATCCAGCGGATCATCGACTCCATGCTCGGAACACCCGCGTTCGTCCTCAACGGCAGGCTCGACCTGCTCGCCTCGAACGAGCTCGGGCGCGCCCTGTACGCACCGATCTACGACGAGGTCACCCACCCCCCGAACAACGCACGCTTCCTCTTCCTCAACCCGAAGGCAAACCAGTTCTGGTCCGACTGGGACAAGGCCGCCAACGACACCGTGGCCATACTGCGCACCGAGGCCGGCCGAGACCCCTACGACCGCGATCTCACCGACCTCATCGGCGAACTGTCCACTCGCAGCGAGGAGTTCACCACGCGGTGGGCCGACCACAACGTCCGCCTCCACCTCACCGGTCGGAAGGTCATCCACCACCCCACCGTCGGCGAGCTCGACCTCCCCTTCGAGTTCGTTCCACTACCCGGAGCCGACGGCCAAAGCCTGCTCACCTACACCGCCGAACCCGGCTCACCGACACAACACGCCCTCGACCTCCTGGCCAGCTGGACCACAACACCCCGAGACCCCAGCCACTCGGCCATCAGCGACGACTGAACGACCGGCCGGGCTTCCTGACGACGCGTTCATCGCAGCGCCCGGATCCGCACCGCGATCCGAACGGTGCGTCTGTCCGCCGCTTGTGCGCGACCGCGTCGCTGGACCCGACGAGTGTCTCCGACAGCTTCATGATGCTGGACCCGGCTGGCATCTGCTCCGCCGGACATATCCTGCGCGCATGCCGATCCCACTGCGAGCGTTCGGTCCGTATGTCGTCACCCGACCGCTCGGCTCCGGTGGGTTCGCTGAAGCGTTCTTGGCCACCGACGCATCTGGCGCCACCCTTGTTGTCAAGGTTTCCCCGCCGAGGCCTGGGAACGAGACGCACGCACGTCACGGCTTCCGACGCGAGCTCGAGGCGCTCCGAAAAGTCGAGTCACGCAACCTGCCCCAGTTAACCGGATGTGCCACTTCCCGCTGGGCGAGACCTGGCGCACGTACTGCTCATGGCCGATGATCGGATCCACCGCGACATCGCCAATCTCGCTGAGCACCAGCGACGCGTTTCGAAATCAGTGCCCCGGGGACGGCGCTCGTTTCATCGGAGAATCAGCAGCGTCCCTCCGTGCGGCACCCGCCCCCTTCAGCCAGCGACGCGGCCATCAAAGCTGCAACCATGCCAGCCAGCCGCATGCTCGGTGCTCGTACTTCCCCTTCGGCTGGCAGCCAGATGGACTGAGCAAGAAGGCCCTCTCAGGCCGCAGTAGAGTGCGCGGTCCGCCCGGATCCGGCGACCTCCACCCGCGTCAATCCGCCGGGAGCCGCCGCGAGTCTGAACCGTCATCTCACCGCCTGGCGGTGCGGGGTGAGCGGACTCTGATGCCGATGAGCGTTCCTAGGCGCTCAGTAGGCAATCGCCTTTTCCCGATGGCAGCGCGGGCGCTAGTTGGCGTCTGCCAAGGCGGCACTGCCGGAGGCCGCCGATCGCGGGCGCCTGGCATCCGCGGGCGATGGAACGGCTTTACGCTCGCGGCATGGGATTTCTGACCTTCAGCATCAACGTCACCCTGGACGGCTGCGTCGACCACCAAGTGGGGATCGCCGACGACGAGACGCACGCCTTCTTCACCCGCCTCCTTGACGACGGCGGAGCGATGCTGTGGGGCCGCGTCACATACGAAATGATGGAGAGCTACTGGCCGGCGGTTGCCCGCGGCGACGAGGAGGCGCCCCCGGCGATACGCGAGTGGGCAGTCAAGCTGGAGGCCAAGCCGAAGTACGTCGTGTCGTCGACGCGATCGGACTTCTCGTGGACCAACAGTCACCACCTCACGGGCGGCCTGCGTACGGCGGTGGAGAAGCTCAAGGATGCGACTCCGGCCGGCGTTCTCCTCGGCAGCGGCAAACTCGCAACCGAACTCGACCGGCTGGATCTGATCGACGAGTACCAGTTCCTCGTCCACCCCAGGATCGCCGGCCACGGCCCGACCCTGTTCGAGAGCGGGCTGCCAGACACGCGACGGCTCGATCTGGTCTCGGCGGAGCCACTCCGCAACGGCGCGGTCGCCCTGCACTACCGGCGCGCGCACTGACGAAGAGCAGCCGACCGCGCCCGGTCATGCCGTGATGAGGTGAGCCATTCCGCCCCAGCGATCGCAGGAATACGCTGTTGCGGCATGAGCCCGTCAGTCGCGCCGTACCAGGCAACCGCCGTCGTCAGCGATTCGGCGACCTGCCCCGGCCACCAGTGCCAGTTCACATTTCCGACGGTTCCTGCCGGCAAGCGCTTGTTGCTTACCAGTGTGTCGGCCCAGCTCGGCCGGGCCAACGACACCATCGTGCTGGAGGGCAACAGCGTGACGTACTTCGTGACCAAGTCCCACCCCGACCTCGGCTATGTGACGGCGCCGGTCAGCCTGTACTACGAGGCCGGACGCACTCCTACGGCGCGTGTGTTCGCGCCTGACACGACCCAGCATGATTCTCTGCTCATCACACTCGTCGGTGAGCTCCACGACGTGTAACGGGCACGCGAAATGCCCGGCCCTACTCGTCCGAACAGATCGTCCTCCGACCCTTCGCCCGGGCTCCATCAATCCTTCATGGGCGGTCGACAACCTGCGCCGGCACGTGTCCCCCATGCCTCAAGACGCAGCCTTGGCTGCACCATTCCGCCGGGCACCGGCGCGGTCTGAGCCTGCGTCACTCCGCCGCGTTCAGGACGCATTCTCATGGCCGATGAGGGGGACTTTGCCTCAATCAGTGCGGACGACGAGCCATTACCCCTATTGCATGCTCGGTCCGAAACCCGCCAGGCCCCTATCCCCGGCCAGTGCCAGACTCCGGCCATGAGCTTCCGCGCCAGCATCTTCGGACCGGCCACCACCAAGACCCAGGCAGTCGTCGGCGCGGTCGTTGCGTTCGCGCTCGCGTTGCTCGTCGGGTTCGGACTGAAGCAAGGTGCTGACTCTGCGGTCTTCACAGAACTGCTGGTTGGCCTAGCAGTCCTCATGATCGGCCTACAGCGGAGCGGCACCGCTCGCCACTGAGCGCGGCGCAGGGCGGACGCGTCCCACTGAGCCGACAGCAACGTCCTTCGTCGCGGTCGCGCGCCTGCGAGGTGCGTCATACCGCCTGTCGGCGTGCACGAACCGCCCGACCATGCCGATGAGCGTGCGCCTGGCGAGAGGGCTGCTTCACCGGGCATTGGCGCCGCAGTCCAAGCATCTCTCATCACATACGCGCAGGCCGTGAGGTCGTTCGTGCGCGCTGCCTGGCTCACAGGTGGGCTCATGGGAGAGTGCTACGAGGCCGGGGGAATCCTCGGCTGTATTGCCACGCCTGATTGGCCTCGGCGCTTCTTGCCCGCATCGTTGACCCCGCGGTAGAACTGGGGGAGAAGTCCGGACCTCCTGTGGTCCGGAGATGTGATGGCTGCCGGGAATTATCACTACGTCATCGTGGGCGCCGGGTCGGCGGGCTGTGTGCTGGCCAACCGGCTCTCTGCCGACCCCGCGTGCCAGGTTGCTCTGCTTGAAGCCGGCGGGTCGGACCGCAAGCGGGAGATCCGTATACCGGCGGCGTTCACCGAACTCCTCCAGACCGAGTACGACTGGAACTACCGCACCACCAAGCAGCCGCGATTGTCGGACCGGGAGGTGTACTGGCCTCGTGGCAGGACCCTGGGCGGTTCGTCATCGATCAACGGGCAGGCGTGGACCCGCGGGCACCGCGCCGACTACGACGGCTGGGCGCAAAGTTGTCCCGGCTGGTCCTATGACGAGGTGCTGCCGTACTTCCAGCGCGCCGAGCACCGGGTGGGTAGCAACACTGGCGGGGTGTACGGCACCACGGGACCGCAGTTCATCTCCGAGCTGCGCGACCCCAACCCGACCACTGCGGCGTTCCTGGCTGCCTGTGCCGAGCTGGGCCTGCGCCGTCTCGGCGAGCTCAACGAGCCGGACAACACCGGGTACTCGCCCACCCCGGTAACTCAGCGCCGCGGGTTGCGGCACAGCGCCTCGGACGCCTACCTGCGGCCCGCCAGGCGGCGGCCCAATCTCACCGTCCTCACCGGGGCTCACGCCCTGCGGATTCTGCTCGACGGGACCCGTGCCATCGGTGTGGAGTACCGCGATGAGGCCGGTGTTACCCAGCGAGTCACCGCCACCAGCGAGGTGATCCTCAGCGCCGGCGCCGTCAACTCACCACAGCTCCTCATGCTCTCGGGCATCGGCGACGCCGACCAGCTGCGCGCTGCCGGCGTGGAGCGGCGCCACGACCTTGTGGGTGTCGGTGCGAACCTGCAGGACCACCTGGCCTGCGGGGTCGTTCTTCACTGCCCGAAGCCGATCACACTCTTCGCTGCCGACTCCCCGGTCCAACTCGTCCGGTTCCTGCTCGCGCGCCGCGGGATGCTCACCTCCAGCGTGAACGAGGCAGTCGCCTTCGTCCGCACCGACCCAGCGCTGGCCGCCCCCGACCTTGAGCTCATCTGGCTCCCGGTACCGCTCCTGGGAGAGGGCCTGACCGCTCCACCCGGCCACGGAGTGACCGTGGGGGTGGTGCACCTGCAACCGGACAGCCGCGGCGACATCAGCCTTGCCAGTGACGACCCGGCGGAGCCGCCGGTCATCGACCCCGGCTACCTCACCGCCGAGTCGGACCTGCGCGGTCTCGTTGCCGGCGTGCGCATCGCCGAACGGCTGTGCGACACCGCCGCGCTGCGCCCCTACGTCGGAGCCCCCATGGCGCCCTATCCGGGCAAGGTCGATGACGCGAAGCTGGAGACGCTCATCCGGGAAAACGCCCAGACGGCATACCACCCGGTCGGCACCTGCCGCATGGGCACCGATGATGCCGCGGTGGTGGACTGTGAGCTGCGGGTCCGCGGCCTGCACGGGCTGCGGGTAGTGGACGCGTCGGTGATGCCACGGATCATCCGCGGCCACACCCACGCGCCGACCGTCATGATCGCCGAGCGCGCCGCTGACCTAATCCGAGCCAGCAACCACCAGGCCTAACCAGGCCCAGCCAACATCGCCTGACACCGAAGATTCGAGCCGCACGAGTGCCAGTGGGTCCAGGCGCGGGAGGTGGGTAGTGAGACGACAGAAACTGCCGCGAGGTGCGCTACGGACGTCCGCTGATGCCTGCGGGTGTCCGCGCGCTCATGCCGATGAGAGTTCGTCGCATGGGGTGCGCCGCATTCTCGCACGGGGCTCCGTGCGGCTCCGGGGAGCGGGACGGCCCTGGTCGCGCCTCGGTGGTGCGCCTTGCTTGGTTGCAGGTCTGTTGTCGTCAAGACGCCTGGCCCGCGCTACCGGGTGGGGGCGGACGCGTCGTACCAGCGCAGTACCCGCAGCGCCCTCAAGGTGTTCCACCGGCTTGGCGTGCCGTCGGGTTCCTCGAACCGGAAGTGGACCGCGCCGGCGTGGGTGTTCTCGAGCAGCCATCGCCCGTCGGGTCGGCGCTTCGCGCGCACGCGCTCGATCGCTTCGGCCAGCCGCGGATCCGGAGTGCCACCACGCAGGGCGAAGTACTCCGTGGCCTTGAGCAGGTCGTATTGCCAGCGTGGGGGGTAGGAGAACATCGCCCACTCAGGGTTGACCTCCTCGCCCGTGCGTAACGACCGGAAGAGGTTGCGCCGGAGCAAGTACTCCTCGCCGTTCCGACGAGCCCGGCGGACCTCCTCAGCTCCGCCGGTATGGCGCTCCCACCTCAGCAGGGCGTCGATCACGTCGAGGGTGCTTGCGAACGATGACGGCGCCGGCGGCGTCTCGGCCCAGCAGTTCCAGCCACCATCCGGCATCTGGTGGGCCAGAAGCCCCTGCACCACCGGGTCGACGTCGACGCCCAGGTAGGTACCGATCAGGATCGTGCCGGCGTTGATGCAGCAGTCCTCCTCGCCGGCGAAGAACGGCAGACCGTCGCACTCCCAGCGGCAGTTGCGCGCCACCAGGTGTGCGGTCTCCTGCATCACCGGACTGTCCGGGGGTGTGCCCAGGTGGCACAGGTCGAGCAGGACCGGGTACGTCGCGGTCCACGGCTGGCCCGGCTCGGCACCTGATCCGTCGGTCGGCGCCTCGCCCGGCTCCGCGTCGGGCGACGGCCAGGGCGGCGGTGGCTCACCGGCAGCCAGAGCTCGTGCAGTGTCCGCTGCGAACGCAGCGGTATCGGGAAAGCAGGCTCCGTTCGCCCACAGCCCATCAGGAGCCCGCAGCGCCAGCAGCCGAGCACCCCAGCCCTCGTGCTCCACCCGGGCTCGCTCGGTCGCCACCCCCGTCTCCTCGGCGTCGAGCAGATCCCGCAGAACCTGCCAGCGGATCGCCGGATCGCCCTGCAGCAGCCACTGCACAACCGGATCGTCCACGGCCATCGGCGCCGTTCGTGTCTGGAAAGCGCCCTGATCCTCCGTCGACTCCACCCCTGAACCGTAATCAGAAGAAGCGCACGCATCCGCCGCTGACGGGCCTCGCCCGACCATGCCGCGGACCGCACGCTCGTGACGATGGTGGGGCGGCATTTCAGGCCGCATCAGCGACGCTGCGCAACTCGTTACAGTGGATCCTCGGCGCGACGCGGCTTCACGGCTACCGTCGCGCCATGCCCGAACGACCACGTAACCACGAGCTCGAGACGGAGTCACGCCGCGCGTTCGAAGCGTCGGTGCCATCGAAATGGGTGGTGCGTCCAATCGACGGTGACGACTATGGGATCGACCGAGAAGTTGAGATCTTCGAAGATGGAGTCAGTACTGGACTGACGTTCAAAGTGCAGTTGAAAGGCACCGATGGCTCGGGGGATTCCGTCCGAGCCAAGCGCACGACGGTCGGCTATTGGCGGGAACTCGACGTCCCTGTGCTGGTGGTCTCCTACTCCGCCTCCAGCGGACGGCAGCGTGGACGATGGGCGCATACGATCGGCGCCGACGTGACCGAGTCCGGAGCCAACAAGGTCACTATCAAGATGAATCCCGCCACCGAGCTCGTTGACGCATGGACTGTTGGGCTCGTCGACGACCTTCGCTTGATCCGTGAGCTTCGGCGCGGGGCGGTTCCCAACCCGCTCCCTATCGAGTTGAAGGTCGACGAGTCGCTGCGAGCACGGGAGGTCCAGCTCCGAGCGGAACTGCTGCGCTTGAGTCGAAATGGTTCGTGGGCGATGAGAGCCGCACCTAGCGACGAGCATGCGTTGGAACTGGAGGTGTCCGAAGATCAAGTGCGCGCTGCACTGCCGCTGCTCTGGGGCTCCGCGACATTACATCTGGCGCGGGGTTGGGACGACGGACTTCCTACAACAGATCTCGCCGAGCTGTTGCTGCTCTTGGCGGCCGCAGCCATTGCGCCAGTTAGTTTCGAGGCGACCGCGGCACTAGCCAAGTCAGCGGGCACCCAGTCGGCTTCGTGGGCCGTCCAAGAGGTAGCCACTCGCGTAGGGCCCGCTCTCGTCGCGCAGGGTGAGGTCGGAATCCTGTTTGAGGTACTTCAAAACCTGAGTCGGGTAGGCGGACCCGATGTCACCACTGCCCTTGAGTCCTATCAGCTCGCGCTGCGTGACTCTCTGCGCGAAATGCCGAGCGACGAGTTCGACGCTTTCAGCTCGAATAGACGAGGCGCCATCGTGGAGCTGGCCCAAGACGACGCTGCCGAAGCAGGTCGCCAAATGTTCAACCTGGCCGGCGTCCATCGAAACCCGCGGCGGGATCATGGCCGGGCTGTTGACTTGTACCTTGAGGCGGCTGAACTGGCTCCGCGATACAAGACCGACCCGCTGATGCTGAGCGCGTTGGCGGGCTGCCTATGGGAGGTCGGCAAGTATCAAGAGAGCGCCGACACCTACCGTGTATCTCTCACGCATGGAGCAGAACAACAGCGAGACGTGCCGCTACTAGCTGACAGCCTCATGCTGGCCGGTCAGTACCGTGAGGCGACGGAAGCCCTGGAAGGCTGGTCGCCCGCCGGAGAAGAGCGCGACCGCGTCGGGGTTATCCGTTCAGCCATTCTTCGCTTCGTCTCGCAGGAGGTTGGAGTGAACTGCCAAGATCGCTGCTCCATCGACCTAGAAGAGCACCTCGCGCGTGTCACTTCCGTCTTAGAAGCTGGCATTGACGTAGACGGTCGACTCATGGAGCTACTGAGACAAGACGACGCTCTTAGCCCAGCCATCTGGGTGACCCGCATTGACCCGCAGGATCTCAACGCATCGTTCCTGCCTTCCTTGGTCGTGGCGACGGTCCTGGAACGTGTCACCGGTCCGTGGGTTATCGCTCTGCTGTTGGGTTCACAAGCCGGCGCCGATCCAAGCCTGTTGGCGGCCATCTGCAACGAAGCCCGCCTGCTCTGTGGGGACGACTTCTACGACGCCGTTGTCGCAACTGCTGACGCGCAGACCGAGCCGACTTTGGCAAAAGCTCTGCGCGAGTTGGTCGCAGCCGCGTTCTCGACTGATCCGGTCTCACACGGACATATCACCCGTCTGATCACGAGAGAGGATCAAGCGGACGTTGTCCTTCTTCGTGACTGGGTCGGTGCGCCAGGCTCGGTTGCGCCCAACTGGTGGACCGGTTGATGACGGCGGAGCTTAGGTGTCGGGGCTTGCCAATGAGTTGCTAATCAACGGGCCAGGAAAATCCGCCTTAGGCGAGTAAAGAACCCGTTTGATGACGCCACGCTGCGGGCTCCCGCTGGTCCGACTCGATCAAGCCCGCACACGATGGACGCGAGTCATTTCCCTGGGTCGGGGGCTCGAGCCTCCACTCGCCCCACGGCTTGCGCCACGGAGGTGGACCGACGGAGCGGCGGTGCCGTTCCTCGTGGCGGAGGTGAGGTCCAGGTCGGCCCACCCGACGCACTCGACGGCCTCAGAGATCCGCCCGCCCGTGCCGGCTAGGAAGGCCATCAGATTGGCGACGTCCTCCGACTCGTCCACTCCGGGCTCCGCCCGACCATGCCGCCGTGCGGGCGGAGCAGGACCATGCCGCCCTTCCGAGTCCGAACTACATCCGAAGTCGGTGGCGGCCTCGGGACGGGTGGCGGGCTGTCGCACCAAGGCTCTTGGGTCTACGTTCGACGGATCTGCTTCCGTCGCACTATCCAGCATGGCGGCACCCGTGAGGGGTGGGTCAGTCCATCCGGAGGAGCAGCGCGAGCGCGAGCAGGCACATTCCGAGGGCGACCAGGGCCAGGTGGATCAGCTTGACGATGCGCACGTCGCGCGCGGCTCGGGTCAATGCCGCGGCTGCCGCGGAATCGGTCGGGTCAGGTTCGGGACGGTCCTCGTCGTCGTCCCAGCGGTGGTGCAGACGCACCTTGCCAGTGTCGCCCAGGGCGCCAAGGCTCTCGAACGCCTCCCCGTGCGTGCGCGGAGCGGCCGCTTGCGGAGTTGTGCGGGTGAGCGTTTCATGCCGCTCGCCGAACGCACTCATATGCCGCAGATGGCGCGCCCGTGACAACCCACGGGGGAGGCGCCAGCCGCCGCTTCCATCGTCCGGACTCATTGCAAAACGTCAGCCACGCGCGCCCAATTGGAACATGTCCGTGGTCGTTGTCGGAGCGGGGCAGGCGGGTCTGGCGGTCAGCCACCAGCTGCGCCTCGCCGGGATCGAGCACATCGTGCTCGAGCGGGGCCGGATCGCGCAGGCGTGGCGAGACCGCTGGGACAGCTTCACGCTGGTGACTCCCAACTGGACGCTGGACCTGCCCGGCTCGCCGTATGCCGGTGACGACCCCGAGGGGCACGTCCACCGCGACGAGATCGTCGGCTACCTCGAGCGATACGCGCCGCCCGGGCAGGTCCGCGAGGGTGTCCGGGTGGCAAGCATCGGGCCGGGTCGGGACGCCCACTTGCATCTGGAGACGAGTGAAGGTCCACTCGACACTCCGGCCGTGGTGGTCTGCACTGGCGCCTACCAGAAGCCGCATCGACCCCCGGCCGCGGCGGGGTTCCCTAAGTCGGTGGTGGTCCTCGACGCCACGCAGTACCGCAACCCGGAGCAGCTGCCGCCGGGTCGGCCCCTGGTGGTCGGTAGCGGGCAGACCGGCGTCCAGCTCACCGAAGAGCTGCACCTCGCCGGCCGCGACCCCGTGCTGGCATGCGGGAGAGCCCCTTGGGCGCCACGGCTGATCGGCTCACGCGACGTCATCACCGTCTTGAACGAGGCCGGCTTCTACGACCAGCCGCGCTCGGCGCTGCCCTCGCCGCTATCGCGTCTGGTGGCCAACGCCCAGGCCACGGGTGCCCGAGGCGGACACGATCTGCACTATCGCGTGCTCCGCGACCTCCAGGTCGAGCTGACCGGGCACCTGGACACGGTCTCCCACGGCCTCGTCCGGTTTGCCGACGACCTCGCTGAGTCGGTCGCCTTCGGAGACGCGAAGTACGAAGATGTGCGTCGGCTCGTGCGGGACCGCTTGGGCTCGGTCGCCGACAACCTTCCCGACCCAGAGCCGTTCCGGTACGCCCCCATCGAGTCGCTACCGGTCTCGTCGTTGGGCGCCGTGATCCTCACCTCGGGCTACAGACCGGACTACCGGGGCTGGGTGCGGCTCCCGGTCTTCGACGACCTGGGTTTCCCGGTCGTCGAAGACGACCTGACCACCGCGGTTCCGGGACTCTACTTCTGTGGCGTGCACTACCTGCGCACGCGAGGGTCGGCGCTTCTGTTCGGCGTCGGCAACGACGCGGCCCTCGTCGCGACGGCGGTCGCATCTGGCATGCAGTGAGCGATTCCATAGGTGGCCCGAGCGAGTCGATACCGCGCACCTGCGACGGCCCTTCAGCGTCGTGGCACCCAACTCCGCGCTTCCCCAGCGGACTCAGTCGTTGATCTCCGCGGTGCGGGTTCCTTCCTGGGACTACATCCGCTCGTGCCGCGATTCGCGTGGATGCAAGGTGCGTCCATCCGCCGCCAGTGCCCGCGTAGCGAGCAGTCGCATTCATGGCACCGAACTCTTGCGATCGGTGCCAGCATCACATCGTGGCCACTCTTGCCGAACGGATCCTCGACGCAATCCGCTATGCCCCGCTCGATGATGACGTCCTTGCGCGGCGACTCGGCGTCTCACAGCGTCAATCGATCAACCAGACGGCGCGAAGACTTGAGGCGCACGGCAAACTACGTCGACTCATGGGACCTGACGGCAAGATCGTCAACGCCCTGCCCGACAGCGAAGCAAGCCCTGGGCCAGCCGTTACGGAAATGCGACCCACCCCCGCTCCCAAGCCGGACCGGATCACCGAAGACGAGGTGAAAATGGCCGTGCGCGACCACCTCGCGGCGCAGGGGTACGTCGTGCAGGTCGCCTGGGACCGAACTCGAGGGATCGACGTCGACGCACGGCACCCGAATGGAGGCCGGCACGTCATCGAAGCGAAGGCCGAAACCGGCACGACGGGCGCCCAGCAGGTCAACTATTTCATCGGCATGCTCGGCGAGCTCCTACAACGGATGGACGACGAAGACGCTGCCTACGGAATCGCCTTGCCACTGAATCGCCAATACAGAGGATTGGTCGACAGGCTTCCTCGACTGGCTCGCGACCGAATCGGACTCAACGTCTTCTGGGTCGAGCGAACCAAGCAAGGCGCGCTCAGAGTGACTCACGAGATCTGACGGTGGCGCGCGTCCTATCGCCGCGATCGCGCCTCGTGTGCAGGCTCCGTTCACCAAACTGTGCAAGTGGAACCGTCCCCCGAATATCTGGCCAAGATCGGCGAACTCGCCTACCAGGTGTCGCAGCTCGAATGGCTGATCATCGACGACATCCGGCTAGCAAGCACGTCGATCGACGCCATCACCATGCATGGCCTCCCAACCGGTGCCATCGGACGAGCGCTCGAGGCAGTGGTTCCAGAACTCACTAGACGACCGAACGTCCAGCATTTCGTGTCCACCTCCTCCAGAGCGCTCCTCGATGTCGCCGCACGCCGAAACACAGTTCTCCACGCAAGACCGGGTACGACGCGATCAGGAGACGTCAGGCTGCTGAAGCTGCGTATCGGAAACACCGGCGACGTTGAAGGTGTGTGGATCGATGACGCCTTCCTCGACAAGCAACTCTCGGCAGTTCGGTACTGGCTACGCCGACTAGAGCGAGCGCGCGAGCTTCCCCTGGACTAGGTCGTTGTCGACCTGCGTCTAACCGCCGCCTGCCGGACGCGCGGATCCGATGTCTGGATGTTGCTTGCGAGCATGAGCCGGCTGTCAATGATCTGAGCTCACGAAGCCTGGCGCGAACAACGACGAGGGATCTACCGACGTCCTAGAGCGAAGTAAGCGAATGGCCCGAACGGCTGGACAAGAAACGAGAGAAGCCAAGCCGCCTTCGGTCCGCGGATCTCACTTCTCGGACGCCTGGCAACGTCCCGCAAGGCCGCCGCCGTCACGACCACCTCGAGCACGCCCCCTACGACAATGGCTCGCTTCTGCAGGACTGTGAGCTCCGACCACTTCTTCTTCGCCATGAGTTCAGATTAGTTCCGCCCATGAATGTGGGGGCATCTGTGGCGGTCTGCAGCAACCGCCCGGATCCGCCGCGATCCGAGCTGCCGAGGATGTGTGTCATACCGGCCGCGTGTCAGAGCACGTGGTCGATGTAAGAACCGACACGAGCGAGTACGACCCACTCGCGCCTTTCCTCGAAGCCATCAGCAGACCACCAGATTTCCGGAGGTCGTCCACACAGACCTGATTGCGGGGGGCTCACTAGTGGGACCATCGGTCGTGCGCCTTGCCTGGTAGTAAGTCGGGGTCCTGCCTCCATGAGCGAGTGGTCGTCCCGCGCCCGACATCCAGGCAAGAACCGTCCTGCGGTTGTGAGGTTGCTTCCGGCTCAGTGCGCATCCCCAGGATCGGGACCTGACCGTGGGAGGCGTGTCGCCGTATCGTTTCCGTGTGGATCCCCCGGAGCAGATCACGGCACCCGAGCGGGAGATCTTGCTGGGTGGTCCCAGTCGAGCCCTGCTCGACAGGTTTACTCCTGCATGGCGACACCGCGGTGTCGCCATCGTTGCTTTCGTGCTCGGCCTGATTGGCGGCGGTGCCGCGGCGGGGTGGTGGTGGACCGATCCACCGCCCGATCCACCGCCCAGGGAGGTGCGAAACCCCTCCGGGCCGGTCGCGGCGGGCACTGACGTGCGGCTCGTCCTGAATCGGGTCGTGGCATCCTCGCACCCGGGTGGTCGAAGGAGCGCCGAGGGGGACGATCCGTTGCGGATCGACGGGGTGCTGTTGCACAGTCGAGGTCCTGGCACCGCGACAGTCACAAGGATTCATCGAGCAAGCGGAGGAATCTCGATTCGAGTTCCCGCGTTACCCGTCGATCTCTCTGTCAACCACTCCTTCGAGCGGATCCGCATGGAGATCAGGCACCGAGATTGCGCACTTGCAACTGAATGGACGCCCAGTTCTCAGCCGTTCACCCTCACGTGGCAGGACGACCACGGAAACGTCCACATGGACATCGGTGGAGACCACGACGCGTCCATGGAGCTCACGCTGCTCGGTTACCTCGACGCGGTCTGTGAGAACTCGGCCACCCGCTGATCCCTTCACAGCCAGACGTCCCGCGCGCCGGGATGACCGGTCATCCGGTTTGCCGGTACGGAATCGTGATGCGCAGCGTGACCAGTGCGGGATCCACAACCGGGACAGTCCTGAAATCATCGCCGGGCTACCTCTTCGGTGAGACGAGGGCCGTCTGGATCTACCGCCCTCAGCAGTTTCCAGCGGGAGCCGCCCGACGATCGGCGATCCGATGACGAGTTGCTACTCATGGACCAACTCGGCCTGATCCGGCCGGCGGTCAAAGTGGGTGCTCCCGGTGTCAGGAAGGGCGCGATCTCGTTGCCCACTTGTTGGTCACGTGCGCCTCGCAGATGCGCCCACTGGGTCCCGACCACGAGTGCCGCCCCCCTGCAATACGCGTCTGGCGATGCCGGGGCTCAGGAGCGAGTGCGGCGGCGCTACCAGCCCGGCAACCCTCATGAAGGCGGTGGCCAGGTCCGCGTCGCCCTCGGCGGCGGCGTGGAGGCGGGAGAGGTAGGCGCCCAGTAGCCGGATCTTAAGGGTCCGGCGACCCGGGACGCCGCGGAACAGGAGGTCGCCACCCGCCGACATTTCCCACGGAACGTCGATCACGCGGGCCAAGTCGCGGAACCAGTGGCGGGCTTGCGGCTCGACTCCCCGCCCGAGGTGGCGACGCAGGGTGAGCGCCTCCAGGGCGGCCACGCTCATGCCCTGGCCATAGATCGGGTTGAAGCTGCACACCGCGTCGCCCACCGCGAGGAGTCCGGCTGGGAAGCGGTTGAGCCGTTCATAGCGATGTCGGACGCTGGCGGGAAAGCGGAAACCGACCGGGTCGTCCAGTGGCGCAGCTTCACGGACAGCCTCGTAGATGTCGGGGAACCGTAGCGACCGGGCGAATTTGAGGAAGCCATCGGGGTCAGTGGGCGGGTGGTCACCGAGGATGCCCGCAAGCGTCAGGATCCACCGATCGTCCTCGAGGCGCTGGAGGGCCCCGGTCCGCGGCAGATCGGGTGTCGCGGCGTCCAGGATGGCTAGGTTTCCGTCGAGGGAGTCGGGTGACAGCCGGTAGGTCCGGGTTGCATAGCCCAGCGCGATCTGCACCCGCTGCCGCTCCGGGCGGGGGTAGTCGAGCGCCTCCAACCACGCGGGGGTGCGCGAGCCACGGCCGCTGGCGTCGACTACCAGGTGTGCGTCGAGCAGCTCCTCGGCGCCGCCGTCGGTCCGACGCAGCACCCGCGCGCCGGTGACTCGTCGACCATCGGGGGTGGTCGCCAGTCCGACGACCTCGGATGCGTCCAGGAACCGCAGGTTGGGCATCGCCCGCACCCGGTCACGGACGTGTCCCTCGAGGAACGGTCGGCTCGCGCAGAGCAGCATCAGTCCGGTGCGCGCTTGGCGGAGCCGGTGACCGCTGAGGTAAAAGCGCGCGTCGGTGAGGATGTCCCCTGCCGGTGCACCGTCGGCGACCAGTTCCCGAGTGAGCCCCGGGAACAGCTCCTCCAGGACTTGCTGCCCGCGCGCCGCGAGTGCATGGATGTGGCGGCCGTGGGGGACGCCGCGTCGGTGTGTCCACGCCTCGGGCAGATCGTCCCGGTCGATCACCGCTACCTCACCGTAGGAATCGGCGAGCACTCGTGCGGCAAGCAGACCCGCCAGGCTTCCGCCCACCACCAGCGCACGGTCTCCGATCTGCCTGTTCATCGCAGCGACCCAGCGCCTGCACCGAACTGCCGTTCGCAGTCGCAGCCACCGTGGTGGGGTTGATAGTCGATGACGCCGCCTCGTCGGTCGAACTCGATCTCGCAGCACCTGGAGAACAGCTCCCTGAGCTGCGCGCGGCCCCGCTGCACCCGGCTCTTCATCCCCGAGGTGGACAGACCGACCCGAGCGGCTGCCTCGGCCTGGCTGAGGCCCTCAAGATCGGTCAGTCGGATCGCCTCGCCGTACCTCGCGGGCAACTGGGCCAACAGGGGTTCCAGGCACACGGCCAGCTCGGCGCGCAACTCGGCTTCGCCGGGTTCGGGCGAGGCAGCCGTCGGCCCGTCGAGCTCCATTCCAATGCCGGCCGGGCGCTCGCGGCGGACCACCGCCCGCCGGTAGTGATCGATGATCGCGTTGCGGACGATCTCGTGCACCCACCCACTGACCGCCGACACCCGGGCGAGCTCGTCGGCGTGACGGTGGATGCGCAGCATCACGTCCTGCAGAATGTCCTCGGCGACATCCCGGTCGGACACCCGGCGGCCGATGAAACTCAGCAACGGCACGCGCATCTCCCGCCAGACCGCCTCCACGTCCGAATGGGCAGAATTCCGGTAGGTGGTCACCGACAGCCACAGCCCTGAGCGGTGTCGGGGCCGCAACAATCCGACTTCGCGGACGCGTCGCAGCAGGTCGCCTCTTCCGCCGCCGAGCAGCACCCTGTCGCGACGGTGTCGGTCGGCTCCGCAGCCTCGACGAGTTGGTCGGACTGGGCGGATGCCGCCTTGCCTGCGAAGAAGCGTCTCAGGTTCTCAGGCACCTCATATCGGTACGTCGCAGACGGTGCCGATGGCGCCCCGTAGACGTGGCGCAGGACGGCGTCGACGATGAGCTCGGTCGGCGGCTCGGTGTACTCCTGCCCGTCGTGCACCCAGACTCGGCAGGCGATCTGGTCTCCGCACCCGTCCGTGCACGCCTCCGAGCCGCAGGAGCTCTCCTGCAGCTCGAGCGCGATGTCGGCACCATTGACGCGGATCGTCGGCGAAGACACCAAGCGCCAGGCCTGCGCCAACTCCTCCGTAGCCACGTGCACCTTGTTGACCGCGACCTCGACCCCGGCGCCATGGAGCACGTCAGCTACCACGCTCAACGCCTCGCTGAGACTGCGGTCGGTGCCACGGCACCGCGTGCAGGTGGTCAGGTCGAGGAAGAGGAAGTCGATCTGCAACTCCCGCGACCCCCGCCGTGCATCTGTCGCCGTGCTCGTCTCGACACTCATCTGCGGTCCCCTTCCAATGCACAAACTCTCCCACCCATGAAGACGTCGGAACCCGACGTTGGACGCAGCCGCCCGTGTCATGGGCGTGGCCGGCCAGCCGGGAAAATGTCGGCTCCGTCCATCAACACCTGTGCCGTCTTCCTGGAGGACCCACCATCGCCGCTTCAGCGCTAGCCCATACGTGGGAGGCTGAGCGTGGGTGTGCCGCGCACCTCCGAAGAGATGGACCCTGGTCGATTGCGTCGTGGTCGGCTACCCGGGCCGGCGGGACTGGCGTCAAGCCGCGCCCTCACTGCGGTCGGCGCCGACCACGCCCAACTGGAACGCGGCCGGGTCGGCCAGACGTGCGTACCCAACGCTGGGAGACGCTTTGACTCAACAACCCATCGTGGCCATCAGCCAGGCTGCGCGCGCTATCGACCGGAAATCTTGCGGCCGACCCGCGTCCCGATGGCTTAATGCAACAGTGCCCCAAAGAGCTACCCTCAGACCCGTTGCAGAGCCGCCGAGCAGCGACTCGCCCCCACGGCCGCAACTACCCGACCCGACCACACTCTCCCTCCGGCGGGACCCGCGCCGGCCGGCCCGGCACGATGACAGCGCTCCGCTCAGAATCGCTCTGAGCGAATCTCCGGCCCTCACTGCGCGAACCCGAGGAGATTCGAGTGCCGAACGTTCGTCAGGAGGCGTTCTCAGCGCCAACGGGGTCGAGCAACTGTCGCTCCGTCCGCCACGTCAGCGCCTGCGCCCAAGTACCGGGAAACTTCGGTCGTCGTACTCACGTCCGCAGCCCCGCATCCATTCCGGACGAAAAGCGTCCTGCTGCGACGGCAGGCCCACTCGATGTCCACCCGACGAGTCAGCCCCAGACCTGCGTCATACCGCCGCGAAAGGAGCGGCTACTCCACTCACCCGTTCGATCTGGCAGGTCAAGTGTCTCGATGTCGTCCGGTCACTTGATCACGCCGCAGGCTGCCCGGGTGCCGGCGTCGCCGGTGGCCAGGGTGGTTGCGTCGGGGCCGGGGACACCGGCGGAGAGGTAGCGCGTCGGGATGTTGGCAAAGTTGTCGCGGCCATCGTGGACCATCACTGCCGAACCGTCAGCATCGAGGAGATCCGCGAGCGTGAACCGGTCGGTGATGAACTGCGCGAACGCCTGCCCGTCCTGGGTCACCAGAAGAGACGGCATGTCTCCCGCATGGTCACCGTGCGCCGTGGCGCCTCCAGTGAAGTGCCCGCCAGCGGTGGTGAAAGGCCCTGTCGGAGCGCTGGCCTCGCAGAGCCCGATGGTGTGGATGTGGAACCCGTGGAAGCCCGGCGTCAGCGACTGGGCCCAACCCCGGACCACGACGAGCTCACCGGTCTGGTGCAGGGTGATCCGGCCCACGAAACGACCGTCGACGCCCTGCAGAACCGCTCGCAGCACCATCTTGGGGTGGCCGTTGTGTCCGTGGGCGTGGTGGCTGTCCTGTGCGCCGGTCGGGGTGGGTTCGTCCCCGGATCCGGCGGCGCTGGTCGCCGCCATTGCTCCGACCGCGGTGAGCAGCAAGGCCGCCCCTCCCGCTGCGATTCTGCGAGCACGCGTCCTTGCCATCATGATCGTCACCTTCGTTCCGGTACTCCTGAATGCTCGATGTCTAGGCCGGAACGGGCGACGGACTTGGGTGATCCCGAGGGTGGAGCGGTACGACACCCGCACCGGCATGGTGCGTCCGCGCAGAAAGCACACGGGCGGATGTCTTTTCTCAGACCTCAACACGTAGCTCGTCTACCGGACCATGTCAAGAGCAACTCGTGGGGTTTGACGTCAGCGCGGCGAGGGTCGTTTTCCATGCGCGCGATCGTGGGACTCCTCCGAGCGCCGGCTCGACCGGACGTGGCGACCGCCCGTAAACCTGGGAGGGCACGACCAGGCACCTCAGTAGCGGAGAGGGACCGCACCTGAAACCCCGTCACAGTCTTGAACATGCGTAGCCCGAACCGAGCCGTCGAAACCTGACTTCCAAGAAATCTCGCTTTGGCCCGTCATCCCAAAGTCGGTCGAAGCCGGCATCGTCTCGCTTGCGTCAATCCGCCGCGTGTCGGCGTGCACGAAGCGCCCGGATCTGCCTGCCGTCATGGCCGGCGGGTCGCCGCCGCGGCTGTGGTGGTGAGCCGTCGTGGGGAGGAGGATGTTGTCGTGGCTGAGCTGCGATTCTGCGCCTACCAGTACCAGCACCTCCCGTTGGTCGAGTTGCGCGAGCGGTGGAGACGAGCCGAGGAGCTGGGCTTCGAAGTGATGTGGAACGTCGACACGGTGGTCGAGCCGGACCGTGGGCGACATCCCATCTTCGACGGTCCCGCGACGCTGGTGGACTTGGCCTTGTGCACGTCGGTGATCCGGGTGGGGACGCTGATCTCAAGCCTCTATTTCCGCAGCCCTGTGACGTTGGCCAAGGCGACGATGACGGTGGATCACATGTCGGATGGACGAGCCGAGCTCGCCCTGGGTGTCGGTGACCCGTCCGCGGGCGCGGCGCAGGCGGGCGTCGACTGGTCTCCGGGGGAACGGGTGAGGCGGTTCCGTGAGTTCGTCGAGCTCACCGACTTGCTGCTACGGCAGGAGGTCACCACCTACGAGGGTGAGTTCTACCGCTGTGAGGAAGCGGAGACGATCCCTCTCCCACCGCAGCGCCCGCGGCCGCCGATCACGGTGGCCGCACATGGGCCGAAGATGCTCGGGATCGCAGCCGAGTTCGCCGACAGCTGGAACTCATGGGGCGGGTCCGGGATCGACTCCGAGGACCAGTTCTACCGGGTGACACGCGAACGCGCGGAGCTGCTCGCCGAGTTGTGTGTGGCGCGTGGACGCGATGTGCGGTCGATCCGGCACTCGCTCGTGTGCTATCCACCCCTGACCCCATGGGCCTCGGTGGATGGGTTCCGAGAGATGGTCGAGCGCTACCAGGCGATCGGGATCGACGAGTTCGTGCTCTATTGGCCACGCAACTGGGATGCGCAGGCGACCCACGAGGACGCTGTCTTCGAGGAAGTCATGTCCACCCTCGTCCCCGAACTCCGTGCCGCCCCGGCCGTCTGACCAGAAAGGGCCGATCGCCGGGCCCACGGAAGACCACCCGACTGAGCGGCCGGCAGCGACCAGCCGCCTGAACATCGATGGCGCTGCGCGGCCGTCCGCTGCGCGGCCATCCGCTCCTGCCGCGATCCGTGCGTCACACCGCCGCGTTGGACGCACCATGTGCACAGAACAGAACCTCGGTGTCGACGAGTCACTGCCAAGCTCGGGGGTTCGGCTGGTAGGTCGATGTCGCCGAGGAACTCAGCGTCTCAGGTCCTGATCGGCGCGGCCCCAGCCTCAGGGCAGGCGCTTCGACTTCAATGCGCGGCAGCAGTTGACGTGGTCGACGTACCACGTGCCCTGGGACCACAGGGCGCGCATCCGTCCGCGCGGGTCGATGGCGAGCAGCGGCTCGGTGGAGAACCGGCCCAGGCTCGTCGCGCCCAGCCACTGGCCGCCCGGCAGGCGGTGCCGCACAGTCGCGGGGAGGCCACGAGGATCCAGCGTCGCGAACTGC
Source organism: uncultured Actinomycetota bacterium (assembly GCA_963734355.1). GTDB lineage: Bacteria > Actinomycetota > Actinomycetes > Propionibacteriales > Nocardioidaceae > Nocardioides. Next base: position 191,464 of record CAVTHU010000011.1, read on the forward strand.
CACCCCACGGCGATATCACCCTTCGGTCCGACGGCGAGGGCCGGGCGGGTCTGGAGGCCGACACCGGTCGTGTCCACCGGATCCGAGACGGTCTCGGTGTGCCAGCCGCCCCCCAGGGCGTCCTCCAGCACGAGGAGATGCTGGGTGGCGTAGCTCTGCGGGCCGGTCTGGGTGAATGTCTCCTGGAGGACCACCCCTCGCCCGTCTGGACCGACCGCCGCGATCGGCGCCTGAAGGTCGGTTGCCGGCGAGGGCAGGTACGCCGTGACCGGAGCCGCCCACGCACCGTCGGGGGACCGCCGCCGGGTCCACAGCTGCTCGCCCGAGCCGCCGATGGTGATCGCGACCAGCAGCTCACCCTCCGGCGAAGTGGCGAGGGAGACGTTCCCGGCATAGGCACCCGGCACGCCGCGGTAGAGCTCCGTCGGCGCCCAGGCTCCCCCGCCCCGGGCGGTGGCGCTCTGGACCCGGCCGTAGACGAAGCCCTCGGGTGTGGGGATCCGCTCGACCTCCACCCACGCCACCGTGGCCGTACCGTGGTTGTCGATCACCGCTGGTGGCTGTCGCGAGGACGGTTTGTAGGTGCTGTCGGTGGGGATCGCCTGCCGCGGTTTCGTCCACGTCCCCGCCTTCGTACGCGTGCTCGCCATCAGGGTCATCGCGTCGACCGTCAGGTAGTTGCCTGTCCAACTGGCCAGCGCGTGCCGACCGTTCGGCGAGACGGCCACCTCGGGATACATCCCCCGGTCGTTGTTGCCGGAGATCGCCCTGGGGGCGCCCCAGCGGTTCTTCCTCCCCTCGGCGCTGAAGATCTTCACCGCGCGGCCGACCCTCTGCGCCCAGACCACGGTGGCCCGGCCGCGGTCGTCCACGGCCACGTCCGGTTCACCCGGGAGACCCTCGAGTCGTGTACCCCAGGAGAACGGCTGCGAGATCCTGCGCTCCTTGGTCCACCGACCGTTCTTGGCCTGGTATGCGCCGTGGACGGCGTAGGCGTTCCCGTCCTGCTCGACCCACACGGCGTACCCGACCCCGCGCGTGTTCACCGCATAGGTAGGGGCGATGACACGGAAGGCCCGCGCGACAGTCCGGTCCGCATCACCTTGGCGACCGGCCTCACCCGGCCCGCTCCCGACCTCGGGGCGAGCGTCCGCCGCCGGGATGAGGAGTACACCGACGACCAGTAGCGCGGACGCGAACCCGGCGATCCGTCCCGAGAGCCTTGGCACGATCACATCTCCTCGACGTTGGTCGGCTGGGTGTGGGCAGGCTTAGGGTAAGCCAGTGATCTCGGGTCTTGGCCAGCGTGCGACCTGGCTCCTGGCTTTCGTGGCCATCGCCGGACTCTTCGTCTCCAGCCCTGCGACGGCCGCTCCGAGCGCGGCCCGCTACGACCGGCCGAGTCCCTACACGGTGCCGGAGGCCCCGCCTGTGTGCGACGCGAAGGTGTGCGTGCACTACGTGACGACCACCGACGACGCGGTGCCCCTGACAGATGGCAACGGCAACGGCGTACCCGACGAGCCAGAGACCGTACTCGCGGGCTTCCAGCGTGCCTGGCCGGTGCTGTTCGGGAAGCTGGGCTTCGCGGCACCCCCGCCGGACCAAGGCGCTGGTGGTGATGATCGCTACGACGTCTACCTGGAGAACCGCACCGGGCAGCCCGGCGGCGTGACGGTTCCGGAGATCGACCTCCCGGGAGGCAACTCCACCTCGCGCATCTATCTCGCCAGCAAGGACCGCGGGGACACAGGGACTCGACTCGGTGGCCGCGCACGAGCTCGGCCACGCCGCCCAGTTCGCCGTGTCGAGTGACAGCGTCGGTCAGCGCTTCTTCGACGAGAGCATGGCCACCTGGCTGCAGGAGGAGGTCGTGCCGGGGTCGGCACGAGACCTGGTCGGCGCGGGCCAGTTCGCGACGCCCGACCTGCCGCTGGACTACAACGTCGCCGCGGACGAGTTCGGCTTCGCCACCCAGGTCTACGCACAGTGGATCTTCTTCGACTACCTGGCCGGCCGGTACGGCACGGAAGTGATCCGGCAGATGCTGGAGGCGAGCCGACCACCGGGCGTGTGGGAGGTGGCGGCCATGGACTCCGCGCTGCGACTGCACCATTCGAGCCTGGCCCGGGCCTACGTCGGTTTCACCCGAGCGATCCTGGACCCATCTCGATCCTTCGGGTTCAAGAAGAATGTGCCCTACCAGGCGTTCGCCGACCTCAAGCCCGGCAAGCGCGTGTCTCGCTCGTTCCGGCTCGACCACCTCAGCCATTGGCGCTACAGCGTCAAGCCTCGTGAGAGCTCGCGTGTCGGTCGGCTGAACATCAAGGTCAAGACCGCCCGCGGCTTCTCCGGGGCGGTGGTGGCGTCGGTGATGCGAGGGCGCAAGGCACCGAAGCACATCTCGCTCGGGTGGTCTCGTACGGGCGTCGCTCGGGGAACGGTGCCCCTCGGGGGCAGGCAGGCTCGAAGCGTCATGATCACCCTCGTCAACAGCTCGTGGAAGCCGTCGCAGTGCAACCTGGGCACCCGGTACACGTGCGGCGGCACCTTCCCGGAGGACGGGACGAAGTTCCGCGTGCAGGTGCACTGGCGGCCTCGGTAGGTGTAGCGGGTAGTGAAGCAGTGCCTAGGACCGCCCTCCGCGTGAGCGCGACCAGCGGTCACGACGAACTGGAAAGGCCGGGACACGTCGCGCTGACGCCTCCAGAGGGAACACGGCCGAACTGAGAAACCGCCAGACCTCACCATCGCGACCCCCGCGCTCATGCGCAGGTGACGCGCTGCGGCATTCCGTCATGGCAGCCCCATCCGAGCCATGCGGAGACGTGCATCTATCCGCCGCGATAGACGCTCGCAAGGTTCTGCCACGACCGGACCGGCGGGGTGGCCCGCCGGTCCGGATCCGGTGTCCGTGAGGCGTGCCGGTCAGCGACGACCGGTCACGGTGAAGGTGGCCTTCATCGTGGCCTGCGAGGAATCGCCGGCGTACACCTCGATCTGCCCGGGCTCGACCACGAAGTCACCCCGGTTGTCGTAGAACCCGAAGTCGCTGCTGTCGAGGGTGAACACCACCTGCCGCGACTCGTTCGGCTGCGAGGGTGACCCGCTCGAAGCCGCGCAGACGGCGTACCGGCTGCGAGATGCTCGACACGGGGTCGTGGAGGTAGAGCTGCACGACCTCGTCGCCCGCGACGTCACCGGTGTTGGTCACCGTCACGGTCGCGCGCACCTGCCCCGACGACGACACGCTGGTCCGGTCGAGGGTGAGGTTCTTGATCGAGAACGTCGTGTAGCTCAGCCCGAAGCCGAACGGGTACAGCGGGTCGCACGAGCGCAGGTCGCGGTAGCGCGAGACGTACTTCTGGGTCACGTCGCAGGGGCGTCCGGTCGGCAGGTGGTTGTAGTAGATCGGCACCTGGCCCAGCCGCTGCGGGAACGAGACCGGCAGCTTGCCGCCCGGGTTGGTCTTCCCGAAGACGACGTCGGCGACCGCGTTGCCGGCCTCGACACCCGGGAACCACGCCTCGAGGATCGCCGGCGAGCTCGCCGCCACGTCGCCGAGCGTCAGCGGACGGCCGTTGAACAGCACGACCACGAACGGCTTCCCGGTGGCCTTGATCGCGTCGATGAGCTCCTGCTGCTGACCTGGGAGGTCGAGCGTCGACCGGGTGGCGGCCTCTCCGCTCATCTCCCGGGTCTCGCCCAGGGCCAGCACGACCTGGTCGGCCGAGCTGGCAGCGGCGACCGCGTCGGCGAAGCCGTCGGCGGACGTGCAGTCGTCGGCGGGGTCGTACGCCGGCGGCTCGTCGTTGCTCAGGGTGCAGCCCTGGACGAACGTCGTACCGGGCGACTGGCCGGTGATGCCGTCGAGCACGCTCACGGCGTCGTCGTCCTCACCGCGTCCCCACCAGGGACCGAGCATGTCGTGCTGGTCGTCGCCGAGCGGGCCGATGACCACGGTCTTCTTGCTCGGGTCGAAGGGCAGCGTGGCGTCGTCGTTCTTCAGCAGCACCATCGACTTGCCGGCCGCGGTGCGGGCGGCCTCCCGGTCGGCCGCGGTGAGGAAGCTGGCCGGGTCGACGGCCTTCGCCTGGTCGACGTAGGGGTGCTCGAAGAGGCCGGCGCGGAACTTGACCCGCAGGATCCGGCGGACCGCGTCGTCGAGCCGGCTCATGGTGATCCGGTGCTGCGACAGCAGCTTGGAGCCGTAGTCACGGATGTAGGTGCTGACCATCTCCGAGTCGGTGCCGGCCATCAGCGCGTTGGCCCCCGCCTCGGGGCCGTCGGCCGCAGTGCCGTGGCCGCAGGACCCCTCGTCCGGCATGACCGGCGGGCAGGCTCGGGTCTCGGCGACCGCGGTGTAGTCGCTCTCGATGAAGCCGTCGAAACCCCACTCGTCCTTGAGGATGTCGGTCTCGGTGTAGGGGTTCGCGCACCCCGGTACGCCGTTGATCGTGTTGAACGAGCACATCACCGTGTCAGAGCCTGCGTCGATCGCGGCCTTGAACGGCGGGAGGTAGATGTTGCGCAACGTCGACTCGGACATGTCCGTGGTGTTGTAGTCGCGGCCGCCCTCGGGCTGGCCGTAGCCGACGAAGTGCTTGACGCTGGTGACGACCTTGTCCTGCTTCGAGTAGTCCGAGCCCTGGGCTCCCTTGACCCGGGCCGCCGCCATCACGGAGCCGACGTACGGGTCCTCGCCGTTGCCCTCGACGATCCGGCCCCAGCGGGGCTCGTGGGAGACGTCGACCATCGGGCTGTAGATCTGCTTGAGGCCGACGGTCGCGGACTCTCGGGCACCGATCGTCGCGTCGGCCTGGGCGACCGACGGGTCGAACGAGCTGGCGGCGCCCAGCGGGACGGGGAAGATGGTCCGGTAGCCGTGGATGGTGTCGTAGGCGAACAGGATCGGGATGTGCAGCCGGGACTGCTCGACGGCGATGTGCTGGAGCTCGTTGATCCGCGTCGGGTCCACCAGGCTGAACACGCCGCCGACGCCGTCCTTGGCGTCTTTGTCGGTGACCTGGCCGTCGGAGAGCAGCTGGACCTGCTGCAGCTTCTCCTTGGTGGTCATCTTCGCGAGCAGGGCGTTGACCTTGGCCTCGATGCCATGGCTCGGGGCGCCCCGGGTCGGCGCCAGGGCGGCTTCGTCACGCGAGGGCAGGGGAGCTGGTGAGCTGCTGGCCACCGAGGCGACGGCCAAGATCGTGGCTGCGGCGGCGAGCGTCGCGCTGGCACGGTGTTTCATTCGGGCACCTCCGAGTAGGGATCCCGTCAGCCGCTCCCGACGCTCTGCCGGTGCGGGCGTTCGCGGGCGCGCCCCGACACACGCCCGCTTCGGCACCATTCGGGTACCCCGCCGGGGCCCAGATCAGCCCAAGGATCGTGGTGCTCGAGTCGGCGCGTCGAAACTAGGGTTGGTTCGTGGACGATCACAAGGCGTGGTTGGCGGGCGTCTTCGATCGCGCGGCGCCCACGTATGACCGGATCGGCGAGGCGTACCACTCGTACTTCGCCGAGCGGCTGATCGACCTCACTGCCCCGGCTCGCGATGCCCAGCTTCTCGACATCGCCTGCGGTCGAGGTGCGGTCCTCGTCGCGGCGGCAGCGCGAGGGGTGGGCCGGCTGGCCGGGATCGACGTGTCGCCGACCATGATCGAGCTCGCGAGGGGAGACCTCCGTGCTGCGGGGATCACCGAGCTCGACCTGCGGGTCATGGACGCCGAACATCTGGACTTCCCAGATGCCCGGTTCGACGTACTCACGGCTGCCTTTGCGCTGTTCTTCCTTCCCGATCCCGCACGGGCGGCCGCCGAGTTCCGGCGGGTGCTCCGGCCGGGAGGTGTAGTCGCCGTGTCGACCTGGGGGGACGAGGACGATCGTTGGAGCTTCGAGGACGACCTCCTCCCGGCCTCGGACTCACCGCGTGTCCGGGCTCTGCAGCAGCCGTTCTCCCGGCCCGAGGAAGTGACGGAGCTGCTCGCCGCCGCGGGCTTCACGCACGTCGAGGTGCATCTGGAGGAGACCGAGATCAACTTCGCGTCCAAGCAACAGTGGTGGGACTGGCACTGGTCCTACAGCGTGCGCGGACTCCTCGAGCAGGTTTCACCGGACGCGCTGGACGCCTATCGCGAGGCATGCTTCCGGGAGATGGATGCCCTCCAGACGGCCGCCGGCTACCCGCTCCGACTCAAGGCGCTCATCGTCACCGGACGGACCTAGAGCTCGGCGCGCAGGATCGACGCGGCGCCGGCCATCGCGCGCAGCTTGCCCTCAGCGCTCGCGCGAGGGAGGTACTTCATCCCGCAGTCGGTGGCGATGGTGATCCGGTCCGGCGAGGTGTAGGGGAAGGCTCGGCGCACCCGGTCGGCGACCAGCTCGGCGGACTCGACCTCGTGGTCGGACAGGTCGATGACGCCCAGGATGATGGTCTTCTCGCTGAGGTCCTTCAGCACACCGAGATCGAGACCGGACTGTGCGGTCTCGATCGAGATCTGGTCGGCCGAGCAGCCGGCCAGCTCGGGGAGGAACGAGTACCCCTCGGGGCGGCCGTGGATGATCGCGGCGTACCCGAAGCAGATGTGGACGGCGGTGGTGCCGGTGACGCCGTCGAGTGCGGCGTTGAGCGCGGTGAGGCCGTACTCGCGGGCTGCCTCGGGCCGCGCCTGCATGTACGGCTCGTCGATCTGGACCAGGTCGGCACCGGCGGCGTGCAGGTCCTTGATCTCGGCGTTGACCGCGGCGGCATAGGCCAGCGCCGCCGACGCGAGGTCGGGGTAGTGGTCGTTCTGCGCCTGCTGCGACATCGTGAACGGGCCGGGCACGGTCATCTTGACCGTGTGGTCGGTGTTCGCCTTCAGGAACTCCACGTCGCGGACGCCGACGGGTCGCGGCCGCACGATCGGTCCGGCGATCCGCGGCACCGGGTTGGGATGCCCGCTGCGATCGAGACCCGTGCCGGGGTTGTCGATGTCGATGCCTTCGAGGGCGGTGGCGAAGTGGTTGCTGTACGACTCCCGCCGCATCTCGCCGTCGGTGATGATGTCGAGTCCCGCCTCCTCCTGCGCGCGGATGGCCAGCACGGTCGCGTCGTCCTGCGCCTGCTCGAGGTACTCCGGCTCGACCCGCCACAGCTCTCTCGCACGCACCCTCGGGGGGAAGCGGCCGGCCAGCTTGGCCCGGTCGATGAGCCAGTCCGGCTGGGCATAGCTGCCCACCAGCGAGGTCGGCAGGATCGGAAGCGGGGACGAGGTCGAGGTCACCCTCGTGACTCTAGGACTGCCGCCGCGCGGAGGCCTCGCGGCCCAGCCACCAGCCGATCGCCGACTCGTCGACGGCCAGCGCGCCAGGCACGTTCAGCGGTTTGTGGATGCTGGGAACTGCTGCGTCGACCTATCTCACTTCTGGTGCTGCTCCTGGAGCTGGCGGACGGTCTCCTGCACCGCCACCAGCTCGGCGTTCTTGTTGGCCGCGGCTCTGGGCATCCCCGTCCCCCTTCCGGCCTCAGTAGAACACCGGGGGCAGCCGTGCCACAGGAACTCTGGTCAGGTCACGACCCCTGCCGGCGAGAGTCGCCGCCCAGATGCACAGGGCGAAGGCTGCGAGGAGGTAGGCGTTGCCGACCAGGTGGTCGATGAGTCCCCAGGAGTACTCGCGGTTGCGGCCGTAGCCCGGCCACACGATCGGACGGGCAATGAACACCGCGACCCACGCGAGCGCATGCCACGCGGCTGCGCTCCCAGAGCACGATCGCGACAGGCAAGACCCACACCCAGTGGTGTGACCACGAGATGGGCGAGACGATCAGCATCGCCAACGCCCCCAGGCACGTGCCGAGCACGCGGTCGTCGGCACGCCACCGGTGGGCGGCGAGCAGCAGCACGGCGAGAGCGAGTGGCACCGCGACTGCGAGCCACAGAAGCAGTGGGTGGCGGGCCGTCGAGCAGTCTGCTGAGCGCGCCGAACGCCGACTGGTTGTGGGCCAACGCCGGTGGGCCGACCCGGGTCGCGTCGAACAGTCCGTGGCTCCAGTACGTCGACGCCGCGCCAGGCATCGCGGCGAAGCCGACCGCGACAGTGCCGGCGAACGCGATGAGCGCCCGTCCCGCAGCCGTCCGGCGCCCGACCAGGACCAGGAGCACGACGAACAGCAGCGGCGTCAGCTTCACGCCCGCCGCGATGCCCACCAGGACGCCGGACCAGCGACGTTCCGGCCCGAGCAGGTCCACGAGCACCACCAGCATGAGCAACGCGTTGACCTGTCCGAAGGCGAGGTTCTGCCACACGGGCTCGAGCGCCACTGCAGCGGCGGTCAGGAGCGCGACCAGCCACCCCGGCGCGGGCCGGCCGAGCGCACGCCGCACCACGATGACCACCGCCGCCAGCGCCCCGACCGATGCGCCGGTCCACAACGCCGCCGCGAGCCACCCGGGGATCAGCGCCAAGGGCACCATCGCGACCGCCGCGAACGGCGGGTACGTGAACGGATACCCGGTCACCGGGTCGTCGGCCTCGTAGAGGGGCAGACCATCGAGGAGGGCCCGGCCGCCGTACCTGTAGACGGACAGGTCCGGGAGGCCGCTGTGCAGGGCGCCCACGACGGCGGCAACGACCACCAGCACCAGGACCGGAGTCAGGCCACGCGCTCTCCCGCGCATGCGGTCACGGTACCCAGGACGGCGGACCGTCCGGGAGGGTCGCCTCATCCGGTAGACACTCCTCATGCCGGTCATGCAGGACGACGAGGCGACGGTCGGGCAGGTCTTGCGCCTGCGCCTCGTCGAGCAGGTCGCCGCCCTGCGGGAGGCCGAGCGGAGCATCCGGAACGGCGACGACGAAGGCGTGCACGAAGCGCGCGTGGCGTGCCGGCGCCTGCAAGCGGCGTTGGCGATGTTCCGGCCGGCCGTGGACGTCAGGCTCAGCGAGCCGCTGCGCGAGGAGCTGGGGTGGCTGGCCGGCTCGTTGGGAGGGGCCAGGGACCAGAACGTCGCGCAGGAGCGGCTGACCGCGCTGGCCGCTCGGGACGGCGAGGCGGCGGGCCTCCTGCTCGCGCAGCTGCGCCGTGCAGCCCCGTCTCCCGGCGACGACGACCAGCGCCGGAACGACGCGGTCCTCGCGGTGCTCGGGTCGCCGAGGTACTCCGACCTGCTGTCGGGCCTCGACGGGTTCGTGTCCGAGCCGGGTTGGACGGCCCGCGGCGACGACGACGCCGGTGCGTTCGTACGCCGTCGCATCCGCAAGGAGTGGGAGCGGCTGGCCCAGCGGGCGTCTCTCGTCGAGAACTACCCGCCGGGACAGATGCCCGACGTGCCGCTCCACGACGTACGCAAGGCGGCGAAGCGACTGCGCTACGGGCTGGAGGTCGCCGAGCTGCTGTGGCTTCGGAAGCCGAAGCGACTTCGCAGGCAGGCCCACCAGCTCACCGACGTCCTCGGTGAACGCCACGACATCGCCATCACCCGGCCGTTCCTGCTCCAGCTGGCGACGCAGGCTCAGGCCGCGGGCGAGCCGACCTTCGTCCACGGCCGCCTCGACCGGCTCGAGGAGTCACGGGCCGTGGAGCTGGAGGCACAGTTCCTCCGGGTGTGGGCCGAGACCGTGGCCTGCCGGAGCCACTGGCCCTGAGGCGGACGGGCGTCCCGACCTCAGTGGTTGCGCAGCGCCTTCATCAGCTCCGACTTGTTCATCTTCGACCGGCCCTCGATGCCGATCTCGCCGGCACGCTTGCGCAGGTCGTCGACGTTCCAGTCCTCGTAGGAGCCGGACTTGCCGCCCTTGCGACCGACCGACTTGCGGGAGGTGTTGGCGGACGCGTTGGCGATGCGGGCCGACTTCTCCTTGCTGTTGCCCTCGTCGCGCAGGTCCTCGTAGAGCTTCTTGTCCTTGACGCTGGGGCCAGGACTCTTCTTGCCGGGCATACCGATTCGGTAACCCGCCGGGGCGGGCGCCACACCCACCCCGTCGGGTGGTCTCAGCTCGCAGCCTTGATCGGCTCGTAGCAGTCGTAGGAGCTCTGCCGCAGGACCTTCCCGTCCCGGAACGCGTAGAAGATCGCGACGTGGGCGACCAGCTCGGTCCCGGCCGGCAGGGCACCCGCGTCGACCGCCGTGGTGGCGGTCCAGCGCAGCTGTACGGCGACCTGCTCGCCGTTGTCGACGACGTTGTCGACGTCGTACTGCTGCCACAGCAGGAGGCCGGCGCCGGCGCGGTAGCCCTCGAGCATCTCGGCCAGCTTGCGGGTGTGGCCCCGGGGGCGCATCAGGCTCGGCAGCTCGATCTGCTCGGCGTCGTGGTGCCAGTAGCGCCGAGATGACCTCGGCGGGCGCGTTGTCGGTGATGGCCCGCAGGAGGTCGCGGACCAGCCGTTCATGTTCGGTCATGTACACAACCATAGTTGCACAACTGAGGTTGTCAACCTCATACTGATCCGATGGATGTCCGAGACCTCGACCTGGCCACCCTCGTCACCCTGGCCGCGCCGGCAGTGACGGAGTCGCTCGTGACCCGACTGCGCGAGCAGGGGTACGACGGAGTGAAGGCCTCGCACGGGTACGTCGTCCAGAGGCTGTTGGAGGACGAGCCGACCATCGGCGGCCTGGCCGCCGCTCTCGGGATCACGCAGCAGGGAGCCTCCAAGCAGGTCACCGACCTGGAGCGGCTCGGCTACGCCGAGCGCGTGCCGGTGCCCGGCGACCAACGGGCCCGGCACGTTCGCCTGACCGGGCGTGGCCGCGCCATGGTGGCGGCCACCAGGGACGCCCGCCGCGACCTCGAACGGCAGCTCGTCGATGCGGTCGGCACCCGAAAGGCCAGCGCGGGCAAGGACGTCCTGGTCGCTCTGGTCGAGGTGCTCGGGCTCGCCGAGCCGGTCCGACGCCGCGCCGTACCGCCGCCCAGGGACTGAGAGCGGCGGTACGACGGCCGATGACTACTCCGGGATGCCGCTCTCCGGTGGCGCGTCGTCACCCTGGCCGGAGTCGTCCGTGGCGATCTCCGCGTCACCCGTGTCGGTGGTCAGCACGTCGGTGAGCGGGTTGCCGACGCCGTCCTGCAGCTCGACGATCTGCATGCCCGAGATGCCGAGGTGGCTGTCGGAGGAGTAGCGGTACGGCGCGAGCTGCGGGCCGACGAAGTCGCCGCCCTGCTCCTCGATCGCCTCGACCAGCCCGTCGCGGGTCAGGTCCTCGCCGGCGGCCTGGAGCGCCTGCACGAAGGTGTAGGCGAACGACATGCCGTAGATCCGGTAGTTGCTGAGCTCACCCTCCTGGCCCGACTCGTCCCAGACCTTCTGCCACAGCTGCACCCACGGGTTGTCGGCCTGGTCGATGCCGGGGATGTACTGCGAGGTCATGATCCCGTTGAGCGACGAGGCGGTGCCGGGCACGGCACCCTCGGAGAACCGGTCGAGCAGCGACCCCACCAGCGTGGGGTCGGACCCGACGTTGGAGACGTACCACGTCGGCTTGAAGCCGACCTTGAGCGAGACCAGCTGCCCGAGCGCGGTGTACGACGGCGTGGTGAACGACAGCACCAGGTCGGCGCCGCTCGCCTGGAGCGCGGTGATCTGCGGAGCCACGTCGGTGTTGCCCGAGGTGTACCGCTGGGCCTCGACGACCTGGGAGTCGATGTACTCGCGGACGCCCTTCTCGGCGTCCGCTCCGAAGTCGTCGTCCTGGAGGAAGAGGCCGACCTTGGCGTCGGGCATGTTCTCCGAGACCCACTGGCCGATGATCTTGCCCTCGATCTCGTAGTCGGGCTGCCAGCCGAAGGTGTAGGGGTGGGTGCCGGGGTCGTCACCCCATGCCAGCGCGCCGGAGGAGACGAACAGGTCCGGCACCTCCTGGTCGTTGAGGTTGTCGACCACGGCGTTGTGGGTCGGCGTGCCGAGCGAGCCCAGGGTCGCGAAGACCTCGTCCTTGAGCACCAGCTCGTCGGTGAGCGTGCTGGTCTTGGTCGGGTCGTAGCCGTCGTCCTTGACCAGGAACTCGATCGTGCGCCCGTTCACGCCGCCGTTCGCGTTGACGTAGTCGAAGTACGCCTGCGCGCCGGTCGGGATCTCGCTGTAGCCCGGCGCGGCGACGCCGGTCAGCGGGAAGGTGCCGCCGATCGTGACCGAGTCGTCGGTGACACCGACCTCGGCCGCGTCGCCGCCGCCCTCGTCGTCATCGTCCTTCCCACCGGCACCGCAGGCGCCGGCCAGGGCGGTGAGCGCGAGGACACTGGTCATGACGACCAGCCTCCGCGTGCGTGTGTTCATCAGGTGTCTCCCTTCGAGGTGGCGACGGTCGCGCGCGAAAGAGCGGCGTCCGGGGGTGTGGTGGGGTCTGGGGTGGTGGGGTCATCGAGCCGGTTCCGGGTCCGGAACCGGTGCCAGCCGGCTTCGAGGCTGCCGACCAGGCCGCGTGGTGCCAGAAGTACGACGAGCACCATCACCAGGCCGTAGACCAGCGGCGCCAGCTCGGCCGCCTTGATGTCGTCGAGGCCCGCGGCGGTGCCGGCGTCGGTGATGACCGACGGCAGGAAGGTGAGCAGGGCCGCGCCGATCAGGGCGCCGGTGAGGCTGCCGAGCCCGCCGAGCACGACGGCGGTGAGCAGGGTCAGGCTGAGCGTCAACGTGAAGCCGGTCGGCGCGGTGAGCCGGACGGCGAGCGCCATCATGGCTCCCGCCGCGCCGGCGGCAGCTGCGCTGACCACGAACGCGGAGACCCGGGCCCGGCCGAGGTGGATGCCGGCCAGCTCGGCCGCGACCTCGTCGTCGCGGACCGCGCGCCAGCGCCGGCCGACCCGGCTGCGGCCGAGGTTGGCCAGCAGCAGGAAGACCAGCACGAGCGTGAACCAGGCCAGGTAGGCGACGTACTTGCTGGGGGTCAGATCATGCGCGGTGACGAAGTACGCCGCGTCGAGGACCCACTGCGGGGTCTCGGGGACCCGCAGCCGGAGCCCCTGCTCGCCGCCGAGGGTCCCCTTGAAGTGCAGGGCGATGCCGGGCAGCGCCACCGCGAACGCCAGGGTCGCGCCGGCCAGGTAGGGGCCGCGCAGCCGGGCGGCCGCCGCGCCGATGACGACGCCGACCACGGTGGTGACACCGGTGGCGAGGACGAGCGCGACGACCAGCGGGACCACCGGGTCGTCGTTGAGCGAGCAGCGCGGTCGTGTAGGCGCCGACCGCCGCCAGGGCGCCGTGACCCAGCGAGATCTGCCCGTTGAGGCCGGTGAGCACCGTCAGCCCACCCGCCGCGATGCCGAGGTAGGCCATCTCGGTGAGCTGGACGGCGCGGAAGTCGTCGACCGACTCGAGCACCAGCACCACGGCGACCAGCCCGACCGCCGCCAGCAGCAGGTGCCGGTAGAGCGTGCTCCGCCAGATCGCGGTGGCGAGGCGGCGCATCAGACCCGCCTCGCCCGGGCCGGGGCGAACAGGCCCTCGGGGCGGAGGAACAGCACCGCCATCAGGATCGCGAGCGCGGCGAGCGCGACCAGCTGCGACCCGACGTAGCCGGACACGAAGCTGAGCGCGAGCCCGAGGAACAGGCCACCGACGACCGCACCGACCGGGCTGTCCAGCCCGCCGAGCACCGCGGCCACGAAGCCGTAGACGACCACCGAGTCCATGTAGCCGGGGTGGACCAGGCTGCCGCCGGCGATCAGCAGGCCGGCCAGCGAGCCGACCATCGCGGCCAGCGCCCACCCGAGGGTGAGCATCCGGCCGACCCGGACGCCGAGCAGCCGGGCCACCTCCTGGTTGAACGCCGCGGCGCGCATCTTGAGGCCGAGGTCGGTGAACCGGAACAGCACGGTGAGCAGGGCCATCACCGCGAGCACGGCGAGGATCGTGAAGACCCCGAACCCGGTGAGCGCGATCGTCGTGTCGCCCACCTCGAAGCCGCGGATGCCGAAAGCCGCGGGGAACGAGCGGTAGCGGTTGCCGAACACGACCGAGGCCAGCGCGTGCAGGACGATGAACAGTCCGAGGGTGAGGATCACCGCGTTGATCTCCGGGCCGCCCTCGACCGGCCGGATCACCACCCGCTCGATGGCCGCACCGAGCACCAGCCCGGCGGCCAGGGCCGCGGCGAAGGCGAGCCAGTAGGAGTGGCCGTGGTCGATGATCTCGAGGGCCACGAACGTGGTCAGCATCGCCATCGGTGCCTGCGCGAAGTTCACCACCCGGGTCGACCGCCAGATCAGCACCAGCGCCAGCGCGAACGCGGCGTACACCATGCCGAGGGTGAACCCCCCGAGGGCGGTGTTGATCAGCTGTTGCACGGTGGTCTCCTCAGAAGCCCAGGTAGGCGTGGCGGAGCTGGTCGTCGCCGGCCAGGACGTCGGCCGCCTCGTCGACGACGACCCGGCCGAGGTTGAGCACGACGGCGCGGTGGGCGATGGACAGGGCACTCCGGGCGTTCTGCTCGACGAGGACGACGGTGAGGCCGTCGTCGGCGACCAGCCCGCCCAGCAGGTCGAAGATCTGGGCAACCACCCGGGGCGCCAGGCCGAGGGAGGGCTCGTCGAGCAGCAGCAGCTCCGGCGAGGCCATCAGGGCCCGGCCGATCACCAGCATCTGCCGCTCACCGCCCGACAGCACGTGGGCGCTCCCGGCGCGGCGCTCCCGCAGCACCGGGAACAGGGCGAAGACCCGGTCCAACCGCTCCGCGCGCACCCGGTTGTCGCGGCCGAGGCCGCCGAGGCGGAGGTTCTCCTCCACGGTGAGCTCGGTGATGACACCGCGGCCCTCGGGCACGTGCGCCATGCCCAGCCCGGGCATCCGCTCGGGTGGCAGCCGGGTCAGCTCGCGGTCGCCGTAGCGGACACTCCCCGAGTCGGCGCGGACCAGCCCCGAGATCGTGCGCAGCAGCGTGGTCTTGCCGGCGCCGTTCGCGCCGAGCACCGCGGTGACCTGCCCCGCGGGCGCGGTGAAGCCGACGTCGCGCAGCGCGCGGACCGGGCCGTACGACGCGGAGAGTCCCGAGACGGTGAGCATGGCCTACGGCACCGCTTCACCCAGGTACGCCGCGAGGACGGCCGGGTCGTCGCGCACCTCGTCGGGGGTGCCGCTGGCGATCACCTTGCCGAAGTCGAGGACCGTGATGTCGTCGCACACCGACATCACCAGGTCCATGTGGTGCTCGACGAGCATCACCGACATCCGCTCGGCCAGGCCGCGCAGCCGGCGGCCCAGCTCGGCCAGCTCGTCGTCGGACAGACCGCTCGCCGGCTCGTCGAGCATCACCAGCTCGGGCTCGCTGACCAGCGCCCGCGCCAGCGCCACCTTCTTGCGCATGGCGTAGGGGAGGGAGCCCGGGTGCCGGTCGGCGTACGCCGCGATGCCGAGCTCGTCGAGCAGGGCCAGCGCCCGCGCCCGCAGGCTCGCCTCCTCCCGTGTCGAGCGTGGGAGGGCCAGCAGCCCGGACAGGAAGCCGGCCCGGGCTTCGGCGTCGGCGCCGACCAGCACGTTGTCCAGGACCGTCATCCGGTCGAAGAGACCCAACCCCTGCAGCGTGCGCGCGATGCCGAGCCCGGCGAGCTGGTGGGGCCGCAGCCCACGCAGCTCCCGGCCGCCCCACGTGATGGTCCCGGCGTCGGGCCGGACGAAGCCGCAGGCGACGTTGAACAGCGTCGTCTTGCCGGCTCCGTTCGGACCGATCACACCCAGCACCCGGCCGGGCCGGGCCGTCAGCGAGACCCCCGAGAGCGCAGCGATCCCCCCGAACCGCACGCTGACGTCCCGCAGTTCCAGGCTGCGCGCTGAGGACCCCACCACCATCCTCCTCACCACGCGACCGGTGTGACGCCCACCACTTTGGTGTCAGCGCACAGCGAGCCGCGATGGGCTCTCCGCACAACATCCTTGGGGCGCTGAGCCACGCGTGGGCGGAAAGGACTGGTCAGATTTGTGCGCTGAGTGCCATCGTGCGGGCATGCGCGCGCTCGCCGACGAGCCCGACCCTGACCTCGATGCCCGGGTCGCCGCCGCGTGGCTGACCCTGCTCGACGAGGCCGACGGGATCGCCGACAGCATCTCGGCGACGCTCCTCGAGAAGGACGCCGAGGTCTACGAGCGGGCCGGTCCCGAGTTCCAGGTCGACGTCCGGGCCAGCACCCGTGAGCACATCCGGCGCGGCATCGAGGCGATGGCCGGCCTCGAGGGCGCCACCCACCTCACGGCCCAGCTGTGGCGGGAGACCGGGTGTCGCCGGGCCCGGCAGGGGATCGCCGATGGAGCTCGTGCTCAACGCCTACACGCTCGGCACCCGGTTCCTCTGGGAGGCCCTGCTCGCCCAGCGCGAGCACGGCAAGGTCGACGACCAGGTGCTGCTCGTCGCCGGGCAGCGGGTGTGGGAGGCGCTCGATGTGCAGAACGCCGTCTTCATCGACGCCTACCGCCGCGAGAGCGTGCGGCTGCACCGCCGCGACCTGCAGCGCCAGCAGAGCACGCTCGACGCGCTGGTCCAGGGACGCGGCACCGACCCGGCGTTCGCTGCCGAGGCCCGC
This sequence comes from uncultured Actinomycetota bacterium, assembly GCA_963734355.1. Classification (GTDB taxonomy): domain Bacteria; phylum Actinomycetota; class Actinomycetes; order Propionibacteriales; family Nocardioidaceae; genus Nocardioides. Next base: position 207,958 of record CAVTHU010000011.1, read on the forward strand.
GAGGTGCTCGGCATCGGTGCCGAGATGACAGTGGCCTGCGTCGTGGCGCCGTACGACGGGTCGCTGGACGAGCCGCTGACGCCGCCGGCCGAGCGGCTCGGCCGGCACGGGATCATCTCGCACTGGCACGTGCGGGGCGGGGTCTCGTTCGGCCTGCTGGCCGGCGAGCTGCCCGAGGTCGACGAGCTGGTCACGCTGCTCCGGCCCCATGCGATCGGCCGGATCGGGATCGCCACGTCGACCGACGGCGTGGCTGGGTTCGCGACCGCGTTCCAGCTGGCCAGCCGGGCCGCCGACACGGTGCCACGGGAGGAGCGCCGGGTGGTCGCGGTCTCGCAGCGGCTGCCCGAGGTGCTGCTGGCCGAGAGCCCGGAGGTGACCGCCCTGCTCGTGCAGGAGACGGTCGCGCCGATCCTGGCCCAGCCACCACATGTGGCGGACGTGCTGATGGAGACGTTGGCCGCGCTGCTGCAGCACAACGGCTCGGCCAAGCACGCCGCCGAGTCGCTCTTCTGCCATCGCAACACGGTCATCTATCGCACCCGCCAGATCGAGCAGCTGACCGGCCGTCGGCTGAGCGACGCCCGCGACCGGATGCTGCTCGGTCTCGGCCTGCTGGCGCGCCACCAGCTTCCGGGCGGGTCGCCGCGCTGATCAGCTCGGGACCGGCGCCGCCTCCCGGGCCAGGTGCCGCTCCGCCGCGTGGGCGGCGGGACGGATGCCGATCGCCGCCGCGGCGACGACCGCGGCGATGATCAGCCAGCCGGGCCCGCCCCACTCCATGGCCAGGAACGTGTACGCCGCCGGCGCCCAGACCGAGCCGACCGTGTAGCCGAGCTGGGACACCCCTTGGTACTCACCACGTCGCGCGGGGTCGGAGAGCTCGGCCTGGAGTCCCCACTCGCCGGCGGAGTCGAAGAGCTCGGCGCCGGTCACGGTGACGTGACCGATCCACACCAGGGCGATCGTGACCCAGCCGATGGTGTCGTGGGTGACGGCGACGATGCCGCAGGACAGGACGAAGAACATCGCGCCGCGTCGGGTCGCTCGCAGGGAGTCGGCGACGGTCACGACGCCCCGGGCCGCGGCCACCTGCAGCAGGACCGCCAGGACGGTGTTGGTCCCGAACAGCCAGGCCAGCAGCACCCGGGGCGCGTCCGTCTCCTCGACCAGCCAGAGCGGGATCACGACGTTGAGCAGGACCTGATGGGTGCCGAGCACGCCTCCGAAGATGGACATCAGCAGGAAGCCGCGGTTCCGCAGCGCGCTGCTGCGCCCGCGTCCCTCGAGTGCGGCCTCGAGCGGCGACTCCTCCTCCACGTGCTCGCCCCTGCTGGGCAGCCGGGCGACGAGCGTCGCGTTGACCAGCAGCAGGGCGGCCGTGGCGGCCGGCACCAGGCGGATCACGTCGTCGCTGTTGGTTGCCAGCGCGACGCCGGCCAGCAGGGCGCCGAGCGTGTAGCCGACGTTGCGGGCGGCGCGGAAGTAGGCGTTGGAGGTCACCCGCTGCTCCCGCGGGAAGACGTCGAACCGGTAGGCGTTGCGGGCCGAGCGGCTCGCGGTCGAGATGATCTGGACGGCGACCATCACCGCGACGAACCCGACCATGCCGCCGACCTGCAGCCAGGCGAGGTAGAGCACGGCCTCGATCAGGGAGCTGATCGCCCACACCCGCTTGGCCCCGAACCGGTCGCTCAGCTTGCCGAGGGGTACGGCGACCAGGAACGTGACGACGCCGGCGATCGTGAGGCCGAGCCCGACCCGCGCGGCAGAGAGCCCGACGATCTGGGTGAAGAAGACCGCGCTGCCGGTGAGGAAGACCCCGTCCCCGAACGCCGACAGCACCGACTGGGTCGAGAGCCGGCGCACCAACGGGGTCGGTCCGGCGAGGCGGAGCAGCCTCGGAGGTAGGTGTCTCGACATCAAGAGAACTTTATCTCCGCGTGTCCACCGGATATTTCAGGGGGACCCGCGGCTCAGGACCGGTTGTGGGCGACCGCTTCCTGGATCAGCGCGACGAAGGCGCCCTCGGCGAGCGCGTCGCCCTCGCGGAGGTCGATGGCGCGTCGCGTGCCGGCATCCAGGCTGGCGTTGAACAGCCCGGACGGATCATCCAGCGAGGCGCCCTGCGCGAAGGTGAGCTTCACCTTGTCCTTGTAGACCTCGACCGTGCAGACGAGGCCGTCGCAGGAGAACGTCGGGACACCGTCGGGATTCGAGGCCTTGCGCCACTTGGCTTCCTCGACGATGTCGGGCTCGGCCTTCATGATCAGGGAACGCAGCCTCTCGACCGTGCCGGTCCGCCAGTCATCGCCCACGCGGAGACTCTAGTGTCCGACCCGTGGAGACGGACCAGCCTCGGGCCAGAGGCCGCTGCCTGTGCGGGGCGGTGACCTACGCGGTCACCGGGCCGCTGCGCGACGTCGTCAACTGCCACTGCCACCGGTGCCGGCAGTTCACCGGCCACCACATGGCGGCGACCAGTGCCGCCGTCGGCGACGTGGCGATCGACGACGCGAGGGCCTGCTCACCTGGTTCTTCCCGGTGGACGACGCCGGCTACGCCTTCTGCCGGAGCTGCGGCTCGTCGCTGTTCTGGGAGGGCCGCAGCACGCCCGGCCGGCTGTCGATCTGCGCCGGGACCCTCGAGCCGCCGACCGGGCTGCGGACCGTCGAGGCGTGGTGGACCAGCGAGGCCAGCGACTACCACGACCGCCCGGACCTGCCCGAGCGCGCCGAGGAGTGACTCAGACGAACGCCGAGATGCCCGTCTCATCCCGGCCGATGAGCAGCTTCTGGACCTGGCTGGTGCCTTCGTAGAGCGTCATCACCCGGGCGTCGCGGAGGTACTTGGCGGCGGGGTACTCGTCGACGTACCCGGCACCGCCGTAGATCTGGATGCAGTGGTTGGCGGCGCGCACCGCGGCCTCGGAGGCGTAGAGCTTGGCCTTCGACGCCGCGATCCGGAAGTCCTCGCCGCGGTCGATCAGGTCGGCGGCCCGCCAGACCAGCAGCCGCGCGGCGTCCGCGTCCAGCGAGATGTCGGCGATCATGTCCTGGACCAGCTGGAAGCCGGCGATCTGGCGGCCGAACTGGGTCCGCTCCTTGGCGTAGGACACCGACGACTCGAGGCAGGCCTGCACCAGCCCGACGCAGCCGGCCGCCACCGAGACCCGCCCCTTGTCGAGGCTGCTCATCGCGATCTTGAAGCCCTGGCCCTCGTCGCCGAGCCGCGCCGACTCCGGCACCCGGACGTCCTCCAGGAAGAGCTCGGCGGTCGCCTGGCCGCGCAGCCCGAGCTTCCCCTTGATCTCGCGGGCCTCGAAGCCGTCGGTGTCGGTCGGCACGAGGAACGCCGTCACGCCGCGCGGGCCGTCGTCGGACGTGCGCGCGAAGACCAGCGCCACGTCGGCCCAGGTGCCGTTGGTGATGAACAGCTTCTGCCCGTTGAGGACGTAGCCGTCGCCGTCCCTGGTCGCCTTCGTCGTGAGGTTGCCGGCGTCGGAGCCGGTGCCGGGCTCGGTCAGGCCGAAGCAGCCGAGCTTCTCGGCCGTCGCGATGCCGGGCAGCCACTCCTGCTTCTGCTCCTCGGTGCCGAAGCCGAGGATCGACTTGCCGACCAGGCCGTTGGAGACCGAGACGATGCCGCGCAACGCGGAGTCGGCCCGGCCGAGCTCCTCCATGCCGATCGCGTAGGTGACGTAGTCGCCGCCGAGGCCGCCGTACTCCTCGGGGATGGTGAGCCCGAAGAACCCGATCTCGGCCATCTTCGGGATGATCGCCGAGGTCGACCGACTCGTCGCGGTCCCACTGCTGGCGGTGCGGCACCGCCTCCTTCTCGAGGAAGTCGCGGGCGAGCGCCCTGAAGGCGCTCTGTTCTTCGGTCAGTGAGAGGTCCACGAGTCAGCTCCGGTTGCTTGCCTGCCGGGCCAGCTCGGCCCGGGCCAGTGACGCCTTGTGCACCTCGTCGGGTCCGTCGGCGAACCGGAGGGTCCGGATCGCGGCGTACGACGCGGCGAGGGGGAAGTCCTGGGAGAGGCCGCCGGCGCCGTGCGCCTGGATGGCCCGGTCGACGATCTCCTGGACGACCTTGGGGGTGGCGATCTTGATCGCCTGGATCTCGGTGTGCGCGCCGCGGTTGCCGACGGTGTCCATCAGCCACGCGGTCTTGAGCACCAGCAGCCGGAGCTGCTCGACCGCGACCCGGGCGTCGGCGATCCACTCGCGGATCACGCCCTGGCGGGCCAGCGGCTTGCCGAAGGCGACCCGGCCCTCGACCCGCGCGCACATCAGCTCGATCGCGCGCTCGGCCAGCCCGACCGCACGCATGCAGTGGTGGATCCGGCCGGGGCCGAGCCGGGCCTGCGCGATCGCGAAGCCGAGCCCCTCGTCGCCGACCAGGTTGCTCGCGGGCACCCGGACGTCCTCGAAGCGGAGCTCGGCGTGGCCGCCGTGCTCGTGGTCGTCGTACCCGAAGACCGTCATCGGCCGGACCACGGTGAGCCCGGGGGTGTCGCGGGGGACCAGGATCATCGACTGCTGGCGGTGCCGCTCGGCGTCGGGGTCGGTCTTGCCCATCACGATGAAGATCTCGCACTGGGGGTTCATCGCGCCGGTGATCCACCACTTGCGGCCGTTGAGGACGTACTCGTCGCCGTCGCGCGCGATGGAGGTCTCGATGTTGGTGGCGTCGGACGACGCGACGTCCGGCTCGGTCATCGCGAACGCCGACCGGATGCTGCCCTCGAGCAGCGGGCGTGAGCCAGCGCTCCTGCTGCTCGGGGCTGCCGAACATCGCCAGCACCTCCATGTTGCCGGTGTCCGGTGCCGAGCAGTTGAGCGCGGGCGGCGCGAGGTGGCCGGCGCGGCCGGTGATCTCGGCCAGCGGCGCGTACTGGAGGTTGGTGAGCCCGGCCCCGAGGCTCGCCGTCGGCCCGGGGAGGAAGAGGTTCCAGAGCCCGCGCTCGCGGGCCGCCGCGCGCAGCTCCTGCAGCACCGGCGCGGTCGACCACGCGAACGGGTCGTCCATCGCCTCGAGCTGGTCGTGGAAGACCTGCTCGGCCGGCTCGATCTTGGCCGCCATGAAGTCGAGCAGCTGCTCCTGCAGCTCCTGGGTGCGGGCGTCGAGCGCGAAGTCCATGTCCTAGTTCTCCTTCAGGGAGTGGAGGCCGGCGGCCACGATCAGGTCGAAGCCCTCGCCGATCCGGTCGAACCCCTCGCCGACCGTCTGGCCCTTGAGGTAGCGGTAGTGGATCCCCTCGAGGATGACCGCGAGCTTGAAGTAGGCGAGCGCCAGGTGGCAGTTCATGCCCATGTCGCCGGGCTCGCGGCCGCTGGCAGCGGTGTACGCCGCGAGCTGCTGCTGGTTGCCCGGCCAGCCCTGGGCCTTGGCGACGTCGGAGACGAGGTCGCCGCCGGCCGAGGCGCCCAGGGTCTCGTAGACGAGCATCAGCGCGACGTCGGTGCGGGTGTCGCCGAGCGTGGCCATCTCCCAGTCGACGACCGCATGGATCTGGTCGTCGGTGCCGACCAGGCAGTTGTCGAGCCGGTAGTCGCCGTGCACGATGCCCTACCACCGACGGGTCCTCGGCCGGGAGCTGCTCGGTCAGCAGCCGGTGCAGCTCGTCGGCGTCGGGGTGGTCGCGGGTCTTGGAGCCCTCGAGCTGCTTGCCCCAGCGGCGTACCTGCCGCTCGAGGAAGCCCTGCGGCCGGCCGAACTCTCCCAGCCCGACGGCCTGCGGGTCGACGGCGTGCAGCGCGGCGAGCACCTCGACCAGCCGGCCGGCGATCGCGGCGGTGCGCTCGGTGCCGCAGCGCGTCGAGCTCGGCCGCCTTGCGGTAGGCGACGCCCGTCGACCCGCTCCATCACGTAGAACGGCGCCCCGAGCACCGAGTCGTCGGCGCAGTGCGCGTAGGTGCGGGGGACCGGTACGCCGGTGTCGGCCAGCGCCGACATCGCGGTGTACTCGCGGCCCATGTCGTGGGCGGTCGCCTGCACGTGGCCGAGCGGCGGGCGGCGCACGATCCACCACGACGTGCCGTCGGTGACCTCGTAGGTGAGGTTGGACTTGCCGCCGGCGATCAGCGACGCGGACAGGTCGCCGTCGATCTCGCCGGGCCGCTCGCCGTCGTACCAGCGGCGGAAGGCGTCGAGGTCGAGCCCGGGCACCTCCATCAGGTCACGCCGCTGAACTGGTCGACCTTGGCCTGCAGCCGCCGCATCCCGGCCAGCCAGGCGTCGGGGTCTGCCGCGCGGGCGGCGTAGTAGCTGCCGACCTCGGGGTGGGGGAGGACCAGGAACCGGTCCTCGGCCAGCGAGGCCACCCACGCGTCGGCGACCTGGTCGGGTGTGAGCGCGGCGTCGCGGGTGAGCAGGTCCTTGAGCGGCCCGGCCTGCTCGAGCATCCGGGTCTGCACGCCCTGGGGGCAGATGGCCTGGACGGCGATGCCGCGGTGGCCGTAGGTCACCGAGAGCCACTCGGCGAAGCCGACCGCGGCGTGCTTGGTCACCGAGTACGGCGCGGCGCCGATCATCGTCAGCAGCCCGGCGGCCGACGCCGTGACCACGAACCGCCCGCCCTTGCCGTCCGTCGAGCCAGCGCGGGACGAGGAGCCGGGCGGCGCGGACGTGGGCCATCACGTTGGTGTCGATCATCCGTGCCCAGTCCTCGTCGGAGGCCTGGAGGCTGTCGGGCTGGGTCCGGTCGATGCCGGCGTTCGCCATGAAGACGTCGATCCGGCCGAGCGCCTCGGTGGCGGTCTCGACGAGCGCGCGCACGCCGGCGTCGGAGGAGCAGTCGCCGGGCGCCGCCGTGGCGCCGAGCTCCTCGGCCACCGCGCGGCAGGCGTCCTCGTCGAGGTCGTTGACCACGACCCGCGCTCCCTCGGCGACCAGCCGGCTCGCCAGCGCCCTGCCGATCCCGTGCCCGGCGCCGGTGACGACGGCCCCGGCACCTCCCAGCATTCTGGGAGAGGTTCTGCATGAGCCCAACACTCGCACGTGTCAACCGCAGTTGACAGGGCGGAGTCGTGTCAACTACGGTTGACAACATGTCGACCGACCTCAGCGAGCTGACCGCCGCGGCGACCGCGCCCGACCCGCGAGCCGGGCTCCGCGCCGTTCGCGCGCTGGGCCGGCTGCTCGAGCACCTCGAGCGGACCCAGGTCGACCGGGCCCGCGCGGCCGGCTGGTCCTGGCAGGAGATCGCCGAGGTTCTCGGGGTCGAGCCGCCAGGCCGTCCACAAGAAGCACGCCCGCAGGTAGCCGGACACAGGGATAGGAGTCCAGAGATGTTCGAGCGGTTCACCCGCAACGCCCGCGCGGTGGTCGTCGACGCCCAGCGGATCGCCGTCCGCGTCGGTGCTCCCGAGGTGCGTCCGGCCCACCTGTTCGAGTCGCTGGCCGCCACCGACGGCGTGCTCGCCATGCATGTGCTGGCCCAGCTCGGTGCGCCCGGCGACGAGGTGCGCCGAGGTGGTGCGCGGCCTCACCTCGCGCTACTCCGACGGCCTGGACGCCGAGGACGCCGAGGCGCTCAAGCTGCTCGGCATCGACCTCGACGACGTGATCAGCCGGATCGACCGCGACCTCAGCGACGGCGAGGGACCGATCCCGAAGGGCCACAAGCGGTTCGGCCGCGACAGCAAGAAGGTGCTCGAGCTGTCGCTGCGCGAGGCGCTCCAGCTGCGGCGACAGCTTCATCGGCACCGAGCACGTCCTGCTCGGCATCCTGCGCCAGGGCGACAAGGTGGCCCTCGAGACGCTCGAGGCCTTCGACCTCACCGTCGCCGACGTACGCCGTGCCGTCGCGGAGGCGGACCGCCGGGCCGGCTGAGACCGCTCCGTTCACTTTGTTGACCATCTTGCTCTGCTGGCGTCTGATGGCACGATGCGGGACACACTCGTGCACGGGCGTCGCCCGGGCAGCGTTCCCACCTATGGTCAGGAGCTCCTTGAGCTGCTGCGCATCGCGGTGGTGGCCGGGGTGACTGTCGGGATTCTCGTCATCGGACTGGGCAGCCGGCTGGCCATGTTCGTGCTCCGCGTCACCTCACCGGACTCCGTGGTCGGAATGGAGTCGGACGATGGCTTTGAGATCGGGCGGATCACGCTATCGGGCAGCTATCAGCTCCTCACCTTGGGCGCCGCGGTCGGGGTGATCGGGGCGCTGGGGTACGTCGCGGTCGCACCGTGGCTGATCGGGCCCGATTGGTTCCGGCGGGTCACGGTCGGGCTGACCGCCGGAGCGCTGGTCGGATCCATGGTCATCGTGCCCGGGGGCATCGACTTCACATTTCTCGAGCCAACCTGGTTAGCCGTTGCCCTCTTCGTCGGGCTGCCGATCGTGTCCGGGATTCTGCTGACTTTGGCCGTGGACCTAGTCGCAACACCCGAGTCCTGGACCGGCCGTGGTCGTACAGCCTGGTTGCTCCCCGTCGTGCTGCTGGCTCTAGTTCCGCCGGCTGCCCTTGTACTCGCCCCGGTCGTCGTCATCGTGGCGGTGCTGCTGCCCCTGCGACGGCTTCTCCTGCAGCCCCTTCTTGGCTCACGGGTCGGAACGCTCGCGGTCCGGGGCGCCTTCCTGGTCATCCCGGTGCTGTCGTTCATGGCACTGGGTCAGGACCTGGCCGAGCTCTACTGAGACCGTCGGCGCCGCGGACGCGAGACGCTGGTGGCCCGCACGGGGAGCGCATCAGCCGAGGCGATGCCTAGTCCATTCGGGTCATGGAAGTCTCTGGAGACTGCGGGTAGATGTGGAAGATGCGGTATCGGGGCGCTATCTCGGGCTGAACTGGGCGCTCGTCGAGCCGCGACACATCGGCGCGATCACTCGGAGGCGAGTTCCATGGCAACAAGCCCATCGTCAGACTCATCACAAGACGACTTCCCGTCGGAACGCAAGGGAAAGATCCCGGCGCGACCGCAGATCGGCACCGCCCTGGTGGAAACCAGCACGGGTGCCATGAAGGCTTTGCAGTACGTCGAGGCGGGGGACTTGCCGTCGTCGAGGGCGACATCGCTCTGGGGTACCGTTGAAGAGGTGCAAACCGTCTCGCCGGGCCCGTGAGGTGCCCGAGGGAGTGGCGTTGGCGGTCGCGATCACCGGCGCGCAGTTCCGATGGACCAACTGCACCGTTCCGTACGAGATCGATCCGGCGCTGCCGAATCGGCGCGCGTCACCGACGCTCTCCAGCACTGGCGGGACAACACGGCGCTGAAGTTCGTCGAACGGACCACTCAGGCGAACTGGGTCTACTTCACCGATGACGACGGCTGCTGGTCGTATGTGGGAATGCGCGGCGGGCGGCAGACGATCAGCGTCGGCCCCGGCTGCTCGACCGGCAACGCGATCCAGAGATCGGGCACGCGGTCGGTCTGTGGCACGAGCAGAGCCGGGAGGATCGTGACTCGTTCGTCGTCATCCACTGGGAGAACATTCTCGCCGGAATGGAGACCCAGTTCTCCCAGCACATCGCGGACGGCGACGACATCGGCGCGTATGACTACGGGTCGATCATGCACTATCCGCGCAAGGCGTTCAGCAAGAACAACAACGACACCATCGTGCCCGTCGACCCGGCCGCACAGATCGGCCAGCGCACCGCGCTGAGTGCGCTGGACAAGTCGGCGGTGGCGGCCCTCTATCCGGCGTGCCACACCATTGTGAAGCAACCCTGGAAGGAGCCGGTCCTCAAGAACGCCCGTCACGCCCAGGTCTTCAAGAAGATCTTCGATGACGACCGCTTCTTGAAGCCTGTCCGTGACCTGACCAAGCCACCAGGGACCCGGAACCATCAAGTTCGACATCCCCGAGATCCACTGGCCGGGATTCGGCCGATCGCCGGCTGTCGGGGGTGGTGCGTTGAGGCCGTTCTCGCTGGCGACGCCCCACCATGCGGACCTCGGCGGCGGCCAGTCTGCCGAGGAGAGCCAGCTGGCGGGCCTCGTCGATCAGGCCGCGGCACTCCAGGCGCAGTTGCTCGAAGTCGAGGCGGCCCTGGCCCAGGGCCCAAGCGACGGCATCCCAAGCCGCGCTGGAGGTCGCGCAGCTCCAACAGCTGAAAGAGATGATCCAGGCGGCCTACCTGGAGGCGTTGAGCCAGCTGCCCAACCAGGGTTGACGGCCCGTGATCCTGATTGCCTCGCACGACGCCGACGACCACGCTCAGGCGGTGCTCGGGCAGATCCGCGCAGCGGGGCATCCGGTGACGCTGCTCGACACGGCTGAGTACCCGGGCCGGGTTACCCATGCCCTGAGATACGGCGATGGTCGCCGCGGGGAACTCGTCAGCCGTGGCGAGTCGCTGGCTCTGGATCGGATCGGGTGCGTGTGGTGGCGCGACCACAGCCGTTCGCACTCGATCCCGGGCTCGACCCGAGCACGGCGCCCTTTGCCTTCACGGAGTGCCACGAAGCCATGTCCGGGATGTGGCATGCCCTGGACGCCATGTGGGTCAACCCGCCCGCCAGCGACGAGGTGGCGCATCACAAGCCGCTGCAGCTCGCTCGTGCCGAAGAGGTCGGGCTCTCGGTCCCACGAACCCTGATCACCAATGATCCTGCGGCAGCGGCGGACTTCGTCGAGGACCTCGGCGTGGGCCGAACGGTCTACAAGACCTTCATCGCGACCGAGGAGAACTGGCGTGAGACCCGGTTGCTCCGGGAGGGCGAGCTCGAGCTCCTCGACGCTGTCAGGCTGGCACCGGTCATCTTCCAGGAGTACGTCGAAGCAGCAGCAGACGTCAGGGTCACCGCCGTCGGCGATGAGCTGCTGACCGCGGAGATCGCGGTCGCCCCCACGTCGTACCCGGTCGACTACCGGATGGACATGGGTGCGGCAAGCTTCACGCCGGCGGAACTGCCGACCGACGTGGCCGAGAAGCTGTTGGCTCTGATGAAGCGGCTGGACATCGTCTACGGCGCGATCGGACTTCGTCGTGCTGGTGACGGAGGTATGTTTTCCTGGAAGTGAATCCTGCGGGTGAGTGGCTTTTCGTCGAGGAGCGCACGGCCCTACCAATCACAGCCGCGGTGGCTGACCTACTCATCCGGCTGGACGCGAAGGAGCACAGGTGACGAGCGGTGAGGCGAGCCGAACCGTGTCTGTCGATGTGCGCCTCGCGCGAGATCGACCTGCACGAGCGCAGCATCTTGCGAGCCCATGTCGAAGACTTCGTCCACGGCTGACCGAGCCCCAGACGTCGTCGGACGCGCCAGGTCCCGGTGCCGGAGCATCCCGAGGGCGACGAGGTGCATGTGAACATCGACGTGCCGGCCGGTTCGTCGACGACGCCTCGTCGTACACGGTGTTCGTGCGCCTGGACACCTCCGGAGTGGCTCGGTCGAGGTTGGAGACGCGCTGTCGACCAGGTCATCCCCGTTCTCACCTTTGTAGCCCGAGCGATGTCAGCGTGGGGCTGCGCACGAATGGCTGGCTCCGCGCTAGCTTGGCCCGACTGACCCAGTGAAGTCGTCGACGGCGCGCTTTCGCGCTCGCCGGCGTTTCCACAGCCCGCACGCGACCATCACAAGGGCGGCGA
>CAVTHU010000012.1:0-149698 GCA_963734355.1 uncultured Actinomycetota bacterium
GGTGACGACGGCCCCGGCACCTCCCAGCATTTCTGGGGAGAGGTTCTGCATGAGCCAACACTCGCACGTGTCATGGCCGGCCGGCGCGCGGCAGTACGGTACGACGGATGAGCAGCATCCCCTCGCCCGACGAGCGGACCATCTACTCGTCCCACCGGCAGGACGGTGTCGACGACGTTGCGTTCCCGGTGTTCAGCGAGGCGGCCCTGGAGCTGTTGCGGTCGGCCGGTGAGGTGCTGCACCCCGAGGCCGGCGAGCTGCTGTGGGACGCCGGTGACCCCTACGACCTGAACCTCGTCCTCACCGGTGGCGTCCTGCTTCTCGACCGCCGGGACGACCGCGTCGTCTTCGTGGTCGAGGAAGGCGACTTCGTGGGCGAGCTGGGCATGTTGATGGGGCAGCGGGCCTTCCTCCCCGGGGTGGCCATGGAGGGGACCACGGTGCTCCGGGTGCGGGTCAAGGAGCTGGCCCGGCTGATGGAGACGTCGGGGGAGCTGAGCGACGTCCTGCTGTCCGCGCTGGATGCCCGCCGGCGTCTGCTGAACCGCTTGGGCGAGGGCGGTCTCGTGCTCGCTGGGGACGACGACGATCGCGACCTGCACCGGCTCCGGGACTTCGCCGAGCGCAACCAGATCCCGTACCGGACGGTGCTGCGCTCCGATCCGTCGGCGTGGGCAGAGCTGGCGGAGACCTGTGCGTTGCCCGAGGCGGGCACGGCCGTGGTGACCGGGGAGCGCCGGGTGCTGACCGCACCGACGACGCGCGACCTGGCGAGCGCGCTCGGGATCGACCTGTGGAGCGTCTCCGACGGTTCCCGGTGCGACCTGCTGGTGGTGGGGGCCGGGCCGGCGGGGCTGGCCGCGGCCGTGTACGGCGCCTCGGAGGGACTGGACGTGGTCGTCGTCGAGGACGTCGCCATCGGTGGTCAGGCCGGCAGCTCGTCGCGGATCGAGAACTACCTCGGGTTCCCCAGAGGTGTGTCCGGGGTCGAGCTGGCACGGTCCGCGATGCTGCAGGCCGTCAAGTTCGGGACCAGGCTGGTGTCACCCCGCGCCGTCACCGGGCTGTCGCAGGTGCCGGACGGGTTCCGCGTCCGGCTCGACGACGAGCTGGACGTCGTCGCGACCGCCGTGGTCATCGCCAGCGGCGTCCGGTACCGGCGCCTGGACCTGCCCGGCCTCGCGGACCTCGAAGGACGCGGCGTCTACTACGCAGCGAGCCAGCTCGAGGCCACGGTGGTGTCCGGGCGGAACGCCGTGGTCGTCGGCGGGGCCAACTCGGCCGGCCAGGCGGCCCTCTTCCTGGCCCGGCAGGCCGGCCACGTCCACGTGCTGATCCGCCGTGACGACCTCCGCGCCACCATGTCCAACTACCTCGCGCAGCGGCTCACCCACCACGAGCGCATCACGGTCCATCCTCGTTCGGAGCTGTCCGCGGTCCACGGCACGAACCGGCTCACCGGACTGACCTGGCGTGACCACGCCCTCGACCGCGACGTAGACCTCGACGCGGCCGCCCTGTTCCTGCTGATCGGCGCGGAGCCCTGCACGACCGCGCTGCCGGCCGCGGGCGTGGAGCTCGATGCCAAGGGTTTCGTGGTCACCCACGATGGCTTCGCGACATCGGTGCCCGGGCTGTTCGCCGTCGGTGACGTGCGCGCCGGTTCGGTCAAGCGGGTGGCATCAGCGGTGGGCGAGGGGTCCGTGGTCATCTCGGCGGTGCATGCCTACCTCGCCGGCATCGAGACGCCCTGACGCACCACCCGCGCCAGCGCGTCGAGGGCGCGGTCGACGTCGTTGGGGCTGGTGTAGGCCGCGAAGCTGAGTCGGCAGCTGGCCGGTGGAGTGAGGCCGAGGTCGAGGTGGGCCAGGGTGGCGCAGTGGCAGCCGGCGCGGGCTTCGATGCCGCGGTTGTCCAGGGCGTCTGCGACGGCTCGGGGGTCGAGGCCGTGGACGTTGAACGCCATCAGCGGGGATCTCGGGTGGCCGGGTGGGGGTCCGTAGAGCTGTAGTCCGGGGATCTGTTGGGCCCGGTCCAGGGCGTGGTCGGTGAGGTCGCGGACGTGGTGCTGGACCAGGGTCATGGCCGTTTCCACGTGGGTGCGGGGGAGGGGTTGGGGGTTGTCGAACCATGGTTGTGGGGGGTCCAGGGCCAGGTCGACCAGGAGTCGGAGGGCTTGGGCGGAGGCGATGACGCCCAGGACGTTGGGGGTGCCGGCGACGTACTTCCAGGGGAGCTGGTTGTACTCGACGTGACCCAGGGTGACCTTGCCCTCGGCGATCATGTCGCCGCCGTAGAGGAACGGCAGGGACCGCTCCAGGAGGGACTTCGCGGGCGTAGAGGATCCCGACGCCGAAGGGGGCGAGGACCTTGTGGAAGGAGAAGGCGAGGTAGTCGACGTCCAGCTCGGCCACGTCGATGGGGTTGGTGGGGGCGAGCTGGGCGGCGTCGACCAGGACCAGCGACCCGGTCGAGCCTCGGTGTCCGCCGGTGGTTCCTTCGGGTCGTTGGTAGCCGCTGTGGGTGGCGATCTGTCGGACCCGGTCCAGGGGTGGTTTGGTGCCCAGGAAGTTCGAGGCGCCGGTCACCGCGACCAGCTTGGTGCGGTGGTCGACGAGCTCGGCGAGGTGGTCGAGGTCCAGCTGGCCGGTGTGGTGGTCGAACCGGGCGACCCGGCACTCCACCCGTCGGCCCAGCCGGGGCAGGATCTCGTGGGTCAGGGCGTGCCAGGGCACGTAGTTGGAGTTGTGCTCCATCAGGGTGGTGACCACGTTGTCGCCGTCGCGGAACTCGGTGAGCAGCGAGTACATGACCGCGTTGATCGCCTCGGTGGTGTTCTTGTAGGTCGCGATGCTCCGCCGGCTCGGTGCGTTGACCCAGGTCGCGATGGTGTCGAAGGACTCCTCGAAGGTGGCCGTGATCTGCCGCGACGCGGCCGACTGGCCCCGGTGGATGCTCTCGTACCACGGCGACAGGGTGCGGTAGAGGTCGATCAGCTCGCGCGGGGTCTGGGAGGTGGCGGCGTTGTTGGTCACCACCCGGCCGGTGCCGGGGAAGTCGAAGTGGCTGCGGACCCGCTCCACGTCATACCGCGGGACAGCACGCTTCTGCTGCTTCGGCGCCCGCCACGGCCGCCGCAGCCGGGGCGGGGAGACCCAGCCCGGCAGCAGCTGCTCGCTCACATACCCGTAGTGACTCATCGTCCACCGCCTCCTCCGACATCCCTCAGCCCCGTGTGCTCAGGACCCGCGCCCAGCGGGCCCGGCTGCGACGCCGGGATCTGGGGTTCGTCGAGCCCTGTCCGGCCACGTCGTGGCTCGATACAGTCGAACGGTGGTCCGGCGCCCCCCACATCCCGCCGGCTCAGGGCAGCGTGACCGCGACCTGGTCGCTGAAGAAGGCTCCCGCCTCCGGCAGGTTCGGCTCCAGATCGCACCGCACCTTGAGCTCGTCGCTCGCGTTCGGGTCCTCGTCGGCGGTTGCTCGGGGGATCTCGAACACGTCGGTGAACTCCACTTCGTCGTCGACCACGTCGGGGTGGCTGGCGTCCACACTGGCGTCGCTGGCCGGCTCGAAGGTGGCCAGCTCGTCGAAGAGATCGAGGCCACCGTCCTCGATGGCCCGGGACGCGGACGCGACCGCCTGCGGGTTGCGCGGGCGGCAGGACGATGTTGTCGACGCCGAGCAGGGTGTAGCTGCGGCGGTAGTTGAGCAGGGTCAAGCGGTCGAACTCGTTGAAACCGAGACGGGTCTTGATCTTGACCTTGATGGTGTCGAGCGAGTCGCCCGGCACGATGTTGAACTTCAGCTCCTTGACAGTGGCCATGACGGCACTTCTCCTTCGGATGATCGGTGTCCCCCCGCCCAGTGCGGAGGTACTGCGGTGGAGCGTGGTCGAAGGCCCCTGCAGAGCGCTGGCATGAACCTTGAATCCGCAGGTCAGCCCGCCCTGAGCGAGGCCGAGCTGCGGCTGCTCGGGCCGGTGGAAGTGGTCCTCGATGGACGGTTGATCGACGTCGGCCACGCGCGTCAGCTGGTCGTGCTGGCGGCACTCGCGGTCGAGGTGAACCAGCCGACCCCGCCGGACCGCGTGGTCGACCGGGTGTGGGGGGACCGCCCGCCGCAGCGGGCGCGCGAGGCCCTGCAGAGCTATCTGTCCCGGCTGCGCAAGGCGCTGCGACCCACGGGCATGGTCATCGCCCATCGGCCCACCGGCTACGTGCTCGAGGCCGAACCGATGGCCGTCGACCTGCACCGGTTCAGGGCGTTGGTGGAGCAGGCCGGCTCCGTCGAAGACATCGAGGCGTACCCGCTGCTGGACCAGGCCCAGGCGTTGTGGCGCGGGCCGGTCCTCGAGACGGCCGACACCCCGTGGGCCGACCAGGTGCGCCACGCCCTCGAAGGCGAGCGGTTCGCCGCCGAGCTACGGCGTGCCGATGTGGGACTGCGGTTGGGCCGGCACGCGGACCTGGTGGCCCCACTGGTCGCCGCCGGCGCGGAGCACCCGTGGGACGAGCGGCTCGCCTCCCAGACGATGCTGGCGCTCTACCGGTGTGGGCGGGTCGCCGATGCGCTCGAGTGCTACCGCGGGTTCCGGGCCCGGCTGGCCGACGAGCTCGGCTCCGAGCCGGGCGCGACGTTGCGCGACCTTCACCAGCGCATGCTCGAGGCCGATCCGACGCTCGACCTGGCGGCCCCCCGCATCGAGGCGACGTTCCCTGACGCCCCTCGGGCAGTGCCTCGTCAGCTGCTGGCGCCGGCCACGACCTTCGCGGGCCGCGCCGCCGAGCTCGCCGAGCTCACCAGCCTGATGGCGGCGGAGAGCCCGGACCAGCCGACGATCGTCGCGATCAGTGCCGGTGGTGGCATGGGCAAGACGTGGCTGGCCCGGGAGTGGGCCGACCGGCACGCCTCTGGCTACCCGGACGGTCAGCTGTACGTCGACCTCCACGGGTTCGACCCCGTCAGCGAGCCGACGACCGCGGCTGCCGCCCTCCGGTGGTTCCTGAACGCGCTGGACGTGACGGCGGCCGACGTCCCGGCCGAGGTCGACGCCCAGGCTGCCCTGTACCGGACCCTGCTCGCCGATCGCCGGATGCTGGTCGTCCTCGACAACGCGCCGGACTCCAGCACCGTGGCTCCACTGCTGCCCGGGGGCGCCGGGTGCTCGGTCCTGGTCACCAGTCGCCGGCGGTTGACCGGGCTGGCGGTCACCCACGGTCTGCGCACCCTGACCCTCGACGTGATGCCCGCCGATCAGGCGCGTGAGGTCGTGGCCGGACATCTCGGCCGCGCACGCGTGGCCGCCGAGGAGGCCGCGGTGCGCGAGCTCGTGGAACGGTGTTCCGGCTTGCCCCTGGCACTCGGCATCGCCGGGGCACGAGCCGCGTCCCTCCCCTCCGCCACGGCTCTGGCGGACTACGTGGCGGAGCTGCGTGAGACCGTCACCCGGCTCGACGCCCTGGACGCGGGCGAGCTCACGGTCAGCCTTCGCGCCGTTCTGGCCTGCTCGGTCCGGGCCCTCTCGCGCGACGCCACCCGGGTCTTCCGCCTCATGGGTCGGGCTCCGGGGCCGGACCTCGGCCTGACCGCCGTCTCCAGTCTCACGGCCCTACCGGCTCGCTCCCTGCGGCCCGTGCTGGCCGAGCTCGAGGGGGCGCACCTCGTCCTCCAGAGCAGCCTGGGGCGGTTCGGGATGCACGACCTGGTCCGGCTCCAGGCCGCCGAGCTCGGTCGGGACGACCCGGAAACGACCGCTTCGGAGCGGCGGTTGCTCGACCACCTCCTGCACACCTCCCAGGCGGCGTCGCAGCTGCTCTCGCCCCACCAGGACGTGGGGCCCGTTCCTCCTCCGTCGGCAGGGGTGCTGGTCGAGCCGCTCGCCGACACCGAGGAGGCGATGGCCTGGTTCGAGCGGGAGGACCAGGTGCTGGTGGCCAACATCCAGCACGCGGGAGAGGCGGGCTTCGACGACCACGCGGTCCGCTTGCCCCGCACTCTTGCCACCTACTACGACCGTCGGGGCCACTGGCAGGAGTGGGCACTCGTGCAGGAGGTCGCGGTCGCCGCGGCAGAGCGGATGGACGAGCCGCGGGTGCGTGCCGAGAACCGTCGGCTGCTCGGCAACGCCTACTCCACCCAGCGTCGGTACGACGACGCCGTCCCGATGCTCCGCGGCGCTCTGGCGGACTACGAGGGGCTGGGCGACGCGGACGGCTGCGCCCACGTGCACTTCGACCTCGCGCTCCTGCACGACCGGGCCGGCCATCCCGCCGAGGCTCTCCCGCACGCACGGGAAGCGCTCACCTGGTACCGCGCCGTGCCGTACCCCCTCGGCGAGGCCGTCGCGCTCAACGCGCTCGGTTGGTACCACGCCGAGCTGGGCGAGTTCCGGGAGGCCGTGGAGCGCTGTTCGGCGTCGCTCGCGCTGGCGACGGAGATCGACTCCGACTATGCGCGGTCCAACGCGCTCGACAGCCTCGGCTACGCCCACCACCAGCTCGGCGAGGACGCCGAGGCCGCCGACTGCTACCGGCAGGCGATCGCGTTGTTCGGCAGCATGGGGGACAGGCACGGCGAGGCCATCGCGCGCGACCACCTGGGCGACAGCCTCCTGGCGTCCGGGGACGAGGCCGGGGCGCACGCGGCTTGGGAGGCCTCCGCCGCGGCCCTGACCGAGCTCGGTCACCCGGACGCCGACGCCGTCCGAGTCAAGCTCGGGAGCTCCCGAGCCTCCCACTAGCCTCGGTCCTTCGTCGGCTTGAGGCAGGGGAGCTGAGGGGTCGCGCTTAGCGCTCGCAGACCCTGCATGCGCTCGGCCTCACAGCGGTCCCGGTCGACCACCGCCGATCGCCTCGTCGCGGCCAGGGCCGCCGATCAGCACATCCCTCCACCTCCAGCCCAGGAGCCGGTCATCGCCCGCGTCGCCGAACGCCCGCCGACGGTACGGCCGGC
Source organism: uncultured Actinomycetota bacterium (assembly GCA_963734355.1). Classification (GTDB taxonomy): domain Bacteria; phylum Actinomycetota; class Actinomycetes; order Propionibacteriales; family Nocardioidaceae; genus Nocardioides. The sequence goes on from CAVTHU010000012.1 coordinate 6,955, forward strand.
ACCCGAAGCTGATTGGCGCCGTGTCTGCATGGGGGATGTGCGCGATAGGACGTCGTCGCCAGCCCCGCCCTTCAGGACCACCTGGCAGCCTTCCACCGCGAACTCGTTCTGGCCGCGGTTCCCGTGCAGGGTGACGCGCTGGGCGGCTCCCTCGACATTTTCGGCGCCGCGCAGGGTGGACGTGATGCCGTGCCAGCGCACAGGTTCCGGGCCAGGTTGCCGAGGCGGAAAGTGTCACCGGCGCCTGGGTCGTCGATGAAGTCCTCGAAGCTCGCCACGTCACGGCCGGCGCCCGGTTGAGCGGCTGGCCGGCCGACCATGGCACGAGTGGAGCTCGGCCGACGGCGCCCTTGCCCAGGTGGGCATCGACAGAGGCTCCCGGCCGGACCTCCAGAACATCTCGGCCGACCCCGGTCGCAAGCTGGTGCGGGCCGGGGTCCTCCACGGTTCCCCGTGGCATTCCGGGGCCGGCCGCGACTAGCGTCGAACGCGCTTCCGTGAACGAGTCCGCGCCGGGACGAGGAGTGTGCCGTACTACACCAGCCGCCGGCTCTACTCGTCGCCCACCGCGGCCAGGGAGGACGCTGACCCTCCGCTCATGCACCTACGTCAGACGCACACGTCTCGGCTCCTCACGCCCACAGAGCCTGACCGAGCCGGTGCACGAGCTGGCGTCAGCGGGCCTCGGCCTGGGCGCTCACAGGCTGCCGGCGGACGCCTGCGCTCGAGGGGGAGTTCATGGCCGTGCTGAGCCGGCTGCCGCGCGCCACTGACCGGCACCAGCTGACCACCCCGAGGGTGCTGGCCTCCTCGAGCGCGACCCGGACTCGGCTGACACCGGTCGAGCCTCGACTCCGCGTCGTCGGTCTCGAGGAGCGCGTCGCCACCCTCGAGGCCCGGCTCGAGCGCGACCGCAACGGGCTGCGACGAGGTCCAGGCCCGCACAGCGCGAGCGGCGAGAGCGGGACCAGCGCCGGATCGCCGATCTCGAGGCCGAGGATCGTCAGTAGTTGCGCGGCCGGCGCTCGTAGCCGCAACGTCAGCCGGTGAAGTCGTCGACGGCTCGCTGACGCGCGCGCCGCCGTTCCCACAGGCCACAGCCGACCATGACCAGCCCGGCGAGGACGGCGCCGGCCAGTACGTCGACGACGTAGTGCTCGCCGTAGTAGACGAGCGTCACGGACATGGCGAGCGGGTAGAGCACGAGCAGGTACTTCAGTGGCGTGTGCAGCCGCCAGATGCCGTACATCGCCACCAGGAACGTGATGCCCGCGTGCAACGACGGCATGGCGGCGACCGGGTTGCCGACACCCTGGAGGACCAGGTCGAACCGGCCCAGGCCGAGGTCGCGCCAGCCGCGTCCGGTGAGCCGGGGGATGGCCTCGTGGATGTAGCCCTCCTCGGAGGCCATCCACGGCGGTGCCATCGGGTAGACGATGTAGCAGATGAGGGCGCCGAAGTTGATGGAGATGTAGCGGCGCATCCAGAGCAGCCACTCCTCGCGGTTGCGGACCCACAGCACCGCGGCGATGGTCAGCCCGGTCAGGAAGTGGCTGGCGTAGACGGTGGTGAAGAAGACGTCGTACCAGCGCGGGTCGCTCTCCCGCAGGCACGGGTCACCGCAGAGATGCTCCTGGAGCCACACGGTCGGCAGGGTGCCGCCACCGATCCACTCGTCGAAGCGGATCGGCATCATGACGTGCACCGGCAGGCCGAGCTCGTCGGTGAGGCCGCGGCTGTAGAAGTAGACGATCAGGCCGACCATCGGGATCGACCAGTCGCGGACGAACCGCAGGTGGTAGCGCCACGGCGCCTCGATGTTCCAGGCGATGGTGCCGAACCACAGCCAGACGAACACGGAGATGGTGTCGTTGGGGATGCCGAGCAGCTCGGTGTACGCCGCCAGCGCGAGGGCGTACGCCACCATCGCGACGATGCGGACCCGGTGCCGGGTCACCGGTGGCAGCGCCACGGACTCGGGAACCGGACCCGTCTCAGCGTCCTCCTCGAGCCCCTGCGCCACGCGCGAACTTTACGTGAACCCCGTCAGTCGAGTGGGTCCAGGGCCTCGTACGTCGTGACCGCGCCCGCGAGCTCGCGCAGGTGGTGGCCGCCGTCGCCGAGCAGGTGGTCGAGGGCGGTGAGGTGCGCGGTGTACATGCCGACGGAGTACTCCATCGTCATCGCGATGCCGCCGTGCAGCTGGATCGCCTCCTGGCCGATGTGCCGGCCGGCCCGGCTGACCTGCACCGAGACCCGCCGGGCGGCATCCGCGACGGCCACCGGGTCGCCTTGTGGCGCACCACCATCGTGGCCCAGTCGACCATCGAGTGGGTCAGCTCGAGCGAGACGTACATGTCCGCGGCCCGGAAGGTGAGTGCCTGGAAGGTGGACAGCGGTACGCCGAACTGCTTGCGGCTGCGGAGGTACTCGGTGGTGGTGGGCAGCAGGAACTGCATGGCACCGAGCGCCTGGTTGGCGGCCATCACCCGGGTGATGTCCTGGACCGTCGAGATGCTGTTGGTCAGGTCGGCGCCCGGGCTCGCCCAGCGGCGTGGCCGCGGTGCCGTCGAAGGCGACCCGGGCGGCCCGCGTGCCGTCGTACGTCGGGTAGCCCGCTCGCTCGGCGTCTTCGCCCGAGACCACGAACAGACCGGTGCCACCCTCGGCTAGCGCGGCGCTGACGATCAGCACGTCGGCGCGCGCGCCGTGCGGCACCGGCTCCTTCACACCGGTCAGGGTCCAGGAGTCGCCGTCCTGCGCGGCCGTGACCTGCTCGGCGGTCGCTGTCCAGAGGGGGCGGGGCTCGTCCTGAGGTGCGAGCTTGCGAGCCTCGAAGGGCTCGTCGTGCGCGAAGGCCAGCACGCTCTCGCCGGCGGAGAGGGCGCCGAGCAGCTCCTGGCGCTGCTCGGCCGTGCCGCACGCCGAGACCAGCCCGCCGGCCAGCACCACCGACGTGAGGTAGGGCTCGGGCGCGATCACCCGACCGAGCTCCTGGCAGACGATGCCGATCTCGACCGGGCCGGCGCCGACGCCGCCGTCCTCCTCGGAGAACGGCAGCCCGAGCAGCCCCATCTCGGCCATCTTGGTCCACTGCTTCTCGTCGAAGCCGGGGTCGTCGTTGACGGCCTGGCGGCGGCTCTCGTAGTCGCCGTACGCCTTGCCGACCAGGCCCTTGACGGCCTCGCGCAGCGCGTTCTGCTCGTCGTCGTACAGGAAGTCCACGTCGATGCTCCTCAGAGGCCCAGGATGTTGCGGGCGATGATCTGGCGCTGCACCTCGTTGGAGCCGCCGTAGATGGACGCCTTGCGCAGGTTCAGGAAGAGCGGGCCGGCGACCCGCTCCCACTCGGTGAGGTCACTGTCCTCGCTCGCGCCGCTGGCCAGACCGGCCGGCCCGGCCAGGTCGAGCACCAGCTCGCTGACCTGCTGCTGCAGCACGCTGCCCTTGAGCTTGAGCACCGACGACGCCGGGTCCGGCTTGCCCTCCACGGAGTTGGCCGCCACCCGCATCGTGGTCAGCTCGAGGGCCAGCAGCTCGTTCTCCAGCTCGGCGATCCGGGCCCGGAGCAGCGGGTCGTCGGCGAACCGGTCCTCGGCCAGCCCCTTGATCCGCCCGAGCACCCGCTTGATGATGCCGGACGGCGCGACGCCGACCCGCTCGTTGCCGAGCAGGAACTTCGCGATCGACCAGCCGCCGTTGAGCTCGCCGACGAGGTTCTCGCCGGGGACCCGGACGTCCTCGAACCAGACCTCGTTGACCTCGTGGCCGCCGTCGATCAGCTGGATCGGCCTGACCTCGAGCCCCTCGCTCTCCATGTCGATGAGCAGCATCGAGATGCCGGCCTGCTTCTTGGCGTCGGGGTCGGTGCGAACGAGCGTGAAGATCCAGTCGCCGTACTGGCCCAGCGTGGTCCAGGTCTTCTGGCCGTTGACGACCCAGTCGTCGCCGTCCTTGACCGCGGTGGTGCGCAGCCCGGCCAGGTCGGAGCCGGCGTCGGGCTCGGAGAAGCCCTGCGACCAGAAGATGTCGATGTTGGCGGTCTTGGGGAGGAACTCCTTCTTCTGCTCCTCGGTCCCGAACTGCGCGATGACCGGCCCGATCATCCCGGCGTTGAACGCGAGCGGGGTCGGCACGCAGGCGCGCTCCATCTCCTCGCGCCAGATGTGGAACTGGATCTCGGTCCAGTCCTGACCGCCCCACTCGACCGGCCAGCGGGGGACGGCGAGCCCCGCGGCGTTGAGCGTGCGCATGCTCTCGACGAGCTGGTCCTTGGTCAGCTCCCGACCCGCGGCGACCGTCTCGCGGGTCTCCTCGGAGACCTTGGTGGTGAAGAACTCGCGCATCTCGTCACGGAACGCGCGCTCGTCCTCGGTCAGCTCGAGCTGCATGGTGCTCCTCACTCTCCCTGCCCTGATCAGACCGGGCTACTGGCCAGTACACACCATCAGCCCCGGGCCGTAATCGGGCCCTGCGCACAACGCCGGGTCACCGCGTGGTGAAGGCGCCGCCGTTCACGTGCAGCACCTGACCGGTGATGTGGCGGGCGCCCTCGGAGGCGAGGAAGAAGACGGTCTCCGCGATGTCCTCGACGGTGCCGGCCCGGCCGTCGTGGGTGGCGGCGATCAGCCGCTCCCGGCGCTCGTCGCTGAGCCGGCCGTGGAAGAAGTCGGTGCCGGCGATGTAGCCGGGGGAGACGGTGTTGGCCGAGACCCCGGCCTGGCCGAGCTCGGCCGACACGCCCGCGGTCCACGCCGCGAGCGCGGCCTTCGCCGCGCCGTACGACGACCCGGCGTACTCGGCGCCGATCGAGCCCACGGTGACGACCGAGCCCCCGGGTCGCAGCAGCGGCCCGAGCGCGGTGGTCGTGAGCATCGCGCTGACCACGTTGAGGTCCAGGTTGTCCCGCCAGCGCTGGGCGCGCTGCTCGAGGCTGGGTCGGTCGAGGTCGGGCTGGTCTGGGAGCGGGTCCGACAGGTCGAGGTTGCCGCCGGCGCAGTGGGCCAGGACGTCGAGCCCGTCCGCCTCGAGGGCGGTGGCGAGCGCGCGTACGTCGCCGGGGTCGGTGTGGTCGCAGCGAAGGGGGCGGGCTCCGACCGACGCGGCCGCCTCGGTCAGGCGCGCGTCGTCGCGGCCGGTCACGACGACCGTGTCGCCCGCGGCCCCGAACCGCTCCGCCACGGCCAGGCCGATCCCTCGACTCGCTCCGGTCACCAGCACGACACGTCCGGACATCACCCACTCCTCTGCGTTATGTTTAGAGCTAAACGTACAGGAGAAGCCCATGAGCACCATCGGAGCTGACGAGATCGCGACCGCCTGGCAGCGCGAGCTGCCCGGCGTCCCGACGTCGTCGATCGGCGTGATCACCCCGCTGTGGCGGGCCGCCAAGCTGCTCTCCGACGACCGGCGCCGCACGCTGCGCCGGCTCGGGATCGAGGACTCGACGCTGGACCTGCTGAGCACGCTGCGCCGCTCGGGGGAGCCGTACACCCTCACCACGCGGGAGCTGGGGGAGCGCACCCTCGTCACCGCGGGTGCGATCTCCCAGCGGGTCGGGCGTGCCGAAGCGGCCGGGCTGGTGTCGCGAGCGCCCTCGGACCGTGGTCGCCGCGCGGTCGCGGTGACGCTGACCCCGCTGGGCCACCGCACCATCGAGGCGGCGGTGACTGCGCTGCTCACCCATGAGGAGGAGCTGGTCGCGCGGCTGGACCCGGACGCCGTGCGCGGGTTCGGTGCGGTCCTGGCCACGCTCACCGAGGCCGTCACCTGACCTTCCTGCAACAGGATCGGGCCGGGCAGCGTTGATGATGCATGCAGGTGGCTGTGGTGGACGGTGGCCAGGAAGGAGCCCGGGTGGCGGCGGGTGCGCCAGGCCAGGAGCCGTGCCGTTCGACGGCTGGGTCGAGGTGCGCGGCCCGGCGCTGCTGCGGCTCGCCTACATCCTGACCGGCAACACCGCCGACGCCGAGGACGTCGTGCAGGAGGCGCTGGCCCGGGCGCTGCCGCGCTGGGACCGGATCTCGCGGGTCGACGAACGTCGACGCCTACGTCCGCCGGATGGTGGTCAACGCGCACACGTCGTGGTGGCGCAAGTTCCGCCGCCGGGAGTCGCCGGTCGCCGAGCCGCGGGACTCGTGCGGTCGACGGGCCCGGGAGTGGCGTTCGACGACCGGCGCCGCGCTCTGGCTCGCCTGCCAGGCGCTGCCGGAGTCGCAGCGCACCGCGATCGTGCTGCGCTACTACGAGCAGCTCGAGTACGCCGAGATCGCCGAGCTGACCGGCATCCGCGAGGGCTCGGTCCGCGCGCGGGTGTCCCGCGGCCTGGCCACGCTCCGTCAGTCCTTGGGCGAGTCGATGGGAGAGCCAGATGAGTGACCTCGAGCAGCGGCTCGCCGACGCCCTGACCGAGGGCGCCCAGGGCGCGCCGTCCGCCACCGGCCTGGCCGCCGCGGCGCGCGGCGCGGGCCCGCCGCAGGCGGCGGAGCCCGCGTCGCCGGCGGGGCCGCGCTGGTGGCGCTGGCCGTCGGCGTACCCACGCGCGGTGGTCGCGTCGGCGGCGACGACGGGCGAGGCGAACGGGTCGCGACCGGCCGACCAGGGCAACACCGCCGTCGACGCGAACGCCGCGACGACGCCGGCCACTGACCCGGAGCACTGGCCGGGGCGGCTACCACTGGGAGAGCTGGCACGGCGTGACCGTCCAGGTGCCCGAACACGTGGGTGTACGGCAGCCTCGAGCGACTGGTGCGCCGACGGCGGGCGAGCTCGACCCCGCGGGTCCAGCGGCCCGGGACGTGCCAGACGCGACGTGCTGTGCGACCCGGCGTCGACGTACGGCGTCACGTTCCAGGCGATCGACAACACGCGACGACTTCGAGTGGCCGCGTGGTCCACCAGAACGGGCGGCGGCTGGCCGGCGGAGACTACGTCGGCGGCCGGGGCATCGGCGGCGTGCTGGTCAGGTCGCGACCCGCAGAGCCCGACCAGGCGAGCTACATCCTGGACTCGATGCAGCGCGATCGACCGGAGGGGGACCCCAACGGCTGCCCGGTCGACGCCGGCACGGATCCCGTCGTCCCCGGAGGACGCGATGACGGTGTGCCGCTACGACGAGCGCCGGTCTGCTCGAGCAGAGCGAGCTGCTCAGCGGCGCCGACCTGGAGGCTGCAGAGACGGCGCTGCAGGCGGCCCCGGCCGACGAACCCGCAAGGTCTGCGACGGGGACCCCGGTCAGACCTTCCGGATGGCGTCGGTGGCCGAGGACGCCCGGATCGACCTCAACTGCAACACGCTGCTGGTGCACGGTGAGGCTCGGGAGCTGACCGAGGACGTCCTCTACTGGGCACTCTCCCCTGGCTGGAGCGGTACCGTTCCGGGCGACGTCTCACTACCGTCGGAGCTCCGCTAGCGCTGACCGGAGGTGGCCATGCTCGACAAGATCCGCGTGGCCATCGTCGTGGTCCTCATCGCCGGCCTCGTCGTCGCGGGGTACGTCGGCTACCGCCTCTTCACCGAGGAGACGGATCGCGACCCGCCGTCCTCACGGGTCACCGGCACCACCGACGACGGCTGGCAGCAGGTGTCCTACCGCGGGGTGACGGTGGAGCTGCCGCCGGACTGGCAGCGCCTGGACACCGCGATCTGCGACGCCGAGCTCGAACGCTGGGCGACCGTCGGTGTGGAGCAGTGCGACGGCGACACCGGGCTGTCCTTCCTCGACTCGGACACCTTCGATGCGGTCACCGGGCCAGGCGTCCACACGACTCCGGCCTCGGCCACGCTGCCCGCCGGTGGCTGGACCGGTTACGTCATCCGGGGTGACGTGGTCGTCAACGTCACGGAGGCGGACGAGGTCGTCGTGCGCCGGATCCTGCAGTCGGTGGGCGAGACCATCTGACAGCTCGGCGGCAAATGCCGGTGCGCTGGAGGGCCCCGATCGCGCACAATCCCTTGACGTGGGACATGTGGACGTCGCCGGAGTGCGCTTCGAGCTGCCCGACGGCCGGGTGCTGCTCGACGACGTGTCCTTCCGCGTGGGTGAGGGCGCCAAGGTCGCGCTGGTCGGGGCCAACGGCGCCGGCAAGACGACGCTGCTGCGGATCATCACCGGCGAGCTCGCGCCGAAGGCCGGCGTCGTGACCCGCAGCGGTGGTCTCGGCGTGATGCGGCAGATGGTCGGCACCGGCCTCGGCGAGGAGCCGACGGTGGCCGACCTGCTGCTGAACGTGAGCCCGGCCCGGGTGCGGGAGGCAGCGGCCGAGGTGGACCGTTGCGAGCGCGCGCTGATGGAGAGTGACGACGAGAAGACCCAGATGAGCTACGCCGAGGCGCTGGCGGAGTACGCCGACGCCGGTGGCTACGACGTCGAGGTCGTGTGGGACGTGTGCACGGTGGCCGGGCTGGGCGTGCCCTACGAGCGGGCGAAGTACCGCGAGCTGCGCACTCTCTCGGGAGGTGAGCAGAAGCGGCTGGTCCTGGAGTTCCTGCTCCGCGGCCCCGACGAGGTGCTGCTCCTCGACGAGCCCGACAACTTCCTCGACGTGCCCGGCAAGATCTGGCTCGAGCAGCGGATCCGTGAGTGCGAGAAGACGATCCTCTACATCAGCCACGACCGCGAGCTGCTCAACAACACCGCCACCCGCGTGGTGACGATCGAGCTCGGGGCGTCCGGTGCCGGCAACAGCGCGTGGACCCACCCGGGCGGCTTCGCGTCGTACCACGAGGCCCGGACCGACCGGTTCCTGCGCTTCGAGGAGCAGCGCCGCCGCTGGGACGAGGAGCACGCCAAGATCAAGGCGCTGGTGCTCCGGCTCAAGATCAAGGCGGAGTACAACGACGGCATGGCGAGCCAGTACAAGGCCGCCCAGACCCGGCTCCGGAAGTTCGAGGAGGCCGGCCCGCCGACCGAGCAGCCGCGGGAGCAGGCGGTGCAGATGCGGCTCAAGGGCGGCCGCACCGGCAAGCGCGCGGTGATCTGCGAGCAGCTCGAGCTGACCGGACTGATGCGACCGTTCGACCTCGAGGTCTGGTACGGCGAGCGCGTGGCCGTGCTCGGCTCCAACGGCTCCGGCAAGTCGCACTTCCTCCGGCTCCTGGCCCGCGGGGGGACCGACCCCGACGTCGAGCACCGGCCGGTCGAGGACACGCCCATCGAACCGGTGCAGCACCACGGCAAGGCCAAGCTGGGCGCCCGGGTCCGCCCCGGCTGGTTCGTGCAGACCCACGAGCACCCGGAGCTGGTCGGCCGGACCTTGCTCGAGATCCTGCACCGCGGCGACGGCCGCCCGGACGGACGCACCGGCATGGGTCGTGAGCAGGCCGCCCGAGTGCTGGATCGCTACGAGCTCGCGCACGCGTCCGAGCAGCAGTTCGAGTCGCTGAGCGGCGGCCAGCAGGCGCGGTTCCAGATCCTGCTCCTCGAGCTGTCGGGGGCGACCCTGCTGCTGCTCGACGAGCCGACCGACAACCTCGACGTGCAGTCGGCCGAGGCGTTGGAGGCCGGTCTGGAGACGTTCGAAGGAACCGTCGTCGCGGTCACCCACGACCGGTGGTTCGCGCGCGGCTTCGACCGCTACCTCGTCTACGGCGCCGACGGCGAGGTCTACGAGACCGAGGAGCCGGTCTGGGACGAGGGCCGGGTGCAGCGGACGCGATGAACCTGCGCATCGTCGACGTCGACCCGGTCGACCCGGCTGGGTTCGCGCCGTTCCACGAGGTGTACGCCGCGGCGCTGCGGCACGGCCCGGCCGGCGAGTTCTCGACGGTGTGGCAGCTCGACGAGGTCCGGGCCTCGATGGCCGATCCCGACGAGCGGATCTTCCGGATCGGGTGGGCAGGCTGGTTGGGCGATCGCGCCGTGGCCACCGGCTGGATGTCGGGATCCACCGTCGACAACACCGACCTGGCCAACGTGCTCGTCTGCTGCACCCCCGCCGAGCGAGGCCACGGCTACGCGGCCGAGATGCTCGCCCATGTCGAGGAGCAGGCCCGGGCGCGGGGGCGGCACCGGCTGGTGAGCGAGGTCGTCTGGCCCTACGACGGCGGTGCGGACGGAACCGGCTCGGCCGACCTCGCGTGGGCCGGCCGCCAGGGCTTCGAGCTGGCCCTGGTCGACGTGCAGCGCCGGCTCGCGCTCCCGGTCCCGCCCGACCGCCTCGACGCGCTGGCGGCCGAGGCGGCGAGCCACCACGAGGGCTACCAGCTGCGCTCGTTCACCGGGGCCGTGCCGGACGACCTGGTGGAGGGCTGGGCGGCGTTGAGCGCGATGCTCATGACCGAGGCACCCATGGGTGAGATCGACCGCGAGGAGGAGACCGCCGACGCGGCCGCGATCCGCGCCGAGGAGGCCCTGCTGGAGCAGCAGGGCCGGGTCCGGCTCGGCACTGCTGCCCTGGCACCCGATGGGGAGCTGGTCGCCTACACCGACCTCGTCGTGACCGAGCACGAGTCCGAGCGCGGCTACCAGTGGGGGACGCTCGTCCGCCCCGATCACCGCGGCCACCGGCTGGGGCTCGCGGTGAAGGTCGCCAACGTGCGCCTCCTCCAGGAGACGCACCCGCGGATCACCACGGTGGTGACCTTCAACGCCGACGTGAACGCGCCGATGGTCGCGGTCAACGAGCGGCTCGGCTTCTTGCCGGTGCAGTGGATGGGCGAGCTGCAGAAGAAGCTCGGCTGAGCGTGGACGGTGGGGCCCCGCGGCTGCGGATTGACGGACCCGGTTGCTGCCGCGGGGTCCCACCTATTTTCTGAGCACCCACCGCGTCGCTCAGTGGGCGTTCGGGGGTAGGCGTCTAGCTGTTCGACGCCGCCGAGTCCGAGTCGAGGGTGAGCTGGGCGGTCTTGGTCTCGCCGCCGCGCACGTAGGTGACGGTGACCTGGTCGCCGGGGCGGTAGGACCGGATGGTGGCGACCAAGGAGTCTGCGTCGGTGATCAGGTGGTCGTCGACCTTGGTGATCACGTCGCCCTTGGTGATCCCGGCCTGCTCGCGGTGGAGCCGGCGTTCACGTCCTGGATCTGGGCGCCCTCGTCGCTCTCGAGGCTCGGCTGACCCTGGGCATCGGCCGCGACACCGACGGAGACGCCGAGCCGGGCGTGCGTCGGGGTCTCGCCCTTCGCCATCTGGTCGACGATCGGCATGACCTCGTCGATCGAGATCGCGAAGCCGACACCGATGTTGCCGCTCTCACCGCCGGCGCTCTGGCCCGCGGTCGCGATGGAGGCGTTGATGCCCACCACGTTGCCGTTCAGGTCGACCAGGGCCCCGCCGCTGTTGCCGGGGTTGATCGCGGCGTCGGTCTGGATCGCCGGGTAGACGGTGCTGTTGCCCTGGCCGTCCGAGCCGACGTCGACCGGCCGGTTCAGGGCGCTGACGATGCCGCTGGTGACCGTGGCCTCGAGGCCGAGCGGCGAGCCGATCGCCACCACGCCCTGACCCACGGCGAGGTCGCCGGACTTGCCGATGGTCGCCGGGGTCAGACCCGAGACGTCCTTCGCCTGGATGAGCGCGGTGTCGGTGAGCGGGTCGGTGCCGAGGATCTCGGCGTCGGCGTGGCTGCCGTCGTTGAAGATGACCCGCATGGTGCCGCCGTCGCCGGCCAGCTCGACCACGTGGTTGTTGGTGAGGATCCGGCCGTCCGAGCTCAGGATGATGCCCGACCCGGAGCCGGCGCCCTCGGCGCCACTCACCTCGATCTTCACGACCGACGGCAGCACCTTGGCGGCCACGGCCTCGACGCTGTCGTCAGCGGCCGGTGCGTCCGGCGTGTTGACGACCTTGGACGTCGTCGGCGTCGAAGCGCTGTCCGAGCCCGAGGTCGAGTCCTCGTCGTGCCAGGCGGTGTACGCCGCGGCGCCACCAACACCGGCGGCACCCCCCACGAGGAGAGACGCCGCCACCACGGACCCCGCGAAGGCGACACGTCGGCTACGCCGCGGAGCGGGCGGCGGGCTGGCCGGGGCGCTCGGGGAAGGCTGCCCGGCGTACGGGCGCCACGTCGGCGGGGTGTCGGGCGGAGGCGGGAGCGGAGTGGTGTCGCCGGTGTTGGTCACAACCACCAAGGTGCCGTCCGGAACTGTGACCATCCTGAGACATCGCTGGGTGTCCCAGAAGAAGATCGGCCTGTGCAGTGGCACGATGCCGCCATGAAACGCCTCGCCGTCCTCGTCCTGACCGTCGGACTCCTCCTCGCCGGGGGAGCCGCCACCGCCGTCGTGAAGAACGGAAGCCCCGGCGACGACAGGCTGCGAGGCACGAGCGGCAACGACACGCTGCGCGGCAAGGCCGGCGACGACAGCCTGCGCGGCTTCGCCGGCGACGACCTGCTCAAGGGCGGCTCGGGCGGTGACTACCTCAACGGCGGACCCGGCCTCGACGACCTCGGCGGCGGGCCCGGCAACGACGTGATCCTGGCCGGCCGGGACAGCGTCGCGGACCGCACCTACGGCCAGAGCGGCAACGACGAGATCTACGTCTTCGGCAAGGACCAGGCCTCGGCGGGCGGTGGGGACGACCTGATCTACGCGACGTACCCCGACAAGGGCATGTTCATCATGTGCGGCACCGGCGAGGACGAGGTCATCTTCAACGAGACCCCGCCCAAGCACGCGGTCTTCGACGACTGCGAGAACGTGCACGTGGAGTCGGCCGGCTGAGGACCTTGTGGCCGCCGCGCACGGGTGGCCACAATCCAGCATGAGCGCACCGACCCCGACGTACGTCGACGACCGGCTCGCCCACTGGGCCGAGCACCTGCCCGACGGGCCCGCCTTCACCTACGGCGAGCGGACGTGGACCTGGCGGCAGTGGGAGGACCGCGTCCGTCGCTGTGCCGGTGGCCTGCAGGCACTCGGTGTCGGCCGTGGCGACGTGGTCGCGTTCCTCGACAAGAACCACCCGGCGTGCGTCGAGCTCTCCATGGCCGCCGGGTCGCTCGGCGCCGCCAACGCCATCGTGAACTGGCGCTCGGCCGGCGACGAGGTCGACTACGCCGTCAACGACTCCGGCGCCAAGGTGCTCGTCGTCGGCACCGAGCTGATGCCGACCATCAACAAGATCCGCGAGAACCTCACCCACGTCGAGAAGGTCATCGAGGTCACCCCGGACGGCGCGGACGGTGACGAGTACGAAGCGTGGCTGCGGGCGTCCGAGCGGGTCACTCGTCCCGACGACGTGTCACCCGACGACGTCTGCCTGGTGATGTACTCCTCGGGCACCACCGGCCGCCCCAAGGGCGTGATGCTGTCCCACGCCAACATGGTCGCCCACACCGTCAACGCCCACGACGGGTGGGAGTTCGAGCCCGGCGACAAGAACATGGTCTCCATGCCGCTCTTCCACGTCGGCGGCTCGTCGTACGTCCTGTTCGGCATCCACGACGGCGTCCACAGCTACATGACCCGCGACCCGGACGGCACCTCGCTGGCCGGGGCGATCCTCAACGGCGCCAACCGCACCTTCCTGGTGCCGGCGGTGCTCGCCCAGGTGCTGCAGGCCGGCCCGGACGCCGTGCGCCTCTTCGGGGCGCTCAAGACCTACACCTACGGCGCCGCGCCGATGCCGCCGCCGCTGCTGCGAGCCGCCATGGAGGCGTGGCCCGACACCGACTTCATCCAGGTCTACGGCCTCACCGAGGTCTCCGGCGTGGCCACCCACCTGACGGCCGACGAGCACCGCACCGCTGTCGCCGACGGGCATGCCGAGCGGCTGGTCTCCGCCGGTCGGCCGATCCCCGGCGTCGAGCTCAAGATCGTCGACCCGGCCACGCTCGACGACCTGCCTGTCGGCGAGCACGGCGAGATCTGGCTCAAGACCCCGCAGCTGTTCAAGGGCTACCTCGGCAAGCCCGACGAGACCGCCGAGGTGATCACCGAGGACGGCTGGTTCCGCACCGGCGACATGGGCAAGGTCGACGCCGACGGGTTCGTCTTCGTCGAGGACCGGCTCAAGGACATGATCATCAGCGGCGGCGAGAACATCTACAGCCCCGAGGTGGAGCGGGTCCTGGCCGAGCACCCGTCGGTCATGGAGGTCGCGATCATCGGCATCCCCGACGACACGTGGGGCGAGCAGGTGAAGGCGGTCGTCGCGCTGAAGCCGGACACGACGGCGACCGAGGAGGAGCTGATCGCGTTCTGCCAGGAGTCCCTGGCGCACTTCAAGTGCCCGAAGTCGGTCGACATCATCGAGCTGCTGCCGCGGAACCCGACCGGCAAGATCCTCAAGCGGGAGCTGCGGAAGCCGTACTGGGAAGGTCGCGACCGGGCGGTGAACTGACCTCGCGGGTCACGGTGCCTCCGGCAGGGGCCAGGTCGACCACGGCGAGGTTCGCTCGCCGGTCAGGGTCGTGACCACCTGCGACCTGACGACCGGCACCTTCATGACGTACGGCGCGAGCAGGTCGCGCGGCCAGGCGAGCGGAGTCAGGCCGCTCTGGAAGACCGGCATCATCAGCCGGGTCCACCACTGGTACCAGCGCACGTGCGCGGCCCGTTCCGCGGCGTACGCCGAGAGCGCATCGGGCAGTGACGGGAGCGTGGCCAGGGCGTGGTGGAGCGTCCAGGCGTCGGCGAGCGCGAGCGAGGTGCCGGTGCCGAGCTGCGGGCTCATCGCGTGCGCGGCGTCGCCGACGAGCACGGCTGCTCCTCCCCTCGAACCAGCAGAGTCGGCGATCCGGTAGGGCGTGCGCACGACGACATCGCGGTAGGACGCAGGCAGCAGGTGGTCGACGCGGTCCAGCAGCGGGGCCATCGGCCCGGCGAGCGGGCGGGCGGCGTCGCGCCAGGCGGGGAGCCCTCGAGCCACCGCGGCCTCCATCGCCGAGCCGCGTTCGGACCAGAACAGCGAGACCTCGCCGCGCCCGGTCGGCAGCACGCCGAGGTACTGCCGGGTGCCGCGCAGGCACTGGTAGAGCTCGCCGGCGCACAGCTCGTCCGGGTCGTCGACGATCGCCCAGAGCGCTCCGTAGTCGTAGGGGTGGTCGCGGACGGCGACGTTCATGCTGCGCCGGACCGGCGACCTGCTGCCGTCGCAGCCGACCACCAGGTCGTAGGTCCCGTGATCACCGGCGGGCGTCTCGACCGCGAGACCGCCGGGCACCGGCCGGACTCCGGTCACCGGCACGCCGAGCTCGAGCGGGACCCCACGTCGGCGTACCTCGGAGAGCAGCAGTGAGAACAGCGTCCCGCGGTGCACGCCGAGTGCCGGCACCGAGCCGGGCACGTCGGCGTAGGACGCGTCGACCAGCTGTCGACCGGACGCGGTGCGGATGTCGACCCGGGACACCTCTCTGGACTGAGCACGCAGCGCGCCCAGCAGTCCGAGCCGGTCCAGCACCTGCTGGCCCATGTGCTGCAGCCAGATCCCGGCACCGACCGGACGGGGGTCGTCCTCCCGCTCGAGCACCACGACGTCGACCCCGCGATCGGCCAGGAGACAGGCCAGGGTCGATCCCGCCATCCCCAGTCCGACCACCGCCACCCGCACGGCACCACCCTCTCAGGAGGACCACGCCTCGAACCGGTCACCGTATGTTCACCTGGATGGACCACGTTCAGGCCGTGGACCCGCTGCGGCGAAGTGAGCTGGCGCCGCCCCCGCGCACGCTGGTCGACATCTTCCGCGCCACCGTCGAGCAGGCCGCCGACGAGCCGGCCGTCGACGCCGCCAACGGCGTGCTGACCTACGCCGAGCTCGCGGAGGCCGCCGACGAGCTCGCCGCCGAGCTGAACGCCCACGGCATCGGCCGCGGCGACAAGGTCGGCATCCGGGTCACCTCGGGCACGACGGACCTCTACGTCGCGATCCTCGGCGTCCTGCTCGGCGGCGCCGCCTACGTACCCGTCGACGTGGACGACCCCGACGAGCGCGCCCGGGTGGTCTTCGACGAGGCGGACGTGGCCGCGATCGTCGGCAACGACCAGACCGTGGTCACCCGCCGAGAGGGGCCGACGCGCGACGCGGAGGAGCCCGGACTGGCCGACGACGCCTGGGTGATCTTCACGTCCGGATCGACCGGAACGCCGAAGGGCGTCGCGGTGAGCCACCGCAGCGCGGCGGCGTTCGTGGACGCCGAGTCGAGGATGTTCCTGCAGCCCGATCCTCTCGGGGACGGCGACCGGGTGATGGCCGGGCTGTCGGTGGCCTTCGACGCCTCGTGCGAGGAGATGTGGCTGGCCTGGCGGTACGGCGCGTGCCTGGTCCCCGCACCCCGGGCGCTGGTCAAGAGCGGCATCGACGTCGGCCCGTGGCTGGTGGCGAACGACGTCACCGTCGTCTCCACCGTCCCGACCCTGGTCGCGCTCTGGCCACCGGAGTCGCTGGCCCGGGTCCGGCTGCTCATCATGGGCGGCGAGGCGTGCCCGCCCGAGCTGGCCGCCCGGCTGGTGGCGCCCGGCCGCGAGGTCTGGAACACCTACGGCCCGACCGAGGCCACCGTCGTGGCGTGCGGTGCCGAGCTCACCGGGGTGGGACCGGTCCGGATCGGGCTGCCGCTCGACGGCTGGGACCTGGCGGTGGTCGACGGCCGGGGCCAACCGGTCCCCGAGGGTGCGACGGGGGAGCTGATCATCGGCGGGGTCGGGCTGGCCCGCTACCTCGACCCGGTCAAGGACGCGGAGAAGTACGCGCCGATGCCCTCGCTCGGCTGGGACCGCGCCTACCGCAGCGGCGACCTGGTGGTGAACGACCCGGAGGGTCTCGTCTTCGGCGGGCGCGCGGACGACCAGGTCAAGCTCGGCGGTCGCCGGATCGAGCTCGGCGAGATCGACTCGGCGCTGCTCGCCGTGCCCGGGGTCGTGGGCGCCGCCGCGGCGGTGCGACGGACGGCCGCCGGCAACCAGCTCCTCGTCGGCTACGTCGCCACGGACGCGGCGTTCGACCATGCGCAGGCGATGGAGCTGCTCCGCCACTCGATGCCGGCCGCGCTGGTGCCCCGGCTCGCGGAGGTCGACGGGCTGCCCACGAAGACGTCCGGCAAGGTCGACCGGGACGCGCTGCCCTGGCCGCTGCCGGCCCAGGTCGAGGACCCCGAGTCACGTGGCCTGACGGGGACGATGGCCTGGCTCGCCGAGCTCTGGCTCGAGGTGCTCGGCGCCGACGTCCGCGGCCCGGCCGACGACTTCTTCGACCTCGGCGGCGGCAGCCTCACCGCGGCGCAGCTGGTGTCACGACTGCGCACGAGGTTCCCCGAGGTCGTGGTCGGCGACCTCTACGAGCACCCGAGCGTGGGCACGCTCGCGGCGTACCTCGACCAGCTCACCGTCGCGGGCCCCGGCTCCGACCGCACGGTGCCGCCGACTCCGCTCAAGTCCCAGGTCGGACAGGTGGTGGGGGTGACCCTGCTCCGGTCTCTTGCCGGGCCGCGCTGGCTGGTCTGGGTGGGGATCGGCTGCCGGGTGCTCGCCGACCTGCTCGGCTGGACGCTGCTGCCGCAGCCGAGCTGGTGGCTGCTGGGTCTCGGCTGGCTGGTCTTCGTCACCCCGCCCGGCGCGATGCTGCTCGCCGCGGCGGGGGCCCGGCTGCTCCTGCGTCCGGTACGCGCGGGAGACCACCCGCGCGGCGGCAAGGTGCACCTGCGGCTGTGGCTGGCCCAGCGCGTGGTGGCCGAGCTCGGCGCCACCGGGCTGGCCGGGGCGCCGTACATGACGTGGTTCGCGCGGCTGCTCGGCGCGAAGGTCGGTCGCGACGTCGACCTGCACAGCATTCCGCCGGTCACCGGGATGCTCCACCTCGGCACCGGCTGCTCGATCGAGCCGGAGGTCGACCTCAGCGGCTTCTGGGTCGACGGCGACGTGGTGCACCTGGGGCCGGTGCGGGTCGGCGCCCGGGCCAGGGTCGGCGCCCGCAGCATGCTCTGCCCCGGCGCCGACATCGGCAAGGACGCCGAGGTGGCACCGGGGTCGTCGGTCTTCGGCGAGGTGCCCGAGGGGGAGTACTGGTCCGGCTCGCCCGCCGAGCGCATCAACCTGCGCGCCCGCGGGCCCTGGTCGGCCCGGCCGGCGAGCAGCCGCGCCTGGGCGGTGACGTACGGCGCGATGGCGGTGCTGCTCTCCGGCCTGCCGATCGTGGCGGTGCTCGCCGGGGCGGCCCTGCCGGTGCTGCTGGCCGACGAGCCCACGTCGTACGCCGACCTGTGGGGGCTGCTCGCCTGGCTCCCGGTCTCCGTGCTGATCGGGCTGGCGGTGCTCGCCTTGCTCATCCTGGTCGTCGTGCGCGTGGCCGCCCTCGGCGTGCAGCCGGGGGTGCACGCGGTGCGCAGCGGCGCCGGGCTGGCGGTCTGGACGACGGTGCGGGTGCTCGACGACGCGCGCACCTGGCTGTTCCCGCTCTACTCCTCGGGCCTGACGCCGGCGTGGCTGCGGCTGCTGGGCGCCCGGATCGGCAGCGACGTGGAGGCCTCGACCGTGCTGATGATCCCCTCGCTCACGCAGGTCAACGACCAGTCGTTCCTGGCCGACGACACCCTGATCGGGGGGTACGAGCTCGGCGGCGGCTGGCTGCGCGTCGAACGGGTGAAGATCGGCAAGCGGGCGTTCGTCGGGAACTCCGGCATGGCCGCGCCGGGCCGCAAGGTGCCCAAGGCGTCGCTGGTGGCGGTGCTGTCGGCGGCGCCGCGCCGCAAGACGGCACACGCGGGGGAGTCCTGGCTCGGCAGCCCGCCGGCCCGCCTCCGGCGTACGGCGGCCGACAGCGACGCCGGCCGCACCTACGACCCGCCGACCCGGCTCAAGGTCGCCCGCGGCGTGGTCGAGGCCTGCCGCATCGTGCCGGTCGCGGTCAGCGCCGCGCTCGCTGTCGTCATGGCGGTCGTCCTCGCCGCGCTGCTCGACCGCACGCACGGCGTCCTGCTCGCCCTGGTGCTCGCCGGGCCGCTGCTGGCCGTGGCCGGCCTGGTCGCCGCGCTGGTCACGGTCGCCGCGAAGTGGCTGCTGGTCGGCCGGCTCCGGCCGGGTGCGCACCCGCTCTGGAGCTCGTTCGTGTGGCGCAACGAGCTGGCCGACACCTTCGTGGAGGTGGTGGCCGCACCGTGGTTCGCCCGAGCGGTCGCCGGGACCCCGCTGCTCAACGTGTGGTTCCGGCTGATGGGCGCGAAGATCGGCCGCGGGGTGTGGTGCGAGACCTACTGGCTGCCGGAGACGGACCTGGTCGAGCTCGGTGACGGGGCGACCGTCAACCAGGGCTCGGTGGTGCAGACGCACCTGTTCCACGACCGCATGCTGTCGATGGACCGGGTCATCCTCAAGCGCGGCGCGACCCTCGGCCCGAACAGCGTGATCCTCCCTGCGGCGACGCTGGGACGGCACGCTACGGTCGGTCCCGTGTCGCTGGTGATGAGGGGTGAGTCGGTCCCGGACAAGACCGTCTGGATCGGCAACCCGATCGGCCCGTGGGCGGCTGCGGAGTGAGATTGCAGCTCCACTCCAACCTGCCGACCGGCGACCCGTACCTCCCTGGCCACGGCGACCGCTCCTGGAGCGCGGCGCACTACGCCCTGGACCTCGACTACGACCTGGCCGGCAACCGGCTGCGTGGTGAGGCCGTCATCGACGCGGTCGCCGAGGAGGACGTCTCCCGGGTGGTCCTCGACCTCGCCGGCCTCGACGTCACCAAGGTGACCGTCGACGGCGCGGCACCGGCGAAGTACGCCGCGCGCAGCAACCGGCTGGTCGTCACCCTCAAGGCGCCGATCGCGGCGGGCGCGGCGTTCCGCATGGTCGTGAAGTACGCCGGCGCACCCACGACGCTGATCGACAAGCACCACGGCGACGCGGGCTGGGAGGAGCTCGACGACGGCGTGATCGTGGCCGGCCAGCCGCACGGGGCCCCCACCTGGTTCCCTTGCAACGATCGGCCCGACGACAAGGCGTCGTACTCGATCACCGTCACGACAGCCGCCGACTACACCGTGGTCGCCAACGGCGAGCTCGAGGGGAAGAAGCGGGGCTCGTCGACCATCACCTGGCGCTACGAGCAGGTGGAGCCGATGGCGACCTACCTGGCGACCGTCCAGATCGGGCGGTACGTCGTGCACGACTACCGGGCTTCGGTGCCGATCAAGGCGGTGACGCCGGCCGACGTCGACGAGGGCTTCGAGGCGGCGTTCGGTCGCCAGCCCGAGATGATGGCCGCCTTCGTCGAATGGTTCGGGCCCTACCCCTTCGCGTCGTACACCGCCGTGGTCACGTCCGACGAGCTCGAGATCCCGCTCGAGTCGCAGGGCCTGTCGACGTTCGGCCGGAACTTCTGCCGCGACGACTGGGCCGCGATCCGGCTCGTTGCCCACGAGCTGGCCCACCAGTGGTTCGGCAACGCCGTGACGCTGGCGCGGTGGCAGGACATCTGGCTGCACGAGGGGTTCGCCTGCTACTGCGAGTGGCTGTGGTCGGAGGCGTCCGGAGGTGACAGCGCCGACGAGTGGGCCCGGCACTACCAGGAGAAGCTGTCCGACCTCGACCAGGACCTGGTGCTCGCCGACCCGGGCCCGGAGCTGATGTTCGACGACCGCGTCTACAAGCGCGGCGCGTTGACGCTGCACGCCCTGCGGTTGACCGTGGGCGACGACGCGTTCTTCTCGTTGCTCAAGGACTGGGTGGCGGAGCACAGTGGTGGTTCGGTGACGACGGAGGACTTCCGGGCCTTCGCGGGCGAGCGCACCGGGGCCGACCTGGACGAGCTGTTCGACGCCTGGCTCGACGTGGAGGAGCTGCCGGCGCTACCGGCCGCCGGCTGAGCTCGCTCAGACCGGCAGGCCGCGCTCGCGCAGCGCAGCGCGGAGGCCGGTCGCCCCGGTGAAGACGATCCCGTCGAGGCCGGACTCGATCGCCGCAGCGACGTTCGACTCCTTGTCGTCGACGAAGACCAGGTCGGCGGCGGAGAGGCCGGTGCGCGCCACTGCGATCTCGAAGATCGCCGGGTCCGGCTTGGCCACCTTCTCGGTGCCCGAGACCACCACGCCGTCCAACAGCCCGAGGAAGTCGAACTTCGCCGGCGCGTGCGGCCAGAACTCGTCCGGCCAGTTCGTGAGCCCCCACATCGGGACGCCGGCCGCGCTCAGCTCGCGGACGATGTCCACGGTGCCGGGGATCTCACCGACCAGCGAGTGCTCGAAGTTGGCGCGGTAGGCCACGGCATGGTCCACCCAGTGCGGGTGGGTGCGCCGCAGGTCGGCCTCGCCCTCCTCCCAGGTGCCGCCGGCGTCGAGAGCGTGGTTGAACCTCATGAAGTCGAAGTCGTCGGCGCCCAGGAACCGGGTGGCCTCGTCGGCACCGAGCCCGGCCGCTACCGCCGCGTGTGGCTGCCAGTCGATGAGGACGTTGCCGAGGTCCCAGATGACGCCAGAAGCAGAATGTCTCATCGTGACCTGACCTCCGCTGACCGATTTGTTAGAGGTATGGCGCGGGACTCCAATGATGGCGTTTGGTTGGGCGGCGCTGAACGAACGCTGGCCGGTGCTCTCTCGCAAGCTCAGAGCTCACGCCCAACGCTCGTTCGCGGGGACGAAGTCCAGGGTGCGGTCGCCGGTGTAGATCTGCTTGGGCCGGGCGATCTTCTGCTCCTTGTCCTGCACGAGCTCCAGCCACTGCGCGAGCCAGCCGGGGGTCCGGCCGATCGCGAACAGCACCGTGAACATCTCGGGCGGGAACTGGAAGGCCTCGTAGATCAGGCCGGAGTAGAAGTCGACGTTGGGGTAGAGCTTGCGCTTGATGAAGTAGTCGTCCTCGAGCGCGATCTTCTCCAGCTCCTTGGCGATCTCGAGGAGCGGGTTGACACCAGTCACCTCGAAGACGTCGTCGCAGGCCTTCTTGATGATCGTGGCGCGCGGGTCGAAGTTCTTGTAGACCCGGTGGCCGAAGCCCATCAGCCGCTCGTTGCCGTCCTTCACGCCCTTGATGAAGTCGGGGATGTTGTCCTTGCTCCCGATCCGCTTGAGCATCCGCAGCACCGCCTCGTTGGCGCCGCCGTGCAGCGGGCCGTAGAGGGCGGCCACCCCGGCGGCCACCGCCGAGTAGGGGTCGACCTGCGAGGAGCCGACCGAGCGGACGGCGTTGGTCGAGCAGTTCTGCTCGTGGTCGGCGTGCAGGATGAACAGGACGTCGAGCGCCTTGACCAGCCGCTCGTCGGCGTCGAACTTCTGCTCGCTCATCTTGAACAGCATCGACAGGAAGTTCGCCGTGTAGCTGAGGTCGTTGTCGGGGTAGATGAACGGCTTGCCCTGGGCGTGCCGGAACGACCACGCACCGAGGGTCGGCATCTTGGCGATCATGCGCACGATCTGCATGTGCCGGTTGTCGGCGTCGCCGATGTTGCGGGCGTCGGGATAGAACGTCGACAGCGCCCCGACCGACGCCATCAGCATCCCCATCGGGTGCGCGTCGTAGCGGAAGCCCTGCATGAACTCCTTGACGTTCTCGTGCACGAACGTGTGGTAGGTGATCTCGTGCACCCACGCGTCGTACTCCGCCTTCGACGGCAGGCTGCCGTGCACCAGCAGGTAGGCGACCTCGAGGAAGTTGGACTTCTCGGCGAGCTGCTCGATCGGGTACCCGCGGTACTCCAGGATCCCCTTGTCTCCGTCGATGTAGGTGACGGCGCTGCGGCACGAGGCGGTGTTCACGAAACCGGGGTCGTAGACCGCGAGCCCGGAGGCGTCCTCGCCGGCCTTGATCTGTCCGATGTCGGCGGCCTTGATGGTGCCGTCGGTGATCGGTACGTCGTACTCCTGCCCGGTGCGGTTGTCCCGGACGGTCAGCGACTCAGTGGCTTCTTGGGTCACCCAGCCAACCTAGTCGGCGTTCGTGAACGGCTCACATGCGGTGTCCGGAGCGTGGCCAATTGGACCGGGGGGCCGCAAGCCCGTAGATTTGTCGGTCGCGCCTCCTGCCGCGTCCGGACGTCCGCACGACATCCGTTCGCAGTCCCGGACAAGCGCCATCTCCCAGAGATGGCCAAGGCCGGGCCGTGTTCGTCAGAAGGCGTGGCACCACCCCTCCCGCGCCGGACACCTCCGACGCGGTCCCGACGAACGAGAGAGTCACTTTCGTGCGCACCTACAGCCCCAGGCCCGGAGACATCCAGCGCGCCTGGCACGTCATCGACGCGACCGACATCGTCCTGGGCCGCCTCGCGGTCCAGAGCGCGAACCTGCTGCGCGGCAAGCACAAGCCGATCTACGCGCCGCACGTCGACACCGGCGACTTCGTCATCATCGTCAACGCCGAGAAGATCGCCCTGACCGGCGACAAGCTGACGAACAAGCTCGCCTACCGCCACTCGGGCTACCCGGGCGGCCTCACCGCCACCCCGATCGGGCAGCTGCTCGACAAGGACGCCCGCAAGGTCGTCGAGAAGGCCGTCTGGGGCATGCTCCCCAAGAACAAGCTCGGTCGACAGATCATCAAGAAGCTCAAGGTCTACTCGGGCCCCACGCATCCGCACCAGGCCCAGCAGGCCGTCCCCTTCGAGATCACCCAGATCTCCCAGTAGTCGTCGACCACAGCAGAGGAACATCAGTGACTTCCGAGAGCACCGAGATCACCGAGGGCGCCGAGGGCACCGAGGTCGAAGAGACCTTCACCGCCGACGAGAGCGGCGTCGCGTACAGCTCCGAGAGCGAGCCGTCCGCCGACACCCCGGCCCGTCCGGCGACCATCGCCCCCGCCGCGGCCACCGGCCGCCGCAAGGAGGCCGTGGCCCGGGTTCGCATCGTCCCCGGCACCGGCGAGTGGACGGTCAACGGCCGCGCCCTCGACTCCTACTTCCCCAACAAGCTGCACCAGCAGGTCGTGAACGAGCCGTTCGCCGCGCTGCAGCTCGAGGGCCGCTTCGACGTGATCGCCCGCATCCACGGCGGCGGCATCACCGGCCAGGCCGGCGCGCTGCGCCTGGGCGTGGCCCGCTGCCTGAACTTCATCGACGAGGAGACCAACCGCCCCACGCTCAAGAAGGCGGGGCTGCTCACGCGTGACGCCCGCGTCATCGAGCGCAAGAAGGCCGGTCTCAAGAAGGCCCGCAAGGCTCCCCAGTACAGCAAGCGCTGATCCCCGAAGGGATGCCGCGCGTCTTCGGCACCGACGGGGTCCGTGGCCTCGCGAACCGCGAGGTCACGGCCGAGCTCGCCCTCGACCTGTCGGTCGCTGCGGCGCGCGTCATCATGGACCGCGGCGACGTACGCGGCTCCCGCGAGCGACCCCTCGCCGTGGTCGGTCGCGACCCGCGCATCTCGGGCCAGATCCTCGAGCACGCCGTCGTGGCGGGGCTGGCCTCGGCCGGGGTCGACGTGCTGCGGCTGCGGGTGGTCCCGACGCCGGGCGTCGCCTACCTCACCGACGCGCTCGACGCCGACCTGGGCGTGGTCATCAGTGCCTCGCACAACCCGATGCCCGACAACGGCATCAAGTTCCTCGCCCGGGGTGGCCACAAGCTCGACGACGCCGTGGAGGCGCAGATCGAGGAGCTGCTCGGCAGCGCGTGGGACGCCCCGATCGGCGCCGCGGTCGGGCGGGTGCGCCCGTACGAGCGCCCGATCGAGGAGTACGTCGACCACCTGCTGAAGACGCTGGACCGCCCGCTCACCGGGCTCAAGGTCGTCGTCGACTGTGCCAACGGCGCCGGCACGGAAGCCGCGCCGATGGCGCTGCGGGCGGCGGGCGCCGACGTCGTGGTGATGGGTGCCGAACCGGACGGCCTCAACATCAACGAGGGCTGTGGCTCCACCCACCTGGCCCCGCTGCAGGCGGCCGTGGTCGAGCACGGGGCCGACGCCGGCATCGCTCTCGATGGCGACGCGGACCGCTGCCTGGCCGTCGACCACGAGGGCCACGACATCGATGGCGACCAGCTGCTCGCGATCCTGGCCCAGGGCCTCGCCGAGGCCGGCCGGCTCGTGGACGACACCGTGGTGGCCACCGTGATGAGCAACCTCGGCTTCGTGCAGGCGATGGAGGCGGCCGGGCTGCGGGTCCGGCAGACCCGCGTCGGTGACCGCTACGTGCTCGAGGAGATGCGGGCCGGCGGCTACGTCCTCGGCGGCGAGCAGTCCGGCCACGTGATCATGAGCCAGTACGCCACCACTGGCGACGGCATCCTCACCGCGCTGCACCTGCTCCAGCGGATGGTCGCGACCGGCAAGGACCTCCAGTCACTGGCCTCCGTGGTCACCCGGCTGCCGCAGGTGCTCGTGAACGTCACGGGGGTCGACAAGGACCGCGCCGACGACCCGGTGCTGGCCGAGGCCGTCGCGACCGAGGAGCGGGCTCTGGCCGGCCGTGGCCGGGTCCTGCTGCGGCCGTCCGGCACCGAACCCCTGGTCCGGGTGATGGTGGAGGCACCCACCGACGAGACCGCGCGCGAGGTGGCCGTCCGGCTGGCCGACGTGGTGCGCGAACGGCTCTCCCTGAGCTGAGGAGCACTAGGGTCCAGCCATGGGGGATCCTGTCGAGGCGCGGGTCCCTGCCGTCCTCGAGGTGCTGCGTGGCCGGCCGACGGCCGAGGTCGCCACGCGCTGGCACCTGGACGCCGAGCGGCTCGCGGAGTGGGTTCGCACCTTCGTCGAGGCCGGCACCGCGCAGGTCACGGACCAGCCGGCCGCGGAGGCGGCACGGCAGCGGGACCGGTTCCTCGCGGCGTTCGCCCACGAGGTGCGCACTCCACTCTCGATGGCCCAGGGCTGGGTCGCGATGCTCGCCGACGGCGACGTGCCGGCTGACCAGGCCCGTGAGTCGCTGCACCGGCTGCACGCCGCTCTCGAGCGGCTCACGGAGCGCGCCTTCGACGTCGAGCTGATGGCCGAGCTGCTGCTCGGCCGGCTCGCGCTCGCCCCTCAGCTCGTGTCGGTCTCGGCGCTCGCCGCGGAGCTGGACGACCTCGACGCGATAGGCGGGCTGGGCGGCGCGGTCGACGTGGTCGTCGACCCCGCGCTGCTGCGCCGGGTCCTGCGCGACCTCTGGCAGGCGGCGGCGGCCAGCCCCCGGCCGCGGGCCCGGCGCCTGGAGGTACGCCGAGTCGGGCCCTGGGTCGAGCTGCGGGTGGTGCGCGAGGGTGCTCCCGTGGAGGCCGAGGCGTTCCGGGCACTGTTCGAGCCGTTCGACGTCAATGCCGACGGGACCGGCGTCACGATCGGCCTCCAGCTGGCCCGGACGCTGGCCGCCGCGCACGGCGGCGGCGTCGGTGCGGACGAGACCGACGACGGTGCGGTGTTCTGGGTGCGGATCCCGGCGAGCTAGATCTTGCGCAGCCGCACGTAGCGGACCGAGTGGTCGGCGTCCTTGCGCAGCACCAGGGTGGCGCGGGAGCGGGTGGGCAGCACGTTGGCGGTCAGGTTGGGGCCGTTGATGGCGTCCCAGATCCGCATCGCCTCGGCGACCGCCTCGTCGTGGGACAGCGAGGCGTAGCGCGCGAAGTAGGACTGCGGGTCGCGGAACGCGGTCTCGCGGAGCCGGAGGAAGCGGGAGACGTACCAGTCCCGGATGTCGGAGGTCTTGGCGTCGACGTACACCGAGAAGTCGAAGAAGTCGCTGACCGCGAGGCCGGTGCGGCCGTCGTCGCGGACCCGGGCCGGCTGGAGGACGTTGAGCCCCTCGATGATCACGATGTCCGGGTGCTTGATGTGCACCTTCTCGTCCGGGACGACGTCGTAGGTGAGGTGGTCGTAGACCGGCGCCGCGACCTCGTCCTTGCCGGACTTGATGTCGACGACGAACCGGAGCAGCGCCCGGCGGTCGTAGGACTCGGGGAAGCCCTTGCGCTGGAGCAGCCCGCGCCGCTCCAGCTCGGCGTTCGGGTAGAGGAAGCCGTCGGTGGTGACCAGGGCGACGTTCGGGTGCTCGGGCCAGTGCGCCAGCAGGTGCTGGAGCACGCGGGCGGTGGTGGACTTGCCGACCGCGACCGAGCCGGCGAGGCCGATGACGAACGGCGTGCGCGGGGGCGTCGCCTGGTGGAGGAACTCCTCCTGGTCCCGGTGCAGGCGGCCGGCCGTCTCGACGTACAGGCTCAAGAGCCGGCTGATCGGGAGGAAGACCTCGCGGACCTCCTCGAGGTCCAGCGCGTCGCCGAGGCCACGGAGCGCGGTGAGCTCGTCCTCGGTGAGCGGGTCCTCCACCTCGCTGGCGAGCGCGGCCCAGGCGGAGCGGTCGAGCTCGGTGTAGGGGGATGCCTCGCGGGACTCGTGACCACTGTCGTGGTTCCCGCCGTTGGGCATGGCGAGGAGTCTGTCAGTCACCGCGCCTGCTCAGTCGCCGACCCCGGCGTCGATAGACTCGCGGCCCATGTGCGGGATCGTCGGGTACGTCGGGGCCAGACAGGCCCAGGACGTCGTACTCGACGGGCTGCGGCGGCTGGAGTACCGCGGCTACGACTCCGCCGGGATCGCCGTCGTGGCCGATTCCAGGCAGGCGGTCTCGAAGAAGGCCGGCAAGCTCGCGAACCTCGAGAAGGCCATCGCCGACGAGCCGCTGCCCGAGTCGACCACCGGCGTGGGGCACACCCGCTGGGCCACCCACGGCGCGCCGAACGACGTCAACGCCCACCCGCACCTCGGCTTCGGCCGCCGGGTCGCACTGGTGCACAACGGGATCATCGAGAACTTCGCCGAGCTGCGGGCCCGGATCGAGGCCGACTCCGAGCAGCTCGGCCTGGTCTCGGAGACCGACACCGAGGTGGCCGCCCAGCTGCTGGAGCTGCAGCTCGCATCGGACGTCGACCTGACCATGGCGATGCAGCGCGTGTGCGTCCAGCTGGACGGCGCGTTCACGTTGGTCGCGGTCGACGCCCTGGATCCGACGCGGGTGGTGGCGGCGCGGCGAAACTCGCCGCTCGTCGTCGGTCTCGGTGACGGTGAGAACTTCCTCGGCTCCGACGTGGCGGCGTTCATCGAGCACACCCGCGAGGCCCTCGAGCTCGGGCAGGACCAGGTCGTCACGATCACGCGCGACTCCGTCGAGATCACCGACTTCCACGGCCGCCCGCAGGAGGGGCGGCGCTACCACGTCGACTGGGACCTGTCGGCGGCCGAGAAGGAGGGCCACGACTGGTTCATGCGCAAGGAGATCTTCGAGCAGCCGCGCGCGGTCGCGGACTCGCTGCTCGGCCGGCGTACCGCCTCGGGGCTGCTGCAGCTCGACGAGATGCGGCTGTCGGACCAGGAGCTCCGCGACATCGACAAGATCATCATCATCGCCTGCGGCACGTCGTTCTACGCCGGGATGGTGGCCAAGTACGCCATCGAGCACTGGACCCGGGTGCCGGTCGAGGTGGAGCTGGCCTCGGAGTTCCGCTACCGCGACCCGATCCTCGACTACTCCACGCTGGTGGTCGCGATCTCGCAGTCCGGCGAGACTGCCGACACGCTGCAGGCGATCCGGCACGCGCGCACCCAGCGCTCGAAGGTGCTCGCGATCTGCAACACGAACGGCTCGACCATCCCGCGTGAGTCCGATGCGGTCATCTACACGCACGCCGGCCCGGAGATCGGGGTCGCCTCGACGAAGGGGTTCCTGACCCAGCTGGTCGCGTGCTACCTGCTCGCCCTCTACCTGGCGCAGGTGAAGGGCACCCGGTTCGGCGACGAGATCGGGCAGGTGATGACCCAGCTCGAGGCGATCCCGTCCCAGATCGAGACGGTGCTGGAGTCCTCGGAGACGGTCTACGAGCTGGCCCGGTCGCTGGTCGGCACCCAGTCGGTGCTGTTCGTCGGCCGGCACGCCGGGTATCCCGTGGCGCTCGAGGGAGCACTGAAGCTCAAGGAGCTCGCCTACCTGCACGCCGAGGGCTTCGCCGCCGGCGAGCTCAAGCACGGGCCCATCGCGCTGATCGAGGACGGCATGCCGGTGCTGTGCGTCGTACCTCCCCGCGGTCGCGACCAGCTCCACGACAAGATGCTCAGCGGCATCCAGGAGGTCCGGGCCCGCGGGGCGCGGACCATCTGCCTGGCCGAGGAGGGCGACGACCGGATCGTGCCGTACGCCGACGTGCTGATCCGGCTGCCGGCCGTCCCCGTGCTGCTCCAGCCGCTGGTCGCCGTCGTCCCGCTGCAGCTGTTCGCGTGCGAGCTGGCCACCTTGATGGGCCACGACGTGGACCAGCCCCGCAACCTCGCCAAGTCCGTCACCGTCGAGTAGCACGTCGAGCAGCACGGAGAAGACATGGCAATCATCGGCGTCGGCATCGACGTGGTCGACATCGAACGGTTCGGGGCGTCGCTCGACCGCACGCCCGGCCTCGCGGAGCGCCTCTTCACGCCCCTCGAGCGGTCGCGTCCGCTGGCCTCGCTGGCCGCCCGCTTCGCCGCCAAGGAGGCCGTCGCCAAGGCCCTCGGCGCCCCTGGCGACATGCGCTGGCACGACGCCGAGGTCGTCTCCGAGGAGTCCGGCCGCCCGCTGCTGGAGCTGCGCGGCACCGTCCTCGCCCGCGCCGACGACCTGGGCGCCACCTCGGTGCACCTCTCGCTGTCGCACGACGCCGGCATCGCGTCGGCCGTGGTGGTGCTGGAGGGCTGAGCCACTAGGTTGCTGCGGTGAGCGACGAGTACCGCGAGATCGAGGTGGTCCAGGTGGGCTCCGGCCCGCCGAAGCCGGGGCGACCACCGCGCAGCGGCAACCGGACCGACGTACTGCTGACCCTGCTCGTGGTGGGCGTGTTCGTGGGCGCCGCTTCTTCCGCGTTCGCGGCGTGGACCGCGTACGGGCAGGCCCAGGACCAGCGCGAGATGAGCTGCGCCTACCTGACCTCCGGCGGCGTGGACGACCGGACGTACGAAAAGCTCTCGGACGTCGAGAAGAGCATCGCCGACACGATGGACTGCGACATCGAGGGCCGCTGACCCGCTCCCGGACCCAGCTCATCGCCATCCGTTCGCCCGGCAGTCATTGACGTACGGCGAGGCGATGACACGCTGGGGTCATGAACCTCTCGCGGACAGCAGTCTCGACCGCCGCGGCGATCACCGCGGCCGTCACCGTCCTCGCGGCCGGCCCTGCCACGGCCCACCAGCACGGTCACGGCCACGGTCATGACCACGGCCATGGTCACGGCCACGGTCATGGCCACGATCACAGCAAGACGGTCCGGTTCCAGACCTTCAACGCCTCGCTCAACCGGACCACGGCGGGCCGGCTGGTCACGGACCTGTCGACGCCGAACAACGCCCAGGCCGCGACCGTCGCCGAGATCATCCAGCGCACCCGCCCGGACGTGCTGCTGATCAACGAGTTCGACTACGTGCCGGGCAACGTGGCCATCAACCTGTTCCGGGACAACTACCTCGAGGTTCCGCACAACGGTGCGAAGCCGATCGACTACAAGTACGCCTTCGTGGCGCCGTCCAACACCGGCATCCCGAGCGGCTTCGACCTCGACAACAACGGCACCATCGGTGGCGGCAACGACGCGTTCGGGTTCGGTGACTTCGAGGGCCAGTTCGGCATGGCCGTCCTCAGCCGCTACCCGATCGACTACAGCAAGGTGCGCACCTTCCAGAAGTTCCTGTGGAAGGACATGCCGGGCGCGATGCTCCCCGACGACCCGGCCACGGCGGCGCCTGCCGACTGGTACTCCCCGGCCGAGCTCGACCACTTCCGGCTGTCCAGCAAGTCGCACTGGGACCTGCCGATCCGCATCGACCGGCACAAGACCGTGCACTTCCTCGTGGCGCACCCGACGCCGCCCACCTTCGACGGAGCCGAGGACCGCAACGGCACCCGCAACCACGACGAGATCCGGTTCTGGGCCGACTACGTGTCGGGCGAGGACTACATGTACGACGACCGCGGCCACCGCGGCGGGCTCAGGCACGGCGAGTCGTTCGTGATCGCCGGCGACCAGAACAGCGACCCGGTCGACGGCGACTCCGTCGACGGCGCCATCCAGCAGCTGATCGAGAACCCGCGCATCGAGGACCCGCTGCCCACCTCGGCCGGCGGTCCCGAAGCGGCGGTCCGCCAGGGCGGCGCGAACGCGTCCCACCAGGGCGACCCGAGGTACGACACCGCGGACTTCAACGACAACCCCGCGCCCGGCAACCTGCGGGCGGACTACGTGCTGCCGTCCAAGTGGCTGAAGGTCAAGGGCTCCGGCATCTTCTGGCCGGTGCCCTCCGACCCGCTGTCCCGCCTGACCGGCGAGTTCCCGTTCCCGTCCTCCGACCACCGGACGGTGTGGGTCGACCTCAGGTTCTGACTCGGTCCGGGGGCGCCCGCTAGCGTGAACTCATGCTGCACGCGCACACCGTCGAACAGGTACGCGCGGCAGAACAGGCCCTGATGGCACGGGTGCCGGAGGGTGCGCTGATGCAGCGGGCGGCGGCCGGGCTGGCGGTGGCGGTCGTGGACTTCCTGGGGTCGGCGTACGGGCGGCGGGTGCTGCTGCTCGTGGGATCTGGCGACAACGGTGGCGATGCGCTGTGGGCCGGGGCGATGCTGGCGCGGCGGGGCGTGCAGGTCGAGGCGTGGCTGCTCAGCGACCAGGCGCACCCGCAGGGCAGGGCGGCGCTCGAGGGGGCCGGCGGCCGCGTGGTGACGGAGCCGACGCGGAGGCCCGAGGTGGTCGTCGACGGCATCGTCGGGATCGGCGGCCGCGGCGGGCTCCGGGAGAACGCCGCCAACGCGCTGAAGCTGCTGCACGGCGTACCGGTCGTCGCCGTGGACACCCCCAGCGGCGTGGACGTCGACACCGGTGAGGTGCAGGGCGACCACGTCGAAGCGGCGCTGACCGTGACGTTCGGGACCCACAAGGCCTGTCACCTGGTGGACCCGGCGGCCCAGGCCTGCGGGGCGGTGCACCTCGTCGACATCGGGCTCGAGCTGCCCGATCCGGAGCTGGAGGCGCTCCAGCCCGAGGACGTCGCGGCGCTGCTGCCGCGGCCGACGGCGGCCGCCCAGAAGTACACGCGAGGCGTGGTCGGCGTCCGGGCCGGCAGCGCGCAGTACCCCGGCGCCGCCCTGCTCAGCGTGGCGGGTGCGCTGTGTGGGCTGGCCGGGATGGTCAGGTACGTCGGCGACGAGGCCGTCGCGGAGCTCGTCAAGACGCACCATCCCGAGGTGGTCGGCGCGGGCCGGGTGCAGGCGTGGGTGGTCGGCTCCGGCGGCGGCGACGCGGCCGGGGAGGAGCTGCAGGCGGCCCTGGCGGACGGCGTCCCCGTGGTCGTCGACGCGGACGCGCTCCAGCATCTGGAACCGGGCCGGGCAGCGGTCCTGACACCACACGCCGGCGAGCTCGCGGCGATGCTCGGCGAGGACCGGCAGGACATCGAGACCAGGTCGCTGCACTTCGCCCGCGAGGCGGCGAGGAAGTACGACGCCACGGTCCTGCTCAAGGGTCGCCGTACGGTCATCGCCCGGCCCGACGGCAAGACCCGCGTCAACACCACCGGCACCGCCTGGCTCGCCACGGCCGGCGCGGGCGACGTGCTCGGCGGCGTGATCGGGGCGCTGCTGGCCGCCGGTCTCACGGCGTACGACGCCGCGAGCGTCGGCGCCTGGCTGCACGGCTCGGCCGCGACGCTCGCGAGCGACGGCGGGCCGCTGGTCGCCGGCGAGGTGGCGGCGGCCCTGCCGACCGTCGTCCGTGGGCTGCTGCCATGACGGCCCGGGCCGAGCTCGTGATCGACGTGGCCGCGATCCGCCACAACGTGCGCCTGCTCAAGGAGCTCACCGGCACGCAGCTGATGACCGTGGTCAAGGCCGACGGCTACGGCCACGGGCTGGCGGAGACCGCCAGGGCAGCCCGCGAGGGCGGCGCCGACTGGCTCGGTGTCGCCACCATCGACGAGGCCCTCGCGCTCCGCGAGAGCGGCGACACCGGACGCGTGCTCTGCTGGCTCACCGTCCCCGGCGACGACTGGGCGGCCGCGATCGAGCAGGACATCGACGTGACCGCCTACTCCGTCGCCGAGCTCGACGCCATCGCCGGCACCGGCCGACGAGCGCGGGTGCAGCTCAAGGTCGACACCGGCCTCAACCGCGGCGGCGCGCCCCTCGGCGACTGGTCCGAGGTGGTGAGAAGGGCTCGGCAAGGTGAGTCCGACGGAATGTGGAGAGTCTCAGGCATCTGGTCGCACTTCTCCTCGAGTGACGAGCCGGACGACCCGGCGAACGACGCCCAGGAGGCGGCGTTCCAGGACGCTCTCGACCTGGCCACCAGCGCCGGGCTCGATCCCGAGGTGCGCCATCTCGCCAACTCCGCGGCCGCGATCCTGCGGCCCAGCTCGCGTCTCGACCTGGTCCGGGTCGGCATCGCGTCGTACGGCCTCGACCCCGCGCCCGGCGTGACCGGCGACATCGGCCTGCGTCCCGCGATGACGGCTCGCGCCAGCCTCGCCATGGTCAAGCACATCGCGGCGGGCGACGCGGTCTCCTACGGCCGCACGTGGGTCGCCGACCACGACACGACGCTGGGGCTGGTGCCGGCCGGGTACGCCGACGGCCTCCCGCGGGTCGGCGGCAACCGCGCCGAGGCGCACGTCGCCGGGAAGAGACGCAGGCTCCGCGGCCGGATCTGCATGGACCAGCTCGTGGTCGACCTCGACGGCGACGACCCCGGAGCGGGGGCCGAGGTCACCATCTTCGGCACCGGCGACGACGGCGAGCCGACCGCCCAGGACTGGGCCGAGGCCTGCGGGACGATCAGCTACGAGATCGTCACCCGGATCGGGGGACGGTTCACCCGGCGGTACGTCGACTCGGAGTCGCACGAGACAATCGAGGCATGAGCGCCCGCCGCCGCATTCTCGGGGCCGCCGCCGGTGCAGTCGGGCTGGCCGCGGCCGGCACGGCGATCGGCATCCGCCGGCAGAGCCGCGCCATCGGTCGCCGCGAGGGTGACGCGACGCCGTTCGGGAGCCTGCACTCGACGCCGATGACGATCATCGCCGACGACGGCGTCCCACTCGTCGTCGAGGTGGACGAGCTCGATCCGGACCTGCAGCAACGGGCGAGCAAGCTCACCCTGGTCTTCTGCCACGGCTACGCCCTCAACCTCGACTGCTGGCACTTCCAGCGCGCTGCCTACCGGGGGCTGGTCCGCGCCGTCTACTACGACCAGCGCTCGCACGGCCGCTCCGGGCGCTCGCCGGACGGTCACGCGACGATCGAGCAGCTCGGCCACGACCTCCGGACCATCCTCGACCACGTGGTGCCCGAGGGCCCGATCGTCCTGGTCGGTCATTCGATGGGCGGCATGTCGATCGTCGCCCTCGCCGAGCAGTACCCCGAGCTGATCGGCGACCGGGTCGTCGGCGTGGGCCTGATCTCGACGACCGCAGGCGGGCTCGACCCGAGCCGGCTCCTGCTCCCCATGCTCCCGGCCAAGCTCGGCGGCCGGCTGACCCAGCGCACGGTCCGGACCCTCGCCCGTGGCCACCGCAGCGTCGACGGGGCCCGGCGGATCGGCCGGTCGGTGGCTCGCGTCGTCACCGACCTGTTCGCGTTCGGCGACGAGGTGCCGGCGGAGTACGTCGACTTCGTCGACAGCATGCTGTCGGAGACGCCGTTCGAGGTGGTGGCGGACTTCTTCCCGAGCTTCAACGGGCTCGACAAGTTCGACGCCGTCGAGGTGCTCGGCCGGGTGCCGACCACCATCATCTGCGGGACCGCCGACAGGCTCACCTCGATCGGCCACAGCCGCAAGCTGCACGAGCGGGTGCCCGGCTCGACGCTCCTGGAGTGCGAGAACGCCGGCCACATGGTCATCCTCGAGCGGCACGGCCAGGTCAACGCGGCCCTCGACCAGCTGCTCTCCGCGGCCGCGGAACGGGTCGGCCTGCGGTGACCGGCCATGTCGAGGTCAAACCGGTCGGGGCGGAGGAGGCGGCGACCGTGCACGCGGTCGTGCACGCGGCGTTCGAGGCGCGACCCCCGCTCGACCCGCCGGCCGCCGCGCTGGCCGAGACCCGGGAGCAGCTCGAGCAGCGGCTGGCCGCGCACGGCGGCCTGCTCGCCCGGGTCGACGGCACCCCGGCCGGCGCGCTCGTGCTCGACCCCGCGGGCAGCACCATGTACCTCCGCCGCTTCGGCGTGGTCCCCGACCAGCAGGGTCACGGCGTCGCGGCCGCCCTCATCGACGCGGCCGTGGAGTCCGCCGAGGGGTACGACGACCTCACCGTCGTGGCCCGCGAGGAGCTGCCGGCCACGATCCGGTTCTGGGAGCGGCAGGGGTTCCGCGTGATCCTCCGCGAGCCGCCGAACGTCGAGCTGCGCCGCCCGCTGCGCACCGCGGTCTACCAGGCACCCGACGCCCACGCGATGCGTGCCCTCGGCCGCTCGATCGCCGGCCAGCTCGCGCCCGGCGACCTGATCGTGCTCACCGGCTCGCTCGGCGCCGGCAAGACGACGTTCACCCAGGGCCTCGGCGCCGGGCTCGGCGTCCGCGGTGCGGTCACCTCGCCGACCTTCGTCATCGCCCGCGTGCACCCGAGCGAGGTCGGGGGACCGGCGCTGGTCCACGTCGACGCCTACCGGCTCGGCGGCATCGACGAGCTCGACGACCTCGACCTCGACACCTCCCTCGAGCAGGCCGTCACCGTCGTCGAGTGGGGTGAGGGACTGGCCGAGGGCCTCTCGGAGTCACGGCTGGAGGTGCACATCGTCCGCGGCGACGGGGTGGACGTGGACGACGAGCACCGCCGCGTGGAGATCACGCCGGTCGGGCCGCGCTGGCACGCACTCTCCTTCAGGGGGCTCGGATGATCGCGTTCATCGCCCACGTCAGCGACACCCACTTCGGCGGGCCGCCCGATGCCCGGGCGCGAGCCGAGGCGGTCGTGGCGCACCTGCTGGCGCTGGACCCCCGGCCCGACGTGCTCCTCGTGTCCGGCGACATCGCCGACCACGGACTGCCCGACGAGTACGCCGTGGCGCGCACCGTCCTGGACGCCTGGCCCGGCCCCAAGCTGGTCGGCACCGGCAACCACGACGTGCGCGAGGCGTTCGCCCGCGGCCTGCTCGACGCGGAGGCCGCCCCGGACCCGCTGGTCCAGGTGCTCGAGGCTGCGGACTTCCGGATCCTGATGCTGGACTCGCTCGTGCCGGCGCCTCCCGGCCAGCGGATCGACCACGGTGAGCTCTCGCGCGACCAGCTCGACTGGCTCGACGACCAGCTGAGCAGCGACGACCGGCCGGCGTTCGTCTCCCTGCACCATCCACCGGGCGACATCGGTGTGGGCCTGATGGCGCCGATCCTGCTCAGGCAGCCCGAGTCACTCGAGCAGGTCCTCATGAAGCACCCGCACGTGATCGCCACGCTCGTGGGCCACGCCCACACCGCCTGCGCGACGACGTTCGCCGGCCGGCCGCTGCTGATCGGCGGCGGCTGCGCGTCGACGGTCCCGCTCGACAACGAGCCCTACCCCGTGATCTGGGAGGCCGGGCCGCCCACGCTCGCCTTCCACCTGCTCCACGACGACCTTCGCCTCACCACGCACTGGCGCGCCCTGCCGTTCCCCGGCGGAGCCGGCTGATGCTGCTCGCCTTCGACACCGCCACGCCGCTCGTCACCGTCGCGCTGCACGACGGGGAGGACGTCGTCTGCGAGCTGGTCTCGGAGCGTCCGCTCCAGCACGGCGAGCAGCTCGCGCCGCTCATCGACCGGGCCCTGCGCGAGACCGGGCTGGCCCGCGAGGACCTCACCGCGATCGGTGTCGGCGTCGGCCCGGGTCCGTTCACGGGTCTGCGGGTCGGCCTCGTCACCGCGCGCACCCTCGGCTACGTCCTCGAGGTCCCCGTGTACGGCGCCTGCACCCTCGACGTCCTGGCCATCGAGGCCGTCGACACCGGCGCGGTCGGCAACCAGGGCGACGGTGAGTTCGTGGTGGCCACCGATGCCCGGCGCAAGGAGGTCTACCTCGCGGCGTACGACGGCGACGGCGAGCGGCTCGAGGGCCCGATGGTCGCCAAGCCGGCCGACGTCGCGACCGAGGCGCCGGTGGTGGGCGAGGGGGCCGTGCTCTACCCGGACGCGTTCCCGCACGCCGCCGGGCCGACGATGCCGAGCGCCGGGTGGCTGGCCCGGGTGATCGCCGAGGAGCGGGTCGAGCTGCACGACCCGGAGCCGCTCTACCTGCGCCGGCCCGACGCCGCGATGCCGGGGACTCCCAAGCGGGTCTCGTGACCGTCCGGACCGCCACCCTGACGGACGTCGCCGCGATCGCGGCCTCCGAGGTCGACAACCTCGGCGCCGACGCCTGGTCCCACGCGCTGGTCGAGGAGGGCGTGGCCGGCCGGCTGCCGACCGTGCACTACCTGGTCGCCGAGGAGGAGCACCGGCTGGTCGGTCACGCCGTCGCGAGCCTCGCCGGCGACGTCGCCGAGCTCCAGCGGATCGCGGTGGCTGCGGACCACCGGCGCGCGGGGGTCGCCTCTGCGCTGCTCGAGGAGGTGCTCGCGCTCGCCGCCGCCGGCGGCGCGGACCGGGTGCTCCTCGAGGTCCGGGAGGACAACGCGGACGCGCTCGCCTTCTACGCCGCTCGCGGCTTCGTCGAGGTGGACCGGCGCCGGCGCTACTACCGCGACGGAGCCACCGCCGTCGTCCTCCGGCTCCCGCTCGGCACGTAGGCCCTTGCACAATGGGGCTCGTGAGTGAGCCCCTCGTCCTCGGCATCGAGACGTCCTGTGACGAGACCGGTGTCGGGATCGTGCGCGGGCACACCCTGCTCGCCGACGCGGTGGCCAGCAGCGTCGAGGAGCACGCCCGCTTCGGCGGCGTCGTACCGGAGGTGGCCAGCCGGGCGCACCTGGAGGCGATGGTGCCGACCCTCGAACGAGCCTGCGAGACCGCGGGGGTGCGGCCGCACGACCTCGACGCGATCGCGGTGACCAGCGGTCCGGGCCTCGCCGGGGCGCTGCTGGTCGGCGTCGCCGCGGCCAAGGCGCTCGCGATCGGCCTGGGCAAGCCGCTGTACGGCGTCAACCACCTCGCCTCCCACGTGGCAGTCGACCAGCTCGAGCACGGGCCGCTGCCGGACCCGTGCCTGGCGCTGCTGGTGAGCGGTGGCCACTCCAGCCTGCTGCGCGTCGAGGACGTGACGACCACCGTCGAGCCGCTGGGCGCCACCATCGACGACGCGGCGGGGGAGGCCTTCGACAAGGTGGCGCGGCTGCTCGGCCTGCCGTTCCCCGGCGGTCCGTACATCGACCGGGCCGCGGCGTCGGGCAGCTCGGTCGCGATCGACTTCCCGCGCGGGCTCACCAGCCGGCGCGACCTGGAGCGGCACCGGTTCGACTTCTCGTTCTCCGGGCTCAAGACGGCGGTGGCCCGCTGGGTCGAGGCGCGGGAGCGGAACGGCGAGCCCGTTCCGGTCGCCGACGTCGCGGCGTCGTTCCAGGAGGCGGTCTGCGACGTGCTGGTCCGCAAGGCGCTCGACGCCGCGACCTCGACCGGCGTGGAGGACCTGCTCATCGGCGGCGGGGTGGCCGCCAACTCACGGTTGCGCGCGATGGCCGAGGAGCGCGCCGCCGAGGTCGGCGTACGCGTCCGCGTGCCGCGGCCCGGCCTCTGCACCGACAACGGCGCCATGGTGGCCGCGCTCGGCGCCGAGATGGTCGCCCGCGGACGTACGCCGTCCGCCCTGGACCTGCCGGCCGACAGCAGCCAGCCAGTCACGAGCGTGCTGGTCTAGGGCTGGGTGTCACTCCCAGGGTCGGCCGGCCAGGAACCAGGTGGTGCTGAGCGAGTGGACCTCCGCGAAGTCGGTCGTCCGCTCCACCGTGCCGTCCAGCCCGAGCCGGAGGATCGCCTGACGGTCGCCCTGCTGGACGACCGCGAGCACGTGCCCGTCGTCCTCCCACGCCGCCTCGACGACGGTGGCCCGGCGCCCGCCGTCGAACTCGACCACCTTCTGGCCGGTGCGCGCGTCGAGGACGGTGAGCCGCGGGAACATGGGAGTGCCCTCGTCGGGGTAGCCGAGGACCAGCGAGCCGTCGGGGCTGAGGTCCTCGAGCAGGTAGCCGCACTGCTCCCAGAGGAGCTCCGAGCCGGCGACCGCGGCGGCGCACGGGAGGTTCGACTTCCTGTCGAAGCGCGTGCTCCCCACGATCAGGTCGCTGACCGGCGAGGCGTCCCACACGTAGCCGAGGTGCGGCACCGCGGCCCGCTCGTCCCCGATGGCCACCTCCCACGACCACGTGCCCCCGCGTCCAGCTTCTCGATGTTGTAGACGGTGCCGGTCGCGGTGAAGCCGACCGGGAAGCCGACGTTGCCCTCGGGAAGCGGCAGCCGCTGGACCACCTCGCCGTCCTCGGCCACCACCAGGAACGACGGCTCCTTCAGCGCCACCTCCATCCAGGCCGCCCGCCGGCCGTCCGCCGAGGCCTGGATCGCCGAGCCCACGGGGCCGAGATCCTCGACCACCTCGTAGTCGGCGTCGAGCCGGTAGAGCCGCAGCTGCACCGGAGTCGGGTTCTCGCCGTCCGCCAGGGCGAGGTAGCCGTCGCCGTACGGCACCACCTGGCTGGTTCCGCTGGGGAGGTCGTGCTCGCCGTCGCCGTCGATCGCCACGGAGTCCGCCACGCGCTCGTAGAGCACCCGCGGGGCCTCACCCTGGGGCGCGTCGAGATCGAACGGCACTGTCTGGCCGGGCGTGATCGTCGGCACGGGCGGGGCCGGCTCGGGGCGGTCGTTGCTCGGTGAGCCGCCGAGCAGGGCCGTCGGCAGCAGGACTGCGGCGGCCACGAGCGCCGCGGCCGCGCCGGACACCGCGATCCGGCGCCGCCGCCGGATGCGGTACGCCGAGGCGCGGACGTCCTCGAACCCCAGGTGCCTGGGCTGCACGTCGTCGGCGCGGCGCTCCAGCTCGCGCACGAAGGTCTCCTCGCTCATCGCTCCTCCTCCCCGTCGCCGGGTCGCAACGTGCTCGGGGTTCGCTCGCGGAGGGCGGCCATCGCCCGCGCCGTCTGCGACTTGACGGTGCCGACGGAGACTCCGAGCACCTCGGCGGTCTCCGCCTCGGTCAGCTGCTCGTAGTAGCGCAGCACGACCACCGCCCGGGCCCGGCGCGGGAGCGTCTGGACGATCTGCCAGACGGCGTCGCCCACGCCCTCGTCGTACCCGTGCCGGACGGGGGTGCCGACGGGTGCCCCCTCGGCCGCGAAGTCGGTCGCGCGCTCGCGGCGCCGCCACGGGCGCCGCCAGGCCGAGTTGTTCTCGTTGACCATGATCCGGCGGGCGTACGCGTCGATGGACGCGCGCTCACGGACCTTGTCCCACGACAGGTACAGCTTCGCCAGCGACGTCTGCAGGAGGTCCTCGGCCTGGTGCTGGTCGCCGGTGAGCAGGTACGCCGTGCGCAGCAGCCGACCCTGCCGAGCCTCCAGGTACGCCGTGAAGTCGGCGTCCCGGTCAGTCATCCGCGCTCCCGTCGTCGCCCGAGCGGCCACCGTCGTCGGCTCCGTCATGATCGTCCTCGCACACGCCAAGGACGCAGCGCGCCACGCAATGGTTGTCATCCCCCTGCTGCCCCGCCGCGCGCCATGCGGTTGGCTGGGCCCGAGCAGTGCCATGCGGGCGGAGAGAGGCGGAACCCATGCAGCAGGTCAAGGCCGTGGTCGCGATGGCCAAAGGCGCGCCGGTCGAGCTGGTCACGATCAACGTGCCGGACCCGGGGCCGGGCGAGGCGGTGGTGAAGGTCCAGGCCTGCGGCGTCTGCCACACCGACCTGCACTACCGGGAGGGCGGGATCAACGACGACTTCCCGTTCCTGCTGGGGCACGAGGCCTCCGGCGTGGTCGAGGCGGTGGGGCCGGAGGTGACCGGGCTCGAGCCGGGCGACTTCGTGGTGCTGAACTGGCGAGCGGTCTGCGGCGACTGCCGGGCCTGCAACCGCGGCGAGCCGTGGTACTGCTTCGCCACCTTCAACGCGACCCAGAAGATGACCCTCGAGGACGGCACCGAGCTGTCGCCGGCGCTCGGCATCGGCGCCTTCGCCGAGAAGACCCTGGTCGCGGCCGGCCAGTGCACCAAGGTCGACCCGTCGGCGCGGCCGGCAGCGGTGGGGCTGCTGGGCTGCGGGGTGATGGCCGGCATCGGAGCCGCGATCAACACCGGCAGCGTGACCCGCGGCAAGTCCGTCGCGGTGATCGGCTGCGGCGGGGTGGGCGTGGCGGCGGTCGCAGGGTCCGCGCTGGCCGGCGCCTCGCCGATCATCGCGGTCGACATCGATGCGAAGAAGCTCGAGGCGGCGAAGCGGATGGGCGCCACCCACACGGTCGACTCGTCGTCGACCGACCCGGTGGCCGCCATCCAGGAGCTGACCGGCGGCTTCGGCGCGGACGTGGTCATCGAGGCGGTCGGCCGCCCCGAGACGTGGCAGCAGGCGTTCTACGCCCGTGACCTGGCCGGCACGGTCGTGCTCGTCGGCGTACCGACCCCGGACATGAAGGTGCCGGACCTCCCGCTCATCGACATCTTCGGTCGCGGCGGGTCGCTGAAGTCGAGCTGGTACGGCGACTGCCTGCCCACCCGCGACTTCCCGATGCTGGTGGACCTCTACCTGCAGGGTCGCCTCGACCTCGACGCGTTCGTCAGCGAGGAGATCGGCATCGGCGACATCGAGGCGGCGTTCGAGAAGATGCACCACGCCAGCGACGGACCGAGCGTGCTGCGTTCGGTGGTCGTCCTCTGATGAGTGGCGTCCTTCGGGTCGACCACGCCGTCAGCAGCGGCACGTTCTCGCTCGACGGCGAGACCTTCGACGTCGACAACAACATCTGGGTCGTGGGCGACGACGACGAGTGCGTCGTCATCGACGCACCTCACTCGGTCGACGACATCCTCGCCGTCGTCGGTGGCCGGACCGTGAAGGCGATCCTGCTCACCCACGCCCACGACGACCACTGCCGGGTCGCGCCGGCCCTGCGCGAGGCCGTGGTGCGCCCCGATCTTCCTGCACCCCGACGACAAGCCGCTCTGGGACCTGATCCACACCGACTACCTCTGGGACCTGGATCTGCCCGACGGCTGGGAGCTCTCCGTCGCCGGCACCACGATCCACACCCTGCACACCCCCGGCCACGCGCCAGGCGCCTGCTGCTTCCTGGTCGAGGACCTGGGCTGCGTGTTCACCGGCGACACGCTGTTCCAGGGCGGACCCGGCGCGACCGGGCGCTCGTTCTCGGACCGGCCCACCCTGGAGGCATCGATCCGCACCAAGCTCTTCCCACTGCCGAACGACACCGTCGTGCACACCGGTCACGGCGACGACACCACGATCGGCGCGGAGCGGGCCGACTCGTTCGACTGGGACTGACTAGAACGGCCGCACCAGCAGGCAGGTGCCCTGGCCGTCCACCCGGGTCAGGACGATGGTGGCCTCGTTGTCGCCGGTGAGCGCGAGCCGCTTGCGGAGCTGGTCGGGGACGACGTCGACGCCGCGCTTCTTGATGGTCAGCTTGCCGACCCCGCGCTCGTGGAGAGCAGCGCGGAGCGCCTTCTCGCGGTGGGGGAGCGTCTCGAGCACTTCGTAGGAGCGGGCGAACGGCGTGCGGAACGACGAGTCGGCCGTGACGTAGGCGATGTGCCGGTCGATCAGCCCGCCCTGCACGCCGGCGGCGACCGCGGTGACCAGGCCGGCCCGGATGACCGCGCCGTCCGGCTCGTAGAGGAACCGGCCGAGCGGGACGACGTCCGCACCGGGGTCGTCCTCCTCGGTCAGCGTGGCCAGGCCTCCCTCGCGGATGACCGTCGCCCGGCGAGCGGCCGTGGCGAGCCGGCCGCCCCAGAGCGCGGCCTCCTTCACCTCCCCGCGGTCGCTCACCCACTCGGCCTCCACGCCGGCGGGGAGCACGTCGTGCGGGATTCCGGGGGCGGTCTTCACGCAGGCCTGGCCGGCCAGCAGCGACTCGACGAAGGACCAGGGCGGGTTCCAGGCGTCCACCGAGAACGCCCGGCCCCGGCCGGTACGACGCGCCGGGTCGGCGAAGGCCACGTCGAACGGAAGGATGTCGACCTCGAGCGCGTCGGCGACCCCGACCGCCCCGGGCAGGCCCAACGCCGAGAGGTTCGCGGACGCGACCGCGACCCGCACGGGGTCGACGTCGACGCCGGCCGCGGTGATGCCTGCCCGGGCGAAGGCCAGCAGGTCTCCGCCGATCCCGCAGCCGAGGTCGACCACCGTCGAGGCGCCGAACGCCTTGAGCCGAGCCGCCCGGTGGGTGGCCACGGAGAGCCGGGTCGCCTGCTCGAGCCCGTCCGGCGTGAAGTACATCGACGCGGCCAGGTCGCCGAACTTCTCGACGGCCCGGCTGCGCAGGTCGGCCTGGGTCAGCGCCACGGCCAGCAGCGCGGACGGCGTGCCGGGACAGGCTCGTTCGAGTGCGGAGCGGGCCCGCAGCGGGTCCGGCTCGTCCAGCGCGCAGGCCTGCCCGAGCACCCGCTGGCCGTCGTCGGTCAGCAGCCACTGCACGGACTCGACGTCCACGGGCCACCCTCTCTGGCACTCCATTGATGAGAGTGCTAGTTTCGGTGCTGGCACTCTCCGTGTGAGTGTGCCAGCCCCACCACATCTTGCAGAGCCCGATCCACCCGCCAACAAGCACGAAAGTGGAGGTTGATCAGAAGTGTCGGTCAACATCAAGCCCCTCGAGGACCGCATCGTGGTCAAGCCGCTCGACGCCGAGCAGACCACGGCCTCGGGCCTG
Source organism: uncultured Actinomycetota bacterium (assembly GCA_963734355.1). GTDB lineage: Bacteria > Actinomycetota > Actinomycetes > Propionibacteriales > Nocardioidaceae > Nocardioides. Next base: position 50,573 of record CAVTHU010000012.1, read on the forward strand.
GTCATCCCGGACACCGCCAAGGAGAAGCCCCAGGAGGGCGAGGTCCTGGCGATCGGCCCGGGTCGCATCGACGACAACGGCAACCGGGTCCCGCTCGACGTCGCGATCGGCGACAAGGTCATCTACAGCAAGTACGGCGGCACCGAGGTCAAGTACGGCGGCGACGAGCTGCTGATCCTCTCGGCGCGCGACGTCCTCGCGGTCGTGTCCTGATCCAGGTCACCCCTGTCTGACGGGTCGTGTGCCTGAGACTGCGCGAGATCGCAGGCTCGGGCGCACGACCCGACCTACGTTCCACTGAACCTCCGATGAAGGAGAGCAATGCCGAAGATCCTCGAGTTCGATGAGCGCGCCCGCCGGGCGCTGGAGCGCGGCGTCGACAAGCTGGCCGACACGGTCAAGGTGACGCTCGGCCCGCGCGGCCGCTACGTCGTCCTGGACAAGAAGTGGGGCGCTCCGACCATCACCAACGACGGTGTCACCGTCGCGCGTGAGATCGAGCTCGACGACCCCTTCGAGAACCTCGGCGCCCAGCTGACCAAGGAAGTCGCCACCAAGACCAACGACATCGCGGGTGACGGCACGACCACCGCGACGGTCCTGGCCCAGGCGATGGTCCACGAGGGCCTGCGCGCGGTCGCCGCCGGCGCGAACCCGATGGGGCTCAAGCGCGGCATGGACGCCGCCGCCCAGGCGGTCAGCGACGAGCTGCTCAAGATCGCTCGCGAGGTCGACTCCAAGGAGGACATGGCGTCGGTCGCCACGATCTCCAGCCGCGACGAGGTGATCGGCGGCCTGCTCGCCGACGCCTTCGACAAGGTCGGCAAGGACGGCGTGATCACCGTCGAGGAGTCCAACACCATGGGCACCGAGCTGGAGTTCACCGAGGGCATGCAGTTCGACAAGGGCTACATCTCGGCGTACTTCGTCACCGACCCGGAGCGGATGGAGACGGTCCTCGAGGACCCGTACATCCTGCTCCACCAGGGCAAGATCTCCGCCGTCGCCGACCTGCTGCCGCTGCTGGAGAAGGTCATCCAGTCCGGCAAGCCGCTGTTCATCCTCGCCGAGGACGTCGAGGGCGAGGCGCTCTCGACCCTGGTCGTGAACAAGATCCGGGGCACCTTCAACGCCGCCGCGGTGAAGAGCCCGGCGTTCGGTGACCGCCGCAAGGCCATGATGGAGGACATCGCGACCCTCACCGGTGGCCAGGTCGTCGCCCCCGAGATCGGGCTCAAGCTCGACCAGATCGGCCTCGAGGTCCTCGGGCAGGCCCGCCGCGTGGTCATCACCAAGGACAACACCACGATCGTCGACGGCTCCGGAGACGCAGCCGCCGTCGCCGGCCGGGTCAGCCAGATCAAGGCCGAGATCGAGAACACCGACTCCGACTGGGACCGCGAGAAGCTCCAGGAGCGGCTCGCCAAGCTCGCCGGTGGCGTCTGCATCATCAAGGTCGGCGCCGCCACCGAGGTGGAGCTCAAGGAGAAGAAGCACCGCATCGAGGACGCCGTCTCGGCGACCCGCGCGGCCATCGAGGAGGGCATCGTCGCCGGCGGTGGCTCGGCGCTGATCCACGCTGCCGCCGTGCTCTCCGACGGCCTGGGCCTGACCGGTGACGAGGCGACCGGCGTCCGCGTCGTCCGCATCGCCCTCGACGAGCCGCTGCGCTGGATCGCGGAGAACGGCGGCATCAACGGCTACGTCGTCACCACCAAGGTCCGCGAGCTCGGTGTGGGCCACGGCTACAACGCCGCCACCGAGGAGTACGGCGACCTGGTCGCGCAGGGCGTGCTCGACCCGGTCAAGGTGACCCGCTCCGCGCTGGTCAACGCCAGCTCGATCGCGGGCATGCTGCTCACGACCGAGACCCTGGTCGTCGACAAGCCGGAGGAAGAGGAGCCCGAGGCGGCCGGTCACGGCCACGGGCACGGCCACTGATCTCTCGCACGAACTGAGCTCCACCACGTTGACCCGGCGCAAACTTTGCGCCGGGTCAACGTCTTGTCAGGGGCCGGAGCTGAACTCGAAGCCGGAGCCGTGGCAGTCCGGCTGTGGGGTGGCCCGGTCGACGCCGCGGAGCAGCCAGATCGGGCGGTCGCCGCAGGCGGTGCCCGCGCGGACGTAGTGCTCCTGCACCAGCTGCTCGAGGCGGGCGCCGTCGCGGCCGTCCCAGTGCCGGAAGCCGACCCACTCGACGATCCACGTCGGCGGGGCGTCGCCGCCGACCAGCTCCTTGAGCTCGGAGAGGTCCGGGTCGAGCGTGCGCATGGGCAGGCTCCAGAGGTAGGCGTACGGCGAGGACATGCCGCTCTCCAGCTGGAGGTCGGCGCGGCCGCCGTAGACGACCAGGGTGTCGCCCGGCTCGGCCACGTCGTGCAGGGCGACGCCGGTGTCGTGCTCGTCGTACTCCTGCAGGCCGCTGGCGTTGTAGACCACCCAGCCGACCAGGCAGAGCACGGTCGACACGGCGGCGGCGGCGATCACCGCGCGCATCGCCCGGCCTCGGCGACTGGCCCGCCTGGCCAGCAGCGCGCGCACAGAGCGCGGTCACGGGCAGCAACGGGAACAGGTAGTCGCGCCAGAAGCTGCCGCCCAGCCAGAGACCGACCACGTCGACGATGAGCAGACTCGCCACCGCAGCGGTCAGCGGTGCGTCGTCGGCCCACTCGCCGCGGATGTGCACCACGAAGCCGCCGATGATCAGCAGCATCCCGGCACCGAGGGCCGCCAGGACGAGCAGCCCGGCCCGGAAGGTCGGGGCGGTGTCGACGGCGTCCGAGAGCACCCGGCTGGCATCGAAGCGGAAGCCGTAGACGGCGTACCACAGCGTGTGCAGGCGTACGCCGGCCGCCAGCGCCCAGCCGACCGTGCCGAGCACCGGCACCGCGAAGCCGGCCGACGCGGCACCGGCCAGCCGGACCAGCTCCGGCCTGGTCAGCCGCCCGGCCCGCCACGACCCGACGAAGAGAACCGCGGCGAAGACGACCCCGCCGGCGAGGTTCTGCTTGAAGCCGAGCGCGAGCCCGGCCAGGAGCCCGGCGGCCAGCGCCGTCCGCCAGGACCGGTCCCGGACCGCCACCAGGGACAGCCCGAGGCTGGACATCAGCACCGGCAGCGCCAGCAGCTCGCCCTTCACCGCCACCGCGTCGATGAGCACGTTGGTGCTGAGCGCGGCCACCGCGACCGCGGTCCAGCGCGCGGCGTGCTCGTCGGCGACCAGCCGGGCCACCGCCGCGGCCGCGAGCACCAGCGCCGCGCACGCGACCGCGCCCAGCACCCGGATGAACAGCGGCCCGCCGATCGCGTCGGAGAGCTTGAACAGCGCGATCATCGGCGGCGGCCGGTCCACGAAGTAGGCGCCGTACACGCTGTCCGGCATCGGGTTCCATGCCCGCGCGACCAGCTGGTAGCCGGCCTCGTCGGCGCGGACCGGCCGGGTCAGCCCGGGCAGCCGGAGCAGGAACGCCGCGGCGGCTGCGACGGCCACGGTCCAGCGCGAGTCGACCCAGCGGCCCACCAGGCGCTCGGCGCGCACGATGGCCCGGACCGGGGTCGCGGTCTGCGCATCGATCCGCGCCTCGGTCATGGCGTCAAGCATGACGCAGTCCCGGTGCGTCACCTGCAACCGCAGCGCCTCTAGACTGAGCAAGGTGGAGCTGCCCGAGAAGTTCGCCACCCTTGGTCTCACCTACGACGACGTCCTGCTGCTGCCGGGCCACTCCGACCTCGCGCCCCAGGACATCGACACCACGACCCGGCTGACCCGCGAGATCTCGCTCAAGGCGCCGCTGATCAGCGCCGCGATGGACACCGTGACCGAGTCGCGGATGGCCATCGCGATGGCCCGCGAGGGCGGCCTCGGCGTGCTGCACCGCAACCTCTCGATCGAGGACCAGGCCTACCAGGTCGACCTGGTGAAGCGGACCCAGACCGGCATCATCTCCAACCCCGTGACCATCGGCCCCGACGCGACGCTCGAGCAGCTCGACCAGCTCGCGGGCCAGTACCGCATCTCCGGCTTCCCGGTCGTCGACACCGACGAGCGGCTGCTCGGGATCATCACCAACCGCGACCTCCGGTTCACGCCGGTGGCGGAGTGGGCGACCACCAAGGTCGACGAGGTGATGACCCCGATGCCGCTGATCACGGGGCATGTCGGCATCTCCCGCGAGGAGGCCACGCTGCTCCTGCGCAAGCACAAGCGCGAGCGGCTCCCGCTGGTCGACGACAAGGGCCGGCTCGGCGGGCTGATCACGGTCAAGGACTTCGTGAAGTCCGAGCAGTTCCCCGACGCCTCCAAGGACTCGCACGGCCGGCTGATGGTCGGGGCCGCGATCGGCTACTTCGGCGACGCCTGGCAGCGCGCCACCACCCTGGTCGACGCCGGCGTCGACGTGCTCGTGGCCGACACCGCGCACGGCAACGTCCGGATGCTGCTCGACATGGTCAAGCGGCTCAAGACCGACCCGGCCACCGCGCACGTCCAGGTGATCGGCGGCAACGTCGGCACCCGCGAGGGCGCCCAGGCCTTCGTGGACGTCGGCTCCGACGCGGTCAAGGTGGGGGTCGGTCCCGGGGCCATCTGCACGACGCGAGTGGTCACCGGCGTCGGCGTGCCGCAGGTGACCGCGGTCTACGAGGCCGCCCTGGCCTGCCGGCCCGCCGGGGTGCCGGTGATCGCGGACGGCGGCATCAAGTACTCCGGCGAGATCGCCAAGGCGATCGTGGCCGGCGCCGACGCCGTCATGGTCGGCGCCTTGCTGGCCGGCTGCGAGGAGGCCCCCGGCGAGCTGGTCTTCGTCAACGGCAAGCAGTACAAGGCCTTCCGCGGGATGGGCTCGCTCGCTGCGATGAGCAGCCGCGGCAAGAAGTCCTACTCCAAGGACCGCTACTTCCAGGCCGAGGTCGCCAGCGACGACAAGATCGTCCCCGAGGGCATCGAGGGCCAGGTCGCCTATCGCGGCCCGCTCTCCGCCGTCGCCCACCAGCTGATCGGCGGCCTCAACCAGTCGATGTTCTACGTCGGTGCCCGCACCGTGCCGGAGCTGCAGGAGAAGGGCCGGTTCGTGCGGATCACGTCGGCCTCGCTCAAGGAGAGCCACCCCCACGACGTACAGATGACCGTCGAGGCGCCCAACTACTCGGGCTGACCCGACGCTGAACTTGCCACATTGGAAAGTTCGAGTCATACTTTCCAACATGGCAAGTATGAACGCATTCCCCTCCGACCCCGCCGGCGAGCTGGCCGCGGCCGAGGTCGCCCGGCAGCGGCTGACCGGCGGGCTGCGGCTTCCGACCTGGTTCCACACCTCGCTGGGGGTGGCGGTCGCGGTGCAGATCGGCGCGGCGGCGTACGGGATCGCGGGGCAGGGCGCCGCGCCGATGCTGGTCCTCGTCGCCGGCTGCCTGGTCTTCCTCGTCGGTCGCCGGGGTGCAGGTGGCGCGGTTCCGCCGGCTCAACGGGGTCCGCGTGGACGGGTTGGTCAGCCGAGCGGTGCTGGGCACGTCGACCTGGTCCGTGGCTGGTGGAGGTCGCCGGGCTGGGCGGTGCGGTCTGGGCCGCGCTGGAGGGCCACCCCTGGCTGGCCGCGGCCGCGGCCGTCGCGGGTGGCGCGGGATACGCGGCCAGCGCGCACCTGTGGTGGCGCCGCTACCAGGAGGACCCGGCCGGTCACGCCCGGGCCGAGTCCCTCACCACCCTGGTGCTGTTGGGCGGCGTGGCCGTGGCCGGCCTGGTCGCCCTGCTGCTCGCCCGCTGATGGTGGCGATCGACCCGCTGATCCATCCGCCGGCACGGCTGCAGCTGATGACGACGCTGACGGCGGTGACGGAGGCTGAGTTCGTGACCCTGCGCGAGGCGCTCGGCGTCAGCGACTCGGTGCTCTCCAAGCACGTCTCGGCGCTGGCCGACGCGAGGGCTACGTTTCCAGCCGCAAGGGCGTCGTCAAGGGTCGCCGCACCACGTGGGTGGCGCTGACCAGGGCCGGCGACCGGGCGCTGCGAGGGCACGTGGCCGCGCTGCGCGCCCTGATCGAGGTCCTGGACTAGAGGTAGAGCCCGGTCCCGTCGCTCTTGCCGGTCGCCGACGTCTGGTCGGGCAGGTCCTCGGGCCGCAGCTCGGTGACGACCTCTTTGATCGGATCGGTCATCGCGGTGATCCGCATCGCCTGGCGGCTGACCGCCTCCTCGAACACGTTGCGGACGAAGCGGCCGTTGCCGAAGGCCTCGGGGCGCGGATCCGGGACCAGCCGGCGGAACGCGCCTCGACGCCGTCGGGGAGCGAGAAGCCGGCCTTCTCGGCGTACAGCAGGAAGATGCCCCACAGCTCGTCGGGGCTGTAGTCGGCGAAGGAGATCGTGCTCGGGAAGCGGGACGCGACGCCGGGGTTGGACTCGACGAAGCGCTGCATCTCCCTCGGGTAGCCGGCGACGATCACCACGACCTCGTCGCGGTGGTCCTCCATCAGCTTGAGCAGCGTGGCGATCGCCTCGTTGCCGAAGTCGCGGAACGAGTCGGGTGGGACCAGCGAGTAGGCCTCGTCGATGAACAGCACGCCGCCGGTGGCCTGGTTGAAGCGGGCGGTGGTGCGGGGCGCGGTCTGGCCGATGTACTCGCCGACCAGGTCGGCGCGGCCGACCTCGATCAGGTGGCCGTGCGCGAGCACGCCGAGCTGCGCGTAGATCCGGGCCAGGAGCCGGGCCACGGTGGTCTTCGCGGTGCCGGGGTTGCCGGTGAAGATCATGTGCCGCGACCTCTCCGAGGGCGGCATGCCGGCCTCGGTGCGCAGCTTCTCCGCCTTCAGCTCCGCGACCAGCCGCTTGACCTGCTCCTTGACCGGCGCCAGGCCGACGAGGTCCTCGAGCTCGGCCATCGGGTCACCGATCTCGACCTCGGGCACCGCCAGGTCGGGGACCTCCTCGCCGTCCTCGGTGGCCGAGAGCCGGACGCCCGCAGGGGTGACCGTGGTGCCGGCCGTGGTCAGGAGGCCCAGGTTGCGGCGGTCCTCGAGCAGCTTCGTGGCCATCGGGTTGACCACCGGCGGCGGCGCCCGGAAGACGCCCACCAGGTCGTCGAGGTAGCCGGTGCGGCTCGGGCAGGACGTGGACCGGGCGAACGACGGCAGCCCGACCACCAGCTCGGCGACCTGGGTGGCCATCGCAAGCCACAACCTGACCGCGTCGATCTCGCCGTTCACCATGCCGCGGGCCAGCCAGCCGCGGTTGTCCGACATCCAGTCCTCGCCGTCGAAGCCGGGCCTGAGCCGTTCGAACGCCGTGTTGATCGCGCCGAACCGCTCGCTGCCGACCGCAGCGGCCAGCGCGGCAGGGAGCTCGTCGACGGCGTCGTGCAGCGCCATCGAGGCGATCACCTCGTCGGCCGTCTGGGCCCGGCTGACCGCGTTGCTGAGGACCTGGTGCGCAGCGTCGAGACCGCTGATCGACCACACCAGCTGGGAGGTCCAGCCGCGCCCCTCGGAGAAGGTCTGGGCGTCCTGCTCGGTGCAGACCTGCTCGCGCCAGGTCTTCGCGACCACGTCCCACGCCGCTTCCTGGTGCAGCTTGCGCAGCTCGGGGTCGTCGAGGACCTTGCGCAGCATCCCGGTGAACGTCGCCGCGCGCGGCGCGTACTGCGGCACCTCGGCGAACACCGCCACGCACTCGAGCGTGAGCTCCAGCGCCTTGATGCGGGCCTCGGCTCCGAGGTCCTGCTGGCGCCACCAGAGGTCGAGGTGCCAGGTGTCGTCGCTGTTCACGTAGTAGGTGATCTTGGGCTCGGTCGGGACGTAGGTGTCCGACAGCCACGGCTTGAGCAGCAGGTCGCCCAGGCTGGCGTGGCTCCCCGCCCAGACCGGGATCGCGCTCGGCAGGAAGGTGGTGAGGTTCCAGAGGTACGGCACCGCGCCCGACGTACCCGGCTTCCAGCTGCCTGAGGGCGCGACGCCGCCCTGGCCGCGCGGATCCTCGGCCAGCGCCTTCATCTTCTGCTGGGTCGCCTCGAGCCAGTCGGCCGGCACGACCCACGGGTCGCACGTGCCGAGCACGTCGAGATGCGGCTCGGGTCGGAGCAGCGGGGCGAGGTTCTGAGGGAGCACGAGCATGGCGCTGGAAGTGTGCCGCATTTCCGTTCCGGAGTGCGTGCGATGCGAGACTGCCCGCGTGACCGAGATCGAGATCGGCCGGGCCAAGCGGGCGCGCCGCGCGTACTCCTTCGACGACGTGGCGATCGTGCCCTCGCGCCGCACCCGCGACCCCGAGGAGGTCAGCGTCGACTGGCAGATCGACGCCTACCGGTTCGAGCTCCCGGTGCTGGCCGCCCCGATGGACTCGGTGATGTCGCCCGCGACGGCGATCGCGCTCGGGACGTACGGCGGCCTGGGCGTGCTCAACCTCGAAGGCCTCTGGACCCGCTACGACGACCCGACCCCGATGCTGGCCGAGGTCTCCGGGCTGCGCGGTGAGCAGGCCACGGCCCGGCTCCAGGAGATGTACGCCGAGCCGATCCGGGAGGAGCTCATCACCGAGCGGCTCCGCGAGATCCGAGACGCGGGCGTCACCGTCGCCGGCTCGTTGTCGCCGCAGCGCACCCGCGAGTTCGCCAAGACCGTGGTGGACGCGGGCGTCGACATGTTCGTGATCCGGGGTACGACGGTCAGCGCCGAGCACGTCTCGTCGCAGGCCGAGCCGCTCAACCTCAAGGAGTTCATCTACGAGCTCGACGTCCCGGTGATCGTCGGCGGCTGCGCCACCCACCAGGCCGCGCTGCACCTGATGCGCACCGGCGCGGCCGGCGTACTGGTCGGCTTCGGCGGCGGTGCCGCGCACACCACCCGCACCGTCCTCGGCGTCGCGGTCCCGATGGCCTCCGCGGTCGCTGACGTGGCCGCGGCCCGTCGCGACTACCTCGACGAGTCCGGCGGCCGCTACGTGCACGTCATCGCGGACGGCTCGATCGGCAAGTCCGGCGACATCGCCAAGGCGGTCGCCTGCGGCGCCGACGCCGTGATGGTCGGCTCGCCGTTCGCCCGCGCCACCGACGCGCCGGGCCACGGCTTCCACTGGGGTGCCGAGGCGCACCACAAGTCACTGCCCCGCGGCGAGCGGGTCGAGTTCGAGACCGTCGGCACCCTCGAGGAGATCCTGTTCGGTCCCTCCCGCGTCGCCGACGGCACCATGAACCTGATCGGCGCCCTCAAGCGCTCCATGGCCACCACCGGCTACACGGAGCTCAAGGAGTTCCAGCGGGTCGAGGTCGTCGTCGTCGACTAGGTCGTACGCCGACGCGCGTAGTGCCGCGCGGCCCGGACCCGGTTGCCGCAGCCGGTCGAGCACCACGCCCGGCGCGGGTGGTCCTTGACGAAGTAGAGGACGCAGCCCGGCGCCAGGCAGGCCCGCAGCTCGGGACCGGACGCCAGGAACTCGATCGCGTCGGCGGCCAGCCCGCCCAGCAGCCGCTGGTCCGGCGGGACCTGGGAACGCGTGCTCGGCCCGGCCATCGACGAGGACCGGCCAGCTCGGGGCCAGCGCCGACGCCGCGTTCACGGTGGCCACCGCCTCGGCCAGCCCGTTGCCGGGGGCGGAGGCCGAGGCGACCGGCCTGGGGTCCGCCGTGCGGTCGGCGGCGAGGACGCGCAGCGCGTCGCGCAGCTCGCGCAGCCGGGTCGTCGCCGAAGCGGAGAGGTCGGTCCCCAGCCACCGGCTGGCCAGACGGGCGTCGGCGAGCTCGTCGTACTGGCCGGCCCGGTCGGCCCACACGGTGTTGAGCAGGTCGACCGTCTGTCCCTGGTCGAGACGCGGGGCGGTCATGCCGCCAGTCTAACGGTTGGCGATCGTTTGTTTCCGTTAGGTATGTTCTCACGTATGGAGATCGAAGCAACCGTGAGGGGTGGCTTCCACGAGGGAGAGCTCGCGGTGCAGGAGCGGGCCGGGGTGGCCCTGGAGGCGGCCCGGCTCACCGGCATGCTCGCTCCGGCCGACCTGCGCGGCGGGCTCGGGCGGTTCCTCGCGGGGCGCAGCTACGCCGCGTTGGCCGCGCGGGACCCGGCCGGCCGGCTCTGGGTCTCTCCGCTCGTGGGCGATCCGGGCTTCCTGAGGGTGTCCGGCCCCACCACGCTCGAGATCGGCGCCGCGCCCGTGCTCGGGTGACCCACTGCACGGCCTGTCCGCAGGTCAGCCCGTCGGACTGCTGGTCATCGAGTACACCGCGCGCCGCCGCGCCCGGATCAACGGTCGGCTCGTCAGCGCCGAGGCCGACCGGCTGGTCGTGGAGGCGAGCGAGGCGTACGGCAACTGTCCGCAGTACATCCCGCCGCGGCCGCTCCACCTCGCGCCGGCGCGAACCATCGAGGCGCGGTCGGCCCGCTCGGGGCTGTCGGGAGAGGACGCCCGGGTGGTCGCCTCCGTCGACACGGCCGTCTTGGGCACCACCCATCCCGAACGTGGCAACGACGCCTCACACCGGGGCGGCCCGCCGGGCTTCCTCCGGGTCGAGTCGCCCACCCGCGTGGTGTGGGACGACCTGCCGGGCAACCAGATGTTCAACAGCCTGGGCAACCTGGCCGTCGACCCAGCAGGCAGCCCTGCTGGTCGTGGACCCGGCGACCGGCCGGCCGCTGCACCTGTCCGGCCGGGCCGAGGTGCGCTGGGACGTGCAGGGATCGGCGACGGGGCGCCAGGTCGTGCTCGAGGTCGAGGCCGTCGTCAGCGGTTGACCAGCGCCAGCAGGGCCCGGGCGTACGCCGCCTCGGGGGTGACGTCGACGTGGCGATCGGCGCCCGCGGTCACGGCGTACCCCTCCGGCGGGCCGGGCGCCCGCTCCAGGCTCACGAAGGAGGAGCCGAGCAGTGCGCGCAGCTGGTCCTCGCGCGGCAGCCACACCGCCTCGCGCTCCTCGAGGCTGTCCAGTGCCCACTCGGTGGTGCCGTTGAAGGCCAGGATCGGCGGGCCGGCAGGCGGCTGCAGGGTCTGCACGACCATGTCGCTGAGCACGAACACCTGCTCGTCCATCTCCCGGTCGGGCACCACGAACGCGTCACCCACCGCCGGGTGCCACACCACGCCGGCGTCGCGGAGTGCAAGGGCGAGCTCGAGGGACAGCACAAAACCAGTGTGCCGCGTGCGTCCTCGACCGCAAGGATGACGGTGATGGACGACCTACTGGCCCGGCTCGAGCGCTACTACGACGAGGCGCCCCGCGCGAACGCCGACCCCGAGGAGCACGGCCCGTTCACGGTCTTCGTCTCCCGCGGCGGATGGCCCTACTACGCGCGGCCGCGGCTCGGGCTGAGCGAGGACGTGACGCCGGCCGACGTGACGTCGGTGCTCGCCGCACCTGGAGGCGCGTGGACTGCCGCAGTCGATCGAGTGGGTGCACGAGACCACGCCCAGCCTGCGGGCGGCCGCGGTGGCCGCCGGGGTCGAGGTCGGGGACTACCCGCTGCTCGTCCTCGGTGGCGAGCCCGTCGCGCGGCGCAGCCCGGTCGCCGTACGCCGCCTCTCGCCGGACGACCCGGACCTCGCCGCCGTGCAGGCCGCGATCCACGTCGGGTTCGGCCAGGGCGACACCCAGATCGGCCCCGCCTCGGTTGCCGAGCGAGACGCCCGGGCGGCTGAGCCGGACTCCCACGTCGAGACGCTGTCGGCCATGATCGCGGCCGGGCGGACCGTCACGTTCGGCGCGTTCGACCCGGACCTCGGCGCGGTGGGGGGCGGCAGCCACAACCCACGCGGTGACGTCACCGAGATCGTGGGCGTCGCCGTGCTGCCGGCTCTTCGCCGCCGCGGCATCGCCGGCCACCTCACCTGGGCGCTGGCCGCGGACGCGGCGGAGTCCGGCGTGCGCACGTTGTTCATGTCCGCGGACGGCGACGACGTGGCCCGGGTCTACGAGGGAGTGGGCTTCCGACGGGTCGGGACCGCCTGCATCATCGGCTGAGGATCAGAGCCGGTGCAGCCCCGGCTGCGCGCCCAGCCCCTCGACGTACGACGTCACCTGGTCGGCGGCCGCCCCGTGCAGCCGCACGACGCGGATCGGGGCGGAGCCGGGGTGCCAGACGTTCCACCCGATCGGGTGCGTACGCCGCTCGGGTGACCGCGAACCGGCCGCTGCGCCGCTCGGTGAAGGTGAACCGCGCCAGGATCCCCTGGTAGGTGTCGGCCCGGGCCGGGTCCTGCTGGGCGACCATGTTGCCCATCCCGTAGACGACCCACTTCCCGTGGACCCTGGTGATGGGTTGCACGACGTGGGCGTGGTCGCCGAGCACCAGGTCGACGTCGGGCGAGCGGGTCAGCCGCTCGACCAGGGCCGTCTGCGCGGCGTTCGGCTGGTGGTTGTACTCGTCGCCGCCGTGCAGGTGCACGACCACGACGTCGGCGCCGGCCGCGCGGGCCGCGTGCGCCTGCGCCAGCAGGTTCGGGGCGTCCCACAACGACACCGACCACTCGCGGCCGGCCGGCAGCGGGAAGCCGTTGGTCCCGAACGTCCCGGCCACCACCCCGATCCGCACGCCGTCCTCGGTCTCGAGGATCACGGGCCGGCGCCGCTCGGCGACCGACCGGAACGTGCCGATGTGCGCCACCCCGGCCCGCTCGAGCAGGTCGGCGGTGCGCACCAGACCGTCGAAGCCCTGGTCGAGGCTGTGGTTGGACGCGGTCGTGCAGCCGTCGAAGCCGAAGGCCCCGATCCACGCGGCCGCCTCCGGCGGTGCGGCGAAGATCGGGAAGTTCTGCGGCGGCTGGCCCGGCGCCGCGAACGGCACCTCCTCGTGGCACAGCGCCACGTCGGCAGCGGTGACCAGCGACCGCACGCCGGCGAACATCGGGTCGAAGTCGTACCTCTTCCCGCGCCCCGTCCGTTGCATGCGTCCTCGGCCGCGCTCTCCCACACGGTGTTGTGCCACAGCAGGTCGCCGCCCATCACCAGCGTGGCGGTCCGCCGCGGCCGGCGCGCAGGCGTCGACGCAGCGGCCCGGGCGACCGGCGCCGCCCGCGTGTCCGACGACAAGACGATGGCGCCCGAGGCGACCGGCTCCCGATCAGACTCGGGGTGCGGGGTGCCGAGGGCGGCGGCCAGCGCGGCGAACATGGCGAGCGCCCCGACAGCGGCACGCCCCCGACCCCTCACGCAGACAGTGACGCACAGGCGTGGCCGCGGGTTGCGCAGGCACGCCTGTCAGGATGGGTGGCATGGACCGGGGTCCGAGCGCGCTCAGCCCGGAGGCGCGGATCCGCGCCCTCGGGACGCTCTCGACGGGCGGCACCGACGAGCTCGACGTGCTCGTCGTCGGCGGCGGTGTCGTCGGCGCCGGCGTCGCCCTCGACGCGGTCACCCGCGGCCTGTCCACCGGACTCGTGGAGCAGCGCGACCTGGCCAGCGGCACCAGCAGCCGCAGCAGCAAGCTGATCCACGGCGGGCTCCGCTACCTCGAGATGCTCGACTTCCGCCTGGTGCGAGAGGCGCTCCAGGAGCGCGGCCTCCTCCTCAACCGGCTGGCGCCACACCTGGTCCGGCCGGTGCCGTTCCTCTACCCGCTGACCCATCGCGGCTGGGAGCGACCGTACGTCGGCTCCGGGCTGCTGCTCTACGACGCCATGGCCCGGTTCGGTCCCGCCGAAGCGGGTCTGCCCCGGCACCGGCACCTGTCCCGCAAGGCGTTGGCCCGGATCGCTCCGGACTTCGCGCCCGAGTCGATCGCCGGCGCGATCCGCTACTACGACTGCCAGGTCGACGACGCCCGTCTCGTGCTCACGATCGCCCGCACCGCAGCCCTGCACGGCGCCCACGTCGCGACCAGGGTCAAGGTCAAGGGCTTCCTCCGCGAGGGCGAGCGGGTGGTCGGCGTTCGCGCCCTCGACCTGGAGGACGGACGTGAGCTCGAAGTCCGAGCCCGGGTGGTCGTCAACGCCGCCGGCGTCTGGACCGACGAGATCCAGGAGATGGTCGGTGGGCGGGGCGCGCTGCACGTGCAGGCGTCGAAGGGCATCCACCTCGTCGTGCCGCGCGACCGGATCCGCTCCGAGGCCGGGTTCATCGTGCGCACCGCGACGTCGGTCCTCTTCGTGATCCCGTGGGGCCGGCACTGGATCATCGGCACCACCGACACGCCGTGGGACCTCGACAAGGCGCATCCAGCCGCGAGCCGCACCGACATCGACTACGTCCTGACCCACGTCAACGCCATCCTCCGCGAGCCGCTCGACCACGATGACGTCGAGGGCGTGTACGCAGGGCTGAGGCCGCTGCTCTCCGGCGAGTCCGAGCCCACCTCGCGGATCTCGCGCGAGCACACCGTGGTCACGCCGGTGCCGGGGATGGTGATGATCGCCGGCGGCAAGCTCACGACGTACCGAATCATGGCCCGCGACGCCGTCGACGCCGCCGCGCACTCGCTCGCCACCAGCGGGACGACGGTGCGCTCGTCGATCACCGACCGGGTGCCGCTGCTGGGCGCCGACGGCTTCGAGACCCGGACCAACCAGCGCGTCCAGCTCGCCCGCCGCTCGGGACTGCACGTCGCCCGCGTCGACCGCCTGCTCGGACGGTACGGCGACCTGGTCGACGACCTGCTCGCCATGATCGAGAAGCGGCCCGAGCTCGCCGAGCCGCTGGACGGCGCCGAGGACTACCTCGCCGCCGAGGTGGTGTACGCCGTCACGCACGAGGGCGCCCGCCGCCTCACGGACGTGCTCACCCGGCGCACCCGGATCTCCATCGAGACCTTCGACCGCGGCGTACGCGCCGCACCTGCCGCGGCGGCGCTGATGCACGCCGAGCTCGGCTGGGACGAGGCCCGGCTCGCCGCCGAGGTCGACCACTACCTGCGCCGGGTCGCCGCCGAGCGCGACTCCCAGGCCAAGCTGACCGACCAGGAGGCCGACGAGGCCCGGGTCAAGGCCGGCGACATCGTCTGATCGCCGTTGACAACTAGAACACGTTCCACCAGTCTGACGCGTGTCAACTAGAGCCGCGCGTCACACCAGGGAGGGTTCGTGACCCAGGGGCCACCGGCCGATCTGAAGCTCCAGCGCACCGCCCGCGATCCGGCCACCGTCCCGGGCCTGCTCGAGGGCTGGCTGGCCGGTGCGCTGCCGGCCGGCGCGGAGCCGAAGGTCACGCTGCACAGCGGCATCGACGCGAACGGCATGTCCTCGGAGACCCTCGTCTTCGACGCGACCTGGAGCGAGGACGGCGAGCAGCGGACGGGGGAGTACGTCGCCCGGGTCGCGCCGTCGCCGGCCGAGTTCCCGGTCTTCATGGACTACGCGCTCCAGGACCAGTACGACGCCATGCGGATCGTCGGCGAGCGCACGAAGGTGCCGGTGCCGAACGTCGGGCTGTTCGAGCCGACCGGTGAGGTGCTCGGCACGCCGTTCTTCCTCATGGACCGCATCGAGGGCGTGGTCCCGCCCGACGTGCCGCCGTACAACTGGGGTGACAACTGGCTGGCCGACGCGTCGGTCGAGGACCAGCGCCGGCTCCAGGACAGCACCGTCGCGGCGATCGCCGGGCTGCACGCGATCCAGGACGCCAGCGACGCCTTCGACTTCCTCGAGCGCTCGGCGCACCAGGGCGAGACCCCGCTGGCGCGCAACCTCGCGTGGGTGCGCGCGTGGTACGAGTGGGCGATCCCGGACCTCGGCCCGCTCCCCGATCGCCGAGCGCGCGCTCGCCTGGCTCGAGGCCAACCTGCCCGACACCACCGGCTCCGACACCGTGCTCTGCTGGGGCGACTCGCGGATCGGCAACGTGCTCTACCGCGACTTCGCGCCCGTCGGCGTCCTCGACTGGGAGATGGCCGCCCTCGGGCCGCGCGAGATGGACCTGTCGTGGATCGTCTTCGCGCACATGGTCTTCGAGTCGATCACCGCGGTCTTCGAGATGCCGGGGATGCCGCACTTCATGCGCGAGGAGGACGTCAAGGCGACGTACGCCGAGCTCACCGGCGTCCAGCTGGGCGACCTGACCTGGTACCACCTCTACAACGCCGTCCAGTGGTGCGTGGTCTTCATGCGCACCAGCGCCCGTTCGATCCACTTCGGTGAGGTCGAGCGGCCCGACGACATCGAGACCCTGTTCCACCACAAGCCGCTGATGGAGCGGCTGCTCGCGGAGGCCGGCGCCTGATGCTGACGCCGATGGACGAGTTCCCGATCCACCAGCTGCCCCAGCCGATCGCCGACGTGGGCAGTAGCGACCGCAACTTCTACGACCGCTGCTACCTCAACGCGCACGACCGGACCGGCGACATCTTCCTCATCACCGGCCTCGGCTACTACCCCAACCTCGGCACCAAGGACGCCTTCGTCCTCATCCGCCGTGGCGACGTGCAGACCGCCGTGCACCTCGGCGACGCCCTTGACCACGACCGCCTCAACCAGCGCGTCGGCAACTACCGGGTCGAGGTCACCAAGCCACTCGAGGAGCTGCGCGTCGTCCTCGAGGAGACCGAGGGCATCGCCATGGACCTGCACTGGCGCGGGCTGTTCCCGGTCATCCAGGAGCAGCCGCACGTGATGCGGACCGGCACGCTGCGCAAGGTGCTGGACGCGCAGCGGTTCGCGCAGGTCGGCTCGTGGGAGGGGTCGATCGTCATCGACGGCGAGGAGATCGCCGTGACGCCGGACCGCTGGATCGGCTCGCGTGACCGCTCGTGGGGCATCCGACCCTCCGGAGAGGGCGAGCCGCCCGGCCGCCCGGCCGAGCCCGCCTGGGGCGGCATGTGGTGGCTCTACGTGCCCATCGCCTTCGACGACTTCGGCATCGTGCTGATCATCCAGGAGGAGGCCGACGGCTACCGGCTCCTCAACGACTGCACCCGCGTCTGGCCGGACGGCCGGATCGAGCAGCTCGGGTGGCCGCGGATCCGGACGACGTACGTCTCGGGCACCCGAACACCGACCAACGGCGTCATCACCTGCACCCTGCCCGACGGCTCCCCGGTGACGATCGACATCGAGTCGCTCCTGCCGGTCCCGATCCACGTCGGCGGCGGCTACGGAGGCGACTCGGACTGGGGTCACGGTCAGTGGAAGGGCGCCGGCTTCACCGAGCGGGTCACCTACGACATGAACGACCCCGCGGTCGTCGGCCGGGTGCCCTTCGGCCTCACCGACAACGTCGGGCGCGCGGTCTGGCGCGAGGAGGGCAAGGAGCCGCAGGAGGGCTGGGGCCTCTACGAGCACGGCGTCCTCGGCCTCCACGAGCCGTCCGGCTTCACCGACTGGTTCACCCACGCACCCTGATGAGGAGCACCCCATGACCGACCACGACCGCGACGCGTTCTTCATCGACGGCGGCTGGGCCGCCCCCGCCGGGACCGACGTGCTCGAGGTGGTCTCGCCGCACTCCGAGCAGGTCGTGGCCCGCGTCCCCGAGGGGTCGACCGGCGACATCGACGCCGCGGTGGCAGCCGCTCGCCGCGCCTTCGACGAGGGGCCGTGGCCCCGGATGTCGCCGGAGGAGCGGATCGACGTCGTCCAGGCCTTCTCCGGGCTGTACGCCGGGAAGCTGGCCGAGATGGCCGACCTGATCACCCTCGAGATGGGCTCGCCCACGTCGTTCTCGAACCTGGCGCAGTCACCCGCGCCGTGGATGCAGATCGAGGCGTTCCTGGCGATCGCCCGGGAGTTCCCGTGGGAGGAGGAGCGCGCCGGCGTCCTCGGCTCGCCCGTCGTCGTACGCCGCGAGCCGGTCGGCGTGGTCGCGGCCATCCCGCCGTGGAACGTCCCGCAGTTCACGATCATGTCCAAGCTGGTGCCGGCGCTCCTGACCGGCTGCACGATCGTCGTGAAGCCCGCGCCGGAGACCCCGCTCGACGGCTACCTGCTCGCCGAGCTGCTGACCGAGGCCGGCGTACCTCACGGCGTGGTCAACATCGTCGCCGCCGGCCGCGAGGTCGGCGAGCACCTGGTCGCGCACCCGGGCGTGGACAAGGTCGCGTTCACCGGCTCGACCGCGGCCGGCCGCCGGATCGCCGCGGTGTGCGGCGAGCAGCTGAAGCGGGTCTCGCTCGAGCTCGGCGGCAAGTCGGCCGCGATCGTGCTCGACGACGCCGACCTCACCGCCACGATGGCGGGGCTGCGGTTCACCGCGCTGATGAACTCCGGCCAGGCCTGCGTCGCGCAGACCCGGATCCTCGCCTCGCGCGCCAACTACGACGCCGTCGTCGACGCGCTCGTGGAGACCGTCGCGTCGATGCCGGTCGGCGACCCCTCCGACCCGGCCACGGAGATCGGCCCGCTGGTCGCGCAGCGCCAGCAGGAGCGGGTGGAGAAGTACATCGCCCTCGGCCAGGAGGAGGGCGCCCGCGTCGCGCTCGGCGGCAACGGCATGCCGGACGGGCTGTCCTCCGGCTGGTACGTCCGCCCGACGGTCTTCGCCGACGTCGACAACGGGATGCGGATCGCGCAGGAGGAGATCTTCGGCCCGGTCCTCTCGGTGATCCCCTACGACGACGTGGACGACGCGGTCCGGCTCGCCAACGACTCCGACTACGGCCTCGCCGGCACCGTGTGGACCGCCGACCGGGAGGCCGGCCTCGACGTCGCTCGCCGGGTCCGCGCCGGGACCTACGGCGTGAACACCTACACGATGGACTTCGCGGCGCCGTTCGGTGGCTACAAGTCCTCCGGCATCGGCCGCGAGTTCGGCCCCGAGGGGCTGGCGCAGTACACCGAGCTGAAGTCGATCTACACGGAGCTCCCGGCTGGGTGACGGGACACCTGGGTACGGACATTCCTGACGGTCGGGGTGTTGCAACGCCCCGAGCGTCCGGGGGTTGCCAACGCCCTGGCCGGGGGTTGCAACGCCTGACCGGGGCCTGCAGCCGCTGACCGTCAGCCGTCCGGCGTCGCGGAAGAGGATGGCGCCGATCCGCTGCGCGGTGTGCTCGGGTCTCTCGAGGTCGGCCCAGATCAACCGGATGCAGCGCCAGCCCGTGAGCTCGACGATCGAGCTCCTCGCGGCGCTTCTCGCGCACCACGACGTCTGAGGCCGACTCGCCCACGCGCAACAGCTGCTGGTACTTGATCTTGCCGTCGAACTCGAGGAAGACGCCGAGCTCGGGCCAGGCGAAGTCGACGATTGCGATCACCCGACCGTTGTGGTCGCGAACTGCGTACTGCGGCTCCGGTGCGGGCAGGCCGAACAGGTAGCACAGATAGAGCACCCTGGATTCACCCGGCGATGCCATCCGTGGATCGGCCAGCCGAAGGACGATGTCCGTGGCCAGTGTCTTCGACCAGTGGTCGATCCCCTTCTGGTATCGGGAGCGCAGCTTGATCGAGCGTGGTGGCGCCCAGCATTCAGAAGGTGGTTGACGGCGACGAGCGCCGCCTCGGTGTCGGCCACGGTGGTGACCTCGAGGCCTAGGCGGGGAGCGGCCATCACCTTCATCCCGAGCCTCTGCTCCACGTCGCCATCGAGCAGCTTGCCGCGATGCTGACAGACTCCTCGCCTCGGCGCGTCCTGCTCTCCGGTCGGAGCGAGTGACATGGACGGACTCGAGATCGAGGCCCCAGGTGGGAGCGGCGTGGACCATCAACCCACTGGTGTGTGAGGCCACGACCTCGGTGTTGGCCTGGCGCATGACTGCGCGGGTGCGAACCACGTGTTTGCCGGCAACGTCGAGTGCCCGCCAGTCGGCCCGGACAACGTAGGCACCTCGCCGGATCCGCACCCAGACCCCGCCCCGGACCATGCGCGCGATCCCACGGTCTGTCCAGCCAGCCTCGACCAGTTCCCCGCGAAGCATCACCCGCGTCAGTCGCGGATCCGGCGGCTCGTTGTCGATCATGGCCTGATCGTCGGCGAGGGCGGCGATCTGTTGCCCGCCGCGCCGGTCGGCCTGTGGACGACGGCGAGTTGTTACGCCGCTGTGGGCGCCTCGAGGACGATCCATGCAACAGGGAATGGCTCGTTAATGCCCCGGTCAGGGGTTTCATGCTCCGGTCGGGTGTTGCAACGCCTGCCCGGAGCAGGAATCCCCGGCCGCCCGGGGATTCCGCCGCCCACGGAGGCTTTGCAGGGAAAGCCCAAGTGCCAAGCACGGCACTGGCTACTCGGCGGTAGTAGCGGACGTCGCGACGGCTTAGGCTCGAAGCATGAGCGACCGGAACCCGAGCCCCGCCGGCGGGCCGATGGTCGAGGGGCCGCGCGATCCCGAGCACGACGCCACGGCGTCGTACGCCCTCGAGCCGGAGTACGCCGAGAGCCTGACCAAGCGGCTGCTGGCCACGACGGGGCAGACCGTCGAGGTGCGCAGCCCGCTGAACGGCGCACCGCTGGCGCACGTCCCGCAGTCGAGCGCCGACGACGTGGCGCAGGCGTTCGCGCGGGCCCGCAAGGCCCAGCAGGCGTGGACGCGGGTCAGCCTCGACGACCGGGCCGCGATCCTGCTCCGGCTGCACGACCTGATCCTCGACCGGCAGGACGAGATCATCGACCTGATCGTCCTCGAGTCCGGCAAGGCCCGGAAGCACGCGTTCGACGAGCCGGCGCACGTCGCGCTCACCGCCCGCTACTACGCGCGTACGGCGCACGAGCACCTCGACACCCAGCGCAAGATCGGCGTCGTGCCGGGGCTGACCCGGGTCGAGGTCAACCGCGTCCCGAAGGGCGTGGTCGGGATCATCTCGCCCTGGAACTACCCGTTCACGATGGCGCTCTGCGACGGGCTGCCGGCGCTGCTGGCCGGCAACGCCGTGGTCGCCAAGCCGGACGCGCAGTCCATGCTCTCGGCGCTGCTCGGCGCCCAGCTGCTCGAGGAGGCGGGCTTCCCGCCGGACCTGTGGACCGTGGTCGCCGGCCCGGGGCCAGAGATCGGTCCGGAGCTGGTCGGCCGCGCCGACTACATCTGCTTCACCGGCTCGACCCGGGTCGGCAAGCTGATCGCCCGGGGTTGCGCGGAGCGGCTGATCGGCTGCTCGCTCGAGCTGGGCGGCAAGAACCCCCTCCTCGTGCTCCGCGACGCCGACCTCGAGAAGGCCGCCGAGGGCGCCGTCCGGGCGTCGTTCTCGAACGCCGGGCAGCTGTGCGTCTCGATGGAGCGGATGTTCGTGGCCGACCAGGTCTACGACCGGTTCGTGGAGCGGTTCGTCTCCCGCACCGAGGCGATGACGCTCGGCGCCAGCCTCGACTGGGGTGTCGACATGGGCTCGCTGATCTCCCAGGACCAGCTCGACACCGTCGTCCGGCACGTCGAGGACGCCGTCGCCAAGGGCGCCCGCGTGCTCACCGGCGGCAGGGCGCGGCCCGACCTCGGCCCGTACTTCTTCGAGCCGACCATCCTCGAGGGCGTCACGCCGGAGATGACCTGCTTCGGCGAGGAGACCTTCGGCCCGGTGATCTCGCTCTACCGCTTCCACGACGAGGCGGACGCGGTGGCGCGGGCGAACGCCGGCGAGTACGGCCTCAACGCCGCGATCTACAGCCAGGACGGCGCCCGGGCGCGGGCGATCGCCCGGTTCATCAAGTGCGGGACCGTCAACATCAACGAGGCCTTCGGCGCCACCTTCGCGAGCATCGACAGCCCGATGGGCGGCATGCGCGAGTCCGGGATGGGCCGCCGCCAGGGCAGCGAGGGCATCCACCGCTACACCGAGTCGCAGTCGGTGGCGACCCAGCGGCTGATCCGGTTCGCGCCGATGCTCGGCATGTCCGACGAGACCTACGCCAAGGTGATGACCGCCAACCTGAGGCTGATGAAGAAGCTGGGCCGGGCATGAGCTCGCCGTCCGAGCAGTTCGACTTCGACGTCCTCGTCGTCGGCTCCGGGTTCGGTGGGTCGGTCACCGCCCTCCGGCTGACGGAGAAGGGCTACCGCGTCGGCGTGCTCGAGGCGGGCGCACGTTTCGAGGACCAGGACTTCGCCTCGGGCACCTGGGACCTCAGGAAGTACCTCTGGGCACCCGCGCTGGGCATGTACGGCATCCAGCGCATCGACGCCGTCCGCGACACGATGATCGTGGCCGGCGCGGGCGTCGGCGGCGGCTCGCTGGTCTACGCGAACACGCTCTACGAGCCGCTCCCGGCGTTCTACACCGACCCGCAGTGGTCGCACATCACGGACTGGAAGGACGAGCTCGCGCCGTACTACGACCAGGCCAAGCGGATGCTCGGCGTCGTCGAGAACCCGGTCCGGACGCCGTCCGACGAGGTGATGGAGAAGGTCGCGACCGACCTGGGCGTGGCCGACACCTTCCATCCGACGCCGGTCGGCGTCTTCTTCGGCGGCCCCGCCCAGCCGGCGGGCGAGGAGGTGCCCGACCCCTTCTTCGGCGGCGCCGGGCCGGTCCGCAACACCTGCCTCAACTGCGGCGAGTGCATGAGCGGCTGCCGGCACAACGCCAAGAACACGCTCGTCAAGAACTACCTCTACCTCGCCGAGCAGAACGGCGCGACGGTCCTCCCGCTGACCACGGTCACCCGCATCTCGCCGCGGGCGTCCGGTGGCTACGACGTCCGGGTGAAGTTCACCAAGGCCAAGTCCAACCGCGGCCAGAAGGTCCTCACCGCCGAGCACGTCGTCATGGCGGCGGCGTCGCTCGGCACCCAGAAGCTGCTGCACCGGATGAAGGACGAGGGCCACCTGCCCCGCCTCTCCCCGCGGCTCGGCCACCTGTCGCGCACGAACTCCGAGTCGATCCTCGGCGCGATCGCCCCGGCGTCGGACCTGACCGACTACTCCTACGGCGTCGCGATCACGTCGTCGTTCCACCCCGACGCCGACACCCACATCGAGCCGGTGCGCTACGGCAAGGGCTTCAACACGATGGCCATGCTGCAGACGGTGCTGACCGACGGCGACGGCGACGGGCCGCGCTGGCGGGTGTGGCTGGCGGAGATGTGGACCCAGCGCGCCAACATCAGGGACCTCTACGACTTCAAGCACTGGTCCGAGCGCACCGTGATCGCCCTGGTGATGCAGAGCCTCGACAACTCGATCACCACCTACGGCAAGCGCGGCCGGTTCACGCGGCTGTGGCGGATGACGTCGAAGCAGGGTCACGGCGCCCCGAACCCGTCGTGGATCCCGGTCGCCAACGACGTCGTACGCCGGATGGCCGCGTCGGTGGACGGCACCGCCGGCGGCAACATCGGCGAGCCGTTCGGGATGCCGCTCACCGCGCACTTCATCGGCGGCTGCGCGATCGGAGACTCGCCGGAGCACGGCGTCATCGACGCCTACCAGCGGGTCTACGGCCACCCCGGCCTGCACGTCGCCGACGGCGCGGCGGTCACCGCCAACCTCGGCGTGAACCCCTCGCTGACCATCACCGCCCAGGCCGAGCGGGCGATGTCGTTCTGGCCCAACAAGGGCGAGGCCGACCCTCGTCCGGCCCTCGGGGAGCAGTACGCGCGCGTGCAGCCGGTCGCCCCGAACTCCCCGGTCGTCCCGGACTCGGCGCCCGGTGCCCTGCGACTTCCGATCGTCGGCGTGAGCTGAGTCGCAGCGCCGCCAGCGTTGTCGCAGGTCAGACACCGTGGTGGGTATCGGTGGTCCAGACCGGCCCGATTTCCGCCACGGATTCGGGCTTCTACAGGCGTAACCCGCCTCCCAAGGACTCGTTGAGCCGGGCGGAACCGGTCGCCAACGCTCCCTCCCTTTGACCGGTCTCCGTTTGTCCAGGCGCTGTCCAACAGATGCGTGGACGATCAGGGCCCGGCCACCCTCCCTCCCCGGCCGGGCCCTGGTGCATTTCTCGGTCTTTGCCTTGGCAGGCGGCCTTCCCGTGGCCCCGGCGTCAGACGAGGGCGGCTCGGTAGCCGGCCTTCTTGGCGCCGTCCTCACTGGCGAAGCACTCTTCGGGGTTGGTGATCCCGTAGTTCTCGTCGCCGTGGGGGAGGTGGTAGATCCAGTCGTCGCTGCGGTTGCCCTTGATCGGGGCCTTCCGCGGGCAGGCGTTGTCGGAGATCGGTCGATACGACTTCAGGTCGTGGTTCGCGCAGTAGTCGCGGTGCTTGATGTCCTGCTTGCGGTACTTCTTCTGCCGCGGGTGCGTGTCGTAGCCGTCGGTCGAGTCGTACTTCGCCTGCGAGCCCTTCTGGATCTGCCTCAGGCCGATGTCCGCGCCACCGACATCGACGTACCGGAGCAGCCGCCCGTAGGTGTCGGTGTCATCGTGACCGTCCGGGAGGGTGAGGGTGACGGTCGTTCCGGCGGGGGCGAGAGCCTCGGCGAGCTTCGTGGCCTTCCCGTAGCCGCACGCGCCCAGGTCGGGTGCGTTGATCCCGATCAACCGGACCGTGCCGAGCTCGGTGACGACGGTGTCCCCGTCGCTCCAGTGGTCGACCGTCGCCGTGACCGTGGTGTCGGCGTGCGCAGACGGTACGGCGGCAAGCGTCGCCGTCAGGACGGCGGCCGCGGCAAGCCAGGTCTTCATCTGGTGAGGGTAGGAGTCGTTGGGCGCGCCTGTCCGGCAGTTGAGGAGGGCGGGCTGGGCCGCGCACCGATGAGAACGGTGGATTCGGGCGTGGTCTCGCTCCGGCATGGGACACATGCAGCGGTTCGACCATGTCGGGATCACGGTGCGCGGACCTCGAGGCGGTGGTGGCGTTCTTCGAGGCCCTCGGGCTCGAGGTCGGCGGACGGCAGTTCGACGAGGGCGAGTTCATCGACACCGTGTGCGGCATCCCGGGCTCGCGGCGGAGGTCGTCGGGCTGAACCTCCCGGCGCCGACGGCGGGACCTGGCTCGAGGTGGCGAGGTTCATCACGCCCGACCACTACGCCGGCTGGTGGCCCCGCCATGGCCAACGGCTGGGCATCCGCAACGTCTGCTTCGAGGTCGACGACATCGAGGCGACCGTCGATCGCGGCCGCAGGCGCTCGGGTACGGGCTCGTCGGCGGGATCGGTGAGTACGAAGGCACGTGGAAGCAGGCCTACATCCGGGGTCCCGAGGGGATCGTCGTGGCGGTGGCCGAGAAGATCGGCTGACCGCCGGATCCGCTCGTCGCTGAGGTGGGGCGTGAACCCGCGGACATCGGGCCGCGACTAGGCTCTGTGCATGACGGCCGATGGTGCTCACAGCGACCACGACCTGGTCCTCGTCGTCGACTTCGGGGCGCAGTACGCGCAGCTGATCGCGCGTCGGGTCCGCGAGGCTCGCGTCTACTCCGAGATCGTGCCGCACACGATGCCGGTGGCGGAGATGCTGGCCCGCAAGCCCGAAGGCGATCGTGCTGTCCGGTGGACCGTCGAGCGTCTACGAGGAAGGCGCGCCGAGCATCGACCCCGGCCTGTTCACGGCCGGCACTCCGGTGTTCGGCATGTGCTACGGGTTCCAGCTGATGGCGCAGGGGCTGGGCGGCGAGGTCGCGCACACCGGCGTCCGCGAGTACGGCCGCACCCCGGTCTCGATCGAGGAGCCCGGGACCCTCCTGGCCGACGTACCCGTCCACCACAACGTCTGGATGTCGCACGGCGACTCCGTGGCTGCGGCGCCGGAGGGGTTCACCGTGCTGGCCTCGACGGCGGGGACGCCGGTGGCGGCCTTCGAGGACGTCGGGCGCGGGCTGGCCGGCGTCCAGTGGCACCCGGAGGTGCTGCACACCGAGCACGGTCAGAAGGTGCTGGAGCACTTCCTGCACGACATCGCCGGCTGCCGCCAGACCTGGACGATGCTCAACATCGTCGAGGAGCAGGTCGCGGCGATCCGCGAGCAGATCGGAGACGGTCGGGCCATCTGTGCGCTCTCCGGCGGCGTCGACTCCGCGGTGGCCGCCGCGATCGTGCAGCGCGCGATCGGCGACCGCCTGACCTGTGTGTACGTCGACCACGGGATGATGCGGCTCGGCGAGACCGAGCAGGTGCGCTCCGACTTCGAGGCGGTCTTCGACAAGCTCGACGTCGTCGAGGCCAGCGAGCAGTTCCTCGGTGCGCTCGAAGGGATCGTGGACCCCGAGGAGAAGCGCAAGATCATCGGCCGCGAGTTCATCCGCACCTTCGAGGCCGCCGAGGTCCGCGTCTTCGGCGACACCGCCGAGGCCGGCGCCACGGCGTACCTCGTCCAGGGCACGCTCTACCCCGACGTCGTCGAGTCCGGTGGCGGCGCCGGCACCTCCAACATCAAGTCCCACCACAACGTCGGCGGCCTTCCCGACGACCTCCAGTTCGAGCTGGTCGAGCCGCTGCGCACGCTCTTCAAGGACGAGGTCCGCCTGGTCGGCGAGCAGCTGGGGCTCCCGTCCACGATGGTGTGGCGGCAGCCGTTCCCCGGGCCCGGCCTCGGCATCCGGATCATCGGTGAGGTCACCCGCGGACGTCTCGACATCCTCCGCCAGGCCGACTGCCATCGCCCGCGAGGAGCTGACCCGCGCCGGCCTCGACCGCGACATCTGGCAGATGCCCGTCGTCCTGCTCGCCGACGTCCGCTCGGTCGGCGTCCAGGGCGACGGCCGCACCTACGGCCACCCGGTCGTGATCCGGCCCGTCACCTCCGAGGACGCCATGACGGCCGACTGGGCCCGGCTGCCGTACGACGTCCTCGAGCGCATCTCCACGCGCATCACCAACGAGGTCAGCGAGATCAACCGGGTCACGCTCGACGTGACCAGCAAGCCGCCAGGCACCATCGAGTGGGAGTGAGCCGCTCGCGGCTCGGGAAGGTGTGACCCTGTGAACAAGCGCACTCTTGGCAGCGACCTCGAGGTCTCGGCGATCGGGCTGGGCTGCATGGGGATCAGCCAGTCGTTCGGCCCCTCGCCCGACCGGGGGACGATGGTCGACTTCCTGCGCGAAGCCGTCGACCACGGCGTGACCCTCTTCGACACCGCGGAGGTCTACGGGCCGTACCACAACGAAGAAGTGGTCGGCGAGGCTCTCGCGCCACGCCGCGACGAGGTCGTCATCGCGACCAAGTTCGGCTTCTCACTGGATGAGAGCGACCGAGAGCTGGACAGTCGGCCGGAGCACATTCGCCAAGCGCTCGACGGGTCACTGCGTCGGCTGCGGACCGACTTCGTCGACCTGCTCTACCAGCACCGGGTCGACCCCGAGGTGCCGATCGAGGACGTGGCCGGCACGGTCAAGGAGCTGATCGAGGAGGGCAAGGTGCGTCACTTCGGGCTGTCCGAGGCTGGCGTCGAGACCATCCGGCGAGCCCATGCGGTGCAGCCGGTGACCGCGCTCCAGAGCGAGTACTCGCTCTTCTGGCGCGAGCCGGAGGACGCGATCCTGGACGTGCTGGACGAGCTGCGGATCGGCTTCGTCCCGTTCAGCCCCCTGGGGCGCGGCTTCCTCACGGGCACGGTGGACGCCACGACGGAGTTCTCCCAGGAAGACATCCGTGCCCACCTCCCGCGGTTCACGGTCGAGGCACGCGAGGCCAATCTGGCGCTCGTGGACAGGGTCCGGGCGGTGGCCGAGCGCAATGGTGCTACTCCGGGCCAGATCGCGCTCGCGTGGCTCCTGGCCCAGCGGCCATCGCTCGTCCCGATTCCCGGCACCCGACGCCTGAGCCGCCTCGACGAGAACCTGGGCTCGGCCGAGCTGACGCTGACCGCGGACGACCTGGCCGAGCTCGACCAGGCCTCGACCGAGGTCAAGGTCGTGGGAGATCGCTACCCCGAGTCGATGCAACGGATGGTCAACCGCTAGCCGCGCTTGTCATCCGGAGTCCGACGCCCCGCGCTTCCTGGCCGCCCGGCGGCGTACGCCTCGGACCGCGCGGACGGTGTACGGACCGACCAGGCGCGGGCCGGCGAGCTTGCTCTCCATGCGGCCGGCTTCCCGACGGATCGGCTGCGCGAGGTACTCACCGAGGATCGCGCCCGAGCTCAGCGCGATCGCGATCGCCGCGGCGGTGACCATCGCGAGCAGCGCCGCGCTGGCGCTGGTGGCCAGCAGCGCCAGTCCGCGGTAGATCGAGAGACCGGGCAGCAACGGCGTGATGCCGGCGGCCACGACCACCAGCGACGGGATCCGGGCGCGGGTGGCGATCGGGTAGCTGGCGAGCCCGAGGAGCAGGGCCGCCAGGGCCGACGACCACGCGATGCCGAAGCCACGCTCGAAGACCTGGGCGTAGACGCCGACCGCGACTCCGGCCGCGACGGCGATCGGCGCCAGCGCCCGGGACGGTGCGTACGCCGAGAAGGCGTACGCCGCGGCAGCGATGGCACCGCCGACCACCATCAGGGGCAGGGCAGCAGTCGAGTAGGCGCCGGGGTCGACCGGGCCCAGGTCCACGCCGAGAACCTCGGCGACCCGGAGACCGCCGCCGACGCCGGCCACCACGCCCGCGGTCGCCAGGAACGCCTCGAGGATCCGCGCGCTCGCGGTCAGCGGGAACCCCGTCAGTGCGTCCTGGATCGCGCCGAGGAAGTTCACCCCCGCCAGCAGCATCACGATGCTGCTCGAGATGACCAGGCTGGGCGAGACGTCGGCGGGCGTCGCCGCCACCCCGACCGCGATCAGGGTCGCGAGCAGACCTCCCGCGACCTGCTGGTAGAACGCCGGCAGCCGACGTCTGCGCATCTGCCGTTGGAGGACATCGACGAGGATCGCGGCGGCCGCCGCCACCGCGACGACCAACCAGTCACCACCCAGGACCATTCCGACCCCGCCGCCCATCACCCCGAGCGCCAGGGTGACCAGCCACCGTGGCCGGGCGTGTCCCGTGGAGCTGATCCGGTTCAGCCGGGTCGCCGCCTCCACCCGGTCGACCTCCCCGGCGACCAGGTCCCGGAGGATCTGGTCGACGCCGGTCAGGTCGCCGTAGTCGACCTCCCGGTAGCGCACCTGGCGGATCTGGATCAGGGCCGGCTCCTCCGGCGAGGACTGCTGGCTCATCGTGAGCGCTGTGAACGTCACGTCGGCGGTGTAGCCGCGCAGCCCGCAGGCCCACGCCACGTTGTTCATCGCCGCGCTCACGTCACTGGCGCCGGCACCGGAGGACAGCAACAGCTCGCCGATCCGGAGCGCCAGGTCCATGATCGCCGTGACCTCGCGGACGTCCCGGGCGTCGGCGGTGGGCTCCACCGGGGGCTCGGGTGCGGCGGGCATGGCACCGACAGTGTGGCGGTCCGGCGGGCCCAGTCGCCAACCCGCGGGTCACGACCCGGGTGACGGACCGCCCGGGTTCTTGACGACCACCGTGATGCGGCGCGGTCCGGCCCGTGCGCGGAGGTGCCGGGGAGCAGGACCGTGTAGCGGGTCTTCTTCTTGGTCGGGTTGACGGTGAACGAGATCGTGCTGCCGTCGAAGGTGCCGGCCGCGATCTCGCCCGCCTTGGTCAGGAGCTGGATCCGGTCGCCGGGCTGGGCGCCGACCGCTGTGGCGGTGATGACCACGGCGCCGGGCGACGAGCCGCGCGCGGAGGTGACGGTGAGCTCGGGGTGCAGGGTGACCCGCCAGCGCGGGCTGTGCACGCCGGCGGTCCGCAGGCGTACGCCGGTCGTGGTCGAGATCGGCGGCAGCACGAGCGACACCTGGCCGGAGGCGTCGGTGCGGGCCGAGGTGACCGGGACCCAGCCACCACCGGACAGGGTCTGCAGGGTGACCCGGGCGCGGCGAACCGGGGCGCCGTCGTCGGAGGTGACCACACCGGCGAAGGCGACCGACTGCCCAGGCGCGACCCTGTGGGTGGAGCCCGAGATGCTCAGCGCGGCGGGCCGCCCCGGCGGCACGGGGGTCGGGCGTGGGAGTCGGGCTGGGCGTGGGAGTCGGCGTGGGGGTCGGGGTCGATGTGGGCGTGGGAGCCACGGTCGGTGCAGGAGCAGGCGTGGGAGTCGGTGTTGGCGTCGGGGTCGGCGTCGGCTTCGGTGACTGGCCCGGCGAGCGCGACGGGGTCGGCGACGGAGTGGGCGTCGGGGTCGGTGTCGGAGTGGGGGTCGGCGTGGGCGTGCCGCTGGGCGTGGGCGCCGCGGTCGGGCGGTCCTTGGCGCGGTGGTGGTGCTCCGTGGGCGCCGGCGGTGCGACCGGACCGAGCGTCCGGTGCGCGAAGCGCTGGATGGGCTCCGGCAGGTTGTTGGTGTACGCCGCGGCCGCACTGCCGCCGACAGCCAGGGCGACCACGAAGGCGGAGCCGGCGCCGAAGCGCGAGACCGCGCGGCGCCGGCGAGCGAGTGGGACAGGGGCAGCGGCGTCCGAGTCCCGTGCCTCGCGGAACATTGCGACGTACTGCTCCTCCTCGCCCAGCTCGCCGGCCGAACCGGGGGCGCGCAGGGCGCGCAACAACGCTTCCTCGTCGTCGAAGGGCTGGTCAGGAGGCCGGGTCACGTCACACCACCTCTCGGTTCGAGCGGGCCTCGGGATGCCGGGCCAGGGTCTGCAGCGCACGGTGTACGGCGACTCGCACCGCGCCGGGCTTCTTGTCGACGAGCCGGGCCACGTCCGCCACCTCGAGCCCGGCCACCACCCGGAGCATCACCATCTCGGCCTGCGCCGGCGGCAGCGTCGCCACCAGCTCGAGCGCCCGGGCCGTCGTGTCGTTCGCGACCACCTGCTCCTCGGCGCTCGGCGCCACCTCCCGTGACGGCAGCGAGGCGGGCTCGCCCACCGCCACCACCGGCCGTCGGGTCCGGGCCCGGCCCTGGTCGATCGCCCGGTGCCGGGCGATGGTGAAGAGCCACGCGCGGAACTCCGCGGCGTTCCCCTCGAAGGTGGCCAACCCCTTCACCACGTGCATCCAGGTCTCCGACGCGAGGTCCTCCGGGGCTTCGTCGCCCCGGACGGTCAGGTAGCGCAGCAGCGGCGGGTGCAGCGCCCGCCAGAGCGTCACGAACGCCGCCTCGTCGCCCGCGCGTGCCTTGGACAGCGCGGACGACAAGTCGGCGTGCGGGAGAGCGCTCTCTTCCAGCGCCGGCTCCTTCCGGTCTCGTGGCTGGGCCTCAGCTGACGACTGTCCCGCTGATGCAGGGCGCGAGCCTGAAGCTCCCGGCGTAGGAAAGACGGTAGCTGGCTCCCTCCGAGCTGGGCTCCAGGAACGCCACCTTGCCGTGCCTGCCGGTGAAGCCCGAGGTCACCACCGTCCACGTCACCCCATCCGGGGCGAGCGTCTCGAGGTTCACCTGGGCGTGGCGCACCGTGTGGTGGTCGCCGCGCAGGATGCCGCTCACCACGAAGCCGGCCCCGGTGTGCCTGCCCCGGATCGACAGCGAGCTGGGCGCCCGGACCTTCACTCGCACGGCAGGACTGGCCCCGCGCGGTACGCCGGTCGCGTGCCGGACGACGAGCCGGTAGACCGTGCTCTCGGTGGGGGTGTCGGTGATCGCCACGGACCCGTCCACTCCGGTCGTGCTCGAGCCGACGACGTGCCGCGGCCCGGAGTGCCCCGCAGGCCGCGCGACGAGGTCGACGCTCGCCCCGTTGAGCGGCACACCGGCCAGGGTCGCCACACCAGAGACCGTGGCGGCCTCACCCGGGTTGATCCACCCGGGTGCCGCGGTCGCGGTCACGACGGGTCGGACGCCGATCCGCACGATGCCGCTGTGCGAGCGGTGGAACACGGGCGTGCCCTCGAACACCAGCCGGTACGCCGCGGGACCGGTGGGCGTGATCGGGAACTGCACCGCGCCTGCTCGGTCGCTCAGGTCCTGGCCGATCACCTGCCAGGTCGGGTCTGCCGTCGTCCTGGTGAGCAGGTTGACGACCCGGTTGCGCAGCCCGATCCCGTGGGTGCGCAGACGGCCGCGGACGAGGTCGTGTCCGTCTGCCTGGACGACGCGGTGCGCCGCCCGGATCGAGAGGCTGGTGTGGATCTTGCGACCGTGGTGCTGGTCGACCACGATGACCACGCGGGCGATGCCGCTCTTGCTCGGCTTGGCGTCCTCCCCGCCGGCGTAGTGCCACCGGTAGCGGGTGGTGACGGTCGGCGCCACCTGGAGGCCCACCCCGCCGCGCGGACCGGACACCGTCGTGGCGACCGGCGTGAAGTCCGTCGCGCCCTGGGGCTTGGCCTCGAGAGTGACCGTGCGCCCACTGGGGTCCAGCGGACCGCGGACGTGCAGGTCACCGAGGACCCGGGTGGAGTCGCCGGCCTCGATCCGCGGGTGGGGTACCCGGATCGAAAGGGTGCTCTCGGCCACCTGCGTCGCCTGGGCCGGCGCGGTGATCGTGCCGACCGCGGCCGTGCTCACGGCGGCGGCGGCCACGACCAGCGTCAACAGGCTGGTGTGTCTCCTGCTCATGCTTCACCTTTCGTCTGCGTGCGGAGGACGGGCGTCCGTCCCCTACAGCGACGAGAGGGTGAGCGTTACAGAGCCCGGCGCATCACGACCCGCGGGAAGCCCGCCGTCACCGAGCTCGTGTCGGCGACCTTGGTCGAAGCCGGCCTTCTCGAACAGCCCCCGGGTGCCGACGAAAGCCATCGTCAGGTCGACCTTCCGGCCCTGGTTGTCGACCGGGATCGCCTCGACCGCCGGCGCCCCGTGCGCACGCGCGAAGTCGACGGCACCCTCGACCAGCGCCAGGGAGATGCCGCGCCCGCGGAAGCCGGGCCGCACCCGGACGCAGAAGATCGACCAGACCGGGAGGTCGTCGACCGCCTTGATCTTGGTCGAGCGGGCCACGGGCAGCCCCGCCCTGGGGGCGATGCCGGCCCAGCCGCAGACCTCGTCGCCGTCGTAGGCCAGTACGCCGGGCGCCACCTTGCGGCGGCACAGCTTCCGGACGTACTCGCCGCGTGCCCGTCCGGACAGCGACTGGTTCGTCCTCGAGTCGACCCGGTGGCTCAGGCACCAGCACACGGTCGCGTCGGGGTTCTTCTTCGGCCCGACCATCGTCGCCACGTCGGCGAAGCGCGTGGCCGGACGAACCTCGATCCCCATGCTCCGACGATAGGCCGCAGGCTAGGGTCACGCCGTGAGCCGACTCTCAGCAAGGCAGCTTCTCGTCGTACCCGTCGCAGCGCTCGCGCTTGTGCTGGCCCCGCAGATCGCCGCGGAGGCCAAGCACTACAAGGGCACCAACCGCAACGACACGCTCAAGGGCAAGGGCTCCAACGACGTGTTCAAGGCCAAGGGTGGCAACGACAAGGTCACCGGCGGCGGCGGCAACGACAAGGCGCTGGGCGGCGACGGCAACGACAACCTGGTGATGGGCGCCGGCAACGACAAGGGGTACGGCGAGAACGGCGACGACCAGGTCAGCGGCGGCGGTGGCAACGACTTCGGCGATGGCGGTGCCGACAACGACTCCGTGCAGGGCGGCGCCGGCAACGACACCGGTCTCGGCGGCGACGGCAACGACCGGCTCACCGGTCAGGCCGGCGACGACAACCTCGACGGTCAGGGCGGCAACGACCTCGTCCAGGGCGGCCCCGGGAACGACCAGGTCAACGGGGGCGAAGGAGTCGACGACCTCGACGGCGGCGACGGCAACGACGTCCTCGACGACGGGGAGGGCGATGACAAGATCTCGGCCGACACGGGCAACGACGTGATCCGGGTCGGCGGCGGGGCGGACACGGTCTTCGCCGAGGAGGGTGGCGACACCATCTATCTGCTCAACGACAACGCCAAGGACGTCGTCTACTGCGGCACGGTGGCCGGCGGCGAGCCCGGCGACAGGGTCGTCCTGGTCAACGGGCGCGACCCGCTCGACGAGATCAGCAACTGCTCGTCCGTGAGCACCCAGCGGCTGACCGCTCCGTGGGACGTGCTGAAGCTGACGCTCTTCTAGCCGGCCCCGCCGCGGACCGAGTGGCGCGTCTCCAGCACCGAGAGCACCGCGGCCTCGTCGAACGGCTCGCCCAGCCAGTCGAACAGCCCACGCAGCACGGACGGGTCGGCGACGTAGTCGTTGTAGTGGACGCGGTACGCCGCGTCGCCGAGCCCCTCGGCCAGCGCCAGGATCCGCTCCTCGATCGCGGGGAGCTGCTCGGCGTTCTCGGGCCGCTTGGCCCACCAGCCGCTGCGCCTGACCTCCTCGTGGTCACGGGTGTTCACGACGAAGCGCGCGCCCGGGAACACCTCGCGCAGCCACGCGACGTACTCCACGACGTCGTCGCCGTACCAGCGGATCTCCTTGAACCCGGTGACGCGGGTGTCCTCCCTGGGCCGGAGGACGGTGTCGAGCACCAGCCGCCGGGTGCCCTCGAGCGACTTCTGGACCGGGAAGTCGCCGGCGCCGAAGAAGGGGTGCGTGCGCTGCCGCAGCCGGGCCGGGTTCCACCGCTGGCTGCCCTCCTCCAGGGTCTGGTGGAAGCGGAACAGGTGGTGCAGCGCGTCCCAGTTCTCGCCACGGACCAGGTAGCCCGGCACGCTGTTGAGCAGTCCCATCAGCAGCGTCGAGCCGGACCGGCCGTAGGTCACCACGAACAGGTAGCCCAGGTCGCGCGGGTCCTCGGGTGGCCTCGTGGTCACGGCCCGAGCCTAGGCCCGGTGGACGAGGGAGCCACTCCGCGCTGCCCGAAGGGATGAAATGCCCCAAAAAGTCCGGGATCGATGCCGCGGGGAGCACCTGACGGGTTAGCGTCATCGCGTGCTCCGTCTCCGTCGCTCGCTCGTGGTCCCTGCGTCAATCGTGGCGCTTGCTCTCGCGATGCCTCTCGCCGCGGAGGCGAAGTCCTTCCACGGCACCAACAAGTCGGACAACGTGAAGGGCACCCCCAAGAACGACAAGTTCAAGGGCAAGGGCGGCAACGACCAGTTCAAGGGCATGGCCGGCAACGACTCGGCGTTCGGCGGCGACGGCAACGACGTCTTCTCGGGCGGTCCAGGGGCCGACAAGCTGTACGGCGAGACGGGTGACGACGTCCTCAACGGTGGTGGCGGCAACGACTTCTCCGACGGTGGCATCGGCAACGACCAGATCATCCTGAACGCCGGCAACGACACGGCGTTCGGCGGCGCTGGCATCGACACCATCGGCACCGGCACCGGCGACGACCAGGTGCATGGCGACGCCGACAGCGACGACATCAGCCTCAACGAGGGCAACGACATCGGCTGGGGCGGTGACGGCGACGACCAGATCCGGGGCACCGCGGGCAACGACACCCTGTACGGCGAGGCCGGGAACGACTACGTCCAGGGCGGCGACGGCAACGACAAGGTCTACGGCGGCGACGGCACGGACGACCTCGACGGCGGGCTGGGCAACGACATCCTCTACGGCGGCGGTGGCGACGACCACATCTCGGCCGACGAGGGTGACGACATCATCTATGCCGGGGTCGGCGTCAACGACGTCTACGGCGAGACGGGTGCCGACACCATCTACGTGCTCGAGGACGGCATCCGCGACGAGTTCTACTGCGGGCCGGCGGCCAGCGGTGAGCCGGGCGACCACATCGTCTTCGTCGGCAGGCCGACCGGGCAGGACCACATCAACGGCTGCGACAGGAAGCTCGACGCCTTCGTCGCCGACGGCTCCCCGGAGTACGCCGCCCTGCTGCCCTACTTCGGCCCCACGCCGCCCGGTTCTGCGCGGGTGGTCGCCAACCGTTGGGTGACCAACCCGTAGGGTCGCGCCGTGCGCCACACGATCGTCACCATGACGCGCCGTGATGGTCACAAGATCGCGGAGTGGCTCGACTACCACGCTCGCCTCGGCTTCGACGACTTCCAGGTCGTCCTCGACGGTGACGTCGACCGCACCGAGGAGCTGCTCCGGTCCCTGGACGTCCCGGCCGAGGTCACCGTGCACCCGCGCGCCGAGGTCGGTGAGTACTACGACGGCCTGTCGCCGGAGGAGCGCGGAGAGCGGGTCCTCGAGTGGCGCCAGCGGTACGCCGCCGAGCGTGCGTCCGGCGACATGCGCGGCACCGATGCCCTGGCCTGGCGCCAGCACCAGCACTTCGGCCCGATCCTGGCGCCGTACGCCGCAGGGGAGCGCGGCAAGGGCTGGCTCGGCCTGATCGATGTCGACGAGTTCGTGGTGCTGACCCAGCACCGGACCATCGGGGAGCTGACCGCCGAGCAGACGCGGCCCCGGGTGCGCTTCCTCAACTTCAACGTCGACACCACCGGCTACGACCCCAGCCGTCCCGTCCTCGAGCAGCACTCGTTCCGCTGGTCGCGCGAGGACCTCCTGAGCCACGAGGACGCGCGCTGGTCGAAGCGGGTCAAGTCACTGGTGCGCTATCGGCACGCCAAGCTCAACGCCACCGTGCACAAGATCAACCGCGGCGAGCACACCGTGCTCGACCCGGACGTGGCGCGGCTGCACCACTTCAAGATGCCGGCGTCCCGCGCGCTCGACATCCCGTTCACGCGTGGACGACCCGATCCGCGCCCCTGGCTAGCCGGCCAGCGGCCGGATCACGTCGTCCGCGAACCGGGTCATGCCCTCGATCTTCTGGTCGATCGTGGCGTCGCGCCCGAAGTAGTAGATCCACGGCATCGTCATGCAGTCGGTGACCCCGCCCTCCCCGGCGCGCGCGAAGTGCTCGGGGAGGAACGCGTCGGTGAGCGCGACGTACACCGAGAAGTCGCCCTCGGCCCCGACCTCGGCGCGTACCTCGGCCAGCCGGGTGGCCCAGCGGATCGCCTCGTCGGTCGGGTACATGTCGCCGACCCAGCCGTCGTGCCGAGCCGCCCGCGCGAACGCGATCTCCGAGAGGCCGCCGACGTAGATCGGGACCGGCGCGGTCGGCGTCGGCTCCATCGTCAGTCGCGGTGCGTCGTAGAACTCGCCGTGGAACTCGCGCCACCCGGGCTGCCACAGCTCCTTGATCAGCGCGAGACCCTCGTCGGTGCGTCTCCCGCGGGTCCGGAAGCCCTGCTCGAGCAGCTCGAACTCCTCCTCGCACCAACCGATGCCGACCCCGAGCGCCACCCGGTTGCCCGAGATCACCGCGGCGGTGCCCACCGACTTCGCGACCTGGAACGGGTTGCGCAGTGCCGGCACGTAGACGCTGGTGAAGAAGCGCAGTCGCGTGGTCACGGTCGACAGCGCGCCGGCCAGGACCCACGGGTCGGGCCACTCGGCCTCGGGACCCCAGCGCCGCGCGCCGTCCGGCGTGTAGGGGTACGGCGTGCGCAGCGTCTCGAGGTCGACCACGTGGTCGGGCATCGCGAGGCTGTCGTAGCCGAGCTCGTCGGCCGCCTTCGCGATGGGCACGAGCTGGTCGGTCGGCAGGAACGCCGTACTGATCGAGAACCGCACCGGGCCATCGTAGGGCCCAGAACTGCAACGTGTTCTAGTCAGCACGACGGGCGCCTGACCCACCGAGAAGGTGAGGCAGGCGCCCGCCGAGTGCCGGATGCGCCGACTACTTGAAGATGCTGTAGCCCCCGGGGCCGACGACGAACGCCAGGATGATCAGGATGATCCCCCACAGAATCTGACCTCGGAACAACGCGATGATGCCCGCAATGCCGATGACGACAGCGAGCAGCCAGATCAGAAACATCAGTACTCCCTTCCCACGAGCCGCCTGGTGGCGGATCGAACAAAGGGCTCAGTACCCCTCTTCGTCCGGAACGATGTGTACGGCGGCTTCCTCCGCCGACGCCGCCGCTCCGTCGATGCCGACGTCGTCGGCGACCAGGTCCTTCTCGGTGTCCTCGCCGAGGCCCTCGTCAAGATCGACCAGGCGGCCGGCGCGCTGGTCGCCGACCTCACCGTCGTCGAGGTCCTCGTCGTCACTGTCGGTCGCGTCGTAGGGGTCCGACTCGGGCTCCTCCTGGGCGACCCGCTGGTCGAGCGACTCGCCGGTCGCCTCCTCGTACGCCGTGTTGCCGAAGCCCTGGCCGCTGGACCACTTCTCCGGCGGGGGGGAGCCGCGGTCCAGCTCGTCCTCGACCTCGCCCTCGGGGTCGTCGAGCGTGTCCTCGCTGGTCAGCTGGTCCTCGAAGTCGTTGTCGCTCACGCTGTCGAAGGTATCCCGAGCAGCGCAAAGGTCATTCCACGGCGAGGTCGGTGCTCTCCGCGGCCAGGAGCACGGCCCCCACGAGGCTGGCGCGCTCACCGAGCTCCGAGGCGAGCACCGGCGTCAGTGCGACCGAGTCGAGCGCGTGCCGGCGCAGCCCGATCCGCGCGGACTCGAGCAGCAGCTCGCCGGCCCGGGCCATGTCGCCGCCGACGACGACGAGCTCGGGGTTGAGGAGGTTGACGATGCTGGCCAGGCCCCAGCCGAGGTGCAGGCCGGCGTCCTCGAGCGCGCGCTGCGCCGAGACGTTGCCCTCGCGCGCCGCCGAGAAGATGTCGTCCAGGTCGGCGCCCGGGCAGCTGGCCCGGCCAGCATGGCCAGTCAGGTTGACGGTGGAGGTGTAGGCCTCCAGGCAGCCGCGGCTGCCGCACCGGCACAGGGGGCCCTGCTCGTCGAGGGTCAGGTGGCCGATCTCGCCCGCCGTGCCTCCGGCGCCGTGGAACAGCTCGTTGCCGATGATGATCCCGGCGCCCACACCGGACGAGATCTTCACGAACACCGAGCTGCTGTGGCCGCGGCCGACGCCGCGTCGGTGCTCGGCGAGCGCTCCCAGGTTCGCGTCGTTCTCGACGTGGACGGGTGCGCGGAAGGTCTCCTCGCCGGCGGCGCGGGCGTTGACGCCCTCCCAGCCCGGGAAGATCGCGGAGGAGCGGATGACCTCCTCGTTGACCGGGGCCGGGCAGGCCGAGCCCCACGTGGCGCAGGTCGCCCATGCCCACCGACATCCGCGCGAGCATGTCGGAGGCCGTCGCAAGCGCCTGGTGGTGGTCGGTGGTGGCCTGCAGGTCGAGGCGCTCCTCGGCGAGCAACCGCCCGGCCAGGTCGCCGACCGCCACCGCCACGTGGCTGTGGCCGAAGTCGACGCCGGCGACGATGCCGGCACCCCGGGCCAGCTGCACCGACGAGCCGCGCCGGCCGCTGCCGGCCTCGGTGTCGACCAGCCCCGCGCCGGCCAGCTCGCGGACGATGTTGGAGACCGTCGCCGGTGCCAGCCCGGTCACCCGGGCGAGCTCGGCCTGGGTGAAGACCCCGTCCGTGGCCGGATCCGCGTCCGTGCCCCTGAGAGCCCTCGGATCGGCCGTCCGGTCCGTCGGGACGCCCCGGAGCACGTCGAGCACGCGGTGCTGGTTGGCCGTGCGCAGCGATGCGTTCGACCCCGGGGAGGGGTCGGTGCGCTGAGGCGGCGTCATGGCCGGGAGTGTGCCCCCGACGCTCGTTTGTGGTCAAGAGATGGCGACAAACTGCCGATCACACGCGCAAGGTAAGAATTTACGTTCAACTCTTGACGACAATGCTGTGACGGTCAACACTGCGTCGAGAGATCACCGGGCGGTCGATCCGTCCGTACCTGTCGAGGAGAAACATGTCCACACCCCTGCACCGTGCGGCGGCCTTCGGTGTCGCCCTGCTCATCGGATCCGTCGGCCTCGCGGCCTGCGGTGACGATTCCGACTCCGGCGGCTCGGACGGGGGCGGCGGCGGTACCACCGACGTCACCGCGGCCTGCAGCCTGGACAACCCGCCCACCAGTGCGGCGTCGGCCGCCGGCCGAGAGCGCCGGCGGCAAGGCCACCGGCAAGGTCGGCGTGATCCTGCCCGACACCACGTCGTCGACGCGCTACAGCTCTACGACAAGCCGCTGCTCGACGAAGGCGCTCACGCGACGCCGGCATCACCGCCGACGTCCAGAACGCCCAGGGCGACAAGAACAAGTTCGCCTCGATCGCGCAGAGCATGATCGGTGACGGCTCCAAGGTGCTGATCATCGACTCGATCGACGCCGCCTCCGGCGCCGGCGTCGAGCAGCAGGCCGACGCGGCCGGCGTGAAGGTCATCGACTACGACCGCGTGAACCTCGGCGGCACCGCGCCCTACTACGTCTCCTTCGACAACGAGGACGTCGGCAAGCTCCAGGCCCAGACCCTGGTCGACTGCCTCAACGCGCAGGGCGTCGACAAGCCGAAGATCATCATGATGAACGGCGGCACCGACGTCGACAACAACGCGGTGCTGTTCCAGAAGGGCGCCCACTCGGTCCTCGACCCGCTGGTGGAGTCGGGCGAGCTCGAGATCGCGCAGGAGGCCACGGTCAAGGGCTGGAAGGTCGAGAACGCCGCGCCGGCGTTCACCCAGGCGCTCACCGCGTCCGGCGGCGAGGTCCAGGGCGTCCTCGCCGCGAACGACGACATCGCCAACGCCGTCATCGGTGTGCTGAAGAACGAGGGTGCTCGACGGCAAGGTCGTCGTCACCGGTCAGGACTCCAGCGTCGAGGGTCTGCAGAACGTCATCACCGGCAAGCAGAGCATGACGATCTTCAAGAACGTCACGCTCGAGGCCGGCGCGGCCGCCGCAGCTCGCGATCGCGCTCATCGCGGGCAAGGACCCGGCCGACGCCGGGATCACGCTGGCCCCGTTCGAGGACCCGCAGTCGCCGGACCACAAGCTCGAGGCTCTGCTGCTGCCCTCGCAGGTGATCACCCAGGCCAACGTCCAGGACGTCATCGACGCCGGTGCGCTCACGGCCGACGAGATCTGCAAGGGCATCGAGGACGACTGCAGCAAGCTCGGCATCGAGCTGACCGATCTGCCGGTGGCGGCCGCGGTCGGGACCGTCCCACCCGGCCGCACCCGGCCGGTCCTACGATCACGCGACAACCCGACTCGATGGCGGTGAGCCCGGTGAGCGAACCGATCCTGTCAGATCCGCAAGCTGAACAAGAGCTTCGGCCCCGTCCACGTCCTCCACGACGTGGACTTCAACGTCTACCCCGGGGAGGTGACGGCGCTGGTCGGCGACAACGGCGCCGGCAAGTCGACCCTGGTCAAGTGCATCGCCGGCATCAACAGCCATCGACAGCGGTGAGATCCGCTTCGAGGGCAAGCCGGTCACGATCGACGACCCGCGGGCGGCCACCGCGCTCGGGATCGAGTTCGTCTACCAGGACCTCGCGCTGGCCGACAACCTCGACATCACCCAGAACATGTTCCTCGGCCGCGAGATCAGCCGCGTACCGCACGTTCCTCACCGACGGGGAGATGGAGCGGCAGGCCCGCGCGACGCTGGCCAGCCTCTCGGTCCGCACCGTCTCGTCGGTGCGCCAGCTGGTCGCCAACCTCTCCGGTGGTCAGCGCCAGACCGTCGCGATCGCCAAGGCGGTGCTCTGGAACAGCAAGGTGGTCTTCCTCGACGAGCCCACCGCCGCCCTCGGTGTGGCCCAGACCCGCCAGGTGCTCGACCTGGTACGCCGGCTGGCCGACCAGGGCCGCGGCGTCGTCCTGATCTCGCACAACATGAACGACGTCATGGAGGTGGCCGACCGGGTCGTCGCGCTCTACCTCGGCCGGGTGGCCGCCGAGGTGCAAGACCGAGGACACGAGCACGACCCAGATCGTCGAGCTGATCACCTCCGGTCGCAGCGGCGACGTCGGGCTCGCGCCGGCCACCGCGAACGAGAGCATCTGAGGGGCGCTGCCATGTCTTCCAGCACCCCCGAGACCAACGTCTCTGCCGGCGCGCCTGCCGACGGAGCCGGCCAGCGGCTTCTCCCTCGACATCGAGGAGCGCTCGATCGGTGACGCCTTCAACGGCTGGGTCGGCAAGCTCCGCACCGGCGACCCGGGCGCGCTGCCCTCGGTGCTGGGCCTCATCGTCCTCGCGCTCATCTTCATGCAGGTCACCGACCGGTTCCTCTCCGCGCTACAACCTCGGCAACCTCCCCGGCCAGGGCGCCTACATCGCCGTGATCGCGCTGGG
Organism: uncultured Actinomycetota bacterium; assembly: GCA_963734355.1. Classification (GTDB taxonomy): domain Bacteria; phylum Actinomycetota; class Actinomycetes; order Propionibacteriales; family Nocardioidaceae; genus Nocardioides. Next base: position 92,139 of record CAVTHU010000012.1, read on the forward strand.
CCTGGTGTTCGTGCTGCTGCTCGGGGAGATCGACCTGTCCGCCGGCACTGCCGGCGGCACCTGCGCGGCCATCGCGGCGGTCGGCGGTGTTCTCGGGCAACCTGCACCAGGGCCTGCCCGGCGTTGCTCTACTGGGCCTCGTCGTCGGGATGGTCGGCGCGATCGCGCTCGCCGTCTGGCTCAAGGCCTACAGCGGTGCGGTGGTCGTCCTGGTCGGGCTGGTGCTGATCGCGACCAACCTGACCCAGCACCTGATCCCCGCGCTGATCGCCGCCGATCTGCATCGGTGCGGCGATCGGCGTCGTCAACGGCTACCTGGTCGCCAAGGTCGGCATCCCCAGCTTCGTGGTGACCCTGGCCCTGTTCCTCGCCTGGCAGGGCGTGCTGCAGTTCGCCCTCGAGCGGCCAGCCGGTCAACACCTCCAACTACGAGCTCTGGCACAACCTGACCTACGGCAACCTCAGCTCGCCCTGGAGCTGGATCTTCGTCGATCGTGGTCGTGGGCGGCTACGTCGGCTACACGGTGTACGCGTCGATCAGGCGCCAAGCGGCCGGGCTCGCCCGGGACAGCATGAGCCTGGTCGTGGTTCGCGGCGCCGTCCTGGCGGCGTGGCGTGGTGATCACCGTGCTGGCCAACCGAGAACCGCAACACCAACCCGTTCAAGGTCATACAGGGGATCCCGATGCCCGGCGGCGATCGCGATCGTGCTGATGATCGCCTGCACCATCGCGCTCAGCAAGACCACCTGGGGCCGGCACCTCTACGCGACCGGCGGCAACGCCGAGGCGGCCCGGCGTGCCGGCATCGACGTGGTGCACATGAAGGTGACCGCGTTCATCCTGTGCTCGTCGTTCGGCGCCTTCGGCGGCATCATGCTCGCCTCGTCGCAGTCGTCGGCCTCCCTCGACCTCGGCTCCGGCAACGTGCTGCTGTTCTCGGTCGCTGCCGCGGTCATCGGCGGCACCTCGCTGTTCGGCGGTCGCGGCAAGCCCGCGCGACGCCATCATCGGCGCGCTGGTGATCGCGATCATCCCCAACGGACTGCTGCTCCGTCCCAGCCTGGGCGCGCAGTGGCAGTCAGGTGATCACCGGGGTGGTGCTGCTGCTCGCCGCCGCGGTCGACGCGATCTCGCGCCGCAGAGCGCGCTCGCGGCTAGACCGCGCTGCGCCTAGCGGCCGTACGTCGTGGTCGCGCTCGACGACTGGACGGCCGATGCCGGCGCCGATCTCGACGAGCTCCTCCACGGTCTTGGCCGAGCCGTGCTCGGAGCCGGCCATCCGCGAGATGGTCTCCTCCATCAACGTGCCGCCCACGTCGTTGGCGCCGGCCTGCAGCATCGCTCGGGTGCCGTCGACGCCGAGCTTGACCCAGCTCGTCTGGATGTTGCGGATCCGGCCGTGCAGCAGGATCCGGGCCAGGGCGTGCACGGCGAGGTTGTCGCGCAGGGTCGGGCCGGGACGGGCGACGCCGGCGAGGTAGATCGGGGCGCTGGTGTGCACGAACGGGAGCGGCACGAACTCGGTGAAGCCGTTCGTCTCGTCCTGGATCCTGCTGAGGACCCGCAGGTGGTTGACCCAGTGGCGGGGGTTGTCCACGTGGCCGTACATCATCGTGCTCGTCGTGGGGATGCCGACGCCGGTGCGCCGTGGACACGACCTCGACCCAGGTGCGGGTCGGCAGCTTGCCCTTGGTGAGCACCCAGCGGACCTCGTCGTCGAGGATCTCGGCCGCCGTGCCCGGCAGCGAGCCGAGGCCGGCCTCCCGGGCCTTGATCAGGAAGTCCTCGATCGACAGCCCGGTGCGGGCGGTGCCGTTGACGACCTCCATCGGGCTGAACGCGTGGACGTGCATCTCCGGCACCCGCTGCTTGACCGCGGTGACCAGGTCGAAGTACGCCGTGGCCGGCAGCTCCGGGTCGATGCCACCCTGCATGCAGACCTCGGTCGCGCCGAGCTCCCATGCCTCCTGGGCGCGGTCCGCGACCTCGTCGAGGGAGAGCGAGTAGGCGTCGGCGTCCGTGCGGCGCTGGGCGAACGCGCAGAACCGGCAGCCGACGTAGCAGACGTTGGTGAAGTTGATGTTGCGGTTGACGACGTAGGTGACCTCGTCGCCCACCGTGTCGCGGCGCAGGTCGTCGGCGAGCCGGCGGACCTGCTCCAGCAGCGGGCCCTCCGCGGTCATCAGCGTCAGCGCGTGCTCGTCGGAGAGGTTGCCGGGGTCCTTCTCGGCAGCGGCCAGGGCCGATAGTCCCTGACGATCGGCGCGCTCCGGCCGCGTGTCGGCGTACGAAACGTCTGCGACTATCCCGTCGGCGGCGGTCTGTACGGATGCCCAGTCGCCGTAGACGTCGGAGAAGTCCGATCGGCGGTCGTCGGTGCGGCCCCCTCCGGGTCCTTCACGGTCGACGGCCTCGAACAGGTCGGTACGCCCGACGCTGGCGAAGCCGCCGTCCGGCTCCTGCCACGGCAGCCCGGTGGGCCGGACGCCGGGCTTGGCCAACCCGTCCCCGCGAGCCAGGGCCGCGACGTGCGCAGAGATCCGGGGGTCGAGCCATGGCTCACCGCGGACGACGTACTCCGGGTGCACGGTCAGCCGCGCGGTCAGCTCGAACCCGCACTCGGCCGTGATCGACTCGAGCCGGCCCAGGCTGGGCCAGGGCCGCTCGGGGTTCACGTGGTCGGGCGTGAGCGGCGAGACACCGCCCCAGTCGTCGATGCCGGCGTCGAGCAGGGCGCGGCACTCCTCGAGGTCGACCAGGTTCGGCGGCGCCTGCACGCGCGCCTTGGGCCCGAGCAGGAGGCGGGTGACCGCGATCGTGGCGCGGTACTCGTCGAGGCCGAGGTCGTCGGCGTGCCGCATCGCGGTGTCGGGCTTGGCCCGGAAGTTCTGGACGATCACCTCCTGCACGGCGCCGTACGCGCGGGACGTGGCGCGCAGCGCCAGGATCGTCTCGGCGCGCTCGGTGAGCGTCTCGCCGATGCCGACCAGCAACCCGGTGGTGAACGGGATGGAGAGCCGGCCGGCGTCCTCGAGCACCCGCAGCCGGACGGCAGGGTCCTTGTCCGGAGAGCCGAAGTGGGCCTCGCCCCTGGTCTCGAAGAGCCGCCGCGAGGTGGTCTCGAGCATCATCCCCATCGAGGGGGAGACCGGCTTGAGCCGGTTCAGCTCCTCCCACGACATCACGCCCGGGTTGAGGTGCGGCAGCAGCCCGGTCTCCTCGAGCACCCGGATCGCCATCGCGCGGACGTAGGCGAGCGTGGAGTCGTAGCCCTGCTCGTCCAGCCACTCCCGGGCCTCCGGCCAGCGGTCCTCGGGCCGGTCGCCGAGGGTGAACAGCGCCTCGAGGCAGCCGAGCTCGGCGCCCTGGCGGGCGATGTCGAGGATCTCGTCGGGGGAGAGGAACATCCCGTGCCCGGCCCGCTTCAGCTGACCCGGGGACTCCACGAACGTGCAGTAGTGGCACCGGTCGCGGCACAGCTTGGTGACCGGGATGAAGACCTTGGGCGAGAAGGTGACCACGCCCGCTCGCCCGGCCGCCTCGAGTCCGGCGTCGCGCACCCGCGCGGCCGCGGCGGTCAGCCGGTCGAGGTCCGCTCCGGTGGCCGCGAGGAGCACGGTTGCCTCGTCGAGGTCCAGCGCCGCACCCCGCTCGACGCGCGCCAAAGCGCGCCGTAGCTGCTGGGGGGTGGGGGAGCGGGACACCACGGTTCAGGCTAACCGCGCGTGGGCCGGGGCGATTCCTGGGTCTCAGCCCACGGCCCACGCTGCGATCGGTCTCAGACGGTGACGGACTCCCGCTCTGGCTCCGCGCTGCCCGGGTCGACCACGTGCTCACCCCGATCGAGCTGGCTCGGCCACCAGATCTTGCCGCCGAGGTCGAGGTTGATCGCTGTGACCAGGACCGACCGCACGACCAGCGTGTCGAGCAGGACGCCGAGGGCCACGGCGGTGCCGAGCTCCACGAGGAACACGAACGGCAGCGTGGCCAGCACGAGGAACGTCGCCGCGAGGACCAGCCCGGCCGACGTGATCACGCCGCCGGTAGAGGACAGCGCGATCAGCGATCCCCTGCGGGTGCCGTGCGTGGCCGTCTCCTCCCGGACCCGGGTCATCAGGAAGATGTTGTAGTCGACCCCCAGCGCGACCAGGAACACGAACGCGAACAGCGGGAACCCGGCATCCGCGCCGGCGAAGTCGAAGACGTAGTGGAAGATCAGCGACGACAACCCGAGCGCGGCACCGAAGGACAGGATCACGGTGGCGATCAGGATCAGCGGAGCCGTGAGCGCCCGGAGGAGCAGCACCAGGATCACGAGGACCACCAGGAGCACCAGCGGGATGACCACCTTGTTGTCGCGCTGCGACGCGGTCTTGGTGTCGAGGTAGAAGGCCGCCCCACCGCCGACCAGGGCGTCGGCACCGTCGACGGCGTGGACCTGGTCGCGCGCCGACACGACGATGTCGAACGCCGGCTCGGAAGCCAGGTCGTACTTGATCGGGACCTCGAAGTAGCTGCGCCCGTCCCCGATGGAGATGGGGTCGGTGGGCTCTTCGAGACCCTCGATGTCGGCGACCGCCTCCTGGACCTCCGGCAGCTGGTCGTCGTTGGTCACGACCTGGATCGTGTTGGAGCTGTCGGCCAGGTCGTGGTCGGCCAGCAGCTTCTGGGCGGTGACCGAGTCGAGGGTCTCGGTGAAGCCGTCCTCGGTGGACAGGCCGTTGGCGTCCAGCTTGAACACCCCCAGGCACGCAATCGCGAGGATCACGGCCGTGACCGCCCACACGGCGCGCGGCCGCACGCTGATCCGGGTGCCGACCCGCGACCAGAAGCCGGTCTGGGTGGGCTCGGCGGAGCCGAAGACCGGCCGCACCGGCCAGAAGATCCAGCGCCCGAAGATCACCAGGAGTGCGGGCAGCAGCGTGACCATGACCAGCAGGGTCACCGCCACGCCGACGGCCAGGACCGGTCCCAGGCTGGCAGTCGAGTTGAGGTCCGCGAAGGACAGGCACATGAGGCCGACCACGACGGTCGCAGCGCTGGCGATGATGGCGGGCGCGGCCCGGTGCAGCGCGAACGCCATGGCTTCGTGCCGGTCCTCGTGGCGCCGCAGCTCCTCGCGGTAGCGGGCGACCAGCAACAGGGCGTAGTCGGTGCCGGCACCGATGACCAGGATGCTCAGGATGTATTGACTCTGGTCGTTGACCACGAGTCCGGCGTACTTCGCCAAGAGATAGACCACCCCGCCGGCCATCGTGTTGGCCACGAAGGCGCAGAAGATCGGGAGCATCCAGAGGACCGGGCTCCGATAGGTGATCAGCAGGATGATGATGACCACACCGAAGGTCATCAGCAGCAGCGTGACGTGCGAGCCGTCGAACGAGCTGATGAAGTCGTAGGCCTGCCCGCCGAAGCCGCCGACGTAGACGTCGACGCCGTCCATCGCCGTGATGTCCTTGATCTCGTCGACGGGCTCCTTGATCTTGTTCCAGCCGTCCTTGCCGAGGTTGAAGGTGAAGTAGACGTAGGCCACCTCACCGTCCTCGGAGAGCAGCGTCGGGGCGTTGACGCCCTGGGCCTGTAGCGCCGCCGCTGCGTTGGGCGTCAGCACCCCGTCGGACGTGACGCCGTCGATCTGGGCGATCTCCTCCGCCTGCGCGTCGATGGCAGCCAGGTCTTCGTCGGTCAGGCCGCCGGGGCGGTGGTAGGCGACGAGCGTCGGGATCTCGTTGGGGTTGATCTCCTTGGACAGCTGGTCGGACACCCGCGTCGACTCCGCGGACGACGGGACCCACGAGGACTGCTCGTTGTTCTTGACGTCGGCGAGTTTGGCGCCGAGGGTGCCCATGATGGCCGTGAGCAGCAGCACGGCGACGAGGACGACCCACTTGGTAACGGGCCCGGTCAGCTTTCCGGCGATCTGGCGATGCATGGGGACACTCCATCAGAGAGCGGGGACAGTCGGCATCGGGGTTTTCCCCGAGTTGGTGCGAGGTCGACTCGACAACCCTGCCGAACTCATCGACACCGGTGCTTCTCCAAAAGTGACAGGAGCCGAACTGGTCTGGACCAGTCGATGCGGTTCAGAGGCCGAGCATCCGGCCGATGATCTCCTTCTGGATCTCGGTGGTGCCGCCGTAGATCGTCTGGATCCGGGAGTCCACGAACGCCTTGGCGATGGGGTACTCCGTCATGTACCCGTAGCCGCCGAAGAGCTGGACGCCGCGGTCGACGATCTTGGTCTGGAGCTCGGTGGTCCACCACTTCGCCATCGAGGCCAGCGAGGTGTCGACCTCGCCGGCGTTCAGCTTCGTCACGCAGTCGTTGAGGAAGACCCGGGCGATGTGCACCTCGGTCGCCATCTCGGCGAGCAGGAACCGGTTGTGCTGGAAGCTCCCGATCGGCTTGCCGAACGCCTGGCGGGTCTTGGCGTAGTCCAGGCACAGGTCCAGGACGAGCTCCGAGGCGGCGACCGCGATCGCGGCGATGGAGATCCGCTCCTGGGGAAGGTTCTCCATCAGCGAGACGAAGCCGGAGCCCTCGGCGCCCAGCAGGTTCGCCTTGGGGACCTCGACGTTGTCGAAGAACAGCTCGGCGGTGTCCTGGGCCTTGAGGCCGATCTTGTCGAGCTTGCGGCCGCGCTCGAACCCGTCCATTCCGCGCTCGACGACCAGCAGCGAGATGCCCTGGTGCCCGGCGTCCGGGTCGGTGCGCGCGACCACGATGACCAGGTCGGACAGGATGCCGTTGGAGATGAACGTCTTCGAGCCGTTGAGGACGTAGTGGTCGCCCTTGTCGACGGCCGAGGTGCGGATGCCCTGCAGGTCCGAGCCGGCGCCGGGCTCGGTCATCGCGATGGCGGAGATCAGGTCGCCGGAGACCAGCCCGGGCAGCCAGCGCTGCTTCTGCTCGTCGTTCGCCAGCGCGCTGATGTAGGGGACGATCACGTCGTTGTGCACCGGGAAGCCGACGCCGCTGGCCCCCGCGCGGGTGATCTCCTCGGTGAGGACGACGTTGTAGCGGAAGTCGCGCACGCCCGCGCCGCCGTACTCCTCGTCGACGTCGAAGCAGAGCAGGCCCGCTGCGCCGGCCTTGCGCCAGACCTCGCGGTCGACCTGGCCGTCCTGCTCCCACTGGTCGTGGAAGGGCTTGACCTCCTTCTCCATGAAGGCGCGCGCGGTGGCACGGAAGTCCTCGTGCTCCTGTTCGTAGATGGAGGGGCGCTCAGGCAACGTGCGACTCCTTGTTCGTGTGCTTGTTCGTGTTCGTGTCCTTGTTCAGCTCGTCGAGCATCGTCAACGGGCCGATCTGGCTGAGCTGGTAGCCGTTGGGGTACGTCGGGTGCGTGCGCTCGTACGGCGCGGTGCGGGGCGGGAAGAACCGCAGCGCCTTCGCCCGCAGCCGCAGCCCGAGGTCGACGGCACGGACCAGCCACCGGGGCTGCTCCTCCATGCCGAGCGCGAGCCGCAGCGGCTCGTCCATCAGCGCGATCGACACCCGCCGGAAGCCGACCTTGAGGTACCACGGCGCGGTCGCCCGCCCGATCCGGATCGTGGCCTCGGTGACCCGCTTGTTCGCCGGGTCGAACTCGAAGCGCTCGCGCTCGTAGGAGGTCAGCAGCTCGAGGTAGCCGTCGTAGGTCTCCGGCAGCCCCTTGATCCCCATCAGCTCCCCGAACCGGGTGGTGAACCGGGTCAGCGCCACCAGCTCGACCGGGTCGAGCTCGCGCCAGCCGTAGCGGCTGATCCAGCGCACCGGACCGACCAGGGTGGTGGCCAGGACGTACTGGAACTCGTCGTTGGGGATGTCGTAGTGGCCGTGGATCCGGTTCAGCCGCCGAACCGCCGTGCGGGACCGCTCGGACTCGATGCCCTCGACGATCGCCTCCTCCTGGAAGAACAGCGTGTCGTCGTACCGCTTGACGCCGTGGTCCTCGAACTCCCGGGTCTTGTCCAGGAGCCGCGCGATCGTCGGCACGCCGTAGTCGCGCAGGAAGGCGATCGCGGTGCCCTGGTCCCAGTCCCACGGGAAGTCGTAGCGGCCGGTGAGGGTGACGATCCGGTCGCGGTCGGCGTCGTCGTAGGGGTCGAGGGTCCGGATCTCGTCCAGGTGGGCGTACCGGCCGCGAGACCCGAGCCTCACGACACCCAGTCCTTGAGCTGCGAGATCGTCGCCGCCGGGTTGTCGGTGGCCGGGACGATCGAGAGGTGGGTGACGCCGGCCTCCTTGAAGGCGGCGATCCGCTCCTGGACGTACGACGCGGGGCCGACCAGGTTGCTCTGCTCCATCCACTCCATCGGGACGAGGGCCTCGGCCTCCTTCTTCTTCCCGTCGAGGTAGAGGTCCTGGATCTCCTTGGCCTCCTTCTCGTAGCCGTAGTGCTGGGCGAGCTCGTTGTAGAAGTTCTTGCCGCGGGCGCCCATGCCGCCGACGTACAGCGCGTACATCGGCCGCAGGAAGTCGAGCAGCCCCTTGGTCTCCGGGCCCTCGCCGATGGCGACCATGCCGCCGGCGCTGATCTGCAACGGCCCGAGCTCCGGGTCCCGCTTGGCGGTGCCGGCGTCGAGCGAGTCGCCCCAGACCTCGCGGGCCCGCTCGGGGATGAACAGGATCGGCAGCCAGCCGTCGGCGAGCTCGGCGGTCATCTCGACGTTCTTGTCGCCGAGCGAGGCCACCCAGATCGGGATCGTGTCGCGCTCGGGGTGCACCAGGATCTTCAGCGGCTTGCCGAGGCCGAGCCCCTTGCCCTCCGACAGCGGGATGTCGAAGATGCCGTGCGACTCCAGCGGCTCGCGCTTGAGGCCGGACCGGACGATCCGGATCACTTCTCGCGTGCGGCCCAGCGGCTTGTCGTAGGGCAGGCCGTGGAACCCCTCGATCACCTGCGGCCCCGATGCGCCGAGACCGAGCACCGCCCGGCCTCCGGAGACGTTGTCGAGGCCGGCCGCGGTCTGCAGGATCGCGCCCGGGGTGCGCGAGAAGACGTTGAGGATGCCGGCGGCGATCTGGAGCCGCTCGGTCTTGGCGGCCAGGTAGCCCATCAGCGTGGGGGAGTCGTAGCCGTAGGCCTCGGCCACCCAGACCATGTCGAGCCCGGCCTTCTCGAGCTCGGCGACCGCGTCGGCCGTCGCGCGGGGGTTGCCGTCGTACTGGAGGGGAGTCGAGAGGTGCACCTCACAACTGTGACAGTGGAACTGTCACGATGGCAAGGCCGGTCCGGGGGAGCGGTGGGTGCGCACCCGTTGTCCACGGGGACAGTCGTTGCTGTCCCACCGCCCCCCTGTGGAGGACGGTTGCCAAGCCACCGCTCCCCGGGGACGGCCTACTCGGCGGTCGTCGGCAGCATGTGCAGCGCGCTGCCGAGCTCGCCCCAGAGGTTGGCGGCGTACTCCGTGGTGATGTGGTCGGTGTCGCGGTAGCTCAGCGTGCCGCCGATCACGATGGGGCACTCGCCCTGGTAGCACAGCCACGGCGTCGGGTCGACGACCTCGATGCCCGAGGCGCGGGCCGAGTCGACGGCCACGTCGCCGAGCACCGTGGACCGCTCGACCGGCTCGAACATGCAGTCGCCGAGGCTGGGGCTGCCCGAGGAGAGGCAGGTGGCGGGGTCGTCGGGTGACTTGGGTACGTCGCGGACCAGCGCCACCTGGTCGGCGTACTGGCTCAGCTCGAGGAACAGGTCGTCGTAGCCGGCGCGCAGCATCGGGATGATGCCCCCGACAGAGGTGACCCGGTCGCCGCCGTCGAAGACGCCGTTGACCGGGGGTGACGAGGCGACCACGACCAGGTCGGGGTGCTTCGCCTCGACCTCGTCGATCACCCACTCCTGGAAGTCGGAGCAGTCGGTGAACGGCTCGTCGGAGTCGAGCGAGGCGATGGTGATGTGCGCGGCGGTGCACTGCGGCTTCACGAGGTAGTACGCCGTCCAGCCGCCGACGTCGATGATCCGGCTGAAGGCGGGGATCCAGGCCCGCGCGTGCGAGTCGCCGATCACCACGACGGTGCGGACGCCGTCGCCGTGCGGGCACAGCGTGCGGACGTTCTCCTCGTAGTCGCAGTCCCCGACGTCGGCGATCGAGTCGCGCAGGTTGAGCAGGTCGGGGGTGAGGTTGCTCGGCACCGCGCGCTTGTCCTTGGCAGCGGTGACGGACGCGCGCACGAGCGCCTCGGTGTTGTCGTGCAGGCCGTCGATCGGGGCGCCGGCGACCGTGATCGGCGGGGTGTCGCCGTGCTCGCCGCCCTGGTAGCCGGTCCACCACCAGGCGGCGCCCGCGGTGGTGACCACGAGGAGGGCGCTGGCCGGGTAGAGCACCAGCGCCCGTCGCCGGGGCAGCTTGTGCGCGGGTTGGCCGGCGCGGAACGGCATCTCGACGAAGCGGTAGGTGTACGCCGAGAGCGTGATCACCACGAGGACCGCGAGGCACTTCTCGAACGGCGTCATCGCCCGGTCGAGGGCCACCGGCAGCAGGATGAAGGCGGGCCAGTGCCACAGGTAGAGCGAGTACGACCAGTCGCCGATGATCCGCATCGGAGGGACCGCCAGGACCTTGCTGGACACGGTCCGTCTGCCCGGCGCGTCGGCGGCGGCGCCGGACAGGATCAGCATCGCGGTGCCGACCACCGGCAGCACGGCCACGATCCCCGGGAACGGAGTCTCGGCCGTGATCACGATGCAGGCGGTCATCAGCATCACCGCGCCCGTGACCGCCATCGCCTCGAGGCTGAACCGGGTGAGGCGGCGTACGAACATCGGCGGCACCAGCGCCACCAGGGCGCCGACACCGAGCTCCCAGGCCCGCGTCAGCGTCGAGAAGTACGCCGACGCGGGCGACTCGACGGTGGCGTAGACCGACCAGCAGAGCGACGCCAGGGTCAGGACGACCAGCATGGTCAGGACGGCGTTGCGGGGCAGCCGCTCGACCTGCCGGCCCTTGCCCCTGCGCATCCAGGCGGTGACGGCGAGGCATCCCGCCAGCAGCAGCGGCCAGACGACGTAGAACTGTTCCTCGACGCCCAGCGACCAGTAGTGCCGGAACGGGGAGGGTCCCTCGCCCTCGGCGAAGTAGTAGACCCCCTGCTGGGCGAAGTGGATGTTGGCCGCGAACGCCGTGGCCCACAGGGCGTCGATGACGGCCGCTCGGGCGTCCAGCAGGCTCATCCAGGCCAGGGAGAGCAGCACCGTCACGACGGTGACGAGGGTGGCCGCGGGCAGGATCCGCCGGGCCCGGCGGGCCCAGAAGGCCCCTATCGAGACGCGCCCGGTGAGCAGCACCTCGCGGTAGAGCAGCGAGGCGATGAGATAGCCGGAGATCACGAAGAAGACGTCGACGCCGACGAAGCCTCCGGGCAGGAACGGGACGCCGGCATGGGCAGCGATGACCGTCAGGACTGCAACGGCGCGCAGCCCTTGGATGTCTCCGCGAAAATCTTTGGCCATCGCCCGGTGTCCATGTCCGCTAGGTGTATCGAAAGTACCAACTGAAGCCCCGCCTCATGGTCACGTTGCGCAAGCGTGGGAGCATCCCCCGCGTGACGACGTACCGGATAGCGGTGATGGGCGGGACCGGCCCGCAGGGCAAGGGACTGGGCTACCGGTTCGCCCGCCACGGCCACGCCGTCGTGATCGGCTCCCGGGCGGCCGAGAAGGCCGCCGCGACCGCCGAGGAGATCCGGGCCCGGCTGACGGGCGTCGAGGGTGCCGGCGAGGTGACCGGCGCGGCCAACGCGGAGGCCTGCGCGGACGCCGACGTGGTGCTGCTGGCGGTTCCGTGGGACGGCCACGACGAGCTCGTCGCCGCGCTGCCGCTGGCCGGCAGGACCGTCGTCTCCTGCGTCAACCCGCTCGCCTTCGACAAGCGCGGTGCACACGGGCTGGTCATCGACGCGGGCGAGGGGTCGGCGGCCGAGCGGGCCCAGGCCCTCGCCCCCGAGGCGACCGTGGTGGGTGCCTTCCACAACGTCTCCGCGGTCGGCTTGTGGGGCGACGAGGACTACCTCGACGACGACGTCCTCTGCGTGGGCGACTCCGACGACGGCAAGGCCGTGGCGATGGAGCTGGCGCGGGCCGTCACCGGCCGCGAGGGGATCAGCGCCGGCAAGCTGCGGCTGGCCCGCCAGCTCGAGCCGCTCACCGCCGTGCTGATCTCGATCAACCGGAAGTACAAGGTGCACTCCGGCATCCGGATCACTGGTCTCTAACCCCGCGCGAGCTTCGACCCCGAGTCCACGGCGACCTGCTCGCTCCGCTTCGCGGGCTTCGCTGTCGCCGCGGCCATCGGGGCCGATCGCGCGGGCGCGCTCGCTCCGCTCGCAACGCTCGCTTCGCTCCGCCGCGGCTCCCATGGTGCGGTGGGCGGTGTCAGTGCTTGCCGTTCCAGGAGTCCCACAGGGCGGCGTAGGACCCGCCGGCCGCGACCAGGTCGTCGTGCGACCCGAGCTCGGTGATCTTCCCGTCCTCGACCACCGCGACCCGGTCGGCGTCGTGCGCCGAGAAGAGCCGGTGCGCGATCGCGATCACGGTGCGGCCGTGGAGCACGGCGGCCATCGACCGCTCGAGGTGACGAGCGGCGCGCGGGTCGATGAGCGAGGTGGCCTCGTCGAGGACCAGCGTGTGCGGGTCGGCGAGCACCAGCCGGGCCAGCGCGATCTGCTGGGCCTGGGCGGCGGTGAGGGCCCGGCCGCCGGAGCCGACGACCGTGCCGAGCCCGTCGGGGAGCGCCTCGACCCACTCGAGGGCGTCGACGGCCGACAGCGATGCCCTGATGTCGTCGTCGGTGGCGCCCGGAGGCGCGGCCAGCGCGAGGTTCTCGCGCAGGCTGCCGACGAACACGTGGTGCTCCTGGGTCACCAGGGCGACGTGGCCGCGCAGCTCGGCGAGCGGCAGCTCCACCAGGCCGACGCCGCCCACGGTCACCTCGCCGGTGCGGGGCGGGTGGATGCCGGCCAGCAGCCGGCCCAGCGTGGACTTCCCGGCGCCCGAGGGGCCGACCATGGCGATCCGCTCGCCGACCCCGACGTCGAGGTCGACGCCGTGCAGCACGTCGCGCCCCTCGACGTAGGAGAACCGGACGTCGCGGGCGTCCAGCTGCTCGCCGGCCGGCTCGGCGCCGGTGACCTCGCGGTCGTCCGGCACCTGCGCCACGCCGAGCAGCCGGGCCAGCGACGCGGCGCCCATCTGCAGCTCGTCGAGGATCGACACGATCCGGTCCACCGGGTCGATGAGCATCTGCACGTACAGCGTCGCCGTGGTGACCTCACCCAGGGTGACGCTGCCCTGGGTGTAGAGGTAGCCGCCGAGCAGCAGGGTCGCCACGGTCGGGAGCAGGTACGACAGCTCCATGCTCGGGAAGAAGACGGTGCGCAGGTAGAGCGTGTAGCGCTCGGCGTCGTAGGACTCCTTGATGTCCCCGTCGATCGCCGCGACCCGCTCCCGGCTCAGCCCCAGCGCCTCGACCGTGCGGGCGCCCTCGACGGTCTCGGTGAGGGTCGCGTTGATCGCGGAGTACGACGCGGACTCGCGCAGGTAGCCGGCCTTGGCCCGCGCGAGGTACCAGCGCAGCCCGACCACCAGCGGCGGCAGGCCGAGCGTGACCGGCAGCAGCACCCACCACCCGACCGAGATCGCCGCGACGAAGGTGATCACCGCGGTGATCACGGCGATCGTCCACTCGGGCAGCGCCCAGCGCACCGACCAGCCGAGCTGGTCGACGTCCCGGCTGGTCCGGGTGAGCAGGTCACCCGAGCCGGCCGACTCGACCACACCCACCGGCAGCGCCAGCGCGTTGCCGACGAAGTCCTCACGAAGCTCGGCCAGCACCTGCTCGCCGAGCACCTGGCTGGTCAGCCGCGCATACCGGGTCAGGATCGTCTGGGCCACGAGGAACCCCGCAAGCACGAGGATGATCCGGTCGACGTGGCCGACGGTGGTGCCCTCGTTCACCGCCTGGACGAGGTCCCCCATCAACCAAGGTGCGGCCAGAGCGGCCAGGGCCGCCGTGACGTGGAGCGCCAACGCGGTCCACAGCAGCCGAGGGTGGTGGCGGGCCAGGGAGCGGACGTAGCGGCGCAGCGATCGCGAGTCCGCGATCGGCAGTGCGGTGTTGAGGCTCATGAGACGACCCCGACCGGCTCTTGCTCCCGGGTCACCACGGCGCGGTAGCCGGCGTCGTTCTCGAGCAGGTCGCGGTGGGCGCCGGTCGCCACGACGCGACCGCCGCGCAGGAAGGCCACCTCGTCGACCGCGTCGAGGACCAGCGGGCTGGACGTGACCACGATGGTGGTCCGGCCCTCGCGGTGGCCGCGCAGCCGCGAGGCGATCCGGGCCTCGGTGTGGGCGTCCACCGCGGAGGTCGGCTCGACAAGGACGAGGAGCTCCGGGTCGCCGGCCAGGGCGCGGGCGAGGACCAGCCGCTGCCGCTGGCCGCCGGAGAAGGTCCGGCCGCGCTCGGCGACCACGGTGTCGAGGCCGTCGGGCAGCGCCTCCAGGATGTCGTCGGTCGACGCGGTCGCGAGGGCGCGCGACACGTCCCCGCCGGCGGTGTCGAGCACGGTTGCGAGGCGGCCCGAGAACAGGGTGGCGCCGGTGTCCGAGACCACGATCCGGCGGCGTACGTCGGCGCGGCGCATCCTCGTGAGCGGTACGCCGCCCAGGGTCACGTCGTCGTCCACCTCGGGTGCGCAGAGCCCCAGTCGGTCCGCGAGGGCGGCGGCCTCGTCGGGCTGGTCGCTGACCAGCGCGGTCATCAGCCCGGGGCTGATCCTGAGCCCGGTGCGGGCGTCCGCAAGCTCCGCGCCCGGGGGCGGTGGCTCGGCCGGGTCCGCCGGGTCGAGGTGGTCGGGCGTGAGCGCCAGCACCCTGATCACGCGGCGGGCCGAGACCCGGGCGCGGATCAGCTTGTTGGCGTACTCGGTGGCGGTCCGCAGCGGGATCATGAGGAACGCCGAGTAGCCGTAGAACGCGACGAGCTCACCGGGGCTGATCTGGCCCTGGACGGCGTACCTGGCCCCGACCCAGACCACGAGGACCACGAAGACACCGGGCAGGAACACCTGGAGCGCGTCCAGCACCGACTGCAGCCGAGCCACCTGTACGCCGGCCTGTCGGGTGGCCTGCGACTCGCGCCGGTAGCGGTCGTGGAAGACGTCCTCGCCGCCGATGCCGCGCAGCACCCGAAGCCCACCGACGATGTCGCTGGCGGTGTTGGAGAGCTCGCCCATGAGGTGGCGCTGGTGCGCGCTGCGTCCGGCGAGCGGGCGCAGCAGCGGGCCGATCAGCAGCATCAGGCCGGGCACGCCGATGAGGACGAGCAGGCCGAGCGGCACCGACGTGCTGAGCAGGATGACCGCGACCAGCAGGAACGAGACGATCGCGCCGGAGAACCGCGCGGACACGTCCATCACCTGGCCGAGGTTGGAGATGTCGTTGGTGCCGATCGCGACCACCTCGCCCGTCGACACCTTGCGGGCCAGGGCGCCACCGAGGTGGGTGGCCTGGCGCCCGACCAGCTGCACGGTGCGGTAGGCCGCGGTCAGCCAGTTCGTGACCGCGAAGCGGTGCCGCATGATCCCGGTGACGGCCTGGAGCAGTCCGATCGCGAGCATGAGGCCGGCATAGGTGAGCAGCGCGGAGCTGTCCTTGGCGGCCACGCCGCGGTCGATCGCGCGGCCGATCACGGCTGGCATCACCGCCTGGCAGCTCATCCAGACGATGCCGAAGAGCATGCCGCCGACGAGCGTCTTCCACTGGCCGCGAGCCATCCACCAGAGGAACCCGCCGGGCGTGGTGTGCACCGCCGTCCCGGGGTCTTCGAGAGGGAGTCGGCGCACTCGCTCAAGAGTACGGGCGCGCTCCCAGCGTGAGCGACTGGTTATCGGCTGGTCCGGATCAGCCCTCGCCGCCGCCGATGGAGGTCAGGAACCCGCACGAGGCCTTGGCATAGGTGATCGCGTTGACGGCCGCCGTCGGGCCCAGCCGGAGCACGAACTGGCCCGGCTCCCCGTCGACGTGCACGTTGAGCGCGAACGCCGCGAAGCTGCCGGACTCGCCGAACGCGTGCGCGTCGCACCGGCTCGGCTTGACCGGCACCGGGACGCGCTGGGACGGCTGGTCGCCGGTGATCGTCAGGTTCGCGTTGAACACGCCCCGCTCACCGGGGGAGAGCACCGGGTTGCCCGCGATGCTGTCGATGACCAGCGTGGGGCCCGGCTTGCCGGTGGTGTCGATCACCAGCGTCATGGTGCCGACCGACCCCTTGCCGCCGTCGCCGCTCGCCGTCACCTCGTCGGCCCAGCTCAGGTGCGCGACCTTCTCGATGCTCAGCTCGAGGCAGGTCGAGGACGCCACCCGTTGGATCACCTCCGCCTCGTCCGAGACCGGCACGGTCTCGCTCTTCTTCTCGCCGTCGACGGTGTACTCGACGGTGACCGTGCCGCTCTCAGCCGTGCGGTCGCAGGCCGGCTGGTCGGGCTCGTAGATCGGGAAGCCGCGCCGAGCCTGGGAGGGGATGTCCCGCAGCCTGGTGCCGGGCAGGGGGGTCTGGAACCGGTCGTCCGTGTAGGTCACCTTGGTCGGCGTGATGGTGCTGTCCGTGTCGTTGTCGATCCAGACCTGGAACCGGTTGGCGGCGCCGTCGCGCGAGGACTGCTCGATGTCCGCGATCAGCTTGCCGGTCGGCGGGGGTTTCGGGGGCAGGGGGATCGCGGTCAGCGTGTAGAGCGACTTCGTCGGGCTCGCCTCCGGTCCGGCGTTCGAGGGGTTCTTGTCGTCGTCGCCACCGCACGCGGCGAGCACGGCGAGCAGCGGCAGCACGGCGGCCAGTCGAACGAGTCGCAGCCGGCTCATCCCGCCATTCCCTCGATGACCTCGGCCCCTGGCAGCTCACCGGCCAACCGCCCGGGGAGCAGCAGCTTCGACCGGCGTACGCCGGAGCCGATCACCGCGACCTCGATGTCGAGGACGCGCGAGTCGACCAGCAGCCGCCAGGCGGCCGGCAGCCCGACCGGGGTGATGCCGCCGTACTCCATCCCGGTCTCCTCGACCGCGCGGTCCATCGACAGGAACGAGCACTTGCGGACGTCGAGGGTCCGCTTGACCACGTTGTTGACGTCCGCCCGCGTGTCCGCGCGGACCAGGCAGGCTGCGATCCGCTCCTCGCCGTCGCGCTTGCCGCCGACGACCACGCAGTTGGCGCCGGTGTCCATGCCGAGGTCGTAGGCCTCGCTCATCGCGGCGGTGTCGGCGACCGCCGGATCGATCTCGACGACCGCCAGCTCGCGCCCGTGCTCCCAGGCCCGCAGGGCAGCGACCACGGACGGCGCCAGCAGCTCGGGATGGTCGAGCGCGGGCAGGGACTCCAGACGACCGAGCGTGGGGAGGGCCATGGGCACATATAACCTCACGCCCTCTAGCCATGCCCCGTTCATGTCGTTCGCCCGATCAGGTCACCTCGCTTCCGCACCATCAGTCACATGAGGCGGGGTCTGCTGCCGCAGGTGATCGGTCACCGGGGTGCTCCCGGCTACCGGCCCGAGCACACGCTGGCGTCGTACCGGCTGGCGATCGCCCTCGGCGCCGAGGCGGTCGAGCCCGACCTGGTGATGACCGCGGACGGCGTCGTCGTGCTGCGCCACGAGACGGAGATCAGCGACACCACCGACGTGGCCCGGCACCCGGAGTTCGCGGACCGGCGAACGGTGAAGGAGCTCGGCGGCCGCGAGGTGCGCGGCTGGTTCTGCGAGGACTTCACGCTGGCCGAGCTGAAGACGCTCCGGGCGGTCGAGCGCCTGCCCGAGCGGCGGCCGCGCAACACCCGCTGGGACGGCCAGTTCGAGATCGCCACCTTCGACGAGCTGCTCATGCTGCTGGCCGAGGAGTCCCGGCGCTGGGACCGCAGGATCGGGCTGCACGTCGAGCTGAAGTCGTCGTCGTACCTCGCCTCGATCGGTCTGCCGCTCGAGGACGCCGTCCTCGCGTCCCTGCGCGACCACGGCCTGGACCGCCGCGACTCCGGAGTGGTCCTCCAGTCCTTCGAGACGGCCAACCTGCGCTGGCTCCGGGACCGGACCGACCTGCCGCTGGTCCAGCTGGTCGAGGCCATCGGCGCCCCGGCCGACCTGGTGGCGGTCGGTGACCCCACGACGTACGACGACCTGTGCAGCCACGACGGGCTGCGGGCGGTCGCGCGGTACGCCGACGTGCTGGGCGTGGATCGGACCCGGCTGCTGGCCCGGCCGGCCCTCGTCGACCAGGCGCACCTGGCCGGGCTGCAGGTGCTGGCCTGGACGGTCCGTGACGACGACCCCGGCGGGCCGGAGCAGGTCGACGCCGAGGTCCGGCTGCTGCTGGACGCCGGCGTCGACGGGCTGTTCAGCGACCACCCCGACACGACCCTGCTGGTTCGCGACGCGTGGGCCGCCGAGCAGATCAGCCAGGAGCTCAGCCGTGCTGTGGCTGGGGTGCCGGGGCCGGGCTGACTCCGTAGACGTCCACGTCCTTCGGGACGATCACCCAGGCGATGAGGTAGGCGATGATCACCGAACCGAAGCCGAGGACGGTCACCAGGACCGTGAGCACCCGGACCAGCGTGGGGTCGAGCCCGAGATGGTCGGCGAGGCCGGCGCACACGCCCCCGAGCATGTTGTCGTCGGTGCGCCGGACCAGGCGCCGGGGCACGCTCACCGGCCCGTTGACCAAGGAGGCGTACTGCTGGTCGGCGTTCGGGCTGGCCGGCGGCGGGGTCGGCTGGGCCGTCGGCTGGCTCGGCGGCTGGTCGGTCTGCTGGTTGGTGGGATCGGTGGTCATGACTGCTCCTCGGAGGTCTGGTTCGTCTCGGGGTACTTCGGGAGGTCGCGCGCGGGCACCTCGGGCTCCTCGGGTCGAGTACCGACCCAGCCGGGCTGCTCGGGCTGCTCACCGACCCAGCCGGTCTGCCTGACGGCGTACCGCCGGGAACCGGTGATCGCGGTCGCGGCCAGGCCGACGACGCCGGCCAGGACCCACGGGATCGGCATCAGCCAGCGGATGTCGTCGCCGGTGACGGTGTCGGTCTGGATGAGCCCCCAGACCCCGACGATGCCGAGGAACGCGATGCCCATCACCAGGTGGCCGATGCTGATCTGGTGACGCCCGCTGGGGCGGTTCTCGATGGTGCTCACGGGTTGCCCTCCTCGTAGACATGGATCTCGCCGATCGACACGTCGGCGTCGATGGACAGCTCTGGGGTGCCGAGTCCGGCGTTGTGGTGGACCTCGTCGGAGATCCCGATGCCGCCGCGCTCGTCGCCGAACAGCTCGAGGTGTCCCGGGCCATCGATGTTGGCGTCCACCTGGACGCTGAGCCCGGCGGGGACGATCACCGCGATCCGGCCGATGTCGGAGTCGAGCTCGACGTGCTTGCCGTCGAGCGCGGCCAGGTCCTGCACGTCGGTGAGGTCGAGGATGATCTCGCCGGCGGAGGTGTCGAGGCTGGCCGGGACGTCGGCGGCCGCGAGCGGCCGGCGGGTGATGTCGGCGCCGTCGACCTCGCTGCGCGATGGTCGCCAGCGACAGGCCGAGGGCGGCCACCAGCCCCACGAAGATCAGGCCACCGGCCCGCCCGTAGAACGCACCGACCAGCAACATGACGCCGCAGGTGCCGACGACCAGGGCGGGGTACGCCGGGTCGGCGATCGGGGCGCCGGCCAGGTCCAGGATCCCGAGCACGCCGACGCCGAGTGCGGCCAGCGCCATGGTGAACCAGAACAGGATCGGGCCGCGCCGGCGCGGGTTGCGTGGCCGCGGGAGGTACGTCGTGGCGACGGGCACCGGCGTACCGGGCGCCGCCGGGGTGAAAGCTCCCGTGGTCGGGTCGGGAACGTGCGGGACCGGCGGCGCACTGGGGCGGGGCTTGCGGTCCCGGTCGAGGAAGATCAGGACCAGCAGGGCGACCAGCGCGACCAGCGCCAGCGGCCACGGGAAGCCGAACTGTCCGATGGAGTCACCCAGGACGAGCAGCGCGGAGATCGCGCCGACCACGACGAGGGCGATGGACCGGTTGCGGTCGTCGAGGCTGAGCGGGGCGCTGGCCGAGCCGTCCTCGGGGAGCAGCAGCCAGCACGCGCCGTACAGCAGCAGCCCGGCGCCGCCGAAGAAGACGAGCACCACGAAGGCGACCCGCAGGATGATGGGGTCGATGTCGAGGTGGCGGGCCAGGCCGCCGGCGACGCCCGCGACCTTGCGGTCCGCGCCCGTGGTGCGACGGATCCTGCCGAGGTCCCGGATCTCCTCGCGGGTCGCGCGGGATCCCTGGGGGCTCTGGTCGGAGCCGTCCTCGCCCTGGTCGGCCGAGGGTGGCCCGGTCGGGGCGTCGGGTGGAGTGGTGGTCATGGCATCAACTCTGCGTCCTCTGCACGCCCACCACCATCGGGGACGACCCTGAAACCTGTGGCGCCGAGTCGCATTCACCTCAGGGTCGGCTCGGGGTCCTTGCCCATGGGTCCGGAGGCCTCGCTCTGCGATCCTTGGTAGGTCATGACAAGTGCACCCACCCACCCGCGCCACGAGGTCCGGCGCCTCACCCGCGACTCCGAGTCGCCGGTGCTCGGCGGCGTCGCCGGGGGTCTCGCGCGCCATCTCGGGCTGCCGGTGCTGTGGGTGCGGGCCGGGTTCCTGCTCGCCACCGCGCTCGGCGGGCTGGGCATCGCGATGTACATCGGCCTGTGGCTGGTGGTGCCGTCGGACTCCCGGTTCGAGAGCGACACCCCCGGCGCCGAGAGCGCCTCGCGCGGCGGTCGCCGGCCCGGTCGGGTCCGGCGGCTCACGGACGCCGGCCCGGCGATCGCGCTGGCCGCCCTGGCGCTCGGCGTGATCCTGGTCGTCCAGGCGACGCTCGGCGGCGGCGCCGTCTTCTGGCCGATCGTGATCGGCCTGGCCGGCGTGGCACTCCTGTGGCGGCAGGCCGACGAGGTCCAGCGCGAGCGCTGGCTCGACTCCTCGGGCCGGCTCGACCCGGTGCGGATGGTGTTCGGCTCCGGCGGCGCGGCGGCGTACGCCCGGGTCGGAGCCGGCGTCGTGCTCGTGGTCGTCGCGCTGGTCGTGGTCGGCGTGAACGGCAGCTCGTTCGGTCAGGCCAGGGTGGCGCTGATCGCCGGCCTGCTCGGCGTCGCCGGCCTGGCCCTCGTGGTCGGCCCGTGGGTGTTCCGGCTGGCCTCCGACCTCGGTGCCGAGCGCGAGGAGCGGATCCGGACCCAGGAGCGGGCCGACGTGGCCGCGCACCTGCACGACTCGGTGCTCCAGACCCTGGCCCTGATCCAGAAGAGCTCCCACGACCCGACCACGGTGGCCCGGCTGGCCCGAGCCCAGGAGCGCGACCTCCGGTCCTGGTTGTACGCCGAGGAGTCCACCGACGAGTCCAGCCTGGCGGGGGCGCTGCGCTCGGCCGCGGCCGAGATCGAGGACACCCACGGCGTCACGGTCGACGTGGTCGCCGTCGGCGACTGCGAGCTCGACGAGCCGCTGCGTCCCGTCGTCCAGGCCACCCGTGAGGCGGTCACCAACGCCGCCAAGCACGCCGGCACCGGCCGGGTCGACGTCTACGCGGAGGTCTCCTCGAGCGCGGTGGACGTCTTCGTCCGCGACCGTGGTGCAGGCTTCGTGCTGGACGACGTGCCCGAGGACCGGTACGGCGTCCGCCGCAGCATCCTGGACCGCATGGAGCGGCACGGCGGCACCGCCGAGGTCCGGTCCGCACCTGGCGAGGGCACCGAGATCCGGCTGCACCTACCTCGACCGCATCCTGAGGAGAACTCGTGAGCCTCGCATCAGCAGGGCCAGTCCGCATCGTCATCGTCGACGACCACGCGATGTTCCGCAGTGGCGTCCGCGCCGAGCTGGCCTCGGCCGGCGCCGGCCAGGTCGAGGTGCTGGCCGAGGCCGCCGACGTCGACCAGGCGGTGGCCGCGATCGCCGAGCACCAGCCCGAGGTGGTGCTGCTCGACGTACACCTCCCCGGCGGTGGTGGCATCGAGGTGATGAGGCGCTCGCACACCCGGGTGCCCGACACCCGCTACCTGGCCCTGTCGGTCAGCGACGCCGCCGAGGACGTCATCGGCACCATCCGCGGCGGCGCCCGCGGCTACGTCACCAAGACCATCACCGGCCCGGAGCTGGTCTCCGCGATCCGCCGGGTCTCCGACGGCGACGCGGTGTTCTCGCCGCGGCTGGCCGGCTTCGTGCTCGACGCGTTCGCCGGCTCGATCGAGGTCGCCGCGGTCGACGAGGACCTCGACCGGCTCACCGAGCGCGAGCGCGAGGTGATGCGGCTGATCGCGCGCGGCTACGCCTACAAGGAGGTCGCGAAGGAGCTGTTCATCTCGATCAAGACGGTCGAGACCCACATGTCGAGCGTGCTGCGGAAGCTCCAGCTCTCCTCCCGCCACGAGCTGACCCGCTGGGCCAACGACCGCCGGCTGCTCTGACTCCTGCCGATTCGTCTGCGGGGTGACGTGCGATTCCCGGCTGGCCGGCGCAGACGAATCGTCGTCAGTGCCGCCACCTAGGCTGGGCAGGACATGACGACCCGCCCGACCGCAGAGTCCCTGCCCGGCTTCGAGCACCTCGCCGCGCCCGCGGAGAAGCAGCCTCGGGGCGGCGGCCCGACCCGCGAAGAGCTGCTCGAGGGGCTCAACGAGCCGCAGCGCGCGGCGGTCGTCCACGAGGGCAGCCCGCTGCTCGTCGTCGCCGGCGCGGGCTCCGGCAAGACCCGGGTGCTGACCCGTCGCATCGCCTGGCTGATCAGCGAGCGCAAGGCGCACCCCGGGTCGATCCTCGCCATCACCTTCACCAACAAGGCCGCGGCCGAGATGAAGCACCGGGTCGAGGAGCTGGTCGGTCGGCGGGCCCGGATCATGTGGGTCTCGACGTTCCACTCCGCCTGCGTCCGGATCCTGCGCAAGGAGATCACGGCGCTCGACTTCGGAGGGGTCGCCTACAAGTCGTCGTTCTCGATCTACGACGCGGCCGACCAGAAGCGACTGATGACCAACGTCGCCAAGGAGCTCGACCTCGACCCGAAGCGGTTCCAGCCCGGCTCGCTCCTGCACTGGGTCTCCGACCACAAGAACGAGCTGCGCGACGAGGATGACGCCGCCCGGGACGTCAAGAACAAGCTCGAGGAGTCCTACGCCGCGGCCTACGCGCTCTACCAGAAGCGGCTGCGGCAGGCCAACGCCCTCGACTTCGACGACCTGATCATGCTCACGGTCCACCTGTTCCAGCAGTTCCCCGACGTGCGCGAGGTCTACCGGCGCCGGTTCCGGCACGTGCTGGTCGACGAGTACCAGGACACCAACCACGCCCAGTACGCCCTGATCGCCGAGCTCTGCGCCGAGAAGTTCGAGGATCCCGACGCGGTCGGGTCCGGTGGCGAGCGCGTGGAGCCGGCCGAGCTGATGGTGGTCGGCGACGCGGACCAGTCGATCTACGCCTTCCGGGGCGCCAACATCCGCAACATCATGGACTTCGAGCAGGACTTCCCCAACGCCACCTCGATCCTGCTGGAGCAGAACTACCGCTCCACCCAGACCATCCTCACCGCGGCCAACTCGGTGATCGGCAACAACAAGGGCCGCAAGGCGAAGAAGCTCTGGTCCGACGCCGGCGACGGTGAGCGGATCGTGGGCTACGTCGCCGACGACCAGCACGACGAGGCGCGGTTCGTCTCCGACGAGATCGACAAGCTGGTCGACGGCGGCGCCAAGGCCGCCGACGTCGCGGTCTTCTACCGCACCAACGCCCAGTCGCGCGTCTTCGAGGAAGTCTTCATCCGCACCGGCCAGCCCTACCGCGTGGTCGGCGGCGTCCGCTTCTACGAGCGCCGCGAGATCCGCGACGCGCTGGCCTACCTGCGGCTGCTGGTCAACGCCGACGACGTCGTCTCGCTCCAGCGGATCCTCAACGTCCCCAAGCGCGGCATCGGCGACCGCGCGGTCGAGGCCGTCCAGGCGCTGGCCAACCGCGACGGGCTGACCTTCTGGGAGGCGCTGCGCCGCGCGGAGGACGCGCCCGGGCTGGCCACCCGGTCCCAGACCAACATCGAGGGCTTCGTCGCGATGATCGAGGAGCTCCAGTCGATGGTCGACGCGGGGGAGCGGCCCGACGTCGTCCTCGAGTCGGTGCTCGAGCGCTCCGGCTACCTCAAGTCGCTGGAGGAGTCCGAGGACCCGCAGGACGAGACCCGCCGCGAGAACCTCGGCGAGCTCGTCGCGGTCGCCCGCGAGTTCGCCGACGATCCCGTCGCCGGGCCCTCGGCCGACCCCGCCGACGTCGACGCCGGCATCCTCGCGCCCGGACTGCCCGACTTCCTCGAGCGGGTCTCGCTGGTCGCCGACACCGACCAGATCCCCGACGACGGCGACGGCGTGGTCACCCTGATGACGCTGCACACCGCCAAGGGGCTGGAGTTCCCGGTCGTCTTCCTCACCGGCCTCGAGGACGGCGTGTTCCCGCACTCGCGTTCGCTCGGCGACCAGCCCGAGCTCGAGGAGGAGCGGCGGCTCGCCTACGTCGGCATCACCCGCGCCCGCGAGCGGCTCTACATCTCGCGTGCCGTGGTCCGCTCGGCGTGGGGCGCCCCGTCACACAACCCCGGCTCCCGGTTCCTCGACGAGCTCCCGGTCGACCTGGTCGACTGGCGCCGCACCGAGGCCGCGCAGACCACCTGGGACCGGCCCGACCTCTCCACGTCGTACGGCGGCTCCGGGGGAGGCTGGGGCAGCCCCACCGACCGCGGCCGCCGCAACTTCTCCTCCGCCGCCGCCCGCGCCGACGCCGCCTCCAAGGCCAAGCCGGCCCGCGAGATCCCGTCGCTCGAGCCCGGCGACCGGGTCGTGCACGACTCGTTCGGGATGGGCACGGTCGTGGCCCTCGAGGGCGTCGACGACAAGCAGGTCGCCTCGATCGACTTCGGCAGCGAGGGCGTGAAGCGGCTGCTGCTCAGGTACGCGCCGGTGGAGAAGCTGTAGGGCCCCGGCCTCAGAAGAGGCCGTGCTGCTGCATGGCGGTGTAGGGGTCGACCGGGTCGCCGCCGCCGGGGTGCACCTCGACGTGGAGGTGGGAGCCGGTGACGTGGCCGGTCGAGCCGACCGTGCCGATCACCTCGCCGGCGCGGACCATGTCGCCGACCGAGACGAGGAACGAGGTCTGGTGGCAGTACCAGAGCTCGGTGCCGTCCTCGAGGCGGACCACGGTCTTGTTGCCGTAGGAGCCGTCGTAGCTGGCGGAGATGACCTCGCCGTTGGCGATCGCGTGGATCTCGTCGCCGGTGTTGCCGTTGAAGTCGAGACCGGTGTGGTAGCTCGACCAGAGGCCGTACTGGCCGAAGCGGGCGGTGAGGACGACCGGCTCGAGCGGGTAGGTCCAGAGGTTCTTGGCGATGACCTTGGCCTGCACCTCGGCCTTGGCGGCCAGCTTGGTGAGGGCGCCCGCGCGCACTTCTGCCGCGGCGGCGGCGGCCGCCTGGAGCTTGTCCGTGCCGGCGGCATCGGCCTGGGCGTCACGGTCGCGGTCGCGGGACACGTCGTTCTTGCGGGTCGAGACCTGGCCGGTGCCGCTGGTGCCGCCGAGGGCGGAGGCGGCGTGGGTGACCTCGCCGCCGCCGTTGCCCGACGTCGGCTGCGCGTCGTTGACGGTGACGACGCCACCGACCGAGACCGCCAGCGCGGCGATGCCCACGAGCACCGGCGCGGAGAGGAAGCCCTTGAAGAGCGGGCCGCGGCCGCCGGCGTGCTTGACCGCGCGGCGCTTGCCGCCCGTGGTCGGAGGCTCGGCGCGGAGCATCGGCAGCCGGGTGGTGGGCTCGTGCTCGAACGACGTGGTCTGGTCGACAGGCTCGAGGGAGTTCAGGACCCGCTCGATGGTGACGGTGTCGAGCTCCCGGTCGAGCTCCCACATCGGCCGGCTGACGGGCTCGCGGACCGGCTCGGGGACCGGCTCGCGGACCGGCTCGGTCAGAGCGGCTACCGGCGGACGGTCCTCGAGCAGGACGGTGCGGGCGTGGGTCGCGGCGTACACCTGGGCGGGCGCCGCGGGCGCAGGCAGGGGCGTGGCCACGGGCGCCTCGACGGGCACCGCGGCTCGACGACGACCGACGTACGACGACTCCACCGCGTCGAGAGGACGGACGTAGTCGACTGGGACGTCGGCTCGGCGACGCCCTCCAGCCCTTGCTGTCGAGGCGTCCGGAGTCGAGGAGCCTGCCTCAAGGAGATGAGGCTCAGCTCGATGACCAGGCACGAATCAGGGTCCCCCCAGGCCGACGACAGGAACAGGCGCGTTTGACCCTAGCGGACGCCCTGGGGCGCCCGAAATCGGTGTCAACGGATTTTGTGGAACGAGGCGTTCGCTCCATCGCTACTCTCCGGCCATGTCCGCGTCGACCATTCGCCTTCTGTACTGCGGAGACGTCCAGAGCGGGCCGCGGCCATGGCGTGACGCAGGTCTCGAAGTAGTGGTGCTCGAGGCGGGCGTGTCGCCTGAACAGCTGGTTGCGGTCGCGGTCCAGGAGGACGTCGGGCTGGTCGCGGTCACCGACGCCGAGCTGGGGGCCCGCGCCGCCGGGTCGCTCGACGAGGACGTGGTCGTGTTCTGGATCACGTCGGCCTCCCGCCCCTCGTAACCGCCTGAGCCCCGGGACTAAGGTGCCCGAGGGCGGCATCCTCAAACGCTCGCCACCTCGGACCTTCGAACCTGCGGACAAGGACGACCCCTCGTGGACCTGATGGAGTACCAGGCGAAGGAGCTCTTCGCCAAGCACGGAGTCACGACCACCCTCGGCACCGTGGTCACCACCCCGGAGGAGGCGAGGGCCGCCGCCGAGGAGTACGGCTTCTGCGTCGTCAAGGCCCAGGTCAAGGCCGGCGGCCGCGGCAAGGCCGGCGGCGTCAAGCTCGCCAAGACTCCCGACGAGGCCTTCGAGCACGCGTCGAACATCCTCGGGATGGAGATCAAGGGCCTCACCGTCAACCGGGTCCTGATCACGCCGGCGACGCCGCCCGTGGAGGAGTACTACTTCTCCTTCCTCCTCGACCGGGCCAACCGGCAGTACCTCTGCATCGCCAGCGTCGAGGGCGGCGTCGAGATCGAGGAGGTCGCCAAGACCAACCCGGACGCCGTCCGGCAGATCCCGATCGACCCGGGCGCCGGCGTCGACGAGGAGAAGGCCCGGGCGATCGTCGCCGAGGCGAAGTTCCCGGCCGAGCTGGTCGACCAGGCGGTGGCCATGGTCCTGTCGCTCTGGACGGTCTTCGACGAGGAGGACGCCACGCTGGTCGAGGTGAACCCGCTGGCACGGCTCGAGGGCGACGTCCTCGAGGCGCTCGACGGCAAGGTCTCGCTCGACGAGAACGCCGAGTTCCGGCACCCGGAGCACGCGGCGTTCGAGATCAAGGACGAGACGGACCCGCTCGAGGCCAAGGCCAAGGCGAAGGGGCTCAACTACGTCAAGCTCGACGGCCAGGTCGGGATCATCGGCAACGGTGCGGGCCTGGTGATGTCCACCCTCGACGTGGTCGCGTACGCCGGTGAGCGCCATGGCGGCGTCAAGCCCGCGAACTTCCTCGACATCGGCGGCGGCGCCAACGCACAGGTGATGGCGGACGGCCTCGACGTGATCCTCCACGACGAGCAGGTCAAGTCGGTCTTCGTGAACGTCTTCGGCGGCATCACCGCCTGCGACGAGGTCGCCAACGGCATCAAGGGCGCGCTCGAGATCCTCGGCGCCGAGGCCTCCAAGCCCCTGGTGGTGCGCCTCGACGGCAACAACGTCATCGAGGGACGACGGATCCTCGACGACCTCAACCATCCGCTGGTCACCCAGGTCGACACGATGGACGGCGCGGCCGACAAGGCCGCCGAGCTCGCGAACGCGTAAGGACGAGGAACACAGAGATGTCGATCTACCTGAACAAGGACTCGAGGATCATCGTCCAGGGCATGACCGGTGGGATGGGCTCCAAGCACACCACCCTGATGCTCGACGCGGGCTCGAACATCGTCGGCGGCGTCAACGCCCGCAAGGCCGGCACCACCGTCGAGCTGGGCGGCCAGGAGCTGCCCGTCTTCGGCTCGGTGAAGGAGGCGATGGCCGAGACCGGTGCCGACGTGTCGGTGGTGTTCGTGCCGCCGGCGTTCACCAAGGACGCCTGCATCGAGGCCATCGACGCCGGCATCGGCCTGCTCGTGGTGATCACCGAGGGCGTGCCGGTGCAGGACACCGCCGAGGTGTGGGCCTACCTCCAGGGCCCGACCAACTCCGGGAACACCCGGATGATCGGGCCCAACTGCCCCGGGCATCATCACGCCGGAGGAGTCGCTGGCCGGCATCACACCGCACACGATCGCGGGCAAGGGCCCGATCGGACTGGTCTCCAAGTCCGGCACGCTGACCTACCAGATGATGTACGAGCTCAAGGACTTCGGCTTCTCGACAGCGATCGGCATCGGCGGTGACCCGATCGTCGGCACCACCCACATCGACGCGCTGGCCGCCTTCGAGGCCGACCCCGACACCAAGGCGATCGTGATGATCGGCGAGATCGGCGGCGACGCCGAGGAGCGCGCGGCGGCGTACATCAAGGACAACGTGACAAAGCCGGTCGTCGGGTACGTCGCCGGCTTCACCGCGCCCGAGGGCAAGACCATGGGCCACGCCGGCGCCATCGTCTCCGGCTCGTCGGGCACCGCCGCCGCCAAGAAGGAAGCCCTCGAGGCGGTCGGTGTGAAGGTCGGCAAGACGCCGTCCGAGACCGCCTCGCTGATGCGGGAGATCCTGCAGGGGCTCTGAGCCGCGACCCGTTCGAGGGCGTGCGGGTCAGATTGAGCAGTCCTGGCGGCGCAGCTCGAGGGACATGCTGCTGACCGCCTTCTTGCCCACGCGATGTGGTAGACCGCGCGGACGGATGCTCGGACCGATACAACGTCGTAGCTGACGACCTCGCCGAGCTGCGGGTATGCCGCCATCAGCTCCGGGATCGTGGACCCGATGCCGATCCCCTCCGGTGTCGCCATGTCGGGGGTAGCCCGGATCTGCTCGAGACCATGGTCGGGTGAGACTCGCCCGTTCTGGTCGCTCGGGTCATCCTCGGCGTAGAGCCCCCGAGCGAAGTCGAGCACATGACAGCCGGGCGACCACCCGTCGTGAGCCGACCCCTGGGTCGAGGTGGCGTCACCGGTAGCGTCGACCTCCTCCGGAGACATGCCCAGCCGCAGGGCACCGATGCCGTCGGGACCGAGGACGTGCTGGAAGTCGGCCAGCGGCCCGGAAGGCTCACGCGGCGGCGGGGTCGGGGTCGGCGTGGGAGACAGTGCGGTCGTCGTGCTCGGCGACGGGCTGCAGCGTGGCACCGGTATCCGGTGCCGCGCCGCGGGCGTTCGGTGCCGCAGCCGGCGGCCACCAGCACGGCGGCGAGAAGCAAGGGAATCAGTCGGCGCACACAGGTGGGACCCGCGTCACCGGGCAAAGGTTGTCAGCAACCGTACGCCGAAAACTCACACATCGCCTCGACCACGGCGGTCGGAGACGCTCGGCGAGCACGGTCTACGGCGTCCTGGTGGTACCGCAGTTCGGCGCGCGCCGTCAATAGCGGATCTTGTCGATGAGCAGCGCGTTTCCGACGCGGACCACCAGGTAGACGGTCCGCCGCGCCGGTGTATCCGATGCCTGCCTCCATGTACCGGTCGACGTACGCGAAGGACTCGTCGCCGGCGTCCGACACCAGCATGTGCGGTTCGATGGCGAGCTCGGGGCCGATCAACACCTGCCGTCGGGGCGCACTCGGCCACGGCGATAGCACGGTTCGCAGGGCGCTCTGTGCGCTGCGGTGCGTCGGCGTACGTCAGCGAGCGTGCGCTGCTCAGTGCCCTCGTGGCCCTCGCGCCCGGGGTTAGAACCAGAGCGCGCCCAGCGCGTCCACGGCCGGGTCGAGGCCCTCCGTCGAGCGTCCAGGCGGAGCGGCCGCAGATCGCGATCTCGGTGAACACGACCTCACCGCGCTCCTCGCCGACGTGGGCGGCGTCGTCGGCGGTGCCGATGCCGTCGCCCAGCGGGAAGCCCGCGGGGATGCTGGTGACGATCGTGCGGATGGTCGGGCTGGGCGCGGGCTCGACGCCTCGGCCGCCGTCGCCCCCGCTCAGCGCGATGACGGGCGTGCCGATGGCCAGCGCGGCCGCCAGGCGACGCCGACGCCGACGGCGAGCGCGGTCGTTGCGCCGGCGCAGGCGGTCGCCGCGGCGGCGACCTCGGAGGGCGGGAGCGGGTTCATGAGCGGGAGTCCCTGGTCGAAGTTGGTCGAGGCTCGGACGAGGTCAGGCACGGGTGGTCCTTCGTGAGGCCCCCGTGAGGTCGGACGAGCAGGGCGGCGAGGGCGGTGCGGCCGCGGCTGAGCCGGGCCTTGACCGTCCCCTCGGGTACGCCGGTCTCGTGGGCCACCTCGTGGACCGGCAGGTCGGCGATGTGGTGCAGCACGAGCACCCTGCGCTGCGCCTCGGGAAGCTGCTTGAGCGCCTCTACGACGGCGACGTGCGCTGTCGCTGGGTGGCGCGGTCACGCCGATGCCGGACAGGGCCCGGTCGGGCGGCGCGGCGGCCGCGCACCGTGCGCCGCCACCGGCTGACCGCGAGCCGGTACGCCGTCGTGCGCACCCATGCCTCGGGGTGCCCGGTCCTGTCCAGCTGCCGACGGCAGCGACCAGGCGCGGACGAACGCCTCCTGGACGCACTCCTGGGCCTCGTCCCGGTCTCCGATCATGGCGTAGACCTGTGCGGTGATCCGTGGCGAACGACGAGCGTGTAGAAGTCGTCGAACTCGGACTCGTCCATCGCCCTCTGTTCCTCGTGCATCCGGGTCTGTCGGCAGTGGTACGCCCGGCGAACGGTCGGGTTGCGACCGCGGCAGGACGTTTTTCAGTCGGGGGTGGCCAGCTGCCGGAGCCGTTCCTGGGCGCGGTGCGCCAGGGTGACGAACGGGTCGGCGCCGATGCTCACGTCCTCCGAGGGCACGAAGGTCAGCTGCGCGACCGCGCCGCCCTCGCGGATGGCGGCCATCAGGAACCGCACGGAGCGGTCCTCGGACACCTCGACCGTGAGCCGCCACACGTAGAGGTCGCGGCGGCCGCTCTCCTCCACGGCGATCTTCTCGACGTCGGTGCCGAGGTCGTCGTCGGGACACTTCGCGAGCTTGTCGCGGATGTCGCTGATGAAGGCGTGCGCCTGCTTCGGGGGCAGCGCGCCGACCGACTCGGAGAGACCGAACTCGGGCGGCAGCTGGGTCGCGGCCGGGATCACGAACGTGCGGGTCAGCGACTTGGAGAAGCCCGGTCCGGTGAACTGGGTGTCGTCGCAGCGGGTCGCGGCGACGTTCACCTTGGCCTTGGTCGGCTCGGTGCCGACCCAGGGCTGGTCGATGGTGGGTACGGGCGGCAGGTCGGCCTCGATCAGGAGTGAGGGGTGCTTGCCGACCGGGACCGGCTCGGACTCCCTCAGCTTCGGCGTCACCGCACAGTTGCCGGCGTCCGGCAGGGTGCAGAGGCCGGAGACAGCGGTGGCGAGCAGCCCGGCGCTCGGGTCGAGGTCCGGCTCCTTCTTCGGGTCGGTCATCCCCGTGACGGTGTTGACCACGGTGGTCGTGAGCCCACCGGTGCGGGCCACGCCGACGACCTGGGTGGTGACCGGCTCGGTCCAGTCGCGGAGCACCAGCAGCATCGCCTCGTCGCCGACTCCCACGACGCGGTGCGTCGAGAGCAGCTGGACCCTGGGGCTTGCGCATCCGGCGTACCAGTCGAGCGTGGTCTTGTACGTGCGCTCACCGGCGGCCTCGTCGGCGGAGGCCTCGGCCGACTGTCCCGCGGTGAGCGGACCTGGCGGCGGTTTGGTGCCCTTGGGGGCCTTCGGCGCCGTACCGGTGAACGTCCGCACCAGCGCACCGATGCCGTGCATGTCGGCGTACCGGCTGCCCTGGCAGGTGAAGACCAGACCGTCGCCGCCGGTGTTGGTGCTCGTGGCTCCCTCGGTCCAGCTGCCGGGGATCGCCGCCGACACCTGCTGGAGGTTGAGCAGCGCCTCGGGGCTCAGCGGGTCGGGCGGCGGGGGCGGCGGCGTCTCCTTCTGCTGCGGGCCCGAGCTGCCGTCGAAGATGCCCTTGGACGCCAGTGCCGGCCGCGCGCCGGACGCGTCGGTCACCAGCGAGCCCGAGACCAGGACCGCGGCGACGGCGGTCGCGACGCCCACGGCCGTGTGCGCGCGGCGGCGCGCCGAGCCCGCCCGCATCACGATCGAGGGCCGCGGCCAGCGGACCGACTCCAGTGCCGGCGCGAGCGCCTCGAGCACGCCTCGGATCGCGGTGGACGGGACCTCGCGGTGCACGGCGAAGTGCGCGCTCGCCGTCTGCAGCTCCCGCTCGGCGGTGGCGCGCGTGATGCCGGCCTCGCGCGCCATGTGGTCGATCGGGAGCGAGGTCAGGTGGGTCAGCAGGAGCACCTTGCGCTGGGTGGTCGACAGCTTCCCGAGTGCGTCCAGCGTGGCCCGGGTCTCGGCGTCGATGTCCTTCTGCCGCGCCCACCAGCGGGCACTGCTCCGGCGCTGGGCCCGGGTCCAGGCCAGCGGGCGCACGTAGTCCTCGGGCTCCTCGAGCCGCGACACCTTGCGCCAGTGGTGCCAGGCCACGACCATGGCGTCGCGGACGGCGCGCTGCGCGGCGAGCAGGTCGCCGGTGAGCGCGTAGCTCTGGAGGAGGAGTCGCCCCCGGACGTCCTTGTAGAAGGCTTCGAAGCCTTCTGGACTCCGCGGGTTCGAGCGGGGAAGCGTGCGGGGCATCAGTTTTTTCCGGGGTCCCCGCGGCGTTGTTCGGCGGAAGAGCGCAGCGGGGGAGACGAAGAACGTCGTGGGGTGGACATGGCTGAACCACGGTAGCGACCACGGCCTGACGGCGCCCATTCGCGAGCGCGATTCGCCGGGGGTCGGCGTGGCAGCGACGTACGGCGTCCCACGGCCCTGAAGATGGTTCGACAATGACCGCGCTGATGCCCGACCGCACCCGCCCGTCGGCGGGGGAGCTCCGGCGTGACCTGCGCCACCGGCGTCCGCTGGTGCTCCTGGCCACGCTGGCCGGCGCCGCTGCGGCGGCCAGCACGCTCCTGGTCTGCCTGGCGCTCGGGGTGGCCGGCTGGTTCCTCACCGACGCGGGCGCCCACGGCACCCCGCGTGGCGGGCTCTGGGTGGGCGCGCTGGCCTGGCTGATGGCCCACGGCTCCGGGGTGCATGTCGGGGGCGCGCTGGTCTCCGTCATGCCGCTGGGCATCACGCTCGCCTGCGGCTGGGTGACGTGGCGGATCGGTCACCGGCTCGGTGACTCGATCTCGGGCCATGGCCCGGACGCCCAGCGGATCGCCGACGGCGAACGGGACTGGACGGTCCCGGTGGCGGCGCTGCTCTACGCCGCCGGCTACGTCGCGGTCGCCGCCGTCACCTGCGCGCTCGCCTCGACCGCCGCCACGGCGCCCGACACCTCTCGGGTCGTGCTCTGGTCGTTCCTGCTCTGCGGCGTGCTCGGCGCGCCCGCGATCGCGATCGGCTCCGGCCGCGCCGCGATCTGGACCGCCACCCTCCCGGCGTCCGTCGTCGCGGTCGCGGCCGCGTGCCGCCAGGTGGTCAGGCTGTGGCTCGTCGTCGCCCTGGTCGCGTTCCTGGTCGCGCTCGTCACCGACTTCGACACCGCGCTCAACGTCACCTCGCAGCTGCACACCGACACGGGCGCCACCGTGCAGCTGGTCGTCATCTCGCTGCTGGTGGTCCCGAACGCCGTGGTCTTCTCCGGCTCCTACCTGCTCGGCCCCGGCTTCACGGTCGGGACCCACACGATCGTCTCGCCCGCCGTCGTCACCGTCGGCGCACTGCCGATGTTCCCGCTGCTCGCCGCGTTGCCCGACACCGGACCGACGCCGGGCTGGACGTCCGCCCTCATCGGCGTGCCGCCCCTCGTTGCGGCGCTCGGTGCGATGAGAGCGCAGCGCCACCACCCGACGTACCGCTGGGAGGAGGGAGCCCTCCACGGCTGCGGCGGCGGCATGCTCGCCGGCCTCCTGTTCGGCATCCTCGCGCTGCTGGCCGGCGGCGCGGTCGGCCCGGGCCGGATGGCCGACGTCGGTCCGCTCGCCGGTGCGGTCCTGGTGCACGCCGTCACCGCCTTCGGCGTCGGCGGCCTCATCGGCGGCCTGATCGCCACCTTCTGGCAGCGCCGCCGCCTCGAGCCGCTCCCGGAGCCTGACGAGAACGACGAAGACCCCGCGCCCTAGACTCACGATCCGTGCCGATCCCCTCGTCCGAGGCAGCTCCCGCCCGCCTCGTGGTCCTCGTCTCGGGGACGGGCACCAACCTCCAGGCGCTGCTGGACGCGGCAACGGACCCGGCGTACGGCGCGCAGGTCGTTGCGGTCGGCGCCGACCGGGACGGCATCGAGGGGCTGGCCCGTGCCGAACGGGCCGGACTGCCGACGTTCGTCCACCGGGTCAAGGACTTCACGGACCGCGCCGCCTGGGACAGCGCGCTCACCGCGTCCGTCGCCGAGCACCGGCCCGACCTGGTCATCTCCGCCGGCTTCATGAAGCTGGTCGGCACCGCGTTCCTGACCGAGTTCGGCGGCCGGTTCGTCAACACCCACCCCGCGCTGAGCCCGGCGTTCCCCGGCATGCACGGCGCCGCCGATGCGCTGGCGTACGGCGTCAAGGTCACCGGCTGCACGATCTTCTTCGTCGACGACGGCGTCGACACCGGCCCGATCGTGGCCCAGGCCGCGGTCCGGGTCGAGGACGACGACACGTCCGATTCGCTGCACGAGCGGATCAAGGTCGCCGAGCGCGCGCTGCTGGTCGACACGGTCGGCGCGATGGCGCGCCGGGGCTTCACCATCGAGGACAGGAAGGTCCGCCTTGGCTGACACACGACAACCGGATCCCGATCAAGCGGGCCCTGGTCTCGGTCTACGACAAGTCCGGGCTCGAGGAGCTGGTCCGCGACCTGCACGAGGCGGGCGTGGCGCTGGTGTCCACCGGCGGCTCGGCCGCGCTGATCGAGGGGCTCGGCATCCCGGTCACCAAGGTCGAGGAGCTCACCGGCTTCCCGGAGTGCCTCGACGGCCGGGTGAAGACCCTGCACCCGAAGGTGCACGCCGGCATCCTCGCCGACCGTCGGCTCGACTCCCACGTCCAGCAGCTCGAGGAGCTGGGCATCGAGCCGTTCGACCTCGTGGTCTCGAACCTCTATCCGTTCCGCCAGACCGTCCTGTCCGGCGCCAGCCCCGACGAGTGCGTCGAGCAGATCGACATCGGCGGGCCGTCGATGGTCCGGGCGGCGGCCAAGAACCATCCCTCGGTCGCCATCGTCACCAGCCCGGCGCGGTACGCCGACGTGATCGCCGCAGTCGCCGCGGGAGGCTTCACCCTGGCCGAGCGGCAGCGGCTCGCCGCGGAGGCGTTCCAGCACACGGCGACGTACGACGTCGCGGTCGCGAGCTGGATGAGCAGCGTGCTCACCGACACGTCCGAGGGGACGGGGTTCCCGTCCTGGACCGGCGCCACGTGGGACAAGGCGGCGGTGCTGCGCTACGGAGAGAACCCGCACCAGCCGGCCGCGCTCTACCGCCACTGGCGCGGCGGCCTCGCCTCCGCCGAGCAGCTGCACGGCAAGGAGATGTCCTACAACAACTACGTCGACACCGACGCGGCCCGGCGGGCGGCGTACGACTTCACCGACCCGGCGGTGGCGATCATCAAGCACGCGAACCCGTGCGGCATCGCGGTCGGCGCGGACGTGGCCGAGGCGCACCGCCGGGCCCACGAGTGCGACCCGACCTCGGCGTTCGGCGGCGTGATCGCGGTCAACCGGCCGGTCTCGGTGGCGATGGCCGAGCAGGTCGCCGAGATCTTCACCGAGGTGATCGTCGCGCCGGCGTACGACGACGGCGCGGTGGAGGTCCTGCAGGGCAAGAAGAACATCCGGATCCTCGTGTGCCCGCCCGACGAGCACCCCGACCCCGTGGAGTTCCGCGGGATCAGCGGCGGTGTGCTGATGCAGCGCGTCGACCACGTCGACGCGGAGGGCGACGACCCGTCGACGTGGACGCTGGCGACCGGCGAGGCGGCTCCTGACGACGTCCTCGCCGATCTCGCCTTCGCGTGGAAGGCCTGCCGGGCGGTGAAGTCGAACGCGATCCTGCTGGCCAGGGACGGCGCCTCGGTCGGCATCGGCATGGGCCAGGTGAACCGCGTCGACTCCTGCCGGCTCGCGGTCTCCCGGGCGGGAGACCGGGCCAAGGGGTCGGTGGCGGCCTCCGACGCGTTCTTCCCGTTCGAGGACGGACCCCAGATCCTCATCGACGCCGGGGTCCGTGCCATCGTGCAGCCAGGGGGGTCGATGCGCGACGAGCTCACCGTCGAGGCGGCCAAGGCGGCCGGCGTGACCATGTACTTCACCGGCACCCGGCACTTCTTCCACTGATCCAGAGGACCCATGACTGCACAGAAGCTCGACGGCTCGACCACGCTGAAGGCGATCAAGGCCGAGCTGGCCGAGCGCGTCGCGGCGCTCCGGGAGCGGGGCGTCGTCCCCGGGCTCGGGACGGTGCTGGTCGGCGACGACCCGGGCTCGCACTGGTACGTCGCCGCCAAGCACAAGGACTGTGCCGAGATCGGTATCGAGTCGATCCGGCGCGACCTGCCCGCCACCGCGAGCCAGGCCGAGGTCGAGGCGGTGATCGACGAGCTGAACGCCGACCCGTCCTGCACCGGCTTCCTGGTGCAGCAGCCGACCGGGCTGGACGAGTTCGCGCTGCTCTCCCGCGTCGACCCCGACAAGGACGTCGACGGCCTGCACCCGGTCAACCTCGGCAAGCTCGTCCTCGGCGAGCCGGGCTCGCTGCCCTGCACGCCGATCGGCTGCATCGAGCTGCTGCGCCGCCACGGGATCCAGATCGAGGGCGCCGAGGTGACCGTGCTCGGCCGCGGCCTCACCGTGGGCCGTCCGCTGGGGCTGCTGCTGACCCGCAAGTCCGAGAACGCCACGGTCACCCTCTGCCACACCCGCACCCGCGACCTGGCCGCGCACACCCGGACCGCGGACATCATCGTCGCCGCCGCCGGCGTGCCCGGCATCATCACCGGCGACATGGTCAAGCCCGGTGCCGCCGTGCTCGACGTCGGCGTCTCGCGGGTCGACGGCAAGATCGCCGGTGACGTGGCCGATGACGTCTGGGACGTCGCGGGCTGGGTCTCGCCGAACCCGGGCGGGGTCGGACCCGATGACCCGCGCGATGCTGCTCAGCAACGTCGTGCTGACGGCGGAGCGGGCGGCCGGGTGACCTTCGTGACCGACCAGCCGCCCGCCGAGTCGCCCGTCCCGGGCGGCTCAGGCGACGAGCCGGTCCCCTCCCCGGAGGAGATCGCCGAGGAGCTCGACGCGGCCGCCGAGGAGCACGAGGCGCTCGAGGAGGAGCGCCGCTACCCGTCCACGATCGGCGGTGCGTTCTACCTGCTCGTGCTCGTGACGGCCGCGGTCGGCATCGCGATCGTCTGGACCGGCGACTGGCGGCTCGGCATCCGGTGCCTGGCCGGCGCGCTCTGCTTCGCCGCGCTGCTGCGGCTGGTGCTGCCGGCTCGCGACGCAGGCATGCTCGCCGTACGGAACCGGTTCTTCGACGCCGTGCTGCTCGGCGGGGTGGGTGCCGCGATCTTCTTCCTCGTGACCACGATCCCCAACCAGCCCGGCTAGATCAGCCCGAGCTCCTTGACGGCGTCGCGCTCCTCGCCGAGCTCGGCGACGGAGGCGTCGATCCGGCCGCGCGAGAAGTCGTCGATGTCGAGGCCCTGGACGATCTCCCAGTCGCCGTCCTTGCAGATGACCGGGAACGACGAGACGAGCCCCTCGGGAACGCCGTAGGAGCCGTCGGACACGACCGCCATCGACACCCAGTCGCCGTCTGCGGAACCGAACAGCCAGTCGTGGGCGGCGTCGATCGTCGCGGAGGCGGCGGACGCGGCCGAGGAGGAGCCGCGGGCCTCGATGATGGCGGCGCCGCGCTTGGCGACGGTCGGGATGAACGTGTTCTCGACCCAGTCCTGGTCGCCGACCACCTCGGCGGCGTTGCGGCCGCCGACCTCGGCGTGGAACAGGTCGGGGTACTGGGTCGCGGAGTGGTTGC
This sequence comes from uncultured Actinomycetota bacterium, assembly GCA_963734355.1. Lineage (GTDB taxonomy): Bacteria > Actinomycetota > Actinomycetes > Propionibacteriales > Nocardioidaceae > Nocardioides. Next base: position 130,356 of record CAVTHU010000012.1, read on the forward strand.
CCCAGATCGTCATCTGCTTGATGTCGGTGACCGGGGCGCCGGTCTTGGCGGCCAGCTGGGAGATGGCGCGGTTGTGGTCGAGGCGGGTCAACGCGGAGAACCGGTCGACCGGGATGTCGGGGGCGTTGGAGCGGGCGATCAGGGCGTTGGTGTTGGCCGGGTTGCCGGTCACCCCGATGCGAACGTCGTCAGCGGCCACCTTGTTGAGGGCCTGGCCCTGGGCGGTGAAGATCGCGCCGTTGGCCGAGAGCAGGTCGCTGCGCTCCATGCCCGGGCCGCGCGGCCGGGCGCCGACCAGCAGGGCGAGGTTCACGCCGTCGAAGATCTTCTCCGCGTCGGCACCGATCTCGACGCCGGCGAGGTTCGGGAACGCGCAGTCGTCGAGCTCCATGACGACGCCCTCGAGCGACTTCAGCGCGGGCTCGATCTCCAGCAGCCGCAGCTCGATCGGGCGGTCGCCGGCCAGCGAGCCGCTCGCCAGGCGGAACAGCAGGCTGTAGCCGATCTGGCCGGCAGCGCCGGTGACGGCGACCTTCAAAGGGGCAGAGCTCACGACGTACTCCTGGGTGAGAGGGCTGGCCCAATGGACGCTAGCAGCGGGCTCGTGCGCGACGATGGGAGGGTGGCGAGGCGACCGGACTGGTGCGTCGCGCTCGCCGTGGCCGTCGTCCTCGTCGCCGGCGGGTGCAGCGATGCCTCACCCGACAGCCCGCCCTCGGGCATCGACGAGCTGCAGATCCCGACACCGTCACCGGACCCCGAGGACTTCGTGCGCGGCGTCGACAACCCGTGGCTGGCACTCGAACCCGGGGCCACCTGGCGATACTCCGTGACCGGCGCCACGCCGGGGACTCTCGTCATCACCGTCGAGGACACGACGCGCGACGTCGCGGGCGTGGCGACCACCCCGGTGCGCCGCACCGAGCCGACCGGCGACGAGGTCGTCGACTACTACGCCCAGGACCGGCACGGCAACGTGTGGTGGTTCGGCCGGGAGGGCGTGTGGCTGGCCGGCGAGGACGGCGCCCAGGCGGGCGTCGCCATGCCGGCGACGCCACGGGTGGGCGACGGCTGGCGCGCTGCGTACGACGCGGACGTGGTGGACGTGCGGATGACGGTCGAGACCCGCGACCACGTCGAAGACACTCCGGCGGGGAGGTACACCCACCTGGTGGGCCTCGACATCAGCAACCCGCTCGAGCCCGACGCCGCGAGGCGCGCGTTCTTCGAGCGCGGGGTCGGTCTGGTCGAGGAGATCTCGACCTCCGGCCCCGTCTACATCGCCGAGCTGCAGAGCGCTCCCACTTCGTCGAGCTAGAGCTCGCTCACTCCGGTGGGCGGAGCTGGGTGGTCTCCGTGCCCGGGTCCGGCTGCGGCGGCTGCTGCCGGGTGGGCTCGGGGGAGTGGGCTGGGCCGGAGCGGGGGCCGGCGTAGGCGTCGGATCCGGGGTGGGGGTCGGCGCCGGGGCGGCCTGGGCCGGCGGTGCCTGCCACTGCTCCAGGGGCTTCCACTCCTGAGCGGCGTGGTCCCACTGCCAGCCGTCCTGGATGATCGGCTCCTGCTCCCACGCCGCCTGGTCCTGGGCGGTCTGCTGCTGGTTCCACTCCTGCTGGTACTGGTCGGGCGCGCCGTAGCCGGGCACCGCGGCCGGGGAGGGCCGGCCGAAGGTCAGCCCCGAGCCGACCACCGGGTCGGTGCCGTGACCGAAGATCATCGGGTAGGTGATGCCCGCGATCGCAGCGCCGACCAGCGGCCCGACGATGAACAGCCAGAGCTGGATGATCGCGTCGCTTCCGGCGAAGATCCCGACGCCGATGGAGCGAACCGGGTTGACCGAGGTGCCGGTGAGGCTGATCGACGCGAAGTGGATCATCGTGAGGGTCAGGCCGATCGCGGCAGGCGCCAGGGCCGGGTGCTCGTTGCGCGCGTCGGTGACGGCGAGGATCACGTAGACGAAGATCGCGGTCAGGATGATCTCGACCAGGAGTGCCGCCCACCACGCGTAGCCGGTGCCGTCGTCGCCGAAGCTGTTCTGGGCCAGCCCCGACTCGCTGACGTCGTAGCCGTCGATGCCCTGGACCAGGATGAACAGCGCCAGGCCGGCGACCACCGCGCCCCCGAACTGAGCTGCGACGTACGTCGGCACCTGGCGCCACGCCATCCGGCCGCTGAGCGCCGCCCCGACCGACACGGCGGGGTTGAAGTGGGCGCCCGTGATCCGGCCGAACGCGTAGGCGCCCGCGAGGACCGTGAGCCCGAACGCGAGTCCGATGGCGACGTAGTCGCCGCCGCTGAAGATGGCGGTGCCACAGCCGATGAACACGAGGATGAACGTCCCGAGCGCTTCGGCAGAGATCTTCTGGACAGTGGTCGAGGAGTCAGCCATGGCCGCAGCCTAGTCACGAAACGCTTGGCTTTGCGCCCCCCAGTTCCCAGTGCGAGGCTGGCCGGGTGCCGACGTCCCGCCGACGTCAGGTATCTTGACGTCAAGACATTGTCCGGACGAAACCGCCCGCCGCGCACAGGAGCGACCGCAGCCATGGCCAGGATCATCTACACGCACACCGACGAGGCGCCGCTGCTCGCGACGTACTCGTTCCTGCCGATCATCGAGGCGTACGCCGCCAAGGCCGGCGTCGAGGTCGAGACCCGCGACATCTCCCTGGCGGGCCGGATCATCGCCCAGTTCCCCGACGTGCTCACCGACGAGCAGCGGATGGACGACGCGCTCGAGGAGCTCGGTGCGCTGGCCACGAAGCCGGAAGCCAACATCATCAAGCTGCCCAACGTCTCGGCCTCGGTCCCGCAGCTCAAGGCGGCGGTCAAGGAGCTCCAGGAGCAGGGCTACGACCTGCCCGACTACCCGGAGAACCCGAAGAGCGACGAGGACAACGACATCCGGGCGCGCTACGGCAAGGTCATGGGCTCGGCGGTCAACCCGGTGCTGCGCGAGGGCAACTCCGACCGCCGGGCGCCGGCGTCGGTCAAGGCCTACGCCAAGGCGCACCCGCACCGCATGGGCGCCTGGTCGGCCGACTCGAAGACCAACGTGGCGACCATGGGCAAGGACGACTTCCGCTCCAACGAGCAGTCCGTGGTCATCGAGTCCGACGACACGCTGCGCATCGAGCACGTCGCCGCGGACGGCACGGTCACCGTGCTCAAGGAGTCGATCCCGGTGCTCGCCGGCGAGGTCGTCGACGGCACCTACATGAACGTCGCGGCGCTGCGCCGCTTCCTCGCCGAGCAGATCGCGCGGGCCAAGGCGGACGACGTGCTGTTCTCGGTGCACCTCAAGGCCACGATGATGAAGGTCTCCGACCCGATCATCTTCGGCCACGTCGTCCAGGCCTTCTTCCCCACCCTGTTCGAGCAGTACGGCGCCGCGCTCAAGACCGCGGGCATCTCGCCCAACGACGGTCTCGGCGCGCTGCTCTCCGCGGTGGTGGCACTGCCCGAGGGCGACGCGATCGCGGCCGCCGTCCAGCAGGGGCTCGACGACGGCCCGGACCTGGCGATGGTCGACTCCGACAAGGGCATCACCAACCTGCACGTCCCGTCCGACGTGATCGTCGACGCCTCGATGCCGGCGATGATCCGCAGCTCGGGGCACATGTGGGGTCCTGACGGCGAGGAGCACGACACGCTCGCCGTGATCCCCGACTCGTCGTACGCCGGCGTCTACCAGACCGTCCTCGACGACTGCCGCGCCCACGGCGCCTTCGACCCGGCCACCATGGGCTCGGTGCCCAACGTCGGCCTGATGGCCAAGGCGGCCGAGGAGTACGGCTCGCACGACAAGACCTTCGAGGTCCCGGCCGCCGGAGTGGTCCAGGTCGTGAACGGCGCCGGCGACACCCTCATCGAGCACACCGTCGAGCCCGGCGACATCTGGCGCGCCTGCCAGACCAAGGACGAGCCGATCCGCGACTGGGTCAAGCTCGCCGTCACCCGCGCCCGGGCCACCGGCTCGCCCGCGGTGTTCTGGCTCGACGAGGCCCGCGCCCACGACGCGAACCTGATCGCCAAGGTCAACGAGTACCTGCCCGAGCACGACACCGACGGGCTGACCATCGAGATCATGAAGCCGGCCGACGCCACGGCGTTCTCCCTGGAGCGGATCCGCAGGGGCGAGGACACGATCTCGGTGACCGGCAACGTGCTGCGTGACTACAACACCGACCTGTTCCCGATCCTCGAGCTCGGCACCTCGCGCCAAGATGCTGTCGATCGTCCCGCTGATGAACGGCGGCGGCCTGTTCGAGACCGGCGCCGGCGGCTCGGCCCCCAAGCACGTCCAGCAGCTGGTCAAGGAGAACTACCTGCGCTGGGACAGCCTCGGCGAGTTCTTCGCGCTGGCCGCGTCGTTCGAGCACCTCGCCGGCTACGCCGACAACCACGGCGCCCAGGTCCTGGCCGACACCCTCGACAAGGCCACCGGCACGTTCCTCGAGAACGACAAGTCGCCCACCCGCAAGCTCGGCGGCATCGACAACCGCGGCTCGCACTTCTACCTGGCGCTCTACTGGGCCCAGGAGCTGGCCGCCCAGACCGAGGACAGCGACCTGGCCGCGGTCTTCAAGCCGTTCGCCGAGACGCTGGCGGCGCAGGAGCAGCAGATCGTCGACGAGCTGCTCGGCGTGCAGGGCAGCCCGGCCGACATCGGCGGCTACTACCGCCCCGACGCGGACAAGGCCGCCGCGGTGATGCGCCCGTCCGCGACCGTTCAACGAGGTCGCTCGCCGTCGCCTCGGCGGGACGACCTGTGAGCGAGACCCGGGCACCCGACACGCCGCGGCCGCCCGACATCGGTCGGCGGACCCTGAGCCCGTTCGGGTACGCCATCTGCGTCGCGGTGCCGATCCTGATCGCCGCCCTGGGCTTCACCTACCTCCACTTCCACTACGACAACGAACAGCTGGTCGACGGCGACCGGATCCGGATCCTCACCTCGGACTGGGAGCCCGGCGACCCGTCCGACCAGGCGCTGGCGACCGGCGAGCTGGTGCTGGGCGACGACGGGTGCCTGCGGCTCGACGCCGGCGACGGCACCCAGGTCGACCTGGTCTGGCCGGCCGACTACGAGGCGACCGTGCAGCGCGTCGGGCCGACCGACCAGCTCAAGGTCTACAACCCGGACCGCGACATCGTGGCCCGCAGCAGCCAGACCCTCGAGCTCGGCGGCGGGTTCACCGACGTCGGCGAGTACGCCGGCCGCGCGTGCGCGCCGAGCTCGGGCCAGGTTGTGAAGTATGCCGGCGGCTACTCCTTCACCGCGCCCGCGCTGGCGTTCATGATCCGCTTCTGGAAGATGAAGAACACGATCGCGACCGGGATCGTCATCACCGCGGCGGCGGCCAGCTTGACGGGGTACTGCGTGCCCTGGCTCAGGGCGCCCGACGCCAGCTGGGCCACGCCCTTGGTCAGCGTGAACAGGCTCGGGGTCGGAGCTCGCGACGATGAAGTGGTTGAGCTCGTTCCAGGAGCCCTGGAAGGACAGGATCACGATCGTCATCAGGGCCGGCCGGGCCATCGGCAGCACGATCGACCAGAAGATCCGCAGCGTGCCGGCGCCGTCGATCCGGGCCTGCTCCTCGACGCTCACCGGGATCGACTCGAAGAAGCTCTTCATGATGAAGATGCCCGGCTGCGTCGGCCAGCAGCGGGATGATCAGGCCGCTGTAGGAGTCGTACATCCCGAGCTGGTTGATGACCAGGAACTTCGGGATCAGCAGTACGACGTTCGGCACCGCCATCACCGCGATCAGCAGTGGCGAAGAGCATCGCCCGCCCGCGGAACGGGATCCGCGCCAGCGCGTAGCCGGCGAGCGAGTCGAAGAGCACCCGGCCCGAGCGGTCACCGCCAGCGTGACGACGGCCGAGTTCGCGAACCACAGCGGGAAGTCGCGAGTTGAGGAAGAGCTCCCGGTACGCCTCGGTCGTGAACGTGTCGCGGGATCAGCGAGAGCGGGTCCTCGGCCGCTTCGGCCTCGGTCTTGAACGACGTCGAGACGTCGATCAGGAACGGCAGGATGTAGAGCGACCGCGAGCAGCGACCAGCACGGCGTACAGCGCCGAGTGTCGCCGACGCGGACAGCTCGCGGGCGCTCATGTGTTGCTCCTCAGCAGCGCCCGCTGGACCAGCGTGAGCACCACGATGATCGCGAACAGGATGAACGCGATCGCCGCGCCCTGGCCCCAGTTCTGGTTGTTGAAGGCGGTGTTGAAGGAGAGGTACGCCGGCGTCAGCGTGGTCTTCGCCGGGCCCGCCCTGGGTGCCGGTGTAGATCTGGTCGAACACCTGCCAGGTGCCGATCAGGCCCGAGCGTGAGCACCGTGAACATGCGTCGGCCGCAGCATCGGCAGGGTCAGGTGGCGGAACCGCTGCCAGGCGTTGGCGCCGTCCACCATCCCGGCCTCGTCGATCTCCTCGCCGATGTTGTTGCAGCGCCGCGATGAACAGCAGCATGAACGTGCCCGGACGTGGTGAACGACGCCAGCAGGACGAGCGCCGACATCGCGACCGACGGCCCGGCCAGCCAGTCCCACCAGCTGACGCCGAGGAAGTCGTGGTCGGTCAGCGCGCTCGGCCCGGCGTCGACGCCGAACCCGCCGAGAGCCACGTGGAGGAGCCGCGCGGGTCCTGGAACCAGTTCGGGCCGTTGAGCCCGACCCAGCCCAGCACCTTGTTCACGGCGCCGGTGGTGCTGAACAGGAACAGCCACAGCACCGTGATCGCCACCGAGCTGGTCACCGACGGGAAGTAGAACGCCGTGCGGAAGAAGCCGCGGCCGCGCAGCATCCGCGTGTGCACGAGCATCGCGAGGAACAGCGCCAGCGCCGTCTGCAGCGGCACCACGAACAGCACGTAGTAGAAGTTGTTGCGCAGCGACGTCCCGAAGTCGCGCTGCGGCGAGCGTGCCGCCGGTCAGGATCGCCCGGTAGTTGTCGAGGCCGACGAACCCGACGTCGGACGACAGCGGGCTGCCGCTGCCGCGCCAGTCGGACACGCTCACCCAGAGCGCCATCAGCACCGGCAGCGCCAGGAACAGGCCGAGCACCAGGACCGCCGGGCCGACGAACAGCCAGCCGTCGCGGGTGCGGCCCCGGTTGATCGACGGATCGCGCGCCGGGCTCACTGTGTCAGCGTCGAGCGACCGCCTGCAGTCGATCCTGGACCGAGGCCAGGATCGCCGCCGGGTCGCCGTCCTTCAGGCCCTCGAGCTGGGCGTTGAAGTCGGCGATCACGTCGGCGGCGCCCTGCTCGCGACGGCGGGTTCTGGGCGTAGTCGGCGCCGGCGACGAACGCCGCGTAGTCCGGGTGGTCCTGCTGGTACTGCTCGGCCGCCGACTCGACGCGACGGGATCACGCCGAACGCGTCGGCGAAGGCCAGCTGCTGGTCCTCGCTGGTGAGGTACTCGACGAGGTCGACGGCGTCGTCCTTGTCGCCGCTGGCCTCGGCGATGCCCCAGCAGTTGGTGAACGCGAGCGTGCCCGGCCCGGCCGGACCCTGCGGCAGCTCGGCCACGGTGTAGTCGACGTCCGGGAAGTCGGCGCTCATCGCGCCGCCGATCCAGCTGCCCTCGATGGTCATCGCGCGAGAGCTGCTTGCCGAACGCCTCGCCGCCCCAGCCGGCGCCGAGGTCGGAGGAGTACGCCGCGACACCGTCGTCCATCAGTCCCTTGACGTAGGTCGAGCGCCTCGAGGTTCTCCGGGCTGTCGACGGTGGCCTCGGTGCCGTCCTCGTTGGTCATCGCGCCGCCGGCCTGCGGGAAGAACGCGCCGACCCGCTGCGTACTCCGGGCCGAACCCCAGGCCCGACGACGTTGCCCTTGGTCAGCTTCGTCGGCGACCGTCGGTCGAGCTCGTCCCAGGTGGTCGGGATGTCGGCGTCGGTGAGGCCGGCGTCCTTCCAGAGCTTCGGTGTTGATGACCAGCCCGAGGGTCGAGAAGTCCTTGGGTGCGCAGTAGAACTCGTCGTCGACGGTGAACGCGTCGACCAGGGTCGGGCAGGAAGTCGCCGGCGTTGCGACAGGTCGTCGCCGTACGCGTAGAGCGAGCCGTTGCTGACGTAGCCCGCGAGCTGGTCGGTCGACACGTAGAAGACGTCCGGCGGGTTGTTGCTGGCGAAGCCCTGGCTGAGCTGCTGGGCGAGGTCGGAGGCGACGGTCACCTCGGCCTTGACGCCGCTGTCCTCGGACCAGGCGGCGACGGCGTCCTGGACCGCCTTGGTCTCGGCGTCGCCGGACGAGCCGATCAGGATGGAGAGCTCGCCGGAGGACTCGGACGCCGGACTCGTCGTCGCCCTCGAAGCCGGAGCCGCACGCGGTCGAGCGCGAGGGCGCCGGTCGCGGCGAGGCAGAGGGCGGGCAGGATGCGGCGGTTCCCGAGACGGTTCTTCATGTTCGTTACTCCTGGCTGGGTGTGCGGGTGGTGCGGGACGGTGCGGTGCGGCTGGAGTCGCGGACGACGAGCTCGGGCAGGAGCAGGGTCTGCCGACGGATCGGGGTGTCGCCGGCGAGCATCTGCTCGAGGGCGGCGACCAGGTCGTGCGGCGACCTGCTCGAGCGGCTGGCGGAGGCTGGTCAGCCCGGGCGTGGTGAGCGCGGCGGCGGGGGAGTTGTCGAAGCCGGTGACCGCCACGTCCGGCCCGGCTCGCAGACCGCGGTCGCTCAGGGCGCGCAGCGACGCCGAGGGCGAGGGTGTCGGACGAGCAGACGATCGCGGTGGCCGGGTCGGCCGCGTCGAGCAGCCGGTGGGCGGCGGCCCGGCCGGCGTCGAAGTCGTCGGGCTCCTCGGCGTGCAGGTCGGGCTCGAGGCCGAGGTCGGCGAGCGCCGTCGAGCCAGCCCTGGCGCCGGTCGCGGCCGGTCTCGGAGTCGAGGGGCCAGCCGAGGTGCGCGATCCGGCGGTGGCCCTGCGCCGGCGACGTGCTGGGTGGCCGCGCGGATGCCGGAGCGGCCGTCGACGTCGACCCAGGCCAGGTCCTCGTCGCCGTCCCACGAGCGGCCGAACGTCGCGAACGGGACGCCCAGCTCGCGCAGGGCGGCGACCCGGCCGTCGTCGGTGTGGGTGCTGGCGAGCACGAACGCGTCCACCGCGGTGGTCGCGAGGAGCTCGCGGTACGCCGCGATCTCGTCGGCCTCGTCGTCGGCGTGGCACAGGATGAGGTGGCAGCCGGCCGCGCCGGCGGACTCGGCGAGCGCGTGCAGGAACTGGTCGAGCAGCAGGGCCGCCCGGTCGTCGCGCGAGCGCCTCCACCTTGACCCCGATCAGCCGCGAGCGCTGGTTGCGCAGCGCGCGGGCGGACCGGTTGGGGCGGTAGCCGAGCTCGTGGACCGCGGCCAGGATCCGGTCGCGGGTGGCCGGGCGCGACCCGGTCCGGGCTGTTCAGCGCGTTGGAGACCGACTGGGCGCGAGACGCCGACGTGCCGGGCGACGTCGCCGAGGGTGACGTGCCCGTGCGGAGTCGGGACCGCTCTTGCGGCTCGGACCCGCTGTTTAGCGTTAAAATCTCGCACCGTGACGGAGGTTACCCAGCACATCAGTCCGAGACAACCCCCCGGCTGCAGCCGCTGCTGCACGACCTCGTCGTCGTGCGTCGCCGCGCCCGGGCCTGCTGCTCGCGGCCGCCGACGGGCAGGTCCGCCCCGGCGGCGTGAGCGGCTGGTACGTCGGCGACGTCCGCCTCCTCGACACGCTCGAGCTCGCCGTCGACGGCTCGGGCCTCGACCTGGTCCGGTCGGCCACGATCGGCGCCGACCGTCAGGAGTTCTCCTACGTCGCGCGCGGCCTCGGCGACCGGCTGCCCGACCCGACCGTGCGGCTCGACCGGTTCCGCGCGCTCGCCGAGCGACGCCGTCGACGAGACGATCGTGGTCGAGTCGGTCGCCCAGGAGCCCGTCGACGTCGTGCTGCCGGCTGACCGCCGGCACCGACCTCCAGCCGATGGCGGCGGTCAAGCGCGGCGACGCCGGCCCGCGCGTGCGCGCCGCGGCCGGCACGCCGGGCGGCCTCCGGTGGGCGGACGGCGACCTCGAGGTCGGCTGAGCGCCGAGCCCGCGCCCGAGGTGGACGCCGCCGCCGGCCGGCTCACCTGGCGGTTTCGGCTGGACCGCGGCGAGCGCCGCGAGATCGTCGCTCCGCGCCCGCACCGACGCACCGAGCCGCAGTTCGCTGCCGGGTCGGCCGGCCGCGCTGGCCGGTCGCCGTCGAGGCCGCCGACATCCGGCTGCGGCGTACCGCCGAGCAGAGCCTCGCCGACCTCGACGGGCCTGCTGCTGCGCCGACGGCGGCGACCGGTTCCTCGCGGCCGGCAGCCCGTGGTTCCTCACCCTGTTCGGCCGCGACTCGCTGTGGGCGGCGCGGATGCTGGTGCCGGTCGACACCGGCGCTCGCGCTCTCGACGCTGCGGGTGCTCGCCCGCCGGCAGGGGACCCGCGACGACCCGGCCACCGAGGAGCAGCCCGGCAAGATCCTGCACGAGGTGCGCAGCGACCGAGCCGCGGCCGCGCGCACTCGCTGCCGCCGCTCTACTACGGCACCGTCGACGCGACGCCGCTGTTCGTGTGCACCCTCGCCGACGCCCACGCCTGGGGCGCCGACCCGACCAGGTGCGCGCGCTGCTGCCCGCCGTGCGGGGCTGCCTGGCCTGGCTGATGGCGCAGTCCGCCGACGTCCGGCTGGCTGCGGTACGTCGACCACACCGGCTCCGGCCTCGCCAACCAGGGCTGGAAGGACAGCCACGACTCGGTGCAGTTCGCCGACGGGCGGCTGGCCGACCCGCCGATCGCGCTGTGCGAGGTGCAGGCCTACGCCTACGACGCCGCGGTCCGCGGTGCCGCGCTGCTCGAGGCGTTCGGCGAGGAGCCGGTGCCCGGGCCTGGTCGAGTGGGCCGCGGACCTGCGCGCCCGGTTCGCACGAGGCGTTCTGGGTCGGCTCCGCCGGCCGGCGGCCACGTCGCGATCGCCCTCGACCGCGACGGCCGCCCGGTCGACTCGGTGACCTCCAACATGGGTCACCTGCTCGGCACCGGCCTGCTCGACCGAGCCGCGCGACCGCGCGGGTCGCGACGCTGCTCGCCGACCCGCGGCTCGACTCCGGGTTCGGCCTGCGCACGCTCGCGTCCGACTCGCCGCGCTTCTCGCGGCTCTCCTACCACGGCGGCACGGTCTGGCCGCACGACACCGCCATCGCGGTCCGCGGCCTCGCGGCCGACGGCCACCTCGACGAGGCGGCGCGGCTGGCCCGCGGGCTGTTCGTCGCCGCCGAGGGCGTCGACTACCGCCTCCCCGAGCTGTACGGCGGCGACGCGGCCGCCGACGTACCCCTCCCGTCCGCCTACCCCGCCGCCTGCCGCCCCCAGGCCTGGTCGGCCGCCGCACCGCTGGCCGCCCTGGTCGCGGTCACGCGGCCTGGTGGTCGACGCGCCGGCCGGCGTGGTCACCCACCCCGCCCGCACCAGCACGCCCTCGGCGCCTTCTCGCTCCGGGGGCTGCGGGTGGGCGCGGAGCGGCTGGACGTGCACGTCGCCGCCGACGGCGCGGTGCGGGTCGACCTCGAGCCGGGCAGCCGGCTGGCCCGCGTGGTGACAAACACATCAGAGGTGGCGGTCGAGGAATAGGCCGCGCGGGGCTCCCCGTTGGAGCATGGCGTGACGATGACCGCGACCGTAGAAGCCGAGGCCCGGCCCGCCAGCACCCGGCACTTCACGCTGGCCGTGCTTGCGCTCGCCATGGGCGGGTTCGCGATCGGCACCACCGAGTTCGTGACGATGGGACTGCTGCCCGCAGGTCGCGGAGGGCGTCGACGTCTCCATCCCGGCCGCCGGCCACGTCATCTCGGCGTACGCCCTGGGCGTGGTCGTCGGCGCCCCGCTGATCGCGTTCTTCGGCGCCAAGCTGCCGCGGCGCGGCGCTGCTGATCGGGCTGATGGCGGCGTACGCCGTGTTCAACGCGCGAGCGCGCTGGCCGCGAACTACGAGCTGCTGATGGTCGCCCGGTTCCTCGACGGCCTGCCGCACGGCGCCTACTTCGGCGTCGCCTCGCTGGTCGCCGCCAGCATGGCGCCCCCGAGCCGCAAGGGCCGCGCCGATCGCGCTGGTGATGCTCGGCCTGTCGGTCGCCAACGTGATCGGCGTCCCCGCCGCGACCTGGCTGGGCCAGACCCTCGGCTGGCGCGCGGCGTACTGGGTGGTCGCCGGGCTCGCCGCTGCTCACCGTCGCGCTGGTGATGGCGTTCGTGCCGGCCTGCCCGGGCGACCCCGCGGCGACCGGTCGGCGCGAGCTGCAGGCGTTCGCGCAAGCCGCAGGTGTGGTTCGATCGCTGGCCGGCGCGATCGGGTTCGGCGGCATGTTCGCGCGTCTACTCCTACATCGCGCCCATCGTCACCGACGTCGGCGGGCTCCCCGAGTCCGCGGTCCCGGTCTTCCTGCTCGCGTTCGGCCTCGGCATGGTGGCCGGCAACTGGGTGGCCGGCCTGCTGGCGGACTGGTCGCTCCTGAGGTCGCTGCTCGCTGCTCCCGGTCGGGCTCGGCGGTCGTGCTGCTCGCGTCGTGGCTGCTGGCGCCGCACGGCTGGTGGGCGCTGCCGGCGCGTTCCTGATCACCATGATCGGCTCGGTGCTGGCGTGGACCTGCAGCTGCGGCTGATGGACGTCGCCGGCGACGCCCAGACGCTGGGCGCCGCGATGAACCACGCCTCGCTCAACATCGCCAACGCGCTCGGCGCCTGGCTCGGCGGCCTCGTCATCGCCGCGGGCTACGGCTACCGCTCGCCGCTGCGTGGTCGGCGCCGGTGCTGTCGGTGGCCGGGTTCGCGGTGCTGGCGGTGGCGTTCTCCGCTGGACCGCGCCGGCCGCCCACTCCGAGGCCGTCACGTCGTAGAGGGCCAGGTCGACGCGGCCGTCGCGCACCTGCGCGCCGTACCGCTCGACGCCGTACAGCCGGAAGCCGGGCGCCTCGACGACGCGCGTGACGCGGCGTTCTCGGCGGCCGCGAAGCCGTGACCCGCTTGACCCCGAGCGTCTCGAAGACGTGGCCGGTCGACCAGCCGGGCCGCCGCGGTCGCGAGGCCGCGGCCGCGCGCCTCCGGGTGGGTCCAGTAGCCGATCTCGCACTCGACCCCGGGCGTCCAGTCGAACCACAGGACCGTGCCGAGCAGCCGGTCGTCGTCGGGGTCGGCGATCGCCCAGGTGACGCACTGCCCGGTCGCGGCGAGCTCCCGGCGCCTCTCGACGTAGGCGTGCGCGTCGTCGAGCGTGTACGGCGCCGGCTTGTGCCCGAGCCAGCGCTGGGTCGCCGGCTCCGCGGTGCCCTCGTGGATGCGCGGCGCGTCGCTCTCGCCGGACCGGCGCAGCCGGAAGCCGTCGCCGTCCAGCACCGGGCACCTCGAGCCAGGTCGAGCGCGGCTCGCGCGGGTCGTCCTCGCAGCAGCGTCCCGACCCAGGCGTCCCGCAGCGTGCCGCGGTGGGGGAGGTAGCTGCCGCAGCGTGCCCTCGAGCGTGAACCCGAGCCGCCAGGCCAGCTTGCGGCTGGCCCAGTTGCCGACGAACGCCCGCCAGACGACGGTCTCGGCGCCCTGCTCGGCGAAGCCCCAGTCGAGCGAGCAGCCGCAGCGCCCGCTCCATCGCGCCCGTGCCGCGCACGTCCGGGTGCGCCCCGAAGGCGACCTCGAGCCGGCCGGGCCCTCGTCGCGCAGCGAGACGGTGCCGCCGAACCGGCCGTCGACCTCGACGGCGAACGCCCACTCGCGTCCCGTCCGCCCACCACTGCCGGCACCAGCTCGCGGGCGAACAGCTCGGCGTCCTGCTCGGCGTACGGCACCGGCACCTTGGTCCACGCCTGCATCTCCGGGTCCCGGCACTGCTCGACCATGCGCGGCACGTCGTCGGCCCGGTGCGCGCGCAGCGTCACGACGCCGTCGGTCAGGGTGGGTGCGGCGGTGGGCGCGGGCATGGGCGCACGATGGTCGACGCAGCCGCCGAACGCAAGCCGATGCATTGCGCCGGGTGTCGCCGGCTGTCCATGAGCATGGCCCGTCGCAGCTCCTGTTCCTGCTCCAGGCCCCTGTGCGCGCTGCACGCCGCTCGCCTGTGGTGGCGCCCCTTCCCAGCGCGGACGAGGACGCCCTATAAGCGAGGCACCGCAACCCCCACGAGCTGCGCTACTGGGACTCGACGCCCTGGACCGACGTGCCGCGAGCCGAGCGCTTCATCGAGGCCTCCCGGCCGATGACGGAGGACGGCGCGGGCCGCGGCTGGCCGTCGGCCGTGCCTCGGACGCGTCGTTCCCCGGCTGGTGCAGACTGACCCGATGGACCCGGGTATCCGGCCCGCCGTATGGGCTACGGCCTCGGAGATGCGGCGTGGGGGCACGGCTTCGAGACCGAGGCCGCACGCGACTTGCTACAGTGGGCGCTCGACACGCTCGACCTGAGTCGGGTCCCCGGCCGGGACCGATACGCGCAACGCGGCATCGGCTAGCGTGACTGGAGAAGCTCAGGGCCGTGCATGAATGGACCTTGAGCGAGGGCTGTGTCGTGAGCGGCGAGGCGTCAGGACTGGTCTACGAGCGCACAGGCGGCAGTGCCCCGACTGACACCGATGAGAAGCGGCCGATCCTGAGGTCAGACCAGCATCAGTCGACGAACGGACAGAGGGACACGATGAGCAACATCAGGGTGTTGGTATCGGGCGCGAGCATCGCGGGTCCTGCGCTGGCCCACTGGCTGCGCCGACGGGGTGCCGAGGTGACCGTGGTGGAGCAGGCGCCCGGGCTGCGTCCGGGTGGGCAGGCGGTGGACGCGCGCGGGGTGGCCAAGGAGGTCATCCGGCGGATGGGGCTCGACGCAGCGGTGCGGGCGGTCTGCACCGACACCGCCGGCGCGTACACGGTGGACGCGGACGGGAACGTGCTGGAGACCTTCCGCGCGGAGGACGACGACGGCGACGGGTACATCTCGGAGATCGAGGTCCTGCGCGGAGACTTCTCCCAGGTGCTGTACGACGACACCCGCGACAGCGTCGAGTACGTCTTCGGCGACCGGATCGCCGAGCTCACCCAGGACGCGGACGGGGTCGACGTCACCTTCGCGAGCGGCGACCGGCGGCGCTTCGAGCTCGTGATCGGCGCCGACGGGCTGCACTCGGCGCTGCGGGCGATGGTCTTCGGGCCGCGCGAGCAGTTCGTCCGTCACCTCGGGCTGGTGCTGGCCTTCTACACCGTGCCCAACGAGTTCGGGCTGGACCGCTGGCTGCTCGACTACCAGGAGGCGGGGCGCTCGGCGGGGCTGCGGCCCGTCCGCGACGCCACCCGGGCGATCGCCATGCTGTCCTTCCCCGCACCCGACTTCGACATCGACTACCGCGACATCGAGGCGCAGAAGCGGCTGCTGCGCGAGCAGATGGCCGGCTTCGGCTGGGAGACCCCGCGCATCCTCGCGCACCTGGACGACACCCCGGACTTCTACCTCGACCAGGTCGCCCAGGTGGTGATGGACCGCTGGTCCAGCGGACGGGTGGGGCTGCTCGGAGACGCGGCGTTCAGCGCGTCGCCGATGTCCGGCGCCGGCACCGGGCTGGCCCTGGTCGGCGCCTACATGCTGGCCGGGGAGCTCGCCGCCGCCGACTGGGACCCGGCGGCCGGGTTCGCCGGCTACGAGGAGCGGATGCGCACGTACGTCGAGGCCAACCAGGAGATCGGCCGGATGCACGTGCAGATGCTCGCCGCCCCCGACCCGGACGCCGAGCCGAGCCCGGAGCCCGACATGGAGGCCCTCACCGCCCTGGTCGAGCGCGCGGTCGGCGGCCCCGAGCTGCCCGACTACGAAGGCGTGCCCGACTCCGGGACGACCGCCGGTCCGCCGACCACCCCGCCGGCACGTTCGTAGGTCTGGGCAGAGCGGGCCGGCGCCCGACCATGCCGCTGGCGGGCTCCGCCTACCCGCTGCTCTGTGTGTGGCATGACGGGGCGGTTCCACCACGAGAAGCGGAGCGTCTTATCCGCCGCAGATGACTCGACCCCGGCTATCCGGATGTGCCGCGACCAGCGAGCTTCCGGTCGTGCGTCTTTCGCCGCTGGCGAGCCATCCAGGCCTGCGTCGCCGACCCTGTGGATGGGCATGCTCACGCAGGATCGACTGTCGGTGGCTAGTGCTTGGATGGAGTCATGCCCGGAGCCCGCCAGTTACTTCGCCGTCGAGGACCTCGACGCTGCTGGGACGTTGGCTGCGGCGGAGGCCGCGGTGCGGGACCGACGGGCGGTCGAGGTGCGTGAGCTGGAGGTGGCATTGCACTGGGCCGACCTGCACGCGGATGACCCCCGCGACGGGGGGCGCCCGGAGACTCCGGGTGGGCCACGGCTGGTGCGCTCGGGGGCGCCGGCACCCCGGCGGTGCAGGACCTGTGCCTGTGTGAGCTGGCCATGGCCGGGGGCAGCACGTCCTGGCGACCAGGGCCATTCTGGCGGATGGCCTGGACCTGCGGCATCGGCTGCCCGAGCTCTACGCCGCGGTGCGGGAAGGCCTCTGTGATCTGTGGGTCGCTCGCCGGGTGGCGTCGATGACCCGCAAGCTCGACGCAGACGCGGTTGCGCTGGTCGACCGAGCCGTGACTGGGGCGGTCGACGAAGGGCCGGGGAGGCTGTTGGGGATCACCGAGGCGAAGGTGATGGAGGCCGACACCGAGACGGCCCGGGCCGAGCGGGAGGCCGGACGGCACCGGCGCTACGTCGCCGTGACACCGACTGACGAGGTCGGGCTGCGGACCGTGATCGCTCCGGTGGTGCCGGCCGACGCCGTCTGGCTGGACGCCATCGTCGACCGGGTCGCCGACGCCCTCGACGCACGACGCGATGGAGCCGGAGCTGGTGCCCGACTTGGCCGAGGACTGCAGCCGTGACGAGCTGCGCTCGGTCGCGCTGGGCTGGCTGGCCCACCCCGAGGACGTCGTCGCGCTGCTGGCCGGCGAGGCCGAGCCGCGTGGCCGCACCACGCGGGCGGGCACGCGGTCGTGCACGTGCACCTGCACCAGACCGCACTCGAAGGCGCCCGCGCCGGCATCGGCAGCGTGGCTCGGGTCGAGGAGGTCGGCCCGATGCTCCTCGACGAGCTCGCGCAGCTGCTCGGCCACGCCCGAGTCACGTTGGCGCCGGTCATCGACCTGGCCACGAACGTCTCGGTCAACGGCTACGAACACCCCGAGTCGGTCAAGACCGCACCCAACTGCGCACCGTGGGCGACGTCTTCCCCACGCCAGGACGATCAGCCGCAAGACCGACATGGACCACCCCGACCCCTACGACGCCCACGGCCCACCCGGGCAGACCGGGGACCACAACGCGGCCCCACTGGGCCGTCGACATCACCGCGCCAAGACCCACCTCGCCTACCGCAGCAAACAGCTCGGTCTCGCGCGCTACCTGTGGCACAGCCCCCACGGCCTGCAACGCCTCGTGGACGCCACCGGCACCCACGAGCTCGACACCGCCCAAGCACTCGAGCTCGAACACCCCGGAGCACTCGACGCCGCCCTCAAGCGGATCGAGGCCGGTGAGCGCAGCCGTTCCCGGGGCGCACACGTAGGTGCGTCACACATAGCCCCACGGGACGAACGCGAGGATCAGGACGACAAAGGAGCAGTTGACCAAGACGTCGGTCGTCGCCGCGTCGAGGTCCCCGGAGACGGCTCGCGGGAGCGCCACCAGCGCGAGCCAGAGGAGCTTCCAGCCCGACTCGAACAGCAGCAGGGGCAGCAGCTTGACCGGGTGGAGCAGCCCGAGGAAGGCCAGGAGTGACATGGCGGTGAGGAGACACAGGGTCACCCCCTCGTAGAGGGGCAGGGTGTGCGCGTCGGGGAGGAGTGGCCACTTCACGAGGGCGAGCCCGACACCCATCAGCAGGTAGCCGGCGCGCATCAGGTGCAGGCGAGCGAGAGACAGTTCGGTCGCCGGGTTCGCCGAAGCGAGCGGCGCGGTGACGGTGAGGGACATGATCTTCTCCTGTTCGGGTGGGGTGAGCACTACTGGCCCCCGCACGTCGCGGGGGCCAGCAGTCGTGCGGTGACGCGTCAGTGGGTCAGCACCGAGGCAGTCGTCGGGGAGGGCGTCGGCCGGGGCCTCGGTGTCCCGCGGCATCCTCGACACTCAGATGGGGCAGGACCCGGTCGAGCCAGGCGGGAAGCCACCAGTTGGCCTTGCCAGCAGCGCCATCGTGGCCGGCACCAGCACCATCCTGACGATGGTGGCGTCGACGAGGATCGCGACGGCGAGCCCCAGCCCGAGCATCTTCAGCGACGGCACCGGGCTGGCGACGAAGCTGAGGAAGACCACGATCATGATCAGCGCGGCCGAGGTGATGACCCGTCCGGTGCCGGCCAGGCCCCGGGCCACCGCTCGACGTTGTCGCCGGTCCGGTCGTACTCCTCCTTGACCCGCGAGAGCAGGAACACCTCGTAGTCCATGGACAGCCCGAACAGGATCGGGAACATGAACACGATGATGAACGAGGTGATCGGCGTCGGGCCCTCGAGGCCGATCAGGCTGCTCCCAGCCCCACTGGAAGACGGCGACCAGGACGCCATAGGCGGCGCCGATCGACAGCAGGTTCATCGCCGCCGCCTTGAGCGGCACGACGACCGAGCGGAACACCATCATCAGCAGCAGGAACGAGATCGCGACGACGACGCCGATGAAGAGCGGAAGCGTGTCCCTGAGCTGGGTGTTGACGTCGTCGGTGACCGCGGTGATCCCCGAGATGTAGACGTCGCCGGGGTCAGGTCACGGACCTGATCGATGGCGATCGAGGTCTCGGGGTCGGCCGGGCCCGTCGTGGGGATCGCCATGAACGCCGCGGTGCCGCCGTCGGCGGAGGTCTGCGGCTCGCTCACCGAGACGATCCGTTCGATGGAGGAGATCTCCTCGGTCAGCGCCCGGCAGGTCGGCAGCGGCGGCGCCGGGGGCGTCGAGGTCGACGACCACCAGCATGGGACCGTTGAACCCGATGCCGAATCCTTCGGCGAGCAGGTCGTAGGCCTGTCGGTGCGTGGTATCGGCTGGGGCGTCGCCGGCCGCCGGGAAGACGGTCTGGAGCCACAACGTCGGGCGCGGCAAGGGCGAGCAGCGCGACCACGGCGCCGATCAGGTACGGCCACGGGCGTCCGGACACCCGGTGTCCGAAGCGCCACCAAGCGGTGTCCTCACGGGCACGAGACGGCGGCGGTGACGACGATCGACTCGGCCGTTGTCGATCCGGTCACCAAGGAGCCCGAGGAGCGCCGGGAGCAACGTGACCGCGGCCGCGACCGCGAAGAGCACCATCAGGGCGGTGGCGAGGCCGATGGACGTG
>CAVTHU010000013.1:0-217995 GCA_963734355.1 uncultured Actinomycetota bacterium
CCTGGTCGGCCGTCCCGGGCTCGGCTACCTGCTGAAGGACCGGGTACTGGAGTCGGGGAGTCCCTCGAGACCGCCGGACGCGTCGCCGCAGGCGGGGAGCGCACTCGATCCGACGGTCGTCGGCAAGTTGGTGAACCAGGCAGCCGGGAGCCCACTCGCGCGGCTCTCCGACCGTGAACGACGCGTGCTCGAGCTGATGGCCGAGGGCCTGACCAACACCGCGATCGGGCAGCGCCTGGTGCTCAGCCAGCGCACGGTGGAGGCACATGTGCGCCACGTCCTGATGAAGCTCGACGTCCCCGAGAGCGAGGAGGGCAACCACCGCGTGCCCGCCGTCCTCCCCCACCTGCGCGAGGTGCACGACTGGAGCTGACTCGGGTACATCTAATCTTTGACAGGGCTGGGCGTGACGAGAACGAGCCGCCCGGTGTGCGGCGGGCGGCTCGTCTGTTGGGGCCGATGGAGCGGAGGTTCAGCGGCGGAACGGGATCCGCTTCACCAGCTCGGTCGCCGCCCAGCGGCGTCCGAGTCCCCAAGTCATGCCGGCGCTGGTGGCCGCGAGGACGACCATGCTGATCGCGCCGAGGATGTGTTCGTCGATGACCGGGTTGTTGTCGGGGGGCAGCACGACGGTCCACATCATCAGGTACAGCAGCGCGCCCGCAGCGCCGGCGATCCGCATGCCGATGCCGAAGGTGAGCGCCACACCGATGCCGAGCAGGGCGAGCATGAAGGCCCAGTCGACCCAGGCGTCGCCGGCGATCGAGTGGTAGAAGCTGTCGAACGGGCCGTCGGCGCCGAACTTCAGGAAGCCCAGGGTGGGGCTGCCGCCGTGGATCCAGGCAGCGTCGCCGAACCGGTCGACCGTCTCGGCGCCGGTGTTGGGGTCGACGCTCCGGCCGGTGGCGAAGCCAAGCGCGAGCAGCTTGTCGAAGAACGCCCAAAGGAAGGTCAGCCCGAAGGCGATCCGGAGGGTGGCGAGGGCGCGGCGGGCCAGCGTCGAGTTGGCGTTGGTCTCTGCGTCGTGGGTGGTGTCCGGCGTCGTGGTGACGTGGTTGCCGGTGCCGTGGATGGTGCTCATGGTGTTCCTCCTATTTCTGTCTCCAGCCTCGTCCGGCTACGTCATCGGGGTCAGAGCCGGCGGTCACGACCTGACGGGTCCTCCGTCCCGGAGCGACGGGACGTTTGGCTCGCGCGCAGAGCGTCCCGGTGGCCGAGTGACTACCTCGCCCGGTGGTCGAGAGCTTCTGCGTGGTCGGGATCGCCGGAATCTGAGGGCGAGAGGCACGAATGTTCTTGGCGGGGCCAAGCGCGGCACGCCACCATGGGACGCATGGAGGAGGTGATTGTCCGCCCCATCTCGCTCGAGCGGCTCGCCGCGATCCTGCCGGCCGACCGGGTGGATCGCCTCGAGGTCGCAGCTGAGCGGGCTCGCGCCGCGTTCGGCGACCGGGTGGTGTGGCACGTCAACGCCACCGCTCATGGGGGCGGCGTCGCCGAGATGCTCCAGACCCTGCTCGCCTACGGCAAGGGCGCGGGGATCGAGAACCGGTGGGTGGTCCTGGACGGCGACCCGACGTTCTTCGCGATCACCAAGCGGCTGCACAACGCGCTCCACGGGGAACCGGGGGATGGCGGGGCCCTCGGCCTCGAGGAGCACGAGCACTACGAGTCCGTGCTCCACGCCAACCTCGCGGACCTGGTGGCTCGGGTCTCACCTCGTGACATCGTCCTTCTCCACGATCCCCAGACCGCCGGACTCGCCGGGGGCCTGCGCGAGCTGGGGGCTCGAGTGGTCTGGCGCTGCCACGTGGGACGCGACCTGCCCAACGACCACACCCGGGTCGCATGGGAGTTCCTCCGGCCCTACCTCGCGCAGGCGCAGGCGCTGGTGTTCTCGCGGCGGGAGTACGCGCCGGAGTGGGTCGAGGAGGAGCGGCTGGTCGTCATCCCACCGTCGATCGACCCGTTCGCCGTCAAGAACACGCCACTGCGTCCCGACGACGTCGGCGCTGTCCTGGCCGGAGCGGGGCTGGTCGCAGGCGGCGGCCGTCAGGGCCCGGTCGACTTCGTGCGGCGCGACGGCACAGTTGGCACGGTGAGGGCCCACCGGGGCTCCGGCGGACTCCTGATCGGCGGCCCACCGCCGGCCGACGTACCACTGGTCCTCCAGGTGAGCAGGTGGGACCGGCTGAAGGACATGTCGGGCGTGATGGAGGGCTTCGCACTCGCGGTCGCCGACGACGACCTGGACGGCGCCCACTTGATCCTCGCGGGGCCGGACGTCTCCGGCGTGACGGACGACCCCGAGGGCACCGAGGTGCTCCGCGACTGCACGGAGGAGTGGAACCATCTCCCGGATGCGGTACGCGGCCGCGTCCACCTGGCCTCCATCCCGATGGACGACGTCGACGAGAACGCGATCATCGTGAACGCATTGCAGCGGCACGCCGCCGTCGTGGTGCAGAAGAGCCTCGTGGAGGGGTTCGGGCTGACCGTTACCGAAGCGATGTGGAAGGGGCGGCCCGTGGTGGCCAGCAAGGTGGGCGGGATCCAGGACCAGATCACCGACGGGCGCGACGGGCTGCTCGTGGACGACCCGTACGACATCGAGGGGTTCGCCGGGCTCCTCGTGCGGGTGCTGGCCGACCCGGAGCTTGCGGAGCGGCTGGGCACGTCGGCCCACGCGCGGGTCCTCGCGGAGTTCCTCGGCGACCGCCATCTCGAGCAGTACGTCGACCTCTTCTCCCACGGGGTGGGTGACCCAGGACTCTAGGTCTCTGCAGTTGCGCCGACGCGGACTTTGTGGCACATGTGTGGGCTGCTCGTGGGTGCCGTCAGCACGGGCCTCCATATCCACACCGGGGAAGCACGGACCGACTGCGGGTGTCGGTCTGTTGCGCGTGCGGCCTCCCGTGCATCCAGCAGATGAGCCCGACTCGGGACCTTGGTCCCACGCGAGCCTGAGCAACGGCCCTGCCGTCCCGGCACGAGGATCGTGCAGCGTCGTCCCATGAGGCGAGGACCGAGGTCGGGTGCCGCCCGTTCGCGGAGGATGTGGCGGGAGCACCTGTGGCCGCTGCTTGTCGGCACGGTGATCGCCGTCGGTCTGGCCGGCGCCGCCAGCGCGTACGGCGCGGTCGGCCTCCTGCTCGGATTCGCGATTCTGTCTCCCTTCGCGGTGGTGGTCTTCTGGGGTCTGTCGGAAGAGCTCGGGATCGATCGCTCCTCGGCCGTCCGGCGCGGCCTCGGGACGGCACTCGGCGTGCTGGTCCTGCTTGGCTTGTGCGAGCTCTCCCCTCGCTACGGTCTGGTCATCGCAGCGGTGGCAGCGCTCAGCTCGCCCACGGCCTCCGGGCTGGTCGAGCGACTCCGGCGTCGGCGTACGGGGCAAATCGGAAGTGCTTCAACAGCCCCCTACCTGATGGATCCGATCTTGCTGGACCGGCGTTTCGACGACATCGTGAGTCAGCTGAGGCAGTCGGGCGACCTTCCGGAGTCCTGACTCCTTTCTCGGTTCCACCCACCACACCGATTCAGCCCGCCACGCCGGGTCCAAGGACTCTGTGCCGGGGCGACGGGACCGGCCAGTCTCAACACCACGAGATGCATCTCGGCGACCCGCGCCGGGTGGCGCCGCGGACGCTGCGCGCGATCATCCGGCAGCCTGACGCACACACGGAAGGAGAACGACGATGAGCAACGGCTCCGGGGCGGCGGCCGGCGGAGGCGCCCTCTACGGTCTGGGCATCTTCGGCGCCTGGGTCTTCTTCTGGCAGCAGGCGGACGGGTTCTGGGAGCACTTCCTTGCTGTGCTCCAAGGTCTCGTCTGGCCCGCCATCATGGTTTACGACGCCTTCTCCCTCCTCCGCTGACGGCACCACGTCGCACGCGCCCCGGCTTCGCGGGCCGTTGTGCCCTACCCATCAGCTCCGATGACGCTGCAGCCTTGGGCTGAGATCACTCCGATCGCGTCCGAGGGGTGAACATCATGAGCAAGCAGATGTTCGTGCGAAGGGCTGCCCTGGGCGCTGCCCTCGGGTTCGTGGGTCTAGGGATCTTTCAACTCGTGCTCGCTGTTGGTGCGCCGCTGGGTCACGCCGCCTGGGGAGGGACGGAGACCCGGCTGCCTCCTGCTCTGCGAATTGGCAGTGCGCTCTCGGCCATCTTCTATCTGTTGGCGACCGCGGTGATTCTTCGGCGCGCGGGCTACCGGGTCCGCTTGGTCTCCGAGAAGCTGGCGCGCAGGGGAGCTTTGGCCCTGGTCGTGGTGCTGTCGCTCTCCGCGGTCGGCAACCTGATCTCGCAGAGCCTCTGGGAACGGTTCCTGATGGGCCCGCTGGGCCTGGTTCTGGCCACGCTCTGCTTCTCCGTTGCTCGGGTCCGACGGGCCGAGGATGCACCGACTGATGGCTCGGACGCCCCGCACGTTGCCGCGATGTAGGCGGCTCAACGCCTGGCCGGGTCGGTCATTGGCCGGATGCTCACCGCGGTCACCTTGTACTCCGGGCACGACGTGACGGCGTCGACCACGTCGGAGGTGAGCACATTGGCGGCGACGTTCGGGAAGTGGAAGGCCATGAACACCTGCCCGGGCGTCATCGGCGTCCGTGACGCCGGACTCTCGATCGCGATCTCGCCCCGCCGGCTGGCCACCAGCGACATGGTCGCCGTCGCGCAGGCCGAGCCGAGCCGGCGTCGTCCGGGTGCAGGTCGAGGGCTTCCTCGGGGGCAGAGCGCAGGTTCGGCGGTACGCCGGGTCATGGTGCCGGAGTTGTAGTGAGCCAGCCGCCGGCCGGTGATCAAGCGTGTACGGGTACGCGCGTCGGCTGCTCGCCCGGCGGCAGGTACGTCGACGGCGTGCAGCTGCGCCCGGCCCGTTCGGTGTCGCGAACCGCGTCCGAGTAGAGCGTCGCCTCGCCGGGGTCCGTCTCAGAGCGGCACGGCCAGTGCAGCGCACCGTCGCGGTCGAGCCGCTCGTGGCGTGATGCCGGCGAACAGCGGCGCGACGGCGGCGCACTCGGCCATGCGCCTCGGCCGGCGTGGACAGCCGAGGTCCGCGCCGAGGACGCGCGCGACCGCCGAGCAGGATGTCGAAGTCGGTACGGGCGTCGCCGGGCGGCGCGTAGCGCGGGCCGCACCCGCTGGAAGCGGCGGTCGAAGTTGACGAAGGTGCCGTCCTTCTCCAGGAACGACGCCGCCGGCAGCACCACGTCGGCCAGCCGTGCGGTCTCGGAGAGGAAGATCTCCTGGCTCGACGACGAGCTCGCAGGCCTCGATGGCGGCCCGCACGTGCGCGCAGTCCGGGTCGGTCTGGGCGATGTCCTCACCCAACACGTACAGCGCGCTGCACCCGCCCGTCGAGGGCGGCGTCGAACATATCCGGGATCCGCAGCCCCGGCCGCGCGGGCAGCTCGCACGCCCCAGACGCGTGCCGAACCGGTCGCCGGACCGCCTGCGTCGGTCACCTGCTGGTAGCCCGGGAGCAGGTCGGGCAGCGCACCCATGTCGGAGGCGCCCTGGACGTTGTTCTGGCCGCGCAGCGGGTTGACCCCGCCGCCGCGCTCGGTGCCGACCGCGCCGCGGAGGATGGCGAGGTTGGCCAGTGTGCGCACGCCGTCGGTGCCGTGCGCGTGCTCGGTGACCCCGAGTCCGTAGACGATCGCGGGCACCTCGGCCGTGCCGTACAGGCGCGCCGCGAGCGCGCAGCTGCCTCGCCGGGACGCCGGAGATCTGCTCGACGTACTCGGCGGGAGTAGTCGGCCGAGGACCTCCCGCAGCTCGTCGAGGCCGTCGGCGCGCGTCGGCGAGGAACGTCGCGGTCGATCCAGCCCTCCGTCGATGAGCAGCCGGGCCAGCCCGTTGAAGACCGCGACGTTGGAGCCCGGCCGGCCCTGCAGGTGCACGTCGGCGAGTCCGGCGAGCTCGGTGCGGCGCGGGTCGACGACGACCAGCCGGGCGCCGCGCAGCACCGCTGCTTGATCCGCGCACCGATGACCGGGATGGGCCTCGGTGGGGTTGGTGCCGGCGAGCAGGAAGCAGTCGGCGCGCTCGATGTCGTCGGCCGGGTTGGTGCCGCCCGACAGCCCGAACGCCGCCGATGAGGCCGGCGGCCGAGGGTGCGTGGCAGATGCGGGAGCAGTTGTCGACGTTGTTGGTGCCGATCGACCGTCCGCATCAGCTTCTGCATCAGGTAGTTCTCCTCGTTGGTCGCCCGGGCCGAGGAGATCGCGGCGATCGCGTCCGGGCCGTGCTCGTCGCGGATCCGACGCCAGCTCGCGCGCCGACGAGGCCGAGCGCCTCGTCCCAGGTCGCCGGCTCGGAGCTCGCCGTCGCGGCGGATCAGCGGAGTGGTGAGCCGCTCGGGCGAGCGGACGAAGCCGTGGGCGAAGCGGCCCTTGACGCAGGCGTGCCCGCGGTTGACCGGACCGTCGTGCGCCGGGGTGACCGCGGCGACCCGCGTCGTCGCGCGGCGTGCACGTCCAGCGCGCAGCCGACGCCGCAGTAGCCGCAGGTGGTGCGGGTCGTCCTCGGTCGTCGCGGATACGCCAGCAGACGCGCTCCGCGAGCGCACCGGTCGGGCAGGAGTCGACGCAGCCGCCGCAGCGCGACGCAGGCGGAGTCGATCCACGGCACCGCCGGGCCGGGCGCGACGACGGTGTCGGCGCCGCGGCCGGCCAGGGTCAGCGCGAAGGTGCCCTGCACCTCGTCGCACATCCGCACACAGCGCCCGCAGGCGATGCACAGGTCGCGGTCGAAGCGTGAACGTAGGGGTGCGAGTCGTCGCGGTCGAGGCCGCGACCGCCGACCGAACGCCGACGCTGCCGACGCCAAACCGCTCGCAGCAGACGCCGTGAGCTCGGAGTGGCTGCTCGAGCGCCGCTGCCGGCAGCCGCTCGGCCATCAGCTCGAGCACCAGGCGACGACCTGCGAGCGTCGACTTCGGGGTCGTCGGTGCGGACCTCCATCCCGTCGACTGCGGGGGTCGTACAGGCGGCCACCGACCTCCCCGTCCGCCCGCACCAGGCAGGCGCGGCACGCACCGGCGGGGCTCACCCGGTCGTCGTGGCACAAGCGTCGGAACCTCTGCGCCCGCGGTCCGGGTGGCGTCGAGGACGTGCGCGCCCTCGGGCACCTCGACCGGGTGGCCGTCGACGGTCAGCTCTCATGCGCGGCACCGTAGACGCGCATCAGGCTGCGGACCGCCGCGGGATAGCCGGCGGCCGAAGGCGCACAGGCTGGCCTGCACTCCATCAGCGTCGAGCAGTGGCGTCGTCCGCGCTGCGTGCGCACCGGGTCGCGGCCCCGCGGCGGGTGCCCTCTCGGCACGGCGTGCAGGTGCCGCAGCTCTCCGGCGGCACCGAAGCTGCCACAGCGTGGCTGAGCAGCGCGGCGTGAGCGACACTCGCTCGTCGACGCCGACCAGGCTGCCGTGGCCGAGCGACGCTCCGGCCGCCGCGAGCGCGGAGTCGAGCAGCGGCAGATCCAGGTCGTCCGGCGCCGAGGAAGCCGCCGAGGGGACCGCCGACCTGCAGCGCCCGCAGCCGGCTGCCGCCCTGCGAGCCCTCCGCCGAGCTCCTCGACGATGTCGCGCAGCGGCGTCCCGAGCTCGACCTCGTAGGCGCCCGGGCGCGCGAACCGCTCGTTGAGGCAGACCACAGGGTGCCCGGTCTCGGCGGCGCGCCCGGAGCCGGGCGTACGCGGCGCCGCCGTCGGCGAACGATCCCCGGTACCGCGGCCAGCGTCTCCACGTTGTTGACCGCCGTCGGCCGCCCGAGGCAGCCGTGCTCGGTCGGGTACGGCGGCCGCGCGCCGGACGGTCGCCGCGGAGGCCCTGCCAACGAGTGCAGCAGCGAGGTCTCCTCGCCGGCGACGTAGGAGCCTGCGCCCGTGACCACCTCGACGTCGAAGTCGACCCCGGTCCCGTGGATGTCGCGACCGAGGTGGCCCGGCCGAGCGGGCGGCCTCGACCGCGCGTCGACCATCCGCTCGCATGCCGCGGGGTACTCCGAGCGCACGTAGACGAACCCGGCGGTCGCCCGGCAGGCCAGGGCGGCGAGCGCCAGACCTTCCAGTAGCCGTCCGGGTCGCGCTCCATCAGCAGCCGGTCGGCGAAGGAGCCCGGGTCACCCTCGTCGCCGTTGGCCACGACGAACCGGGGGCCAGGTCCGATCGGCCTGCCGACCGCTCCCCACTTCCGCGCCGCCGGGAAACCGGCGCCGCCGCGCCCTCGCAGACCGGCCCGGGTGACCTCTCCGACCGGACCCGCTCGCCTCCTTCGCCGGGTGCCGGACCGAGGGCCAGACCTGCCACGGTGCCTCCCCGCCAGGATCCCGCGTAGCACCACCGGGGTACTCGCGACCGCCACCGCCACTTCCGGCTCGGTCGGTGCGGCCCGCCCGCGAGCTGGTCGACCAGGTCGGGCCCGGCCCTCGGGGCGTCCCCGTCCAGGGCGGCCGGACCTGCGTAGCAGTAGCCGAGACAGTGCACCATCTGCAGGGAGACCGAGCCGTCCGCCGCACACCCGCCGGCCGCGACACCGAGCGCCGACTCCACCAGGCCCAGGCCGTCGCCTCGGCTTCCGATGAAGCATCCGGTCCCGGTGCACACGCGCACGTGTCGGTCGCCCCGGGGGGCGCGATGGTCGGCGAAGTACGTCGCCGCTCCGAACCGCGCCGCGTCGGGGAGGCTGCCACCTCGGAGCAGGAGCTCCTCGATCGGACTGCGCCCGGCTGTGGCCGTCATGTGGACACTCTGGCCGGTCACGGGACCTCCCACCATGGGTCGGCTGCCGACCCTCGGTACGACGTCATCGAACTCCTCCCGGATGTGGTCACCGGGCGGCGCTTCCAGCTTCGGCGCGACGAGCCGGCTACCTGCCCTCTCTACGGACCGGGTGGCCGCAGCGCACCTCAGTACCCAAATCGGCGAAGGGCCCTTGAGAGTATGAGTCGCAAGGGCCCTTCTGTGATCGGTACCGGTGACGCTCCCGATCGGCGACTCTTGGCCTCTGGTCCCGGCGGCTTCGTCACCCTGCCGCCGCGAAGGGTTGCCCCTCCGTGTGGACCTTCTCTTCCGAGTCGTCCCGATCCCCCTTGCGGAGGTTCGTGACGACCGTTCTACGCCCGGCCCAGGGCCGCCACAAGGGACTTTGGTCCCTGGCTTTTATCGGGTTTGGCGCGGACGGCGTGTTGTCCCGAACAAGGCGGCTCCTGAGCAGTTCCCAGGTGACGATTCTCGTGTCTCGCCGTGCCGTTCGCCCACTGTGGCGGTGTCACTTGGCCCTTGTAGCCCGATCGGCAGGACGAGAATGCTGAAGGAATGAACACGTCAACACTCAAGACGCACCATGACATGCAGTGGTCACCCTGAGACCCACCTCGGCGAGTTGACGGCCTGGCTCGCTGGGCTCGCCTTCGGTGGCACCGTCGCTCTCGCGATCGCCTTTGCTCTGGGTATGGAACACGCTGACAGCTTCTCGGACAAGCCGCTCCTCACCCTTGCAGGTGTGGCCATTCTTGCGAGCGGCACGACCTCGGTCGTGACCGGCGCGCTGGCGCTGATGCGTCGCCACGACCACTCTTGGGTGGTTGTCTCAGCGACCGTGTTTGGAGTTCTTGTGACTGCCTTGGCGCTCCAGCAGGTCGCTGAAGGGCTTGGCTGGTTGAGCGGATAGCAGGGCTGGGTCGTCCGGAGTGTGGTGCACGCAGACGAGCACCGTTCACGTGACCGGTGACGGCCTTTCCGTCGAAGTCGGTCACGGTCAGTCACCGCGCCCGGTGGTCCGGCGGACCTGCCCGCGAACTGCGTGGCCGGGTGACCTCACCGTCTGGTCAGGCGACTCAAGATCCCGCGGTGTGGCTCGTCGGGGTGCCCTGGGCACCACCGATCGGCCGGCACCCCGGCCTTGACCTGGGCTACGTGGCGGCCGCAGCCGCGCCAGGTGGTCTTGCCGCAGGTACGGCACCGCGCTGCGTGACACATGGTCTGTCTCCTTGCCTCGTGGTCTCGGTTGTCAGCCGTGCGAGAAGTGGACGTCAGGAAGAATCCGGCGCAGCCAGCGGGGACCCACCACGCCGCTCGTCCGGTCAGCCGACGAGCGCCCAGGTCGCCAGCGTCATTCTCCGGTGCCTGGTCACCGCCAGCCCTAACCGGCCCAGCACGCCGTACCGGCGAGGGTCGAGGACCGGTGGTGTCATCCGGGTGGCTTCGGACGTGGTGTAAGTCATCGGTGCTCCGTCTTCCTGGCTCGGGCCGCGGCTGCTGGTGACCGGGAATCCTCGATCCCCCTAGGGGGTTATCCCCCCGGGGGGTTATGATGGCACACGTACACAACCGAGGAGGAATCCATGTCCACCGTCGAGCTGACGGCCGCCACCTTCAAGTCCACCATCAACGAGAACGAGATCGTTCTCGTCGACTTCTGGGCCTCGTGGTGCGGGCCGTGCCGCATGTTCGCCCCGATCTACGAGGCCGCCTCGGGCGCCCACCCCGAGATCGTCTTCGCCAAGGTCGACACCGAGGCCGAGCGTGAGCTCGCATCGGCGGCCCGCATCACGTCGATCCCCACCCTGATGGCGTTCAAGAACGGCCACCTTGTCTTCTCCCAGCCCGGCGCCCTTCCCGCCCCTGCCCTCGAGCAGGTCATCGAGGCGGTGGTGGCGCTGGACACGGACGCCGCCGAGGTGGCCTCGTGACTGCCTACACGATGCGGGTCGAGACACCCCTCTCGTACGACGACGCAGTGGCTCGCGTCCGCGAAGCCTTGGCTGAGCAGGGTTTCGGGGTGCTCACCGAGATCGACGTCCACGCGACCATGAAGTCCAGGCTCGACGTCGAGGTCCCGGCCCAGGTGATCCTGGGCGCCTGCCGCCCCCAGCTGGCACACCAGGCGCTGACCGCCGCCCCGGCCATCGCGGTCCTCCTGCCCTGCAACGTGGTGGTCCGCGATGAAGCCGGCATCACGGTTGTCGAGGCGATCGACTCTGACGCCATGTCACAGCTGGAGGACCGGCCCCAGATCGCCGAGGTCGCCGCGGAGGCCAGGACCCGGCTGCGGGCCGCCCTCGACGCTGTCGTCCTCCAGGAGGCGTGATGGACCTCAAGCCCGACGACATGCGCGCCGTCATCAACCGTGCCAAGCGCGCCCACGGACACCTCGGCAAGGTGATCGCGATGCTGGAGGAGGGCGGTGACTGCGAGGCGGTCGTCACCCAGCTCTCGGCAGTCCTCAAGGCGCTCGAGAAGACCGGCTTCGCCATCGTTGCGACCGGCCTGCAGCAGTGCATGGCTGCCGGCGACGGTCCCGACTCCGTCGACGTCAAGAAGATGGAGAAGCTCTTCCTCAGCCTGGCCTAGGTCCGACGCTGCCTCGACCCACGCTCCACCCCCACCATCCAGGAGGGAACCATGACCACCGTCCTCGACGGCGAGCACATCGCCACCAGTCCGCACGGCAAAGCCGTGCTCGACGAGCTGTCCCCGCTCCACCGGCAGCTGCGGCGCGCCATCCCCGAGGCCTACAAGGGCTTCGGTGAGCTGCACCGGGCGGCCTTCGCGGACGGCGCGCTCGACGTCGCCACCAAGGAGCTGATCGCGCTGGCCATCGCCGTCGTCGAGGGCTGCGACGGCTGTATCGCGTCGCACGCCCAGGCGGCCGCCCAGGCCGGCGCCACCCGTCAGCAGGCCGCCGAGGCGATCGGCGTCACCTTCCTCATGCACGGCGGCCCAGCCACCATCCACGGCCCCCGCGCGTACGACGCCTTCTGCGAGTTCGCCCCCCAGGACCCGCCCGCAGCGGCCGGGGTCTGACGCCCGGACTGACGACGAGGCCCGCCGGCCGAACCGGCGGGCCTCAGCCCAGCCGACGGCGCGCTCAGCAGCACCCGTCGGCTGGACGTCAGGACGACGCCCAGATGCTCAGATGAAGAGCAGCTGTGCGCCGTTGGTCATCTCGATGAAGTCGCTGGCGCTGATGATGCCCTCGACCTCCTCGTAGAGGTCCTCCTCGCTCAGGTGGTTCATGTCCGCAGACATCCGGCAGGCCCACAGGTGGCCGCCCGAGGCGACGATCTGCTCGAGGAACTCGGGGATCTCGGGGACGTCGAGCTCCGCGATCGCCTTCTTGAGCTTGGACGTGGCCATGGCGGTCATCCCGGGCAGGCCGCCCAGGCCCTGGGGCATGTGGGTCGCAGTGTTGCCGAGCATCGTGAACTTGAGGTCGTCCATCGTCGACTTCGTGATCATGTCGAAGCCCCAGAAGGTGAAGAACAGGTGGGTCTCGACGCCCTCACCGAGGGCGGCATTCGCGAGGATCAGGCCGGGGTAGGCCATGTCGAGGTTGCCTTTGGAGCAGATGATGGCGAGCTTGCGTCCCTCGCTCTCAGGATTGTCGAAGCTGGGTACGACGGCCGGTGCGGTGGCAGTGGTGGCCATGTCGGTCTCCTTGGGGTGTGTGTGGTGGTCAGACGCAGCCCTGCGGCTTGGGAAGACCGGCGACGTAGGCCATCTTCTTGGCCGGCTTCTGAGGGAACAGTGCGAACAGCTGCTTGACGGGGATGTCGGTGCGAGTGGCGGTGCGGCGCAGGGTCGCGGTCTCACCGGTTTCGGCGAAGTCGGCGCGCAGGAAGCGCAGGACCTCCCAGTGCTGGTCGGTCAGGGTTATGCCGATCTGGGCGGCCAGGGCGGGGGCGAGCTCCTCGTTCCACTCCTCGGGGATGGTGAGGAAGCCCTCGTCGTTGACGTGGAACACATGTCCGTCGAGCGTGGCGGCAGTCATGGTCACTCCTTGCTGGTGGGTCGGGTGTCGTCGACCGGTCGCTTGCCGGCCATGGACATGTGCGCGGGCAGGGGGAGGGGGCGGCCGGGGAGGAGAACGTTCCAGTAGATCCAGCGGAACGCCAGCTTTCCGAGGTGGTTGGCGCGGGTCTCCTTCAGAAGACCTAGCGGGCCGGCGTACGGCAGCGGGTAGGTGCCGGTGAGCGGCTCGGTGTCGTAGTTGAAGTCGATGAGCAGCGCCTTCCGGTCGCCCGACTCGATGAAGCAGTTCGCGTGGCCGTCGAAGGAGCCAGTCATCGGACTACCCGCAATGTGCTGCAGGAAGTTGTTGACGAAGACTTCGACCGAGAAGTGCGCCACCGAGCCGGCCTTCGACGTCGGGATGTTGGAGGCGTCGCCGATCGCGAAGACATTGTCGTGCGTCGTACTGAGGAAGGTGTGCTTGTCCACCGGCACGTAGTTGAGCTCGTCACCCAGACCCGACCGGGCCACGAAGTCGGCGCCCATGTTGAGCGGGACCGTGACGAGCAGGTCGAAGGGGACCTCGCGTTCGTCGTAGGACACCAAGCACTTGCGCTCGTTGTCGATGCTCTCAATGAGGAAGTCGGTCTCCACGACGACCTTGCGCTCCTCCAGCAGCCCACCGAGGTGCTCGGAAGCGACGGGCTTGGTGAAGGCGCCCGGGAGTGGCGTCACATAGACCAGCTCGACCCGGTCGCGGAGGCCGCGCTCGCGCAGCCACGCTTCGGCCAGGAAGGTGAACTCCAGCGGGGCTACCGGGCACTTGATCGGCATCTCGGTGACGTGGACGACGAGGCGCCCGTGGTCGAACTCCGCCAGTGCCGTGGCAAGGGCCTGGGCGCCCTCGAGGGTGTAGAAATCGAAGATGCTGCGCCGCCACTCGGCGCCCAGCATCCCCGGCGTCTGGTCCGGCCGGGGCGAGGTGCCGGTGGCGATGACGAGATAGTCGTAGTCCAGGGTCCGCCCGTTGGCGAGGTGCACGGTCTGGCCGTCGGCGTTGACGCGGTCGACCTCGCCGAGCACGAGGTCGACGCCGTCCGCCACGAGTTCGTGCCGGGGCTTCGTCAGCTGCGCCGCGTCGTACGTCCCGAAGGGGAGCAACAGGTAGCCCGGCTGGTAGGGGTGTACGTCATCTCGGTCAACGACGGTGATCTCCCACTCGTCGCCCGGCAGCTTGCGGCGCAGCCTGTTCACGATCATTGTGCCGGCGGTCCCGGCCCCAAGCACCACCAGTCGCCTGGTCATGGCATTCGCCTCGATCCACTTTCCGTCCTGCTTCGACGCTAGGCCGCCGCCGGGTGGCGAGGGAGGGGACAAGGTCCCGGTCGACGGGGCCTGAGGTCGCACGTGGTCGAACGCCCGACGCGACCGTCTCGTGGTGAAACCTTCGGGCTAGCGGGGTTCACCTTCGGGCAGGGCTCAGAGCGCCGATGTGGCTCCCAGGGATGAGTGTCTTCGGGCACGGCGCCATCCCTTGGCGCTGGCTCTCAGGTCTACGCCCGGCAGGGGCGCAGCGCCTCATTCGTCAGGATCGCGTGCACCGAAGGCGCTGAAGACGACAGCCTCCCGGGAGCCATGGGCACCCGGGAGGCGGGGGACGTGCTTGGTGTCAGGCGTGCTGCGCCGCCTCTGTCGTGGCTTAGGCGTTGAGCGGAGCGCGGCACGGTCGTGCGCGATCTCCCCGTCGGCAGCGTTGCGTTGGGCGCATGTGCTCCACGTTGGGGCTCTGTCGCCGTTCCTGAGTCGAGGGAGAGGTGTCCGAGAGGCCGCCAGTCCACGCGCCGGTGCCGATCCAGGCGACCTGGGACGTGCAGAAGGGAGCCGATGTGACGCAGATCCGATGGCAGGCCTTTGGGGCCGACGTCCCGGAGTGATCATGATGGATCGTGCGCGAACTCTGGCGACGCCGGCTTGGCCGCGAGCTGACCCTGCTGCGAAGCGAATGGCGGGTCGGCGTCTCGTGGTCGATGCGGATCACGGTCGCGGCGGTTGCGGGCTACGTCGTGGGGAAGTTGCTCTTCCCGGACACCCAGCCACTCGTCGCGTCGTTGACCGCGATGCTCGTCGTGCAGGTCACTCCGGTCTCGCTCCTGGCCAGCGGCCTGGACCGGGTGGTGGCGGTCGTGACGGGAGTCGCCTTGGCGGCGGCCTTCGCCTCGGTAGTGCCGCTGGAGTGGTGGAGCCTGGGCCTGCTGATCTTCGTCTCGATGGCGGTCGGGCAGGCGTTGCGCCTGCGCGACAACCTCATCGAGGTGCCGATCAGCGCGATGCTCGTGCTTGGGGTGGGAGCGCTCGGGGCGGGATCGGCGGCCTGGGAGCGGATCGTGGAGACGCTGGTGGGGGCTGCGGTAGGGGTGGCGACGAACCTGCTCTTCCCTCCCAAGGTCGCCACCGCCTCGGCGGCCAGGGCCATCGACGGGCTGGCCGATTCCATGAGTGAGTTGGTCAACCATGCCGCCGCAGAACTCTCGGAACTCGTTGAGGAGGGCGGTGAGATCGCACCGTCGGCGCGGAGGTGGCTGGAAGAGGCGCGTCGGATCACCCACGACGAGGTACCTCGAGCTGGCTCTGCCCTGGACCACGCCGAGCAGGGCCGCCGGCTCAACGTGCGCGCCGTTCGCACTCCGGACCTCGGGCCGGGTCTGCGCCAGGGGCTCGAGGCGCTGGAGCACTGCGCGGTGGCCATTCGGTCGATGTTCCGTGCGATGGCGGACGCCACCTCCGAGCAACCATCCACCGCACACGGGGACGTCACCGACTTGTTCCTCGGACTCGCCCAAACGTTCCGTGAGGTGGCCGCCGGTATCGACGCGTTCGGACAACTCGTCCGAAACGACGCCAGTCCGGAGGCGAAGCTGAGCTCCGACGACGTCCTCGCGCTTCAGGCCGCTCTCGAAGGACTCCAGGAGGCGCGGGCTCGGCTCGAAGATCTGCTCACTGTCGAGCCGACTCCTGAGCTGCGCGAGCTCGAGGCCGTCGTGCTCTCGACGGTCCGGCGGCTCCTTCGCGAGATGGACCTGCAACAGCGGGTGCGGCGCCAGCTCCAGCTCGGGCGTCCGTCTCGCCCCCGGGCGCCGTACCTCGGCCGCCCCCTTGCCTCGGGATCTCAGCAACCCACATCCACTCCAACCCCCACCACACCGCCCCGCTCCCCATCCACCGCGCCACCCACACCCCCCTCGCAGCTGGAAGCCTTGCCCGACGCCGAGACCCAGCGGCTCCCGGCCCAACCGCGCCAGCGGCGAAAGAAGCCGCCGTCCTGACCGAGCGCTCCGCACTCTGGCGCCGCTGATCGACCCCAACGTCCACACCTGTGGCCGTCAACCCGCCGCGCCGAAATAGTTGGCGTTCGATGAGCCGCTCTCCCACCACGAAGCAAGCCGTCAGACCGGCACGAGCAGAGACTCCGAATGGTGACGAGGTGGACCAGCACGGCGAGGTCTGGACCTTGGCGAGGCCCAGCTAGTTCCCTGGCAGCAGCGCTGCCATCCCCGCGAAATGAGCGTGGTCCGATGAGACTGGTGCTGATGGGGCCGCCCGGCGCCGGCAAGAGCACCCAGGCCAGGTTCGTGGCCGAGCACTACAAGATCCCCGTCATCTTCGCCGGCGACATCCTCCGGGCCAACGTCTCGGCGGCCACCCCTCAGGGGGTCGCGAGGTGTACGCCGAGCAAACGGCCCCGCTGCTAGAGGTCTATCGGGACCGGGGCATCCTCGTCGAGGTTGACGGGTTGGGCGAGGCGGGACGAGGTCACCGGGCGCATCCTCGATGCCCTCGACGTCGTCGTGGGCTGAGGGCTTCGCAGCCGACACGTCGAGGCAGGTGAGCGCGGCTTGTGGGCCCGACGTACTTGAACCGTCTAGGTGTACCCGGCCACGACGTTGTGACGTTGAACTGAGCAGCCGCCCGTGTGGCGGGGTGGGAGCTCGAGGTTCTTCACTTCGGCTTCGCGAAGAGCGTGAAGAAACTTCTGAGTTGTCTGGATCTGCGCGTGGCCCATTCTGTCCATGAGCTCTTGAGGTCCGAGCCTCCGGCAAGCAGCCAAGAGGCGTGGGCATGGCGGAGGCCACGTGTGGCGTGTCCTTCGCGAGCCGGCCAGGGGACCTGGCCTGCAACGACAGATCTCCCGGGATCCTCGCGGGTCCCGGGAGATCTGTACAACGGGCTCAGACCGGCTGCAACTCCTGTTCGGTGACGGGCTGCTCGGCAGTCTGCCCGGCACGCCGTGCGTGCCAGAGACCGAGCCCGAAGAGCACCAGCAGGAGGGCGCCGCCGGCGAATGAGACGAAGGCAGCGATTCCGGCGATGGTGCCGATCGTGGCGAACGCGTAGCCGTAGAGGAGCAAGCCACGGAGGGTGTTGCCGTCGAGCAGTGACTGCTTCAAGGCACCCCACTCAGCGGCCTCGTCGATCTCGGCCTGGGTGGCGTTCGGGTTCTCGGCGACCGCGGCACCCAACTCACGAGCCTTGGCGCTGACCTGGGCGTAGGGCAGAACCTCACCCGCCAGCTCCTCAGACGAAGCGTTCATGTGCGCAAGGATGTAGTGATCGGAGAAGGCCTTGGCCTCAGGGCCGGTGTCGAGCGGGCTTCCGGCGTACTCCTCGAGAGCGTCCGCATCGGCCTTGGGCAGGTCAGTGAGTGCCTCGCCCTCCGGCATGGTGATCCCCTGCATGGTGAGCTGGTCGTGGACTTGGTCACCGATGAAGGTGTTGGCCCACAACAGCAGGCCACCGGCGATGAACAGAACGATCGCCATCGCGAGCCCCGTCCATGAGATCAACTTGTCGAATGCCGAGCGCATGATGACTCCTCTTCTGGTGCGGAACCTTTGTTGCCGCGTTGCCTCGACGCTATGAGCGATGGAGGGGCACCCGGCAGAGCAGGAAGGCCGTCACCGGCGGGCGGAAGGTCCTCATCTGGAGGGACCTTTGCTGGTCGCGACGTTGTCGCGGTCTCGGGCGCGTAGAAGTGCCGAGTGACCTACAGGTCCAGGACCAAGGACCCTGATCACGAGAGCCACGGGCAGCAACGATTCAGCACATGCCAGGACGACCGGGTGTCCCTGATACCACCGCTTTCGTCCGCAGATGCGGAACGGGCCGTCCGCTCGCTGCGCGTGTGGCCGCTGCTCGAGGGCTTCCGAGGATCATCGCCTGCTGACGTCGGGGGCCTGGTGGAGTTAGTGGTCGCGGGGGGCCGGCTCGCCCTGGACCTGCCCGAGCTCGCCGAGCTCGATCTCAATCCGGTGCTCATCGGCCACGACCGGTGCGCTGTGGTGCACGTGAAACTGCGTCTGGCGCGCGCTACCGGCCCGGCCTGCTCTGCCCCCAGGCAGTTGCGACCTGTGCTGTGACAGCCGAGTGAAGCCCAGACGGGCCCAGTCACGCGGCGAGATCTCGAGATGCCCGCGCATGCCATGTGAGAGCCACACGGGGCCATTCGAGTGAGCGTGGGCAGCCGCAATCAGCGCGACGGACCGGGCACCTGGACCGAGCCTCCCCAGACCTGGTCCTGGGGTCAATGCAACAAGTAGCCGCTGTCGGGCCGGCGCCCGAGCATGCCGCACCGCAGGCGCCAGCCCAGGCATCACGGCTATGGACCGACGCTGTATTGAGTCAGTGGCGACAGGACGAACGGGCCGGCCATCTGGCCGAGTGTGATGCTGGACGAGGCGGCGCCCGCGGTCGCGTTGACGGTCACGTTGACTGGCTGCTGCCAGGTCGTGTCGACCTGCCGCCGTAGTCCACCGTTGCGGGCTACGCGGAACGACGCGACCGCGACGGTCGAGTGGCCGGCACCGGGCCGATGCCGGACGTAGGCGATCGCGCCGTGGCCGTTGGCGCTGACCGACAAGTCCATGGCACGGCCGGACGCTGCAGCGTCAGTGAGGGTGGTAGGCCACTTCAGGTCATGCACGGACGGCTGCTCGTGGTGGGGCGCCCACGTCGCGAACCACGGCTGGGCGGTGCGCCGGTCGTTGACCGCTTGCCAGGCGAAGACGCCAACACCTGCTCGAGTGATCGCCGCGGAAGCGGTGAGGACCTGTCGGCTCCATCGAGGCGATGACCAGAACCGTGGGTCGCTCGGCTTGCCGGTCAGTACGACGACTCTGGCTGCTAGGCCGTCGAGCTCGCCGGTCGACCGTGACTGGACCAATGTCGCCGTGATGCGTCCGGCGGACATGTCGATACCTGACGGGTCGATGCCGCCGTCGGGGTAGTCGCTGGCGAACCGCTGGGTCCACTTCCCTGTTGTGTCGTTGTAGGTCTCGATGCGTAGCCGGCCGCCGAACCAGTAGCCGGGCTCGTCCTCGGAACCGGCTCCACGCAGAGCCACCAGGTTCCCGGCGTCGTTGATGGCGGCGATCAGGTCGTCTCCGGTCGACCCGAGCTCGCGACGCGTGAGGTCACGCCAGCCGAGGTCGGCGTGGTAGCTGGTCACGTGGTGCGGACGCCCGTACTGGCTGTTGCTGGTGAACACGACGTACTGGCCCTGTGACGAGTAGTCCAGGGACCCCAGGTCACCTTCGCGCAGCACGTGCCACACCCAGCCGTCATCGCCCGTCCACACCAGCTCGACGAGCCTGGTCGGCGGGTCCTCGAGTCCAGTCTCTGCCTGGCATTCCACGGCTACCGCGAAGTTGCCCAGTACGGTGACGGCCTCTACCGGCCGGCAGGCTGCAGCGTCTCCGACCGTCATGACTTCGGTGCTGGGGCCAAGAGTGCCGGCGGCCGTGCGGCGCTGTTCGTAGATCGTCGCGTCGTCCGGACCGCCGACACTGACCAGAGCGGTGGTTCGGTCGTCCAGGGCAACCGCGAGAGTGCTGCCGCCCGCCTCCTGCAGCGGACCCCACTCGTCGTCGACTGCATCGGCTGAGCTCAGCGCGGTAAGCGTCGAAGCGGCAACAGCCACCACGCAGAGAGCAGACAGACGGCCGTGCACCATCGACGAACCTCCGAGATAGGCGGACCTCCAAGGGTAGACACCGCCCGACGGTGGATGACCTTGCCGTGTTGACCGTGGGGCCTGACCAAGCGGTTCGGCCAGGCGCGTCGCAGGCCGCGTCCTGGCTGGCACGACCCGGTGTTTCCCAGTACAACGGTGGGCATGGGCACGTACGTCCCGCGCTTTCACCGGGTCTACCTCTTGGACGACCACGACATCGTTCGCAGGGGGCTGCGCGATCTGTTGGTCAATGCCAATGACATAGACGTCGTAGGCGACTCGGGCTCCGTACGGGAGGCGATCCCAGAGATCCTGCGGCTCGAGGCCGACGTCATGCTCCTGGACCTGCAGCTGCAGGACGGCTCAGGGATCGAGGTCTGCCGTGCGGTCCGCTCTGTCAAACCATCCATCAGCGGCCTGCTGCTCACCGCATCCGGGGACGACGAGGCCTTGGCTGCAGCCGTTCTCGCAGGAGCCGCTGGGTACCTCGTCAAGCTGACCAGGAACACCGACATCGTCGGCGCCGTCCGGAGGGTGCGTGCCGACGTGTCGTTGTTGAGTGCGGACAGTGTGCAACGGGCAAGGCGACACCTGAAGACGGTCATCGAGTCGCTCGCGCCGCGGGTGACCGAGCACGAGCTTCGCGTCCTGGAACAGGTCATGGATGGCCGGACGGACAGACAGATCGCCGACGGGTTGGCGGCGCGCCAGATCGAGCTCGGCGCCGACATCGAGATTCTCGTCGCACGAGTGACGCAGGCGCTCCTCGGGCAGGGAAGCCAGTCGGTCGAACCCGGGAGCGGAAGGCATCGCCTCGAGTAGCGCGTGCCGGCATTCATGGTCGGGCGGCCGGTCTTGGATTGACTCAGCCTCGCCGCCGGCGCTCAATCGCCCCTATCGGGATCAGGAGTAGGAACCGCTCGCACCACGTTGCCGCCACGCGATGGTGACTGCCAGGGCCGCAATCACGGAGCCCAGCCAGCCGAGAGTGAGATCGCCAACGGTGTCGGAGTAGGCACTGGTCCATTCAGTGGATCGTGTGAGGAACGTGGCGTACTCGAACAGTTCCCAACCCAAAGATGCCGAGAGCCCGAAGGAGACGGCAACCTGTGTGATCTCCCTGAGCGTGGCGGACTCCTTCACCGTCACTATCACGAACGCTGCACTGACCAGGACGGTGTTCATGAGGTGCATCCAGTCGTCGAACCACACGATCGAGTCGTACAGATCAAGCCGGTTGCCGGGAATGTCGGCGAAGCACGTGAGGGTGAACAGGAGATCTGCGAGCCATGGGAAGCAGCACTGGCGGCGCCTCGTGGCCCAGAACACAGGCACGGCCGTCGCGCACAGCGGATACATGATCGCCCGTGCCATGGGGGCCTTCCCTTCGAGATTGGCCCAGGCGGGCTCGATGAGTATCCGCACCGCGGCGAGCGGGAGGATGACCTTGCCGGTGACGACGAGTGCTGGGAGAGCGTGGGGAGCGGGACGGCGCCGTCCGTCCGGAGGGCGTTCGACCTGTTCCGGGCGGTGGAGCTGAGCAGTCACAGTCGCCCTCCTCGCGCTGGTGCCGGAGACCAAGTCGGTTGCCCGATCCCCCGAATGCGGGATGGCCTGGCTGTCTTCCTGAGCTCAACGAACGCACCCCAAGCTCCCGACCTGAGCTGTCCGGGGCTGGTGCTCGCGCCACTAGCCGCTCACGCCGGCCGGGTCTGACGCAGTGGTGCCGGTTGATGTCGAGTCGGCAAGCTCGGGGGTGATCAGGACCGGGCAGGGCGCGTGGTCGAGGGCCGCACGTGCTACGGGTCCGAGGTGGCTGCCGAGGGGAAGGTGATGGTGCCGACGACCCAGGACCAGGAGGTCGCTCTTCCTCGCGGCGTCCAGCACTGCCTGGACGGGTGGTGCGTGCTGCACCCTGATCTCGTACTCGACGTTGAAGAACTCTCGTTCCAGGGGCTCGAGAACTGACGCAATCTCCTGGCGGCTACGCGCTGACCACTCGTCCCGGAGAGCGCCGTCGACGACGACGACATCGAAGCCGGTCGCCAGCCACCATGCGTGCAGCACAACTAGCGTGGCACTCCGGGCGCGCGCCTCTTCGAACGCCGCGCGCAGCAGGGCCGGCGCCTCAATCGGGTCCTGGACGCAAGCCGTCACGACAACGTCGGGGCCTCCCCTCGGCTTCCAGCCCTCGGGCACCGAGACGACCGGGACAGGAGCGCGGCCGGCGACCCTATGTGTGACGGACCCAGTGAAGACGCGCCGGACCCGGCCCAATAGCCGGTGCTGGAGCACGATCATCGAGGCGCCCACACTGTGCCGGACCAAGTCCTCGACGACCCAGCCGTTGTCGACCAGCTCAGCGGTGACGGGTGTGTCGCTTCCGACGAGCCGCTCGGCCTTCTTCTGAGCCTGGTCGAGGGCGGCCTTGGCGGTGTCGGGCATCCCGCCGTACATCCCGACATAGGCCTCGCCAGCGGGCAGTTGTAGTACGTGAATCAGGTGCAGCGGGAGCTGATGACGCCGAGCCTCGCCCACAGCGAAGCCGAGTGCGGCGTCGACCTCATCGGTTCCTACCGCCACGACAACAGATTTCCTTGGTGCCTTCACGATGCCCTCCTCAGTCGTCCTTTCGGGCGATCGCGGCCAGGACGTCGGAGTACTGGGGAGGAACGAGCTCCGGGGTGATCAAGACGGGGCAGGTCGCGTGGCTGATTGCGGCTCGGGCGACGGATCCGAGGTGACTGCGGATGGGAAGCAGGTGGTGCCTGCGCCCCAGGACCAGCAGGTCAGATTTCTCGGCCCCGTCGAGCACTGCTTCGATCGGCGGCGCGTGCTGCACTCTGACCGCGACCTTGACGTCGGGGAACTCTGCACGCAGCGGAGCCAGGATCGTGTTGATCTCCTCGTGCTTGTCCGCCGCGTACTGGTCGCGGTAGGCGGTGTCGACAGCAACGACATCGAAGCCGGAGGCCAGCCACCAGGCGTGCAGCACGACGAGGGCGGCGGACCGGGCACGAGCCTCCTCGAATGCTGCGCGCAGCAACGCTGGTGCCTCCGCCGGGTCCTGGACGCAAGCCGTTACGACGTAGTCGGGACCGACGCGCGGCGTCCAGCCCTCCGGCACTGAGACGACCGGGACGTGGGCGCGTCCGGCGACGCTGTGGGCGATCGAGCCGGTGAGAATGCGGTGCACCCGGCTCAGGTCTCGGTGCTGGAGCACCAAGAGAGAAGCGCCTTCTGTGTGGCGGATCAGGTCGTTGACCACTGTGCCGCTGTCGACCAGTTCGGCGGTCACAGGGACGTCGTCACCGGCGATTGCCTCGGAGCTCTTCTGTGCCGCCTCGAGAGCCGCCTTGCCATCGTCCAGCAAGCCGCCGTGCATCCCGATGTATGCATCTCCCGCCGGTAGCTCCACGACGTGGACCAGGTGCAACGGGCGTTGAGTCCGCCGTGCCTCGGCGACGGCGAAGTTCAGTGAAGCGTCCATTGCCTCTGTGCCGACGCCAACGACCACGGCTTTGGTGGGTGCGTTCATTGCTCGTTCCTCTCATGGGTGTGTTCAGGCACCACGGCCACCGTGGTGCGCGCGCGTTCGACGACGGCCAGGGCGCACGACGTGTGCACGAACCGTGACCACCCATGCCTCTCGGCCCGGCCCACGACCAACAGCTCCGCGGCGGGTGCGCGGTCGGCCAGGCACACGTCGACAAGTCCCCGGGCCAGCTCTTGAGTGACCTGGACGTCGGGATACTTCTCGGCCAGCCCGGCCACCGACTCGGCCAGCAACAACCGCAGGTCGGAGAGATCCTGGTCGTCATCCTGCACGACGCCCTTTCCGCCGGTCGCTGCAGCGACGTCCCAGAAACAATGCATGACGGTGAGCGGAACGCGGCGCAGTGAAGCCTGGGCGAAGGCGTACTCGAGCACGGGCCGTGAGGCTTCGCCGCCGTCGGCGCCCACAACCACCTCGGCAACCGGTGGGGGTGACTCGTGGTCCGAGGGTCGGCAGACCACCACGGGGCAGTCTGCGTGACTGGCCACGAAGGCGCTGACCGAGCCCAGAAGAGCCGTCTTGAGCGGTCCGCGGCCGCGCGATCCGAGCACCAGGAGGTGTGCGTGCTCGGACAGGTCGACAAGCGCGATCCGAGGGTCGACGTCGAGGAGCTCGGTGAGTACGGGGATGTCCGGAACCGCGGCGGTGGCCCGGCCGGCAGCCGTCGCGAGGATCCTGCGGGCTGCGGAGTTGACCGCCCGGGTCAGACTCTCGTGGTCAAAGCCTTCCGCGTCCTGCCAAGAGGTGCCGCGGACCGAACCCTGGGCGGTGCAGTGCACGATCGCCAGGCTTCGGGCCTCGAGAGCTGCTTGCTCGGCGGCCCACACCACAGCGCGGGTGGCGTGATCGGAGCCGTCCACACCCACCACGATGCAGCCGTTCGGAAAGAGGGATGTCGTCATGCCACCAGCCTCGTGGCACTGCTCGCAGCGCAGTACGGTCGACGTGCCTGCTACGCCGGGACCTAGGACCCTCCCCGCGCCGGGAGGACTGGTTGGGACTCCGGACCGTGCTCGATGCGATCGTCGTGGCGTCAGGGCTGAGCGATCGCGCCAGCTCAAGTCGCCGGCTCCGAGGCTCTCGCTGGGCGTGCGCACGCTAGGACGTGTCCATGGTCCACCAGCTGCGGGTCCTTGGCCCCTTCATCAGGGCTCCAGTAGTGGGAGTTCGGGTGCTACCCGGCCCCGGACGACCTCTCGTCCGGGGCCGGTGCCCTGGGCGGGTGGGGGCCGTTCCAGGACAACGGGGATGTCCGACTGGGGTGCCGGACCCCCAGCCTCAGCGCCCGGCAGTCGCGAGGTCCGAGTCGGGTGCCGCCTTCGCGGCCACCCCGAGCTCTGGGGTGACGAACACCGGGCAGGCGCCG
The DNA here is from genome assembly GCA_963734355.1 of uncultured Actinomycetota bacterium. Lineage (GTDB taxonomy): Bacteria > Actinomycetota > Actinomycetes > Propionibacteriales > Nocardioidaceae > Nocardioides. The sequence continues at coordinate 24,667 of CAVTHU010000013.1, forward strand.
TGATCAACGGCCGCGCGAGCGACGGGACCGAGGTGGCTGCGCGACGGCAGCAGGTGGTGCCGGCGGGACAGAACCAGCAGATCGGACTTCTCCGCAGCGTCGAGCACGGCCTCGATCGGGGGCGCGTGCTGCACATTGACGGTCACATGGACGTCGGGGAACTCGGCCAGCAGCGGTGCCAGGACCGGCTTGAGCTCCTCGTGGCCGCGTGCAGCGAACTCGTCGCGGTACGCGGTGTCGACGACCACGACGTCGAAGCCGGAGGCGAGCCACCAGGCGTGCAGCACGACGAGGCTGGCACTCCGGGCGCGCGACTCCTCGAACGCGACACGGAGCAGTGCCGGTGCCTCGACGGGGTCCTGGACGGCGGCCGTCACGACGGGCTCGCCGCCGACACGTGGCTTCCACCCCTCCGGCACGGACACGACCGGTACCAGGGAACGACCCGCGACACTCTGGGCGATCGACCCGGTGAAGACGCGTCGTACCTTGCTCAGTGCCCGGTGCTGGAGCACCAGGCTCGAGGCACCCTTCGTGTGCCGCACCAGGTCGTCGACGACCCAGCCGCTGTCGATCAGCTCGGCGGTGACTGGTACGTCGTCGCCAGCGAGCGCCGCGGCCTTCGTCTGGGCCCCGTCGAGGGTGGCCTTGGCAGTGTCGAGCATGCCGCCGTACACCCCGGCATAGGCCTCGCCGGCCTTGATCGGGAGCACGTGGACCAGGTGCAGCGGACGCTTCCTGCGCCGGGCCTCGTCGACGGCAAAGGTCAGCGCGGCGTCGGCGCCGTCAGCGCTGACAGCAACCACAACAGCGTTGGTGGGTGTGTTCATCTCGGTTACCTCTCCTCAGTTTCGGGCACCACGGCGACCGTGGTGCGCGCTCGTTCCAGGACGGCCAGGGCAAATGAGGTGTGCAGGAACCGCGACCAACCGGTGGCCGAGGTCCGGCCCACGACCACCATCTCGGCGTCCATGTCGGCGTCGAGTGCGTGGTCGGCGAGGCGCTTGTCGACCAGTCCTCGCGCCAGCTCCTGGCTGATCGTGACGTCGGGGTACTTCTCGGCGAGATCGGCGATGTACTCGGCCGTCAACAGCCGTAGGTCGGCGAGGTCGCCGTCCTCGCCAGCCGAGACCACCGCCGGGCCGCCGGTGACGGCGGTCGCATCCCAGACGCAGCTCACGACGGTGAGCGGGATGCCACGGAGTGACGCCTGGGCGAACGCAAACTCCAGAACCGGCCGGGAGGCATCGGTTCCGGCGTCGACGATCACCCGGATGCCCGCGGACGGCTCATGTTCGGGTGGCCGGCAGACCACCACCGGGCAGTGCGCACGCTTGGCGACGGAGGCGCTGACCGAGCCGAGCAGCGCGGTGCGCATCGGCCCTCGCCCGCGCGACCCCAGCACGATCAGCCGGGCGTCCTTGGAAAGGTCCACCAAGGCCTCGCGGGCATCGGTGTGGACCAGCTCGGTCAGCACCTTGACGCCTGGGGCGGCGAGCGTGGCCCGCTCGCGTGCAGCGTCCAAGGTCGCCCGCGCCGCAGAGCTCAGTGCGAGGGTCAGCTCGCTACGGTCGATGCCCTGCCTCTCCAGCGTGGCTGTTTCGCGCAGCACGAACTGATCGGCGCTGTGCACCAGGGCGAGCGTCCGGCCTTCGAGGGCGGCTTGCCCCGCGCTCCAGGTGATCGCGCGCTCGGCATGCTCGGACCCGTCGACGCCGACGACGATGCAGCCGGCCGGGAGCGAGGAAGTCGTCATGTGCTCAGACTCGTCGCGCGGCCTGCTGCACGGCATGGTCGGGGTGCCCGTGCGCGAGGGACTTTGGGCCCTCCCCACCAGAGTCGACGCCATCGAGGCTGGATCCATGCCTGCGCTCCATGACCTCGACAGTGCCGAGTGCCAACGGCTGCTGCGTCGCGGCACCTTCGGCCGGATCGTGCTGGTCACCCCGGAGGGGCCCGAGATCGTGCCGGTCAACTACGCCGCGCACGACGACTGCATCGTGATCCGGACCGCGCCCGACGGTGTCCTCGCCCGCCACGGTCATCAGGCAGAGCTGGTGTTCGAGATCGACTTCGTCGACGACGTGTACTGGTCGGGTTGGAGCGTGGTCGCGCGTGGGACCGGCGCGGTGGTGGACGCGTCGGAGGATGGGGCTCGGCCGGGACGGCGGGTCCGGCCTTGGGCCGACGGCGACCGAACCTGCGAGATCCGGCTGGTCTGGACACAGCTCACAGGACGACGGGTCGGGACCGTCCGATGACCGCCGTCACCGACCTTGCTCCCGCTGACGTGCTGCTGGCCGACGGCTCGATCGCTGTGGTCCGGCCGTTGTGCAGTGACGACGGCCCGGCCCTTCATGAGCTCCACGGGCGGGTCTCCGACGAGGCGATCCGGCTCCGGTTCTTCTCCGTCTCGCGGCACGCCGTGCACGCGTATGTCGACCACGTCATGGCCGACCCCGGGACGCTCGCACTGATCGCCGAGCGTCAGGGTCGGTTGATCGGACTTGCCACCGCCGAGCCGATGGGACCCTCGCGCTCGGAGATCGCCTTCCTCGTCGACGACGGTGCTCGCGGGCTCGGTGTCGGCACTCTGCTGCTCGAGCACCTGGCCGCGCTCGCGCGGTCGCGGGGGATCACGTCGTTCGAGGCCGACGTGCTGGCCGAGAACCACGCGATGCTCACAGTCTTCTCAGACGCCGGCTTCACCAGCCAGCGCAACTTCGACGTCGGCACCGTGGTGCTGACGCTCGGGACGGGATCCACCCACGAGTCGACGGCGCGGGCGGACGCTCGGGAGTTCCAGGCCGAGGCCCAGTCGCTGGCCCCGTTGCTGCGGCCTGACTCGCTGGCAGTGGTCGGTGTGCGCGCAGACGGGACCGGCATCGGGTCCACCGTGCTCCGGTCGATCGTCGACGCTGGGTACACCGGTCGAGTGGTCGCGATCCACCCGCGCGCCCGCAACCTCGGCGGCGTGGACACCTTCCCATCACTCCTCGACGCGCCGGACCCGCTGGACCTGGTCGTGATCTGCGTCCCAGCCCCTCTGGTGCTGGACGTGTTCCGCGACGCCGTGGCTGCTGGAGTCAGGGCCGCCGTGATCGTGTCGTCGGGCTTCGGCGAGCTCGGAGCCGAGGGTGCCCGGGCCCAGCACGACATCACCGCGCTGGCCCGTGCCCACGACGTGCGGGTCGTCGGCCCTAACTGCCTGGGGCTGCTCTGCAACCACCCCGACATCCGGCTCAACGCCACGTTCCACGACGCCGTGCCACCCTCCGGCGGGCTCGCGGTCGCGAGCCAGTCCGGTGGAGTCGGGATCGTGCTGATGGATCTGGCTCGGGAGCTCGACCTGGGGGTGCACACCTTCGTGTCCCTCGGGAACAAGGCGGATGTGTCGAGCAACGACCTGCTCGCGGCCTGGTACGCCGACCCCGACGTCACCGCGGCGGCTCTGTACCTGGAGTCCTTCGGCAACTCTGCCAAGTTCGCGCGGTTCGCGAGACGCTTCGCCGAGCGGAAGCCACTGCTCGCGGTCGTCGGCGGTCGGTCAGCAGGCGGCAGCCGGGCCGGGGCCTCCCACACCGCGGCCGCAGCGAGCCCGGGCGTCGGTGTCGACGCTCTGTTCGCCCAGGCGGGCGTGATCGGCTGTCGCGACGCCGAGGACCTCGCCCGCACGGCCAAGCTGCTCGCCGAACAGCCGTTGCCAGCCGGCCGGCGACTCGCGATCCTCTCCAACGCCGGCGGCATGGGCGTGCTGGCTGCCGACGCGGCCGCGGCGGAAGGCCTGGAGGTGCCTGAGTTCTCGCCCGCCCTCCAGGAGCAGCTCGCCGCGCTCGTGCACGGAACCTCGGGCACCAGCAACCCGGTCGACGCGGGCGCCGGTGTCTCGCCCGCCCAGCTCGCCGATCTGCTCAACACCATTCTGGACGCCCGCGAGGTGGACGCGGTGCTCGTCGTCCCGGTCGCCACGGGAGTGACCGACGGCAGCGCGACCATGTCCGAGCTCACTCGTGCACGGGCCGCCCATCCTGACCTTCCCGTGCTCGCCGTCCCTTTGGGTGGACTGCCGGCAGCACCTCCGGGGGAGCACCCGATCACGTCGTACCGGACGACGGCCTCTGCTCTGCGGACGCTGGCTCGCTGTGCGAGGTACGGCGAGTGGCTGGCCATCCATCGCACCGAGCCCGCCCGCACCGAGCCGGAGCTCGCAGTGCAGCTGCGGGCCCGGGCCCAGGAGCTGCTCGCCGACTCGGTGGAGCGCTGGCTGACGCCGGGACAGGCTGCCGAGCTGCTGGCGGCCTATGACATCGATGTCCAGGGCAGCTTCGCGGAGTCGGCCGCCAGCGCGGTTTCGGCCGCACGGCGGTGCGGATTCCCGGTCGCGATCAAGATCACCGACCCAAGCGTCGTGCACAAGACCGAGCTGGGCCTCGTCCGAACCGGACTCCGGACCCAGCATGAGGTCCGGACGGCCTACCGGCACTTCCGCGACGTGATGGGCCACGCCCCGGAGGTGCTGGTCCAGCCGATGGTGTCCGGGACCGAGCTCGCCGTCGGGCTGGTGCGAGATCCGTCCTTGGGCCCCCTGGTCATGGTGGCGGCCGGTGGCGTCGCTACGGACATCTGGGACGACCGCGCCTTCCTGCTGCCACCGATCTCGTCCGCCGACGCCACGCGGGCCGTGTCGTCGCTGCGGATCGCACCGCTGCTGAGCGGCTTCCGCGGCGCACCGGCGGGTGACCTGACCGGGTTGGAGGCCCTCGTGGTGGCGCTCGGACGGCTCGCCCTGGACGTTCCCGAGATCGCCGAGCTCGACCTCAACCCCGTCGTCGTCGGTCCGTCCGGATGCGCCGTCATCGACGTCAAGGTGCGCCTGAGCATTCCGGTCGGCCCCGACGCTGCGGCGCCCCGGCAGCTGCGACCGGTGCCCTGACCCGAGCAGCCTGGGGTGCCGCGTCCAAGAGCGCAGGCCGGCGTCAGTGCCGAGCGCTCGGGTCGACGGTCGGGTCCTGGTGCGAGCAGGAGGTCAGGTCGACCACTCGGTCGACGAGATCGAGACCGACGTCGGTGTGGGTGATCCACAGGACCGAGCGCGTGCGCGCACCGGTGAGCAGCTCGTGCGCGAGCTCGCTGGCGGTCGCGTGGTCGAGGTGGCCGGCGGGCTCGTCGAGGACCAGGACCGGCTGGTCGGCGAGCAGGGAGCGCGCGATGCCGAGTCTGGCCCGTTCGCCTCCCGAGAGTCCGGCGTGGCCGTCGCCGAGCCAGGTGTCCAAGCCCGTCGCGGCAGGCCGGCCAGCCAGGCGCCCAGCCGGGCCCGGCAGATGCGCGTCGGCGACCTCCGGCATCGGTGGCGCTCGGCCGGGCGAGCCGCACGTTCTCGACGAGGGTGGTGGCGAAGACGTGTGGGTCGTCGTCGACCAGCCCGGTGAACGCGGCGTACGTCGTCGAGTGCAAGCTCGCGGAGGTCCTGGCCGCCGTGCCACAGCTGCGCCCGGATGCGGGTCGAGGAACCGGACCAGCAGCGCGGCGAGCGTGCTCTTGCCCGAGCCCGAGGCGCCGACCAGCGCGACCCGCTCGCCCGGGCTCCAGCCGCAGCGAGCACTCGGCGGTCGGCGGTGCCGTCGACGGTCCCACCGGCCGCGGACCCGGTCCACCGCCACGTCGTGCCGCCCGAGGCGCGCCTGGCCGACGGTGTCGCGAACGGCGGGTGCGGTGCGGGACAGTCGCCGAGCCGGGCAGCGGCGGCTTCGGTCCGGACCGACGAGCGCACCGGCGTCGGCGAGCGGCGCGGCCACCTCGGCCAGGGCCAGGGGCACCAGGAGCGAGCAGCGCCATGGTCGGACCGGACAGCGTGCCTGTCGGCGACTGCCGGGGCGGTGACGAGCGGCCATCGCCGCCATGGTCGCGCCGGCGGCAGGCGAGCGCCCAGCCCCGCGCGGCACCGGTCCAGCCGGTCGCTGTCGCAGCGGCCGACCCGAGCCGGTCGCTGGTCCGCGGCGACCTCGTCCGCGCAGCGGCTCCGCCGCCTGCCACATCCGGTGCTCGGGGGCCAGCTGGACCACCTCGACGACCTGCGGTCGCGAGGTCGGCTCGCAGCGTCGACCGCCGCCCGCTCGGCGGCGCGTGGCGCCGCGTCGCCCGAGCCACCAGGAGCCGAGACCGCCCCGACCAGCGCTGCCGGCCGCGACGACCAGGCGCGGCAGCCGGGAGCAGGACCAGCGCGACCAGCTGCGGCACGCGGCGACCAGGATCGCGTAGCTGCGCCACGGCAGCCGGACCCGGAGCTCGCGGTCGACGACGCTGTCGACGTCGTCGACGATCGAGGTCAGGAGGTCGCCCCGGCGACGGCCGAGCCGGCCGGGCGTCAGCGGGACGAGGGCGTCGTAGACCTCGACCCGGCGACGGGCCAGCAGCCGCGAGCGCGGCGTCGTGCGAGCGCAGCCGCTCGACGTAGCGAAGCACGGGCGGGCCAGGCCGAAGGTGCGCACGCCGACGATCGCGACGAGCAGGGTGAGCACCGCGGGCTGGGTCGAGGCCTGCACGATCAGCCAGCCGGCGGTGGCGGTGAGGGCGACGCCGGACGCGGAGGCGAGCGCCGCCGAGGAGCGTGCTCAGGCCGAACCGCGCGGCGTCGGCAGGTCGACGGGCTCGTCGGGGACCGGTGCGGCGCGCGATGCGTGCTGGCGAGTACGCCGGGACGGTGGCGGCCACGTGCACGGGTCGCGGGAGCCGTCAGGCTCGAGCCGGTGGTCGGCCGCGGCGACCAGCGCGGGCCGGTGGGCCACCACGACCACCGCGCCCCGGCGGCCGAGCTCGACGAGGGTGTCGGTGATGACCTTCTCGGTCAGCTCGTCCAGGTGCGCCGTCGGCTCGTCGAGGAGCATCCACGGCCGATCGGCGACGACGATGCGGGCCAGCGCGAGCCGGGCGCGCTCTCCCGCGGACAGGGTGGCACCGTCCTCGCCCAGCGGGCTGTCGAGCCCGTGGGGCAGCGCCGCGGACACGCTCCTCGAGCGCGACCAGGCGCAGCGCGCTCCCACAGCTGCTCGTCGGACGCGTCCGGCCGGCCGAGGCGCAGGTTGTCGGCGATGGAGCCGGCGACGAAATGCGGCCGCTGCGGGAGCCAGGCGACCTGGCGCTGCCACTCGGCTCCGCCGATCGGCCGGCCGTCCGCGGTGATGGCTCCGGCGGAGAGCGGCAGCAGCCCGGCGAGCGGCGTCGAGCAGGGTGGACTTGCCGCAGCCCGCTGGGTCCGGTGACGCACGGTGAGGCCGGCGGCCGGGATCGACGGCGTCGACGTCCGGCCACGGCCGGGTCGCGCGGCCGGAGTGGGTGATCGACGACGTCGTGAGGACGAGCGGCTCACCGGCAGGCGCAGCGCCGTCCCGGCCACCGGCCGTGACGCTCGGCGGGCTCGGCGAGCGCGTCGCGGACGGCCTCGAAGGTGGCGACGCCCTCGGCGGCGGCGTGGAACTCGGCCCCGACGCGGCGCAGCGGCCAGTAGGCCTCGGGCGCGAGCAGCAGGACGACGAGCGCGGTGTGCAGGCCGAGCGAGCCGCCGGCCAGGCGGACGCCGACGGTGACCGCGACCAGCGCCACCGACAGCGTGGCGACGAGCTCGAGCACCAGCGACGAGGCGAACGCGATCCGCAGCGTCCGCAGGGAGGCGACCCGGTAGCGGCTCGGTGATCGCCGCGATCCGCGCGGACTGCGCGCGGGCGCGGCGGTGCGCGACCAGGGTCGGCAGGCCGCGCACGACGTCGAGGAAGTGACCGGAGAGCGAGGACATCTCGCGCCACTGCTCGCGGGCCCGGTCCCGGGTGGCCAGCCCGACCAGGGCACCGAAGACCGGCACGAGCGGCAGGGTGACCAGCACGATGACCGCGCTGAGCAGGTCCTGGGTGGCGATCGCGACGACGGTGAGCGGCGGCAGCACGGTGGCCAGCACGAGCGCCGGGAGGTAGCGGGTGAGGTAGGGCTCGGCGGCCGCGACCCCGCGGGTGGCCAGCACCGAGACCGCTCCGGTCGGAGCCGGGTCAGGTCTCGCTCGACGACGGCGGTCATCAGCTGGCGGCGCAGTGACGTGCCGACGACGGTCGCGGCTCGCGGCGGCCGCGAGGTCACTGAGCGCACCGACGCACCCCCGACCGGCCAGCACGCGCGGCCAGCACCAGCGCGGGTGCGGTGAGCTCGTCGCCGCGGAGCACTGCGAGACCAGGCCGGCGACGGCCCAGGCCTGGCCGATCGACCAGACCGCAGGAGACCACGCCGCCGGCCACGACCGCCAGGAGCTGGCGCCGCGCGGGCGCCAGCTGCCGACGGAGCCGCGGGTCGGAGCGGCCTCATCGGTCGGCGGCGGACTCGGCGTCGGCTGGTCGGGATGTGGTGCACCGCGATCCGCTTGCGGAAGACCCAGTAGGTCCAGCCCTGGTAGATGAGCACGACCGGCGTGAAGATCGACCGCGACCACGGTCATGATCTTGAGCGTGTAGTCGCGTGGCCGACGGCGTTGGTGGTGGTCAGCGAGACCCCGTCGGCGAGGGTCGTCGGCATGACGTCCGGGAAGAGCGCCGAGGAACAGCCCGGCCACCCCGAGCGCGATCGCGACGAAGGTGCCGAGGAAGGCCCAGCCCTCGCGGCCGGCTCGGATCACCGCGCAGAGCCCGGCCACCCAGCGCGCGCGGCGGCCAGGACGAAGGCGACCGCCGAGGCCGACGGTGCCGGTGTCGATCTGGGTCCAGAGCAGGAAGGCGACCGCGACAACGGCGGCGCCGAGCGCCGACCCGGATCGGCCGAGGCGCGCGCGCGTCGCGCGCGGATCCGGCCGTCGGTCTTGAGCGAGATGAACATCGCGCCGTGGGTGAGGAACAGCAGCAGCGTCGTCACGCCCGCCCAGCAGGGCGTAGGGATTCAACAGGTTGAAGAAGCCGCCGGCGTACTCCAGGTCGGCGTCGATCGGCACGCCGCGCAGGATGTTGGCGAAGGCGACGCCCCACAGCAGCGCCGGCACGAACGAGCCGATGATGATGGCCAGGTCCCAGTTGCGCCGCCAGCGCGGCGTCGTCCCGCTTGGCGCGGTACTCGAAGGCGAGCCCGCGGACGATCAGCGCCACGAGGATGAGCAGCAGCGGCAGGTAGAAGCCGCTGAACAGGGTGGCGTACCACTCGGGGAAGGCCGCGAAGGTCGCGCCACCGGCGACGAGCACCCAGACCTCGTTGCCGTCCCAGACGGGACCGATGGTGTTGATCAGGACGCGCCGCTCGGTGTCGTCGCTTGCGCCAGAACGGGCAGCAGCATGCCGACCCCGAAGTCGAAGCCCTCGAGGCAGAAGTAGCCGATCCACAGGACGGCGATGAGGATGAACCAGACGGTGGTGAGCTCCATGGTCGTGTCTCTCGTCTCGGTCGTCAGTACGCGAAGGCCAGCGGGCTTGTCGGCGCCGGGTCGGGCGGGTCGCTCGGCTCGCTCGACCTGGTCGGCGCCCCGGCGGATGTAGGTGAGCAGCAGCTTGACCTCGATCACCGCGAGGACGCCGTAGAGCAGGGTGCAGCACGATCAGCGAGACGAGCGCCTCGGCGGTGCTGACGTCCGGCGAGACGCCGACTGCGCGGTGGTCATCAGCCCGAAGACCGACCCACGGCTGCCGGCCCAGCTCGGTGAAGATCCAGCCGAAGGAGTTGGCGAACAGCGGCAGGAACGGCAGGGCGACGGCCGACCACAGCGAACAGCCGTCGCTGCGGGCACCGCGGCCGCGGCGGGTGGCCCAGCAGGATCCAGGCCGGCGATCAGCGCCGCGAGCAGGCCCGAGCCCGATCATGAACCGGAAGGTCCAGTAGGTCAGCGGGATGATCGGCGTGTAGTCGCCTGGGGAGTAGTAGGTCGCACCCGGGTCCTGGCCGTAGGTCTCCTCGGTACTCCGCGCGCAGGTCGTTGATGCCCTCGACCTCACCGTCGGTGCGAGCCGGTGCCGAGGAACGAGAGCAGTCCGGGGATCTTGATCGAGAACTTCTCCTCGCTGCCGTCGAGGCGTGCCGACGGTGAAGCACCGAGAACGCCGGCGGACGACTCGGTCTCATAGAGCCCCTCGGCGGCGGCCATCTTCATGGGCTGGACCTCGGTCATGATCTTGCCCTGCGACGTCGCCGGAGATCGCGACGCCCAGGCCGGCGGCGAGCAGCACGGCCGCGCCCGTGCGAACCGCCCGCCGGTAGAGCGGCACGTCGCGTCGATGGCGTGCGCGCGGCGCGTCAGGTGCCAGAACGCGATGCCGACGACGAAGGCGGCACCGGTCATGTACGCCGACAGGACGACGTGCGGGAAGGTGACGAGCTGCACCTTGTTGAACAGCACCGCGGCGAAGTCGTTCATCTCGGCGCGACCGGTGTCGGGGTTGAACGCGTAGCCGACGGGGTGCTGCATCCAGGAGTTGGCCGCGAGGATGAAGTAGGCGGAGAACAGGGTGCCGATGTGCACCAGCCAGATGCAGGCCGACGTGCACCCTGCCGGACAGCCGGTCCCAGCCGAAGATCCACAGCCCGAGGAAGGTCGACTCGAGGAAGAAGGCGAGCAGCCCCTCGATGGCCAGCGGTGCGCCGAAGACGTCGCCGACGAACCGGGAGTAGTCGCTCCAGTTCATCCCGAACTGGAACTCCTGCACGATGCCGGTGACCACGCCGATGGCGAAGTTGATCAGGAAGAGCTTTCCGAAGAACTTGGTGAGCCGGAGCCACTGCTCGTTGCCGGTGCGCAGCCAGGCGGTCTCGTAGCTGGCGATGATCGCCGAGAGGCCGATCGTGATCGGCACGAACAGGAAGTGGTAGACGGTCGTGATGGCGAACTGCCACCGTGGCGATGTCGGTGGGGTCCATGGACGGCACTCCTGAGGGCTGGGCGGCAACTCGCGTCAGGCTATGGACCAACGGACGTCGCGCGTCACGGCATCGGGTCACCGCGCCCGGAGGGACCTTCGTCCCGCGCGGCCGAACGCCGGTTCATGCGAGCTCCAGGACCTCGTCCACGGGTCGTCGGGGTGTGCGTGGGAGCTGGCTTCGACTGATCGCCTGCCAGCCGACGCGGACCATGATCAGGGGGCGGGCCAGGCCGCCCAGGACCTCGAGCTGCAGGGCGTCGCGCGTCTCGGGCACCTCGACCACCTGGCTCAGCGGCACCATGGACAGGGCGTCGAGGGTGGCAGCGAGCCACATCGCACTGAGACCCTCGCCGGCGCTCAGCCAGGCCCCCGGGTCGTCGTGCGGAGCGCAGATGATCAGCAGGCCGTCCGAGTTTTCGATCTCACCGCCTCCGATGTCGTCGAGCAGCCCGGGCCCGAACCGGCTGGATCGCCGTACCGACAGCTCGCCGGGCACCGGCAGCACCGCCCTGGGCACGCCGTCGCCGCCTCCGTGCTCCACCCAGGCCTGCTGCTCGCTCATGACGTCGGAGTCGTCGTGCTGGACGTCCACCGCTCGGTTGATCAGGATCTCCGCGTGGAACCGCTCGGAGACATCCGTGAGCGGGAGCGCGCGGGCACCCCACGCGGTGGCCTGTGCGGCAAGGTGGGTGAGTCGCTCGTCGGGCACTGGCCACGAGGTGAACCGGCGCCGATCGGTGCAGCGCTTGTCGATGGCGTCGACCACCTCCTGCGCGTGGCGAGACGGGTCCGCGGGCGACAGGGTCAGGCGGGCCAGCAGGTCGGGCCGGTCGCGGTCGGGGAGCCGGCTCACCGCGGAGGCCCAACCCAGCGCATCGGCCACGACCTGAGCATGGTGCAGGACGGAACCGCAGCTGATGACGAGGTTGCGGCCCTCGGGGTCGCCGGCCGCCAGCTGACGGGAGCGGTCCGCGTACAGCTCGAGACGGTTGTCAGTGCCGCGCCACTTCCATGGCTGGGTGTTGTGGACGCTCGGTGCTCGGATGGCCAGCTCGACGATGCGACGCAGGGTCTCGGCCGGGACTGCTGGGGCGCTCATGTCCGGACCGTGGATGTGCGGAAGTCTCGACCGGCCAACCAGGTCAGGAGCGCGAGCGCGGGCAGGCACCACGCCCAGATCCACCATCCGAAGACGAGGAGCAGGACGTGGAAGGCGATGACCGCTACCCAACCGACACGCGCGGCGCGCCCACCCGTGAGCAGGAGCGCTCCGGCTGTCAGCTCGCCCGCCATGAGCAGCAGCCCGTACAAGGCGGGGGACGCCATCACGATGTCGGCCCAGCCGGTGCGGACGAAGCCGAAGAGCCCGTGGTCCGCGAAGTGCTGGTAGACCTGTGGGTCGGCGGCGACCAAGCCAAGATGGACGCCGCCCATCACCAGGAAGAAACCTCCGACCAGGGTCCGGCCCAGGCGGGACGGTGCCGACCGCTCGACGAGCGGCGGCAGCAGTGGCGCTGCCGAAGTGACGGTCACGGGGTGCCCCTTCGAGGGTCGAGAGTGGGTTTCGTCTGAGCCTCGCTCGAGGCCTGGGTGTCTCACAGGGCCGATGGTCCCGACGTCGGGGGCCCTGCGCCGTCAGTCGGGGTTGACCTCGACGACTCCGGGGACGGTGCCGGCGACGAGGTGGGCCAAGGCTCGGTCCGGGGAACCTTCGGGACCCGTCAGCGCGACGGTGCCGTCAGTCACGTCGGCCAGCCAGTCGCTGAGACCCAGCGAGGCGAGCATCGTGTCCACCTCTCGGGCCAGGTCGTCGTCGGCGCGAGCCAGGACCCGCACTACGTCGCTGCGGCTGAGCATGCCGACCACTCTGTGGTCGTGGTCGACGACGGGAACGCTCTTTACCGTCGTCGTGGTGATCAGCTCGACTGCGTGAGCGAGGTCGGTCTCCGGACTCACCGTGACGGCGTGTGCAGTCATCACGTCTGCGACCACATGGGGTCGGTCCTGCCTCTGCACCTCGATGGGCACCTCGTGCGCGCGGGGGTCAGCCGGGACCATCTCGCGGATCAGGTCGGCCTCGCTGACCACGCCGCGCAGGCGACCCCGTCGTCCCAGCACCGGCATGGAGGTGATCCCGTGACGAGACAGCAGGCTGAGCGCCACCTTCACCGGGGTGTCCTGGGTGACGGTCACGGGGTCGGAGGTCATCAGCTCACGGACCAGCATCGTCGGATCCTCTCGTCGGTGTGTGATCGGGGATGCTGCAAGCCTCCCCCCGCCTGCGCGATCGCAGCAGGGACCAAGGTCCCGCCCACCCGGGCCGATTCGCCCGGCCCGTGACGACGGTCGAGGACTACGGTGTTCGAGTGACCGATGCTCCCCAGGCCACGTCCGAGGACGGGGCCGCCACCTCAGCCATTCGCGTCTTCCTGCTCGACGACCACGAGATCGTGCGCCGGGGCATCAAGGAGCTCCTCGAGAACGAGGGGGACATCGTCGTGGTCGGCGAGTCCGGCTCGGCCCAGGAGGCGGCCCGCCGGATCCCTGCCCTGCGGCCGGACGTGGCGATCCTCGACGGGCGGCTGCCCGACGGCTCGGGCATCGACGTCTGCCGCGAGGTCCGCTCGGTCGACCCATCCATCAAGGCGCTGATCCTCACGTCGTACGACGACGACGACGCGCTGTTCGCGGCGATCATGGCCGGCGCGGCCGGCTACATCCTCAAGCAGGTCCGCGGCAACGACTTCGTCGACACCGTGCGCCGGGTCGCAGCGGGCCAGTCGATGCTCGACCCGGCCATGACAGCCCAGGTCCTGGAGCGGGTCCGGACCGGACCGCCGAAGAACAAGGAGCTCGAGGCGCTCACCGCCCAGGAGCAGAAGATCCTCGAGCTGATCGGTGAGGGGATGACCAACCGCCAGATCGCCGAGCAGATGTACCTGGCCGAGAAGACTGTGAAGAACTACGTCTCCTCCATGCTGGCCAAGCTCGGGCTGACGAGCCGAACCCAGGCGGCGATCTTCGCCACCAAGCACCCTCAGTCCTGAGGCGGCCTCAGTCGGCGGGGAGGATCCGACGGCCGGTGAGCTCCTCGACCTCGACGCGGAGCTGGAGGTGCCGGGTGCCGGCCGGCCAGACGTCGGGTTCGTCGACGGACGGCTCTGAGCCGAAGTCCAAGTGCGCGTGCCCACGCATGAGCACGCTCCAGCCGGTGCGCTCTGCCTCGTCGAACATGTCGATCTCGAACGCGACCGGGCTGTCATCGCACTCGCGGGCGGCCTCCGAGTACGCCGCCGTGCGGATGTGCACGCTGCGACCGTCGACCGTGAAGTTGACGGGAATGACGGCGAGCCGCCCGTGCGGACCCGTCCAGGCCAGGCGCCCGATCGGTCGCGAGGCGGCCAGTTCCCAGCACTCGTCGGGTAGGAGGTCGACCAGTCGACCACTTGTCGGGGACTCGCTCTGCATGGGGCACTCCTTCGTCGCGTGTGGAACCAGCATCGACCGCTCGCGCCTTCTCGGCGAGACCCAGTCGGCCCCCGGTTCGGGGACCTTCGTCCCAAGGCTCGGAGACTGCTAGTTTGTGCGCCTCGGGACAGGCGCGCCGAGGAGGCGAGATGGACCGCGGCGGCGATGACCGGGCCGAGGTGGATGACCTCACGTTGGGCGAGGTCGAGTTCGACGATCTGCTCCGCGAGGTGCTGAGCCGCGTCCATGGCGTCTTGGACGAGCAGGCCCGCCTTCGACTACTGCTGGACGCGGTGGTGACGATGGCGGCCGACCTGACCCTGGACGGGGTACTGGCCCGGATCGTCTCGATCGCGGGCACCCTGGTCGACGCCCAGTACGCCGCGCTCGGTGTCCTCGACGTCGGGCCGGAGCGACGGCTGCGTACCTTCGTGCACCACGGGATGAGCTCCGACCAGGTCGCGCAGATCGGTGAGCTTCCCACCGGGCACGGGCTGCTGGGGCTGCTCATCGACGAGCCGAGACCGATCCGGCTGCACGACATCGCTGCCCACCCCGTCTCGTACGGCTTCCCCGAGCACCACCCGCCGATGAGCTCCTTCCTCGGCGTGCCGGTGCGGATCCGGGACCGGGTGTTCGGCAACCTCTACCTCACCGAGAAGTCCGGTGGCGTCGACTTCAGCGACGACGACGAGAACATCGTGATCGCTCTCGCGGCGGCCGCAGGTGTGGCGATCGAGAACGCCCGGCTCTACGAGGAGGCCGCACAGCGCGAGCACTGGTTGGAGGCGACGGCCGAGATCACGGCTCTGCTGGCTGACGACACCGGCAAGGACGCCTTGCAGGTGATTGCAGACCGGGCCCGCGAGGTGTCCGGCGCCGACGTGTCGTGGGTGGTGAGCGGCACCGACGCGGAAACGCTGGAGCTGCGCGTCGTGTCAGGCGCCCCTGCCGACCTGGACGCGATGCGGGCCATGCCCATGGACAGGTCGTTGGCCAGTGAGGTCGTCCGCACCGGCCAGCCGATCTCGGTGCCGGACCTCGCCGCCGAGCCGCGCGCCATGGACCCGTCTTCGATCGAGGGCTGGCCGCAGCTCGGGCCGGTCGTCGTGGTGCCCATGCGGGCCGGCGCTGGCATCGAAGGGGCCCTCGCGCTGGCGTGGACCCCGGAGCACGCCGGCGGCTTCCAGAACATCGTGCCGGCCATGCCGGCCAGCTTCGCCGAACAGGCCGCCCTCGCGATGCAGGTCTCCCGTGCCCGCGAGGACCAGTCGCGCCTCAACCTCTTCGAGGACCGGGACCGGATCGCCCGAGACCTGCACGACCTCGTGATCCAGCGACTCTTCGCCGTCGGTCTGAGCCTGGAGAGCGCCGGCCGTCTGGCACAGGTCCCCGAAGTCGGCTCGAGGCTCTCGCAGGCCGTCGACGACCTCGATGCCACCATCAAGGACATCCGGCGCACGATCTTCGCGCTCGGCTCCCTGGACTCCTCCGGCGACCTGCAGAGCGAGATCGAGCGGATCATCGACCGGGCCGCCGCCACGATGAAGTTCCGGCCGACATTGCGGATCGACGGACCGATCCGATCGGTCGTCGGAGTCCACCTTGCGCCCGATCTGCTGGCTGTGCTCGGAGAAGCGCTCTCGAACGCCAGCCGGCATGCGGACGCGTCAGCGGTCGAGGTGGTCGTGAGCGCGGGGGACCAGATCGAGCTCAGGGTGAGCGACGACGGCAAGGGCATCGATGACGGCGTGCTCGAGAGCGGCCTCAGCAACATGCGTGACCGCGCCCAGAAGCATGGGGGAACGCTGTCCGTGGACTCCGAACCCGGACGGGGGACGACAGTGTCCTGGGCCGTGCCGAGCCGTCCTCAGGTCACCGAGGGTCCGTAGCCGTCGTCTCGACGTTCGCCGCCAGCCGATCCACCAGCTGGACGCCGAGCCGGCGCCCCCACGCAACCGCACGCTCGAGCTCCCGCTCGACGAGTGGCCCGCGGATGTCGTCGACCAGGAAGCCGATCGGCTTGGCCACCGGCTTCCAGGCCTCGATGACGACCCGCCCGGGCGGCCGAGGCTGCCGCCGCCTGCGGCAGCCAGCGCACCTTGGTCACCCTCGTGTCGAACGTGGCGAGAGCGGGCACCCCGGCCGCGTCGAACTGGACGGCCTCCAGCCACTCACGCAGCCCGAGGGTCGCGCGCTCGGCCGGTGCGCCCTGCCGCACGGCGTCCTCGCGGGTGCTGACCCGGCTCATGCTGAAGCCGTGCGTCGGCCCACCGACCACGAGCAGATCCACCTCGGGCGACAAGGTTGCCGGCGCCGCGTGCACCTCCACGAGCCCCGTGTCGATGCCCTCGAGCTGCAGGCCATGGGCGACGGCGGCAGCCACCTTCTCGGTGTTGCCGAACATCGACTCGAACACCACCAGGGCGCGGAGCGTCATGGTGCCTCCTTGGATGGGATGGGGACGGTATGACCACAGTCGCCCCTGTGGCTCGACATCGGGAGGGGCCGAGGTCGTCGCACTTTGGGTCCTTGGTCCCGTGCGCTGGATCCCTTCGCCTCGTGAAACTGCAGGTGAACGGCAGGAGGCTGAGACCCATGAGGATCGTCGTGGCCCTGGGTGGCAATGCACTGCTGCCGCGGGGGATGGAGCTGACCATGGCCCACCAGCGGGAGGCGGTCCGGGCCGCCAGCGCCGTGCTCGCGGACGTGGCGGCCGAGCACCAGCTCGTCATCACCCACGGGAACGGACCCCAGGTAGGCCTCCTTGCCATGCAGGCAGCCGCGTACGACCCGGCCACGGACGTCACCCTCGACGTTCTCGACGCCGAGAGTGCCGGCATGGTCGGCTACGTCATCGAGCAGGAGGTCGGCAACCGGCTCCCGCAGGGACGAGGAGTCGTCACCGTGCTCACGACGACGCTGGTCGCGCGCCACGACCCGGCCTTTGCGGAACCGACCAAGTTCGTGGGGCCGGTCTACGACTCCGAGCAGGCCCGCCGCCTGGAGCAGTCCCGCGGCTGGGAGCTCCGTCCGGACGGTGCCTGGTTCCGCCGCGTGGTGCCGTCTCCGGCTCCCGTCGCGGTCGAACCGCTCCAGCCGATCGGCGTCCTCCTGGACCTGGGCTACGTGGTGATCTGCGGCGGCGGCGGTGGTGTCCCGGTCACCTCCGGCCCGCATGGTCTCGAGGGCGTGGAGGCCGTTGTGGACAAGGACGCGGTGAGCGCCCTCATCGCCGAGCAGCTCGGCGCCGACCTGCTGGTCATCGCCACGGATGTGCCGGGGGTCTACGAGAGCTGGGGTACGCCGGACGCCCACCTTCTGGGGCTCATCGACGTGTTCGATCTCGACGTGGCGAGCCTCCAGGCCGGGTCGATGCGGCCCAAGGTCGAGGCCGCCGCCAGGTTCGCCCGCACGGGCGGCCGGGCCGTCATCGGGTCGCTGGGGGCGCTGAAGCTCCTGGTGGGCGGCACGTCCGGGACCCAGGTCGTCGACTCGTCCGCGGCTGTCGGCGTCCGAGGCCCTGAGCGGGTCTCTGAGTCTGCCCGTGACGGGGACCAAGGACTCTCCCGCCTGAGAGCACATCGCGATGGACTGCTGGCGGCGGCGAGGATCCACAGGCTGAGGCGGCAACGTTGTCGGGTTGAGGGAGCGCGACGACTGTTCCGGAGCACCACCGTGATCGAACGGTCCGGATCCTCGCCGCTGCCCCCGGTCCGAAGGCCTCCCGACGCCGGGACCATCGACCCGCGCAGGGACCTCACGCGGCTTCCTAGGGTCGCGCCATGACGACCTTCGATGACCTCGATGACCTCGATGACCTGGTGGGCCGCGACGCCGTCGCCGACGAGCCGGCCGCACCAGGCGAGCCCGGCCACGCCGAGGAGCTCGACGAGCTGGCGGAGATCGGTGACTCGCTCCGGCCCGAGGGTGAGGAGCTGGACGACCGTCCCGGGCCGGGTGGGCTGCCCCCTCGCGACAGGGCTATCCCTACGACGCCAAGCTGCCCAGACGCGACTACGAGCGCACCCAGCGCCGACTCCAGATCGAGCTGCTGAAGCTCCAGGCCCATGTCAAGGACACCGGCCAGAAGGTCGCGGTGCTGTTCGAGGGCCGGGACGCCGCCGGCAAGGGCGGAGCTATCAAGAGGTTCACGGAGCACCTGAACCCGCGGGGTGCCCGGGTCGTGGCGCTGACCGTGCCGACCCCGCAGGAGGAGTCGCAGTGGTACTTCCAGCGGTACGTCGGCCATCTGCCCAGCGCCGGCGAGATCGTGCTGTTCGACCGGTCCTGGTACAACCGCGCCGGCGTGGAGCGGGTGATGGGCTACTGCAGTCCGACCCAGTACCTCGACTTCATGCGCGAGACCCCCGAGCTGGAGCGGATGCTCGTCCACTCCGGGATCCACCTCGTGAAGCTGTGGTTCTCCGTGTCCCGCGCCGAGCAGGCGGCCCGATTCGAGGCACGCTCGTCGGACCCGGTCCGGCGATGGAAGCTCTCGCCAACAGACTTGGCCAGCCTCGACAAGTGGGACGGGTACACGGCCGCGAAGGAGACCATGTTCTTCCACACCGACACCGGCGATGCCCCGTGGACGGTCGTGAAGTCGAACGACAAGAAGCGTGCGCGTCTCGAGGCGATGCGCGTGCTGCTCTCGCAGCTCGACTACCCGGCCAAGAACCACAAGCTCGTCGGCGTCCCCGACCCGTTGATCGTCGGCCCGGCCGCCAAGGTCCACGAGGACGACGAGGACCCGGCGCGGTTCTTCCCCTCGCTCGACCAGTGGCCAGAAGTCGCCGCGGCCGGCGATGCGGTGCGGGGGTCGACCCTCCGCCGAGACCTCGAGTTCGAGTGAACGCAGGGCGTCGGGCCCCACGACATGGGGACCATCGCCCCTGATCGTCGTGTCGAGATGGACCTAGCGTCGAAGGCATCCTGACAAGGAGGCGGTGAGACGCGATGACCACGACACAGGATGAGCCCGTCGCCGAGCTATCGGCGGAGGAATGCTGGGAGCTCCTCGAGCTCGAGCAGTTCGGTCGGTTGGCCTATCGCCTCGTCGACGAGGTGCATCTGGTCCCGATCAACTACGCCGTCGAAACGGGTGCACTCCTGTTCCGCACCGCCTCGGGCAACAAGCTGCTGGCAGCGGCACTGCACTCCGACGTCGCGTTCGAGATCGACTGGCACGGCGACGAATCCGCGTGGTCCGTCGTGGTCCGCGGTCGGCTGCACCGACTCGGCGAAGACGAAGCGGAACGCGTCGAGGAACGGCTCCCGCAGTCGTGGGTGCCCACCCAGAAGTACGACGTCATCGAGCTGCAGCCCGAGGTCGTCACCGGCCGTCGGTTCGTGCTGCAGCGCCCCGAAGCCGGCCATGAAGTGCCGGCCACTGACTGAGCGAGAGGAGACCTGCCATGTGGGACATGGAGCCACGAAAGATCCTGGTCGCCGTTGACTCGGCCTGCGACTCAGCGCTGCAGTACGCCGTGGCCGAGGCGCTGCGCCGCGGCTGTGGCATCCACGTGGCGCGCGTCGACCGCCCGGCCATCTGGTCGTCGTACGTGCTCGACGAAGTGAGTCTGGTCGAGGGTGAGCTGCGGCGTCCGGGTGCATCCCTCCTGGCCGCTGCCGCGGCCAGGGTCGAGGCGCTCCTGGACCAAGAGGCTCCGGACGACGAACGGCTGTCGGTGAGCACCGAGCTGATCCACGGCTCGGTCGTCGCTGCGCTGCAGGCGCTGAGCCGGCACGCCTGCCTGGTGGTCCTCGAGCATCACGGCATGGGACCTGCCGGCGAGACATCGACACTCTCGGTCACTGCGGGCCTGGCTGCGGCCGCGCACTGTCCGGTGGTCGCGGTGCCCGACTCCTGGCATCCGGAGACCGACGATGTGGGCACGGTCGTGGTCGGGGTCGAGAACCCGGCGCGGGACCGGGCACTGCTCGAGACCGCGCTGCATGAGGCGGCGCGCCGGGGTGCCCGGCTTCGGATCGTGCGGGCGCCCGTCGACTCCGGCACCAGGTCAACCGACGTCATCGACCTCGGGGAGCACGATGTCCCTGTCGACGTCGTGGTGCAGCCCGGTTCGGCTGCGCAGGTGCTCCTCGAACACGCTGCTCAGTGCGACCTGGTGGTCGCCGGCCGCCACCACCGCAAGCACGTCGTAGGAGCTCCGCTGGGGCGTACGGTTCGCGAGCTGCTCCGCCACAGCCCGGTACCAGTGCTGGTCGTTGACCCGGTCGTCGGGGACAACGAGACGGCTGATGGGTCCGCGCCCGCACGGGCGCGGCGCTGAGGAGGAGCTGTGGTCACCCCCTCTTCCTCCCTGGCTCCGATCGTCGTCGTCGTAGACCGAGGCGCCTCGGACGCTTCCGTGCGCTTCGGCGCCGCCGAGGCGCTGCGTACCGGGCGTCCTCTGGAGCTGGTCCATGTCGCCCCCCCGGGTGACGGCTGGCTGGAGATGATCGGCCAGGACGCGTTGCGCATGGCGTCGACGGTTGCCGATGCCGAGATCGTCGGCCGGGTCGACGTGCACTGCAGTCTGGTGCGAGGCAATGTCGTCGCCGAGCTGGTCCGGGTCGCTGCCGATGCCGCCCTGGTCGTGGCCGAGCAGCTGCCCGCCGGCAACCATCGCCGCCCGTGGACTTCGACCGCAGCCGCGCTGGCGGAGGTCATCGACGTACCGATCGCGGTGGTGCCGACGGGCTGGATCGAGCGTCGTCGTGGCGTGGTCACGGTCGGCGTCGACCCGACAGCCGCCGACGAGACCGCGCTGTTCGCGGCGATGACCCTGGCCCGACTGCGGCGCGCCGCGCTTCGCGTTGTCGCGGCCGGTCCGTGCTCCCGCACCGACGTCGAAGAGCGGCTCGACAGCCTTGGCGGCGACGCGTGTGACGTCTCGATCGAGCTGGGCACCGGCCCAGCGACTGCTGCCCTCGCCGAGGCGTCCGTGTCCTCGGACATCGTGGTCATCGGACGGCACCGACCGCTGCGCTCGACGGACTCCCGGTTCGGGACGGTCGGCCGAGAGCTGCTCGACCAGCTCGCGTGCCCGGTGCTGCTGACGCGGCCGGGCCACCCGCACACCACCCCCGGAAGCGCCGGGCACACACCCACGGAGGAGCACCACATGTACGCACGAGCAGGAGACCGCATCGTCATCCGGAGTGCCCACCTCGGTGGCCCGGTCCGCGACGGGGAGATCATCGAGGTCGAGCACGAGGACGGCCGGCCGCCGTACCACGTCCGCTGGTCCGACACGGGGCGCGAGAGCCTCTTCTTCCCCGGACCCGACGCCCAGATCGACAACGCGGGCCCGTCCTACCAGGCCGAGTACGACGTCCCGGCCCAGAGTGGCTGAGCCGTCATGAGCCACCCGTACCGTCACCTGCGACACCCGGGCGTCGAGCGCTATCTCGAGGCCCGGGCGCGTTCTTGGCACGCGCGGGTGGCTGACCTGATCACCTCCTTCGCGGGATCGATGCCGTTCGTCTACGTACACGTGGCCGCCTTCGTCGCCTGGATGGTGCTCGTCGAGCGGAACCCGTGGCCGACCCTGACCCTGGTGGTCTCGCTCGAGGCGATCTTCTTGTCGACCTTCGTGCTCATCGGCCAGAACCGCCAGGGGGCCGTGGCCCAGGCGAAGGCCGACCACGACTTCGTAGAGCAGGAGCTCGAGCTGAAGACCAACACCGAGCTGACCCGAGAAGTACGCGCCCTGCTGGTGAGGCTCGAGGCGCGGTTGCCCGCGGATGCCGGGGACCAAGGTCCCGCGCACGCGTTGACCGGCGCCCCTGTCAGGCAGGGCCGCAGCGGGTAACGCTCGAGGTGTCCGAAGGAGGCATCATCATGAACAGTCCCACCACCCGTCCTGTGGTAGTCGGAGTCGACGGGCGTCCCGGCAGCGCCGGCGCCCTCCGGTACGCCGTCACGGAAGCTCGGCGTCGTACGGCTCCGCTCAAGCTGGTCCACGTGGTCCCGGACAACTACTCGGTGGGTCCGGTCATCCCCTGGACCGATCTGCACGGGATCGGTGCCGACATCCTCGATCAGGAGGTCAACACCGCCCAGCGGATGGCTCCCGATCTGACCATCACCTCGGAGCTGGTCCTCATGGATCGCGGAGGGGGCATCGTGAAGGCCGCTGAGTCGGCTCAGCTCGTGGTCGTGGGTCGCGAGACACGACACGGACTCGACCGGCTGTTGACGGGGACGACCACGGCGAAAGTCGCTGCCAACGCCGCATGCGAGGTGGTCGTGGTCCCGTCGTTCTGGGTGGACGACCAACCCCATGGCCGAGTCGTCGTCGGAGTCAAGTCGAGCAACAACACGCACGAGCTGCTGGCGCAGGCGTTCACCGAGGCCTCGGCTCGAGGCGCAGTTCTGACCGCCGTCGTCGCCTGGCAGCTTCCCGACCCGTATTTCGACCGGATCGAGGCCCGCACCCACGCGGAGGACTGGGAGGCACAGGGCAACAAGGAGATCGAAGACCTCGCGGCCCACTGGTGCACGGCCTACCCCGAGGTCCGGTTCGAAACGCGAGTTGTGCACGGCCCCCCGGCACGGGTGCTGCTCCATGCCAGCACAGACAGTGACCTGCTTGTCGTCTCGCGCCGCCGTCTCACCCTCCCGCCGTATGGCCACCTCGGCGGCGTGGTCCACGACGTGCTGCGGCTCAGCGATGTGCCCGTGCTCGTGGTGCCCTTCGTCGCTGACGGGGCCGAAGATCTCGAAGACCTGGTGCTCGAAACGGAAGGCGTCCCGATCAAGTGAGGGCGCGCCCGTCCGGGTAACCGGTGATGCACCGCCGAGCCCGACAGGCGGTCCGACGCCAGGTCCGAGAGCGCTCGGTCGACTTCGCTGAAGGGGTACTCGGTGACGTGGAGCTCGACACCGAGTCGAGGTGCGAGGCGTAGTAGCTCCTCGCCGTCGGCACGAGTGTTGGCGGTCACGCTGGTCAGCGTCTTCTCCTGGAACAGGTGTCGGTCGTAGTCGAGGGGCGGAACGGAGGTCATGTGGATCCCGGCCAGGGCGACTGTGCCTCCGCGACCCAAGGCCGCGAGCGCGAGGGGCACGAGTTCGCCCGCGGGCGCGAACACGATCGCCGCGTCGAGCTCCACTGGAGGCATCTCGTCCGGACCACCCACCCACACGGCGCCAAGGGAACGAGCCAGGTCGGCGCCGGACTCACCCCGCGTCACGGCGTAGAGCTCCGCGCCCCGGGCGCGAGCGACCTGCGCGGTGATGTGCGCGCTGGAGCCGAAGCCGTAGATCCCGAGCCGGCCGCCTGGCGGCAGCTGTGCGCGCCGCAGGGCGCGGTAGCCGATGATGCCGGCGCACAGAAGCGGCGCCAACACGCGGTCCGGTGGCCCCTCCGGCAACCGGTAGGCGAACGCCGCCGGGACGACGGCGTACTCGGCGAAGCCCCCGTCCACGTCCCAACCGGTGTAGCGCGACTCGGGGCAGAGGTTCTCGGCGCCCGAGCGGCACCAGGCGCAATGGCCGCAGGTACCGCGCAGCCAAGCGATCCCCACGCGGTCGCCGTCACTGAAACGGTGCTGGTCCGGCCCGCTGGCGACCACCCGGCCGATGACCTGGTGTCCCGGCACGGTGCCGGCCCGGCGCGGGGGGAGGTCCCCTTCGGCGAGGTGAAGGTCGGTGCGGCACACGCCGCACGAGGTCACCCTCAACAACACGTCCCCGGGTGTCGGCACCGGTACAGGTCGGCGCACGGCGACCAGCGGCCCGGTCGACATGGGGCCGGGGCGTTCCACCGCCCAGGCCTGCATGAACTCGCGCGTCGTTGGTTCGTCGGTCGGCCGCAGCGTCACCCGACCAGTGTGCGGCGTTCAGGCACGTCGGGGCAGATCCTTGGTCGCGGACATGTCGGGACCTCTGGCCCTGTGCGGCGCAGGGGCCCATGCGGTGTGCTGGTTCTGCACGAGGCAGGAACAGCATCCAATCGCGGCGCCCGTGGGGGAGTCGATCACGCATCGTGCTAACCCGGTGCCCTGCACCAAGGGCGCCGCAAGGGCTGCCCGGCGGGACCGACGCCCGCCGGGCGGTCCGACCCGGACAAGGGAGGATCCGATGGAGCTCACCACCCAGACCTGGACCGTCGAGCTGCAACTCAGCGAGCGCGATGGCATCACCCATGCCGAGGCCCGGTTGCACACCGGGTTGCCCGAGCCGCTCACCGCGGTAGGCGACGCGCGGCTCTCCCCCCACGACCCTGTCGACGTGGCCGAGATCGGCTACGAGCTGGCCGCCGCCCGGGCCCTGACCAACTTGGGTGTCGCGCTCCTGCACACGGCCGACGCCGACGTCGAGGACCTCCTGCGAACCCTGCACCGGACCTGACAGTGGGGATGGGCGAGGTCGACCTCGACCGATCGCCAAGTCATCGGGCGACAGGATGTCAGGAGCGATCTGCTCGTCGCCGTCTGACGACCTGGCCCCGGGCCGACCTCAGACAGGCCTCGAACGTCGCCGGGTGGTGACGCTCGAGCTCTCGCAGCACGTGTTCACGCAGGACCACGACGTTCAAGCGGTGCGCGTGGCTCAGCTGCTCACGCAGCTGCCGGCCGGTCGCGTCCCAGAGCAGCCGCAGCTGGCGACGGGACAGCTCCGCGACAAGGTTCTCCGCCAGCTCGGGTGAGAACGACGGGTGCCGGGTCTTCGACAGCGCCAGGTCAACTGTCGAGGGGCGGCGCGGCGAGCTCGTCGGTCGCGGCGCTGGCCACATCCACATGGCACCGCCGGTCCACATGTCAGGCCGCCCGTCCGTCGCCGGGGACGTCCATGACCCCGAGGACGTTCGTGAGCACCTCGACGAAGCGACCGGGATCGCCGATCAGCCATCCGTGGTCGCCGTCGACGGTGACCACCTGCGGGTCGCCGAGCGCAGAGATGAGGGATTCGGCGCAGGCCCACGGGAGCACCGTGTCCTCTCGTCCCCAGAGGATCGCCACAGGTGTCCCGCGGCGCTTGAGCTCCTCCAGCTCAACTCCAAGGTTGGCCTCCCGTGCCAGACGTCCCACCCGCCACGGGGTCCGCGGCCGGATCAGCGCGTGGGTGAGAGCGTCGGAGGCGACGACCGGCAGCACCCGCGTGAGCCCACGGGCCGACAGCAGCTCAGCGCCGAGGTGCACCCCCCAGTCACCCAGCGGTCGTTCGGACATCGCCCGCAGACTTCCCTCGGAGGACCAGGTCGAGCCGCCGATCGAGTTGACGAACATCAGTCGCGTCACCGGCGCCCCTGTCGGGCCGTGTGCTCGGCCGCCCAGTCGAGGGCACGGTCGGCCACTTGGGTCTTGTCGTACCCGACCACGATGGCATCGCTCGGGAGCTGCCTCTCAAGGTGGCTCGCAGTCATGCCTCCACTGTTGGGTAGCCGCCGCTCGCCCGGAATGGGCCGAAGCCTCCCTTGTGCAGGGACCTAGGGCTCTGCTTCGCGAGCTGCGCCGGTGCGAACGTCGAGGTGACGAACGAGAGGAACCGCCATGACCAACGCCGAGACCGAAGCCGCCATCATCCTGGCCGCGGGTCCGCAGGGACACCTGTCGGACGGCACCATCGCCTTCGCAGTCGAGACTGCTGCCCGGCTGGAGCTCGGCCTCGAGCTGGTGCATGTCGTCCCGAACCACATCGGCGGTCCCACCGGCACTTGGGAAATCGGGATCGCCTTCGACCAGATGGTCGCGGATGGCCGCGCCGCGACTGGACGCCGCCGTACGCCGGGTTCGCGACCGCGCGCCTGCCGGACTGCCGGTTTCCGGTGAGCTGGTGCGAGGCGGAGTCATCGCGAGCCTGGTGGACCGCAGCCTCCTGGCTCAGTTGGTCATCGTCGAGCACCGCCACCTCGGACGATGGGATCGGTTCACGTCCGGGTCCGTGACCGCCGGTGTCGCTGCCCACGCGCACGCACCAGTCGTGTCAGTTCCGGCCGGGTGGCAGCCGTCCTCCAAGCCTCGGCCGATCACGGTCGCCGTGGAGGACGCGAAGCGAGCCGACGCGGAGCTGTGGACCGCGTTGGGCCTCGCTGCGGCGGCGGACCTGCCTGTCATGAGTGGTGCGGGCGACGTACCTGCCGCAGGCGTACCAGGAGATCCTGCGTCGGGAAGTCAAGGAGCAGGACTTCCTGACCGCCGGTCGTGAGGAGCTGATCCGGGACGCCCAGATCCCGGTGAGCGTGTGCGAGCGAGTGCCCTGCACCTTCGAGGTGCGCTGGGGACGGCCGGAGGAGGTGCTGCTCGACGCCGCTGCCGCGTCCTCGCTCCTGGTGTTGGCGCGTCGCGACCCTCGGCTTCCGTTCGGATCTCATCTGGGACCCGTGGTCCGCCACGTGCTGGAAAGGGCGGGGTGCCCGGTCATGGTCGTCGAGCCGATGCTCCACACCTCGCCCAGCGTCTCGATCGCCGAGCCCTCCTCAGCTGTGGCTGGCTGATCCGGCCCGGGTCCGACCCACGGCCCGGAAGATCTCGTCGACCGCCCAGACCAGCACGGGGAACGTGGCGAGAACCACGAGCTCGGCTCTGTCGAGCGGCCTGGTGCCGAAGACCCGCTGCAGGGGTGGCAGGTAGACGACCGCGGCCGTCACGGCCAGCTCGAACGCGATGCCGCACAGCAGCAGTCGGTTGCTGAGGAGCCCCACGCTGCGCAAGGACACGGGACCTTCGTCTGGCGTATCGGGGTCTTCGCGCCCTGACTCCTCGAGTGGGTGCGGCGAGACGGTGGCATCACGACCCATCCGTCTTGAGGAGTGACCATGTCCATCGCAACCCTGCACCGCAGGTCAACAGCGCCGGCGCACAGCAATGCCGGTCAGAAGATGGGTCCGTGGCAGGCCACCGCGCTGGTGGTCGGCAGCATCGTGGGCGCCGTCGCGGAGGAGATCGCCCGCGAGACCGGTGCCCGCCTGGTAGCCGCGGAGGACCCCCACGAGGGAGTCGTCGGTGTCGACCTCATCTACACCGACGTCTGGCTCTCCATGGGTGAGCCCAAGGACGAGTGGGCCGAGCGGATCGACCTGCTCCGGCCCTATCGCGTCGACGAGGCGCTGATGGTCGCGACCCGCAACCCGTCGGTGAAGTTCCTGCACTGCCTGCCGGCGTTCCACGACGACCAGACCGAGGTTGGAGCCGAGGTGCTCAGGACGATGCCCGGCGAGACCTGCCTCGAGGTGTCGGACGCGGTCTCGAGTCGAAGGCCTCGATCGTCTTCGACCAGGCGGAGAACCGGATGCACACGGTGAAGGCGATCATGATCGCCACGGCCGGCCCGCCGCGCACCGGGCACGAGGCGCTCAGCTCCCTGCTCCTGCCGGAGTGACGGTCGGACCATGGACAGGCTCAGCGCACTCTCCGCCGCGTTCCTCTCCGCCGAGGACGTCGACCCCGACAGCTCCATGGTCATCGGGTCGGTCGGGCTCCTGCGCGGCCCCGCCCCGACCCTGGACGACGTCCGCGAGCTGGTCGAGGACCGGCTGCCGCCGCGCTACCGCCAGCGAGTGAGGCGAAGCCTTTTGGGGCTCCGGGCTCCCGGATGGCTGGACGAAGAGGACTTCGACGTGAGCCGCCATGTGCGCCGGGTCGCGGTGCCGGCGCCGGGCGGCCGGGAGGAGCTGGCCGAGCTGTTGGGCCGCACGATGAGCAAACGGATGGACCGGCATGGTCATCGGCTCGCTCGCCGTGCTGGCGGGCCCTGCGCCGTCGGTGGACGAGCTCCGCACGCTGGTCGAGGAGCGGCTGCCGCTGGCCCCGCGCTACCGCCAGCGGCTCAGGCGCAGCCTGGGCGGACTTCGGCCACCAGGTTGGGAGGACGAAGCGGGCTTCGAGATCCGGCGCCACGTCCGCCGGGTCGCGGTGCCATCGCCCGGCGGGGACGCAGAGGTGGCCGAGCTCGTGGGCCGCACCATGGCCGAACGGATGGACCGCGACCACCCGCTCTGGGACATCACGCTCTGCGAGGGCCTGGCCGGTGGCCGCTGGGGGCTGCTCTGCCGGATCCACCACGCCCTGGCCGACGGAGTCTCCGGCACTGCACTGCTGCGCGTCGTGTACGACATGCCGGACGACGCGGCGCCTGCCTCGGTGGGGGTGCGCAGCGAGCGCGGGTCCCGGCTACGCCGGCTCACGGGCACAGCCATCGACGCGGGGCGTGGTGCGCTCGCACTCGGCAGCCGCGCTGGTTCCGGTTCACGGCCCCTCTGTGACGGGTCCGATCAGGTCAGGAAGACGCTATGCGTGGATCAGTGTGCCCCTGTCCTCCGCCCACGACCGGCGTCGCGACCTTCACATCAGCGTCAACGACGTCGCCCTGGCCGCGGTGACCGCGGGGTTCCGCACACTCCTGGTCCACCGAGGGGTCGAGCCCCACCCGCGGGCCATCCGATCCCTCGTCCCCGTCTCGGCGTGGGCCGGCGCCGCCGTGGACGAACCGGACAACCGGGTGACGCTCATGCTGGCCGACCTCCCTGTCGAACTCGACGATCCAGTCGAGCGGGTCCTCGCGGTGCACACGCTCGTGACGCGGCTCCGTGACACAGGTGAGCCAGAGGCCGGGGTCGTGGCCCAACAGCTGCTCAGCACAGTGCCGTACCCGCTCGTCGAGAACGCGACCCGGCTGGCCCTGCGACTGCCGCACCACCACCTCTCCACGGTCACCACCAACGTGCCCGGGCCGCGACAGCCGCTCTCGTGCCTGGGCCGTCAGGTAGAGCAGATGCTGCCCTATGTGCCGATCGCCGACCGGGTGTGCATCGGGGTGGCCATGTTCAGCTACTGCGGCGAGCTGACGTTCGGGGTCACCAGCGACCTCGATGTCACCGATCTCGACGTGCTCGTCGCGGGGATCGAAGAGGGGTGGTGGTCGCTGGCAGGACCCAAGGTCCCCGTCGCAGGTGACCTGAGGCCCTGACGCGACGTCACCTCAGTCGCAAGGGTTGGAGTGAGAGTGGGCCACCCGGGCTCGCCAGGGAGGGACGTCATGACCACGAGGATCGCCATCAACGGGCTCGGCCGGGTAGGTCGCGCACTGCTGCGGCAGGCGGTGCTGAGCGAGGAGCTCGAGGTGGTCGGCGTCAACGACCTGGCCGACCCTCACACCCTGCGTTCGCTGTTGCGCCGTGACTCCACCTACGGGGCCTTCCCCGTGGAGGTCGAGGCCGGCGACGACTGCCTGGTCATCGGAGGACACAAGATCCCGTGGTCCGACGCCACGACGCCCGCGCAGCTGCCGTGGGGCGAGCTGGCGGTCGACGTCGCCGTCGAGTGCACCGGCAAGTTCAAGACCGCCGAGGCCGCGGGCGGCCACCTCGAGGCCGGCGCCCGCAAGGTCGTCATCTCGGCCCCTGGCAAGGGCATCGACGCGACGATCGTCATGGGCATCAACGACGAGATCTACGACGCGGCGCATCACGACATCGTGTCCAACGCCTCCTGCACCACCAACTGCGTCGCCCCGATGGTGAAGGTGCTGAACGACGCGTTCGGCATCCAGCAGGGGTTCATGACCACGGTGCACGCGTACACCGGCGACCAGAACCTGCTCGACGGCCCGCACAAGGACCTCCGGCGCGCGCGGTCGGCAGCGGTGAACATCATCCCGACCACCACCGGCGCGGCGCGCGCGGTGGGCCAGGTCCTCCCTGAGCTGGACGGCAAGCTGGACGGAGTCGCCCTTCGGGTGCCGGTCGTGACCGGCTCGCTCGTCGACCTCGGCGTGCTCCTCGACCGCGACGTCACGGTGGACGAGGTCAACGCTGCTTTCGAGGCCGCCTCCCGCAGCGAGGAGCTCGGTGGCCGGCTTCGCTACGAGGACGAGGCGTTCGTGTCCGTCGACGTCATCGGTGACGCGGCGTCCTGCGTCTTCGACTCCTCACTCACCCAGGCCTCGGGACGGTTCGTGAAGGTCTTCGGCTGGTACGACAACGAGTGGGGCTACGTCTGCCGTCTGGCTGAGCTCGTCCTGCTCGTCGGCGACACCACGCGGGGCGCGGTGACATGACCCTCGACGTGCGGATCCACGGTCGGGGTGGACAGGGTGTGGTGACGGCAGCCGAGCTGCTCTCCCTGGCTGCCTTCGACCAGGGGCTGCACGCCCAGGCGCTGCCCAGCTTCGGGTCCGAACGAACCGGGGCGCCCGTGGTCTCGTTCTGCCGGATCGACGAGCAGCCGATCCGGTCGCACGATCCGGTCGACCACCCGGACCTGGTGGTGCTGCAGGACCCGACGCTCCTGCACGCCGGTGGCGTGCTCGACGGTCTGACCGACGACGGAATCGTCGTCGTGAACTCCTCCCGCACGCCCGCGGAGCTCGCCGACAGCGGGCTCCACCTGCGACCCGGCCAGCACTTGGTGACGGTGCCGGCGACCGAGCTGTCCCGGGCGCGGCTCGGGCGCCCACTGCCCAACACCGCCCTGCTCGGCGCGGTCGCCGCGGTCACGGGGGTCGTGAGCCTCGAGGCGGTGCGCGGGGCGATCCGTCAACGGTTCGGCTCGCGGCCGGAGAGTGTGGTCGCCGCCAACGTAGGGCTGGCCGAAGAGGCCCACGCCCTGGTCATTCGCGAGGAGGAGCAGCGCCATGCTTAGGCAGATCGAGGGTTCTCGCGCCGTGGCCGACACGGTGGCGCTCTGTCGCCCGGCGGTCGTGGCGGCGTACCCCATCTCACCGCAGACCCACATCGTCGAGGGCCTCTCCGATCTGGTGGCCGCGGGCGATCTGGCGCCGTGCGAGTACCTCCTGGTCGAGTCCGAGTTCGGTGCGCTCTCCGCGTGCATCGGAGCCTCGGCCGCCGGCGCCCGCGCCTACACGGCGACGTCCAGCCAAGGTCTGCTGTTCATGGCGGAGGCGCTGCCCAACGCGTCCGGCCTCGGGCTGCCGATCGTCATGACGGTGGCCAACCGGGCCCTCGGTGCCCCGATCAACATCTGGAACGACCACTCCGACGCGCTCTCGCAGCGCGACGCCGGCTGGATCCAGCTCTTCGCGTCGTCCAACCAGGAAGCAGTGGACCTGCACGTCCAGGCCTTCGCCCTGGCCGAGCGGCTGTCCCTGCCGGTGATGGTGTGCATGGACGGCTTCGTGCTCACCCATGCGATGGAAGAGATCGATGTCCCCGATCAGGCCGCCGTCGACGCGTTCCTCCCGCCGTTCGCCCCACGACAGTGGCTCGACCCCGACGACCCGGTGACGATCGGTGCGATGGTCGGCCCGGGCCAGTTCACGGAGGTCAAGTACCTGATGGCCCGCCGTCAGCTCGCCGCCCTGGACGACGTCGCCGAGGTCGCTGCGGATTTCGGGTCGACCTTCGGTCGTGACTCAGGCGGACTTCTGCGCCCCTACCGCACCGGGGGCGCCGAGGTGGTGCTGGTCGCGATGGGCTCGGCGATCGGCACCGCAGCGGATGTCGTGGACGGACTGCGTGACGAGGGGATCGCTGCGGGAGTCCTGGGTGTCACCTGTTACCGACCCTGGCCACACGACGCACTGCGCGACGCACTCCGCGAGGTCCCACGCGCGGTCGTGGTCAACCGGGCCATCGCGGTCGGCGCCGGAAGCACGCTGGGTCGAGATGTGCGGCTCACCGCGCCACCCGGAACCGTGGTCCACGACGTCGTGATGGGGCTCGGCGGCCGACCGGTCACGCGGTCCGGACTGCGCCAGCTCGTGCTGGACGTCCTGCGCGGCCGGCTCGAGCCCGGCGCTCTGCACTTCGTCGACCTCGACGAGACGATCGCAACCGCCGAGCTCGCCCGAGAAGAGGAGGTGACGGTCACGTGACCACGACACCGCTCTACCAGATCGGCACGTTCGCAGCAGGCAACCGGCTGCTCGAGCCCGAGCAACGATCCGTCCAGTCCGGCATGGACCGCACCAACGCCATCACCTCGGGCCACCGGGCGTGCCGAGGTTGCGGTGAGGCACTGGCGGCCAGGGTCGTCCTCGACGCCGCCTCGCGCGCGGCGGGTGGACGGATGGTCACGGTCAACGCGACCGGCTGCCTCGAGGTCTTCTCGACGCCGTACCCCGAGTCGGCCTGGCAGCTCCCTTGGCTGCACTCGCTGTTCGGAAACGCGGCAGCAGTGGCGTCCGGCGTCTCCGCCGCGCTGCGGGCGACCGGCCGCGACGACATCCGCGTCGTGGCACAGGCCGGCGACGGCGGCACGGTCGACATCGGCCTTGGCTGCCTGTCCGGCATGTTCGAGCGCAACGACGACGTGCTGTTCGTCTGCTACGACAACCAGGGCTACATGAACACCGGGGTACAACGGTCGGGCGCTACTCCGCCGGCGGCGAGCACCGCGACCACCCGGCCCGTCGGAACGTCGGTCGGCAACGCGTTCGGTACCGGCAAGAGCCTGCCGCTGATCGCCATGGCACACGAGATCCCCTATGTCGCCACGGCAACGGTTGCCGACCTGCACGACCTCGAGGCGAAGGTGGCGAAGGCGATGTCGATGCAAGGCGCCCGCTACCTGCACGTCCTCGTGCCGTGCCCGCTGGGCTGGGGATCGGCGTCCGCCGAGACGATCCGGATCGCCCGGCTCGCTACTCGCTGCGGTCTGTTCCCGGTCTTCGAGGCCGAGCACGGCGCGGTCACCCAGGTGACGCCGATCCGGCAACAGGTGCCGGTGACCGACTACCTGAAGCCGCAGTCGCGGTTCGCTCATCTCTTCGCTGGTGAGGGACGGCCGGACGTCGTCGCCGCCCTGCAGGCCCGCGCTGACCGCAACATCAACCGCTACGGATTGCACGCCGAGGAGACACCATGAAGCTCCCGTACGCCGTCACCCTGGGGCCTGGTTCAAGCCGTGCCGACCTGACTGGCTCCTGGCGGACCGAGCGACCGGTCTACCGCAGCCTCACCGCGCCCTGTGGCAACGCGTGCCCGGCGGGCGAGGACGTCCGGACCTGGCTCTACGAGGCCGAGAGCGGAGGCTCCGGCTACGAGGCCGCCTGGCGCTCGATCATGGAGACCAACCCGTTCCCGGCGATCATGGGACGGGTCTGCTACCACCCCTGCGAGACCGCCTGCAACCGGGGCAACCTCGACGAGGCAGTGGGGATCAACTCGGTCGAGCGGTTCCTCGGCGATCGGGCGCTCGAGGAGGGCTGGGACGTCAAGGTCACGGCCACCGCTACCGGCCGACGGGTGCTGGTCATCGGCTCGGGCCCGGCCGGCCTGTCCGCGGCGTACCACCTGGTGCGTCGAGGACATGCTGTCACCGTCCGCGAGTCGGCCCCCGCCGCCGGCGGCATGATGCGCTACGGCATCCCGGCCTATCGCCTGCCGCGAGAGATCCTGGACGGCGAGGTGGCCAGGGTGGTCGCGCTCGGCGTCGACCTCGAGCTCAACACGCCCGTGACAGACCTGGACGCAGCGGTGGCCGAGGGCTGGGACGCGGTCTTCCTGGCCGTCGGCGCCCAGCTGGGGCACCGTACCTACCTGCCCGCCGCCTCGGCCGCGAAGGTGGTCGACGCGGTCTCGATGCTGCACGGGCTCGAGGAGGGGGAGCGGCCGCTGCTCGGCCGCCGGGTTGCGGTGTACGGCGGCGGCAACACCGCCGTCGACGCCGCCCGGACCGCCAAGAGGCTCGGCGCTTCCGACGCCGTCGTCGTCTATCGGCGCACCCGCGAGCGGATGCCCGCCAACGCCGAGGAGGTCATCCAGGCCGAGGAAGAGGGCGTGGAGTTCCACTGGCTCTCGACCATCGACCGGGTCGAGCCGGACGGGCTGCTCATCGAGCAGATGGAGCTCGGCGAGGACGGCTTCCCGCAACCCACCGGTCGCACGGAGCGGCTGGCCGCCGACTCGGTGGTCCTTGCCCTCGGACAGGACACCGACCTCTCGCTGCTCGGTTCCGACAGCGCGTGCCACGTCAGCGACGGCGTCGTCGAGACCGACTGGGTCCTCGCGACCGGGCTGCCCGGTGTGTTCGCCGGCGGCGACGTCGTTGCGGGCGAGCGGTCGGTGACCACCGCCATCGGGCACGGTCGACGGGTGGCTGCGAGCATCGACGACTGGCTGGCCGGCAGGACGCCCAGCCCCGAGGCCGAGCCCAACCTCGCGCAGTACGAAGCGCTGAACACGTGGTACTTCGAGGACGCTTCCCGGAGCCATCGGCCGCGGCTCGAGCTGGCCCGGCGGAGCTCGACCTTCGACGAGGTGGTGCACGGTCTCGACGCCGACACCGCATTGTTCGAGGCCCGGCGCTGCCTGTCCTGCGGAAGCTGCTTCTCCTGCGACAACTGCTACGCGCTCTGCCCGGACAACGCCGTTCTCAAGATCGGTCCGCCCGGTGAGTACGTCATCGATCTCGACTACTGCAAGGGCTGCGGGATCTGTGTCGAGGAGTGTCCGGCGGGCGCCATCGAGATGGTCCCGGAGGACGTCTGAGTCTTGGCCTCCGGTCCTGATCGCCGGGGACGTTCGGCACTGTGTCCTGGGGCCTCGAGCGAGGAGCGTGGACTCATGGAGCAACAGTTCACCCGCGATTTCGCCGAGATCGGCGCCACCGATGTCCCCCTTGTAGGCGGCAAGAATGCCTCGCTGGGGGAGATGTACCAGGAGCTCGCCTCCGCGGGGGTCAGGGTCCCTCACGGCTTCGCGCTCACCGCCGACGCCTACTGGCACACCCTGGAGAGCGCCGGCCTCCTCGAAGAGCTGCACGCCGCTATGGACGACCTCGAGCCCGAGGACATGGACGACCTGAGCGCGCGCGCTGCGCGCGCCCGTGAGCTCGTCTACGGCGCGGGGCTGCCCGCGGACCTTCGCGAAGAGCTGCTGGCCGCCTACCGCGCGCTCGGTCCGGACGCGCCGTCCGTGGCGGTGCGCAGCTCGGCGACCGCCGAGGATCTTCCAGACGCCAGTTTCGCCGGCCAGCACGAGTCGTACCTGGACGTGCATGGCGAGGACGCGCTGGTCGACGCCGTCCAGCACTGTTTCGCCAGCCTCTGGACCGACCGTGCGATCCACTACCGGGTCGAGCGCGGCTTCGACCACTTCAAGGTGGCGCTGTCGGTCGGCGTCATGCACATGGTGCGCAGCGACCTCGCCTCCTCGGGCGTCATGTTCACTCTCGACACCGAGTCGGGCTTCCGCGACGTGGTGTTCGTGACCTCGTCGTACGGCCTCGGCGAGAACGTCGTCCAGGGTGCCGTCGATCCCGATGAGTTCTTCGTCCACAAGCCGACGTACAGGCAGGGACACCGGGTCGTGCTCCGGCGGCGCCTGGGCAGCAAGGCCAAGACGATGGTGCTCGGCCACCTCGGTCCGGCCAACGTGCAAACCGCGGAGGACGACAGGCATCGCTTCTCGATCAGTGACGACGAGGTCCTCGCTCTGACCGGTCAGGCGCTGCTCATCGAGGAGCACTACGGCCGGCCGATGGACATCGAGTGGGCGAAGGACGGCGTCGACGGGCAGCTGTACATCGTGCAGGCGCGGCCGGAGACCGTCGCATCGCAACGCTCGGTCACCGAGCTGGAGCGATACGAAGTGGGCAGCCACGGGCGGGTGCTGAGCGAGGGCCGTGCCGTCGGCGACCGCGTCGCCACCGGGGCCGTTCGCGTCATTGCATCTCCGGCTGAGCTGGCGGCCTTCCGGCCCGGCGAGGTCCTGGTCGCCGACACCACGACACCGGACTGGGAGCCGGTGATGAAGACAGCGGCAGCGGTGGTCACCGAGCGAGGCGGCCGAGCCTGCCACGCGGCGATCGTGGCCCGCGAGCTCGGCATCCCCGCGGTGGTGGGCACCGGCGACGCGACCAGCGTGCTGCGAACCGGTGACATCGTGACCGTCTCCTGCGCCGAGGGCGACGTCGGGCGGATCTACGCGGGCGAGGCCGAGGTGCGGATCGAGACCACCGACATGTCCGACCTGCGTCGCCCGCACACCAAGATCATGGTCAACCTGGGGAACCCCGACCTGGCCTTCCACACGGCGCTGCTTCCCAGTGACGGGGTCGGACTGGCCCGCATGGAGTTCATCATCAGCGAGTCGATCAAGGCGCACCCGATGGCACTCATCCACCCGGAGCGAGTGACGGACCCAGACACGCGGTCCGCGCTTGCCCGGCTCACCCACGGGATATCCCGACGGCGCGTCCTTCTTCGTCGAGCGACTGGCCGAGGGCGTCGGCACCATTGCCGCCGCATTCCACCCGCGCCCGGTCGTCGTACGCATGTCCGACTTCAAGACCAACGAGTACGCCAGCCTGCTTGGAGGAGCGGACTTCGAGCCTCGCGAGGAGAACCCGATGATGGGCTTCCGCGGCGCCTCGCGCTACGCCCACCCGGCCTACACCGAGGGATTCGCGCTCGAGTGCCGGGCCATGCTCCGTGTCCGCGAGGAAATGGGACTCGACAACGTCGTCCTGATGCTCCCGTTCGTCCGCCGGCTGGAGGAGGCCGACCTGGTCCTCGACCGGATGGCCGAGCTCGGTCTGCGCCGCGGGGAGCGCGGCTTGCAGATCTATGCGATGTGCGAGATCCCCAACAACGTCGTGCTCATCGACGAGTTCGCCAAGCGGTTCGACGGCTTCTCGATCGGCTCGAACGACCTCACCCAGCTCACCCTCGGGGTGGACCGCGACAGCGCCCTGGTTGCCTTCGACTACGACGAGCGCGACCCCGGGGTCAAGCAGATGATCCGCTGGGCGGTCGAAGGCTGCCGGCGCAACGGCATCCACTCCGGGCTCTGTGGCCAGGCGCCGTCGGACTATCCCGAGATGGCGGAGTTCCTCGTCGAGATCGGCATCGACTCGATGAGCCTCAACCCAGACAGCGTGCTGGCGACGACGCGTCGCGTCCTGGAGCTCGAGGACCGCTTGGCCGGATCGGACGGGTGACCGTCCATGAGCCGCAAGCCGGTCCTCAGCTTCCTCGGAGCGGCGGGAAGCGTGACCGGGAGCCGGTTCCTGGTCGAGGGGGCCGACACCGCTCTCCTGGTCGATGCGGGCCTCTACCAGGGCCCCGCCGACCTGCGGCGGCGCAACTGGGAGCCGCTGGGGCACGATCCCGCGGCGCTCGACGCCGTTGTCCTCACCCACGCGCACCTGGACCACTCGGGCTACCTTCCTCGACTGGTCCGTGAGGGCTTCCGCGGCCGAGTGCTGTGCACGCGCGAGACCGCGGAGCTGGCCGAGATCGTGCTGCGCGACAGCGCTCACCTGCAGGAGGAGGACGCGGCGTACGCCAATGAGGTCGGCTTCTCCAAACATCACCCCGCCCTGCCGCTGTACGACGCCCGCGACGTGGAGCGCGTGCTGCCGCTCTTCGAGCCGGTTGGGTATGGCGAGCGCGTCCCGCTCTCGGACAGCGCGGCGGTCACCCTGCGCCGAGCGGGCCACATCCTGGGCTCGGCCACCGCTTTGGTGGAGGCCGACGCGGCCCGGGTCCTGTTCAGTGGCGATCTCGGTCGGGCCCACCATCCACTGTTGCGGCCCCCCGATGACCCGCCGCAGGCTGACGCGGTCGTCGTCGAGTCCACGTACGGCGACCGGAGGCATGCACCCGACGACCATGGTGCGCTGCTGGCGGACGTCGTGAGTCGCACAGTGGCTCGCGGTGGCTCGGTGCTCGTCCCTGCGTTCGCGGTCGACCGGACCGAGCTGGTGCTGCTGGCCCTGCGCAGTCTGCGCGAAGCAGGTCGGATCCCCGACGTCCCGGTCTACGTCGACAGCCCGATGGCGCTGGCCGCGCTGGAGGTCTACCGGAGCGCCGCCCACCGTCCGGGCAGCGGCATGGTCGCCGACGCTCCGCTGCTGATGTCCGGCCACGTCGTCGAGGTCCGCGATGCACCGTCCTCACAGCGGCTGAACAAGCCGAGGGACCCGTGCATCCTGATCTCGGCCTCGGGCATGGCCACGGGTGGCCGGGTCGTGCACCACCTGCGTCACCAGCTCCCCGACCCACGCAACAGCGTGGTGCTGACCGGCTACCAGGCTGAGGGCACCCGCGGCCGGCAGCTCGCCGAAGGCGCGACGCAGGTGAAGATGCACGGTCGGTACGTCCCTGTCCGGGCGGAGGTCATCCAGCTCCCGACCATGTCGGTCCACGCGGATGCCGTCGAGCTGATCGCCTGGCTGGCCAGGATGCCGGCGCCACCCCCGACGGCGTACGTCGTGCACGGCGAGGGGCGGTCGACCGCCGCACTGGCCCGCCGGATCCACGAGGACCTGGACTGGAGCGCGGTGGTGCCGCGCCTCGGCGAGCGGGTCGTGATCTGCTGACGGGCGGACCGGAACCCTCAGCCAGCGATCGCCTGGTCCCCGCAGCCACTCAGGTGGAAATCGATTCCGGCTGGGGCGAATCCTCACGGCCGCCCTGGTCCAGGGCGAACGGGGGGTAGCGGTCGGTCATGAGAGCGGCGTACGCCGCGACCCGGAACACCCAGCGGTTGAGGCCGATGACCAGGTCGAAGAGGCGCTGCGGGTAGCGGCCGGTGAAGAGCAGCACGACCACAGCCACCAAGACCAGGAAGCCGAGCAGCCCCGGCCCGTTGGTCGACCGGGCTCCCTCCTGCGCGGCGTACCCGCCGCCGCCGACGAGGAGACCGACGACGATGTACTGAGGGATCGCCAGCAGCCACCACTTGATCAGCACCAGACCGCGGCTGAGCCGCTCCGGATACTCGATCTCGAGCCGGGCTGGGTAGTCCGGCACGTCGTGCAGCGTGAACGGCGGGTAGCGGTCCGTGCCCAGGGCGCTGAAGGCGTAGTAACGCACTCGCCAGGTCCATCTGAGCACACCGACGTTGAAGTCGAAGACCGCCCGCGGGTAGCTGCCTGTGAAGAGGATGGCGAAGAACGCCACCACGGTGGTCACGACGAAGGCCAGCCACAGGAAGAGCAGCAGTACGACGTGGGGCAGTGACAGCAACCACTTGACGAGCCACTGCCAGCGGCTCAGCGCGGGGTCAAGGTCCGCCTCCAAGCGGACGGGATAGGCAACAGTGTTCACGGTTCACGTCCTCTCGTTGCTGCTCAGTCCTGCCGGACGACCACCCGGGTACCGCTCGGGACCACCACGACGTCTTCGTCGCTCACGGCGTCTGCCAGCACCGAGACCACGTCCCTCATCGAGACCATCCCGGCGATCAACTTGTCGCGGAGCACGGGCAAGTGGCGGATGTCTGCCTCGGCCATCGCGCGGGCAGCCATGAGGATCGTGTCGTCGGACTGGACGGTCACCAGGTCGGTGGCCATTGTCTCGCCGGTCAGCAGATGCGACAGATCGGTGCCGGCGGCGATGTGGGTGACGACGTCCCGCTCCGAGATGATCCCCGCCAGTCGGCCCTCGCTGAGCACGACCAGCGCACCAATGCTGTCGGCGGCGAGCGCCTCCGCGGCCTCCTCCAGTGTCGCCACGTGGTCGATCGTCGCCACCGGCCAGCTCATGATCGTCGAGACCGGACGGTCGGGCCGTGCGGACATGGTTCCTCCTCGGGTTCGGCTGGTGTGCCGTGGCCAGTCTCGGTGTCGTGAGGCGGCCTGACCCGGGTCGAACGTCCCCGCTGTCATGACCTTGTGCCCTCGCCTCGTGCATGCGCAACCGGTCAGCGTGGTGGCACCACAACGACTTCGACCGCAAGGAGCGCCGCTATGAAGGCCGCCGTCGTCACTGACTTCGCCCAGCCCCTGGAGATCCAGGACCGTCCCGTCCCCGAGCCGGGACCGGGCCAGGTACTGGTCCGGATCGCGGCCTGCGGGCTCTGCCACACCGACATCCACGCCGCGCACGGCGACTGGCCGGTGAAGCCGAGCCCGCCGTTCGTCCCCGGCCACGAGGGGGTCGGGATCGTCGAGCAGGTCGGGCGAGACGTCACCGCCCGCGAGGTCGGCGACCGGGTCGCCATCCCGTGGCTGGGCCACGCCTGCGGCCGGTGCGGCTACTGCATCAGCGGTTGGGAGACACTCTGCGAGCAGCAGCAGAACAGCGGCTACGGCATCGACGGCGCCTTCGCGGAGTACGCCGTGGCGGATGCCGACTTCGTCGTCCCGGTCCCGGACGCGGTGTCCTCGTTCGACGCCGCCCCACTCACCTGCGCCGGCGTCACGACCTACAAGGCGATCAAGGTGGCGCACATCCGCCCCGCGGAGAAGGTGGCCATCTTCGGCGTCGGGGGGCTCGGCCACCTGGCGGTCCAGTACGCGCGCCTGGTCGGCGGCATCGTCGTCGCTGTCGACGTCGACGACACAAAGCTCGAGCTGGCCCGGTCACTGGGTGCCGACCACACCGTGAACGCCGCGACCAACGACCCGGTCGCCGCACTCGAAGAGCTGGGTGGAATCGACGTGGCGGTGGTGACCGCCGTGATCCCGGCCGTCTTCGAGCAGGCCTTCGCCTGCGCTCCGTCGCGGTGGCCGGCTGGTCTGCGTCGGCCTTCCGCCCGAGACCGACGGCCCGATGAGCCTGCCGATCTTCCCGACCGTGCTCAAGGGCATCTCGGTGATCGGCTCGATCGTCGGCACCCGTCAGGACCTGGCCGAGGTCTTCGAGCTGCACGCCCAAGGACGGACGAAGGTCATCGCCGAGAGCCGCAAGCTCGACGAGGTCAACGAGTCGATCGACGACGTGCTCGCGGGCCGTACGCACGGCGCGGTTGGTCTTCGAGTTCTGAGCGCGCGATTGGACGAGCTCGCGCTGGGCGCCGGAGCGCACGACTGGGTCGACCTCTACTGGCTGCCCTTGGGCGCCGGCGGACGCGTGGTGCCCCGGTGCGGCCGGGCTGTTCGAGCGGCTGTCGGCCGCGCGCGACCACCGCGGCCGCGCAGCCGCTGTTCCACTCCGCGCTCGAGATAGTGCGCAGACGGCACGCGCTACGTCATCGAGATGGCCCCGGTCTGGAGCGACACGAGCTCCTGCCGGGGCGTGGTCGTCGAAGGGCCGGTAGGGCTGCGTCCGCTCGGCCGACTGCGGGCCTTCCGGTACGAGGTGCGGTGCTGGCCGGGGGGCCGGATCCCGGACGTGGCATGGGCGGTGGCGAGTCCGCAGCGCCTCGGACTGACGAGGCTGCGACGGTCGCACGGCTGCTGGCACAGGTGGCCACGAGTGCCCGCGCTCACCTGGGGGCGGGACGACCTCGGTAGCTCGGGGACATGTGGAACTCCAACAGCCTCGTCGCCTGGCTGCTGGCGACGTGCTGGCCTCGACCCGGCCGGGCTCGAGCCACCCGCGGCGGGCCGGGCGCCCGGGTGGAGCGCAGGGCTGGCACTGGCAGCGCGTGCGACTGGGCTGCCAGCTGGTCCGCGACTGCGGTGCTGGCTGACGCGCGACCAGTCCGCCGCCGGTGGCGGTCGCCGCCGCACCCGGACGCAGGCCTGGAGCGGCTGGACCTGGGTGACCGCGGTCGAGGTGCGGCTGGCCGTCGCCGCCATCCTGCTCGACCTGGGGCTCCCGTCGCCTGTTGCTGCTGCTGCTGGCCGGGGTGTCGCTGGCGGTCCGCCGCCAAGGCCCGGCCTCGTCGTTGGGCATCCGCCGCGCCCGCCGTGCGCACGCCTTGTCCGGGACCGCGCTGGTCGCCGTGCTGTGGTCGCTGTTCCAGCTGGCGGTCACGATGCCGCATCACCGATCATCTGTCCGGGGAGGAGCAGGACGTGGGCGTCTTCGCAGGAGGTCGATGGCGACTCGGCTTGCTCGTCATCCTCCTGCTGCTCAGCTGGACGTTGGGCGCGGTGGTCGAGGAGCTGGCGTTCCGGGGCTACCTCCTGACGCGGTTGCGCGAGCTGCTCGGAACCGGACGGGTCGGCCTCGTCGAGCGCGATTGCCGTGTCGTCCCTGTTGTTCGGGCTCTCCACAGCGAGCAGGGCATCGTCGGCGTGGTCGCTGTCGCCCTGGACGGCGTGGCCTTCTGCCTGCTGCGGTGTACTTCGGGACGGTCTGGGCGCCGGTGCTGGCGCACGGTTTCAACAACACGCTGGGCCTGGTCACTTCTTCCTCATCGGTCCGGTGTACGGGTTCTGGTGACGGCCAGGTCCGCGTGGTGCGGGACGACCTTCGGCCCTGCCCGGGCGAACTGCGAGCGACGTAGGACTCGCCACGCCTGCACGCGGCCCGCACAGGCTGGTCACATGACAGTGCCTGACCGCGACAGACACTGCGCCCCGCGCAGCAGGGCGGCGATCAGCGGCCGCCTCGAGGCGTGCGCGGCGCGAGCGCTCCGCGCGCACAAGGTCTATCGGCGCGGGCGACACGGCCGTCGTCGCCCTCGACGACCTGAGCCTCGACCTGCCGGCGGGCGAGTTCACCGCGATCATGGGCCCATCCGGGTCGGGGAAGTCGACCTTGATGCACTGCCTGGCCGGACTGGACACGCTGACCTCGGGCCAGGTGCTGGTCGGCGACACCGACCTCGCGTCTCTGTCGGACCGCGAGCGCACGATCCTGCGGCGCGACCGGCTCGGCTTCGTCTTCCAGTCCTTCAACCTCCTGCCCACCCTGACGGCGGAGGAGAACATCACCCTGCCCGCCGACCTGGCCGGCCGGACCCCTGACCACGGCTGGATGGGCACCGTGGTCGCCAAGCTGGATCTCGGCGCCCGGCTCCGCCACCGGCCCTCCGAGCTCTCAGGTGGCCAGCAGCAGCGAGTCGCTGTGGCCCGGGCGCTCATCAAGCGCCCCGACGTCGTCTTCGCCGACGAGCCGACCGGAGCGCTCGACACCAAGGCTGGGACGGAGCTGCTCCGCTTCTCTGCGTTCGGTGGTGGACGAGCTCGGCCAGACGGTCGTGATGGTCACCCACGACCCCGGGGCCGCGGCATACGCCGACCGAGTCGTGTTCCTGGTTGACGGCGCCATCGTCAAGGAGCTCGAGCACCCGACCAGGGAACGCGTTCTCGACGTGATGGGCCAGTTGGGCGAGCTGACGATGCTCCGGTTCTCGCTGCGCAACCTGCTGGTGAACAAGCTCCGGCTGCTGCTGACGCTCGCGGCGGTGACCGTCGGCGTCTCCTTCGTGTCCGGGACGTACGTGCTGTCGGACACCATGGTCAAGGCATTCGACGAGCTGTACGACGGCCTGACCTCAGGAACGGACGTAGTGGTCCGGGCCGAGAGCCCGTTCGACGCGGACGTCACCACCACCGGCGGTCAGCTGCGTCCTCTGGACGACAGCATCGTGGACACAGTGCGTGGCGTTCCTGGAGTGGCTGCCGCGGAGGGGTCGGTGGCGGGCTTCGCGCTCATCCTCGACAAGGACGGTGAGCCCATCCAGCCAGGAGGGGCCCCCACGTTCGGCACGAACATCCACGAGGACCGTGAGATGTCCGGTGCCGGCCATCTCCGCGAGGGCCAGGTGCCCTCGGGGCCCGACGAGCTGGTCGTCGACGCGCAGACCGCCAACAAGGCCGGGTTCTTGGTCGGCGACCAGGTGACCGTCATCTTCGAGGACGGCCGACAGACCTTCACGCTGGTCGGCATCGTCGGCTTCGGGGAGACCGACAGCATCCTTGGCGCCACGCTCGCCGGATTTGACCTGGCCAAC
Organism: uncultured Actinomycetota bacterium; assembly: GCA_963734355.1. Lineage (GTDB taxonomy): Bacteria > Actinomycetota > Actinomycetes > Propionibacteriales > Nocardioidaceae > Nocardioides. Next base: position 68,492 of record CAVTHU010000013.1, read on the forward strand.
CGCCCAGCACGTGCTGGGCAAGGACGGACTGGTGGACGAGGTCGACGTGCGCGCGGAGGACGGCGTCGACGCCAGCGAGCTGCGCAGCCGGATCGCCGAGGAGCTGCCCGACGGCGTCGAGGCGGTGACCGGTGAACAGGCGGCCGATGCCGCTGTCGACTCGGTCCAGGACGCCTTGGGCATCTTCACCACCGTGCTGCTCGTGTTCGCGGGAGTGGCGCTGCTGGTCGGGTCGTTCGTCATCTGGAACACCTTCAACGTGCTGGTCGCCCAGCGGCGGCGGGAGGTCGCGCTGCTGCGCGCCGTCGGGGCCACCAGGAGGCAGGTCCTCGGCGGCGTGCTGCTCGAGGCGGGACTCATCGGCCTAGTGTCGGGAATTGTTGGTCTCCTCGCCGGTGTGGGACTGGCCATCGGCATCCGCTCGTTGCTGACGCTGATCGGCGTCGAGGTGCCGACCACCTCCCCGGCGATCGAGGCGCGCACGGTGGTCGTCGCTCTCGCCGTCGGGCTCGGGGTCACGTCGGTGGCGGCAGTCCTGCCCGCGTGGGTCGCGGCCCGGGTGGCACCGATGGAGGCCCTGCGTGAGGTGGTTCCCGGCCGGTCGCGGCTCCGGCCGGGTCCGACACACGGCCGGTTGGCTGGTCCTCACGCTGGGTGCCGCGATGATCGTCGGATGCTCGATCGTTGGGAACCAGCGTTGGTGGACCGTTGTCGCCACCGGTCACCACGTTCCTCGGCCTCGTCTTCGTCGGTCCGTCACTGGCGCGTGGGCTGGCCCGACTCGTCGAGCACGGACGGCGCGGTGGGGGATGGCGGATGGCCGCGCGCAACATCGGGCGCAACTCGCGGCGGGCCGCTGCTACGGCTCTGGCCCTGACCATCGGGCTGACCGTGGTCGCTGCGGTGGCGGTCACCGCGGCCTCGCTCAAGGACTCGGTCTCGGAGGCGGTCAGCGGCGGGAACAGGTCCGACATCATCCTGGAGCCAGCGGGCGCCGGGATGGGCATCAGCTCGTCGGTGGCCGATCTGCTGCGAGCCCGCGACGATGTCGACGCGGTCGTGGAGCTGCGCGCGTGGGGCGCAGAGGTCGACGGCCAAGGGACGCTCGTGACAGGTCTCGACACCGCCGGGCTCGACAAGGTGATCGACCTAGGCGTCGAGAGCGGTGCCGTCGCCGACCTGGGACCGGGTCGAATCCTGGTCAGCACCACCTCGGCGGCCGACCTGGGCGTGGCGACGGGCGACACCGTGGTCGTCTCGTTCCCCGAGAGCGGGCCCCAGACGATGCGCCTCGCGGGCACCTTCAGCAGGGGCAGCCTGATCAACGCGTCGTACGTCATCTCCATGCCCGACTACGAGGCCAACGTCACCTCCCGGCTCGACGGCGCGATCCTCATGACCTCCACGCGAGGCATCGACCCCGAGCAGGCCAAGGCGACGATCGAGGAGGCGGTGGCCGACTACCCGAACGTCACCGTCAACACGCCGGCCGACATCACGCGAAAGGCCCGGCAGTCGGTCGACCAGCTGCTGGGCATCGTGACCGCGCTGCTGCTCCTTGCCGTCGTGGTGGCCATCCTGGGCATCGTGAACACGTTGGTGCTGTCGGTGGTCGAGCGCACCCGCGAGCTGGGCATGCTCCGGGCAGTGGGCAGCACCCGAGGGCAGATCCGGGCGATGGTTCGCCGCGAGTCGGTGCTGATGTCGCTGCTCGGGGCCCTGACCGGCATCGCTCTAGGCACGGCCTCGGGCGTCGCACTCGCCCGGGCCCTGAGTGACGAGGGCATCACCACGGTGACCGTGCCGACCCTCACCCTCCTGGTGTACCTGCTGGTCGCGGCGCTCGTCGGAGTCCTCGCCGCCATCGGGCCGGCCCGGCGCGCCGGCAAGGTGGACGTGCTCCGCTCGATCACCGCGGAGTGACGTGGCGGCCTAGCGTGGCCGCGCTCGGGATCGAGGTCGACCCGGGGCGGAACGCCGAGCTCACCGACAGACCACGACGGATCAGTCCGGACGCCTCCGCGTCGCGGTGCTCGTCATTCCCACCGACGAGGAAGTGGCCATCGCCCGACAGGTGCGCGCGCTGCTCGGGTGAGGCTCCTCAGCCCTCGTCGGCCGGGTTGGCCGGGCTGGCCGGGTCGGCGGTCGTCGAGGGCGAGGCGCCGCGCTCCGGAGGGGCACTGCCCCACGACCAGTTGGTCACGTCGGGGATGTCCTCGCCGTGTTCACGGGTCCACGCCCTGGCCCGGTGCCGCAGGTCGCCCATCTCCTGCCGAAGCGCCGCCGCGTGCGAGCCCAGCGAGGGGACCCGGTCGATGACGTCCATGACCAGGTGGAAGCGGTCGAGATCGTTCATCATCACCATGTCGAACGGCGTCGTGGTGGTGCCCTCCTCCTTGTAGCCGCGCACGTGGATGTTGTCGTGGTTGGTCCGTCGGTAGGTCAGCCTGTGAATCAGCCACGGGTAGCCGTGGTAGGCGAAGATCACGGGCCTGTCGGTCGTGAAGACGGTGTCGAAGTCGCGCGCCGAGAGCCCGTGTGGGTGCTCGCGCTCGTCCTGGAGGCGCATCAGGTCGACGACGTTGACGAACCTCACGCGCAGGTCGGGGAGTCGCTCTCGCAGGATGCCGGTGGCGGCGAGCGCCTCAAGGGTCGGTACGTCGCCGGCGCAGGCGATCACGACGTCGGGGTCGTCACCCTCGTTTGAGGCCCAGTCCCAGATACCGAGGCCGCGGGTGCAGTGCAGGTCGGCCGCCTCGGCGTCGAGCCAGTCGAACTGCGGCTGCTTGCCGGCCACCACGACGTTGACGTAGTGCTGGCTCTCCAGGCAGTGCTGCATCGTCGAGAGCAGTGTGTTGGTGTCCGGCGGCAGGTAAACGCGGACCACCTCTGCCTTCTTGTTCACCACGTGGTCGATGAAACCCGGGTCCTGGTGCGAGAAGCCGTTGTGGTCCTGCCGCCACACGTGCGAGCTGAGCAGGTAGTTGAGCGAGGCGATGCGCGGGCGCCACTCGAGATCTCGCGTCGTCTTGAGCCACTTGGCGTGCTGGTTGAGCATCGCGTCCACGATGTGGATGAACGCCTCGTAGCAGCTGAAGAGGCCGTGACGGCCGGTGAGCAGATAGCCCTCCAACCAACCCTGGCAGGTGTGCTCGGACAGGAGCTCCATGACTCGGCCGCTGGGGGCCAGGTGCTCGTCGACGGGGAGGATCTCACCCGCGAAGACCTTGTCGGTCACCTCGTAGACGGCGTCGAGCCGGTTCGATGCGGTCTCGTCGGGGCCGAAGATGCGGAAGTTGTCGGGGTTGTCGCGGACGACGTCCACGAGGTAGCGGCCGAGCTCGCGCGTGGGCTCGTGCACCGAGGCACCCGGCGCGGAAACCTCCACAGCGTGGTCGCGGAAGCTCGGCAGCGCCAGCGGTCGGCGCAACCGGCCGCCGTTCGCGTGCGGGTTGGCACTCATCCTCCGGTGGCCCTCGGGTGAGAGCGCCCGGAGCGCGGGGACCAGCCGGCCGTCACCATCGAAGAGCTCCTCGGGCCGGTAGGACCTCATCCACTCCTCGAGCTGTGTCCGATGCGCGTCGTTCTCGCGAGTCGCTGACAGCGGCACCTGGTGCGCGCGCCAGGTTCCCTCGATCTGGACCCCGTCCACCACGGCCGGCCCGGTCCAGCCCTTGGGCGTGACGAGGAGGACCATCGGCCACGGCCGCCGCGCGAGTTCGCCGTCCTCGCGGGCGGCACGCTGGATCTCGCGAATCGTGTCGTGGGCCCGATCGAGTGCCGAGGCGAGCTGCCGATGCACGTCCGCGGGGTCGTCGCCCTCGACGGTCAGCACCTCGTGCCCGTAGCCATGCAGAAGGCTGTGCAGTTCTCCCCGCGGGATCCGGGCCGGCACGGTCGGGTTGGCGATCTTGTAGCCGTTCAGATGCAGGATCGGGAGCACCGCGCCGTCGTGGACCGGATCGACGAACTTGTTCGCGTGCCACGACGCAGCCAGCGGTCCGGTCTCGAACTCACCGTCGCCCACGACTGCGGCGACGACGAGGTCGGGGTTGTCCATCGCCGCGCCGTAGGCGTGGGAGAGGACGTAGCCCAGCTCGCCACCCTCGTGGATGGAGCCGGGAGTCTCCGGCGCGACATGGCTCGGAATGCCACCCGGGAAGGAGAACTGTCGGAACAGCCGCTGCATACCGACCGCGTCCGGGCCCACGTGTGGGTAGACCTCGCTGTAGGTCCCTTCGAGCCACGCATTCGCCACGACGGCCGGACCGCCGTGCCCCGGCCCGGCCAGGAAGATCGCGTTCACGTCCCGCCTGCGGATCAGTCGGTTGAGGTGGGTCCAGAGCAGGTTCAGACCCGGGGTCGTGCCCCAGTGCCCGAGCAACCGCGGCTTGATGTCCTCGCGCGCGAGAGGGCGGCGCAGCAGCGGATTGTCGAGGAGGTAGATCTGACCGACGGAGACGTAGTTGGCGGCGCGCCACCACGCGTCGAGGAGGGCCACCTCCTCCTCGGGCAGTTCGGCGGTGGTGCCGGTCGCGTGAGTCATGGGCAGCTCCTCATCGTCAGGGACCGCTGTCCCTGGTCCACAACCTTGCCCGACTGCACGCCCGGTCGGCGACCGCGGCAGGGCGGAGTCCACCAGGCGGGCCATCCAAGGCCTCCTCCTGCGTGGCAAGGGCCGACGACCCGAGGCGCCGTGACCTTGGCCCCTGTGGCCGCGGACGGGATGGGGTGGGCTGGTACCACACCGCCACAGGAAGGCTGCACCATGACGTCCTTGAGCCTGCGCGAGCCCACCTCGCTCCTCACCGACCTCGTGAGCGGGATGCAGATCGTCACGAACGACCCCGAGATCCGGATCAAGGAGTACGTCGTCGGGGACCAACACGTCTTCAGGGCAGACCTCCCCGGTGTGGACCCGGACCACGACATCGACATCAGCGTCGAAGGCGGGCGGCTCCGGTTGCGCGGGCAGCGACGCGAGGAGGACGAAGGTCCGCGCACCGAGATCCGCTACCGGACGTTCGAGCGGGCGCTGAGCCTGCCAGTGGAGTAACCCAGTGGGGCGCCGACCTCGGTCAAGCACCGAACCACGAAGGGGGCCAGGGGACCTGGGTCCGGAGGCGGAGCATTGCGATGGCTGACACAGTGGACGCCCTTCGCGATCGACCGGGACTGACCTCGAGCGAGGCGGCCCGTCTGCTTTCCGCGCACGGCCGCAACGAGCTACCGGCCGAGCCGGGGCCCACGATCGTGAGCCGGGTCCGTCACCAGCTGCGTGACCCGATGATCCTGCTGTTGTGCGGAGCCTTCGTTCTCGTCGTTGCCGTCGGGGACCGTCCTGACGCGGCGATCATCGCCGCGGTCGTCGTCCTGAACACCGTGATCGGGGTGGTCCAGGACGTGAGGGCCCAGCACGCGGTGGACGCTCTCTCGCGGATGGCGGCTCCGGTGGCCCAAGTCTGGCGTGACGGGCGCCTGCGCGCGCTCCCGGCGGCCGAGCTCGTGCCGAGTGACCTGGTTCGCCTGGAGGCTGGAGACGTCGTCCCGGCCGATCTGTCGCTGGTCGATGCCGTCGCCGTGGAGGTCGACGAGTCGGCGATGACCGGTGAGTCGGTGCCGGTGGCCCGAGCAGTGGGCGAGGAACTTCTTGCAGGCACCGTCGTGACCCGGGGTCGTGGGCGCGGAATCGTCCTCCGGACCGGCACCGGCAGCGCGCTCGGGCAGATCGCGGCCCTGGTCGGCGGCCGGGTTCGTCCCACGCCGCTCCAGCGTCGGCTGGGCGCCCTGTCCCGGCAGCTCGTGATCGTGACCGGCGCACTCTGCGCTGTGGTCCTGGTGCTCGCGGTCGCTCAAGGTGAGTCCTGGACCCGCGCAGCCATCCTCGCTGTGAGCCTGGGCGTGGCGGCGGTGCCCGAGTCGCTGCCTGCCGTGGTGACGATCTCTCTGGCGCTCGGCGCGCACCGGATGGCCGCTCGTCACGCCGTGGTGAGGCGGCTTCCCGCGGTCGAGACGCTCGGCTCGGTGACGGTTATCGCCTCGGACAAGACAGGCACTCTCACCGCGGGGGTCCTCTCCGTCCGCGCGCTGTGGACACCGGAGGGCGAGTGCGAGGTCTCCGGCACCGCCTACGGCGTCGCGGGCGCTGTCACGGGAGCCGAGCGCGCCCGCGAGAGCGCGGTCAGGCTGCTGCGCGACGGCGCCCTGTGCAACGACGGTGCGCTGGCTCCGGGGTCGTCAGGGGAGTGGCGGCCGGTGGGTGACCCCTTCGACGTGGCACTGTTGGTGGCGGCGGCCAAGGTCGGAGTCACCACGGAGTCCCTGGCGGGCTGGCACCGGCTCGACGAGACGCCGTTCGACAGCGGCGTCGGCTACGCCACCACTGTGCACGTCGCACCCGACGGCCGTCGGTGCGAGGTGGTGAAGGGTGCCCCTGAGATCGTCCTCGCCCTGCTCGAGCCCAACCCGGTTGTCGACCAGGCCCGAGCCCAGGCCGAGCGGCTGGCCGAGCAGGGCCACCGGGTCCTCGCCATCGTCGAGGATCGTGCCTGGGTCGGCCTGGTCGCAGTCGCCGACCCGCCGCACCCGGCGGCTGCAGGAGTCGTCGACCGGTGCCGGGCAGCCGGGATCCGGACCGTGCTGGTGACCGGCGATCACCCCGCCACCGCCCGGGCTGTGGCCGAACAGGTCGGCATCCTCCGGGGCGGCGCCATTGTTGAGGGCGACACGGTTGCACGCGGGGAGCACATCGACGACGTCGATCGGATCGACGTCTACGCCCGGATCCGGCCGGAACAGAAGGTCGACATCGTGGACGCCTGGCAGGCGCGCGGGGCAGTCGTCGCGATGACGGGTGACGGGGTGAACGACGCCCCGGCCTTGCGGCGAGCCGACATCGGGGTGGCGATGGGTGGCCGTGGCACCGAAGTGGCACGTCAGGCTGCCGACCTCGTGCTCGTCGACGACGACCTCGACACGTTGGTCGCGGCCGTGGCGGAGGGACGGCGCATCCACGCCAACATCCGCACCTTCCTGCGATATGGCCTGGCCGGTGGCCTGGCCGAGGTGGTCGTGCTGCTTTGCGCTCCGCTGGTCGGGCTACCGATCCCGCTCACCCCGGCGATGATCCTCTGGGTCAACATGGTCACGCATGGGCTCCCGGGGGTGGCCTTCGGTGGTGAGCCGCTCGACCCATCTCTCATGCGGCACCCGTCGCCGGCGCCCGCACGATCGATTCTGGACCGTGCACTGACCGGACAGATCGCGTTCGCCGGATTGATGGTGGCCGCGGTCTCCTTGCTGGCGGGAGTGTGGGCCGCCGGACACGACGCAGACGTACAGACGGCGGTCTTCTTGACGTTGGGGCTGGGCCAGCTGTCTGTCGCGGTGGCGCTGCGTGCGCCGCGCAGCCGCCCGGCCTGGCGCTGGAGGTGGCACGAGCGGGGCCTGGAGCTCGCGGTGCTGTTCGCCGCAGCCTGTCAGCTTGCCGGAGCTCTGGCGTCACCGTTGCAGGGGCTGCTCGGCACGGAGACCCCTGGCGTGGCCGGCCTCTTCGTCTCGGTCGCGCTGGCGGCGGTTCCGGGGGTCGTCGTCGCTGTCTCAGGTCGCCGCACGGGCAGGGGTCCGAGGTCCTGACCGCTCGTGTCCTTGGCACCTGTGCTGGCTCGCCCGACGGAGCGAGAATTTGGTCCATGGAGCGCGACTACGCAACACCGGGTCGTCGCACGGGCGACAAGCGGCCGCTCGTCGTCGTCGGAGTCAGCGAATCCCCGTCGAGCACGGCTGCTCTGGCCTGGGCGCTAGACCTGTGCCGCAGCCGCGGCTGGCGGCTCGACGTGGTCACGGCTTGGCCGGACGTGGGGGAGGAGCCTCTGCACGAGGTGCCCGGGCACTACTGCGTACCGCGCGGACGGGCGGTCGCTGCACTTCAGAAGGCGCTCGCCTCCTGCGATGTTGAGATCGACGATCGCAGGGTTCGGGCGCATGTCGACAATGCCGACCCGGTCGAGGACCTCGTCGAGCGGAGCCGTGGCGCCGAGCTCCTGGTCCTTGGCACATCTGACGCGGGACGGTCCCGCCGCGCCGGCCGTCCGCCCGTCAGTGAGTCCTGCCAGCAACGCGCGTCGTGCACCGTGCTGGTCGTGGATGGGGCGGACTCCCGGCCACTCCACTCTGCCTGATCCGCGTGCGTCAGATCTGCGTCTGGACTGCGCGTGATCTGCCTCTGACTGCGTGCTCCCACCAGACGGTCCGGCGGTCCGAGCCCATTCCGAGGCCGTGGCCGTGTCGCCGCCGGCGGTCACGCCACGGTGACCGTCGGGTCCAGGTAGACGTCCTGGATCGCGTGCAGAAGCGCGATGCCCTCGTCCATCGGGCGCTGGAAGACCTTGCGGCCCGCGATGACTCCGCTGCCACCGGCCCGCTTGTTCACTACGGCGGTCCGGACCGCGTCGTGCAGGTCGGACGCCCCGGCCGACGGCCCGCCGGAGTTGATCAGCCCGACCCGACCGGCGTAGCAGTTGAGGACCTGCCAGCGGCACCGGTCGATCGGGTTGTCGGACACGTAGCGCTCCTGCACCAGCGGGGAGGTCTTGCCGAAGGACAGGGCGGTGTAGCCGTTGTCGGTCTCCGGGAGCTTCTGCTTGACCAGGTCGGCCTCGAGGGTGACGCCGAGGTGGTTCGCCTGCCCGGTCAGGTCGGCCGCCGCGTGGTAGTCGACGCCGTCTTTCTTGAACAGAGGGTTGCGCAGGTAGCACCACAGGATCGTGACCATGCCCAGCGTGTGGGCTTCGGCGAAGGCGGCGGCCACCTCCTGTAGCTCGCGCCGCGAGACCTCCGCGCCCCAGTACACCGTGGCCCCTACGGCGACCGCGCCGAGGTCGAAGGCCTGACGCACCGAGGCGACCATCGTCTGGTCGTGGACCGGCGGGTCGGTGAGCAGCTCGTTGTGGTTGAGCTTCAACACGAAGGGGATCCGGTGCACATAGCGGCGTGACACCGCACCCAGCACCCCGAGCGTCGTCGCGACCGCGTTGCAGTCGCCCTCGATGGCCAGCCGGAGCACGTTGTCCGGGTCGAAGTAGAGCGGGTTGGGAGCGAACGATGCCGCTGCCGAGTGCTCGACTCCTTGGTCGACGGGGAAGATCGACAGGTAGCCGGTACCGCTGAGCCGCCCATGGTTGCGCAACGTGGCGAGGTTGCGCAGCACCGCAGGGCTGCGGTCACTCTCGGTCCAGACGCGGTCGATGAAGTCAGGGCCCGGGAGGTGCAGCAGGTCCTGCGGCACGCCCGAGCACTTGTGGTCCAGCAGCGATGCGTCGGCGCCGAGTACGGCCTCGATGTCAGTGGTCATGGTGCCTCCTCGCACGATGGGGCGGCCCGGGACCGGGCCTTCCCCTGTCGTACGCCGCGCCGGGTCTCGCCGGGCAGGGGACTAGGGCCCCTCGCCGCGGGTCGTGTGGCCCTGTCTGCGGCATCACGGGTGGGGTGTGATGGACACAGCGGCTGTGAAAGGAGCACACCATGGACGTCGCTCTGGTCGTCGCGGTCATCGTCGCGGCGTTCGTCATCGTCCTTCTTGCCCTGTCCATCAGGGTGGTCAAGCAGTACGAGCGTGGTGTCCTGTTCCGCTTGGGACGGGTACGGGCGTTGCGGGAGCCTGGCCTCACCTTCATCATCCCGCTGGTCGACGTGCTGAGGAAGGTGTCGCTGCGCACGGTGACGATGCCGATCCAGTCGCAGGGGATCATCACGAAGGACAACGTCAGCATCGACGTGGCCGGCGTCGCGTACTTCCACGTGACCGATGCAGAGAAGTCCGTCGTGGAGATCGAGGACGTCGCGGCCGCTGTCAACCAGATAGCCCAGACCACGTTGCGTAACGTCGTCGGCCAGCACACGCTCGACCAGGCGTTGTCCGAGACCGACGCGATCAATGCCAACATCCGCGAGATCCTCGACCGGACCACGACCGTCTGGGGTGTCCTGGTCACGCTGGTCGAGCTCAAGGACATCCAGCTCCCCGAGAGCATGAAGCGGGCGATGGCCCGGCAGGCAGAGGCCGAGCGGGAGAAGCGAGCGAAGATCATCGCCGCGGAGGGCGAGGCATCCGCGGCGGCCGCCCTCGGAGAGGCGTCCGACACGATGATGGCGCACCCGCTCGCGCTGCAGCTGCGCAACTTGCAGAGCCTGGTGGAGATCGGCGTGGACAAGAACACCACGGTGGTCTTCCCGGCACCGCTGATGAGCACGATCGGGGACCTCGGCTCCTTCCTGCAGCGCGAGACCCGTGCCGCACGAGAGACCGACAAGGACCTACCTCGCCCGAGAACGCTCCCCGTGGCCTCGAGCCCGTCGGCGGCGCCGAGTGGTTCGACCGGCGGGCGCGCGATTCCGGTCCGTCGCTGAGTCCTCCGACGACGTGTCCACTCGTCGGCGCGCGACCCGGGTGCTCGCCCTGGCGGCCAGCGCCTTGCTGGTCTGCGCGGGCCTGGTGGTGGGAGCTGCCGAGCCCGCTTCACCGGGGCTGAGCCCCTGCGTGCCCACGGGGCCGAGAAGCACGGTGGCTGACATCAACCGGTTCGTCGTCGCCGCCACAGGGGTGCCTGAGTTCCTCGGCGCCGACGTCGGTGTGGACGTGCGTCTCGGTCGCGGTCGCAGCCTCTGGCTGTTCGCCGACACCTTGCGGGGTACGCGGTCGGACGATCCGTTCGTGCGGAACTCGATGTTGCTCTTCTCGCCCGGCTGCGCGCAGGTCGTGCTGCCGCCAGGGGGTGGGGCGATGGTGCCGGACCGGGCCGACGGGGTCGGGTACTGGCCGATGTCCGCCTGGCTGATCACCAGAGACGGCACCGACACCGTCTACGTCATGCTGCAGCGAGTGGCCGACGCGCCCGGCAAGGGCTTCGGCTTCGTCACGCTCGGACCGGCACTGGCCACCTTCCGCGTGGACCGGGATGGACCCCCTGTTCTGCTCCAGAGGCTGGACCTCGGAGCCGACGACCCTTCCCAGGATGCTCCTGAGTGGGGAGCCGGCCAGCGCTCGGGACGGCGGGTGGCTGTACCTGTACGGCACCTCGTCCCGGGAGCTACCGGGGATCCACGGCTTCGCACTGAGCGTCGCCCGAGTCAGCCCGGACCGGGTCGCTGACCTGTCCGAATGGCGCTACTGGGACGGCCGTTCGTGGCGGGGCGACCCAGATGACGCGGTCGCGCTCATCCCGGAGCAAGGAGGAGTCTCCCAGACCTTGAGCGTCTGGAGCCAGGACGGGCGCTGGTACGTCCTCAGCAAGCAGGACGAGTTCCTCGGTCGCCAGATAGTCGTGTGGCCGGGTACGTCACCTGCCGGACCATTCGGGCCTGCGCGTGCGGTGGCCGACCTCCCCTGCGACTCGGAGACCGGGGAGCTTCGCTACATGCCGTCGGCCCATCCGTGGCTGCTCCCGCAGCCGGGCACCGTGGTCGTCTCCTACAGCCGCAACTTCGTCGACCTTGACCAGGTCTGTGCCGTCGCGAGCCGCTACCGGCCGTACTTCCTGCGCGTCGTCCTGCCGCGGTGATCGGGGAGCTCGTCACCTGATCGGCCCGACACCACGCGTCTGGTCACGTGGGCTCCGGCCCGGACGAGCGGTCGTCTTCCAGCTCGGACACGATCTGAGCGAACATCCGGTCCATGACCGGCTGGTCGGGACGTACCTCGGCATCCGGACGCCTCGAGACCACGACACCGCGCGGCGAGTCGCCTGACCAGCCACGTGGTCACGACGGGGGAGGTGATTGCCACGACCGCCGCGGCAAGCCAGCCTCCCACGGGGAAGAGCTCGAGGAGACCCATCAGGACCACCACCAGGAGGGTCCCCGCGAAGCTCAGCCGCACGGTCCGCTCGGGAGAGATGCCCGACTCCGAGCAGATGCCGTAGGTCAGGGTGGCTGCGAAGGTCCACAGGCCGATGAAGATCAGTGCCGCTGCAATCAGCCCATACGCGCGCCACGCGCCGATCAGTCCCGTTGCCGTCAGCGCCCCAGCTAGCACGGGCCACGCGGTGTCCGCCCAGAGCCCCGCCAGGCGATCGACGCGGCGGCGTGGTTCGGTGAGATGGTGCGTCATGGATCGAGGTTGCGCCAACGGCATGATGTGGTGGCAGGGTCTTCCTGCCGGTTCGCAGGGACGAAGGTCCTCGTCGTTCACAGCGGGTGGGTGCGAGCCCATTCGTGGAAGGCGTCCAGTGCCGTGGGCAAGGTGAGGAAGATGTGGTCCTCGCCGATCTGTTCGAGCAGCCCGGTCCGGGACAGCTGGTCGCGAAGGTCCTGCTTGAGACGGGCCAACGCGAAGACAATGCCCCGCTGCTCGAGATCGGCGCGAAGCATCTCCAGTGCGTCGGCACCGGTGATGTCGACCTCGACGTTCGCCTCGACGTTGAGCAGGAACCAGCGCACTGGGGTCGTGGCGTCGTCGACGGCCGCCCGGGCCCGGGAAAGGAAGTTGTCGGCGTTGGCGAAGAACAGCGGTGAGTCGTAGCGGTAGACCAGCAAACCGGGAACCTGTTCCGCAGACGGGTAGTCGTCCACGTCGTGCATTCCGGCAAGGCCGGGCACGGTCCCCTCAACGGCGTCATGTGGTCGGGCTACCCGGCGCAGCAGGTCCAGTACGGAGAGCGCGATCGCCACGAGGATGCCGAGCAGGACGTCGAGCGCGAGCACTCCGGCCGTGGTGGTGACAGCCAGCACCAACTCACTGCGTCGGAACCTGGCGAACCGGACCAGCTCCGGTACGTCGACAAGCCGGGTCGCGGCATACACAACGACGGCGGCGAGCCCGGCGAGCGGGAACGCGGCGAGCACCGGGCGCAGGGTGAGCAGGGCGGCCAGGGTGCAGGCGACCGTGACCAGCCCTGCCAGCTGGGTCCGGCCGCCCATCGAGTCGACGATGGCGGTGCGGCTGCCACTGCTGCTGACCGGGAACCCCTGTAGCAGCCCGGCCCCGAGGTTGGCCGCGCCGAGCGCCAGAAGCTCGCGTTGCGGGTCGATCGTCGCGCCGTGTCGCGAGGCGAACGCACGGCCGGTGAGGATGTTGTCGGTGTACGCGACGAAGGCAATGCCGAGTGCGGGCGCCAGCATGGTGGTCAGGTCCGCCGTGCCCACGTCCGGGAGGCTGGGGACAGGTACGCCCGCGGGAATCGCGCCGACGAGGCGCACGCCGTGGTCGGACAGGTCGAGCATCGCGGTGACTGCGGTCGCGCCGAGCATTCCGAGAAGGGCGACCGGCGCACGGGGGGCAACGGCGGCGGCGATCAGCATCACTGTCAGTGTGATCAGGCCGAGGGCCGCCGTCGGCCCGTGCATCTCGTCGAGCCGCCCCAGCACCTCACGGAGCTCGGCGAAGAACCCGTCGACGTCCTCGGGAATGCCCAGCAGCTTCCCGAACTGCGAGGCCACCATGATGCAAGCGATTCCGGCGAGGTAGCCGACCAACACCGGGCGCGACAACAGGTCGGCCAACGCACCCAGCCGGAACAGCCGCCCGAGGACGCAGAACGCGGCCACGAGCAGCGCCAGGACGGCAGCAGAGGAGCTCGCATCGACTCCCGACCCTGCCAGCGTCGCCAACGCGGCCGCTGTCATGAGGGCCGTGGTCGACTCGGGACCGACCGACAGCTGAGGTGAGGACCCGAGCACGGCGTAGAGAGTCAACGCACCGACGGCGGCCCAGAGACCGGCCTGCGCGGGCACGCCGGCCAGCTCGGCATATGCCATCACCTGGGGCACCAGGTACGCGGTGACCGTCAGCCCGGCGAGCGCGTCGCCGCGCAGCCAGTTTCGCTGATATCCGCGCACCCAGCCGGGCACCGGCGCCTTCACGTTGGAACACGCTAGCGAGGTCGAACGCGTTCTGGGCGGGCGAGGAGTCCAAGGTCCCTACAGGCGTCGCAAGACAGTGGGAGGTCCGGCCCGCCAGATCACGTCCGGACGTGTGGTCTTGCAGGATCGATGCCTGGCTCGCCTGCGTTCGCATCCTGGTCAGGTTGGGGGTCAGACCGAGGTATGTCGAGCAGCGACGCTCAGGGCCGATAGTCCCCAAGCCAAGGGTCTGACGCCTCAGATCCCGCCCCGCAGGAGTGGAGGAACCGATGGGGTACTCGAGTCCGCACCGACGCGGGACCTGTCGACGACCAGTCCGGCTTGGCCGACCTCATGCGTACCGCCTCCAGCACGGCGGTTTCAAAGAACCAGCTGCTCCTCGCGAGATGGCGCCCCGGCCCGGGACATTCGTCCCCAACGTCACGTCTCCCGGGACCGTGCGGGTCCCGGGAGACGTGTACGACGGGCTCAGGCTGGGGGGTCAGGACTCCTCCAGATCAGGCGAGCGCCTTCGCCTTCAGTGCCTCGAACTCGGCCTGCGTGATGGCGCCGGAGTCCAGCAGCGACTTCGCCGAGGCGATCTCGTCGGCCGTCGAGCCACCGGAGGATCCGGCGACGGAGCGGATGTAGTCCGCCTGCGCCGCGTGCATCTCCTTGGCCTGCTCCAGCTGGCGCTCCTGCATTCCGTGGCCGCGTGCGATCAGGTAGACCAGGATGCCGAGCCAGGGAAGGATGATGACGAAGAAGATCCAGAACGTCTTTGCCACCCCGCCCAGGTCCCGGCTGCGGAAGATGTCGCTGATCACCCAGAACAGGCACATGAACCAGGCGAAGAACAGGAAGAACTCGAACAGGGCAAGCAGGAACGATCCGTTGTCGTCGAACATGGGTTCTCTTTTCGTTGATTGAGTGTTCGTGCCCGAGCGGTTTGCGGTTCAGCCTGTCTCCGCGTGCTCACTGGCGGATCACCCCTGGTGGATGACTTCGGTGGAAGCGTACGCAGCACCGTCGGTCCTCGGAATCCCGGCCCAGTTGTCCCAGTGCCGGCACGTACCGAGCCGGCTGACCACCGCCGTACGTCTGAAGACCCGGACCGGGCGGACCAGGACCACCAGAAGGACTTCGAGGGACTTTCGACCCTGTGGACGGCCGACAAGAACGTCTGTGCTTGGAAGCGTCGGGGTTGTCGTCAAACGGAGGGTCGGCATGAAGGTCTTGGCAAGCGCGGGGTTCTCGGACACTGTGGTGTCGGACGCGTCGCAGGAGGCGCAGTGAGCACACTGCAGGTCGGCGGTCCCCACAAGTCGGACCGCGCGCCCGTGAGCGGCAGGGCGTGGCTGATGCTCGCCTTGGCGACCGTGGGCTTCGCTGTGAACTTCTGGGCCTGGGCCCTGATCAGTCCACTCGGGCCGATGTTCCGCGACTCCGGATCGCTCGGCGAGCTGACCGAGTCCGACGTGGCGCTCCTCGTCGCCGTCCCGGTGCTCGTCGGATCTCTGGGCCGGATCATCGTCGGCGCACTGACCGACCGCTACGGCGGCCGGGTGATGTTCCCGCTGATCTCCGCCGCGACGATCGTGCCGGTGCTCTTCATCGCGTTCGTCGCCCTCGACTCCTACACCCTCTTGCTCGTCGGAGGCTTCTTCCTCGGGATCGCCGGCACCGCGTTCGCGGTCGGTGTCCCGTTCGTCAACGCCTGGTTCCCTCCCGAGCGCCGTGGTCTGGCGATCGGCGTCTTCGGCGCCGGCATGGGGGGTACGGCGATCAGCGCCCTCACGACGGTGAAGCTCTACACCAACATGGGCGAGAAGGCGCCCTTCCTGATCACGGCCGCGTGTCCTCGCCGTGTACGCGGTGGTCGCCTGGCTGGTGCTGCGGGATGCCCCCGGCCGCACGATCCCCACGACCAGTCTGGCCAGCCGCCTGTCCGCCAACGCGCGACTGCCGATCACCTGGCAGGCCTGCATCCTCTATGCCGTCGCCTTCGGCGGGTACGTCGCGTTCTCCGTCTACCTGCCGGCCTATCTCAAGACCGCGCACGGGCTCACACCGGCTGACGCCGCCAACCGGATGGCCGGCTTCGTCCTGGTCGCAGTGATCATGCGTCCCGTCGGCGGCTGGCTGTCGGACCGGCTCGGCCCGATACCCGTGCTCGCAGCGGGGTTCGGCGTCGTCGTGGTCGGGGCCGCGATCTCGGCCGGGACGCCCCCGCTGGACGGAGTCGGCACGGTGGCATTCCTCGCGATGGCGGCCGCGCTCGGTAGCGGCAGCGGCGCGACGTTCGCGCTCGTCGCGCAGGTCACCGATCCGGCCCGCGTCGGTGGCGTCACGGGTCTGGTGGGTGCCGCCGGTGGGCTCGGCGGCTTCGTGCCGCCGCTGATCATGGGTTACGTCTACGGCCGCACCGACTCCTACGGGATCGGCCTGGCTCTGCTGTCGGTGACCGCCGCCTTGACGCTCGTGCTGACCCTGACGGTCGTCCGACGAACCGCGAACACAGGAGGCACCACCGCGTGACTGCCGAGACCGGCATGGACAACGGACTGACCGATGCGCTGGTGCGCAGCAGGCGGTACTTCACCAGGGGCACGGTCTCGGAGGACCTGAGGACGCTCACCAAGGAGGGCGGACGCGGCGCGGACGCCTTCTACCGCGACCGGTGGAGCCACGACAAGGTGGTGCGCTCCACCCACGGGGTCAACTGCACCGGCTCCTGCTCGTGGAAGGTCTACGTCAAGGACGGGATCATCACCTGGGAGACCCAGCAGACCGACTACCCGTCGGTGGGGCCGGACAAGCCGGAGTACGAGCCGCGGGGATGTCCCCGGGGCGCGGCGTTCTCCTGGTACACCTACTCGCCGACCCGGGTCCGCTACCCGTACGTGCGTGGCGTGCTGCTGCAGATGTACCGCGAGGCGAAGGCGCAGCACGACGGTGACCCGGTCAAGGCCTGGGCACACATCGTCGACAACCCGCAGCGAGCCAAGGCCTACAAGGCCGCCCGCGGCAAGGGCGGCCTGGTCCGGGCCAGCTGGGACGAGGCCACCGAGCTGGTGGCGGCGGCGTACGTCCACACCATCCAGAAGTGGGGGCCCGACCGGGTGGCCGGCTTCTCGCCGATCCCGGCGATGTCGATGGTGTCGCACGCGTCCGGTGCCCGGTTCACCTCTCTGATCGGCGGCTCGATGCTGTCGTTCTACGACTGGTACGCCGACCTCCCGGTCGCCTCGCCGCAGGTGTTCGGCGACCAGACCGACGTTCCCGAGTCCGGCGACTGGTGGGACGCGGGCTACCTCGTCATGTGGGGCTCGAACGTCCCGGTGACGCGGACCCCCGACGCGCACTGGATGACCGAGGCGCGCTACCGCGGCCAGAAGGTTGTCGTCGTCGCGCCCGACTACGCCGACAACGTGAAGTTCGCCGACGAGTGGCTGGCCATCCGGCCCGGCACCGACGGCGCGCTGGCGATGTCGATGGGCCACGTCATCCTCAAGGAGTTCTTCGTCGACCGGCAGACGCCGTACTTCACCGACTACACGAAGAAGTACACCGACCTGCCCTACCTGGTCGCCCTCGAGGCCGGCCCGGACGGCACGACCTACCGCGCCGGCAAGTTCCTCACCGCCGCCGACCTGCCCGCCCACGCCGACGAGGAGAACGCCCACTTCAAGACGGTGCTCCTCGACGCGCGGACCGATGAGCTGGTGGTGCCCAACGGCGCGCTCGGCCACCGGTTCGGCGACGCCGGTGTCGGGAAGTGGAACCTCGACCTCGGCGAGCGTGGATCCACTCCTGACCCTGCTCGCGCCGGGCGCCGAGACCGTGTCCGTGGAGCTGCCGCGCTTCGACGACGTCAACGGAACGCCGGGCTCGCTGCCCCGCGACGTGCCGGTGCGCCGGATCGGTGACCGGCTGGTCACCACCGTCTACGACCTGATGCTCGCGCAGTACGGCGTGGGCCGTGAGGGGCTCGGAGGCGACTACGCCACGTCGTACGACGACGCGACAGCGCCCTACACCCCGGCCTGGCAGGAGGCGATCACCGGCGTCCCGGGCACCGCCGCCGCCCGGATCGCGCGCGAGTTCGCGCAGAACGCCGAGGAGTCCAAGGGCCGCTCGATGATCCTGATGGGTGCCGGCACCAACCACTGGTTCCACTCCGACACCATCTACCGCGGCTTCCTCGGACTGACCACGCTCACCGGCTGCCAGGGCGTCAACGGCGGCGGCTGGGCGCACTACGTCGGACAGGAGAAGTGCCGACCGGTGACCGGCTGGGCCCAGCTCGCGTTCGGCCTGGACTGGAAGCGTCCGCCGAGGCAGATGATCCACACGGCGTACTGGTACCTGCACACCGACCAGTTCCGCTACGACACGTTCGGCGCCGACACGGTCTCGGCGAAGACCGGGAGCGGACTGCTGGCCGGGATGAGCACCGCCGACGTGATCGCGAAGAGCGCGCGGATGGGCTGGATGCCGTCGTACCCGACCTTCGACCGCAACCCGCTCGACCTCGCCGACGAGGCCGCCGCGGCGGGTCGTCCGGTGGCCGAGCACGTCGTGGACCAGCTCAAGTCAGGCGACCTGCGGTTCGCCGCCGAGGACCCCGACGCCCCGGAGAACTTCCCGCGGGTGCTCGCGATCTGGCGGGCCAACCTGCTCGGCTCCTCGGGCAAGGGCAACGAGTACTTCCTCAAGCACCTGCTCGGCACCGACAACTCGCTGCGGGCCGGCGAGGCATCCGAGGGCCAGCGGCCGCAGGAGGTCGAGTGGCACGACGGCGCCCCCGAGGGGAAGCTCGACCTGCTGCTCACCCTCGACTTCCGCCAGACCAGCACCACGATCTTCTCCGACGTCGTGCTGCCTGCCGCTACGTGGTACGAGAAGCACGACCTCAACACCACCGACATGCACCCGTTCATCCACTCGTTCAACCCGGCGATCGCGCCCCCGTGGCAGACCCGCACCGACTGGGACGCCTGGCAGACGATCGCCACCAAGTTCAGCGAGCTGGCCGCCGGTCGGCTCGACACCCGCACGGACGTCGTCGCCGTGCCGCTGCTGCACGACACCCCCGACGCGATGGCCAACCCGCACGGCGTGGTCCGCGACTGGAAGCACGGCGAGTGCGAGCCGGTCCCCGGCGTCACGATGCCCAAGATCGTCGAGGTCGAGCGCGACTACACCGCCGTCGGCGCGCAGATGCAGGCGCTCGGGCCGCTGCTCGAGAAGCTCGGGCACGACCACCAAGGGCGTCACCTACGACGTCGAAGGCGTCCGTCGACTACCTGCTGCACAAGAACGGCGCGGTCCGCGGCGGACCGGCCGACGGGCGACCGTCGCTGGTGCGCGACGTCCACGCCTGCGAGGCGATCCTGGCGCTGTCCGGCACCACCAACGGGCACCTGGCCACCCAGGGCTTCAAGACCCTGGAGAAGCGCACCGGCACCCTGCTGCACGACCTCGCGGCCGAGCACGAGGGCAAGCAGATCACCTTCGCCGACACCGTGGCCGCGCCGGTGCCGGTGATCACCTCGCCGGAGTGGTCCGGCTCGGAGACCGGCGGCCGGCGCTACTCGCCGTTCACGATCAACGTCGAGCGGCTCAAGCCCTGGCACACGCTGACCGGCCGGCAGCACTTCTACCTCGACCACGACTGGATGACCGAGCTCGGCGAGGGGCTGCCGGTCTACCGGCCGCCGCTCAACATGGGCGCCCTGTTCAGCGAGCCCGACATCGGGTCGATGGGGGAGCTGGGGGTGACGGTCCGCTACCTCACCCCGCACAACAAGTGGTCGATCCACTCGGAGTACCAGGACAACCTGTTCATGCTCTCGCTCTCCCGCGGCGGCCAGACGATCTGGATGAGCGACAAGGACGCCGCCAAGGTCGGCGTCGAGGACAACGACTGGATCGAGGCGGTCAACCGCAACGGCGTCGTGGTGGCGCGCGCGATCGTCTCCCACCGGATGCCCGAGGGGACGGTCTACATGCACCACGCCCAGGACCGGCTGATCGACGTACCGATCGCCGAGACCTCGGGCAAGCGCGGCGGCATCCACAACTCGCTGACCCGGATCCTGGTCAAGCCCAGCCACGTCATCGGCGGCTACGCCCAGCTGTCCTTCGCCTTCAACTACCTCGGCCCCACCGGCAACCAGCGCGACGAGGTCACCGTCATCCGCAAGCGCTCGCAGGAGGTGACGTACTGATGAAGGTCATGGCCCAGATGGCGATGGTGATGAACCTCGACAAGTGCATCGGCTGCCACACCTGCTCGGTCACCTGCAAGCAGGCGTGGACCAACCGCACCGGCACCGAGTACGTCTGGTTCAACAACGTCGAGACCCGGCCCGGCCAGGGCTACCCGCGGCGCTACGAGGACCAGGAGGAGTGGAAGGGCGGCTGGACGCTCAACAAGCGCGGCCGGCTCGCCCTCAAGGCCGGCGGCCGGCTGCGCAAGCTGCTCACGATCTTCTCCAACCCGAAGATGCCCTCGATCCAGGACTACTACGAGCCCTGGACCTACGACTACGCCACCCTGACCGACGCCCCGGCCCAGGAGCACACCCCGGTCGCGCGGCCGAAGTCGCTGCTCACCGGCAAGGACATGAAGATCACCTGGTCGTCCAACTGGGACGACAACCTCGGCGGCTCCGCAGGCCACCCTGGAGCACGACCCGATGCTGAAGAAGATCGCGGACAAGGTGAAGTTCGAGTTCGAGCAGACCTTCATGTTCTACCTGCCCCGCATCTGCGAGCACTGCCTCAACCCGTCGTGCGCCGCGTCCTGCCCCAGCGGCGCGATCTACAAGCGCGTCCGAGGACGGCATCGTGCTCGTCGACCAGGACCGCTGCCGCGGCTGGCGGATGTGCATCTCGGGCTGCCCCTACAAGAAGGTCTACTTCAACCACCGCACCGGCAAGGCCGAGAAGTGCACGTTCTGCTTCCCGCGCATCGAGGTCGGGCTGCCCACGGTCTGCTCCGAGACCTGCGTCGGCCGGCTGCGCTACATCGGCCTGATGCTGTACGACGCCGACAAGGTGCTGGCGGCCGCAGCCACCACGGACGAGCACGGCCTCTACGAGGCGCAGCGCGAGGTCTTCCTCGACCCGCACGACCCGGAGGTCCAGCGGGAGGCGGAGAAGGCGGGGATCCCGCGGGACTGGGTGACCGCCGCCCAGCGCTCGCCGATCTACGCGCTGATCAACCGGTTCAAGGTGGCGCTGCCGCTGCACCCGGAGTACCGCACGATGCCGATGGTCTGGTACATCCCGCCGCTGTCGCCGGTCGTCGACGTCGTCAAGGACACCGGCTACGACGCCGAGGACAAGGGCAACCTGTTCGCCGCCATCGACGCGCTCCGGATCCCGATCGAGTACCTCGCCGAGCTGTTCACCGCCGGCGAGGTGGCGCCCGTCGACCGGGTGCTGAAGAAGCTGGCCGCGATGCGCTCCTACATGCGCGACATCAACATGGGCCGCGAGCCGGACGCCTCGATCCCGGCGGCCGTCGGCATGACCGAGGAGGAGATGTACGACATGTACCGCCTCCTCGCCATCGCGAAGTACGACGAGCGCTACGTCATCCCGCCCGCCCACGCCGAGCAGGCGCACTCGCTGGAGGAGCTGGCCACCGAGTGCTCGGTCTCCGAGTACGGCGGCGGGCAGCACGGACCTCTTCGGCGAGGGGTCCGGCGTGCCGACGCCGATCGCGGTCGAGAACTTCCAGATGCTCCAGGACCGGCAGACCGCCGACACCCTGGCCGCGCCGGCCGGCAAGGCGTCGCGGGTGAACCTCCTCAACTGGGACGGCAAGGGCAGCCCGAGCGGGCTGTTCCCAGCCCGGCCGGACGACGAGGAGGAGACCCCGTGACCCGCACGGCGACGAGCCGGCGGCCCACCGCGCTCACCGATGCCCAGCTGACGGTGGCCTGGCAGGCCGCCTCACTGCTGCTGGGCTACCCCGACGAGGAGCTGCGCGGCCGCCTCGACCTGATCGAGGAGGCGGCCGGCCGGCTGCCCGAGCGCGTGGGCGGGCCGCTGCGGGCGTGCGTCGTACGCGTCCGGGAGACGCCGCTGACCGAGCTGGAGGAGGACTACGTCGACACCTTCGACAACCGGCGCCGGCACAACCTGTTCCTCACCTACTTCGCCCACGGCGACACCCGCAAGCGGGGGATGGCGCTGCTGCGGTTCAAGCAGACCTACCTCGCGTCGGGGTTCGAGCTGACCGACTACCGAGCTGCCCGACCACCTGTGCGTCGTGCTGGAGTACGCCGCCACCGTCGACCACGAACAGGGTCGCCGGCTGATCCTCGACCACCGCGCCGGGCTCGAGCTGCTGCGGATCTCGCTCACCGAGGCGGGCTCGCGCTGGGCGGGCGCCGTCGAGGCGGTCACCGCCACGCTGCCGCCGCTGCGGGGCGACGAGATGGACGCGGTCCGCCGGCTGGCCGCCGAGGGGCCGCCCGCGGAGGAGGTCGGCCTGACGCCGTACGAGACCCCGGCCTTCGACCCCGGACCGGCTCACCCGGACGGCCCGACACCGCTCCCGATGCCGTCGTTCCCGGGACGCCGCTGATGGACACCTTCCTCTGGGTGATCGTCCCCTACCTGTGCCTGGCGACCTTCGTGGTCGGCCACTTCTGGCGCTACCGCTACGACAAGTTCGGGTGGACCACCCGCTCCTCCCAGCTCTACGAGGACCGGCTGCTGCGGATCGGCAGCCCGCTCTTCCACTTCGGGATGCTCGGGGTCGTCGGCGGCCACGTCATCGGACTGCTGGTCCCGCAGTCGTGGACCGACGCCGTGGGCATCGGCGAGCACACCTACCACGTCGTCGCTGTCACGGGCGGCCTGCTCGCCGGCGTGATGGCGCTGGTCGGGATGGCCATCCTGATCTACCGACGCCGCACCGTCGGGCCGGTGTTCTCGGCGACCACGGCCATGGACAAGGTGATGTACGCCTTCCTGGCGGCCGTGATCGTGCTCGGCATGTGGAACACCATCGCCGGATCGATCATGACGATCGGCGGTGAGTACAACTACCGCGAGGGAGTCTCGGTCTGGTACCGCTCGTTCCTCGCCTTCCAGCCCGACGCCGCCCTGATGGCGGACGCGCCGCTGGGCTTCCAGCTGCACGCGCTGGTCGCCTTCGGACTGTTCGCGCTGTGGCCGTTCACCCGGCTGGTGCACGTGTTCAGCGCACCGGTCGGCTACCTGACCCGGCCCTACATCGTCTACCGCAGCCGTGACGTGCAGCTGGGCAGCCACAGCCCGCGGCGGGGCTGGTAGCCAGCGGCGAACTCCCGACACCACATCTGGGACCTGTTAGGCGCTCGCCCGGTTGATCGGCGACGCACCACCCCGAGGAGAGGAAGAGACATGGAGTCGACATCACTGGGGCAGTTGGCCGAGCGTGAGCTCGCGCTGGCTCGCGCGGCACACAGCGGTCGAGCGGCAAGCACCATCCACGGCGGGCAGCAGCACGTGCTCCGGCAGACGATGATCGCCCTGGCCCGCGGACATGAGCTCGCCGAGCACGACAGCCCGCGCGAGGCCACCCTGCAGGTGATCGTCGGGAAGGTCAGGCTGTCGAGCGCGATTGATTCATGGGAGGGAGTCGCGGGAGGCTTCGTCGCGATTCCTGTCGAACGTCACTCGCTCCTCGCGATAGACGACTCGGTCGTGCTGCTCACCGCCATCACAGAGGGATAGGCGACCCACGCATACCAAGCGGTCTCCGGTCTGGTGAACCTGATCACCCCCGAGCTTGGCGGTGGTGATGGGTTGCCTGGCATTCGCCAGGGTTCGATGCGACCGGTACCTGCGGTTCGTGCCGTCGCTGGCTGGAGTCCTGTGCGCGTTCTGCATCGCAATCGTGGCGATCGGAGTCGTGCTGTAGGTCGTCCCGGGGAGGGACGGCGAGGCCCGAGCCGGAGTCCGGCTCGGGCCTCGTGCGTCTTGCTCACGCGTGACTGCCGGCTGGGCCCGTGATCACCCGAGCCTCATGGGGACTCTGTTGGGGGTGGACTCCAGGCGATTCAGCAACAGACCGGGCCGGCGGTGCTCAGAGGTCGATCGGCAGCAGCACTCGGTCGATGGCGTGACCCACCTGCTTGTTGCCGCGGTTGATGTCGATGCCGTTGAGGATCACGACCGGGTCCGAGAGGTCGGGGTCCTTGTCGACCAGGGTGATGTTGCCCTTGGCGTTCTTGACCTTGACCGTGCCGCCTTGAGCGGTCACCAGCTTGCTGCCCTTCTTGGCCGCCTTGATGACCTTGGGGGAGGTCAGGGTCGTGCCGGCGACGACGTGGTAGAGCAGCACCGCCTCGATGGTGTCCACGCCGGCCAGCTTCAGCAGCTGGTTGACCACCTTCTTCTCGGTGCCCGGGCGCTTGCCGGTCAGGTCGCCGACCAGGTCCCGGAAGGCGTTGTCGGTCGGCAGGAAGGCGGTCAGGCGTACCGAGCCGTCGGTGAGCAGCGCGACCGGGCTGGTCGGCTTCGCTGTGACCACGGCCACGACGGCCGCCTCGAGGATGTCGAAGTCCTGCCAGTTGCGGTCGAGCCTGGTGCCGTCCTTGGCCAGGACCTGGGCCAGGCTCCTGGTGCCGACCTTGTCGTGGTGGGAGGCGGCCTCGGCCGGGGTGGCCAGGCCGACTCCGGCGGCGACGAGGGCGCCGGCCGTGACGACGGCGAGGCGGGTGGCGAGGTGACTCTTCATGGGGTGTTCCTCTCTGAGGTGGTGATCTGGTCGGGCTCATAGCTGCCGCGCAGCACCGAGGTCACGCTGTGCGCGGGGTCGCCGTCGTCGGCTTCGAGGCTGACGTCGACAGCGGAGTACGACGCGACGAGGGTGTCGTCGAGGTCGAAGGTCGCGCCGGTGTCGGAGTCGACCAGCCCGAGCGCGAGCATCTTGTTGGTGCTCGGGTCGAGCAGCCAGGCGTAGTAGAACTCCCCGCTCGTGGCTGCGGGCAGGTCGTGCACCGCCAGCGACATCCGGGTCCGGCCGTCGTGCTCGACCATGCGCACGCTGCCGTCGCCGGGCTCAGCCACCGAAAGGGGAGTGAGGGTCGCCTCGATCCCGGCGCCCGAGGTGCCGTCCTCGGAGCGCCACCAGACCGCCCCGGTGATGCCCACGGCCACCACGACCGCGGCGGCCACGGCGAGCAGGGTGCCGCGGCGACCGCGCGCGGACGACGGCACGGTGAGCGGCCCCGGCTGCTGCGTGTCGTCGACCGGCCCCAGGGTGCGGCTCGCGCGGGCCAGCAACGCGTGACCGACCACCGCGTCCGCCAGCTCGTCCTGGCAGGAGGCGCAGGTGGCCAGGTGGTCCCCGGCGGCAATGGTGTCCGCGTTCCCGAGCTCACCGCGCAGCAGCCCGAACAGGTCCAGGTGCTCGCTCATGACCGTTCCCCTCCGAACTCGTCGTCGCGGGCCGCGATCAGCACACCGAGCCGGCGGGTGCCGCGCGCGGCGCGGGCCTTCACGGTTCCGAGCGGTACGGCGAGCCGCGCGGCGATCTCACGCTGGCTCAGCCCCGCGAAGTAGGCGAGGAGCAGCACCTCGCGCTCGTGGTCGGGTAGCTGCTCCAGCCCGGCCCGCACCTCGGCCGCATCGGCGTACCGCTCCACCGTCTCCCTGCCGTCCTCGCCCACCAGCTCGCGCATCGTGTCGACGTCGACGACCGTGTGCCGGCGCGTCCGCAGCGTGTCGACGGCCCGGCGGTGGGCGATGGTGAACAGCCAGCTGCTGAACCGTTCGCCGCTTCGGAACCGCCCCGCGCTCCGCCAGGCGTCGAGGAACGTCCGCTGGAGCACGTCCTCGGCCTCGTCCGGGCCGACGTACCGGCGTAGGTAGGACAGCAGGCTCGCCCCGTAGACGGCGTAGGCCTCCTCGAGCGCGCGCTCGTCCCGGCTGGCCCACCGCTCACCGAGGGCGTGGCCGGGGTCCATGTGAAGTGGTTCGTACCCGGAGGGCGGATCGGTTGCCGGGGTACCGGCGTTTCTCGCAACCGACCGACCGCCCTCGACGAAGTGAGAAGCGTGGACCGCTTGACGCGATGGGTGCTCGGCCACCGGCTCGTCGTCGTGCTCGTCTGGCTGGCCGTGGCGCTCGCCGGGGGCGCGACGGCCACGACGACCGTGGACCGGCTGGGCTACGAGTTCGCGCTGCCGGGCCAGCCGGCGTACGAGGCGAACCAAGAGATCCTGGAGCGGTTCGGGAGCGGCGGCGCGGACGACCCGCTCCTCTTCGTCGCGCGGGGGGACGGCGCGGAGGAGACCGTGGCCGGCCTGGCCGAGGCTGCCCTCCAGCAGGTGCCCGGCAGCCGGGTGGCGACCGCGGCCGACCCCGGCGCCCAGGCCCTCGTCGCGGACGACGGCGGTCTCGCCGTGGCCGTGGTCTACCCGCCCGTCGCGCCGGGTCCGGAGCCGTACGCCGCGAGTGAGCCACGGCTGGAGGCGTTGGCCGCCCAGGCGCGCGCGGGCGGCGCGGACGTGCAGCTGACCGGCTTCGTCCAGCTCGCCGAAGGCGGTGGCGGAGACCGAGGCGTGCTCCTCGAGGTCGTGCTCGGCGGGCTGGGCGCGCTCGTGGTGCTGGCGCTGGTCTTCGGGTCGTTGCTCGCGATCCTGCCGCTCGTGGTGGCCGCGGCGGCGATCCTTGGCACCTACCTGGCCCTGCTCGGGCTGACCGCGATCACGGACGTGTCCTTCGTCGTCCAGTACCTCGTGGCGCTCATCGGCCTCGGTGTGGCCATCGACTACACGCTGCTCGTCGTGACTCGGTGGCGAGAGGAGCGCGACGACGGCTCGGACAACGACGAGGCGGTCCGGACCGCGATGCGGACCGCCGGCCGGTCGGTGGTCTTCAGCGGTGTCACGGTGGCCGTCTCGCTCGCCGCGCTCGTGCTGGTCCCGCTGCCGTTCCTCCGCAGCATCGGCCTGGGCGGCCTCCTCATCCCGCTGTTCAGCGTCGCCACCGCGGTGACGCTGGTCCCGGTTCTGTTGAGCACGATCGGTCCGCGGCTGCTGTGGCCCCGTCGCAAGCCGGCGGTCGCCCGCAGCCCCGGCTGGGAACGGCTCGCCCGCGCGGTTCTGGCGCACCGGTGGCGCACCGTGATCCTCGCGGGCGCGGGCCTGCTGGCCCTGGCCCTCCCTGCCCTCACCCTCACCCTGGGTTCGCCCCAGCTCTCGGGTCTGGCCTCGTCGAGCCCGCAGTCCCAGGCAGCCACCGCCGCCGTCGACGCCGGCGTCCCGCCCGGAGTGCTGCGCCCCACCGAGGTGCTGGTGCCCGACGACGCGGCGCGGACGGTGGAGGAGCGGCTGGCCGCGGTGGACGGGGTGGCGGCGGTCGCCGTGCCGTCAGGCGATGCGTGGCAGGACGGGGGAGCGAGGCTGCTGCAGGTGTGGTCGGCCGACGATCCGGCCAGCGACGCCGGCCGGGCCACGCTCGAGCGGGTCCGCTCGTCGGCGGCCGGGGTCGACGGCGTCTCGGTGGGCGGCAGCCCCGCGGAAGATGCCGACTTCGTCAGCGCGGTCTACGGGAACGTCGGCTGGCTCGTGCTCGCGGTCGTGCTGCTCACCTTCCTGCTGCTCGCGCACGCCCTGCGGTCCCTGTGGCTCCCGGTGAAAGCACTGGTGCTCAACGTGGTCTCCATCTCCGCTGCGTACGGCGTGACGGTGCTGATCTGGCAGGACGGCTTCGGCACCGAGCTCCTGTTCGGGCAGCCCTCGACGGGCGTGGTGACCACGTGGGTGCCGATCGCGGCGTTCTGCTTCCTGTTCGGCCTGTCGATGGACTACGAGGTGTTCATCCTGTCCCGGATGCGCGAGGCGTACGACGAGCACGGCGACACCGACCGGGCCGCGGTCGACGGCATTGCGCACACCGGCCGCCTGGTCACCTCGGCCGCACTCATCTTGTTCCTCGCGTTCGTCGCGCTGGCCACCGTGCCGTCGGTCGACGTGAAGATCCTCGCGACCACCCTGGCCCTGGGCATCCTCATCGACGCGGTCGTGATCCGAGGTCTGCTCGCCCCGGCCCTGGTGGGCGTACTCGGCCCGCTCAACTGGGTGCTCCCAAGGTGGCTGGCCGCACTGGTGCGCGTGCCTCGACCCGCACCGGTCGTCCCTCACCCGTAAGGGTGCGGCTGAGTGAGGTCATCAGGGGTACAGCGTCGCCATGGATGACGACCAGAAGAAGCTCATCGAGCTGATGCGGGACATGCCCATCGCGATGCTCACCACGACCGCGGACGACGGCACCATGCAGTCCGTCCCGATGGCGCGGCAGGAGGTGGACCCCGGCGCCGAGCTGTGGTTCATCTCGGCTCGGGACACCCGGCACGTGCGCGACATCCAGGCCCGGTCGCACGTCGGGCTGACGTTCTCGAGCCGCGACGCATGGGTGTCGATCCACGGCACCGCGACGGTGGTCGACGACCAAGCCCGGCTTGCCGAGCTCTGGACGACGTTCGCGGAGGCGTGGCTTCCCGGCGGCCCGGACGACCCGAACGCCACGCTCATCCGGGTGTCGGTCGAGGGTGGGGAGTACTGGGACACACCGGGAGGCAAGGTGGCCTCACTGATGAGCCTCGCGAAGACCAAGCTGACCGGGGAGACCTACAACGCCGACCACGGCACCGCTCAGCTCTGAGCGCCGGCGCGCTGGCGGTGCTGGGGTCGGGCCGGGGTGCCACGCCCTGTCAGGCGCTCTAGAGACAGAGCCCAGCACACAGGTCACTGCTGCATCCTCGGATCGTGCGTGGGGTCGGCGTACGCCGGCGGGCAGCCGTGGTCGACGGCTTCGGGGCGCAGCTCGTAGTGCCAGGGTTCGTTGCCGTAGATCTGGCACAGCCCGTACTCGGCGCCGTGTCCGGACAGCCACGCCGTGGCATCCGAGTGCCCGATGTCGACCGCGTCGCCCGAGACGTGAGGAGACGTCTCGGGAGTCGCCACCCACCGAGCTGCCTCCTCCTCTGAGCCGTACTCCGAGATCGCCTCATGGAGCAGCTGCTCCTGGTACTCGGGGGAACGCCAGCCACTGGTGACGTAGAACTCGACGCCGTCGTCCCCGGCATCCCGTGCGGCTTGGCGCAGGACCTCGAGCAGAGCGGGGTCGAGGTTGGCCACGGCCGGGAACTCCTCATCGAAGACCGTCACGCCGTCAGGGACCTTGCCACCCGCCTCGCCGAGCGCACCACGAAGCTCACCCCGGAATGCACCCTGGAAGGCGTCGATGGGTGATGCGGCCGTCGAGGACGAGGAGGCCAGCACCTGGTGGCCGAGGGCTACGGTGATCGCCGCGACGACGAGGAGCAGTCCGGCGACGAGGCCCCCGGGAATCCGACGGGTCCTTGGTCTTGCTGAGTCGGCGTTGGTCATGCATCCAGTGAAGGCAGCCGGGTGTTGCCGGCCCGTATGCGGTTTTCGATATGCCGGCGATATGGCCCGGCTCGTAGCATCGAGGGCGTATGCGTGTGTTGATCGTCGAGGACGAGCCCCTCATGGCAGAGGCCATCCGCGATGGACTACGCCTGGAGGCGATCGCAGCCGACATCGCCGGTGACGGTGACACCGCCCTGGAGCTGTTGAGCGTCAACGCGTACGACATCGCCGTCCTCGACCGCGACATCCCCGGTCCCTCCGGCGACGAGATCGCCAAGCGCGTCGTCGCCTCCGGCAGCGGCATGCCGATCCTGATGCTCACCGCGGCCGACCGGCTCGACGACAAGGCCTCCGGGTTCGAGCTCGGCGCCGACGACTACCTCACCAAGCCGTTCGAGCTTCGTGAGCTCGTGCTCCGTCTCCGTGCACTCGACCGCAGGCGTGCCCACAACAGGCCACCCGTACGAGAGATCTCCGGCCTGCGTCTGGATCCGTTCCGCCGCGAGGTCTACCGCGACGGCCGCTTCGTGGCGCTCACCCGGAAGCAGTTCGCCGTGCTCGACGTTCTCGTCGCCGCCGAGGGAGGTGTCGTCAGCGCCGAAGAGCTGCTGGAACGGGCGTGGGACGAGAACGCCGACCCGTTCACCAACGCCGTGCGCATCACGGTCTCGGCCCTGCGCAAACGGCTCGGCGAACCCGGGATCATCGCCACGATGCCGGGTGTCGGCTACCGCATCGAGACAGCGCCCGACCCAGGACGTGCAAGCGACGACCATGGATAGGGCGCCTGGCTTGAGCGTTCGCCTCAAGCTCACCCTCAGCTACGCCGGATTCCTCATGGTCGCCGGCGTCTTGCTGCTCGCCGTCGTCTGGGTGTTCCTGCTGCGCTACGTGCCCGACGTGATCTACACCGACGGGATGTTCGTACCCAACCGCTCCGACCTCGTGCGCGCCTTCGCCCCGAAGGCGGCCGCAGCCTTGGGGTGCCTGCTGGTGTTCGGCCTGGCGGGAGGATGGCTCCTCGCCGGCAGCATGCTCGCCCCTCTGGCTCGCATCACAAGTGCGACCCGACTGGCTGCGAACGGGTCGCTCTCCCACCGGATCCAGCTGGAGGGTCGCAGCGACGAGTTCCGCGAGCTCGCCGACGCGTTCGACACCATGCTCGCGCAGCTCGAGGCACACGTCGCCGAGCAGCAGAGGTTCGCGGCCAACGCCTCTCACGAGCTGCGCACCCCGCTGGCGATCACGCAGGCACTTCTCGACGTGGCGCGCACCGATCCGAGGCGGGACACCGGCGAACTCGTCGAGCGCCTGCACTTCGTCAACGCGCGAGCGATCGACCTCACTGAGGCACTGCTCCTGCTCAGCCGCGCCGACCGACGCTCCTTCACCCGAGAGCACGTCGACCTGTCCCTCCTCGCGGAGGAAGCCGCGGAAACCCTCCTCCCGCTCGCAGAAGACCGCGGCCTCACCATCGAGACCTCCGGCGACATCACGCCCACCGTCGGCTCCTACGCGCTCCTGTTGCAGATGACGACGAACCTCGTGCACAACGCGATCGTCCACAACCTGCCTGAACGGGGCACCGTGTGGCTCACGACGACCAGCGTTCACCCCAGGAGCGTGGTGCTCACCGTCGAGAACACCGGCGAGAAGGTCTCCGCACCAATGGTGTCCTCGATGGTCGAGCCGTTTCAGCGTGGCACCGGACGGATCCGCACGGACCACGCAGGTGTCGGCCTCGGCCTGGCCATCGTCAACAGCATCGTCCAAGCACACGACGGAACGCTCACGCTCATCCCCCGGGCCGACGGCGGGCTCTGCGTCACCGTGAAGCTACCTGCCGCGCCGCCGCCCACTGGCGGGTGACGGCCAGGGGACTTGCAGGGCATCGACGACGAGCGAACGTGTGGCACTCTGCGACCGTGGACCTTCCTCGCCGAGACGTCGATCCCGATGGCCTGCTCGAGTACTCGGTCGTCTTCACCGACCGGTCGCTGAACCACATGTCGAAACGCTTCGTCGGGGTGATGCAGGACATCGTCGACGTCCTGCGCACGACGTACGGCGCGGAGACGGTTGCGGTCGTCCCGGGTGGCGGCACCTACGCCATGGAAGCGGTCGCTCGGCAGCTCGCGACGGGGCGACGCTGCCTGGTCGTTCGCAACGGTCTGTTCTCCTACCGCTGGTCGCAGATCTTCGAGGCCGGGTCCGTCTCGAGCGAGACGACTGTCTGCAGCGCCCGCCCGGTGTCCGACGAGCGGCACGCTCCATGGATCCCGCCTCCGGTCGACGAGGTGGTCGAGGCGATCGAGCGCGTCCGTCCCGAGGTCGTGTTCGCGGCACATGTCGAGACGGCGGCAGGCATGGTGCTGCCCGATGACTACGTCCGAGCCGTGGCCGCGGCTGCGCACGGCGTCGGAGGTCTCTTCGTCCTCGACTGCATCGCCTCAGGGGCGCTCTGGGTGGACATGACCGCGCTCGGTGTCGATGTCCTGCTCAGTGCCCCGCAGAAGGGATGGAGCGGCTCACCGTGCGCGGGCTACGTGATGCTCGGCGAGGCGGGCCGGGCCGGCGTCATGGCGACGACCTCGACCAGCTTCGCGGTCGACCTCAAGAAGTGGTTGACGATCACCGAGGCGTACCTGCAGGGCCAGACGCCGTACCACGCCACGATGCCGACCGACACGCTCGCGCACGACGCCGCACTCATGCTCGAGACCCGCGCTGCCGGGCTGTCTGACCTGCGTCAGGCTCAGATCTCGCTCGGCATCCGGGTTCGCGCCCTGCTCGCTGAGCGCGGGTTCCCGTCCGTTGCCGCCGACGGGTTCGCCGCACCCAGCGTCGTGGTGGCGTACACGGATGATCCCGAGATCCGCACTGGCGCGAAGTTCAAGCAGCGTGGTGTCCAGGTGGCCGCGGGCGTACCCCTGATGTGCGGTGAGGGCGACGACTTCTCCACGTTCCGGGTGGGGCTCTTCGGCCTGGACAAGCTCACGGACGTCGACGGCACCGTGGAGCGGCTCGGAGCGCACCTCGGGCAGTGACCGCCACACATGGGCGTCCAGTGGTCGGCCGGCACGCGTTGCCCTGGTCTCCGAGCCGTTCACCCGGTACGGGTGGTTGTAGTCGTCCGCGCTCCGTCGTAGGTTCCGTGGCATGGTGAGCCAGACGTCCCCGACGACGTCACCGCCGACGTCACCGGTGCACTCACGCCGCAGAGTAGTGCTGCTCGGCGCCCGGGTCCTCGTCTGGATCATCTACGCCTACGTGGTCGTCACGGAGGTGATCCTCGGGCTCGGCTTCGTGCTGCTTCTCTTCGGCGCCAACCCCGACGCGCCCTTCGTGGCTTGGGCCTACCGCTCGCTGGAGCGTGCGATGGAGCCGTTCCGAGGCATGTTCACGCCGATCGATCTCGGGCTGCACGGCAACAACGACGTCGGAGCCGTCCTCGACACCTCGGTCCTCTTCGCCATGCTCGTGTACGCCATCGTCGCCTGGCTGCTGAGCTGGTTGCTCGAGCAGATCAGCAGCTACCTGACCCGCCTCGACCGGGACAGCCAGCATGCCCAGGACGCGCAGTCGTGGTCCGAGGCCAGGCCACCAAAGCCGACCTACACGCCGATGCCGCCATCAGCGCCTCCATCCGGCCCGCCTCCATCTGGTCCGCCACCTCCGTTCTCGCCGTAGGAACGCAGCTGACGAGCGACCGTTCTGCTGGGGGAGCGTGCAAGACATCGGGCAGTGACCCCGCTCGAGCCACCTCGTCTCACTGTGTCTGGGCGGGCACCGTGCCGTCCTCCGGCACGTCGCTCTCGTCGCCGAGGTCACGGACGATCAGCACCAGGGCAATCAGGACGCCGATGAGGACGAACGCGACGACCGCCCAGCGGGTGTAGATGCGGCGCCTCATGTGCGCTGGGTACCCGACGGGAGGAACCAGCACGCACCGCGGACTCTGACCTGGGCGTGACGTCCGTCAGATCACCTGTAGGGGTGGGCTAGGGACCCGCCGCGCGGATACCGCTGGAACGTGACAGATCTTCCCAAGCCGCGCGGCCCGCTGAGCGTCGCCGTGCTCGGGACGCTCCGCGACCTTCCGGCCGCCAGTGTTCCGACGATCGAGGTGGCGCCGGAGTCCGCGGACGACGCGGCGGTGACTCTCTGGGTGCTGCACGAGCTCAGCTACGGCGGCTTCGAGGGCGTGGACGAAGGTGCGGAGAGCGAACCTGAGCTGGTGCGGGTCCGCGGGCTGCTCGAACGGCGGCTCGAGGGCGAGCTGCGCGACCGGTGGCCTGGCGTACCCGAGGTCGACCTCACCTCAGGTTTCTTCGACTGGGTGGCCGAGCACGACGGTCCCTCGATCGCCCAGCACGTGCAGACCCGCGCGACCCGCGACCAGGTGATGGACCTGATGCGGCTCCGGTCCGTCTACCACCTCAAGGAGGCCGACCCGACGTCCTGGGTCATCCCACGCCTTCCCACGGCAGCCAAGGCGGCGCTCGTCGAGCTCCAGTACGACGAGTACGGCGCGGGTGACCCGGCGAGGGTGCACGCCCAGCTGTTCGCCCGCGGACTGGCGGCCAGCGGACTGCGGCCCGAGTACGGCGCCTATGTCGACGAGGCACCGCTGGAGGTGCTCGAGCAGAACAACGCGGTGTCGATGTTCGGACTCCAGCGGAGGCTGCGCGGCGCCGCCGTCGGACACCTGGCGGCGTTCGAGGCCACCAGCTCGCTGCCGTCGCGCCGGATGGCGCAGGGACTGAAGCGCCTCGGCTTCCCCGAGGAGCTGGTCGACTACTACACCGAGCACGTCGTCGCGGACGCGGTGCACGAGCAGGTCGCCCTCCGCGACGTGTGCGTGGCGCTGCTGCGGCAGGAGCCCCTGCTCGAGCCGGACGTGTGGTTCGGGGCGTGGGCCTGCCTCGATCTCGAGGACCGCACGGCCCGTCGGATGCTCGACGCCTGGGGAGCGTCGGCGTGAGGTCGCTCGAGCCGCGTGCGGACGTGGAGCTGTGCCCCGGCGGGCCGATGCTGCTGCGCGGTCACCAGGTGGTTCTCGACGACGCGGGAGTGGAGCACCCCACGACGCGGCCGGTCTCGGCGGTCTGCCGGTGCGGCAAGTCCGCGTCGAAGCCCTGGTGCGACGGCACCCACAAGCTGCTGCCGGCCAAGCTGCGACCCTGACCGTCAGGCCACGTGGGGGGCCACCCGGTCGATCTGCAGCAACGAACCCCGCTCGTAGCCGCGGACCGCGACCACGTGCAGCCCGTCGTACGACGCGACCAGCTCGGCGACCCGCCGGGCCTGGTCGAGCGGCCCGACCTGGAGCAGCGCTGACCCGTCCACGGCCAGGTGCCGATCGATGACGTCCAGGCAGGCGCGCACCAGGTTCAGTCCGTCATCGCCACCGTCGATCGCACTGACCGGGTCCTCTGGGAACCGGCCCACGTCCGACGTAGGGACCCAGGGCGGGTCCGCCACGATGACTGCGAACTCCTCGTCGTCGCCGAGGACCGCGAGCATCGGCCCCTCGCGCACGTCCACCGCCACGCCCGCCACCGCAGCGTTGCGACGCAGGAAGCCGCACGCCACGGCGTCGTTGTCCACACACACCAGCGGTCGGGGCGCCAGGGTCACCGCGAGCAGGCCGATGTGGCCCGCGCCGGCGCAGAGCTCGAGCACCGGCCCAGCGGGGGCCGTCCTGATCAGCTCCGCGGCCCAGCGCGACTGGGCCGCCGTCCACGCGCGCGGCGCCAGCACCCGCGCGTCGTACTCGATCCGCAGCCCGTCGAAATCGACGAACTGCGCCTCCTTCGTGCTCATGCTCGGAGGTACCCCCACCGGTATCCCGCCCGTTCACCCCTACGGGCGAAAGTCCACCCGGGTCTGGCACGGCGCCGCTGCGCTTCAGAGTGCGGCGAGCTTCGCCCGCGTCGGGGCGTACGGCGTGATGTGCAACCGCAGGCGGGCCTCGGCCGGCGTGCGGTTCGCCTTGCGGTGGTTGCACGACGCGCAGGCCGCGACCGTGTTGGCCCAGGTCGAGCCACCGCCGCGGCTCCGCGGCAGGACGTGGTCGATCGTGGTGGCGTGCCGGCCGCAGTAGGCGCACGTGTGCCGGTCGCGCACGAGGACACCGTTGCGCGACCACCCGGCGGGGCGGTGCAGCCAGTGCGCTGCGACGTACCGGACGAGGCGGATCACCCGCGGCCACGGGTGCGGGCCGATCATCCGGTCGCCGTGCTGCTCCTCCACGAGGGCGACCTGGCGGAACAGCATCCGGACGGCGTGCTGGAAGGTCACCCGGCCCAGTGGCTCATAGGAGGCGTTCAGCAGGATGATTTGTTGAGCGGACACCGCTGACACCTCCTCGGTCATATGTCGTACGGCGTGCGAAGCGTGCGACGCAGGCAGGCATCGCCGTTCTCACGCGCCACGTCGTGGCTCGCGAGCGCGCGCGACAGCTGCCTGGTCACGAGGTCAGAGTACGGGTGTACGGCGCGCAGCCAACAGATGTTTTCAGCGCGGGTCGCCCGTGAGGGCCAGGCCGACTCCGAGGCCGATCATCGAGGCACCGCCGACGGCACCCATCGCCTCACCGCGCCGCGGTTTGCGGACGAACCACGACCGCAGCTGGCTGGCGACCAGCGCCCACGTCGAGTCCGACACCATCCCGATACCGAACGCGAGCAGCCCGAGCAGCAGCAGCTGCAGCTGAATGTGGCCGGCGCCGCGATCGACGAACTGCGGCAGCACGGCGGCCAGGATCATGTACGCCTTCGGGTTGGAGACGCCGACGACGTACCCCTGCCGGATCACGCGCCGCCTGGTCATAGCGGCTCCGGAGAGGGCTGCCGGTGACTGGTCGAGGAACTCCTTGCGCCGGCGGATCGCCTCGACACCGAGATAGACCAGGTACGCCGCGCCGACCAGCTTGAGGACGTGGAAGACCACGATCGACTCCTGGACCACGACGCCGAGGCCGAACGCGACGAGGACGACGATGGTGAGCAGGCCCAGCGAGTTGCCGGCGACGCTGGCGAGCGCGACACCGCGCCCGTAGGCGAGCGCGCGGCCGATCACGAAGACGACGCTCGGTCCGGGGATCGCGATGAGGATCAGCGCGGCGACGCCGAAGCCGAGGAGCTGGTCGACGGTGATCACACGCTCACGCTAGTGGGGCTAGCCCTACCCCGATCGGGGACCTGGCTCTCCTGACCGCGAGGCGCAGCGCCGGTTGGCTGAGAGACATGACAACGATGACGACGGCGGCCGGGCCGCGCACGACGTCCGGGAGCGACTTCGCCGAGCTGAACCGCAGGATCAACGCGGCCGGTCTGCTCGGCCGGCGGCCCGCCTACTACGCCGTCCGCCTCGGCCTGGTGGGCGCGGCACTGGTCGCTGGCTGGTCGGCCTTCTTCGTCGTCGGTGCCTCGTGGTGGACGCTGGCGGTCGCCGCGTTCCTCGCGGTGGTCTCCGGCCAGGTCGCGCTGGTCGCCCACGACCTCGCGCACCGCCAGGTGTTCCGGACGAATCGGCCCAGCGCGCGGGCCGGCCTGGTCGCCGGGAACCTGGCGATCGGCATGTCCTACGGCTACTGGATGACCAAGCACACCAAGCACCACGCCAACCCGAACCACGACGACCTGGACCCGGACGTCGGCCCCGGCGTGCTCGTCTGGAGCCGCGACGCGGCCCGAGGTCGCGGCTTCCTGACCCGCTACCAGGCGTTCTTCTTCCTCCCGCTGCTCACCCTGCTCGGCATCTCGCTCAAGCGGGACAGCATCAACGCGATCCGCCAAGGAACGGTGAAGCGCCGCGGCCTCGAGGGCGGACTGCTGGCGGCGCACTTCGTCCTCTACGTGTCTGCCCTGTTCATCGTGCTGTCGCCACTGCAGGCGGTCGCCTTCATCGTGGTGCACCAGGCGCTCTTCGGTGTCTACCTGGGGCTCACCTTCGCGCCCAACCACAAGGGGATGCCGCATCCTGACGGCACCGAGGACTTCTTGCGCAAGCAGGTGCTGACGTCGCGCAACGTGCGTGGTGGCTGGCTGGTCGACACGGCGCTGGGCGGTCTCAACCACCAGATCGAGCACCACCTGTTCCCGGCGATGCCGACCCCCAACCTGCGCAAGGCGCAGCCGATCGTCCAGGCCTACTGCGCCGAGATCGGGGTGCCCTACGAGGTGACCGGCCTGGCCGACTCCTACGCCCAGGCGTTCCGGCACCTGCACGACGTCGGAGCCGACCTCCGACGGTCCTGACCGGCTCGTCAGCACATGGCGAGCTTGCGGTCCGGGTCCATGTTGTCGCCGCCGACGAAGAACATCTCGGGCACCCAGCCCCACCTGCCGTTGTCGGCCTTCGTGTAGGCCCACCAGTCGTAGTAGTAGCCGCCGTACGGGAACGGGTCCATCGAGGTCACCTCCTTCTGGCACACGTACCAGTCGTTGCCCGGGGCCTAGATGGAGCCCACCTTGGTGGTCATGTGGCGAGCCACACGGCACTGCGGGCTGCGGTCTGAGCGCTGTCGGCAGCCACTGCTAGACCCGGGTGATGCGGTTTAGCGAGATCGAGGAACGACAGCCGGGACTGGCGGCATGCGCTCGGCAACGACTGGTAGAGCCGGGTGTGCTGTTGGTCGTGACACTGCGTCGTGACGGGACGCCCCGGCTCAGCCCCGTCGAGCCGTATGTCTTGGACGGTCGGCTGTTGCTGTCGATGATGTGGGGCTCGCAGAAGGCCAAGGACCTGCTGCGCGACGCCCGGGTTCTGGTGCACAGCATCGTCACCGGCCCAGATGGCGGCGAGGGTGAGCTGAAGATGCGCGGCCGTGCGGTCGACGAGCCAGACCCCGAGGTCCAGGCGCACTACGCCGAGGCGGTGGCGGAGACACTCGGCTGGCATCCGGAGGTCGGCCGCTTCCACCTGTTCGAGGTTGACGTCGACCACGTGGCCTTTGTGCGCTACGACCATCAGACGGGCGACCAGTACGTCGTGACCTGGCCCCCGGGTCAGGAGTTCGTACGACGCGGCACCGGCGCCACCACGGTGGGGGAGCCGGAACCGATCCACGAGCTGCTGGTCAGGTGATGGCCCGCAGGGCTGCGGTGACCGCGACGGCGACGAGCACGGCGAGGACGACGGAGTGGCCGCGCCAGAGCAGCACCCCGCCGGCCAGTACGCCGACGGTGTCGGCGCCGACGCCGAGCTGCCGCTGGTCGACGAGGGCGGAGGTGACGACGAGGGCGGCCAGCAGGGCCGGCGCCATCATCGCGACCACGCGCAAGAACGCCGGGTGCGGCGTCCGGCCGCCGAACACCACGGGGCCGGCCGCCTTGACCAGCGCGGTGGTCACGGCGAGTCCGATGATGGTCCACCAGATCGTGGTCACCGGCGCAGCCCCAGGAGTGCAGCCACGCCGGCCGCGAGGATCGGTACGCCGGGTGGGGTGAACGGCACCAGGGCGAGGGCGATCACCGCACCGCAGAGCGCCACGAGCCGCGAGCGCGGGTCGCGCAGCTCGCCGATGAGGATGCCGAGGAAGAACGTCGGGAAGACCGCGTCGAGGCCGAGTCGGTCGGTGTCACCCAGCAGGTCTCCTCCATATGCACCCACCACGGTGCCCAGCGTCCAGGTGATGTATTGAGGCGCGGTCGTCCCGAACAGCAGCCACCGGTCGAAGGTGCCGTCGCCGCGGCTGGCCAGCGCCCATGATGCGTCCACGACCGCCTGCCCCTGGGCCGCCCGCTTCAGCGGACCGCCGGGGAGGGAGGGAGCGAGGGCGGTGCCCATCGCGAGGAAGCGACCGTTCATCAGCGTCCCGGCCGCGACCGCCGCCGCCGCGGTGCCGCCACTGACCAGGACGGCGAGGCCCGCGAACTGGGCCGACCCCGCGAAGACGATCGCCGCGGTCAGGATCGCCTGGAACGCGGAGAACCCGGCCTGCCGGGACAGCACCCCGAACGACATCGACAGCACGAACCCCACGACGGCGTACGGGATGCCGAGCCGGACCCCGGCCACGAAGGACTGCCGCACGGGCACACGCTAGGGGGCAGCACGGACGGGGAATCCGGCGGCACCCCGAAGCGTTCGTTGAAACGTGAAGAACATCGGCTTCCTGTCCTTCGGCCACTGGAATCCCTCGCCGCAGTCCCAGACGCGGTCAGGGTCGGACGCGCTGCTCCAGTCGATCGAGCTGGCGGTGGCGGCCGAGGAGGTGGGCGCGGACGGCGCCTACTTCCGCGTGCACCACTTCGCGCGCCAGCTCGCCTCGCCGTTCCCGTTGCTCGCCGCCGCCGGGGCGCGCACCAGCCGGATCGAGCTGGGCACGGGCGTGATCGACATGCGCTACGAGAACCCGCTCTACATGGCCGAGGACGCCGGCGCCGCCGACCTGATCGCGGGCGGCCGGCTCCAGCTCGGCATCAGCAGGGGCTCACCCGAGCAGGTCATCGACGGCTACCGCTACTTCGGGCACGTGCCCGCCGAGGGAACCGACCACGCCGACATGGCCCGCGAGCACGCGCGCATCTTCCTCGAGGTGCTCGAGGGGAAGGGGTTCGCCGAGCCCAACCCGCGACCGATGTTCCCCAACCCGCCCGGGCTGCTTCGCATCGAGCCGCACTCGCCCGGGCTGCGCGACCGCATCTGGTGGGGTGCGGGCACCCGGAAGACGGCGGTGTGGACCGCCGAGCAGGGCATGAACCTGATGAGCTCCACGCTCCTCACCGAGGACACCGGCGTGCCGTTCCACCAGCTCCAGGCCGAGCAGATCCAGATGTTCCGTGAGGCCTGGACCGCGGCCGGCCACGAGCGCGAGCCTCGCGTCTCGGTGAGCCGCAGCATCTTCCCGCTGGTCAGCGACCTGGACCGCGCGTACTTCGGGCACGACACCACGAGCCAGGACCAGGTCGGCCACATCGACGGCGGGCTGGCGCGGTTCGGGAAGTCGTACGCCGGCGAGCCCGACCAGCTCGTCACGGAGCTCGCCGAGGACGAGGCCGTCGCCGCGGCGGACACGCTGCTGCTCACGGTCCCGAACCAGCTGGGCGTCGACTACAACGCGCACGTCCTCGACAGCGTCCTGCGGTACGTCGCTCCGGACCTCGGCTGGCGCTGACCGCCGGGCCAGGGGCCCCTTGTCGCGCTGCCGTGACAGGCCCGCACTGCGGGAGCCCGGGTCGAGCGTTGCGGGTCCTGAACTGGGGCTTCGCGGCACCAGACGACACATCCGGGGCGGTATCACTGCGGTTGTACAAGGATTGCCACTGAGGACTAGACCGGGTTGACTGAACCGGCTGATAGCTCGCGGAGTTCGTCCATTCCGCCGCGAGGTGCGAGGAGTGAAAACTATCGTGAACTCGATCCTGACGGGTGTCGTCGCGCTACCACGCGACGTCTCCAACTCGAACAACCTGGGTGGGCAGAATGTCTGACGAGAAGCGTCGCGAGAGCGCCGGGCGGGTGGCGTCTGCGATCGCGCTTCCGGAGTGGTCCCTGCGCCGCAAGCTGGCGCTGGCCCTCACGATCCCGATGCTCCTCGCCGCGACGTTCGGCGGGCTGCGGGTACACAGCGCGCTGGCCCAGTCCGACAACTACACGGCGACCGCCAAGCAGATCACCGTGCTGCGCCCGGCCGCCGGCTACCTCGCCGCCGCCGAGCGCGCGATCATCATCTCTCGCCAGCGCCCGGCGCTTGACGACCCGGGCCGGAAGTCGGCCATCGACGCTGTCGACGTGGCCGGGAAGCGACTCGAGGACATCGGCAAGCAGGCCGACCTGACAACCGACCAGCGCGAACAGCTCGCCTCGGTGCTGAAGCTGAGTGAGCAGCTGCGGGATGGATCGGCCTACCTGTCGGCGGGTCAGGCCGTCTCGCAGGTTCGCCAGCTCCAACGCGGGGTGACCTCGCTGGTCGACCTGATCATCGCCGAGCAGCTCGAGCCCGAGGCCAAGCTGCCCGCGCTCCAGCAGGCGCTGGACGGCCGAGTGTCGCTGGCCATGCAGCAGTACATGGTCAACGTCCCCGACCCGAAGTCCATCAACACCGTGGACCTCTCCGCAGAGCTCGGCGTCGAGCAGGTCATCATCGACCGCCTCGGCGCCATCATCGGGACCACCCAAGAGCAGGTGCAGAAGCTCAACCAGCAGAACGCCGCACACTTCGGCGTGGTCCGCGGCGGCGGCCACGACATCGGAGACGCGGAGGCCTTCGAGGCCTACGACGACCTGAGTGTCGACCTGCTCAACGACATCGACCAGAACCTCACCCAGGCCGCCAACGACGCACGCGCGCTGGCCATCGCCAACGCGGTGGTCACCATCGCGCTGCTGATCGCGGCGATCTTCCTGGCCCTGCTGGTCTCCCGCATGCTGCTGAACCCGATCCGCCGAGTGCGTGAGGGTGCCCTCGAGGTCGCGAACACCAGGCTTCCGGAGATGGTCGCCAAGATCCGTGGCGGCGGTGACCCCGGCGAGATCACCCCGATCGACGTGCACACCCACGAGGAGATGGGCCAGCTGGCGCGCGCGGTCGACGACATGCACCGGCAGGCCGTGCACCTGGCGTCGGGCGAGGCCCACCTGCGCTCG
Source organism: uncultured Actinomycetota bacterium (assembly GCA_963734355.1). GTDB lineage: Bacteria > Actinomycetota > Actinomycetes > Propionibacteriales > Nocardioidaceae > Nocardioides. Next base: position 110,335 of record CAVTHU010000013.1, read on the forward strand.
CAGGTCGGCGAGATGTTCTCGACCCTTTCCCGCCGCAACACCTCGCTCATCAACCAGCAGCTCGGCCTCATCGAGCGGCTGGAGAAGGACGAGGAGGACCCGAACCGCCTCGAGTCGCTGTTCCGGCTCGACCACCTCGCCTCTCGCATGCGCCGCACGGCCGACTCCCTGATGGTGCTGGCCGACGCGCCGGTGCAGACCGGCGAGAACGACGCGCTCGCCCTGGGCGACGTGTTCCAGGCCGCGATGGCCGGTGTGCAGGAGTACCAGCGCGTCCAGATCGAGTCCTCGCCGCCGGAGAAGGTCAACGGCGCCGCGGCCGCCGACGTCGTGCACATGATGACCGAGCTCGTCGACAACGCACTCGCCTTCTCGCCGCCGACCGCCCCGGTGAAGATCTCCACCAAGCAGGCCGGCGACAGCACCATCGTCGAGATCAGCGACGGCGGCCTCGGCATCGCCCAGGACGTGCTCAACTCGCTCAACGAGGACCTCCGCTCCGGTGGTGAGGTCACGCCGGAGACGGCGCGCCGGATGGGTCTGCTCGTGGTCAGCCGGATCGCGACGCGGCACGGCATCACCGTCTCGCTGGCTCGCAACCCGCGCGGCGGCACGACGGCCACGGTGCTGCTCCCGCCGGCGCTGCTGCGCGGCCAGCAGACGCAGGTCCTGCCCAAGCAGCGTCCCGGACTGTCCGCACTCACCCCCGCCAAGTCGGTGCTGCCGACCGCGGTCACCGAGCGGCTCACCAACGAGTCCGAGCCGAAGAAGCTGCCGACCCGCCCCGAGCCCGCCGCCCCGGCCGCCCCGGCAGCCGTTGCTGCGGTCGCGGCGTTCGCCAAGCCGGCCGCCCCGGCTGCCCCGGCCGCCGGCCGCGGCTGCCACTGCCGCACCCGCGAAGTCGGACGCTGCCGAAAACCAGGTCGACTCGATCAACGCAGCCATCAACGCCGTCACCAGCGGACTGCCCCAGCGTGCGCCCGGCGCCACCCGCTCCGGTGGCGCGATGCCCGGTGCGCCGGTCGGCTCCATGGGAGGCTCGCTGTTCCAGCGGCTCCAGGCCAGCGGCAACGGCGCTCGTCCCAAAGAGCCGGAGCTGCCGCAGCGTGAGCCCGCGACGCCGACCGTGGCGTTCAACGCGATCGACCTGACGACCCTCCGGAACGGCGTCGCGTCGCCGGAGACCGACGAGGTCGAGACCCCCAAGGCGGAGACTCCCGAGGTCGAGGCCGCAGAGGTGGAGGGTGATCCCCGAGGTCGCGGAGCCCGCCGCCGAGGTCGAGGAGCCGTCCGCCCGCGTGGAGGACGACGCACCCCAGGAGGTCCTGGCCGAGGAGTCCGCGCTGGACCTGGCCCAGACCCCCGCCGGGAGCTGGGTTGCCGCTTCCGAGGTGACGGCCTACGACCTGCTCGACTCGCGCAGCCCGATGCCCGAGCCGACCGAGGACGAGACGCCGATCTTCCGCGAGATGCGCTCCAACTGGCTCACTGCCGGCGCCGGCGAGGACACCTGGACGACCTCGGAGATCGAGGCCGGCTGGGAGGCCGCCGAGCAGGTCGCCGAGGCGCCCACGCTCCAGGTCAGCGAGTCCGGGCTGCCGATCCGGCGTCCGGGCAAGCGGCTGGTGCCCGGTGGTGTCTCGCCGGCCCCCACCAACGTCGACCGCGACCCGGAGGCGATCCGGGCCCGGCTCGCCGCGCACGCCGCTGGCGTCTCGCGGGGCCGGACCAAGGCCGTGGACGAGACCGTGCCCGTTTCGAGTACCGAGGAAGGCCCCGCATGACCGAGAACCTGACCGAGACCGACGAGCGTTCGCTCGACTGGGTCGTGAGCAAGTTCGTCGACGAGGTGCCGTCCGCGGCGCACGCGATCCTCGTCTCGGCCGACGGACTGCTGATGGCCAAGAGCTTCAGCCTCCCGGACGAACGTGCCGAGCAGGTCGCGGCGGTCTCCTCGGGGCTTGCCAGCCTGGCGGTCGGTGCCGCCCGCCTCTTCGAGGGCGGCGCGGTGCTCCAGACCGTGATCGAGATGCAGCACGGCTACCTGCTGCTGATGAGTGTCGGCGACGGGTCACACCTCGCCGTACTCACCGAGGACTCCGCCGACATCGGTCAGGTGGGCTACGAGATGGCCCTCCTCGTCGACCGTGTCGGCCGGATGGTCCAGGCCACCGCCCGCGTCCCGCTCAGCGGCCTCTGAAAGACGACCAGGACCTGTCATGGCACTGCCGAGCCAGCCGTGGACACCGGACGATGACGCGCCTGTCGCGCGCGTCGTCCGGCCCTACACGCTGACCGGTGGCCGTACCACTCCCAAGGTCGAACTGCCGGTCGAGGCCACGCTTCGCCGGGAGGTCGGTGGGCCCGAGCCCTCCGACGCCAACCTCCTCCGCATTCTCGAACTTTGTGACAAACGCTCGGTCGCCGAGGTGTCCGCGCACGTGCACATGCCGATCGGTGTCGTCCGGGTCCTCCTGGGCGACCTGATCGAGCAAGGACACGTCCGGGTGCAGGCGACCCTGTCCGAAGACTCGTCGCAGGACGAGCGACGAGAGCTCATCGAAAGGACCCTCCGTGGACTCCGTACGCTCTAGCGCACAGCGCTCCGCTGCGTCGACCAAGATCGTCGTGGCCGGCGGCTTCGGCGTCGGCAAGACGACCCTCGTCGGATCTGTTTCGGAGATCATGCCCTTGCGCACCGAAGCTCTCGTCACCAACGAGTCCGAAGGTGTGGACGACCTCGCGGCCGTCCCCAGCAAGGCCACGACCACCGTCGCCATGGACTTCGGCCGCATCACGCTGGCCGAGGACCTGGTCCTCTACCTGTTCGGTACGCCGGGCCAGCGTCGGTTCTGGTTCATGTGGGACGACCTGTGCCTCGGCGCCATCGGCGCGATCGTGATCGTCGACACGGGCCGCCTCGACGAGGCGTTCTCGCCGCTGGACTACTTCGAGTCGAAGGGGCTGCCCTTCATCGTGGCGGTCAACCAGTTCGACGGCAGCCAGCGCTACCCGCTCGAGGAGGTCCGGGCGGCGCTGGCCGTCCCGGAGCACGTGCCGATGATCGAGGTGGACGCCCGCGACCGCGACTCGTGCAAGCGCGCGCTGATCCGGATCACGGAGTACTCGCTCGAGCAGCTCACCGCCTCGGTGGCGGCGCCGGCCTACTGAGTCCGAGGCGCTAGTTGCCGGCCAGCACGATGGCCGCGACGTCCACCAGCCGCTGACGGCTCGACCGCGCTCGCTGGCGCATCCTCTCGAAGGCCTCGTCGACCGTGATGCCCTCCTGGCGCGCGAGGGCGCCCTTGGCCTGCTCGATCGCGATCCTGCTGTTCAGCGCACCCTGGAGCTGCTCGGTGAGCGCCTCGGCCCGGGCGATGCTGCGCTCCTGGAGGATCCCGATGGTGGCCACGTCGGCCAGCGACTGCACCACGCGGACCTCACCTGGGTCGAACCGCATCTCGGAGACGGAGAACAGGTTGAGGGCACCGATGGCCTGGTCCCGGAGCCGCATCGGGAAGGCGTGCACGGAGTGGAAGCCGGCCTCGATCGCGCTCGGCGCGAACTGTGGCCAGGGCGTGTCTGCCTGCGTGAGGTCGGTGTTGACCACGGGCTCCCTGGTCCGCACGCAGTCGAGGCAGGGGCCCTCCCCGAGCCGCAGCTGGGCCAGCTCGAGGTTGCGGCCGGCGTCGTTGGAGGCGGCCATGAACCGCAGGTCCCCGCGGTGGTCGGTCAGCATGATGCCCACCGCGTCGGCCCCGCTCACCACGGTCGCGTGCTCACACAACGTGGTCAGGAAGTCGACGATGTCGAAATCGGCGACGAGGGTGTCGGCCACGTCGACGAACAGGTCTGAGAGTCTCTCGGTCGAGATCATGTCGGGCCCGTTCCTTCCTTGGTGTCAGGGCGTCCGTCGGGCCGCCGCGTGGGTGGGGGAGTCGGGGTTGGTGAGGTCATGGGTCCCCCGTCCCCCGGAGCCTGCGTCGACCCGCGACGATGTCGGCGGCGAGTTCTTGAAGCGAATGCCCTCGGCGTAGGCCGCGGCGCGCATCCGAGCCAGGGCCGCGTCGAGCGACACCGCCAGGTCAACCATGACCATGCCTTGCGCCTGGTAGACCTCGTCGTGCACGTGGATGGCGGCGTGCAGCTGTGGGTCGGGGTGGTCGCCGGTCGGCGAGCTGTCGAGCAGGAGCTCGGTGGCCACCTCGGCGAAGATCAGGCCGGCGCTCAGCTCCCGCTGGCCCAGTGACCCTGCTTCGGCCCGTGCGCAGGTGAGCACTCCGAAGCGAACCGCCCCGAGCTGCAGCGGGAAGGCGAAGACGGCCTCGGTGCCGCGCTCGATCGCGGCGGCGGCGAAGCCGGGCCAGCGACCGTTGCAGGAGCGCAGGTCGGGGATGAGCACCGGCCGGCCCGCGGCGTACGCGTCGGGGCCGGGACCCTCGCCGAGGTCGAACTGGAGCTCCTGGATGCCCGGGCCGGGAAGGCCCGCCGAGGCGACGAGGACCGATGATCCCGCGGTCGTCATCAGCGTGACCGAGACCTGGTCGAAGCCGAGCTCGTCCACGGCCGCCCGGCACAGCCGATCGAGCCCGATGGCCACGTCCGGCACGACGTTCGGCTCGGCGGGCAGGACCGCCCTGGCCTGTACGCGCAACCGATCACCGTGGTCGTCGGTGACGCGGTAGCCGGCGATGTTCACCCTCCTCGCCGTGGCACGGCGTTGAGCCGATGTCGCGGTCCATGAGCCTCCAAACCTACTACCCGGCAGAGCCTGAGCTCGATAGCCGCCGGGTCAGAACTCGTAGCCGTACTCGCGCAGGTCGGGCTCGAAGAGCTCGGCCACTCGCTTCCGGGTCGTCTCGGTGTAGAGGTCGCGGTAGTCCGGTCGACCGGGGTCGATGTTGACGCTCTTGAGCCCGACCCACTCCAGGCCGAGGTGGTCGTAGATCGTGTGCAGGTCGGCCTCGAGGCTCTCCTGGCGACCGGTGAAGTCCGCGCGCTTCGTGTCGTTGTTGAGGAAGGCCACCTGCGGCTTGCGGAGCCGAGGGTGGTCGTCGGGCGCGTGCATCACGAAGGACTCGAAGTCGGGGTGCTTCTCGATGATCCCGGCGACGAACCGGTTGCGCTGGAGGTGGTCGACGTAGCGCTCGATGCCCTCCGCGGCACCGTCGCGGAACCGCTCCATCATCCGCCACCACGACACCATCCGAGCCCACGGGATTCCGGACGAACCCGGCCGTCCAGTAGTCCGCCAGCCCCGGCTCGAGCTGGAGCAGCCGGTCCAGGGGCGCATGCCGGTTCGCCGCGGGGATGCGGCGTACGTCGCCGAGGGCCGCGGTCAGCCCGTTGTCGATCGTGGACCCGCCGGTCTTCTGCACGTGCACGAAGAGGAACCGGTGCGAGTCGGAGATGAGCACCCGGCCACGCTATCGGGACCGCGCGGTCGGTCCCGCATGCAAGGCTGCGGTCGTGCGCGAGCTCGGTGACCTGGTCGTCGACCTGAGTGCGCGCGGAGACCGGGCGACCGCCGTCTACCGCGCGCTGCTCGACGCGGTGCGCAGCGGGCGGCTCGAGCCCGGGGAGCGGCTGCCGCCGACCAGGGCACTGGCCGCCGACCTCGCCGTGTCACGGACCACGGTGGCCACGGCCTACGACCGGCTGGCGGCGGAGGGCTTCCTGACCGCGCGGGTGGGTGCCGGGACGTTCGTGGCCGACGCCGCGCGGCCGGTGCGGGCGCCGCGCCGCGGCACCGACCTGGTGCCGCGGTCGGGCTGGGACCACGAGCCGCACAAGACCAGCGGGTCGACCCCGAAGCCGGCGTACGACTTCCGGGTCGGGATCCCCGACGCGCGACTGTTCCCGTTCGACACCTGGCGGCGGCTGGTGACCGCGGAGCTGCGGGTGGGTGCCCACGACCTCGGCGTCTACGCCGACCCGGCCGGCTACCTGCCCTGCGCGAGGCGATCGCGCGCCAGCTCGCCCTCTCGCGGGGAGTGACGGCCACCCCCGACGAGGTGCTGGTCACCTACGGCACCCAGCAGGCCCTCGACCTGGTCACCCGGGTGCTCGTCGCTCCGGGCGACGTGGTGGCGGTCGAGGAGCCCGGCTACCCGCTGGCGCGCGACGTGTTCGCGTCGTACGGCGCCCGCGTGGTGCCGGTCCGCGTCGACGGCGAGGGGCTGGTCGTCGACGAGCTGCCGGCCGCGGCCCGGCTCGTGTTCACGACGCCGTCCCACCAGTTCCCGACCGGCCCGCCGCTCTCTCTGGACCGGCGCCGGGCGCTGCTCGACTTCGCGGGCCGGCACCGGTGCGCGGTGATCGAGGACGACTACGACAGCGAGTTCCGGTTCACCGAGCGGCCGCTCGAGACGCTGCACTCGATGGACGACGCGGGGCGGGTGCTCTACCTCGGCACCTTCTCCAAGTCGCTGGTGCCCGGGCTGCGGTTCGGCTACCTCGTCGCGCCCGAGCCGCTCCAGAACGCGCTGCGCTCGGCGCTCCAGCTGAGCGTGGGCTACGTCGACGTGCCTGTGCAGGCGGCGCTGGCGAGGTTCCTCGAGGACGGCCTGTTCGCGCGACACCTGCGCAAGGCGAGGGCGGCGTACGCCGAGCGGCGGGCGCTCGTCCTGGAGGCCGTGCATGGCCCGCTCAGCGGCCACCTCGACCTGGTGCCGTGCCAGGCCGGACTGCACGTCACCACCGTGCTGCGTGACCAGTCCGTGGACGACGCTGCCGTGGTCAGGACGGTCGCCGAGCAGGGCGTGATGGTCGAGCCGCTGTCGCAGTACGCCACGGCCGGCCGGCCGCGCGGGATCGTGATGGGCTACGGCGCCGCCGACACCCCGTCGATCAGGCCGGGGCTGGCGCGCCTGGCCGCGGTCCTCGAGACGTGACGAAGGCCGCCAGCCGGCCCAGGCTGTCCTGGAGGTGGTCGACGCCGAACGGCGGGAAGCCGATGACCTCGCGTGACTCCTGGTCCGCCTCGGACCAGTCGTAGGTCAGTCGGACCTCCGTCGCCCGGTCGCCTGCCGCGGTGAGGTCGTAGCGCCAGAACCAGCCGCCGAAGCTGAGCCTGCCGTCGTCGTCCTCCGTGCCGGTGGCCCACGAGATCGCGCGTGGCGGCTCGAACTCCCGGACCTGGTTGGCCGTCACGTAGTCGCCGTCCGGGTGGTCGGGGTGGAACATGCCCATCCGGAAGACCTGTCCGGCCTCGGTGATGGGCTCAGTGTCGATGGCGCCGTTCACCCAGCCCGTGCGGACCGAGGACGTCCCACCGACGCTTCCGTTGATGGCGGCGTGACTGGTCGGGTCGGCGAGCACCGCGAACACCTCGTCCGGCGTGACCGGGATGGTGGTCGTGGCCGAGAGCTGCTCCGAGGTCATGCCAAGGAGGACTCGGCCCCCGTGCGGTAGTCATCGGTGCGGTGCCACGCGGTCCACGCCAGCGCGCCCAGCCCGATGAGCGCCGGGCCCAGCAGATGGGTGCCGGTGAGCGCCAGGAGCCCGAGGGTGGCCACGAACCCGACCGCGGCGCCCCGGCGCACCCAGCCGTGGGGCAGGAGCCGGACCGCGGCCGCCGTACCGACCGCGTAGACCAGCGCGAAGGCCCCGGTGGTCATCAGCAGCGGCGCGTTGAGCGAGAGGTCGCCGACCGTGATCACGGCCAAGGAGGCGAAACCTCCGAGCGCGACCAGGGCGAGCGAGCGACGGGGGACCTCGCCGGCGGTCGAGCCCTGGGCCAGCCAGACCGGGAGCGAACCGTCGCGGGCCAGCGCCGCGCCGAGCCGGGCGCCGCCGGCGAAGTAGGCGTTGATGGCGCCGACCGAGAGCAGCACGGCGACCACGGCAGTCACCGGGCGGGCGGCCTCGCCGAAGCCGAGGACGAGCAGGTCGGAGAGCGGCGCCTTGCCCGGGTGGTCGCCGAGCACGGCGACCGTGGCGAACGCGATGCCGAGGTAGAGCACGCTGATGACTCCGATCGCGATGCCGGTGGCCCGGCCGATGTCGCGGGCGGGGTTGCGGTACTCACCGCTCAGCGAGGTGACCGCCTCCCAGCCGGCGAAGGCCCACACCAGCAGCGCCGCCGCGGATCCGACCGCGAGCCAGCCGTGCGGTGCGAACGGCGTGAGGTTGCCCATCTCGGCGTGGGGGAGCGAGACCAGCGTGGCGGCCAGCAGCAGCCCGCCGAGGACGAACGCGATGACCAGCTGCACCCGACCGCTGACCCGCAGCCCGAACCAGTTCATCACCGTGACCAGGCCGATGATCGCGCCGGTGGCGACCAGCTGGGTGTTGCGGCCGCCGCCGAGCGAGTCGGCGACGTACGCCGCGGCGAAACCGGCCGCGGTCGGCGCCCCGATCGGGATCGCGAAGTAGAAGCACCAGCCGACCACGGTCGCGGCGCGCGCACCGAAGGCCCGGCGCGCGTAGGTCGAGACGCCGCCGCCGTCGGGGTAGCGGGCGCCCAGTGCGGCGAAGGTCGTGGCCAACGGGATCGACAGCAGGAGCAGCGCGGCCCAGGCGAGCAGCGAGGCGGGGCCGGCCGCCGCGACGGCCAGCGCGGGCAGCGAGATCACGCCGGTGCCGAGCACTGCGCCGATGGTCATGGCGGCACCCTGCGGGACGTCGAGGTGGCCGCCGGCGCCCGGCGTGGCGACGGCGGGGGTGGTGGGGGGTGCCAGCGAGCTCATGGCTCAAGTCTGGCGGGGTCAATGGCCCAGCAGAACGGCCAATGAGTGGCCATCTGAGCGGGCCAATTCGGCTGTTTCCGCTGAGCGGAGTCGAGCGTCGTCGTGGTCCCGGGCCGAAACTCGCGGCGGGTGAACAACTAGGCGAGGTCGGAGATCTTCTCGATCAGCGCGGTGGTGGAGATGGCGGGGGTGCGGGGCAGGTAGACGACCTCGCAGACGTCCTCGAACACGTCGAACTTGCCGGCCCAGTCGTCGCCCATGACGAGCACGTCGGCGGCGTACTGCTCGATGTAGTGGCGCTTGAGCTCGAGGCTCTCCTCGACGAAGACCTCGTCCACCGCCTTGAGCGCGGCGACGATCGCGAGTCGTTCGCCCTGGCTGAAGACCGGCTCGCGGCCCTTCTTGCTCATGTTGAGCGCATCGGACGAGACGCCGACGACCAGCCGGTCGCCGTACTGCGCCGCGCGCTCGATGACCCGGAGGTGTCCGACGTGGAAGACGTCGAACGTGCCGAAGGTCAGGACGGTGCGAGACATGGCCGCGATTCTCCCAGTGTCACGCCGTCCGCGAGAATCGGCGGCTATGGCCGTCACCGCACCCCTCATCGCAGGAGATCCCGCTGCTGACGCGCTCCGCCGCGCGGGCCTGCGGCGGATGCGCACGGTCGCGGTGGGGCTCCTGCTGTTCGCCGCGGTGGTGTACGTCGTGACGCGGGACCGCGACGGGTTCCTCGGGTTCGTGAACGCCGGCGCCGAGGCGTCGATGGTGGGCGCGATCGCGGACTGGTTCGCGGTGACGGCTCTCTTCAAGCACCCGCTCGGGCTGCCGATCCCGCACACCGCCCTGATCCCGAAGCGCAAGGACGACCTCGGCCGGGGGCTCGAGGAGTTCGTGGGCGAGAACTTCCTCCAGGAGCCGATCATCCGCGACCGGATCGCCGCGGCCGGCGTCTCGCGGCGGGTCGGAGTCTGGCTCGCCGAGCCGGCCAACGCGCGGCGCGTCGTCGACGAGGTGGCGGAGGTGGCGGCCATCGCCCTCACCAAGGTGCGCGACGACCACATCGAGTCGCTGGTGCGCGACGCCCTCACCCCACGGTTCCGCGAGGAGCCGATCGCGCCGCTGCTCGGTGGGCTGCTCTCCGAGGCCCTCCATGACGACCTGCAGCACGGGCTGGTCGACCTCGCCGTCGAGGAGCTGCACGGCTGGCTGGTGGAGAACCCGGACACGGTGGCCGAGGTGATCGGCGAGCGGGCACCGTGGTGGGCACCGCCCCGGCTCAACGAAGCGGTGACCGGCCGGATCCACGCCGAGCTGGTCAACTGGGTCGCGGACATCCGCGACGACCCCCGGCATCGCGCCCGGCTCGCGCTCGACTCGGTGCTCGCCCAGCTGGCCGACGATCTCCTGCACGACGCCGACACCCAGGCGCGGGCCGAGGCGCTCAAGGAGCGGGTCCTCGACAACCCCGCGGTGATCCGCTCGGCGATCTCGCTCTGGGACGCGCTCCGCCGCGCGCTGACCACGTCGCTGCAGGATCCCGGACGGCGCCGTACGCCAGCGGATGCTGACCGAGGTGACGGCGTTCGCGGAGCGGCTGAACTCCGACGCCGAGCTCCAGACGCGGCTGGACGGGCTGGCGGCGGACGCCGCGGTCTTCGTGGTCGACCGCTACGGCACCGAGGTCACCGCCGTGATCACGCACACCATCGAGCGCTGGGACGGCCAGGAGGCCGCCCGCCGGATCGAGCTGCACGTCGGCCGGGACCTGCAGTTCATCCGGATCAACGGCACGGTGGTCGGTGGTCTGGTCGGCGTCGCGATCCACGCCGCCAGCGTGGCGATCGGTTAGGCGTGTCACGTCCCGATTTTGGGGTTCGGGTACTCCTCGGTGGGAGAATTGCGACGTGACCGACTACAACGACGTGCCGGTGGAGGACGACTCGATCAAGCTCGGGCAGTTCCTCAAGCTGGCGAACCTCATCGAGTCCGGCGGCGAGGCCAAGCGCGTCCTCGCCGGTGGCATCGTGCGCGTCAACGGCGAGGTCGAGACCCGGCGCGGCCGTCAGCTCGAGCGCGGCGACGTGGTGAGCGTGGCCGCCAACACCGCCCGCGTGGGCGGCGAGCGCGAGTGGGAATGAGCCCCGTCAGCTGACGTCGAGCAGGTCGACGACGAAGACCAGCGTCTCGCCGGGCTGGATCACCCCGCCGGCGCCGCGGTCGCCGTACCCCAGGTGCGGCGGGATGACGAGCTGCCGCCGGCCGCCGACCTTCATGCCCTGGACCCCGGTGTCCCAGCCCTGGATGACCTGACCGACACCGAGGCGGAACTTCAGCGGCTCGCCGCGGTTGTACGACGCGTCGAACTCCTCGCCGGTCGAGTGCGCCACGCCGACGTAGTGCACCTCGACGGTGTTGCCGGACGAGGCCTCGGCGCCGTCGCCCTCAGTCAGGTCGACGATGACGAGGTCGGTCGGGGGCTCGGGGTCGACGAAGTCGATCTCTGGCTTCTCCATGGTTCGAGCCTATCGACCGCCGGCCACCCGCAGCGTGGTGCCCGTGACGTACGACGCCTCGTCGCTCATCAGCCACGCCACCGCGTCGGCGACCTCCTCCGGCTCGCCGGCTCGCTGCATCGGGATCAGCGGCGCCACCCGCTCCAGCCGCCCGGGCTCGCCGGCGTCGGCGTGGATCGTGGTCCGGATCATCCCGGGCGCGACGCCGACGACCCGGATGCCCTGGTCGGCCACCTCCTCGGCGAGGCCGAGGGTGAGCGCGTCGACGCCGGCCTTGGCCGCGGCGTACTGGACGTACTCGCCGGGCGCACCCCTGGTCGCCGCCCCCGAGCTGATGTTGACGATGACCCCGCCCGAGCCGCCGTACGCCGTGCTGAGCGCGCGCACCGCGGCGCGCGCGACGAGGATCGCGGAGGTCAGGTTGAGGTCGATGGTCCTGCGGATCACCTCGACCGGCGTCTCCGCCAGCGGCCCGATGTGGAACGTCGCGCCGGCGTTGTTCACGACCCCGGTGAGCAGCCCCGCCGCTGCGAACAGCTCGTCCACGCCGCCCGGCGCGAGCAGGTCGGTCCGCACCAGCGTGCACTCCCCGCCGGCCGCCTCGACGTCCGCCTCGGCCAGCTCGGCGGCCGCGTCGTCCTGCGCGTAGCCGAGCACCAGGTCGTGGCCCGCCCGCGCCAGTCGGTGCGCGATCGCGGCCCCGATCCCGCGGGTGCCGCCGGTGACGAGCGTGCGTTGTCTGCTCAAGTTTGGTGCACGTAGGAGTCGAGCTGGTCGCGCTCGAACTCCAGCTGGCTCATCTTGTGCTTGACCACGTCGCCGATCGAGACGATGCCGACGAGGACGCCGTCCTTGACCACCGGCACGTGCCGGATCCGGCGCCGGGTCATGACCTCCATCAGGTCGTCGAGCGTGCTGTCCGGTGCCGTGGTCTCGACGACCTCGGTCATGATCGCGCCGACGGTGTTGTTGACGACCGTGCCGTCGTGGTGGAGGTGGCGTACGACGTCGCGCTCGCTCACGATGCCCTCGACGGTCTCGCCGTCGGAGCTGACGATCAGCGCGCCCACGTTGTGCTCGGCGAGCTTGGCGAGGAGCTCGCGTACGCCGGCGTCCGGGGTGATGGTGATGACCCCGACTTCGGGCTTGGCCTTGAGCACTTCGACGATCTTCACCGCGACCTCCCGGAACCGTTTGAACCTCGACGGTAGCGAGCCGACGGGGTGCTGAACAGAGGATCGTTCAGGACTCGGGATTCTCACCCGGGTCGAAGTCGTCGGAGGGGTCCGGGTCGTTGACCGGCCGCGGACCTCGGGGCCGCAGCTCCGACACCGACCCGGGCCCGGACGGGTGCCAGTCGGGGTCTCCGTCGTCCTCGGCCACGGCGCCCAGGAACGACAGCGCCACGTCGTGCAGGTGGCCGTTGGTGGCCAGCGCGTTGCCGCCCCACGGTCCGTCCTCGCCGGCCAGCGAGGTGAAGGTGCCGCCGGCCTCGCGCACGATCACGTCCAGCGCCGCCATGTCGTGCACGGCGAGCTCGGGCTCGGTGGCGATGTCCACGGCGCCCTCGGCGAGCAGCATGTAGGACCAGAAGTCGCCGTACGCGCGAGACCGCCAGACCCGTCGCATCAGCGAGACGAAGTCGTCGCCCTGGCCGCGGTCGTCCCAGCCCCGCAGCGAGGAGTAGGACAGCGAGGCGTCCTCGAGCCGGCGTACGTCGGACACGTGGCACTGCGTCGCCTTCAGCAGCGAGCGGCCGGTCCAGGTGCCGGCGCCCGTGGAGGCCCACCAGCGCCGCTGGAGCAGCGGCGCGGACACCACGCCGAGCACCACCTCGTCGTCCACCGCCAGCGCGATCAGGGTCGCCCAGACGGGCACGCCGCGGACGAAGTTCTTGGTGCCGTCGATCGGGTCGACGATCCAGCGCCGCTGGCTGTGCCCGGTCGAGCCCTGCTCTTCCCCGGTGACGGCGTCGCGCGAGCGGACCCGCGACAGGGTGCGCCGGATGCTCTCCTCGACCGCCTCGTCGGCGTCGGTGACCGGCGTGAGATCCGGCTTGGACATGACGTGCAGGTCGAGGGCCTTGAACCGCGCCTCGGTCAGCGAGTCGGCGTCGTCGGCCAACACGTGCGCCAGGCGGAGGTCATCGGTGTAGTCCGCCACGTCGCTCACCCTATGCTGCGTTGAACCATTCCCAGCGGAGGTACGTGAGCAAGACATGTGGGAGTTCAACGGCCTGCCCCTGCACGTCCTCGTCGTGCACGCTGCGGTGGTCTTCGGACCGCTGGCGGCGCTGTCGGCGCTCGCCTACGTCGGCTTGCCGAAGTACCGCGACCGGCTCCGCTGGGTCACCCTGGTCCTGGTCCTGATCGGCGCGGGTGCGATCTGGGCCGCGTACCTCACCGGGAACAACTTCTTCGCCTCCGAGCAGGTTCGACAACTTCTCGGGCGAGGCGCTGGACAAGATCCACACGCACCAGAACTACGCAAGGAACCTGCGCTGGATCGCCACCGGGTTCGCGGTCGTCACGGTCATCGCCGTCTGGCTCCACGACCGGACCGGACCGACGCGCATCGTGCTCGGGGTGCTGGTCGCCGTCGGCGCCGTACTCACGCTCGTGTGGACGATCCTCACCGGCGATGCCGGTGCCCAGGCCGTCTGGGGCAGCTAGTACGCCGGCTCGGACCGCGCGGCGAGCAGCCGGCGGAACGACGCCACCCGCTCGGGGTCGGCCAGGCCGGCCTCGACGGCCTCGTCGAGCCCGCACTCGGGCTCGTCGGTGCCGTGCGTGCAGCCGCGGGGGCAGTCCTCGGTCAGCTCGTCCAGGTCGGGGAACGCCTCGATCAGGTCCTCCGGCTGCACGTGCGCCAGCCCGAAGGACCGGATCCCCGGCGTGTCGATGATCCAGCCCGTGTCATCGGGAAGCGCGAGCAGGTACGCCGACGTGGAGGTGTGCCGGCCCCGGCCGGTGACGGCGTTGACGATGCCCACCTCGCGCATCGCGTCCGGCACCAGGGCGTTGACCAGCGTCGACTTCCCGACGCCGCTGGAGCCCAGCAGCACGCTCACCCGCCCGGTCAGCCGCTCGAGGAGCGCGGACAGGTCGCCGCCGCGGTGGGTGACCACCCACGGGACGCCCAGGGAGCGATACGTCGCCAGCAGCTCGTCCGGCGAGGCCAGGTCGGACTTGGTCAGGCAGAGCAGCGGCGCGAGCCCGGCGTCGTACGCCGCCACGAGGGCGCGGTCGATCAGCCGGGGCTGCGGCTCCGGGTCGGCCAGCGAGGTGACGACCACGAGCTGGTCGGCGTTGGCCACGATCACCCGCTCGACCGGGTCGTCGTCCTCGGCCGTACGCCGCAGCGTGGTCAGCCGCTCGTTGACCTCGACGATGCGGGCCAGCGAGCCCTCGTCGCCGGAGACGTCGCCCTCCACGCGAACCCGGTCCCCGACGACCACACCGCGGCGGCCCAGTGGTCGCGCCTTCATGGCGGTGACGACGCGGCCCTCGACGAGCAGGGTGTAGCGGCCACGGTCCACGGTGACGACCACGCCGTCGGCTGCGTCGTCGTAGGTCGGGCGCTCCTTCGTGCGGGGCCGGGTCCGGCGACGGGGACGCTCGTAGTGCTCGACGTCCTGGTCGGAGTACCGGCCGGTGGGCATCAGCGAACCTCGAACAGCCCGGACCAGAAGCCGGCGAAGTCGGGGAAGGTCTTGCTGGTCGTCTCGATGTTCTCCACGAGCACGCCGTCCACCGCGGCGCCGACGACCACCCCGGCGTGCGCCATCCGGTGGTCGGCGTAGGTGTGGAAGACCCCGCCGTGCAGTGCGGCGGGCCGGAACGACAGCCCGTCCGGGTGCTCGTCCACGTCGGCGCCCAGGCCGCCGAGCTCGGTGGCCAGCGCGGCCAGCCGGTCGGTCTCGTGGCCGCGGATGTGCGCGACGCCGCGCAGGTGGCTGGGACCGGCGGCGAGCGCGCACAGAGCCGCCACCGCCGGCGTGAGCTCGCCGTGCTCGTGCAGGTCGACGTCGATCCCCTCGAGCCGGGGTGGCCCGACGACGGTCAGACCGTCCTGGTCCAGGGTGACCGTGCAGCCCAGCTGCTGGAGGATCTCGCGGAGCGCGTCGCCGGCCTGGGTGGTCGACGCCGGCCAGTCGCGAACGACGACCCGGCCTCCCGTGACGGCGGCCAGGGCCAGGAACGGCGCGGCGTTGGACAGGTCCGGCTCGATGAGGTGGTCGACCGGCTTCACGACTCCGGGTGCGACCGCCCACCGGTTCGCCTCGGAGTCGTCGACCTCGACGCCGTGCTCACGCAGGATCGCCACGGTCATGTCGATGTGCGGCAGCGACGGCACCGGCTTGCCGTCGTGGCGGAGATCGACCCCGTCGTCGTACCGCGCACCGGCCAGCAGCAGCGCGGAGACGAACTGCGAGGACGCCGACGCGTCGATGACGACGCGTCCGCCGCGCACCGAGCCGGTCCCACGGATCTCGAACGGCAGGGCGCCACGACCCTCGTCCACGACCTCGACACCGAGGGTGCGCAGTGCGGACAGCACCTCGCCGATCGGGCGGGAGCGCATGTGCGGGTCGCCGTCGAAGGCGACGGTGCCGCTGGACAGGCCGGCGGCCGGCGGCACGAACCGCATCACGGTCCCGGCCAGCCCGCAGTCGACCTGCGCGTCACGGTCGAACCGGCCCGGCGCCACCGACCAGTCCGGGCCCGAGGTGTCGACGGCGGAGCCGAGGCTGGTGAGCGCCGCGGCCATCAGGAGCGTGTCCCTGGACCGCAGCGCCCGGCGTACGACGGACGGGCCGTCGGCGAGCGAGGCGAGCAGCAGCGCCCGGTTGGTCAGCGACTTGCTGCCGGGCAGCGAGACGACGGCGTCGACCGGGCCGGTCGCCCGGGGCGCGGGCCAGTCCAAGTCAGGTGACCCTGGCCCTGGCCAGCGCCGCCTCGCGCCGGGCCGCGTGGGTGAGGTGCCGCGCCTCGCGGCGGGCGTCCTTGGCGACGCGCCGGGTGCGCCAGACGACGCCGGGCCGCCCCTCGGTGTCGCCCGCGGCGATGATGAGCCCGCCGAGCATCGAGACGTTCTTGAAGAAGTGGGTCCGCTGCTGGGCTCGCTTGGCGGGGTCCTGCTCCTCCCAGAACCGGTGCCCGGCCGCCGTCGTCGGCACCAGCGTCGCCGCCAGGACCGTCGCCGAGAGTCGCGGCGCCCTGCCGCTGGCCAGCCCCAGCCCGGCGAGGACCTGGACGACGCCGTTGATGCGCACCAGGCTCACCGGGTCGGACGGCAGCTGGGGGACCACCCGCTGCAGGAGTGGCACCAGCTTGGCCGTCACGGGTGCAGCGGCGTCCGCCTTCTTCGCGGCGTTCCTGACGGAGTCCAGGCCGCCGACGACGAACATCGAGGCAAGCATCGGACGCGCGAACACTCTGCTGATGGCCATGGCTCAGTCAAACACGTTGGTCGGCGGCCGGTCATAGGGTGGAGCCATGTGCGGCCGCTACGCCTCCAGCCGGCGTCCCGAGGACCTCATCGAGGAGTTCGAGGTCGTGGACAGCCGGGTGCCCGAGCCGCTGGCGCCCGACTACAACGTGGCGCCCACCAAGGAGGTGTACGCCGTCGTCGAGCGGCCGCCCTCGAAGGAGGCCGGCGACGCAGGCGAGCCGCCCGCGCGCCAGCTCCGGGTGGTGAAGTGGGGGCTGGTCCCGTCCTGGGCCAAGGACGCCTCGATCGGCAACCGGATGATCAACGCGCGGATGGAGACCGTCGCCGAGAAGCCGGCCTACAAGCGAGCCCTCGCCGTCCGCCGGTGCCTGCTGCCGGCCGACGGCTACTTCGAGTGGTATCCCACCGACGAGAAGACCAAGGCCGGCAAGCCGAAGAAGCAGCCGTTCTTCATCCGCCCCAAGGACGGCGGCTCGCTCGCGATGGCCGGCCTCTACGAGATCTGGCGCGACCCGACCAAGGCCGACGATGCCGACGACCGGTTCCTCTGGACCTGCACGGTGATCACCACCGACGCCGAGGACGACGTCGGCAAGATCCACGACCGGATGCCGCTCATGGTCGAGCACGATCGGTGGGCCGCCTGGCTCGACCCACGGACCGACAAGGACTCCGTGCTCGACCTGCTGGTCCCGGCCGCACCCGGCCGCCTGGAGGCCTACCCGGTCTCGACCATGGTCAACGCCGTGAAGAACAACGGCCCCGAGCTCCTCGAGCCCCTCGACCTCTCATGACCGACCTGCGCAGCATCGACACGCCGCACGGCGAGGCCAGGCTCGACGTACGCCGCGCGCGGTCGCCGTTCGTGACCCTCCTGCTCAGCCACGGTGCCGGCGGTGGCATCGGCGCGCGCGACCTGCAGGCGCTGGCCACGCGGCTGCCGCGCCAGGGGGCGAGCGTGGTGCTGCTCGAGCAGCCCTGGCGGGTGGCCGGCCGCAAGGTCGCCACCCCGCCGCCCACCCTCGACGTCGCGCTCGTGGCCGCGGCGAAGTCGTTGCGGATCCGGACCCCGCTGGTGGTCGGGGGCCGGTCCGCCGGCGCCCGGTCGGCGGCCCGGTCGGCTTCGGGGCTCGGTGCGGCCGGATGTCTCGCGCTCTCGTTCCCGCTGCACCCGCCCGGGCGACCGGAGAAGTCGCGGCTCGAGGAGCTGCAGGGGCGCCGGCGTACCCACCCTCGTCGTCCAGGGCGAGCACGACACGATGGGCCGGCCCGAGGAGTTCCCCGGCGACCTCGAGCACGTCGACTTCGCGGTGGTGCCTGGCGGGGACCACGGGCTCCGGATTCCGAAGGCGGCTGGGCTCAGTCAGGCCGACGCGATGGAGATCGTCGTGGAGTCCACGCTGGAGTGGCTGGTGAGGGAGGTCGGCGGACCTCCGGCTGACCTCCTGGCTGACCTGCGGGAATGACGTGCGTCACGGCAGTGTTCCTGAGGTGTGATCGGAGTGCTGGAGCCGCCCGCCACCCGCGTAGGCTGGGAGGCGATGACAAAGTCTTCTGACGACCTGTCGGCCCTCGAGGAGTCCTTGATCGACTCCGCCGAGCCGGCTGAGGTCGACGTGGCCACCGAGACCGAAGAGGAGCGCGCCGCCCGTTTCGAGCGCGATGCGCTGCCCTTCATCGACCAGCTCTACTCCGCCGGCATGCGGATGACCCGCAACCCCGCAGACGCGGAGGACCTGGTCCAGGAGACCTTCGCCAAGGCGTTCTCGTCGTTCCACCAGTTCCGGCCGGGCACCAACCTGAAGGCGTGGCTCTACCGGATCCTGACCAACACCTTCATCAACAACTACCGCAAGAAGCAGCGCCAGCCTCAGCAGTCGATGTCCGAGGACGTCGAGGACTGGCAGCTCGCCCGGGCCGAGTCCCACGCGTCGTCCGGGCTGAAGTCGGCGGAGATGGAGGCGCTGGAGCACCTGCCTGACTCCCAGGTCAAGGACGCCCTCCAGCGGCTGCCCGAGGAGTTCCGGCTCGCGGTCTACCTCGCCGATGTCGAGGGGTTCGCCTACAAGGAGATCGCGGAGATCATGGAGACGCCGATCGGCACCGTGATGTCTCGCCTCCATCGCGGACGGCGCCAGCTTCGTGACATGCTTTCGGACTACGTGCGGGCCAACGACCTGACGCCGGCCGGACGCCTGCCCGGGACCAAAGGGGGCGACTCGTGAGCCACGACCACGGTGCGGACCCGTCGGCCGCTGAGTGCGCCGACTTCCTCGACCAGATCGTCTACTTCATCGACAACGAGCTCGACGCCTCGGACTGCGCGGTCGTGCGGGCCCACCTCGACACCTGCAACCCGTGCCTGGAGAAGTACGACCTCCAGCGCACCGTGAAGTCGATCGTCGCGCGCTCGTGCTCCGAGGCCGCGCCCGACGAGCTGCGCCAGCGGGTGCTCCTGCGCATCCGCGAGGTCCAGGTCCGCATCACCGACGTCTGAGTCGGTCCCGCTTTCGCGTCGAGTGGCGCGAAAAGGCTGTTGTTGCGCCGATTTCACAGCCATTTGACGCCACTCGACGACGACTGACCGGCCACTGACACCATTGCGCGTCACATGTGACGTCATTATGGTGTCGGTATGACATCAACTCTCGGGGGACCGTGGCGGCTGCTCAGGCGCCGGCCGGACCTGGCCAGGCTGGTCGGGGCCGCGCTGGTCTCGCTGACCGGCGACTGGCTGCTCGCGATCGGGCTGACGTACGCCGTCTACGACCTGACCGGCTCGACGATGGCCTCGGCCGGTGTCTTCCTGACGTCGCTGCTCCCGCAGGTCCTGGTCGGCCTCGTCGCCGGCGTGCTCGTCGACCGCTGGGACCGGCGCCGCACCATGATCGCCGCCAACCTCGTGCTCGCGGCCGGGCTGCTCCCGCTGCTGCTCGTGGACGGAGCCGGGCTGATCTGGGTCGTCTACCCGGTGCTGGTGCTCGAGGCGGTCGTCGAGACGTTCTTCGCCCCGGCCGAGCAGGCGATGCTGCCGCGCGTCGTCAACGACTCGGACTCGGCCGAGCTGGTGACCGCGAACGCGCTCAACGGTCAGGCCCGCAATCTCTCCCGCCTCGTGGGCGGCGCGCTCGGCGGTGTGCTGGCGGCGCTCGGCGGCATCCCGCTGGTCGCGCTCGCGGACGCCGCCACCTTCCTCGTCGCGGCGCTGCTCGTGGCCCGGATCCGTACGTCGGGCGCGGTCGCGCCCCGGGAGCAGGCCGCCGAGGATGTCGTCCGGGGCCGGTTCTCCGAGCTCCGGGACGACTGGGTGGAGGGCGCGCGGGTAGCGCTCGGGTCCCGGACGGTGCGCGTGCTCGGCGCCTTCTGGCTGATCACGTCGTTCGGTGAGGGCATCTGGGGGACCCTCTTCGCGCCGTACGTGCGCTCGGTGCTGCACGGCGGCCCGGAGGCGCTCGGCCTGATCAGCGGCATCCAGGCCGTCGGCGGGGTGATCGGCGGTCTGGTCGTCGCGACGTTCGGCAGCCGCTGGCAGCCGCAGCGGATGCTCGGCCTCGGTGCACTCGCCTTCGGCCTGGTCGACCTCGCGATCGCGCTCTACCCGCTGGCGTGGGTGAGCACCTGGCCCGCCGCGGCGCTGATGATCGTCGTCGGGCTACCGGGCGCCATCGTCACGGCAGGGATGATGACCCTCTTCCAGCAGCACACCGACGACCGCGAGCGGGGCCGGGTGTTCTCGTTGCTGCTGCTGGTCCGCGCGAGCGCCACCGTGCTCGGCAGCCTCACCGCCGGCGTCCTCGGGGGCCGGATCGGCATCGTGCCGGTGCTGGCCTGGCAGGGCGCGGGCTACCTGCTGGCGGGGACGCTTGTCCTTCTGCTGCTGGTTCGTTCCGGAGACACCACGAGCCCCAGCTCCGGGGTGCGAGTCACCAGCGGCTGACCCTGGCCAGGGTCAGGGCGCGCGACACCACGAACGGCTCGTTCTGGTCGTAGAGCCAGGGCCGGCCGATCCAGAGGAACGCGTCGGCGTACCGGTTGGCCCGGTCCACGGTCCCTTGCGGCAGCCCCCACCGCGGGTCCGCGAAGTCGTAGGTCGGCGGGATGCCCAACGCCACGCACGGTCCCGGGTCCTGCTGGCTGTCGCACACCCGGGCGTTGTCGGGGTCCGGAGCCCGGTAGTCGCCGAAGACGAACCCCTTGCCGTTCGACGAGGTGTTGACGACGAAATGCTTGTCGGCGATGCCCTGGTCGGCCAGAGCCCGGACGACGTCAGTGCCGCGCTGGACCTCGTCGGCCGTCGGGGAGTAGTGCGTCGTGTTGAGGGCGATCCCACGGGCGTACTGCACGCCGCCCTGGATGGCGATCCGGGTGGCCGCCCCGACGCCGCCTTGCGACTCGATCGGCCAGTCTGCGGCACCCACGTCGATGTAGACCGAGGTGTGGGGCAGGGCGGAGAGCACCCTGGACGCGTAGGCGATCAGGTCCGAGGGAACGTGCGATCCGTGCGGTGCGCAGAGCGCGAAGGGCCCGTCAGGTTGCAGGATGACCGCCGCGTGCGTGTCGCCGACCGCGTCGGCGAACCGGTCGATCCAGTCCCGGTACGACGCGCCCTCGGCGGCGGTCGGGAGCCGGTGGCAGGCCTCGTCCTCCCAGGGATGCATGCGGAAGACCGACATCTGGACCAGAGCGTCCGAAGAGCCGGCCTGCTGCAGGGAGGCATCGATGTAGCCGCGAACTTTCTCGCCGATCTCGGCGTTGGAGATCCAACCACCGAACCACTTCGCCTTCGGTGCAAGCGCAATCTTGCCGAGCAGGGTCCGGGACTCGCCCGAGGCGCGCGCGTACGGCGCCCAGGCCATCTCCCCGTCACCCTCGTAGACGCCCCAGGGTCGGCCCGCCAACGGGTTGTCAGCGACGATCTGTCGCAGCCGCATCTTGAGCAGCCAGGCGTGCGTGCGGTGGAGTGGCGGACCCGCGTGCCTGACCTTCGCGACGGCGGAGGTGCTCGGCGTCGCCGGCGTCCTGGGGGCCTCGGAGGGCGCCGCGATGCTCGACGGTTCCGTCCGGCCGGCCGTCGGCGACGAGTCGTCCGTCCCCGAGCAGCCCGCAAGCGCGAAGCTCAATGCCAGCGCTGCAGCGAGCGCAGATGCCACGAGCCCCAGCCGCAGGCTGGGGCTCGGTGCTGTCAACGCGCTGGCCTCAAGGTCAGGCGTTGGGGCGCTTGCCGTGGTTCGCCTTCTTCTTCTTGCGACCGCGGCGCTTGCGTCCGGTCTTGCCCATGGTGACCTCCTGGTCGATCGATCAACCAGTGTCTCAGGGGCTCAGCCAGCCGGCGAAATCCGGGCCAGGAACCGTTCGGTGTCCACGACCACCCGGGTCACCTCGCCGGAAGCGACGACCTTGCCGTCAGAGGTGTGCCGGGCGGCGACGGTGAACCGGTGCAGGCGACCGTCGACGTACGCCGTGGTGGCGGTCACCTCGACCTCGGCGCCGACCGGGCTGGCGGCGAGGTGCTCGAGCTGGATGCGGGTGCCGACCGACGTCTCGCCCTCGGCGAGGGTCGGCTCGATCTCGGCACAGGTGGCCGCCTCGCACCACGCGAGCAGCCGCGGCGTGCCGAGGACGGGGAGGCTGCCGGAGCCGACCGCGAGCGCGGTGTCGTCGTCGGTGACCGTGAAGGTCAGGGTGCTCATGCGAGCTCCAGCCGGAAAGCCAGGAGCTCGACGCCGGGTAGACGGCTCCCAGTCCCGCTCGGGGCAGCGGCGGAAGCCGAGCCGCGCGTACAGCCGGTGCGCGGGATCCATCAGGGGGGTGCTCGAGAGCACCACCGCGACGGCGCCCTCCTCGCGGAACCGGTCGATGACGTGCCTTGCGAGCGCCTCGCCGACGCCCTGACCCTGGGCGTGCGGTGCGACCGCGAGCATCCGGAACTCACCCTCGTCGGCGACGCCGATCTCACGCCACGGTGAACCCTCGCGACACAGTGTCACCGTGCCGAGCACCTCGCGGTCGTCGGGCGCGACGGCGACCCAGAGCTCGGCCTCGAGGTCGCGGGCCTCGGCGTTGCGCAGCCGGTCGGCGTACGACGCCTCGGCGCTGCCGAGCAGCGGCTCGTACGCCGCGAGCGTGACCTCGCCGACGGCCGCGTAGTCCTCTGGCCTGGCCCTGCGGAGATGCATCAGATACCGAACGTGGCCCGCGGGTAGCCCGCCTCCACGTCCGTGATCACGTTGACGAGGTACGGAACGCCGCTGTCGAAGGCACGGTCGATGGCCGGGCCGATCTCCTTCGGGTCGGTCACGGTCTCGCCGCCACCACCGAGCGCCCGCACGACCTCGTCGTACGGCGTCCGCGGAGCCAGGTCGGCGATCACGTCGTAGCCGTAGAGCATCTGCATCGGGCCCTTCTCCAGCGCCCACGCGGAGTTGTTGCCCATCACCATCACGACCGGCAGGTTGTGGCGGACCATCGTGTCGACGTCCATCAACGAGAAGCCCGCCGCGCCGTCGCCGAGCAGCAGCACCACCTGCGACGAGGGTCGCGCGAGCCGGGCCGCGATCGCCGCGCCCGGACCAGCGCCGAGACAGCCGTAGGGGCCGGGGTCCAGCCAGCCGCCGGGCTTCTTGGGCTCGACGAACTTGCCGGCGAAGCTGACGAAGTCGCCGCCGTCGCCGATCACCACCGCGTCGTCGGCGAGCCTCGGCACCAGCTCGCCGTAGATCCGCGCCGGGTGGATCGGGTCCGCCTCGGCGCTCAGCAGCTCGGCGTCGCGCGCGGCGGCCGCGGCGACCGTGTCGGCGAGCGTGGACCGCCACCCCGACCAGTCCGGCTTCGCACCGCGCTCCAGGGCCGCCTGCAGGCCGTCGAAGACCGCGGTCAGGTCGCCCGACGCCGAGCCCGCGAGCTCGGCGTGGGTCGCCACCTGGCCGGGGGAGTCCGCGACGTGCACGACCCGCGCGGGCGTCGAGCCTTCCTCCTTGCCGCCGAAGACGCCGTACCCGAGCCGGAAGTCCAGTGGTGTCCCGACCACGACCACCAGGTCGGCACCGCCGAGCGCGACGCTCCGCGCCTTGGTCACCAGCAGCTCGTGGCCGCCCGGCACGAGGCCCCGGCCCATCCCGTTGGTCAGGGTCGGGATCCCGAGGTCCTGCACGAACCGAAGCGCGGCCTCCTCGGCACCGTCGGCCCACACGTCCGTGCCGAGGATGAGCACCGGCTGCCGGGCCTCGGCCAGCAACCCTGCGATCGTCGTCAGCGCGTCGCCGTCCGGCTCGATCCGCTGACGCTCGGGGGGCTGCGGCGCGGGGCCGGACGAGGAGTTGAAGAACTCGTCCATCGGCACGTCGACGAACGCCGGCCCGCGGTGCGGGCTGCGCGCGGCGAGGAACGCCTCGTCCATGCCGGAGAGGATGTCCGCGGCGGTCGGGATGGTGCGGGCCAGCTTGGACACCGACTCGACGATGGGCGGCTGGTCGAGCTCCTGGAGGCTGCCGCTGCCCCACCGGTTCTGCGGCGCCCGGCCGCCGACGACGACCATCGGTGACCCCGCGAACTGGGCCTGGGCGATCGCGCTGACGCCGTTGGTGACACCCGGCCCGGCGGTGAGCACCGCGAGCCCGGGGACCCTGGTCAGCTTGCCGGTGGCCTCGGCGGCGAACGCCGCGGTCTGCTCGTGCCGGACGTCGAGGAGCCGCATCGGCGGGTCGGCCAGCACCGCGCCGTCGTACATCGGGAAGACGTGCGCCCCCGACAGCGTGAACATGGTCTCGACGCCGTGCGCCCGCGCGACGGCGACGGCGAGCTGCCCGCTGTGGCCCTCGATGGAATCGGTCATGGGGCCCACTCTTGCAGGAGAGGGCTCAGCGCGGCTGTGCGGCCTGGAGGTACTGCGGGTTGGTGGCCCGGAGCGCGTCCACGAGGACCAGCAGCAGGTCGGGACGGACCTCGGGTGGCTTGGGGCCCAGCGCGAGCTGGAGGTGCAGCGAGCGCAGGAACGCCTCGGCGTTGCCGCCCTTGAGGTACGGGTCGCGGTCGTCGTACGACGCGCGCGAGCCGGCGGTCGCCGACAGCCGGGCGATCCAGGGCTCGATCACGCGGAGCGAGACGATGTTGCGGCGCAGCACCGCCATGGTCGTGGCGGCCAGCCGATCGGGCTCGCCGTTGGTGAACAGCCGGTCGACCGGGAGCAGCACCCGGTCGGCGATGACATCGAGGACCACGGTCAGCTCGTTGGCGGCCACGTGCGGCGACTGGGAGAGCGTGGAGAGCGAGTCTGCGCCGTGGGCCACGGCGTGCGCCCAGCCCTTGCCCGGCACGAAGCCGCGCAGGTCGCGCTCGCGGAGCAGCCAGGTCGCGAGCCGGTCGCCCCACTCGAGCACCTTGCTGCCCGGCACCAGGGGCCGCTTGTTGTCGCGGGCGATGCACTCGCCGAGGATCAGGGCGGAGAAGCTGCGCCGGAAGACCGAGTCGGTGTCCTTCTCGCCCAGGCCCACGCCGAGCCCGGCCGCCATCCCGTCGCCGAGGCCCGAGAGCAGGTCGTCGTAGACCCCGCGCCCCACCCACGTCGCCAGCGTGGGATAGGCCGTCCCGTCTCGCGCCTCGGGATCGGTGTCGCCCAGCATGCGGGTCAGCTCGGCGGTGAGGTCGTCCAGGGGCCGGTCCTGAGGGACGGCCAGTCCGGAAGCGGCGACCTGCTTCCAGTACTGCCCGGGCATGACGACCATCCTGCCAAAGGATGCCTTGTCTCCCGCCTCCAGGGGAGTCTTGTGCTTGACGTGCAGGATGTGCTTCGCCGTAAGGGCCATGGAGCGAC
This sequence comes from uncultured Actinomycetota bacterium, assembly GCA_963734355.1. Lineage (GTDB taxonomy): Bacteria > Actinomycetota > Actinomycetes > Propionibacteriales > Nocardioidaceae > Nocardioides. The sequence continues at coordinate 135,801 of CAVTHU010000013.1, forward strand.
CCCTACGCTGACCTGCGTGGCGTCCCTGATCGAGCTCGTCCGTGCCCACACGGACCTCGACGCCGACGACGTCGCCTGGCTCCAGCTGCTGCAGGCGGACTGGCAGATCATCGCCGACCTCAGCTTCGCCGACCTGGTGCTGTGGCTCCCGGACCGCGAGGGCACCGGCTTCTGGGCCGGTGGCCAGATGCGGCCCACCACCGGCCCCACGGCGTACGTCGACGACATCGTCGGCACCTTCGTCCCGGCGGGCCGGCGGCCCCACCTCGACATCGCGTACGCCGAGGGCCGGCTGGTCCGGGAGGGCGACCCCGAGTGGCGCGACGACGTTCCGGTCCGCGCCGAGACCATCCCGGTCCGCCGCGGCCGACGGGTGATCGCCGTCGTCGGCCGCAACACCAACCTGCTCGGCGTCCGTACGCCGAGCCGGCTCGAGCTGTCGTACCTCCAGACCGCCGCCGAGCTGACCCAGATGATCGCCGGCGGCCACTTCCCGGTCCCGGGGCAGCGCAGCGACCACGCGGACACCCCACGGGTCGGCGACGGCTTCCTGCGCGTCGACGAGCAGGGCCGGGTCGTATACGCCAGCCCGAACGCGCTCTCGGTCTACCGCCGCCTCGGCCACTCCGGCGATCTCGACGGGCTGCGCCTGAGCGAGGTGACCCGAGAGCTGGTGCCGTCACGGCTGCGGCCCGACGAGGAGACGCTCAGCGCGGTGCTGGGCGGCCGGGCGAACCGGGACGCCGAGCTCGGCACCGACTCGGTGTCCCTGATCGTCCGCGCCATCCCGCTGCGTCCGCACGGGCGGCTGATCGGTGGGCTCGTGCTCGTGCGCGACGTCACCGACCTGCGCAGCCGCGACCGCGAGCTGGTCACCAAGGACGCCACCATCCGCGAGATCCACCACCGGGTGAAGAACAACCTCCAGACGGTCGCCGCGCTGCTGCGGCTGCAGGCCCGGCGGATGGACAGTGCCGACGCCAAGGCGGCGCTGGAGGAGGCGGTCCGCCGGGTCGGCTCGATCGCGATCGTGCACGAGACGCTCAGCCAGGCCGTCGAGGAGAGCGTCGTGTTCGACGACGTCGCCGACCGGCTCGGCATGATGGTCGCCGACATGGGCTCACTGGGCGGTCGCGTGCGGGTACGCCGGGAGGGCTCGTTCGGCGTCCTGCCCTCCGAGACGGCGACCACGGTGGCGATGGTGCTGACCGAGCTGCTGCAGAACGCCGTCGAGCACGGCTACCCGGTCGCCGACAGCGCGGAGGGCACCATCGTCGTGACCGCTGTCCGGACCGACGACGCGCTCACGTTCACCGTCGACGACGACGGGCAGGGGCTGCCGACCGGCTTCGACCTGGCCGGGTCGAGCACCCTCGGGCTCTCGATCGTGGGCACGCTGGTCGAGTCCGAGCTCAGCGGCCGGCTCACGCTCGGGCCGGCACCGTCCGGCCGCGGCACCAGGGCCGCGATCGACGTACCGCTCTGATACCCCCGCGAGCTTCGGCCCTGAACCCACGACGGACGCTCGCTCCGCTTCGCGGGCTTCGCAGTCCATCGTGGGCAGCAGGGCCGATCGCGGGGCGCGCTCGCTCCGCTCGCAAGGCTCGCTTCGCTCGCCGCCGGAGTTAAGTCAGGCGGTGCGGACGCGCGCGCGGGCGTTGCGACGCTTCAGCGCGCGACGCTCGTCCTCGCTCAGGCCACCCCAGACACCGTGGTCCTGCCCTGCCTCGAGGGCCCACTGGAGGCACTGTTCGCGCACCTCACAGCGTCGGCACACCTGCTTGGCCTCCTCGATCTGGAGGATGGCCGGACCGGTGTTGCCGATCGGGAAGAACAGCTCCGGGTCCTCGTCGAGGCACGCGGAGCGGTGACGCCAATCCATGGCTGGGGTTCCTTCTTTCCGGACACATTTGCGCGGTCCGAGTCGTGGTGTCGCTGGTGCGGGGGAGACCGCTGGCGGGCACACAAGCGGACACGACAGGACGACAGCCCCGCCGTGCTCGTCCAGCGTGCCGAGAATTGGACCGTTACACAAGGGGCATCTCGGGTCTCGTGGGTCACAGGGCCTTCCGGCACGGAATCCGTGGCCATTCGGTCACCGCGGGAGCCCTAGGCTCGCGGGGTGACCCAGGACACCCGGCCGGCCCCGCCGGCCACTCTCGTGGGAGCAGCGGTGCTGGTGGGACTGGAGGGGCTGCTCCTGTGCGTCCTCGCCGTCCTCGAGGTCGTCGCACTCGACTCCGGGCGGCTCACCATGGGGATCACGACGGGGTTGTTCTTCCTCGTCCTCGGCGCCGGCCTCCTCTTCTGCGCCTGGGGACTGTTCCGGGTCGGCTCGTGGGCGCGCGGGCCGGTGGTGGCCGTCGAGCTGATCGGGGTGCTGCTCTCGTTCAGCTTCTGGGGCGGTGAGACCACGCTGGTCGCCGTCGTGATCCTGCTCGTCTCGGTGGCGGTGCTCGTCGGCGTGCTGCACCCCGCCTCGACCAGGGCGCTGGCCGCCAACGAGGGCTGACTGCTCCCCTCGCGGGCTCAGGCCTCGCCGTCCTCGACCTCGAGCGAGGTCCGCAGCTGCTCCAGGGTGCGCGAGAGCAGCCGGGAGACGTGCATCTGGGAGACGCCGATCTCCTCGGCGATCTGGGACTGGGTCATGTTCTTGAAGAAGCGCAGCAGCAGGATCCGCTTCTCCCGTGTCCCCAGCCGGTCGAGCAGGGGCTTGATCGACTCGCGGATCTCGACGTGCTCGAGGTTCTCGTCCTGGACGCCGATGGCGTCGAGCATGGTCCCCGCACCGTCGTCGTCGCCGTCGCTGGCGTCGAGGGACAGCGTCGAGTAGGCGTTGCTCGACTCGATCCCCTCCAGGACCTCCTCGACCGAGCAGCCGATCGCCTCCGCGAGCTCGCGCGCCGTGGGGGAGCGGCCCAGGCTCTGGGTCAGCTCGGCGCTGCTCGCGCCGATCTGCATGCGCAGCTCCTGCAGCCGGCGCGGGACCCGGATCGCCCAGCCCTTGTCACGGAAGTACCGCTTGATCTCGCCGATGATCGTCGGGGTGGCGTACGTCGAGAACTCGACCTCGCGCTCGAGGTCGAACCGGTCGATCGACTTGAGCAGCCCGATCGTGCCGACCTGGACCAGGTCCTCGAAGGGCTCGCCACGGTTGCGGAAGCGCCGTGCGCAGTGCTCCACCAGCGGCAGGTGCAGGTGGACCAGTCCCTCCCGGGCCTCGTCGCGGGTCGACTCCGGCGCGGAGTCGTTGCGCAGCGCCGCGAACAGCTCGGCACTTCTCCGCCGGGTGGCCTCTACCCCGCTAGACGTGTCCGAGTCCTCGTCCTTCGTCGGGTCACCGACCATGTCAACCGGTCATGTCAGGGTCGGGCTCCTGGATGGCCGAACGCATCGACAGCGTGATCGTCAACCGGCGGTCGTCGGTGGATGCTGACGCCTTGGTCGCGAGCGTGGTCAGCACCTGCCACGCGAAGCTGTCCTCGTCGGGCGGGGTGGGGTCGGCCGAGGGAACGCTGACCTGGACGGTCAGCTCCCCGGGCCGCATGAAGAACTCGCACACGAGGTCAGCACCGGGCTGGGCCTCGGGCAGCACGAGGGCGCTGGCCTCCCCGACCGCCATCCGCAGGTCCTCGATGTCGTCGAGGGTGAAGTCCAGGCGGGCGGCGAGCCCCGCCGAGGTCGTGCGCAGGACCGACACGTACGCGCTGTCGGCAGGCAGTCGGAGCTCCACGTCGGCGCGCGACTGGTCACCGGGTCCGGTCGGGGACATGCTGGTCAGTCCTTCGAATGGGGTCGGGTTGGGAGCGTAGACCGTCGGTGTGGCCTCACCGTCGTTACCCGACCACGCCATCCCCAAAACTCGGCCGGCCGGCCGCCGGGGGTGCCGTGGTCACACTCGCCAGTCGTGGGCGCCGTCGGCGGGGAGCTCGGCCCGCTCGGCTGCTCGGAGCAGGCCGATCCGCTCGATCCAGGTCATCCCTTCCGACCAGGCGCAGCGCAGAGACAGGTGGCCGTCCGGCTCCTCGACGGTCAGGAGCACCACGACGCCGCAGACGTTCTCGTCGGGATCGATCTGTTGCTTGACCCCGAGCTGGTCGATGATTTCTCCGAGCTCCCGACGGTGCGCCACCGCATCCACTTCTTCCCGTGTCATCTGCCCCAGTTTTCTCATCTGGGACAGTGCCCGCGGAGGTGCGCTGGTATGCGTCAAGCCGGGATGGCATCCGCTCCGAGTTCGGCGCGAAGCTGGTCGAGGATCCTCTTGAGCAGCCGGGAGGCCTGCATCTGGGTGACGCCGAGCTCGTTGCCGATCTCCTGCTGGGTGCGGTCCTCGACGAAGCGCAGGTAGAGGATCTTCCGGTCCCGGTCGCTGAGGTGCCGCATTGCCGGGCCGAGCATCAGCCGCGCCTCGAGGGCCTGCTCGTCGCCGTTCTCCTCCGCGGTGAGCTGGTCGATGGCGGGCCGGCCATCCTCGGTGACCGGGACGTCGAGGGAGACAGGGCGAAAGCAACCCTCGGCCTGGAGGGCCTCGGAGACATCGGCGACGGGAAGGTCGAGCTGGTCGGCGATGCGCGCCGCCGACGGGGGAGCGCCGTGCTCCTCGCCGTGGTGGTAGGCGTGGATCACCTTGGACTGGATCTCCTGGACCCGGCGCGGCGGCCGGATGGTCCATCCCTGGTCGCGGAAGTGGCGCTTGATCTCGCCCGAGATCGTCGGAACCGCGTAGGTGAGGAAGTCGCGGTTCTGCTCGACGTCGAACTTCTGCGCCGCCCGGACCAGTGCCATGCAGGCGACCTGCTCGAGGTCCTCCACCGGAACCGAGCGGTTGCGGTAGCGGTGCGCGATGGCGTGAGCCACTCCGATGTTGAGGACGATGACCTGGTCGATGACCTGGTCGCGCCGCTTGCCCTTGAGTGTCGAGGCCTCCTTGAGGAGCCGTGCAGTTTCCTCACGGCGTACAGCCCGTGACGGTGCCTCGTCCAACGTCGAGATCGTCATGGGGGTGCCCTACCCCGGGCAGGAGTCGCCGGAAACCTCGAAACTCGTTGAAAGTCGAAATGTCACCCCTAGGGGTGAACGGATGGGCCTCATTGGTCAGGGCCGCCTGTACAAATCGGGTCTGCCCGCTCCACCGGTTGCGGAAACCCGAGCGGGCCCGGCCGAGTGGCCGGGCCCGCGTCAGGCGTTCGAAAAGGGGAGGCTCGTCAGCCCTGCTTCCTTGCTCGGTCTGAGCAAGCTCAGCCCGAGACTTCTCCTCGCAGGGGTGCGTTCCTCACCCCTGCTTCGTCGCCTTGAAGATCTTGTCGATCTCGTCGATCTTGTCGAGCAGCTGCTGGGCGACGTCGGCGTCCATCTCGCCCTTGGTGCCGCTGGCGCCGGCGAGCTTCGTCGCCTCGTTCACGAGGGTGTGCAGCTCGGGGTACTTCTCGAAGTGCGGGGGCTTGAAGTAGTCGGTCCACAGCACCCACAGGTGGTGCTTGACCAGCTCGGAGCGCTGCTCCTTGATCAGGATCGCCCGGGTGCGGAAGTCGGGGTCGTCGTTGTCTGCGACCTTCTTGATGATCGCGGCGATCGACTCGGCCTCGATGCGGGCCTGGGCGGGGTCGTAGACGCCGCACGGCAGGTCGCAGTGGGCCGAGACCTCGATGGTGGGCGCGAACAGGGAACGGAACATGCCAGTCCTTCCGGTGGTCTGTCGGGGTGCTCTACGTCGTGGATTTGCGAGACTACTCCGCGTGTCGGGCAGCGTCGGACCGGTACCCGGGGGCCGGAATCGGACACCCCGCTGGGGGTCTGCCGTGGTGTCCGGAGACTCGATGCGGCCGGGTCTGCGTCCGGGTGACCGACTGCTCGTCGACTACCGGCGGCGACCGGCTCCGGGCGATCTCGTGGTGGCCCGGGTGCCGGGGCGTCCACTGTCGGTGAAACGCGCGCTCGAGCGGCGTACCACCGAGCTGGGGGAGACGGGCTGGTGGTTGCTCAGCGACGACCCCGCCCACGGCACCGACTCGCGCACCTACGGCGCGGTGCCCGACGACGACATCCTCGCCGTGGTCGTCAGGCGGATCTGGCCACTCTCTCGCCGAAGCGCTGTGCCAGACTCGCCGAGTGCCTGACACCCCCCATCCGCACGCTGGCGACCCGGTCTTCGACCTGCACGTGGGCGGCAAGATGGAGGTACGTTCGACGGTCGGCCTGGAGAGCCGCGACGACCTGTCGCTGGCCTACACGCCGGGTGTCGCGCGGGTGTGCGAGGCGATCGCCGAGGACCCGTCGCTGAGCCGGCACTACACGTGGGTGCCCAACACGGTGGCGGTGATCACCGACGGCACCGCGGTCCTCGGGCTCGGCGACATCGGTCCGGCCGCGGCGATGCCGGTGATGGAGGGCAAGGCGGTCCTGTTCAAGGCGTTCGGCGGCGTGGACGCCGTACCGATCTGCCTGGACACCACCGACGTCGAGGAGATCATCGAGACGGTCGTCCGGCTGGCGCCGTCCTTCGGCGGCATCAACCTCGAGGACATCTCGGCCCCGCGCTGCTTCGAGATCGAGGACCGGCTCAAGGAGCGGCTCGACATCCCGGTCTTCCACGACGACCAGCACGGCACCGCGGTGGTGGCGCTGGCCGCGCTCACCAACGCGCTGAAGCTGACCGGCCGCGACCCGGGGTCGACCCGGGTCGTGATCTCGGGTGCCGGGGCGGCCGGTGTCGCGGTCGCCAGGATCCTGCTCGAGGCGGGCATCAAGGACCTCGCCGTGACCGACCGCAAGGGCGTCCTGCACTCCTCGCGTGGCGACCTCACCCCGGTGAAGCGGGCGCTGGCGGCACTGACCGCCGACCAGACCGGTCGGAGCGGCACGCTGGCCGACGTGCTGGCCGGGGCGGACGTCTACATCGGCGTCTCCGGCGGGACCGTCCCCGAGGAGCAGGTCGCCAGCATGGCGTCGGATTCGATCATCTTCGGCCTGGCGAACCCCAACCCCGAGGTGCACCCCGACGTGGCGCACAAGTACGCGCGGATCGTGGCCACCGGCCGCTCCGACTTCCCCAACCAGATCAACAACGTGCTCGCCTTCCCCGGGATCTTCCGGGGTGCCTTCGACGTCCATGCGACCGCGATCACCGAGGGGATGAAGCTCGCCGCCGCGCTGGCGCTCGCCGGCCTGGTGGGCGACGACCTGTCCGAAGAGCTCATCGTCCCCTCGCCGTTCGACCCCCGGGTCGGGCCTGCGGTGGCGACCGCGGTGGCCGAGGCCGCCCGTCGCGACGGAGTGGCCCGGGCTTGAATACCCCCGCGAGCTTCGACCCCACCCCCGTGACGACGCTCGCTTCGCGCTCGCCGGCTTCGCCGTCGTCACGGGCGCGAGGTCGAATCGCGGGGCGCTCGCTCCGCTCGCAACGCTCGCTGCGCTCGCCGCCGTACGTGACCGCCCTACCCCGCTGACTGGGTGCCCGGCACGCAACGGCGCGGCCGGCGCCTAGCGCTGGGTCAGCCACTCGTCGCGGGTGATGGCGTACTCGACCTCGCCCTCCTCCGAGCCGGGCACCGGCTCGTCGTACTGCTCGGTGAACGACCGCACGAAGGTCAGCCCGACCGAGGCCATGGTGGCCCGCGAGCCGGCGTTGACCGCCATGGTCTGCGCGATCACCCGGTCCAGGCGGACGGTCTCGAAGGCGTGGCGCAGCAGCTCGAGAGAGCCTTCCTTGGCGAAGCCCTGCCGCCAGCGGTCGCGGCGGATCCGGTAGCCGAGGTCGGCCAGGCCGGGCAGCTTCGGCTGGCTGGGACCGTGGGGCGGCGTGAGCATGTAGAGGCCGACGAACGACGACGCGTCGCGCGGCCGACCGTCGTCGAGGAAGCCCATCCACATGCCCAGGCCGTCGATCTCGCGTCCGCGCTCCATCCGTTGGGCGTGCCTGGTCCGCGTCTCGTCGGGAGTGTGCGCGCGGGTGGACAGGTAGCGGAGCACCTCCGGGTCGGAGTCGAGCTCGACCTCGAGGTCCAGGTGCCCGTCGGCGAGCGGCTCGAGGACCAAGCGGTCGGTGCGGAGGATCGGCTGGGGCACGTCAGTCGACCCGCGCCGCTACGGCCTCGACCTCGATGCGCCAATCCGGCTCAAGCAGCTGCTGGACCACGACCGTGCGGCAGGCCAGGTGGTCGCCGAGGTGCTCCTGGATCAGCGCCACGTTGGTGGGGTCGTCCTCCGCGGAGGCGAGGTAGAAACGCAGCTGGACCAGGTCGGCGTACGTCATGCCGGCGGCGGCCAGGGCCTCGCCGAGGTGTCGCCAGACCAGCCTGGCCTGACCCTCGAAATCCGGCGGGATGGTCTGCCCATCGGCTGTAGCGTTGAGAGCTGATGTAGAGAGTCCGGGCGCCGGGAGGGACCTCGACCGCGTGCGCGTACCCGGTGTACGGCGGGAACAGGGTGTTGGGGTTGTACGGCGTGACGGTGCCATGCAGGGAGTGTCGCGACGGAGTGGCGAGGGACTGATACCCCCGCGAGCTTCGGCCCGGCACCCACAGACGGACGAGCTCGCTGCGCCGCTTCGCGCGGCTTCGCCGTCCATCGTGGGCGCGAGGCGATCGCGGGGCGCTCGCTGCGCTCGCTACGCTCGCAATCGCTCGCTGCGCTACGCGACCGCTCACCACCGCTGACTGGGTGCCCGGGCTCGTACCGGGGCGGCCAGCGCCTAACGCTGGGTCAGCCACTCCTCGCGGGTGATGGCGTACTCGACCTCGCCCTCCTCCGAGCCGGGCACCGGCTCGTCGTACTGCTCGGTGAACGACCGCACGAAGGTCAGCCCGACCGAGGCCATGGTGGCGCGCGAGCCGGCGTTGACCGCCATGGTCTGCGCGATCACCCGGTCCAGGCCGACGGTCTCGAAGGCGTGGCGCAGCAGCTCGAGAGAGCCTTCCCTGGCGAAGCCCTGCCGCCAGCGGTCGCGGCGGATCCGGTAGCCGAGGTCGGCCAGGCCGGGCACCTTCGGCTGGCTGGGACCGTGGGGCGGCGTGAGCATGTAGAGGCCGACGAACGACGACGCGTCGCGCGGCCGACCGTCGTCGAGGAAGCCCATCCACATGCCCAGGCCGTCGATCTCGCGTCCGCGCTCCATCCGTTGGGCGTGCCTGGTCCGCGTCTCGTCGGGAGTGTGCGCGCGGGTGGACAGGTAGCGGAGCACCTCCGGGTCGGAGTCGAGCTCGACCTCGAGGTCCAGGTGCCCGTCGGCGAGCGGCTCGAGGACCAGGCGGTCGGTGCGGAGGATGGGTTGGGGCACGTCAGTCGACCCGCGCCGCGACGGCCTCGACCTCGATGCGCCATCGGGCTCGAGCAGCTGCTGGACCACGACGTGCGGCAGGCGAGGTGTCGGCGAGGTGCTCCGGATCAGCGCCACGTTGGTGGGGTGTCGTCCGCGGAGGCGAGGTAGAAGCGCAGCTGGACCAGGTCGGCGTACGTCATGCCGGCGGCGGCGAGGGCCTCGCCGAGGTGTCGCCAGACGAGCCTGGCTTGACCCTCGAAATCCGGCGGATGGTGCCATCGGCTCGTAGCCGTTGAGACCGCTGATGTAGAGAGTCCGGGCGCCGGGAGGGACCTCGACCGCGTGCGCGTACCCGGTGTACGGCGGGAACAGGGTGTTGGGGTTGTACGGCGTGACGGTGCCCATGCAGGGAGTCTGTCCGGCCTCGCTAGCGTGGGCCACGTGTTTGCGGTCTACGCCGAATCCTTCAACCCCGACAACCCCCTCTCCGGCCTGGTGGTCGGCGAGCGGCCCGATCCGGACGTGCCCGACGGGTGGACGACGATCACCGTCAAGGCGGCGTCGCTGAACCACCATGACCTGTTCTCGCTGCGCGGCGTCGGGCTCAAGGAGGAACAGCTGCCGATGATCCTCGGCACGGACGCCGCCGGCCTCGACGAGGACGGCAACGAGGTGGTCGTGCACGGCGTCATCAGCAGTCCGGGCTGGGAGGGCGACGAGACGTTCGACCCGAAGCGGTCACTGCTCTCCGAGCGCCACCAGGGCGCGATGGCCGAGCGGGTCGCCGTGCCCCTCCGCAACGTCGTGCCGAAGCCGGCCTCGCTGTCGTTCGCCGAGGCGGCCTGCCTCCCGACCGCCTGGCTGACGGCGTACCGGATGCTCTTCAGCCGAGGCGAGCTGCGCCCCGGCGAGACGGTGCTGGTGCAGGGTGCCGGTGGCGGGGTGGCGACGGCGGCGATCGTGCTCGCCCGGGCGGCCGGCCTGCGGGTTCTGGTCACCAGCCGCGACGAGGCCAAGCGAGCGAAGGCGCTCGAGATCGGCGCCCACGAGGCGTTCGAGTCCGGCGCCCGGCTGCCGGAGAAGGCCGACGCGGTGATCGAGACGGTCGGGAAGGCGACGTGGTCGCACTCGATCCGCTCGCTGCGCCCCGGTGGGCGGATCATCACGTCGGGGACGACCTCGGGACCGAACCTCGACGACGCCGAGCTCACCCGGATCTTCTTCCTCCAGCTCTCGGTGATCGGCTCCACGATGGGCACCCGCGACGAGCTGGCGGCGCTGGTGACGTTCCTCGACTCGACCGGCACCAAGCCGCTCATCGACCGCGAGCTGCCGATGGAGCAGGCCCGGGACGGCTTCGCCGTGATGGCCGAGGGTGACGTCTTCGGCAAGGTGGTGTTCACCCGCTGATGGCCACCCACCTGCTCACCGGCGCCGGCTCGGGGATGGGCGCGATCCTCGCCGAGCGGCTCCTCGAGCGTGGGGACTCCCTGCTCCTGCTGGCCCGCTCGCCCGAGCGGGCCCACGACCTGCGCGCCGAGCTGCCCGACGCGACTGTCCTGGTCGCCGACCTCGCCGACGCCGCGGCGGTGGAGGCGGTCGCCGACGAGCTGCCGGACGCACTCGACTCGGTGGTGCACGCCGCGGGCGTCGTCGACCTGGGCCCCGTCGCCGAGCTGACCACAGACGCCTGGCAGGCGCAGCTGGCGATCAACCTGGTCGCTCCCGCCGTGCTCACGCGCGTCTGCCTGCCGGCGGTCCGAGCGGCGCGCGGCACGTTGGTCTTCGTCAACTCCGGCCAGGGCCTGGCTGCCAGTCCCGGATGGTCGGCGTACGCCGCGTCGAAGCACGGCCTGCGGGCGCTCGCAGACTCGCTGCGCGCCGAGGAGCAGGAGCACGGCGTCCGGGTGACCACGGTCTACCCGGGCCGCACGGCCACGCCGATGCAGGAGAAGGTCCACGAGCACGAGGGCAAGGAGTACGACGCGTCCCACTGGATCGACCCGGACACCGTCGTCGACGCGATCCTGCACGTCCTGGACCTGCCGGACGACGCGACGGTCAGCGACCTGACGATCCGGCCGCGCTAGGAGCTAGGGAGCGGTGGCGCCGAGGGCGGCGAACGTCAGCCCCGGGTCCTGGACGAAGCGTTCGAGCGCTGCATCGGACAGGGCACGGTCATGCGGCGGCTGGCCTCCCTCATCGCCGGGCGCGTACTCGAACGCGCCGACGTAGGAGCCGTCCGGTCGCTCCAGCCAGGTCCCGAACTGCCACACGCCGGTGTCCAGGTTCTGCGAGGTCTCGTGGTAGATGGTGCCGCCGGGAACGGTCTGGGGGTTGCAGGACTCGCAGCTGAACCCCTCACTGGGCAGGCCCGTGATCATCCCGAAGGAGTGCCCGCTGTCGAGCGTGTAGGTCGCCTGCCAGTCCTCGGCGGACGCCCATTCGGCGTCGTCGATCGGGCCGGCGGTGTGGCTGTCGCTGGGGTAGACGTCGTCGGGCGCTGACAGCGCGGGCAACTGCGCGGCCACCACCGCGGCGAGCTTCTCGTCGATGTCGGTGCCGGGCACGAAGTCGCCGGGGGACGCCGGAGCGGGTGCCTCGGCGACCGGCGCGTCCTGCCTCACGGTCGAGCTGTCGTCACCGGTGACGACGCGCACGCCGACGGCACCCATGCCGACGACGGCCAGGGCGGCGAGGCCCAGCGCCCCATGGCGCTGCCGGCGCTTTCGGCGGCCCTGCTCGATCGAGGCCTCGAGGTTCGGGCCGCCTTGGACGTGCTGGGTGGCGCGGTCGAGCTGGTCGCGGACGATCTGCTCAGTGGTCATGGGCGATCCTCTCGATGGACTGGGGTGTGGCGAGGACCGACTGCAGGCGGTCGAGGGCCCGGGCGGTCTGGCTCTTGACCGTCCCCTCGGCGATGCCGAGGACGTCGGCGACCTCGGCGACGGGCAGGTCGTCGAGGTACCGCAGGGCGACAACGGCGCGGGCCCGCGGAGACAGCTCGGTGAGCGCGCTGACCAGGTCCAGCCGGGACAGGGTCTGATCGGACCCGTCGTGCGGGGCGTCGGGCAGGTGGTCGGTTGCGGTCTCGCGGCTACGTACCCTGGCCATCCGGAAGCAGGTGTTGACGACGGTCCGCCTCGCGTAGGCGTCGACCGCGCCCGGCTGGATCCGGGGCCAGTGCACGTAGAGCTGCGTGAACGAGGTCTGCACGGCGTCCTCCGCCGCCGGCCAGCTGCCGAGGATGGCGTACGCCGTACGCATCAGCGAGCGTTGCCGGGCCACGAAGAACTCGCGGTACGCGCTCTCCCACGCCGGTGTGCGTCCCACCCCTGGCTCCTGTCGGTCGGCCCTCACCCAGTCAAGAGCACCGAGCGGGCCGCGGGGTTCCGTCTCCGGCGGAATTTCTACCCGGCCGGCTCCAGCACGAAGATCCGCAGGCGGCGGCTCTCGCCGATGCGCTGGCGGTACTTCTTGTAGCCCGGGTAGATCGGTCCCGAGCTGGCCAGCACCCGGGCGAACTCGGCCTCTGAAGCCGGCCGCGCTGTGACCGAGGCGGTCCGGTCGCGGTAGCGGACCGTGGCCTTCGGGTCGGCCTCGAGATTGAGCACCCACGCGGGGGTGGCCGGCTGGCCGAAGTTGGTGCCGATCAGCGCCAGGGTGTCGTCGATCGGGATCGAGATCAGGTGGGAGGTCCGGGGCTCCTTCGACTTCCGGCCGGTCGTGGTCACGTCCAGCACCGGCAGTCCGGCCAGCACCTCCGGTGCCGAGGTACGACCGCGGGTGAGCTTCTGCACCAGGTCGTCGAGGTGGCGCAGCAGCTTGGAGAACAGCCAGGCACCGGGCCGGCTGCTCGCGAACGCCTTGACGGCTCGCTGGAACCAGTTGGCGCGAGGGAACGCGTAGGACAGGTCTGCGGCGAGGCCCATGGCGCTACAGGTCGAAGGGCGCAGGCAGCAACAGCTCGACGTTGCGGTCCTCGAGCCGGCCGCGGCGGCCGTCCTGCCCGTCCTCCGGCTTGGAGTTCTCCTGCCAGTCGTTGGCACCGAGCTCACGGGAGAGCGACGCCAGCTCCAGGGCCGACTTCGGGTGCTTCCCGTAGGACGTGGGCGCGACGTGGTCGACGATCGTGCCGAAGATGGACAGCGTGCCGTTGCGGTTGTCGACGAGCTCGACGGTGCGGGCCTGCTGCGGCCAGTCGACGTGCGCTGCCGTGTTGACCTCCCAGAAGCCGCCGGGCACCTTCGCGTGCTTCTTCCGTGCGTACGGCGTCACCGTGTTGCGGTGCGTGTGGCCGTTCACCCAGAGCACGACGTTGGGGAACCTCAGCAGCAGGTCGCGGACGGCGGGCCCGAGCACCCGACCCGGGCCGTCGTCGTTGGTCATCGTCCCGATGGTGTGGTGGGAGAAGATCACGAACAGCTTGTCGTGCTTCCCGCCCCGCACTGCGTGTCCCGACTCGTCCAGGTAGTGCCGGCTGCCCTTCTTGAGCTGCTCGGTCAGCCAGGCGAGCTGCGCCTGGTCGATCGAGCCCTCGGCGCCGCCGTTCGGGTTGACGGTGTCGAGCGCAATGCCGCGGACCCGCCCGTTGCCGAACGCGTAGTAGGCGTTGCTGGTGGCGAGGTTCCAGGCCGTGTAGCCGTGCCCGTGGGGCTTGCCGGCGGACTTGAAGTACTCCGCGATGGTCTCGGCCCGGCTGAGCGGCCGCCGGTTCGGATCGGCGGTCACCTGCCGGGAGGGGCCGCCGAAGAGCGTCTGGAGCCCCTGGGGGTCGTTGGTGACCAGCTGGCCGGCGAGCTCTCCGACGTTCACCCCGGGTGGCAGGTCGATGATCTTCGTCGATCCGGTCGCGATCTGGGCGACGAGCGGGCTCGAGGGCACGTTGCCCTGGACGAGGCCGTCGTGGTTGCCGAAGACCGAGAGCCAGGGCATGCCGAGGCCGCGGGCACCGAACGGGCGCCGGCAGGCGTCGAGGAGCCCCGGGACGCGCGGGAAGCCGTACCGGCTGATCCGCAGGTCCGCGGGCTGGCCGGGCGGCGGGCCGTCGGGGTGCCAGTAGTTGACGTCGTAGGCGGTCTGGTCCGCGACGCCTTCGTACTTGGTCAGGTCACCGGAGTCCGGCGTGATCCGCTTCCCGTCCAGCAGGTCGATCTGCCAGCGGAGCTCGTTGTACTGGGTGTTGTCGACGTTGTCGCCGGTGGTGACCGTGAACGACAGGGGCAGCCCCGTCACCGGGCCGCGCCCGACCCTGCGAAGCGCCCGCACGGTGGCCTCGGCGACGTGGGGTGTCAGCATGTCCTGGGCGCGGTAGGCACCCTGGAAGGGAAGTGCGGCGGCGTACGGCGAGCCCGGGTCGTCGAGGCGGTCCAGGAACTCCACCCGGGCCGGCGACTGGGCATCCAGCAGGTGCATGTCGGTGAGCTGCCCCATCGCGACGATGCCACGCCGGCGAGCAGGGCCCGGGCGCCGGACGTGCTTCATGAGCTCGTCGCGGACGAGGTGGGGCTCGCCGGGACCGACGACGATCTTGCGGTAGCCGTGCTTCCCCTTCTTGCCCTTGAGCAGCGTCCGCGCCACGGTGGTGCCGTGTGCGTCCGCGATGTCGCCGGGCGCCGCCGACGCAGGGTCGAGCCCCCCGGCCCCGGCGGCCATGCCACCGGCGAGGCCGGCGCCGAGCACCGCCCGGCGTGAGACCCCGCCCTCCACCTCGTCGGGCTGCTCGTCCGGCTCGTACGCCATCTCTACTCCTCGCGCGCTCGGGTACGTCGCCCCGCCGTACCCGAGGGCCTCCCGGGCGGAGCATGTGGGCGTCAGTAACTCACGCAGGGCCGGGCGATGTGAAGACCTGGGGCCTTGTCCCAGGACGTGTCCTAGCTGCGCGACTGCCAGTTCAGGGCGCCGACGAGGACCATCCGGAGCTGGGTGCGGGCGTTCTCCACGATCTGCTTCTCGGCGGCCGGGCGGCCGGCGACGACCATGATCTGCTCGGCGGTCGCGACCATGGCGGTCACGATCAGGTTGGAGAGGACGCGCAGGTCCTCGGCCGACCAGGTGTCGGTGCCGGGCAGCCGGGCCAGGTCTGTTGCGAGCTCGCGCTCGCAGAGCTCGATCTCGTGCCTGATGGCCTCGCGCACCGACAGGGGACCGGCGGCCCGCTCACGGGCGATGAAGAGGAAGTGCGAGCGCTGCTGGTGGACGTGCTCGACGAGGGTCTCGACCGAGCGGTCAACGATGTCTGCGTACGAAGGGTCGCCCCGACGGATGTCGCGCAGCATCGCGCGCAGGGAGACGAACGACTCGTCGACCAGTGCGAGGCCGAGCGACTCGATCGAGTCGAAGTGCCGGTAGAACGCGGTCGGCACGATGCCGACCTCCTTGGCCACCTGCCGCAGCGAGAGGGCCACGAGCGAGGAGTCCTCGCAGAGGCGGAGCGCCGCGTCGAGGATGGCGCGTCGCGTGCGTTCCTTGCGCTCTCCTCGCGACTCCGGGCGGCTCTCCGACACGAGGACAGCCTAGTTCGTGGACATGTGTCCACGCTCACCACCGAGGGTCCTTGACCGTCACCAGTGCGAGCCGCGATGGTTTGAGTGTACGAACGTTCACTGACTTTCCGGAAGGAGGCACCCCATGGGTCTCACCACGACCATTCTCCGCTCCCGGGCGGTCGCTGCGCTCACCTCGCCGCAGGGCGTCGACCGCTACCTGGAGCAGGTCAACCCGATGTGGGCCGCCCACGAGGTCCGGGCCCGCATCGTCGACGTCCACCGCGAGGTCGACGTCCCCGGCCATCCGCCGGTCGCCACGATCACGTTGCAGCCGACGTCGACCTGGCAGGGCCACCGCGCCGGCCAGCACGTGCAGCTCGGCGTCGAGGTCGAGGGCTCCCGTCGTACGACGCGGGTCTTCACGATCTCCAGCCCCGACTCTCGCCGCGGCGACCGGTTCACGGTCACGTTGCGGGCCAACCCCCAGGGCGTCGTGTCCAGGTTCCTGGTCGAGCGCGCCCGGCCCGGGACGATGGTCCACCTCTCGCAGGCCCAGGGCGAGTTCGTGCTGCCCGACCAGGTGCCCGAGCACGTGCTGTTCATCTCCGGTGGCTCCGGCATCACCCCGGTGATGTCGATGCTGCGCTCACTGCAGCGCCGCACGCATCGCGGCCGGGTCACCTTCGTGCACTACGCGCAGAGCCCGGAGCACCAGATCTTCGCCGCGGAGCTCGACGAGATCCGACGCGCCGGCCACGGCATCGACCTGCACCTGCTGCACCCCGAGCTCGGCGACCCGAACCTCTCACCGGCGTACCTCGAGCGGCTGGTCCCCGGCTACCGCGACGTGCCCACGTGGGCCTGCGGTCCGGCGCCGATGATCGAGGCGGTCCGGGCTGCGTACCCGGGCTCGGAGGCCCTGAGCATCGAGTACTTCCAGCCGCCGCGCACGTCCGGCACGTCCCCCGAGGGCGACATCGCCTTCGCGAAGTCCGGCCTGGAGGCGCCGAACTCCGGCGCCCCGCTCCTCGAACAGGCCGAGGCACTCGGGCTCGAGCCCGAGTTCGGCTGCCGGATGGGCATCTGCTTCTCCTGCACCTCCGTCAAGCGTGACGGCACGGTGCGCAACGTCCTGACCGGCGAGGAGTCCTCCGCGCCGGACGAAGAGATCCGAGTCTGCGTCAGCGCGCCCGTGGGCGACTGCGTCGTGGACCTCTAGGAGCCGACATGAAGACCACCCCCATGAAGACCAACAACACGAGCCTCACGGACGAGCAGCTCGAGGCGTTCGGCGAGGAGCTGGACGTGATCCGCCAACGCGTCCTGGCCGACCTCGGCGAGGAGGACGCGGCGTACATCCGCAACGTCGTCAAGCGCCGCCAGCAGTTCGAGGTTGCCGGCCGGGCGCTGTTCTACCTCCCGCCGGCCTGGCCGCTGGCCGTGGCCGCGCTGAGCATCTCCAAGATCTTGGACAACATGGAGATCGGCCACAACGTCATGCACGGCCAGTACGACTGGATGGGCGATCCCGGCCTCAACTCCCGGATGTACGACTGGGACACCGTCTGCCCCGGCGAGCAGTGGAAGTACAGCCACAACTACATCCACCACACCTACACCAACATCCTCGGCAAGGACCGCGACATCGGCTACGGCATCCTGCGCATGGACGAGGACCAGCCGTGGCGCCCGTACTACCTGGGCAACCCGCTCTACGCGTTCCTGCTGATGACGTTCTTCGAGTGGGGCGTGGCCCTGCACGACCTCGAGGTCGAGAACATCGTGGCCGGCAGGCGCAAGCTCGAGGACAACAAGCCGCTCTACCCGGGGCTGATCCGCAAGATCCGCAACCAGACACTCAAGGACTACCTGCTGTTCCCGGCGCTGACCGGCCCGCTGTTCCCGCTCACCCTGGCAGGCAACGCGACCGCGAACCTGGTCCGCAACATCTGGGCGTTCAACATCATCTTCTGCGGCCACTTCCCGGCCGGCGTCTCGACGTTCTCCCAGGAGGAGTGCGAGGACGAGAACCGCGGACACTGGTACTACCGGCAGCTGCTCGGCTCGGCGAACATCACCGGCGGCAAGCTGTTCCACCTGATGTCCGGCAACCTCTCCTTCCAGATCGAGCACCACCTGTTCCCGGACCTGCCGGCCAGGCGCTACCCGGAGCTCGCCGTCGAGGTGCAGGAGATCTGCGAGCGGTACGGCCTGCAGTACAACACCGGTCGGCTCTCCAAGCAGCTGTTCAGCGTGGCGTCGAAGATCTGCCGGATGGCGCTCCCGGACCGGAAGCCGAAGCAGACCGGCCCGGTGCCTGTGACCGACGACGCGTTGGCTGCCTGACCGAATCGAGTCAGACTGTCGCCATGACCGAAGAGAACGGCGACAAGCTCTCGGGCGCCGAGATCGGCAAGGACGCCGTCCAGTCGACGGTGGAGGCCGCCGCCGCCACCGTCGGCGAGGTCGCCACGATCATCACCGCCGCCGTCCGCGACATCGCCACGGCGATCGGCGGCCTGGCCACCGAGGTCTTCGAGATCCGCGAGGCCTCGAACCGGGCGTCCGCCGACCACGCCGAGGCCGGCGCGGAGGACGTCGACTGATCCTGGGTGTCGACCGCCGTCCCACGTGGGGCCTAGCCTGTCCCCTGTTTGGTCGGGTCGTCTCGGCCAGGTCCCTCAGGAGGACGCATGGTGGTAGCGCGCACTGTCGGGACACGAGGCATCCTCGCGGTGCTCGCGGTCGGACTCCTGGTCACGGCGTGCGGCGGGGACTCGGACAGCAGCGCTTCCGACGACTCCTCATCGTCGGGATCCACCGTGACCGCGTCCGATCTGGACGGGAGCAGGTTCCAGTCGACCAGCGTCGAGGGGCACGACCTCGTGGCGGGCAGCGACGTCCGGCTGACCTTCGAGGACAGCTCGTTGTCGGCCAACGCGGGGTGCAACACCATGAGCTCGTCGTACGACGTCACCGATGGAGTGCCTCGCGTGGAGCGGGCCCCCGATGGCCACGATGATGGGCTGCTCCGAAGACCTGATGAACCAGGACACCTGGCTCTCGGACCTGCTGGAGCAGGGGGCGGATGCCACTCTCGAGGGTGACGACCTCACGCTGGTCTCGGGTGACGTCACCCTCCAGCTGCAGCGTGAGACCGCGGAGCCGGCTGCCGACTTCCTCGGCAAGACCTGGACGGTCACCGAGATCATCACGGGCTCGAGCGTCGCTCTGCTGCCGGCCGGCGCCACCGCCCCCACCCTCCAGGTCGAGGCCGACGGGACGGTCCAGCTCAACACCGGCTGCAACAGCGGCAGCACGAAGGTCACGGCCGAGGGGGACACCCTGCAGTTCGAACCGGCCGCCCTCACCATGATGGCTTGCCCTCCGCCGGCATCGGAGATCGAGCAGGCGGTGCTGCAGGCGCTCGAGGGGAGCGTCGCCGTCACGGTCGACGGCGCGACGGCCACGCTCAACAACGGTAGCCACGGACTCGTTCTGCAGGCCGGTTGACCTGCTCACCCTATGTGGGGGAGGTCTCCCGGCACCGCTGTCACTAGCGTCCCAGTGTGACCAGCAGTGAGGCTGAGCGCAGCGTTCGCACGCCGTCGCTCGCCGACGCGCTCCTCCCGCTGATCACCCTGGCCGTCCTCATCGCGGGGGCGCTCGCGCTGTTCGGTCTCGACGCCCTCGACGGCCCGATCCAGGTCGCCCTCATGCTCTGCTGCGGCGAGGCGGCGTTGATCGCGATCAAGAACGGCCACCACTTCTCGGCGGTCCAGGAGGCCGGGCAGGGGGCGCTCTCCTCGGTGACCAGCGCGATCTTCATCCTCTTCGCCGTCGGCGCCCTGATCGGCGTGTGGAACCTCAGCGGCACCATTCCGACTCTCGTCTACTACGGCATCCAGGTGCTCTCGGCGGGCTGGTACTACGCGGCCACGGCGCTGATCTGCGGGATCGTCGCGCTGAGCATCGGCAGCTCGTGGACGACAGCGGCGACGATCGGCGTCGGGCTGGTCGGCATCGCCACCCTGATCGGGGTCTCGCCGTCGATCACCGCGGGCGCGGTCATCTCCGGCGCCTACCTCGGGGACAAGACGTCGCCCCTCTCGGAGACGACGATCCTGACCGCGCAGATGGTCAAGGTCGACGTCTACGAGCACATCAAACGGCAGGTGTGGACGTCCATCCCTGCCTTCCTGATCGCGATGGTCGTGTTCCTCGATCCTCGGCGTGACCGGGCCCGACACGGTGACCGGTGCCGAGACCACCTCCGACCTCGACGAGCTCAACCAGATCTACAACATCACTCCGCTGGCGCTGCTGCCCATCGTGCTGCTCGCCTACTTGTCGATCCGGAAGGTGCCGGCGTCCCTGGCGCTGCTGGCCGCGACGCTCTTCGCGGGCGTCCTCGGCGCGTTCCTCCAACCCGACGTGTACGCCGACTTCATCGCCGGGAGCGGCAACGTGGTCGTCGAGTCGCTCAAGGCGGTCTGGCTGGCGATGGCCAACGGCTTCTCGATCGACTCCGGCATCCCCGACGTCGACCGGCTGCTCTCGCGCGGCGGCATGGACAGCATGCTGCTGACCATCTGGCTGATCATCGGGGCGGTGACCTTCGGGGCCATGCTCGAGGAGTTCGGCCTGATCGCTCGGCTGGTCAACCCGATGATCGCGGCAGCGAAGAGCACCGGACGCCTGTTCGTGACCGTGTTCGTCTGCGGCTTCGGGCTCAACGTCGTCGCCGGCGACCAGTACATCGCGCTCGTGCTGCCCAGCCGGATCTTCCGGGCGGAGTTCGCGCGGCGCGGCCTGGCGCCCACCAACCTGTCGCGGCTGGCTGCGGACAGCGGCACGGTGACCTCGCCCCTGGTGCCGTGGAACTCCTGCGGCGCGTTCATGGGCGCCACCCTGGGTGTCTCCACGCTGCTCTACCTGCCGTACGCCGTGTTCTGCTACGCCAGTCCCGCGCTGAGTGTCCTGTACGGGATCACCGGCTTCAAGATCGAGAAGAGTCGAACCCACCGAGCTCGAGGAGGACAGGGCATGACCACCCAGACCGAGGAGGCGCCCGCCAGCGCCGTCGCGAAGATGAGCGTCCCCACGCTGACCGCGATGGTGGTCGGCGGCATGGTGGGGGCCGGCGTCTTCTCCCTGCCGGCGAGGTTCGGCGTCGCGACCGGCATCCTCGGCTCGCTGATCGCCTGGGCGGTCGCCGGCACCGGCATGCTGATGCTCGCGTTCGTCTTCCAGTCCCTCGCGATCCGCAAGCCCGAGCTCGACTCCGGGGTCTTCATCTACGCCAAGGCCGGGTTCGGCGACTACGCGGGCTTCAACTCGGCGATCGGCTTCTGGGCCAGCTCGGTGGCCGGCAACACCTTCTACTGGGTGTTCATCGGCGCCACCCTCGGTGCGTTCTTCGACAGCTTCGGCGACGGCGACACGGTGCTCGCCGTCGCTGGTGTCCACGGTGGGCGTCTGGCTGTTCCACTACCTGATCGCGCAGGGGCGTGCGCGACGCGGCCGTGATCAACCGCATCGTCACCGTCTTCAAGATCATCCCGATCCTGGTCTTCATCGTCGTGCTGTTCGTCAACTTCGACGCCGGCGTCTTCGCCGACAACTGGACGGCGACCGGGTACGGCGACCTCGGGAACCTCAACGAGCAGGTCCGCAACACCATGCTGATCACGACGTTCGTCTTCATCGGCATCGAGGGCGCCAGCGTCTACTCCCGCTACGCGAAGAAGCGCGAGGACGTCGGCAAGGCCACCGTGATGGGTTTCCTGAGCGTGCTGTCGATCTTCGCGCTGGTCACGCTGTCGAGCTACTCGGTCGTGCCCCAGCCCGAGCTCGCCGCGACGCGGCAGCCGTCGATGGTGGGCGTCTTCGAGTCCGTGGTCGGGGACTGGGGCGAGGTCTTCATCAGCGTCGCGGTCATCGTCTCGGTGCTCGGCGCCTACCTCGCCTGGACGCTGATGGCGGCCGAGGTCATGTACATCCCGGCTCGCGCGGACGACTTCCCCGAGTTCCTCGGCCAGGAGAACGAGGCCGGCACGCCGATCACGGCGCTGGTCGTGACGTCGCTCGGCGTGCAGGGACTGCTCGCGCTCACGCTGTTCGCCAACGACGCGCTGAACTTCATGCTCGACCTCTCCACCAGCCTGGCGCTGCTCCCGTACCTGCTCGCGGCGGCGTACGCCCTCAAGCTCGGTCTGACGGGCGAGTCCTACGAAGGCGTCTCGGCGGGGGTGCGCCGCAAGGAGACGATCGTCGCGGGCGCGGCCACGGCGTACACGCTGTTCCTCTTCGACGCCGCCGGCATGAAGTTCGTCCTGCTCTCGACCGTCATCCTCGCCCCGGCCACGCTGCTCTACGTCAAGGCGCGCAGCGAGCACGGCCGTCGAGTGTTCTCGCCGGCCGAGATCGGGCTCTTCGTCCTGATCCTCGCCGGCGGGATCATCGGTGGCGTGGGCCTGTGGACCGGCCGGATCACCATTTGATCGCCAACAGAAAGGCAACGACATGACCGAGCTCGCGTCCTCGACGTACGGCGTCCACTCCGAGGTCGGACGGCTCCGCAAGGTGCTCGTCTGCGCGCCCGGCCTCGCCCACCGCAGGCTCACGCCGAGCAACAACGACGAGCTGCTCTTCGACGACGTGATGTGGGTCGAGAACGCCCAGCGCGACCACGCCGACTTCGTCAACAAGCTGACCCAGCGCGGGGTCGAGGTCGTCGAGCTGCACGCCCTGCTCGCGGAGACGCTGCAGGTCGACGGCGCCCGGGACTGGCTGCTGGACCGCAAGATCGAGGTCAACCACGTCGGCCTCGGCCTGGTGGACGGCACCCGGGCCTATCTGGAGTCGCTCCAGCCGCAGCAGCTGGCGGAGTTCCTCATCGGTGGCCTGGCCACCAACGACCTGCCCGAGGACTTCAGGTCGGGCTACATCAGCCTGGCTCGGGAGTCCACCGGCGCGCGCGAGTACCTGATGCCGCCGCTGCCGAACACGCTCTACACCCGCGACACCACCTGCTGGCTCTACGGCGGCCTCACCATGAACCCGCTCTACTGGCCGGCCCGCAAGGACGAGACGCTGATCTACAAGGCCATCTACCAGTTCCACCCCGACTTCGTGGGCTCGACGATCTGGTGGGGCGACCCGGAGCGGGAGTGGGGCCAGGCGACGTTCGAGGGCGGCGACGTGATGCCGGTCGGGAACGGCGTCGTGCTGGTGGGCATGAGCGAGCGGACCTCGCGCCAGGCGATCACCCAGGTGGCGGCGGCACTGTTCGCCCAGGGCGCGGCCGAGCGCGTGATCATCGCCGGCATGCCCAAGCTGCGGGCCGCGATGCACCTCGACACCGTCTTCACGTTCGTCGACCGGGACATCGTCACGCTCTACCCGACGATCATGGACGCGGTCCACACCTTCACCCTGCTGCCCTCCGACAAGTCGCCGGGTGTCGAGGTGGTCGACGAGGGATCGACGCCGTTCGTCGACGTGGTCGCCGGTGCGCTCGGTCTGCCGTCGATCCAGGTCATCGACACCGGGGGCGACGTCTACCAGTCCGAGCGGCAGCAGTGGGACAGCGGCAACAACGCCGTCGCCCTCGAGCCGGGCGTCGTCTTCACCTACGACCGCAACACGCTCACCAACACGCTGCTGCGCAAGGCAGGCGTCGAGGTGATCACGATCGTCGGTGCCGAGCTGGGTCGCGGACGCGGCGGCGGGCATTGCATGACCTGCCCGATCATCCGCGAGCCCGTCGACTTCTGACCGGGTGCGGTCTCGGCCCATGACCGAGACCCTCGTACGGCGCAAGCCGAGCCGGTCCGGGTGGGTCCGCCGGCTGGTGCTGCTCGCGGTCTCCGGCGCCATCACGTTCGTCGTCGTCCGCCTGGTGGGGGCGATCGACTGGGCGGAGGTCTGGGACGCGCTCAGCCACCTGAGCTGGTGGCAGCCGATCGTGCTCCTCGCGATCCTGGTGATCCGCCAGGTCCTCAACGCGCTGCCGCTCGCGCTCTACATCCCGGGGGTCTCGACCTACCGGGCGACGATCAACGACCTGGGCTCGATCCTGATGTCGACGGTCGCGCCTCCGCCCAGCGACCTGGCCATCCGGATGACGATGTTCTCGTCCTGGGGAGTCCCCACCGCCAAGGCGCTGGCCGGCGTCGTGATGAACACCCTGACCTTCTACATCGTCCGCTTCTCGGCGCCGGCGGTGGGCTTCCTGCTCCTTGCCGTCGCCGGGCGTCCGCCCGGTGCCCGCTGGTTCGAGCTGCTCAGCATCGCGATCGCGGTCGCGATCCTGGTCGCGGTGCTGCTCGTCGTGCGCAGTGAACGGCTGGCCCGGCGCGTGGGAACCACGGGCGCCCGGGTGGCGCGGCGGGCGCGCAAGGACATCGACCCGGAGGCGTGGGCGCAGGCCTGCCTGGGCTTCCGCCGCGACATCGCCGCCCGGTTCCGCCACGGCTTCCCGCGGTCGCTGGTGGCGCTCGTCGGGATGCTCGTCGCCGATCTCGCGATCCTGACCCTCTGCCTGCGTTTCGTGGGAGTCGACAGCACGGAGGTGGGGCTGCTCGACATCGGCATCGCCTACCTGTTCGCCTACCCGTTCACGATCTTCCCGTTCTCCGGCATCGGCGTGGTCGACGCCCTCGTGCTCGCCGCCCTCGTCGAGGCCGGCGGCATCGAGATCGAGGCGGCCTGTGTGGCGGCGCTGCTCGTCTGGCGGGTCTTCACCGTCGCCGGGCCGGTCTTGATGGGCGTCGGCGCATTGGCCGTCTGGCGCCGGACCCTGCCTCGCGAGCCGGTCGGGGAGCTGGTCGGGGAGTGACTCCCGGCGTCAGCGCTCGTCCAGGAGGCGGACCAGCTTCTGGGGCGCGCAGAACCGGTAGCTCTCGGTGACCAGCTCGGTCACCTCGGCCCAGTCGGTGTCGTCGTCGAGCACCATGCCGACGATGGTCGGCGACCACGGCGGCCGGTAGAACGGCGGCCCGGTGTGGACGAGCGCGAGCAGCTCGTCGCCCGAGGAGCGGAACGTCAACACGGTCGTGGGTTCGGTGGCGCCGGTGACGTCGCGGTAGGCCGACGTGTAGCCCTCCTGGGCGACGAGCACGTGCGCGAAGGTCTTGGCGCGGATCCGCCAACGCACGCCGGTCCAGGCGTCCTCCTCATAGGCGTCGGGGAGCGCGAGAGCGGTCGCCGCGAGCCGGGCCACGACGTCACCGGACGGCTCGATCCGGGGCGACTTCGGCACCGCGCCAGTCTGTCAGCGGCCGCCGACAAGCGGCCGCGCTCGTTCGTGCTCGAGAAGCGTAGACATGCTGCGTTGTCACATGTAAGTTTTTTCTTACAGTGTGAGGGAGCGAGGGTGTTGACGCAGACGTCACTCGAGGGCGACCAACTGCTGGGGATGGTGGCCGCGCTGGCCAACCCGATCCGGCTCCGGATCCTCGCCCAGCTGGCAGAGCGCCGCGACTATGTCAGCCACCTGGCCCGGGAGATCGGTATCAGCCGTCCCCTTCTCCACATGCACCTGCAACGGCTCGAGGCGGTCGGCCTGGTGGTCGGCAACCTCGAGCTCTCAGAGGACGGTAGGGCACTGAAGTTCTACGACGTCGCGGACTTCGACATCCACCTGACCGCCGCGACGGTGGCGTCCGCCGCCATGACCCTCACCACCTCGACCCCATGAAAGGGTCCCACCCCAAGGAGCACTTCTGATGTTCTCGATGGCAGCACAGCAGTCGTTCAGCTGGCCGGATGCCGCGGCAGTAACTGCCCTGGCGTTGGCGGCCGTGGCCCTGGTCGGCTTCACGATCGCGGGCTTCGTCCAGCTACGCACCAGCAAGATCAAAGCCGGCGAAGCGGACAATCTGCGCCAGCTGGTCCGTCGCTACGAGCATCTGGCGGAGAACACCTTCGACGCCCAGCAGCGCACGGCCACAGACCTGTCCGAGATGAAGTCGCGGACCGTATCGATCGAGCAGCTGCTCCGCACCGTGGAATGAGTCGGGCTCCGCGAACGCCCCGCCGAGGATCGGACAAGATGTGGTCACTCCTCCCGATGTTCGCTGGACGGGCGTCGCGAGGCTCGCTCAGCACGGTTCTGAAAATCACCGAGAGATGAAGGGACGCACCATGACCACGAAGGCCGACTTCTCCGAAGAGGACTGGGTGCGCGTCGTCCGAGCGCCGTTCGTCGCGGGGATGGCCATCACGCTCGCTGACCCCGGCGGCCCGATCGAGGCCGCCAAGGAGTCGATGGCCTCGATCAAGGCGGCGACGAACCCTCCAAGTCGTGAGCAGCTGTTGACCGAGATCGCCCTCGACATCCAGGCACAGGTCCAGCAGCACCACAACCCCGTCAAGGGCTACCGCCCCACCACCGGCGGCACACCCCCCGGCGATCAGATCCTCCAAGAGCTCAGCGACGTCAGCGCGATCGTCAACCAGCACGCAACACCGGAAGAGGCGGCCGCCTTCGGCGACTGGCTGGTCAGTACCGCACAAGCCGCTGCCGACGCCGCCAAGGAAGGCGGCTTCATGGGTTTTGGAGCCGAACTGGTCAGCGAACGCGAAACGGACATGATCGAGAAGGTCCGCGCAGCGGTGGGCTAGCTTCCGGTGCGAGCAGGAACTACCGCTTCCCGCGACCGAACATGCGGCCCAGCCGGTCGGCCATCGACCTCGACGGCTTGATGTCGATCAGGGTCGACCCATCGGGCGGCGGCAGGCTCGCCGCCTGCTCGGCGGAGAGTGTCGTGCTGACGTAGGTGGTGTAGATCGGGCCGATCTGATCGGCGTCGACGAACCGTGCACCTTCGGTCGTCTGGACGACGATGCCGTCGAACACGGAGACCTTCTCGTCGACCAGCACGGCCTGGACCGTGGCGAACTGGTCCCCGCCGCTCGTCAGCACAGGCGTGCCCGGCTGGAGCGCGGTGTAGGCGATGGGGTGATGAGGCGCGTCAGGCATGACGCAAACCTACGGCCGCCTCACGACGACGGCGAGCGTAGCGGGCCGTCGCGGTTCAGCCGAAGGACAGCCGGAACGCCGCCTGCCGGAACGACGCGAGCTGACGGGCGTCAGCCAGCCAGCCCAGCGGGCCGTCCGGGTTGATGTCCCAGTGCCCGCGCGCCGGGAGCGCCTTCGACGAGCCGCGCAGGGTCGCGGTGCGCTCCTCGCCGTCGGTGTCCTCGATGCCGGGCTGCCAGGTGCCGCCCTTGAACGGCAGCCGCAGCGCGGCGCGTGAGACGTCGCGGAACCGCGCGGTCGCGATGGGGGTGCGACCGAGCCCGGCCTTCCACTCGGTCGTCGTCAGCGGACCGGAATGCGCCGACTCGAAGGTGAAGTCGCACAGCCCCTTGGGGATCGCCCACAGCTCGCGGCCGCCGGCCACCGACGCGGGGGAGTCCACCCAGATGTCGGTGGTCGTGACCCGGCGACCGTGGGCACTCGTCGAGACGGGCCGGGCCACGAGCAGCTCGTGGTAGGTGAGCGGGCTGCCCTCCTCGTAGGACACGAACGCCGCGCCGTACACACCGGCCGGGCGCAGCTCGTCGACCGGCTCCCGGACCTTGAACAGCGTCACCCACAGCGACCCGACCATCTGCCACGGTGCGGGCGGGTAGCTGACCTCACCGGTCGCGGACTGGACCCACACGGGCTGGCCGGTCTGGCTGGTCATGGGGCCAGCGTAGGGCTGGGACCGACGGAGCTCAGGCGCTGGCGGGCTCCGCGAGCCGGCCCGGCATCTGCCACCCCGCCGCCAGCCGGGAGGGGACCAGCGGCTCGCCCTCGCCGAAGAAGTCGCAGAACTTCATGATCAGCGGGTCCCAGGCCAGCGGGTCGACGTGGTCGGTGCCGGGTAGGCGCACGGCGTCGGCGACGTGCGCGCGCAGCACCTCGACGTGGATCGCGTGCGCGTTGGCCGACTCGTTGGCGATCGGGTAGTGGCCCGAGACCCGGCACTCGAGCTGGATCGGGCACTCGGCCACCCGGTGGGGTGCGACCAGGTCCGAGGGCTCCGGCGTCAGCCCCGCGGCCTCGAACTTGCGCGGCTCGTAGCGGTAGCCGGTCTCGCGCTTGTGCGGCGAGAGCTCGGGCGAGCCGGTGAGCAGGGCGAGCCGGTCGACGTGGTCGACCAGGTCGGCCGACGCGAGGTTGAGGACCGCCTCACCGGTGCGCAGGAGGTTCTGCGTCGTGCGCGACGCGGCCCCCAGACCGAGCATCGCGTTCTGCCCCAGCCACCACGCCGAGGACATCGGCGCGAGGTTCGTGGTGCCGTCCGGGTTGGTCGAGGAGACCAGGACGACGGGGGTTCCGTAGTAGTGGACCTTGAGCGGTACGACTCGGTGCATGCCCCTATTCTGGCCGCCCGAACGCCGCTGTTCTGGCGGGAATCGGACACCGCGAGGGGCCGGCTTCGCCGTCAGTCTTCCGGGTCATCGAGCCGGGCCAGCCAGGTGGCCAGCCGCTCGACGGCGGTCTCGAACTCCGGGTGCACGTCGGTGAACTCGCTGAGCCGCTCGGCCAGCCAGGCGAGGGAGACCTCCTCGTCACCCCGGCGCCCGGCCAGCTCCTCGATCCCGCGGTCGGTGAAGTACACGGTCGTTATGCGAACGCTCGCGCCATGAGGTCCTTCTGCTCCTCGGTGTGCCGCTTCGCGGTGCCCACTGCCGGTGTGGAGGACTCGGCGCGGGTGACCGCCTCGACCTGCGCGTCGACGTGCGGCCACACGTTGAGCGCGTAGTTGGGCCACGGGCCCATGTTGAGCGGCTCGTCCTGCACCCACCGGACCGCCTTGAGGTTCGGGTAGCGGGCGATCTCGTGCTTGATGTCGTCGACCGGCCGCGGGTAGAGCTGCTCGACCCGGCCGATCGCGAACCGCTCGGCGTTCTCCAGCTTGGCCCGCTCGACCATCAGGTCCCAGGTGACCCGGCCCGAGCAGAGCAGCAGGGTGTCGACCTTCTGCGCGTCGGCCGTCGCGTCGCCGATGAACGGCCGGAACGTCCCGTTGACGAAGTCGTCGGGGTGGGAGGCCGCCTCCTTGCGCTTGAGCATCGACTTCGGCGTGAAGACGATCAGCGGCCGGTGCTCCTGGCCCAGCGAGTGCCGCCGCAGCAGGTGGAAGTACGACGCGGGCGTGGACGGCTGCGCGACCACGAACGCCTCGTCGGCGCACATCGTCAGGAACCGCTCGATCCGGGCCGAGGAGTGGTCGGAGCCCTGGCCCTCGTAGCCGTGCGGCAGCAGCAGCACGACGCCGGACTCCTGCCGCCACTTGGTCTTGCCGGAGGTGATGAACTCGTCGATCACCGTCTGCGCGCCGTTGACGAAGTCGCCGAACTGCGCCTCCCACAGCACCAGCGCCTCCGGCCGCGCCACGGAGTAGCCGTACTCGAAGCCCGAGGGCGGCGTACTCCGAGAGCAGCGAGTCGTAGACGTGGAACTTGGCCTGGTCCTCGGTGAGGTTGGACAGCGGCGTCCACTCGTCGGCGTTGACCCGGTCGATGATCGTCGCGAACCTCGAGACGAAGGTGCCGCGCCGGGAGTCCTGGCCGGCCAGCCGCACCGGACGGCCGTCCATCAGCAGCGCTCCGAAGGCCAGGATCTCGCCGGTGCCCCAGTCGATCGGGCCGTCCGCGATCGCCGCCGCGCGCCGCTGGAGCTGTGGCATCACCTTCGGGTGCACGGTGAAGCCCTCCGGCGGCGTGACGTAGGCGTCCGCGATCCGCTTGAGCACCTCGGGCACCACCGCGGTCGCGGTCTCGCCCTGGGGCTTGTCGGGGTAGTCCGGCACCGTCGTCCACTCCGAGGGCTGGCTGGTGGCCTCGCGCACCTCGGTGAAGACCCGCTCCAGCTGCTGCTGGTAGTCGCGCAGCACCTGCTCGGCCTCCTCGATCGTGATGTCACCACGACCGATCAGCGACTCGGTGTAGAGCTTGCGGACCGAGCGCTTCTGCTCGATCAGGTCGTACATCAGCGGCTGGGTGTACGACGGGTCGTCGCCCTCGTTGTGGCCGCGGCGGCGGTAGCAGACCAGGTCGATGACGACGTCCTTCTTGAACGCCTGGCGGTACTCGAACGCCAGCCGCGCGACCCGGATGCATGCCTCGGGGTCGTCGCCGTTCACGTGGAAGATCGGCGCCTGCACCATCCGCGCGACGTCGGTGCAGTAGAGCGAGGAGCGCGACGAGCCCGGCGAGGTGGTGAAGCCGACCTGGTTGTTGACGACCACGTGGATCGTGCCGCCGGTGCGGTAGCCGCGCAGCTGGGAGAGGTTGAGCGTCTCGGCGACCACGCCCTGGCCGGCGAACGCCGCGTCGCCGTGCACCAGCAGCGGCAGCACGGGGTACGCCGCACCCTTGTCGAGCACGTCCTGCTTGGCGCGGGCGATGCCCTCGAGCACCGGGTCGACCGCCTCGAGGTGGGAGGGGTTCGCCGCCACCGACACCTTGATGGTGTCGCCGGAGCCGGCCTCGAACTCGCCCTCGGCGCCGAGGTGGTACTTCACGTCGCCGGAGCCCTGGACGGTCCGCGGGTCGATGTTGCCCTCGAACTCCCGGAAGATCTGGGAGTACTTCTTGCCGACGATGTTGGCGAGCACGTTGAGCCGGCCGCGGTGCGCCATGCCCGATCGCGACCTCGTCGAGGCCGGACTCGGCGGCCGCCTCGCAGATCTCGTCGAGCACCGGGACCGTGGTCTCGCCGCCCTCGAGGCTGAACCGCTTCTGGCCCGACGAACTTGGTCTGCAGGAAGGTCTCGAACGCCTCGGCCTGGTTGAGCTTGAGCAGGATCCGGAGCTGCTCCTCGCGGGGCGGCTTGGTGTGCGGCTGCTCCACCCGCTCCTGGATCCACCGGCGCTGCTCGGGATCCATGATGTGCATGTACTCGATGCCGGTCGTGCGGCAGTAGGAGTCGCGCAGGATGCCGAGGATGTGGCGCAGCTTCATGAACCGGCGGCCCTCGCCGCCGAAGGAGCCGGTCGCGAACTCGCGGTCGAGGTCCCACAGCGTCAGCGCGTGGGTCTCCACCTCGAGGTCGGGGTGGCTGCGCTGGCGGTACTCCAGCGGGTCGGTGTCGGCCATCATGTGGCCGCGCACCCGGTAGGCGTGGATCAGCTCGAGGATCCGGGCCTGCTTGCTGATCTCGTCGTCGTGGCTCGTCGAGATGTCGTTGCTCCACCGGATCGGCTCGTAGGGGATCCGCAGCGACCGGAAGATCTCGTCGAAGAAGCCGTCCTGGCCGAGCAGCAGCTGGTGGATCCGCTTGAGGAACTCACCCGACTGGGCGCCCTGGATGACCCGGTGGTCGTAGGTCGAGGTCAGCGTCATGACCTTGCTGATCGCGTTGCGGGCGATGGCGTCCTCGGAGGCGCCCTGCCACTCGGGCGGGTACTCCATCGCGCCGACGCCGAGGATCGCGCCCTGCCCCTTCATCAGGCGGGGGACCGAGTGGCTGGTGCCGATGCCGCCCGGGTTGGTCAGCGAGATCGTGGTGCCCTGGAAGTCCTCGACGGTGAGCTTGTTGTCGCGGGCCTTGCGCACGATGTCCTCGTACGCCGTCCAGAACGCCGCGAAGTCCATCCTCTCCGCGCCCTTGATCGACGGCACCAGCAGCTGGCGGGTGCCGTCGGGCTTCTGCATGTCGATGGCGAGGCCGAGGTTGATGTGCGCGGGCTGGACCAGGTTGGGCTTGCCGTCGACGGTGTCGAAGCCGACGTTGATCTCCGGGCTGGCCCGGAGCGCCTTGACCAGCGCGTAGCCGATCAGGTGGGTGAAGGACACCTTGCCGCCCCGTGCGCGGGCGAGGTGGTTGTTGATGACCGTGCGGTTGTCCCACAGCAGCTTGACCGGCACCGAGCGGACCGACGTCGCGGTCGGCACGGTGAGCGAGACGTCCATGTTGGCCGCCGTACGCGCGGGGGCGCCGCGGAGCACGGTGTAGGTCGGCTCGTCGCTGGCGTCGGACTGCTCGGCCGGGGGCTGCTCCTTGGGGACCGGGTTGGTCGTGCCCTTGGCCGGCTCGGCGGCCTTGGACTCCGGGCGCGGCTTGGCCACCGGAGCCGGGGTCGGAGTCGGGTCGACGTGAGGGGCCGGAGGCGTGGCGGCGGGCTTGGCGGTGGGCTCAGCGGTGGCCTTGGCGGTGGCCTCGGCGCTGGGCCTGGCGGGCTCGGCAGCCGGCTTGGTCTCGGTGGTGGAGGCCGCGGGCGTGCCGTTGGTGGTGCTGGACGGGCTGCCGTTGCCCGAGCCGCCGTCGCCGTTGCCGTGCGCCTTGAAGTAGTCGACCCAGGTCTGGTCGACGCTCGACGGGTCGGCCTGGAACCGCTCGTACATCTCCTCGACGAGCCACTCGTTGGCACCGAACTCCTCCGGCACGGTGGCCGACGAGACGGTGCTCGACGAAGGGGAGGATGGAGTTGTTTCGGGCACGGCGTGCTTCGCCTCTTTCATACGCACAGGTGGTGGTGATTGCCAGGGGTTGCTTCGGTCATCAACGTTAGTCCTCAATGCCAGCAAATGCAGGGCCGAGGTGGCCCTCCATGTGAGGCTGTCCCCATGACGTCCGTCACCCGGCCCCGAGCGCGGTCGGCACTGGTCAGCGGGGTGGCCGTGCTCCTGCTCGCCGGCGCCGTCGGCTGCGACTCCGGCGACGACATCGGAGACAGCACCGGCGACAGTTCGGAGGCGTCCCCCGGGAGCCACGGATCGGACGTTCCGGGGGTGGACACGGTGATCACCATCGAGCACGGCGAGGGCATCGACGCTGCCCGCCAGGCCAAGGTGCTCGCCAGCGTCACGGCGGTGGTCGACCCGTGGTTCGACGAGGCCTTCCTCGGCGAGTTCCCGCGCTCGGACTTCTCCGCGGCGTTCGCGGCGTTCACCAAGGACGCCGCCGCGGACGCGCAGCGAGACCTCGACGTCCTCACCAGCTCCGGTATCGCCGACCAGATCGACTCGGCGACCGCGACCAACCGCCGGGTCCGGCTCGACGTGTTCGCCCCGGACGGCCACCCGCGCGGGGTCACGGCCAACTTCGTCCTCGACTTCGACACCACCGGCGACCTCGAGGAGCACCTGCGCGTCCACGGCGCGCTCTACCTGGCGAAGGACAAGGGCGAGTGGAAGGTCTTCGGCTACGACGTGGACCAGGCGGTGACGATTTGAGCACGTTGAGCACTCGACCCCGGCTGTGGCGGGCCTTCCGCCTCCTCGCGCTCGGCGTGGTGCTGGCGGTGTGCGCCACGCTGGCGCCGTCCTCGACGGTGAAGCCGACCGATCTCGCGCTGGTCAAGCTCAAGAACGCGACGTCGGTCGACGTCAGCCCCGACGTCGTGTGGATCCTGGCCGTCGGCTCCGACGCCCGCCCCGGCGAGGACATGACCCGCGTCCGCGGCGACGCGTTGCAGCTGATCGGGATGAACACCAAGACCGGGGCCGCCGCCGCGATCGGCATCCCCCGCGACTCCTACGTGTCCATCCCCGGAGTCGGCAGCGAGCGGATCAACGCCGCGCTCTACTACGGCGGCCCCGAGCTGCTCGGCGAGACGGTCGGGGAGCTGATCGGGATCGTGCCGGACTACGTGTTCGTGACCCGCTTCGAGAAGTTCGCGAACATGGTCAACGACATCGGCGGCATCGAGGTCGACAACCCGACCTACTTCAGCGACACCTACCTCAAGCCCAAGGGGTTCGAGGCCGGCAAGCAGCACCTCAACGGCTACCTCGCGCTGGCGTTCTCCAGGATCCGCAAGACCCTGCCGGCGGGCGACTTCGACCGCTCGGCCAACCAGCAGCGCGTGGTGCGCGGCATCCAGGCCAAGATCCGCGAGAAGGCCGGCGTGCACGGCTTCATCGAGAAGGGCGTGCTGTCGGCCATGCAGAACATGGCGACCAACGCCTCGCCGGCGGAGCTCTACCGGCTGGCCAGGGCCGCGGCCGCGGTGAAGCCCTCGCTGATCACCACCTGCGTCGTGCTGGGCGGGATCGGCAACGTCGGCGGCGCCAGCGTCGTCCTGCCGTACGTCGACCAGGCCCGGCGGTTCGGCGACGAGGCCCGCGACGACGCCACGCTCGAGTCCTGCGACTGACGCTGACCCGTCGATTTCGAGCCGCCTCCACTGCGAGCCCTTCGGCCGCGTGCGCAGAGCCACACTCGACCATCGGTGGTCGACGCCACCGGGCAGGATGAGGTCCGTGATGTGCTTCGCCGACCGGGGGTTCGTCTTCCTGTCGATGCCCAAGGCCGGCTCGACGGTGCTGCAGAAGCACTTCGGGCGGCACGCGATGATCCTGTTCCGGCAGCCGCCGGGGATGAAGCACATGAGCGCGGTCACCTTCGAGGCCGTGCTGGCTCCGTGGCTGGAGCGCTACGGCCACCCGCGGGACGTCCTACGAGACGATGTGCCTGGTCCGGCACCCGCTCGACCGGGCGGTGTCGTGGTGGAAGTACCGCGCCCGCCCCGAGGCGCAGGGGCAGCCCAACTACACCGGCGACCTGTCCTTCGCCGAGTTCGCCGACCGGCTGGTCGGCGGGGAGGTGCCGCTCGGGACGTCGTCCAACTTCGTCACCGACGCCGACGACACGGTGATCGTTGACCGGATGTACCGATACGAGCACCTCGGCGCCGCCACCGCCTGGATGTCGGAGCGCCTTGGCATCGCGCCGCCGACGCTCGAGCCGACCAACGTCTCTCCGGCCCGCGAGGGGGAGATGGACGCCGCCCACGCGCGCCCGCCTCGAGGAGCACTTCGCCCGGGACCTCGCCATCTACGAGAGCGCCATCTGAGGGCCTGCCGAACCACGGATCTCTCATCGCCCGGACGGCCCCGCCGAAGCGGGTCCGAGGGGCCTCCCGACCTACGATGGCGGCCATGAATCCGGGCTTCCGACAGGACATCCAGGGGCTCCGTGCCCTGGCCGTCCTGCTGGTGATCCTGGACCACGCGAGGATCGGTCCGTTCCACGGCGGCTTCATCGGCGTGGACGTCTTCTTCGTGATCTCCGGCTTCCTCATCACCGGGCTGCTGGTCTCCGAGGCAGAACGCACCGGCCGCGCGTCGCTGCTCGGCTTCTACGCCCGCCGGGCCCGCCGGATCCTGCCCGCGGCGACGCTGGTCATCCTCGCGACCGTCGCGGCCAGCGTCTACTTCCTCAGCGCGGTCGAGGCCAACGGCGCGATCGAGGACGCGCTCTGGGCGACGTTCTTCGCGGCCAACTTCAAGTTCGCCCGCGACGGCACCGACTACTTCCAGAACGACACCCCGCCCTCGCCGCTCCAGCACTACTGGTCGCTCTCGGTGGAGGAGCAGTTCTACCTCGTCTGGCCGCTCCTGGTGCTGCTCCTCTGCCTGTACGCCGCGTGGCGGGCCCGGCGCAGCGCCGGCGCCCGCAGCCTCGGCCCGCGGGTCCGCGACCTGGGGGTCTCGCCGCTGGTCGTCATCGTCGGCGTCTCGTTCGCCTACTCGGTGTCCTTCAGCACGACCGACCCGGTCTCGGCGTACTTCTCGCCGTTCACCCGCGCCTGGGAGCTGGGCTTCGGCGCGCTCGTCGCGTGCCTGAGCACCCGGTTGATCCTCCTCAAGCCGTCCGTGCAGGCGCTGCTGTCGTGGGCGGGCCTGGCCGCGGTGGTGGTCGCGGCGCTCGTGTTCGACGCCACCACGGTCTTCCCGGGGTACGCCGCGGCGGTCCCGGTGGTCGGCACCGCCGCGTTGCTGGCCGGCGGCCTGCGCGCCGCCTCGTGGGGGCCGCAATGGCTCCTGTCGGTGCGGCCGATGCGGTTGGTGGGCGACTGGTCCTACTCGCTGTACCTCTGGCACTGGCCGGTGCTGATCATCGTCAGCGAGGCGTGGAAGCCGGCCGTGGGCTGGCTCGGGGTGCTGGTGATCGCCGCCGTGGTGCCACTCTCGGCGGCGACCTACTACTTCGTGGAGAACCCGTTCCGGAGGGCGCAGGTCTTCCGGGTGCGCCGGATGCGCGGCGCCCTGCTCTACCCAGCGGTCGTCATCCTGACCCTGCCGTTGCTGGCCGCGGCCAACAACGTCGTGGAGAGCGAGCTCACCGGCGGCGGGCCGCCGATCACCGTCGCGGAGTTCGGGCAGGGCGGCCCGCAGCAGGACCAGGTCGTGGCGCTGGTGCAGGCCTCGGTCAAGGCGGCCGAGGACGGCTTCGACATCCCGGCCGACCTCAAGCCGTCGCTGCTCGACCTCGGCACCGACATCCCCGACCTGGGCAAGTGCCAGTACTTCGAGATCAACGAGGACCGGCCGCTCTGCCCGCGCGGTGACACCGACGGCGACAAGACGCTGGTGCTCATCGGCGACTCGCACGCCCGGCAGTGGGTGCCGGCGCTCGACGCGCTGTCCAAGCGCTACGGCTACACGGCGTACTTCCTGATCCGCGAGGGCTGCCCCTCCTCCGACGTCACGCCGTGGATGGTGCACGGCGGGTCCGAGCACCGACTGCGAGGCGTTCCAGGAGTGGGCCCGCCAGCAGGTCGAGGAGCTGCAACCGGACGTCGTGCTGCTCGGGTCGGAGGCGAACCGGCGCGGCTTCGCCGACGACGACGGCCAGCTCGTGAACGACGAAGAGACGATGGCGACGATGTACCGCGAGGGCATGGAGCGGCAGATCGACTACCTGTCGCCGAACGCCGGCCGGGTCATCGTGATCGGCGACCCGCCCGCCGTCATGGAGCACCCGGGCCGCTGCCTCTCCGAGCGCGACGCGACGCTCAAGAGCTGCCTGTCCACCGAGGACAAGGTCTCGCTGACCTACATCGACTCCCTGCGCCAGGCCGCCAAGAACAAGGCGGTCGAGTTCGTCGAGACCGCGGCGTGGTTCTGCGCCGACGGGCTGTGCCCGAGCGTGGTCGGCGACTACATCGCGCACCGCGACCGGACCCACATCAGCGAGACCTACGCCGGCTACCTCTCCGACGAGCTCGAGGGGCAGATCCACCTCGACCCGTCCTACGTGCCGGGCTCGACGCCGTCGGCGTCGGCCTCCACCGGGACCCTCGCCTCGACCACCTCCGGAACGCCGTGAGCCAACCCGCCCACGGCCCGGCGCTCGCGCACCGGGACGACATCCAGGGGCTGCGCGCGGTCGCGGTGCTGATCGTCATCGCGTCGCACGCCTCGGTGCCGCTCATGCCGGGCGGCTTCGTCGGGGTCGACGTGTTCTTCGTGATCTCCGGCTTCCTGATCTCGCAGCTGCTCTTCCGCGAGGTGGAGAAGACCGGGCGGTTGTCGATCCCCAGCTTCTACGCCCGCCGCGCGCGGCGGATCCTCCCGGCCGCGACGCTCGTGGCGATCGCGACGGTCGTGGCCTCGGCGATCTGGCTGAGCGCGGTCGACCTGCTGTCGGTCGTCAAGGACGCGCTGTGGTCGGTGTTCTTCGCCGCCAACATCCACTTCGCCGCCGTGGGCACCGACTACTTCGCGCAGGAGGAGCCACCGTCGCCGCTGCAGCACTACTGGTCGCTGTCGGTGGAGGAGCAGTTCTACCTGGTCTGGCCGGCGCTGCTGCTCGTGCTCGTGCTGCTGTCCGGCCGGCGCGCCCTGCCCCGTGGGCTCGTGTTCGCCGTGCTGGTCGTCCTGACCGGCGCGTCGTTCGCCTGGTCGCTGGTCAGCACGGCGTCGGACCCGCTGGCGGCGTACTTCTCGACGCTGGCGCGGGCGTGGGAGCTGGGGCTGGGTGCGCTGACCGCGCTGGTGGCGGCCACGGTCGCGGCGCGGCTGCCCTCGGTGGTCCGCGGGCTGGTCTGCCTGGCGGGCCTGGCGCTGATCGGCATCGCCTGCGTGATGTACAGCGACGCGACGCCGTTCCCCGGCTCGGCCGCGGCGGTCCCGGTCGTCGGCTCGGCGCTGGTGCTGCTGGCCGGCGCCGGCGGGCACGCGACCGAGCCACTCCCGATCCGGGCGCTGGGCGTGCGGCCCATGCGGGTGCTGGGGGACTGGTCGTACTCGCTGTACCTCTGGCACTGGCCGGTGCTGATCATCGCCGAGCGCCGGGTCGGCGCCCTCGGCTTCTGGCGCACGGCGCTGTGCCTGGTCGTGGTGTTCGTGCTGTCCGCGCTGACCTACCGGTACGTCGAGCAGCCGTTCCGCAGCCCGCGGCGGTTCCCGGTGCGCAGAGCGCTGTCCCTCTACCCGGCGGCGGTCGCCCTCGTGGCCGCCGTCGCGCTGAGCGGCTACTACTACAGCGAGTACTCCTCTGGCGCGCTCGGCGACAACCCGGCGGTCACGCTCACGAACTTCGGCGTGAAGGACGAGTCGTCGTACGACCTCGACAAGGACCCGACCGATCGCGCTGGTGCAGGCCTCGGTGATCGCGGCTCGGCACCACATGGCGATCCCCAGCAAGCTCGAGCCGGACATCCTGACCGTCCGGGACGACGAGCCGGACCTCGGCGACTGCAACTACGAGAAGGACTCTCGTGAGCTCTGCCCGCGCGGTGACCCCGACGCCGAGCGCACGATCGTGGTCTTCGGCAACAGCCACGGGCGGATGTGGATCCCGGCGTTCGACGAGATCGGCTCGTCACTCGGCTACAAGACCTACTACTTCGTGAAGCCGAACTGCGGGGCATCCCTGGTCTCGGTCGGCGAGCTGACGCCGGGGTCGCCGCTCTGGCCCGAGTGCGACGACTTCCGGAGCTGGGCCCTCGACCAGATCGCCGAGCTGCACCCCGACCTGGTCGTGGTCTCCTCGAGCGGCCCCAACCCCGTGCTGTACGACGACGAGGGCAACAAGATCCCCAAGGAAGGGATCGACGACGCCACCCACGAGGGGTATGTCGACCTGTTCACCCGGCTCTCCACCACGGCCGACCGCACCGTCCTGCTCCGCGACGTACCGAAGTCCGAGGAGCTGCCCGGACGAGTGCCTCACCCAGAGCGGCAACGACCTCGGTGACTGCCTCTTCGTGCCCCTCCCCGCGTCCGTCGCCGACGCCGACCTCTCGGAGTCCGCGGCCGACGAGACCGGCACCGAGGTCGTGGACCCGACCAAGTGGCTGTGCTGGGACGGCTCCTGTCCGTCGGTCATCGGCGACGTGCTGCCCTACCGCGACCGCGGTCACCTCACCACCGTCTACTCGGCCTCGCTCTCCGACGAGCTGACCAAGGCGCTGGGCCTGTCACCGGCGGGATAGTCGCAGACGTTTCGGACGCGACACGCCGCTGGTGACGTGCGAAACGTCGGCGACTATCGGTCCATGCTGGGCGACGTGGCCCTCGACCTCCCGTGCCCGTTCTGCGGCAACCAGATGTACGCCGAGCAGGCGCACAACCGCTGTCCCTCGTGTCTCTACATCGAGCCGTGCTGTGACGGCGCCCCGCAGCCGTGCCGGGTGCCGGCACCCGCCCAGGGCGCGACGACGGACTGACCGTGAGCGACGGCCCCACCCTGGTGCCGTACGACGGCAGCTGCGCGGCCAGCGTCGTCGGCTGGTGCGCGGCCTCGCCGTTCTCCCGCGAGTGGGTGCCGTCCGGGGCCACTGATCCCGACGCGGTCCTGGCGGGCTGGCACACCGACCCGGACATCAGCGGCTACCTCCTGCTCCGCGACGGGGTCCCGGTCGCGTACGGCGAGCTGTGGGTCGAGGCGGACGAGGACGAGGCCGAGCTCGCCCACCTGGTCGTGGACCCGGCGCTGCGGCGCCAGGGCCTCGGCCGTGCCCTCGCCAACGAGCTGGTCTCCACGGCCCGTGCGCTCGGCGCTCGCGAACGTCTTCCTGCGGGTCCACCCCGACAACGAGGTCGGCATCGCCTGCTACACCAGCGTCGGCTTCGTCCCCGTGAGCGACGAGGAGGAGACGGCGTTCAACGCCGGACAGCCCGCGGCGTACCGGTGGATGACCAGGCCGGACTGAGCAGTAGCCCGGGTCGGGCTGTGTCAGTGGTCGTGTCAGTGGCCGTGTCAGGGGCATGGCGGGGGCATGTCAGGCCGGGCGGCGATCTTGGGGGCATGACAAGTACAGCGATAGCAGCATCAGGGCTGCAGAAGCGCGAGCCCGCGATCCGGGTGCAGGGCCTGGAGAAGGCCTACAAGGACCTGCAGGTCCTGCAAGGCGTGGACTTCGAGGTGGCACCGGGCAGCATCTTCGCCCTGCTCGGCTCGAACGGCGCCGGAAAGACCACCATCGTGAGAATCCTGTCCACGCTGCTGGGTTCGGACGCCGGGACCGCCACCGTCAACGGGTTCGACGTCACGACGGACCCGGTCCAGGTTCGGGAGTCCATCAGCCTGACCGGACAGTTCGCCGCGGTCGACGAGATCCTCTCCGGTCGGGAGAACCTGGTGCTGGTGGCCAAGCTGCGGCACCTGGGCGACACCGGCCAGGTGGCGGACGACCTTCTCGCCCGCTTCGACCTCGCCGACGCGGGTTCGCGGAAGGTGTCGACGTACTCAGGAGGCATGCGCCGGCGCCTGGACATCGCCATGAGCCTGATCGGGCAGCCGAAGGTGATCTTCCTCGACGAGCCGACCACGGGGCTCGACCCCGAAGCACGCATCGAGGTGTGGCAGGTCATCCAGGAGCTCGCGAAGCAGGGGACCACCGTTCTGCTCACCACGCAGTACCTCGACGAGGCTGAGCAGCTCGCAGACCGGATCGCCATCCTCCATCAGGGACGGATCATCGCGAACGGCACTCTCGCCGAGCTGAAGCAGCTGCTCCCGCCAGCCACGATCGAGTACGTCGAGAAGCAGCCAACCCTCGAAGACGTCTTCCTCGTGCTTGTGGGGAACGACGGCAAGGCCGAGACAACCAAGGACCAGTCATGAGCACACACTTCGTCGGAGACACGAGCGTCCTGCTGGGCCGCTCCATGCGTCACGTCTTCCGCAGCATGGACACGATCATCACGACGGCGATCACCCCGATCGCCATGCTGCTGCTGTTCGTCTACGTGCTCGGCGGGGCCATCGAGACGGGGACCGAGAACTACGTCAACTACCTGCTGCCCGGGATCATGCTGATCGCGATCGCGTCGGGCATCGCCTACACCGCCGTTCGGCTGTTCACCGACATGAAGAGCGGGATCTTCGAGCGGTTCCACTCCATGCCGATCGCCCGATCGTCAGTGCTGTGGGCACATGTGGTGACCTCGCTGGTCGCCAACGGGCTCTCGGTCGTGATCATCGTGCTGGTCGGCCTCGTCATGGGATTCCGCACCTCGGCAAGCCCGCTCGCATGGCTCGCTGTCGCGGGGATCCTGGCGCTGTTCACCCTGGCACTCACCTGGGTCGCCGTCCTCGCCGGCCTGTCGGCGAAGTCCGTGGACGGTGCCGCCGGATTCTCCTACCCGCTGATCTTCCTGCCGTTCATCAGCTCGGCCTTCGTCCCCACGGACACCATGCCGGGTCCCGTGCGGGCGTTCGCGGAGAACCAGCCGGTCACCTCGATCGTCAACACGATCCAGGACCTGTTCGCACAACGTCCCGTCGACAGCGACATCTGGCTCGCCCTCGCCTGGTGCCTCGGCATCCTCGTCGTCGCCTATGCGCTCGCGATGGCCGTCTACCGGCGCAAGGTCAGCTGAGCGCCATGCCAACCTTCGCCACGCCGGGCCCCATCGCCGCCACCGTGCAGGTCGCCGGCGCCCGGGTGCGGGTCACCGCGAGCGACCGGGCCGACACCGTGGTGCTGGTCGAGCCCGTCGACGTGGCGAGCCGCACGGACGTCAAGGTGGCCAACAAGACCAAGGTCGACTTCGCCGGTGGTCAGCTGTCGGTCAAGACGACCGCCCCTGGCGACAAGGACGGTTCGGTCACCATCACGATCGACCTGCCCGCCGGCTCCAGCCTGGTCGCCTACCTGGCGCACTCGAGTGTTCACGCTGACGGCTCGCTCGGCGACTGCGAGCTGCACATGGCGTCGGGTCAGGTCCAGCTGGACCGCGTCGACGCACTGCAGGCGAACATCGCGGCCGGTGAGGTGGCGATCGGCCACCTCGCCGGACGCGCCAGCATCGACGGTTCGCGCGGGCACGTCTGGATCGGCCACGCCTCGGCCGACCTCGAGGTCAGCAGTGCCAGCGGCGGTGTGGACATCGACCGCGCCGACGGCAGCGTCACCGCGACGACGGCCAGCGGTCCCATTCGGATCGGCCGGATGACCCAGGGTCACGCGAAGCTGATGAACGGCTCGGGAGACATCGAGGTCGGCATCGGCGAGGGCGCGGCTGCCCACGTCGACGTCAGCAGTGAACGAGGGTCGGTGCGCAACTCAGTCGCGGCGCCGGAGAGCCCGGCGCGCATCCGACGCCACGGTCTCGGTC
This sequence comes from uncultured Actinomycetota bacterium, assembly GCA_963734355.1. Taxonomy (GTDB): domain Bacteria; phylum Actinomycetota; class Actinomycetes; order Propionibacteriales; family Nocardioidaceae; genus Nocardioides. The sequence goes on from CAVTHU010000013.1 coordinate 177,850, forward strand.
CACGCGCGGACGCGGCACGGCGACATCGTCGTTCACCGCGCAGCGAGCTGAGCCAGCGACCGGACTCCGCTCACGAGGCGAGCGTGACCTCGACCAGCTCGGACCAGCTCGCCTGCGTGCCCTCCTGCGTCACCTCGGCGAACCGAGCTTCGCCGAGGTGACGCCGCGCGTCCCGCTCGATCCTGACCGCGTCCGGGTGGGAGCGATCCGGCAGTCCGCGTACGCCGACGCTGGCAGCGAGCAAGCGTGCAGCCTGCTCGTACTGGTCGAGGCGAGCCGCCAGGTCCGCGAGCCCGACGAGGACCTGGGCGATCACGATGGGGGCGCCAGACTCGGACGCCGCCTGCCAGGCAGCCATGCGGTGGTTGCGGGACTCCTGCAGATCCTCGGCGAGGTAGCCGAGCAGGTTGTGGCTCTCAGCGCGGAGGACCGGCTGCTCCGCGGCATCCCCCAGGAGGGTGGTTGCGAGGCCGAGCTGTCGGCGGGCCTCCGCAGTGTCACCGCCCAGACGAGCAAGCTCCGCCTTGGCGAGCGCCAGGTTGACCAGGGCGTAGGGCCAGGTGACGCCCTCCGCGCTCCGCTCGGCCTCGGCGATCGTGGCCGCGCTGGCCTCGCGATCGCCGTTGAGCCAGTACAGCCGGGCCTGTTGGGTCCGCACCTCGATGACATCCTCGACGGCGCCGAGCTCGGTGAGCACCGCAATCGCCTGGTCGTAGTACACGCAGGCTTCGGCGAGCTCACCACGCAGCGCACACTGGCCGGCCAGGTCGGACAAGGCCAACGAGATGCCGAACCGTTCGCCCAGCGTCCGGAACTCCGCGAGCGCCAGCTCCAGGTGGGCCTCCGCCTCCCGGCCGCCCTGGCCGAACACGATGCGCATCTTGCCGACCTGCCAGCGAGCGGTGGCGCGTACCCAGGGGTCGACGCTGTCCAGCAGGAACTCGAAGGCCGTCACTGCCTCCTCCGGTGCCTCCAGCAGCCGTTCCAGCGCGATCACGAGTCCCAGCAGCGGGTTGTCGTGCCCGCTGAGCTGGCTGAACCGGTATGCCTTGTGGATCCACTCCGCGCCCAGGTGCTCGTCGCCTCGCCCCGAGGTGACGTAGAGCACCACCAGCCCGTACGTCATCGCGCGGATGTCATCGGTGACGTCGCCCGGGAGGTTGGCGGCCGCGATCAGCAGCTCGAGGCCTTCGGCCCGACGCCCGCCCAGCCACCAGTACCACCCGGCGGCCGCCGCGAGCCGCATCGCCGCCTGGGCGTCGCCGTCCGCGATCGCCCGCCGCAGCGCGGCACTGATGTTGTCGTGGTCGGCCTCGAGCAGAGCGAGCCACTCCAGCTGCTCGGCACGGCGCAGGTGCGGCTCGGCGGTCTCGGCGAGCTCGGTGAAGTAGGCGAGATGCGCCTGCCGGGCCAGCTCCGATTCCCCCGCCTCGGCGAGCCGATCCGCGGCGTACTCCTTGATCGTGCCGATCATCCGGTAGCGCGGTGCGCCGTCAGCGTCGGTGACCAGCAGCGACTTCTCGGCCAGTGAGGTGAGCAGCTCGAGCACCTCGTCCTGCTCGACGCCATCGCCGACGCAGACCTGTTCGGCCGCCTCGAGACTCGCTCCACCCGAGAAGACCGACAGCCTGCGGAGGACCATGCGTTCGGCATCGGTGAGCAGCTCCCAGCTCCAGTCGACCACCGCACGCAGCGTCTGGTGCCGCGGCAACGCCGTACGACTACCGCTGGTCAGCAGGCGGAACCGGTCGTCGAGCCGGTTGGCGAGCTGATCCACCGACATGGTGCGCAACCTGGCCGCGGCCAGCTCGATCGCCAGAGGCATCCCGTCCAGCGCCCGGCAGATGCGCACCATCGTCGCCAGGGTGTGGTCGTCGACGCCGAGATCCTTGCGCACCGCGCCGGCCCGGTCCCGCAGCAGCCGCACGGCTGGAGAGGTCTCGATCTCGCCAGGGCTGGTGTCCGCGGGCAGGGCGAGCGGCTCGACCAGCCACAGCGCCTCACCGGTGATGCCGAGTGGTTCCCTGCTCGTCGCCAGGATCCGCAGCAGCCGGCACTCACCAAGCAGCCGATCTGCGAGCTTCGCCGCCGACTCGATGACGTGCTCACAGTTGTCCAGGATCAGCAGCGCCTCCCGGTCGCGGAGAGCGGCGATGAGCCCGTCCGCCGGCTCGGCGCTCGGTGCGGCGCCGAGCAGAGCGTCGCGGAGCCCCAGCCCGGTGAGCGTCGCCTGGGCCACGTCACCGTCGGCGCCGATGGCTGCGAGCTCCACCAACCAGACGCCGTCGGGCAGGTCACCGAGCAGCGTGCGTGCGGCCTCGGTCGCCAGCCTGGTCTTGCCCGACCCACCCGGCCCGACCAAGGTCGTCAGGCGATGCTCCGCGACGAGCTCTCGGACCACGGCCACGTCGGCGTCCCTGCCGACGAAGCTGGTCAGCTCGGCACGCAGGTTGGTCTTCCGGTTCTCCTCCCGCTGTCCCAGCTCACCCCGCAGCAGCGCGAGGTGCAGGGCCGACAGCTCCGGGGAGGGGTCGACACCGAGTGCGTCGGCCAGGGCCTCCCTGGTGCGCTCGTACACGAGCAGCGCCTCGGTGTCGCGACCGGCCGCCACGAGCGCACGCATCAGGGAGGCAACCAGCCGATCTCTCATCGGATGCGACGCCACCGCATCGGTCAGCTCCGGGACCAGCTCCGCACCGTGGCCCAGGCCGACTTCCGCCTCGAACCGGTCCTCCATCGCCGCGAGGCGTAGCCCCTCGAGCCGAGTCGCCGCCGCGTCGAACGCCGCGCTGTCCTCCAGCCCGACGTCCTGCATGGCCGCACCGCGCCACAGCGCGAGCGCCTCGCGCAACAGGCCGACCCGCCGCGGACCCTCCTCCGTGCGCGCCCGTCCGACGAGGCGTTCGAACCGCAGGGCATCGACAGCGTCGGGTTCCACCGTCATCGAGTAGCCGCCCGTCTGTCCCTCGACCAGACCTCCGGGCAGCGCCTTCCGCAGTCGGGAAGCCAGGCGCTGCAGGGCGTTCGACGCGTCGGACGGCGGGCTCTCACCCCAGATCCAGTCGACCAGCGTTGCCTTCGGGACCACGCGGCCCGGCTCGAGCGCGAGGGCGACCAAGAGCGCGCGCAGCCGGGCGCCGGGGACGTCCACCAGGATGCCGTCGTCCGCGCGAACCTCGAACGCCCCGAGCATCCCGATCTGCACTGGTTGATTCTCCCACGGGGCCGACAACTGCGATCAGGTCCGCGATGGATGTGCTTGCCCTCCGGAACGCGTCGCTCGTAGCAGCACCGTCGGATGGTGTCCGTAGATCGACAACGCTGATCCTTGCCAACGGGGTCGTGAGTCGGATCGAGCCCGACGAACGCTTCAGCCCGGCCCCGGGTGTGGAGGAGATCGACCTGGCCGGAGCGGTCGTGACGGCTGGGTTCTGGAACGCTCATGTACATCTGACCGAGCCGGCTTGGCGGGGGGTTCGTCGTGCCCCGTCCGCCGACCTGCAGACCGCCCTCGACGACCTCTTCAACAGTCGCGGGTTCACCAGCGCATGCGACCTGGGCTCCAACCCGTTCGAGACGCGGGTCCTTCAACGTCGGATCGAGTCGGGTGAGCTGGCTGGACCCCGCATCAGGTCCGCCGGGACCGGCCTCTACCCGGAGCGCGGTCTGCCGTTCTACATCCGGGACGAGCTGAACTGGCTGGAGAAGGCCTACACCCCTACTCCCGCAGGCAGGGTCGGGGCGACGTTCGCCTTCCATCGAAACCGGTGGCAGGGCGCCGAGGTGGTGAAGCTCTTCACCGGATCGTACGTCGAGCCGACGACGGTCAAGCCCATGCGGCCGGCCGTCGCCCTTGCCGCGGTGCGGCTGGCTCGACGAGGCGGGATGCCGGTCTTCGCGCACACCTCGGACCAGGCCGGCCTGCAGGTCGCGCTGGACGCCGGTGTCGACGTGATCGCTCACGTCCCCGACACGACGGAGGGAACCGGCCCGCTGCTGCGCGAGGCAGCGGCACGTGGCACCTGGCTCGTCCCGACACTCGACATGTTCGCTCAGACGGTCACCCGCGACCCGGCCTATCTCGAGCCGATCTACGCCTCGCTCGCGTTGTTCCACGAGGCCGGGGGACGCCTGCTCTTCGGCACCGACGTCGGCTACCTGCCGGAGCACGCGACCGAGGGTGAGCTCACCGCCCTGGGAGGCTGCGGGCTCGACGTCCACCAGGTCCTGGCCATGCTCACCACCAAGCCCGCCGAGGCGCTCGGCGCAGAGACGGAGACCGGGACGGTCGCAGAAGGGTCGCCAGCCGATCTCGTCGTGCTCAGCGCCACCAGCCTGACCAACCCGCTCGATCTCGCCGACGTCCGCATGACGATCCGGGCCGGAAGGGTCTCCTGGCGTCGCTGAGCGATGGCTACGGCGCGAGCGTGAAGGCGCCGCGGTGAATGGTCAGCGTGCCGTCGCTGAGGGCGCCCGCGAAGTTCATCATGCGGCTGGGGCCGTCGGTCAGGAGTGCGGACAGGGTTGCTGCGGACGCGGCGGCGGCCAGGCGCACGCCGAGCCCCGCGAACCAGTCCAGGATCCACGCGGTCTCGTCGACCCACTCGACCGTCTCGAACCCGCTGCCTCGGATGATCGTGTGCAGGTCGGCGGGGGTCGCCAGGAAGCTGTCGGAGCCGTCGATCGACCATGGTGTGGGGAACACCGGGTCGTCCGGCCCGCGGCGGCAGACCTCGAAGGTCGCCAGGCGGGCACCTGGCCGGAGCCGCTTCGCGATCTCGGTGAAGAACGCCGGCTTGTCCTCGACGTTCATCTGGACGTGCATCGTGTACGCCGCGTCGAAGTCGGCTCGCTCGACCTCGGCGATGTCGGCGCACCTGAAGTCCACCTGTTCCGACAGCCCGGCAGCCTCCGTCAGCGCCCGTGCGGTGTCGACGTAGGACTGGGTGATGTCGACTCCGACCACTGCACAGCCCGTCGAGCGGGCCACCTGGCGGGCCGGCCCACCGAATCCCGAGCCGACGTCGAGCACGGTCATGGAGGGGATGAGCCCGAGGCTCGGGAGCAGCCGATCGACGGCCTCGGCTCCGCCGGCGTGGAACTGGTCGATGCCGTCGAGCCGCGGCTGGCTCAGCGCGGCGAGCTCATCTCCCGACAGCTGCTCGATCGTGGCGACGAGATCGGTCTCGGTGTAGGTCACTGCGTGGCTCCTCTCGGGGTGCGGTGGGTGTCGACCAGGTCGGTGAGGAGGTCTGCCCGACCGTCGATCGTGAGACCCATGTCCGTTGCTTCCACGACGGTGAGCTGGCCGGAGATGAGACCGCCGACGAGCAGGGCCGACCCGCGCAACGTGACGTCGGCGTCGTCGCCGAGCCCCCGCTCGATCTCGAAGCCGTCATGGCGAAGAACCACTCGGACGGAGTCGGTCCCGGTCTCCAGGCCGATCACCGTCCGCGCGTCTGCCGGCACCTTCCCGGTCAGGGTCAGGCCCGCGAGCAACGCGCCCCACTGGGGCTGCACCGCATCGTCGTCGGAGGGCCCCGATGTCATGGTCGGCAGCCCCCAGCGGGTCAGGGCTCGGAGCACCTCCTCGAGCTCGCGGCCGCGCGGGGTCAGCTCGTAGACCCTGGTGCCGATCGGCGCGGGTGCCTCGCGGCGGTCGATCAGCCCCTCGGCCTCCATCGCCTTGAGGCGCTCGGCGAGCAGGTTGCTGGCGATGCCGGGCAGACCGCGCCTGATGTCGCTGTAGCGACTGGGCCCGAAGGCGAGCAGCTCGCGCACGATGAGCAGCACCCAGCGATCGCCCACCACGTCGAGGGCCCGCGCCACGGAGCAGTACTGCTGGTATCTCTTCACGCCCGAGACAGTAGCCACCGAGGTTTAGTATTCTCAAGTGATACTTTGATTTCTCAACCACCAGTTGAGCCAACTTGCGTGCCAACGCGCGGCTCGAGGTTCTGAGCCACGCGCACCCGACCATGGTCGGTCAGCCGAGGTCCATCCCCTCGAGCGGTGACAGCGGTTTCTGGTCGGGTAGGCGCATCATGCGGAAGGAGTTGCCGATCCCGATCAGGCCGGCGAGGAGCGGCACCAGCAGTGCGATCTGGAGCGAGAGGTTGCGGGCGTCGTTGTTGATGGCCACGACCTCGGCCTCCACCGCCGGGGGCTGCCCGCTGATCTGCTCCTCGAGCTGGGTGTTGCTCATGACCTCGGCGTCGTCCTCGAGGGCGGCGGCGATCTGTTGCTGTTGGGCCGCCGGGATGACGTCGCTGTTCTCGGTCATGCTGGTGAAGCTCCACGAGAGAGCGGCGAGCATGATGCCTCCGGCCATGGCGAGGCCGAACGAGAGCCCGAAGGATCCGGCGGCCGAGTTCACTCCGGCGGCCTCGCTGACGCGCTCTTCTTCGATTGGCGCGAGCGTGTAGTTGTTCAGCTGCGACACCAGCAGACCCAGCCCGCAGCCCGTGATGGCCAGGGGGATCACCAGGTACCAGCCGCTGTCCACGCGCGGAACGAACGGGATGATGACCGCGATTCCCAGGGTGGACAGCAGGAACCCGGCGCGGATGATCGCGGCAGGTCTCCTGTTTCCGGACCGCTTCCCGGCCACCAGAGCCGCCGCGAACATCGTGAGTGACAGCGGTGCCAGCGAGAGGCCGGCCTCGAGGGCGTCGTACTCGAGCGTCATCTGGAAGAAGAGCGGGAGGGCGATCATCGCTCCACCCAGGGTGACCTGCTGCATCATCTGCCCGGACACGCCGGCCGTGAAGTGTGGATGCCGGAAGAGGTCCGGGTCGAGCAGGGTGACCTGCGCTTCGCGCTTTCGCCGGATCAACCAACGAGCGAGCAGCACCAGAGCCACGGCGCCGATCACCATGAGGAGGCCGACGTACTCACCGCCCTCCTGCCAGACGAGGATGCCGAGGACCACACCCCCCATGCCGACGACGGACAGGATGGCGCCGACGACGTCGACCTGGCGCGAGCCCGTGTAGGGGACGTCCTTGACCAGCCGGATCTGGCTGAGGACGACGGCGATGATGACGACTTCCAGACCGAAGCCGACCCGCCACGAGAGGTAGGTCGTGACGAACCCGCCCAGCAGCGGACCGATCGCAGCGGCGATGGCTGCAGCCGCACCGACCAGCGCATAGGCCTGCTTCTGGGCAGCGCCCTCGAAGTTGCCGTGGATGAGCGACTGCATCGCCGGCAGCAGCAACGAGGCCCCCAGCCCGCCGATGATCGCCCAGAAGATGACGATCGCCGTGAGGCTCTGGGCCAGGGTCATGGCCAAGGCCCCGACGGCGTAGGCCAGCAACCCCAGGACGTAGGCCCGCTTCCGGCCGATCAGGTCGCCGACCTTGCTGTTGATCAGGATGAACGCCGCCGAGACCAGTGCCTCGAGTGCGATGGCGGACTGCACGCCGCTGGCGGTCGTGTCCAGGTCGGTGATGACCGCGGAGATCGACACGTTCATCAACGACGTGTCGACGACCAGGACGAACATGGCCGCCGCCAGCAGGATCATCAGGCGGCGGCTACCGGAGCCCCCAGGTTCGTTGCCTTCGTCTGGTCGGGTACTCATGGCGCCCTCTCGGCTCCTGGCGGGACAGCCCGCCGCTGGGCCGGATCCTAGCGACGGTGACGGATGTGGTCGCTCGAACTCGCCATGACCCGGCGGACCGCTTGGCCGCTGATCTCGCCCGGTGGCGAGCCGGACTTCTCGGCGCCCCTTGCATTCCGTACCCGGGTACGGACTTATCGTCGAGGGATGAGCGAGAACCTCCTGGCCGACGACGACTGGGTCCCGGAGTCATGCACCCTCCCCACCGTCGAGCACCCGCTGCGCCGCGCCGAGTTCGATGCGCTGTTCGCCGAGGACGTCACGTGCCGTGGAGCAGGTGTCCGCGGAGCGGCTGCGGTTCGAGCTGCGGGCCCACCCCGAGGCGGCAGCACGGGCGGCCGGTCTCGCCGTGAAGGAGACGGGTTGCTGCTCGTTCTTCACCTTCGACCTCTCCATCAGCGACGGGACGGTCTCGATGACCGTCTCGACCGGCGCCGCTCACGCGGCTGTCCTTGCCGCTCTCAGGGACCGAGCCGCGGCACGAGTCGGAGGCCGAGCATGAGCACCGCTCTCCGCGCCGGCCAGGTCGCCGACGCCGTCGGCATCAACATCGAGACGCTGCGCTACTACGAACGACGCGGCATCATCCCGGTGCCAGACCGCAGCCCCGGGGGGCACCGCGTCTACGACGACGACACCGTGACGATCCTGCGGGTGATCAAGGCGGCCCAGCGACTGGGGTTCAGCCTGGACGAGGTTGCCGAGCTGCTGGAGGCGGGACGCCACCGTCATGGCGCAGGCGCGGGGCTGCAGGCACGAGCGGAGGCGAAGCTCGTCGAGATCAACGAGAAGATCGCCGACCTCGAGGTGATCCGCGACAGCCTCATCACGGCACGCGACGCCGGCTGCGACGACCTGATCCAGTGCGCCGGCGAGGAGTGCTGCCCCATCCCGTTCGTCCAGATCGGCACCCGACCGGAACCGAGCGCGCTCTGAGCTTCTCGTTCAAGGACCCGCCCCGCCATCCTCCGCGGTGCCGGAGGGCCCGGTCGACGTCGAGCTCCCGCCCACCGGCCCGGATCGCGCCGGACGTCGAGCGGGTCCTGTAGCGCGGCAGCTCGCGGGCTCAGTCGAGGAGCTCGATCTCCGCGGGTGGCCAGGTCTGGTCGAACCACGCCTGCTGAGGACCGTAGAGCCGCAGGATGACGGTCCAGCCCTTGCCTGGGCCAGGTCTGCACCGAGTTCGACTCGTGGTCCGGCGGTGGCTCGGGTGCGAAGTAGAGGTCGGTGGAGCGAGTCAGGGTTGGTGACCAGGCCGTCGTTCTGGCTGCCGATGCTGGGGAACTGCTGGTCGGTCTGGAGCATCGAGCGGGTCTGGGTGTCGTAGAGCACCAGCGACCAGAAGGTTCGCGCCGGGACGTCGGGAGGCAAGGTACAGCCGGTAGGTCTTGGCACCGTCGAAGGGCCGTCCGGCCGAGTCGACGAAGGCGCCGGCGTAGGCGGATCCGGCGCCCACGACTCGGGCTGCCATGGCCGGGGTGATCCCGGTGGCGTAGAAGAACATGAAGGCGCGCGCGCGAGCAGGCGTACGCCGTCGCGGAGGAACTCGTGGCTGCCGCCGACGAACGGGGTGCACCAGGCGCTGTCGGGGTAGAAGTAGGCGTCCTCCAGCCGTGCAGCGATAGGCGATGGCGCGTGCGGTCGCGTTGCCCACCGCGGCGGCCTCGGTGAGGATCGCCTTCATCCGCTCGTCGGGCGCGAACGGGCGCCCGTGCTAGATGCTGATCGAGGCAGCAGGCGAGAGTCTCGGGGTCCATCGCCGCGTTCGGCTCCTCCTGGACGAGCTGGTTGACCTCCTCGAAGAACGAGAAGTCCATCGAGTGGATGGTGTTCAACGACTCGCCGGAGACGTTGACGAACGTGACGCTAGGCGGGTAGAGGACTGGGCCAACGGATAGATGCGTACGTGCTGCTTGATCGCTGCCGACAGACGGGCCGGGGTCGCCATCGACAGGAAGCCGCGCAGCGCCGAGGAGGTTGCCGTAGGTCTGCGACGGAAGACGTAGTACACCTAGTAGGGCAGAGCGCCCTAGTAGAGGGCGGCAAGAAGAGAAACTGCCGCCTAAACAGTGGTCGGGACCGGCCAGCCAGAGGTAGGCGACGTAGTGAAACCAGAAGTCGTCGACCAGGCCGAGCAGACGGGAGGGATCTAGAAAAAAACAGGTAACTCGCTGAAGGTCGAGCCACGCGATGCGTAGACCGTCTCGGCGTTCGCGGTCAGGAAAAGCGAGCTGAGAGTCATCAAGCGTTCGAAGATGAGCACGGTCTGGTTGTCCGGGCCGAAGCTGCGGAGCGCGGTCGCGATGCGCGACAGGGACGCGCCGGCATCGCGGTGAGAAATGGCTGTACGCGCGCTGGAAGTCGAGGTTGTCGAAGAGCTTCTGCGACGGTGGCGTCGTCGGGGAAGCTGTCGAAGAACCGCAGCGTGCCAAACGCGTCTCGATTCATCAGGTGGGTGATCGTCGCTGGAATGCTCGTCGAGTACATCGAGTAGAATCATGGTCAACGCAGCACTGAGGAGATGTCGATCTAAATGATATGGGTATCAGTGCTCGTGCGGCGGCACGGCAGGACGGTCTCCGGCCAAGGTCACTCGATGCGGGTGAGTCGACAAAGACCTGTGCCGGTGATCGTGGGTTATGCACGTCCGGGGTCATCGGGCCTCGGGTGCCCTGACGAGGAGGTCTTGTGGCCAGGTCGGTGCAGCGTCAGGTTCTGCCGATTCCGGAGCGAGGCGGCGAACGTCGCCGCGACGTACGACGCGAAGGACCCGGACACGTCGTTCCCGCCGATCGAGCCGCTGCTGCCGCCCGAGGGCGCACCGAACGTGCTGATCGTGCTGATCGACGACTGCGGGTTCGGGGCGTCGAGCGCGTTCGGGGGTCCGGTGCACGACCCCGACGTTCGAGCGGCTCGCGGGCGAGGGGCTGCGCTACACCCGGTTCCACACGACTGCGCTCTGCTCCCCGACCCGCGCGGCGCTGCTCTCGGGGCGCAACCACCACAGCGTCGGCATGGGCGGCATCACCGAGATCGCCACCTCGGCGCCCGGCTACAGCTCGCTGCGGCCCAACGACTGCGCGCCGCTCGCGGAGACGCTCAAGCTCAACGGCTACTGCACCGCGCAGTTCGGCAAGTGCCACGAGGTGCCGGTCTGGCAGACCAGCCCGATGGGACCGTTCGACAACTGGCCCGCCGGCGGCGGGGGATTCGAGTACTTCTACGGCTTCCTCGGCGGCGAGACCAACCAGTACGCGCCGGCGCTCTACGAGAACCAGACGCCCGTGGAGCCCGACCGGACTCCGGAGGAGGGCTACCACCTGACCGAGGACATGACCGACCACGCGATCTCGTGGGTGCGCCAACAGAAGGCGCTGATGCCGGACAAGCCGTTCTTCGCCTACTACGCGCCGGGTGCGACGCACGCGCCCCACCACGTGCCCGCCGAGTGGTCGGACAAGTACCGCGGCAAGTTCGACCAGGGCTGGGACGCGCTGCGCGAGGAGACCTTCGCCCGACAGAAGGAGCTCGGCGTGGTGCCGGAGTCGGCGGAGCTGACCGCGCGGCACGACGAGATCCCGGCCTGGGACGAGACGCCCGAGGACCTGAGGCCGGTCATGGCCCGCCAGATGGAGGTCTACGCCGGGTTCCTCGAGCACACCGACCACCACATCGGCCGGCTGATCGACGCCCTGGCCGAGCTCGAGATCCTCGACGACACGCTCGTCTACGTGATCATCGGCGACAACGGCGCCTCGGCGGAGGGTGACCTGTACGGCTCCTTCAACGAGCTGATCATCCTCAACGGGGCCAGCGCGCTGCAGACCACCGAGTTCATGGCCTCCCGGATCGACGACTTCGGCACCCCGAACGCCTACAACCACTACGCCGTGGGCTGGGCGCACGCGATGAACACGCCGTACCAGTGGACCAAGCAGGTGGCCTCCCACTGGGGCGGGACCCGCAACGGCACCATCGTGCACTGGCCGAGCGGCATCGACGCCAAGGGCGAGGTCCGGAACCAGTTCCACCACGTCATCGACGTCGCCCCGACCGTCCTCGAGGCGGCCGGCCTCCCCGAGCCGACCTTCGTGCACGGCATCCAGCAGCGGCCCTACGAGGGCGTGAGCATGAGCCACACGTTCGAGGACGCCGACGCCGCCGAGCACCACGAGACCCAGTACTTCGAGATGTTCGTCAACCGCGGCATCTACCACCAGGGCTGGACGGCGGTCACCCGTCACTCGACCCCCTGGGATGTCAGCGCGACCGCTGCCGGCCTACGACGAGGACCGCTGGGAGCTCTACGGCCCCGACGACTGGACCCAGGCCCACGACCTGGCCGCCGAGAACCCCGAGCAGCTCGCACACCTGCAGCAGAAGTTCCTGCTCGAGGGGTCGAAGTACAAGGTCTTCCCGCTCGACGACCGCCGCATCGAGCGCTTCAACCCCGACCTGGCCGGACGGCCGACCCTGATCCGCGGCAACAGCCAGGTGCTGTTCGGCGGGATGGGCCGGCTGACCGAGAACGTCGTGCTCAACGTGAAGAACAAGTCGCACGCCGTCACGGCCGACCTCACCGTCGCCCGACGGCGGGGCGAACGGGGTGATCGTCGCCCAGGGCGGCGCCTTCGGCGGCTGGAGCATCTACCTGCACGACGGCCGCCCGTCGTACTGCTACAACCTGTTCGGCATCCAGCGCTTCCACGTCCGTGCCGACGAGGCGGTGCCGGCCGGTGACCACCAGGTGCGCCTCGAGTTCACGCTACGACGGCGGCGGGCTCGGCAAGGGCGGCACCGCCGACCTCTACGTCGACGGCACCCAGGTCGCCAGCGGCCGGGTGGAGGCGACCGTGCCGATGCTCTTCTCCGGAGACGAGACCCTGGACGTCGGCTCCGACAGCGGCACCCCCGTCAGCGACGAGTACGGCAGCCGCGACAGCGTCTTCACCGGCCGGATCCACCGGGTCCAGATCGACCTGGGCGAGGACGCCGAGGACAGCGACCACCTGATCACCCCCGAGGAACGGATGCGCATCGTCACGTCCCGGCAGTGAGGGCGGCTCTCACCGGAAGCCTCTCGACCGCCCGCAAGACCTCAACCAGGAGCTGGTGCGTCTGTCTGGGGAGATCGTTCCGGGGGCCTCTTCAGGAGGAGGAAGAGGCTCAGCAGGAGCACCCAGCCCGGGAACAGGAGCTGGAGCCATTTCTGCTCGGACGAACCGAACAGCAGTGCCAGCGCCACGAGCGTATCCGGCGTAGGAGACCCAGCGAGGAAGCGTCGAAGCGCGTAGGCCCGCCGTGCTGACCGACACGGTGAACACGGCGGCCATCCGCATGGCGTAGACGGTGATGAGTCCTTGCGTGGTGTCGCGACCGTAGGCCCACACGTCGCCGTTGGTGTGCGTGCTGTCGAGCATCGCCAACATGCTCGAGGCGTTGACAGCGGCGGAGAACAGCAACGCCAGGAAGAGCAGGCCGCTGCCGAGGAACACGGTGGAGAAGAGGCGGTCCTCGACCTGCCCGATGAGCTCACGGACGACCCCGATGAACCAGAGGAAGGCGATGCCCGCAAACGGAATGATCTGGAGACTCAGCCTGATCATCCTGCGGCGATTCTCGTCGTCGCGCAGCGTCTCGAGTCCGTCATCGGCCAGGGCGAGGCGCAGCATCGTCATGGCGGTCAGGAGCAGCACACCGAAGGCGATGCCGGCCACCGCGGCCGCCCGCCGGGTCCGCCAGAAGCCGGCGGTCAAGATCGGCGCGGTGGTACTCATGGGTCGACTCGGTGAAGCGTGGTCACGTGTCCGATGTACACCGACATCTGGCTCGCTTCGCGGAGGCGCGCCCTCCTGGCGACTGACGGGCCGTCGCCGCCCGCATCTCGCTCTCGCTGTCGGTGATGGGCTCGCCTGACAGGTCGACCGTCGCCGAGTGCAACGTCGCGGTAAATCGGCAGGGGACGGAAAGACGTTCGAGACGGCAAGTGGTCACGTCTTCGGTCGAACGATGGCGACCGATCGCATGCAAGAATCTTGGACAAGCGACCCAGAAAGGGGGCGGCCATGGCCTACGTCAAGGCGTCGGTTCGCAGTACGCAGCTGGTGGAGGCGGCACGCCGAGTGCTGGCGCGCGACGGCGTCCAAGGCGCCACCCTGCGAGGCGTTGCCGCCGAGGCGGGCGTTCCCCTGGGCACTCTCTCGTACGTGTTCGGCTCGAAGGAACAGCTGCTCAAGGCGGTGATCCAGGACGTGACCGAGGAGATCGCGGAGGTGCTGCGGGGGTCGGCGGAGACCGACAAGGGACTCGAGCGCGCGATCCGCGCCGGCCTGGACACCTTCTGGACGCGTCTGGTCGTCGACGAGCGGTGGCTGCAGGTGATGCAGTACGAGCTGGTGATGTACTCCCTGCGCACGCCCGGTCTCGAGCATCTCGCACGCTGGCAGACCGAGCGGTACTGCCGGATCGTCGCGGAGTGGTGTCAACAGGCAGCCAACAACGCAGGTGAGCTGTGCGCGGTCCCGTTCGAGGCCCTGGCGAGGGTGATGGTGGCCAGTGTCGACGGGATCATCCTGCAGTACGTGGCCGACCCCGATGACGTGCGGGCTCGGCGCGACCTCGCCATGCTGACCGAGATGCTGGTCGACCTGGTGGACGTCGCGCCGCTCGCTGACTCTGCGCTGCAGTCACGGACCAGCCGTAGCGCAAAGAATCGGACAATCGTCCAAGTTTTCCCTGAGAACCCTTGTGGAACGCGCGATCGTGAGCCTAGGGTCTGGCTCACATTCGGACAAGCGTTCAACATTGGGGAGTCTTGAGATGCACGACGTCGACGTAGTCATCGTGGGAGCCGGCCTGGCCGGGCTCGCCGCTGCCCGCTCTCTGGTCGAGGCCGGGCAGTCGGTGGTCGTGCTGGAGGCCCGTGACCGGGTCGGCGGACGGACCTGCGGAGAGCAGCTCAGCAACGGAGTCACCGCTCGAGATGGGCGGTCAATGGGTGGGCCCCACCCAGGACGTCGTCCTGGACCTGATCGATGAGCTCGGCCTGGAGACGTTCCGGAGCTACGACGACGGCGAGGCCGTCACCGTTCTGACCGGCGGGGAGCGGGTTCGCTACGCCGACGAGACCTTCGGCCTCCCGCTGGAGACGGCGATGGAGGTCGGTCGGCTGCAGGCCGAGATCGACGCGCTCGCCGAGACCGTGCCGCTCGAGGCCGCCTGGGATGCGCCCGAGGCCGCGGAGCTCGACCGGCAGACGCTGGACGCCTGGTTGACCGCCAACACCGCGGACCTGCTGGCTCAGCGCTTCCTGCGGCTGCTCGTCCCGGCGCTCTGCTCCGCCGAGGCCGAGGAGATGTCGTTCCTGCACTTCCTGCGGTTCGTCCAGGGCGGCCAAGGGACTGAACCGCCTGGTCTCCACGACCGGCGGCGCGCAGGAGTCCCGCATCGTGGGTGGCAGCCACCTGATCGCGGAGCGGATGGCGACCGAGCTCGGTGACCGGGTGCGCCTCAACGCGGTGGTGCGCACCATCAGCCAGGACGAGTACGGCGTGCTGGTGGCGTTCGAGGGTGGCGAGGTCACCGGGAGCCGGGTCATCGTGACCCTGCCGCCGACGCTGGCCGGCCGGGTCCGGTACCTGCCGCCGCTGCCCGCCAGGCGTGACGGACTCACCCAGCAGGTCCCGGCGGGACACGTGATCAAGGTGCAGGTCGCCTACGAGACGCCGTTCTGGCGCGAGGCCGGGCTCAACGGCTTCGCCCTCAGCCTGGAGGACGAGTTCAACGTCGTCCTCGACAACTCTCCGCACGACGGGTCGTGCGGGGTGCTGGTGGGCTTCTTCGAGGGCGCGCACGCACGCTCCGCCGGTCAGCTGAAGCCCGACGAGCGTCGCCAGCTCGTGGTGGACACGCTGGTGAAGTTCTTCGGCCCGCAGGCGGCTGAGCCGTTCGACTACCTCGAGAAGGACTGGGCCGAGGAGGAGTTCACTCGCGGCTGCTACGGCGGCCGCCTCGGCGCCGGGGTCTGGACCCAGTACGGCAAGGCCCTCGCCGAGCCGACCGGCCGCATCCACTGGGCCGGCTCGGAGGCCGCGGAGGAGTGGAACAACTACATGGACGGGGCGATCAGCTCCGGCCGCCGGGCCGCGCAGGAAGCCCTCGACGCTCCAGCCTGAGGCACGGCAGGGGCGGCCCGACTCGGTGGGTCGTCCCAGCACCCGTCCGCCAGCACCTTGTCATCAGCCACCGAGCCCTCAGGCAGGTGGTGCCTACCTCGTGTCGCCGGCGCCTGCCGCGCGAACCGCCTTGATCGGAGACTGACCATGGAAACCAAGAGCCGTTGGGGTGTCGTCGCAGCGTTCGCGCTCGCGGTCGCCGCGACCCAGATGGTCTGGCTGACCTTCGCCCCGGTGACCACGGTCGCCGCGGACAAGTACGGCGTGTCCGAGGCGGCCATCGGCTGGCTGGCCAACGTGTTCGTGCTCGGCTTCGTGCTGCTCGCGATCCCGGCCGGGTTCCTGATCGACCGCAACCTGCGCGGCGCCTTGCTGCTCGGCGCCGTGATCACCGCGGTCGGCGCCTGCCTACGACTCGGTGGCGACTCGTTCAACTGGATGCTGAGCGGTGCGTGCGTGGCGGCGCTGGGGCAGCCGATCCTGCTCACCGGCATCATCGGACTCACCCGCGGCTATCTGAGGCCCGAGCACCGGCCCGCCGGCATCGCCGCCGCCACCGCCGCCACCTGGGCCGGCTTCGTCGGAGCCTTTGCTCTCTCCGCAGCCTTCTCCGATGCCGGCAGCCTGCCGAACCTGGTCGCAGCCCACGCTGCCTACGCAGTCGCCGCCGCCATCGCCCTGGCCATCGCGCTGCGGACTCCGGCACCCTTCGCCAACCTCGAGACCAGCACCGGTCCGCGCGTCAGCCTGGCCGCGGTCCGCGCCGCGTGGAGCGACTCCCTGGTCCGCCGCCTGTGCCTGTTCGCGTTCATCCCGTTCGGGACCTTCATCGCCCTCACCACCTGGACCCAGGCGCTCCTCGAGCCGGCCGACGTCACGGTCGACCAGGTCGGCGTCATCCTGATCTGCTGCGTGCTCGCCGGTGTCGTCGGCACCGCCGTCATCCCAGTCGTCGCGGTCCGCAGGCGCCGCGAGGTCAGGGCCGGCGTGATCGCGACCGTCGTGACCACCATGGCGTGCGTCCTGCTCGCGGCTGCGCCCGGCTTCGGCATGGGCCTGGTCTGCCTGTCGCTCGCCGGTCTGCTCCTGCTGCCGATGCTCGCCATCATCCTCGAGCTCGTCGAACGGCACACCGGAGGAGACACCGACGGCATCTCCTCCGGCCTGGTCTGGACCCTGGGGAACCTCGGCGGCCTCGTCGTCACCGGCATCGTCGGTTTCACCCTCGACAGCCCCACCGCCTCCTTCCTGATCCTGGGTGCGGTGACCCTCCTCGCCCTGCCGCTTCTCGCCCGGCTGCGCTCACCCATCGCAGCCCTGCCGTCCTCGACGACACCCACCGACTCGTCTTCCGACACGGACCCGAGCCAGCACGTCGCCCAGTAGCACCCACCCGACGCAGAGGATCTGGCCCCAGTGGTCGCGTCGGCGATCTGGGTCTGGAGACCCTTGCCTGGCCTCGCGTCAGTCGCCGGGCCATTCCCCGGTCCAGCGCTGGAAGACGCGGGCCCCGCCGCGGTTGATGAGGGCTCGCACGACCGAGAAGATGGCGCCTTGGATGAGGGCGGCGATGAGGATCTTGCGCAGCCGGTACTCCGATTCGAGCGGCTTGGGTGGGTCCTCGGAGCTCTCCGGGTCGAGGCGTTTCCAGACCTGCTGGAAGATCTGGCCGGCGATCAGTCCGCCGAGAAGGCTGGCGACCAGACCCCAGGGGCGGTAGAGGATCTTCGCGGTCTTGCTGCTCTGCTTCTCGGACTTCATGATGTCCTGCCCTTCTCGGAACGCTCGTGGGAAGCCATGGCGCGGTCTGCGTCCAGGCGCTGGTCCTGGTTCTGCTCCTGACCGTGGGTGAGTCGGATGCGGCGGCCCCGGGCGACGTCGGAGCGCTCCTTCTCGGCGGCCTTGTCGCTCTTGCGGGTGTCGCGCGCCGGCAGCTGGATGGTGTGCTCGGCGGGCATGCCGGCCTGGAGCTCGCGGCCCCGTTCGAGCTCGGCGTCGAGCTCGGCGCCGAACAGCAGCGCGAGGTTGGTGATCCACAGCCAGAGCAGGAACACGATGACGCCGGCCAGCGAGCCGTAGGTCTTGTTGTAGCTGGAGAAGTTCGCGACGTAGAGCCCGAACGCGGCGGAGGCGAGCATCCACGTGAGGATGGCGACGATGGCGCCGGGGCTGATCCAGCGGAACCTGGGCTGCTTGACGTTGGGGGTGGCGTAGTACAGCAGGGTGACGATGAGGATGACCACGGCCAGCAGCACGGGCCACTTGGCGATGTTCCAGAGGGTGACGACGCTTGATCCGAGTCCGATGGCGTCGCCGACCGCCTGGGCGGCCGGGCCGGTGAGCACCAGTCCGAGGGCGACCAGGGCGGTCAGGACGAGGGTGATGACCGTGACCAGCAGCATCGCTGGCCGTAGCTTCCAGATGGGCCTGCCTTCGTCGATCTCGTAGACCCGGTTCATGCCGCGGCCGAACGCGTTGACGTAGCCGGATGCGGACCACAGGGCCGCGGCGAGGCCGAGGATGAGCGCCAGGCCGGCGTGGGAGGTGTTGCTCAGCTGCGTCAGTGTGGGTTCGAGGGTGTCGGCGGCGCTGGAGGCGCCGAGGTCGCGCAGGATCTGTAGGAGCGTGTCGACCGTCTTCGGGCCCTGGCCGACCAGTCCGACCAGCGACAGGATTGCGATCGCGGCTGGGAACAGGGCGAGGACCGAGTAGTACGTGAGCGCTGCAGCGAGGTCCGTGCACTGGTCGTCGGAGAACTCGCGAACTGTCTTGCGCACGACGTAGAACCAGGACTGCTTGGTCAGGTCCCCAGGCGAGTCCGGCTTGTCCGCAGTCTCGCCGGGACCTGGCCGCTCGTCGTCGTCGGGGTCCCTCCGGGCGTGCTTGCCGAACATCAGTCTCAACGCCGCCTGCCACGACGCCTGCTGGGCCGCCGCCACAGCTTGACCAGGACCACCGCGGCGATGGCCAGCCAGCACACCGCCGGCAACACCGATCGCCCCCGGCCTGGGTCGCCCGTCGCTGTCGACGAGTTGCTGCCGCGCCGAGCGCGCCTGCAGGGCTGCGACGTCCTTGGCCTCGATAGCGCGGCTGCGGATGCGGGCCTTCACGTCCAGCTTGGCGGTGAGCTGGTCGACGGTGTCCGCCAGGTCCTCGCGGGTGCGGGCGATATCGGCCTCGAGCTCGGCCATCTCCGGCGTCGCCGTGGCCGCGGTGGGATTCTCGGTGTCCGGGCCGGCCGACGGGCCAGCGGTGTTCTCGTCCATGGGTCTCACTCCTGCGTCAGTTGAGAGTCGGCAGCCCGATCAGTGGTCGTGGGGATGGCGGACGGCGTCGACGTCCCGCTTGACGTTCTCCACGGCCATGGTCGGGACCGGCGGTGCGGCCTCCTGGACACGCTTCTTGCCCAGCAGCGCTGCGACACCGGCCGCGACGAACAGCACGACGGCGACGATCAGGGCCGCGAGCCAGGCGTCCATCGCCAAGGCGAGCGCGAGGATGACGGTGGCGAGGAGAACTCCCACGCCATACAGGGCGAGCAGACCCGCGGCGCCGAACATGCCCGGCCCCGATGCCGGCCTTCTTCGCCTTGCCACTCATCTCGAGCTGGGCAAGCCGGAACTCGTCGCGCACCAGCTGGGAGACCTCGCTGGAGAGCCGCGAGACCAGCTCGCCGGTCGAATCACCGCCCACGGCCGACCCGGTGACCGCGCGTTCGTGCTGCGGGTCGGTGGTCTGGCTCACGATGACTTCGCACTGTGGGCGCCAGAGCTGGGGCCGGTGCCCGAGCTGGTCCTCGACCGGCTGGTCCCGGCGGATCCGCTGGCACCGGACGAGACAGTGGACCCGGAGCCGTTGCCGCCGGTCTTGTCGCCGACCTTGTCCTTGACGGCCTGCTGCGCCTGGTCTGCCTTCTCCTTGAGCGCCTGCTGCGCCTGGCCGGCCTTCTCCTGGACCCGCGGGTCGCTCCACAGCTCCTGGGCCCTGGCCGCGATCTGGGCGTATCGCTCACGGCCCGCCCGGGCCCCGAGCACATACCCGGCACCGAAACCAACCAGCCACTTCAACTTTCCCATCATCTGACCCTCCCGAGCCTCGAACTGCGCTCGGTCCCTCCCTCGGGGACCGTTTACGACGTAAACCCTGCTCGGACGTCGGTGCCCACCGACCCAGCGCTCATCACCACCCCTTGGGGTGTTTCGGGCGACTTGGTCCGGCCCCGGCGGCCGCGGGTACCTGCAGCAAGCGAGAAGGAGCTGACATGGCTGGGCATGCTGACGACGAACCACGCGACACCACGGCCTCCCAACGCCTGGATGGGGACGCGGCCGTGGTCCGTGGTGACGAGCCCCCGTCAGCCCGGGTGCCGTTGAGCCGCGACCGGATCGTGGACGCCGCTCTGGAGTTCATCGACGAACAGGGACTGCCCGGTCTTTCGATGCGACGGCTGGGCACCATGCTCGGCGTCGAGGCGATGGCGCTGTACCGCTACGTGCCCGGTCGTGAGCAACTGCTGGACGCCGTGGTCGAGCGCATCGTCGACGGAATGGCCAGCGACCCGGACGTGCCCGAGCGGCCCGAGCACGGGTGGCAGGACTACCTCCAGCGGCTCGCGCACGGGATCCGGCGGGTCGCGCTTGCGCATCCGAAGGCCTTTCCACTGGTGGCATCCCGGCCCGCGGAGGCGCCCTGGCTGCGACCGCCGCTGCGGAGCCTGCGCTGGGTGGAGTCCTTCCTCGATGGACTGGGTCGCGAGGGGTTCAGCGACGCCGCGTGCGTGGAGGCGTACCGGGCGTTCACCAGCTTCCTGCTCGGTCACCTGTTGCTCGAGGTCTCCGCACTGGGCGCGGACCTGGGACCACTCGACGTCGTCGATGAGGAGACAGACGCGGCGCTGGGCCCGTACCCCATCGTCCGACGACTGCGGGGGCCTCTGCACGAGGACCACTCCGCCACGGAGTTCGAGGACTCGCTGGAGAACCTGCTGCAACGCCTCGCGCTGATCCGCACCGAGAACTGAAGCGGCTGGGCGGCGGCGGGCACGCTGAACCCCGCCGCTGGCGGTGGGTTCTCGAGGTCTTCTCGCGCGGATCAGGGTTTTGAGCGTTCAGCCGATCTGGGCATGCACGTCGCGAAGGATCCGCGCGAGCAGTCGCGAGACCTGCATCTGGGTCACTCCGAGCTCGGCCCCGATCTCCTTCTGGCTCTGGTCCTCGAAGAAGCGCAGGAACAGTATTCTGCGGTCTCGCTCTGGCAGCCGCCGGAGCACTGGCCTCAGGAGGGCGCGTGCCTCAATGCTGGACCGCTCTTCGTCGTCGACCTTGAGAACGTCGGCCAGCGTGGCCCCGGTGCCGGAACCCACAGGCTTGTCGATCGAGGCCGGTTGGAAGCAGCCGAACGACTGGATCGTTTCGTCGAGCTCGTCCCTCGAGCAGCCGACGTGCTCGCTCAGCTCGGCGTCGCTCGGTTGCCGCCCCAGCTCCTGTGACAGTGACTCGATGCTCCTGCTGACCCGCCACTGGAGCTCCTGCAGCCGTCGCGGCGGCCGGACCATCCAGCTCTGGTCGCGGAACCAACGCTGCACCTCTCCGCGGATGGTGGGGACCGCGTAGGTCAGCAGGTCCGGCCGGATTGTCGGGTCGAACTTGTGGACCGCCTTCACCAGCCCTTCGAAGGCCGATTGGTGCAGGTCCTCCTCCGAGACGCCGCGTCCCCGGTATCGGTTGGCGATCGCCTCGGCCACACACCGGTTGAGAAGGATGACTTCATCCAACAGCTCTGAGCGGCGCCTCTCGTCCTGGGTCGCGTGGGCCTGACGCATCAGTTCGCCGGTGCGTCGACTGCGCTCCGCACGGGTGAGTGCGTCGGCGCCGATCGGTTCGTGAGGGCGCGCGGCTCTCGTCCCGAGAGGTTCGGCCATGGGCGGACTCATTCACAACTAGCAGATGCCCACGCCGACTGTTCAACGTGGCTGATGGGGTCGGGGGTGTTCCCCGGAATCTGTACTCCAGTAGTCCAGACAGCCGACTCCTGTTGGTACATCCCAAGGTGTGAAATCTGTGACCGCCACTTGGCTGAGCTCCCGGTTGGCCACCCGTGTCGCCCTGGGTACCGCCAGCGAGAAAGCGCGAGCCGAGGAGGTCAGAGATGCCAGGCAAGTCAGCCAACGTGAAGAACGAGAAGCAGTACGAGGCGCTCAAGGACAAGGGCATGTCCAAGGAGCGCGCCGCCAAGATCGCCAACACCAAGGACGCTTCCAAGAAGGGGGGCGAGCAGAGCGGCAAGGGAGGAAACAGCAGTCAGGGCGGCACCACCGCGCAGAAGAAGAAGGCCGGCCGCAAGGGTGGAAAGGCAGCCGCCAAGAGCTGAGGCAAGGCGACGCGGCACGCCGGTCGGTGTGGCCGCACCTGAGAGATCCCGGCCACCGCCGACCGCTTCCTCGACGCGTAGGCCGCTCACTACATCGACTGGTGTCAAGGTGGCCACGTGATCAGGCTGACGGCATGACCGGCTCCGTGCTGGTCCTCAACGCCGGTTCCTCCTCTCTGAAGTACCAGGTGCTGGACCCTGGCGAGCAGATCGTGGCCGGCGGAACCGTGGAACGGGTCGACGAGACCGGTTGGGACGACGTCTTCGACGAGGTCACCTCGGCGCTGGCCGAGGCCGGTGTCGATCCCGGCGACCTGCTGGCCGTCGGTCATCGGGTGGTGCACGGCGGGGATCGCTACACCGATCCCACGTTGGTGGACGACGAGGTCGAGCGCGGGATCGAGGAGCTCGTGGCGTTGGCGCCGCTGCACAACCCCCCGTCCCTGGCCGGCATCCGCGCGACCCGCGCGGCGTTCCCCGACCTGCGGCAGGTTGCGGTCTTCGACACCGCGTTCTTCGCGGGGCTGCCCACCGCGGCCGCGACGTACGCCGTGGACCGGGACGTGAGCGAGCGGCTGGGCATCCGCCGGTACGGCGCGCACGGGATCAGCCACGCGCACGTCGCGGGGGAGACCGCCCGGTTCCTCGGGCGTCCGGAGGAACAGTTGTCCCTGGTCGTGCTGCACCTCGGCAACGGCGCCTCCGCCGCGGCCGTACGCGGTGGCGCACCCATGGACACCTCCATGGGCCTGACCCCGCTCGAGGGGCTGGTCATGGGTACCCGGCCCGGTGACGTCGACGCCGGGGTGCTGCTGCACCTGCTGCGCCACGGCTACGACGTGGACCGGCTCGAGGAGCTCCTGCACCATCGTTCCGGGCTGCAAGGGCTGGCCGGCCGCCACGACTTCCGCGACCTGCTGTCCGCCGTCGACACCGGCGACGAGACCGCGCGCACGGCGTACGAGGTCTACTGCCACCGGCTGCGCAAGTACGTCGGCGCGTACCTGGCCGTGCTCGAGGGCGCGGATGCGGTGGTCTTCACCGGCGGAGTCGGGGAGAACGTGGCCCGGGTGCGTGCGGACGCGCTGCGCGGGCTGTCCGCGCTCGGCATCGCGGTGGACCCGCACCTCAACAAGGACGACGCCGACGGTCCCCGACGGATCGGCACCGAGGAGAGTCCGGTCGACGTGCTCGTGGTGCCGACCGACGAGGAGCTCGCGATCGCCCGGCAGGTCCGCGCCCTGCTGGGGTGACCGTCAGTCCTGGTCGGCGGGGTTGGCCGGTTCGGCCGTGGTCGAGGGCGAGGAGCCACGCCCCGGCTGAGCGTCCGCCCAGGACCACTCGACGACCTCGGGCAGGTCCTCGCCGTGGTCGCGGGTCCAGGCGCGAGCCCGGCGCCGCAGGTCGCCCATCTCCTGGCGCAGCGCGGCGGCGTGCGAGCCCAGCGAGGGGACCCGGTCGATGACGTCCATGACCAGGTGGAAGCGGTCGAGGTTGTTCATCATCACCATGTCGAACGGCGTCGTGGTGGTGCCCTCCTCGATGTACCCGCGCACGTGCAGGTTCTCGTGGTTCGTGCGGCGGTAGGTGAGGCGGTGGATCAGCCATGGGTAGCCGTGGTAGGCGAAGATCACCGGCTTGTCGACGGTGAAGATCGTGTCGAAGTCGCGGGCCGACAGCCCGTGCGGGTGCTCGGTCTCGTCCTGGAGCCGCATCAGGTCGACGACGTTGACGAACCGCACCTTCAGGTCCGGCAGCCGCTCGCGCAGGATGCTGGTGGCGGCCAGCGCCTCGAGGGTCGGTACGTCGCCCGCGCAGGCGATCACCACGTCCGGGTCGTCGACGCCGTGGGAGGCCCAGTCCCAGATGCCGACCCCGCGGGCACAGTGCAGGTCGGCCGCGTCCGCGTCCAGCCAGTCGAACTGCGGCTGCTTCCCGGCCACGACCACGTTGACGTAGTGCTGGCTCTCCAGGCAGTGCCGCATGGTGGAGAGCAGGGTGTTGGTGTCCGGTGGCAGGTAGACCCGGACCACCTCGGCCTTCTTGTTGACCACGTGGTCGATGAAGCCGGGGTCCTGGTGGGAGAAGCCGTTGTGGTCCTGGCGCCACACGTGCGAGGTGAGCAGGTAGTTGAGAGAGGCGACCGGAGGCCGCCACTCCAGGGTGCGGGTGGTCTTGAGCCATTTCGCGTGCTGGTTGAGCATCGAGTCGACGATGTGGATGAAGGCCTCGTAGCAGCTGAAGAGCCCGTGTCGGCCGGTCAGCAGGTAGCCCTCGAGCCAGCCCTGGCAGGTGTGCTCGGACAGCATCTCCATCACCCGGCCGCTGTGCGCCAGGTGCTCGTCGACGTCCTCGATCCGGCCGGCGAAGACCTTGTCGGTCACCGAGTAGACCGCGTCGAGCCGGTTCGAGGCGGTCTCGTCGGGCCCGAAGAGCCGGAAGTTGTCCGGGTTGTCGCGCACGACGTCGACGAGGTACTGACCGAGCACCCGGGTGGCTTCGTGCGAGGACCCGCCGGGTGACGGTACGTCGACCGCGTGGTCGCGGAAGTCTCGCAGCACCAGGGGCCTGCGCAGCTCGCCGCCGTTCGCGTGCGGGTTGGCACTCATCCGGCGCGGCCCGTCCGGCGCCAACGCCCGCAGCTCCGTGAGCAGCCGGCCCTGGTCGTCGAAGAGCTCGTCGGGTCGGTAGGACCGCAGCCACTCCTCGAGCTGGCGCCGGTGGTCGTCGTCATCCCGCGTGGCGGCCAGCGGCACCTGGTGGGCCCGCCAGGTCCCCTCGACCTGGACGCCGTCGACGCGATCCGGGCCGGTCCAGCCCTTGGGCGTGACGAGCAGGATCATCGGCCACGGCCGCCGTTCGAGGTCGCCGTCCTCCCGGGCCGCGCGCTGGATCTCGCGGATCTGGTCGTGCGCCTCGTCCAAAGCGGCCGCCAGCTGCTGGTGAACGACAGCCGGGTCATCGCCCTCCACGGTCAGCACAGAGTGGCCGTAGCCGCGCAGCAGCGACTCGAGCTCGTCGCGCGGGATCCGGGCCGGGACGGTCGGGTTGGCGATCTTGTAGCCGTTGAGGTGGAGGATCGGCAGCACCGCACCGTCGTGGACGGGGTCGACGAACTTGTTGGCGTGCCACGACGTGGCCAGCGGGCCGGTCTCGAACTCACCGTCGCCCACGACCGCCGCCACCACCAGGTCGGGGTTGTCCATCGCGGCGCCGTACGCGTGGGACAGGACGTAGCCCAGCTCACCACCTTCGTGGATCGACCCGGGCGTCTCCGGGGCCACGTGGCTGGGGATCCCGCCGGGGAACGAGAACTGCCGGAACAGCCGCCGCAGCCCCTCCTCGTCGTCTCCGATGCGGGGGTAGACCTCGCTGTAGGTGCCTTCGAGCCACGCGTTCGCGACCGCGGCCGGGCCACCGTGACCCGGGCCGGCCAGGAAGATCGCATTGACGTCCCGCTCCCGGATCAGCCGGTTGAGGTGGGTCCAGAGCAGGTTCAGGCCTGGGGTCGTGCCCCAGTGGCCGAGCAGCCGCGGCTTGATGTCGTCCCGCTCCAGCGGACGCCGCAACAGCGGGTCGTCGAGCAGGTAGATCTGTCCGACGGAGACGTAATTGGCGGCGCGCCACCACCCGTCGAGGAGCGCCACCTCCTCGTCGGACAAGGCAGGGGACGGCTTGGACTGGGTGTCGGTCACGAGATCGATTCTCCGGGGAGTCGTCGGTTTACGACAGCGGTGCCCGTCGGGTCCGTCGCTCAAGCCCGGTCCCAGGGAGGCGACGGGCGAACGGGTGGGCGTCAGGACGCCTTGCGACGGCTGGAGCTGGCCGTGGACTTCTTCGCACCAGTCCTCTTGGCGCTGGACTTCTTGGTGGACTTCTTGGGTGGTGGATTTCTTGGCTGTCGTCTTTTTCGCTGCGGCCTTGCGCGTCTTGAGCTGGGGGAGGTCGCGGGTGTTGCCGGCCTTGTGGCCCTTGGCGGAGTCGAGTGAGGCCTGGAGCGCGGCGAGGAGGTCGACGACTTCGTCCGCCTCGGCCTCCGTGTCCTCGGGGATCACGATCTCGCGGTCCTTCTTCTTCGCCTGGATCAGCTTCTCGACCCGCTCGGTGTAGGTGTCGCGGTAGTTCTTCGGGTCCCACGGCGTGGTCATCGCCTTGACCAGGTTCACTGCCGTCTTGAGGTCCTTGTCGCCGACCTTGCTCCGCGTCGGCAGCTGGTCGAGCTCCTGGGCCGGGTCGCGGACCTCATCGGCGAAGTACATGGTCTCCAGCACCAGCACGTTCCCGGAGGGGCGGATCGCGCACAGGTACTGCTTCCCCCGCATCACGAAGGTCGCCACGCCGATGCGTTGGGCGTCGTCCATGGCCTTCACCAGCAGCGTGTAGGCCTTCTTCGCGCTGTCGTCGGAAGGGGCGAGGTAGTAGGACTTCTGGTAGTAGATCGGGTCGATCTCGGCGGCGTCCACGAAGTCGGAGATGTCGATGGTGCGGCTCTTGGTGGGTTCGACGGACTCGAGCTCCTCCTGCGTGATCATCACGTACCCGCCGTCGCTGAGCTCGGCACCCTTCACGACGTCCTTGTAGGCGACCTCGTCACCGGTCTTCTCGTTGACCCGCTGGTTCCGCACCCGCGCGGTGGTGCCCTTCTCGAACTGGTGGAAGTGGACGTCATGGTCCTCGGTCGCCGAGTACAGGCCGACCGGGACGTTGACCAGACCGAACGACACGGACCCGGTCCAGATGGCACGCGCCATCTCGCACCTCCTCAGCTCACATCTCGGGTACCCGCGCCCGCCGCTCTGCATACGGCCACGAGCGTCGAGCGCTGCTACCGCACCGGCTCATGAAGGCGTCAAAGGTCGGTTCGATCTTCTCGCCGCACTCGCAGCCAGCGGTGTCCGTACCCTTCGAGCGACACCTCGGCGGCGCCGCGCGGGCCGGTCTGGACGGACTTGTGGGCGAGCACGTCGTCGAGCCAGACAGGTTGATCGGTCTCCAGCTCGAGCTGCGTGGTGACCGGCTGGGGCGACAGGTTGTGCAGGGCCACGATCGACGAGCCCTGCCAGGTGCACTGGTGGGCCAGCAGCTCCCGACGCGGCTGCTTGAGGACCTGGAACTCGCCCCAGCCGAGCTCCGGGCAGTCACGGTAGGTCTGGATCAGCGTGCGCACGAAGTTCCAGAGCGAGTCCGGGTCGCGCTTCTGGTCGCTCACGTTGACGCGCTCGGGACCGTAGCCGTCGGGGACCGGCCGCTGGATCAGGCGCCGTGGGGGAGCGGTGGAGAAGCCGCCGTTGGGACCCGGCGACCACTGCATCGGAGTGCGCACCGCCATCCTGCCCTCGGCCGCCAGGTCCTCTCCCATCCCGATCTCCTCGCCGTAGTAGAGCGTCGGGGTTCCCGGAAGGCTGAACAGGAGGCTGTAGACCATGCGGATGCGTCGTGGATCGCCGTCCAGCATGGTGGGCAGGCGGCGCTTGAGGCCACGGCCGTAGATCTGCATGTCGGGCTCGGGTCCGAAGGCGGCGAAGACCTCTTGGCGTTCGTCGTCGGAGAGCTTGTCGAGGGTCAGCTCGTCGTGGTTGCGCACGAACGTCGCCCACTGGCAGTCCGGATGGATCTTCGGCCTGGCTTTGAGGGCCTTGGCCAGCGGCCGGGCGTCCTGGCGCGCGAGCGCGAGGTACATCGCCTCCATGCCGATGAAGTCGAACATCATGGTGAGCTCGTCGCCGTCGGAGCCCCCGAAGTAGGCGCGCTGCTCCTTGTGCGGAAGGTTGACCTCGCCGAGCAGGATCGCGTCGCCCCGGCGTCGTCCGAGAAATGACCGCAGCTCCTTCAGGTAGCCGTGCGGGTCGCCCGGTACGTCGTCGCCGGCGGTGTCGACGTCCGCGATGAGGAACGGCACGGCGTCCACGCGGAAGCCGGCCAGCCCCAGCTCCAGCCAGAAGCCGATGGACTTCGCGATGTGGTCGCGCACCTCGGGGTTCGCGAAGTTGAGGTCCGGTTGGTAGGAGTAGAAGTGGTGCAGGTACCACTCACCGGTGCGCTCGTCGAGCTCCCAGATGCTGTCTTCCTTGTCGGGGAAGACGACCTTGTCGGACGTGTCCGGCGGCGGGTCGGCGCGCCAGACGTAGTAGTCGCGGTAGGGGTTGTCCTTGCTCCTCCGAGCCGCCTTGAACCACGGGTGCTGCGCTGAGGTGTGGTTGACCACGAGGTCCGCGATCACCCGGATGCCCCGGTCGTCCGCGGTGCGGAGGAGCTCGACGAGGTCGCCGTGGGTGCCGAGCCGGCTGTCCACCCCGAAGAGGTCGGTGACGTCGTAGCCGTCGTCCCGGTCCGGGGTCGGGTAGAACGGCATCAGCCACAGGCAGGTCACCCCGAGCTCGGCGAGGTAGTCGATCCGCTGGGTCAGTCCCACCAGGTCACCGACGCCGTCCCCATCGGAGTCGTAGTACGTCTCCACGTCGACGCAGTAGATGACGGCGTTCTTCCACCAGAGGTCGCCGGTGCTCACGCCCCGCACCATCCTCAGGCCTCCTTCAGCTCGGGGAGAACGTGCTCGCCGAAGGTGTCGATGAAGCGCTCCTGCGACTGCCCGACGTGGTGCAGGTAGATCTCGTCGAACCCCAACGCGGCGTACCCGGCAAGCCGGTCACGGTGCCAGGCCAGGTCGGAGGAGACGTCGACCACCGTGCGGACCTGCTCCACCGTGACGTCCTCCGACACCAGGTCGAACGCGTCCACGGTCTCCAGATCCCACGCCACCGGCGCACCGAAGACGTTGCTGCGCCACTGCTCGTGGGCGATCTCCTCGGCCTCCGCCTCCGTCGGCGCCCACGAGAGGTGGACCTGCAGTGCGAGCGGTCCGGTGCCTCCGGCCTCACGATGCGCGTCCACCATCCGCTGCAGCCGATCGGGCGACTGGTTCACGGTCACCATGCCGTCGCTCCAGGCGGCCACCCGCGCAGCGCTCTCCAACGACACCGCGGGTCCCACCAGTCGAGGGACCGGGTCTGCAAGCTCCCACAGCCGCGCACGGTCGACGGTGACGAGTCCGTCATGGGTGACCTCCCGGCCCTCGAGCAACCTCCGGATCACCTCGACGCACTCTTCCAGCCGCTTGGTGCGGACCTCCTTGCGCGGCCAACCGTCGCCGGTGATGTGCTCGTTGCTCGCCTCACCGCTCCCCAACGCCACCCAGAAGCGGCCAGGGAACATCGAGCCGAGGGTGGCGATGGCCTGCGCTACGACTGCTGGGTGGTAGCGCTGGCCGGGTGCGTTCACACAGCCGAACGTGAGGTCTGTCGTGGCCAGCGCCGCTCCGAGCCACGACCAGGCGAACCCAGATTGTCCTTGTCGGCGACTCCATGGGGAGAAGTGGTCCGAGCACATCGCGACCTCGAACCCGGCCTGCTCCGCCCGTTGCACGTCAGCGAGCAGCTGGCGGGCGGGCACCTGCTCGTGGCTGGCGTGGAAGCCGTAGCGCGTCATGAGCCCACACAACCAGTGCGACTAGGCGACGGTCCACGGGCGCGGAATGATCGCGGTCAACTGTTGTCCGGCATCGACGAGATGGCCTGCACGAGGTCGCCGACCTTGTCGTCGGGCAGGTTCCGGGCGATGTCCGCCTGGCTCACCATGCCGACCAGGTCGTGTCCGTCGATGACCGGCAGTCTGCGCACTCCGGCCTTGCTCATGGTGGCCAGGGCCTCGTCGATCGAGTCGTCGGCGCCGATGGTCACGACCTCACCGCCGGCGTAGTCGGTGACCCTGACCTGGGTGGTGTCCATGCCCTCGGCCACGCAGTTGAGGACGATGTCCCGGTCGGTGATCATCCCGGCCAGCCGGTTGTCCTCACCGCAGATCGGCAGTGCGCCGACGCGGAGGTCCTTCATCTTGCGCGCCGCATCGGACACGGTGTCGTTGATGTGCGCGCACTCAGCGCCGGGCGTCATGATCTCGCGGGCCGTGGTGGTCATCGTCGTCCTCCTGGAGGTGCGGAATCTGTGGGAGGTAGGTATCCCTGGACGAAGCCACATGCCCTCACCCCTGGGGGTGGAAGCGCTAGCGACGCCCGAGGCGTAGCCGGTGGTGCAGCAGCGCGGCGCGGGCCGCATTGCTGCCCGGTGCGCCGTGCACCCCGCCGCCCGGGTGCGCGGACGCCGACCCGAGATAGAGCCCCGCCACCCCGGTCTCGGCGCGACCCAGCCCCGGGACCGGTCGGAACACCAGCTCCTGGTGGAGCTGGGCGGTGCCGCCGCCGACGGCGCCGCCGATCAGGTTTGCATTGCGCGCCTCGAGCTCGCGCGGACCGAGCACGCGTCGCGCCCGAACGGTGCTGCCGAATCCGGGCGCGAGCTGCTCGATCCGGGCCTGCATCCGGTCGGCGAAGCGCTCGCAGTCGTCGTGGTCCCAGAGTCCGCGAATGCTGCCGTCACCGGCGTCCTCGCGGGTCTCCTGCGGGACGTGTGTGTAGGCCCAGAACGACTCGGTGCCGGCAGGCGAGCGGGTCGGGTCACTCGTGGTCATCTGCCCGGCGAGGAGGAACGGCGCTGCCGGGACCGCGCCCGACCGGACCTGGCTCAACGCCAGCGACATCTGGCCGACGGAGTCGGCGACGTGAACGGTGCCAGGGGCGTACGCCGGCTCGGTCAGCCACGGCACCGGTCCGCCGAGAGCCCAGTCCACCTTCACCGTGCCCGGGTCCATCTCGAACTGCTTCATGCCGCGCGCCACCCGCCGGGGGACGTCGTGGGGGTCGAGGAGCCGGCCGAACAGGGCGGGCGCGCTCACGTCGGCGATGACCGCTCGCCGCGCGAGCACTCGCTCCGTCGCCGTGCGGACGCCGGCGACCCGGCCCCGGTCGACGTCGATGCCGATGACCTCGGCGTCACAGGCCAGGTGACCGCCGCGGGAGGCGAGCCGGCTGGCGAGGGCCTCCGCGAGGCGGCCCGCGCCACCCTCGGGCACGGGGAAGCCGACCGTCTGGCCCAGCATGGTCATCAGCAGGCCCATCAGCCCGGAGCCCGGGGCGTCGAGGGGGATGTCCGCGTGGCCGGCGTTGCCCGCCACCAGGATCGACGGCCCCACGCCGCCGAACCGTTGCCGGCCGAGCTCGGCGGCCGGCGTCAGGAGCAAGCGCACGAACCGCAGCCCGCCCACCTGGCGAAGACGGGCGAGGAGGCCGAGCGTGGGGCGGACGGGTGGGAACGGCGTCAGCAGCGCGCCGACCAGCTGCTCGCCCACGGTGTCCCACTCCGCGCACAGCTCCAGCCAGGCCTCGCCGTCGCCAGGGTGCCGGGCGTCGGCGAGGCGCGCGGTGACCTCGCGGTTGCGGTGCAGCAGCGCCCAGCTGCCGTCGACGAACGGATGG
The DNA here is from genome assembly GCA_963734355.1 of uncultured Actinomycetota bacterium. Lineage (GTDB taxonomy): Bacteria > Actinomycetota > Actinomycetes > Propionibacteriales > Nocardioidaceae > Nocardioides. The sequence goes on from CAVTHU010000013.1 coordinate 209,384, forward strand.
CCCAGCACCGCCGGCGCGTGCCGCCAGGTCAGCCCGTGCTCCTCGAGCCGCAGCGACTGGATGGTGCGCGACGCGGCGGCGAGGGGGTAGAACGCGCTGAAGGTGTCGTGCACGAACCCGGGGTGAACGTCCTCGGCGCTGGCGACCGAGCCGCCGATCGTCGGCTGCGCTTCGAGCACGAGGACCGACCAGCCGCGGTCGGCGAGCAGGTTCGCGGCGACCAGGCCGTTGGGGCCGGACCCGACAACGACCGCGTCGTACTCGGTCACGCCACCGGCTGTTGACGACGCTCTGCGAGGAAGGCCAGTCGACGCAGGCTCTCGACGTTGCGCCACTTCAGCAGCGGGTCCTCCAGGACGTTCGGCAGCAGCGCCGCAGGACCCTTGGTTGCGTTCTCCTCGATGACCACTTCGGTGTCGCTGCCGTGCGGCCGGAGCTGGATCCGCACGTCGGCGCGGCCGGCCGGCCAGGCGTGCGCCTTCAGCTCGAGCAGCGAGCCGGGCCGGCACTCCACGACCTCGGTGATGTCGTCCAGGAGCAGCGGCCAGGTCCCGACGGAGTGGTGGAGGCGCGCGCCGGGCTGGGGCCAGGTGTCGTCGACGTCGCGCATGCGGGAGGCGCCGACCACCCACAGGGGATAGAGCCAGCCGTCCGCCAGCACGGCCCAGACCTGGGCGGGGCTGGCGGACATCACGCGCGTGTTGGTGCTCACGGTCTGCCGGTAACCGCGCCGGCAGCCTGCCAACCACTCGGCGACCGTGGCATGTCGAGCGGCACTGCCGGGCACCTCCGTGCCATGAGCGAGCGGGTGCGTGGCTGATGGACACGGTCGTGCTGGACGTTGACGGGACGCTTCTCGACTCGAACTACCACCACACGGTCGCCTGGGCGCGCGCCTTCCGACACGCCGGGATCTCCGTTCCGCTGTGGCGGATCCACCGCGCGATCGGCATGGGCGGCGACAAGCTCGTGGCCGCCGTCGCCGGCGACGGAGCGGAGCGCGAGCACGGAGACGAGATCCGCGACCGGTGGGAGCAGGCGTACGACGAGATCATCGACGAGACCGTGCTGCTGCCGGGTGCCCGGGAGCTGCTCGCCGCACTCCGAGAGCGGGATGTCGACGTCGCGCTGGCCAGCTCGAGCATCCCGAAGCACGCCAAGCACGCCTTCGAGCTGCTCGACGCCGATGACCTGGCGGACACCGCGACCACGTCGGAGGACGCCGAGGAGTCGAAGCCCGATCCCGAGCTCGTCGAGGAGGCCCTGTCCCGGCTGGGAGGTGGCAGCGCCTGCGTCATCGGCGACTCGGTCTGGGACGTCGAGGCCGCCAAGCGCGCCGGCGTGCCGGCGTACGGCGTCCTCACCGGTGGCACCAGCCGCGCCGAGCTGGTGCAAGCCGGAGCGGTCGGGGTCTACGAGGACGCCCGCGACCTGCTCGATCACCTCGACGCCTGGCTGGGTTGAGGCGCGGTCTGGTCAGACCGCGCTGCGGGGATCGGACGTGCCACCCCTGGGGGTGAGCGTGCACCGGCGGCGTCACGGACACCGGGAGTACATGCGAGCAGTGACGTGGCAGGGGCCCAAGGACATTCGTGTCGAGCAAGTGCCCGACCCGAGGATCGAGACCGACACCGACATCGTCATCCGGGTCACTTCGACCGGGCTGTGCGGATCGGACCTGCACCTCTACGAGGTGCTGGCGCCCTTCATGGAGCCGGGCGACATCGTCGGCCACGAGCCGATGGGGGTGGTCGAGGCGAGGGGCAGCTCGATCCGGAACCTCGACGTCGGAGACCGGGTGGTGATCCCGTTCAACGTCTCGTGCGGGCACTGCTGGATGTGCGACCACCGGCTGCAGAGCCAGTGCGAGACGACTCAGAACACCGAGCACGGCACCGGCGCGAGCCTCCTCGGCTACAGCAAGCTCTACGGACAGGTGCCCGGCGGCCAGGCCGAGTACCTGCGGGTCCCGCACGCCGACTACGGCGCGGTCAAGGTGCCGAACGGCCCGCCGGACGACCGGTTCCTGTTCCTGAGCGATGTCCTGCCCACAGCGTGGCAGGCCGTCGAGTACGCCGACATTCCCGAGGGCGGGACGCTGCTGGTGCTCGGTGCCGGTCCTATCGGCGACATGGCGGCCCGGATCGCCATGCACCGCGGCCACCGCACCCTGGTGGCCGACCTCGTACCGGAGCGCCTGCAACGCGTGGCCGAGCGCGGCGCAGAGGCCTTCGACCTCACCAGCCTCGGCGACGACGCAGTGGGCGATGTCGTACGCGACAGGACCGCCGGCCGCGGTGCCGACGCGGTGATCGACGCGGTCGGCATGGAGGCACACGGCTCGGGTGGGGTGAAGGCGGTCCAGAAGCTGGTCGGTCTGCTCCCCGACAAGATCGCCGAACCGCTGATGATGAAGGCGGGGGTGGACCGCCTGGAGGCGCTGCTCACCGCGTTCGACGCCGTGCGGCGAGGCGGCACCGTGTCCATCGTCGGGGTGTACGGCGGCGCTGCCGACCCGCTGCCGATGTTCCAGATGTTCGACAAGCAGGTGCAGGTACGCATGGGCCAGGCCAACGTGCGGGCCTGGACCGACGACATCCTCGCGCTGCTCAACAAGGACGAGGACGTGCTGGGCGTCGAGACCTTCGCCACCCACCACCTCTCGCTCGACGAGGCGCCGGACGCCTACGAGACGTTCCAGAAGAAGCAGGATGGGGCAGTCAAGATCGTCTTCCGACCTTGATCGGCTACTACGTCCACCACGTGGGCCACGGACATCTGCACCGTGCGAGCGCCGTCGCGCACGCACTCGGCGAGCCCGTCACCGGCTTCTCATCGCTGCCCGCGCCTGCTGGCTGGCCCGGTCCTTGGATCGAGCTCGAGAGGGACGACGGGAACGGCGAGGACGTGGAGCGGACCGCGCGGGACCGACTGCACTGGGTGCCGATCGGACACCGCGGACTTCGCTCGCGGATGGCCGAGATCGCCTCCTGGATTCGGCACGTCGCACCCTCCGTCTTCATCGTCGACGTGTCCGTCGAGGTGGCCGTGCTGGTCCGACTGCACGGCATCCCAGTCGTGACGGTGGCGGGGCCCGGTGAGCGCGGCGACTCGGCGCACCGCTTGGGGTTCGACGTGGCCGACGCGATCGTCGGATGCTGGCCACCCGAGGCGGCCGGCATGCTGCGCGGCGTACCTCCGGCGACGCTGGACCGGGTGCACGCCGTGGGAGCCCTGTCCAGGTTCCCGGTCGCCGAGCCGCAGCCGCGCCGACCGGGTCCGCGACGAGTGGTGGTGCTCTCCGGGACCGGCGGTCACACGCTCGAGCGGGAGGACCTCGAGCTGGCGCGGAAGGAGACGCCCCAGTGGGACTGGACCGTGCTGGACCCAGAGCTGGGCAGCTGGGTCGATGCTCCGTTCGACGCCCTCCTTGACGCAGATGTGGTCGTCACCCATGCCGGGCAGAACGCGCTGGCCGAGGTCGCGGCGTCGCGCACCCCTGCCGTCGTCGTCCCCCAGCGGCGCCCCCATCGCCAGCAGGAGGTGACCGCGGAGGTGCTGTGGCACGGTGGCTGGCCCGCCGTGGTCATCGACGCCTGGCCGCGCCAGGGCTGGGCGGAACGCCTCGAGCATGCGGACCTTCTCGACGGCGAGGACTGGGCCTCGTGGTGCGACGGTCATGCGGCCGAGCGCTTCGCAGAGGTGGTCCGATCGGTCGCGCTGGAGGCCCGACCATGATGCCGTGGCCAGCGCGCAGCTGCACGACCCCGCACCTCGGGCCGACCTGCCTGGCAGGCGGGTGTGCGCGGTCCCGGCTGGGTACCACGGCCGCATGAGCGCACACAGCCGCGAAGAGCTCGAGGACCAGCGCGTGCCGGTCGACTCGGTGTCGGTGCTGGGGTCGGCGTCGTGACCACCCGCTTCGGCTACACCTTGATGACCGAGCAGTCCGGGCCGCGGGACCTGGTGAGGTACGCCGTTGCCGCAGAGAGGGCCGGCTTCGACTTCGAGGTCTCGAGCGACCACTACTCGCCGTGGCTGACCGAGCAGGGCCACGCGCCGTACGCCTGGAGTGTGCTGGGAGCGGTCGCGCAAGCCACCGACCGGGTCGAGCTGATGACCTACGTGACCTGTCCGACGATGCGCTACCACCCCGCCGTCGTCGCCCAGAAGGCGGCGACCATGGGTGTGCTGTCGGAGGGGCGCTTCACCCTCGGCCTCGGCAGCGGCGAGAACCTCAACGAGCACACGATCGGCGAGGGCTGGCCGGCTGTCGAGACGCGTCAGGAGATGCTCGAGGAGGCGGTCGAGGTGATCCGCGCGCTGTTCGGCGGCGATCTGGTCACCTACCGCGGCGAGCACTACGCCGTCGACGCCTCGCGGGTGTGGGATCTGCCCGATGAACCGGTCGGAATCGGCATCGCGGTCTCCGGCGACCAGAGCGTCGAGCGGTTCGCGCCGCTGGCCGACCACCTCATTGCGGTCGAGCCGAACGCCGAACTCGTCAAGGGCTGGAACGGCGTCGACGGTGCCACCCCCATCGGTCAGGGTGCCCGCGCGATCGGGCAGGTGCCCATCTGCTGGGACCCCGACGAGAAGGCCGCCGTCGAGCGCGCTCACGAGCAGTTCCGGTGGTTCGGCGGGGGCTGGAACGTCAACGCCGACCTCCCGACGACCGCGGGGTTCGCGTCGGCCAGCCAGTTCGTCACACCCGACGACGTCGCCGAGTCGATCCCGTGCGGGCCCGACCTCGACAAGATCGTCGAGGCGGTCAGCGAGTTCTGGGAGGCCGGCTTCACCGACGTCTGCGTCGTGCAGGTCGGCGACGAGGGTCAGGACCAGTTCCTCGAGCAGGCGGCCGGGCCGCTGCTGGAGAGTCTTCGGGCCGCGGCCCCGTGAGCCAGTCGTCCGACCTGGCGTGACGGTGGTTCACATCCGTCCTGACTGGGACCAGGTCACGGACGGATGCTCGGGTGCTGCGCTGCTGGAGCAGGCCACCCGAAACCGGTGTCCCAGGTGCGGAGTGGAGAACGACCACCCGACCTCCGGTTGCTCCCAGCCTAGAGGCGTCCCGCGGTCGGTCGGTTCACCCCGATGGACCAGTCAACGCGATGCGTCACCCGCGCTGTGCCACACCCGGTCAGCGACGCCGTAGCTGAGCATTCCTCTCCCGCAGGCGATCGACGGACGCCTCCAGGTTGAGAACACGCGCGATTCCGGCGAGGTTCAAGCCCTCGTCCAAGAGCTCACCGATCCGGATCAGCCGGGCCACGTCCTCGGCGCTGTAGAGGCGCGTCCCGCCCGGGGTGCGGGCAGGAGACACGAGGCCGTGGCGCTCGTAGACGCGCAGGTTCTGGATCTCCATGGAAGCCAGCCGGGCGGCCACCGAGATGGCGTACACCGCCGCATCCTTCTCAGCCAATTTTTTGCTCCGAACCCCTTGCGTCGACCTACCACGGAAAGTATAACAAATCTGTACTCACCGATATAGATCGCGAGGTACCAGAGAACCACCTACAGAACCAGGAGGACAACCATGTTGCTGCGCACCGCCGACCCGTTCCGTGACCTCGACCGACTCACCCAGCAGCTGCTCGGCACGCCGAGCCGTCCTGCGGTGATGGCGATGGACGCCTGGCGCGAGAATGACCGGTTCATCATCGAGTTCGACCTGCCCGGAGTGTCCGCCGAGACCATCGACCTGGACGTCGAGCGGAATGTGCTCACCGTTCGCGCGGAGCGGGTGGCCCACAACGGTGACTGGGAGCTGCTGGCCAGCGAGCGCCCCCGCGGCGTCTTCAGCCGCCAGCTGGTCCTGGGCGACAACCTCGACCTCGAGCGGATCGAGGCGGGCTACGAGGGCGGCGTGCTGCGGCTCGTCGTACCGGTCGCGGAGAAGGCCCGGCCGCGCAAGATCGAGATCGACACCAGGTCGACCAACGCATCCCGCCAGGCCATCGAAGCCTGACCGAACCAGCTCGACTGGCGAGGTGGGGCCCTGGCACTGGTCCCACCTCGCCCTCGCCCTGCATGTCTTGGTGCGAAAGGAACGGGAGCATGAGCAAGCCGCTGCGGGTCGCCGTCGTCAGCCGCCATGAACTCACGCGGGCCGGCCTGACCCATCTCATCCAGCTGGACCCCGACCGAGCAGTGGTCGTCGAGACAGGCACGAGTGACGGCCCGGACGACCACGACGTCATCGTCTACGACGTGTCCGGCAACGAGGCCGACGATGACGACAACCTGCGACACCTCATCGCCAGCCATACCGCCGTGGTGGCCATGCGCGACGAGCTCCGCGCCGACGACTCAGAGAGCCTTCTGGCGATGGGAGTTGCCGACGTCGTCCCGATGGACGTGACAGCCGAAGCCCTGCTCGAACGCCTTGAACGCGCAGCTGCTGGTCGACGCGTCGCGCCTGGAGCCTTGCGTGCACGGACCAGGAACGCCGCGCGTCTCGCCACCGGGCTCACGGAACGAGAGGTCGCCATCCTCGAGCTCATCGCCGCGGGATTCACCAACGACCAGATCGCAGCGGAGCTCTTCGTCAGCATCAACACGGTCAAGACCCACGTGCGCACCGCCTACAGGCGCATCGGCGCCAAGAGTCGATCCCAAGCGGTCATCTGGGCGCTGGGCCAGGGTCTGGGTCCCCAGACGGAAGCGACAGTCGCGAACGCACCTGGCTTGAGCGCTGGAGTCGCGTGAGGTTTCTCGATCGGGAGCCGGACGTCAATTGAGTCCCGACAGGCCGCCGCGCCTAGAGGTCAGGCACTCGCTCGGTCATGCTGGGCCCAAATCGAGCGGCGACACAGGGGGAGACAGACATTGAGCGATGACGCCTTCGGCACCTTGATGGCTTCGACCGACCCGCCGCTGATCGTGCTCACGACCGCAGCCGAGGACGAACGGGCAGGGTGTCTGGTCGGCTTCCACGCGCAGTCGAGCATCGAGCCCCAGCACTACTGCGTGTGGCTGTCGAAGGCCAACCACACCTATCGGGTGGGCCTGCGCGCCAAGCACTTCGCGGTCCACTTCCTGACGGCGGCGGACCTGTCGCTGGCAGAGCGGTTCGGCACCCTCTCCGGTGAGGACACGGACAAGTTCGAAGGCATTGACGTCGATCTCGACGAGAACGGCGTACCGCTGCTCGAAGCGTGTCCGAACCGACTGTCGTTGGAACGCCTCGCCCTCCTCGACGACGGCAGCGACCATGTCTGCCTCACCGCACGGGTGTCCTCGGCTCACGCTGTCGGGGAGCTTTGAGCCCCTGCGCGTCTCGAGTGCCGTCCATCTCGACCCAGGCCACGGCAACGAGGAGCGGGCGATCGACCCCTGAGACTGCTTGGCCGTGCGACCGCACCAGCCGTGCGGCAACATTTCAGCCCTCGACTCCGGTTGCGCTGTGGGGTTCGCCGACGGGTTTGCTCTGCGACGAGCCTCGTTGTCTCAGGTAGATGGCGAGCACGGCCATCGAGCCGATGGCCAGGAACTCGCTCTGCCAGTTCTGGAGGGTGCGCGACCAGAAGTCGGGGTTGAGCAGGTAGCTACGCCAGGTGATCGGATCCTGCAGGCGTTGCAGGCGCGTCTCGTTGAACGTCGCCCATCCGGCGATCGACTGGGCAAGCCACGACAGCAGGAAGATCAGGCCCATGACGATCGCGAGGGACGACGAGTACACCCGAGTGCGCCAGCCGCCGGTCTTCGCCCAGGGTGGGGAGTCGCTCTGGGCGTACTGGCCGATCTTCTGGTCCTTGTCGGACTCGGGGCCGGCCTTGTCGAGCTCTTTGGACTCGGGCGAGCCCTGCTGCAGGAACCAGACCGTGGCCGTGAGGTAGAGCCAGAACTGGAGGAACTCGCTCTGCCAGTTCTCGGCTACGTCGACCGCGAAGTCGGCCGAGGTCACGTACTGGTGGAAGGGGATGCGTCCAAGCCCCTCGGCGAGCTGTTCGGAGTTGAACAGGTGCCAGCCGACCAGTGCCTGGCCGACGAGGGAGACGATGAAGATCAGCCCGAAGAACAGAGTCAGCGAGTTGTGTCGGATGAAGGTGCGCATGTCTGCGGGTCAGCCGTGCCTCAGGCCGATGGCGAGCATGTAGGCCAGGCCACCCGCGATCCCCACCAGGTAGATGCAGAACATGGCGCGCACGTCAGCTGCCCTTCACCTTGCAGTCGTAGCCGTCGACGGACGGCCGAGGAGTGCACGCAGCGGCCATGACGCGCCAGCCGGTCTCGAACCGGGTCAGGAAGAACGTGTCCTCCTCGAATCGCGCTCGCGCCATGGTGCCGTAGGCGTCGACATCGATCTCGGGCCCGACGGGCTGGACGGTCTCGTCGAGGATGGCTTCCTCACAGGGATCGCCCGTCGACTGCTCCAGCTCGCTCCTGGTCGAGTGAGCCAGCACGGAGCAGGCCCGTGCTCCGTCCCCGACCTCGAGGGCCGATGCGAACACCGTCGCCACATCGGCGACGTCATCGTCCTGGGTCCCACCACACGACGTGAGAGACGTGGCGGCACACGCCAGGGCCGCTGCCTTGCCAAACCCGCGAGCCCATCTCACCAAGCCTGTATAGCCGTCAGCAGGGGCGAGTCAGCCGCGACACACAGGCCT
>CAVTHU010000014.1:0-82659 GCA_963734355.1 uncultured Actinomycetota bacterium
ATGCCGCTGATCAGCAGGCCGGGCAGGACCGGTCCGGTGGTGCGACGGGGCTTGGCGACCCTCCGGAGACCGGGGCCTGCGGTGGCCGCCCGGTCGAGGGCGCGCAGCTGCCGGCGCATCCGGCGCTCCCAGCGCCGCTGTTCGCGACGCTCGCGCCGGGACCCCTCCACGCTCACATTCTTGCTGGTCAGCCCCAAAAACGATCAGGTCACTCCCACGCCTCGCCATCTGGACTGGCCACCGCGACGACGTACCCGTCCGGGTCCTTGACCCAGATCTCGCGATGGCCGGGGCCGTTGCCCTGGCCCTCGGGCGGATTGCGGTGCGGTGCCTTCACGACGTCGGCCCCGAGCTGCTCGGCACGCTCGACCACGCCGTCGAAGTCGCTGACGGCGCCGAACCAGACGAGTACGCCGTTGCCGCGCGCCTGCCTGACGTCGCCGATCGGGCCGTGGTGGTGGTCGGTGTCTTCGTGGTGGAGCTGCAGGATCAGCTCGCCGTCCGCGAGCAGCCGCTCGTAGTCGGGACCGCCGTGGTCGCTCTCGAGCCCGAGCAGCTCCTGGTACCACCGGCTGCTCGCCTCGACGTCGCGGACCATCAGCATGGTCTGCGACCTGGCCGTCGGCGCCGGTGCGACCAGGCCGAGCCGGTTGCCCGATGGGTCGTTGATCTCGACCAGCCACCGCTCTCCCTGGTCGAGGACCGGGGCGCCGCGGACCGTCCCGCCATTCTCGCTGACCCGGGCCAGGGTGGGATACAGGTCGTCAACAGCGAACCACGGCACGGGCGCGGCGTCGCTGGGCGCCAGGTCCGTGGTCCACTGCCCGATCAGCCCGGGCGCCTCGAAGCTGGCGTAGGTCTGCTCGCCGCGCCAGCCGAGCACAGCGTCGTAGAACGCGATCGACGCCGCCAGGTCTGTGGTGGGGAGCTGCAGATAGCCGAGGGCTCCGCGTGCGGGATGGTTCATGGGCCGATCTCCTGTGGGTCGGGGACGAGCAGGTGCTCGGCCGAGGTGGCGAACCAGCGCTCATAGCGCTTCCGGCTCCAGCCGAGCCGGCGGACCAGGCGGTCGTGGACGGCGGGCTCCATGAGCGTCCACAGGGTGTCGATCGACTCGCGCTCAGAGGCCCGCAGAGGCGAGGTGCGCCGGAGCTCGCGCACGATCCAGGTGGCGGTGCCCCGGCGCTGGCGCACGAGCTGGTCGGTCAGCTCCTCCAGACCCGCGTCGGACGCGGCGCCCTCGAACGCTGCCAGCACCAGCCCGGCCGAGCGCTCCTGGGCGGGGCCGAGGACTCCCACGACGACGGTCAGCACCTGGGCCGGCGTGATGGCGGCGCGCACCGCGTCCGTCCACTCTCGCGCGAGGACCGGAACCTCCTCGTCGTCGCCGGCGATGGCCACGTCGATGCAGGCCTTGAGCAGCCGTGGCTTGCTGCCGAACTGTGCCTCAACGGTTTGCACCGAGACGCTGGCCTCGCCGGCCACTGCGCGGACAGTCGTCGCGGCGTAGCCGTGGCTCTCGAAGAGCCCGGTCGCCGCGGCCAGCACCCGGCGCCGGGTGAGCCTGGCCCGCTCGGCACGGCGGTCGGAGCGGTAGGTCCGAGGCATGCTTCTCATAATTCGCTAGGGGGTGTCCCTAGTCAATATGCCTCGATCAGTCGCAGGGGACGTCGTGCAGCCGCTTCAGGCCGTTGACATCGCCCTTCCCGAACCCCTTCTGGCCGACGTAGCCGGCGTACATCAGCTGCCGCTGGTCGTCGGAGTGGTCGAGCCCCAGGACGTGCCCGAGCTCGTGCTCGAGCACCATCTGGGTCGCGAACGGGTCCCTGAGGTTGGAGTCGAGCGAGACCTTCCCGACGACGTAGCGCAGCCGGCCGTTGACGTCGATCGTGCCGCCGCCACCGCGGCCGATGACGCCGCCGTCGAGCGAGCCGTCCTGGTAGCGGTCCGACCAGATGATCAGGACCGGCTCCCACTCGTTGCCCTGGTAGTTCGTCCCGATCAGCCTCGTCTTGACCGTGGTGCCGCGGTCGGCGAAGACGAAGCCGCTGGCCTCCTCGACCTTGTCGATGGCGTTGTGGACGATCTCCTCCCAGTTCGCCGGGGCACCCTTCGGGTTGACCTGGTAGCGGATCGCCTCGCAGTGGTTCCAGGTCACCGGGTCGCCGCTCTGCATCTGCAGGAACGCATAGCTGCCGCCGGTCAGCGAGCCCAGCCCGCCTGCGACCAGCTTCACCAGGATGAGCGCTCCGGCGATGGCGACGCCGATGCCGAGCTGCCACTTCCACCGCTCGGTCTCCCGCGGCGGCTCCGGTAGGGGAGGCTGCCCAGCCGGCAGCGTCCCCGTCAGCACCATGTGCCGAATTATCGGTATCGCCCTCGTGGTTTGTCCGCGGAATCGGGTCATCCACAGGTCCGCAGCCGTGGGTCGCGGCGGTCGGTGTCCGGCGGTAGGTTCGGGTCAAGGTTCTCTTTTCTCGGGGGTGGACCCGCATGATCCGCACGCGCTGGGCGCTCGCCACTCTGCTGGCGACGTGTCTGGTCGGTGCGTGCTCGGACGACGACCCGGAGCCGGACATCGCGGATCCGACGCCTTCCGCCTCGAGCTCGTCAGCGACGGTGAGTCCTTCGCCGACCGCGTCGGCCACGCCGGCTCTCGGACCCGAGGAGACTGTCGAGGCGTGGGTCGAGCCTGGAATCGAGGCGCTGCAGACAGGGCGACACGACGCACCTGCGCAGCCTACGCGACGCCTGATGTCGCAGGTCTGCGATGAGCTGTCACGAGGTCATCGAGGACGTCTACGACGGCTGGCGGCACGTTCGACACGGCGGGCTGGACGATCGATCAGCACCAAGGCCGCGCGATCAACTGACGCCGGGTCAAGGTCAATGTCGCCGTCGCAGTTGCCGCGGGTACGACCATCACCGAGCGCTGGAGCCGAACCCTGTCGACTTACGACGCCGAGAAGCGACATCATGCCTTTCGAGCTCGCACCGAGGCGTCGGCGCATGGCTCATTCGCTGTCATCGAGTTCGTTGTCGTGATCGCTGCGGCTGATCGTCGCTCGCTGCTGGTCTTGGTGTCGTGCCGATGTCGGCGCAGTTGCGGACGCGCGAGTGCCACTACGCAGACGCAGCGCGATTGTAACGGCACGCGTCCACGTCAGTCCGTTCAGGTCTGCGACGTCGACTCAGACACGGTGTCGACGTCGACGCAGGGCGCATGATCCGCCGACCGACTCGGGCCTCGACGCCATCTGCGTCGCGACGGCGATCACGCTCGGTGACGATCCGTTTGCGTTCTGCGAGATCCCGCCGGACGACGGTCCGACTGAGATCACGCCCGGCATGGTGGCGGCAGCGCTTCGCGCGCATTCCGCTGCCAGCCTCGACGCTTGAGGTCCAGCCACCGAACGGTCGCACGCTGGTCAACTTCGACACGAACTTCTTCACCGACACCCGAGCCTTCGACCGGACCGTCGACTCTGCTCGGCCAGCGCGTGGACCTGCACATCGTGCCGAGCGAGTTCGGCTGGCGGTTCGGCGACGGCGAGTCGCTGGCGACCGACCGAACCCGGGGCGCCGTATCCCGACCTCGACGTGACCCACCGCTACCTCGAGAAGGGCAGGGTCGCGCCGAGCGTGGACACGACCTACACCGCGACCTTCCGGGTCAACGGCGGGCCGTGGCGCGACGTACCGGGCTCGGTGACGATCCCCGGCGCTCCCGTCGACCTGCAGGTGCTCACGGCCACGCCGACGCTCGTGGGGTACGACCGCGGCTAGGGTCGCCGCGTGGCCGACCCGCCGTGGAACACCTTCATCGAGGGCGACAACCTCGACGTGCTCCCGACGCTGGAGGCGGAGTTCGGGAAGGTCGACCTGGTCTACATCGACCCGCCGTACAACACCGGCAACGAGTTCGCCTACCGCGACGACATCCGCGGCGAGCAGGGCGGCAGCCGGCACGACGCGTGGGTGGCGATGATGCGGCCGCGGCTCGAGGCGGCGCGCGAGCTCCTCGCGGAGCGGGGCGCGATCTTCGTGAGCATCGACGACAACGAGGCGGCGTACCTGCGGCTGCTGATGGACGAGGTGTTCGGGGAGGCCAACTTCCTGGCCCAGGTGGTGGTGAACCTCAACCCGAAGGGGCGGCAGCTGGGGAAGGGGTTCGCGACGAGCCACGAGTACCTGCTGGTCTACGCGAAGGACGCGAAGCGGACGGTGCTCGACGCGAGCAGCACGGACACCGTGGTGGCGAGCGACTTCCCGCTGGTCGACGGGGAGGGTCGGAGGTACCGCCACCTGCCGCTGCGCAACACCAACAAGAAGTTCAACCCGGTGACGGCACGGACCCTGCACTTCCCGGTGTACGGCGACCCGGACAGCGGCCTGGTGCGGACCCGGCCGTTCGAGGGCGGTCACGAGATCGCGCCGGTCTTCGGCGACGGCACGCCGGCGGTGTGGCGGTGGAGCGCCCCGCTGATCGACGAGCGCGGCAGCGACCTGGTCTGCCGCCTGATCAAGGGCCGGAACGGCGAGCGGGTCGACGTGTTCCAGAAGGACTGGCTGCACCCGGACACGCCGGGAGGGCGGCGCAAGAAGCTGCGGACGATCTGGCTGGCCGAGGAGGTGGGCTCGACCGACACCGCGGTCGCCGAGCTGAAGGAGATCGTCGGCCACGTCTTCGAGTCGCCCAAGCCGACCGGACTGGTCCGGCGGATCCTGTCGACGATGCCGGACGACGTGCTGGTGCTGGACTTCTTCGCGGGGAGCGGTACGACCGGGCACGCGGTCGCGCTCGCCAACGCGGAGGACGGCGGGACGCGGCGCTGCGTGAGCGTCAACTCCGCCGAGCCGACCCGCGACGGGTCCAACGCCCGCACCGCCGGCCTGCTCACCGTCGCCGACATCACCCGCGCCCGGCTGCGGGCCGTCGCCGCGAGACACGGTGGCGGGCTCGACGAAAGACCGTGAGGATCGGCCCATGAGCACCGAGGGCTTCGAGGGCAAGGTCGCGCTGGTCACCGGCGGCTCGAGCGGCATCGGCGAGCAGACGGCCCTCGGGCTGAACCAGGCCGGCTTCACGACGTACGCCGTGGCCCGCCGCGTCGACCGGATGGCCGGCCTGGAGGCCGAGGGCGTCCACGCCTTCGCGATGGACGTGACCGACGAGGCGTCCATGGTCGGCGGGATCGAGCGGATCATCGCCGAGCAGGGCCGGATCGACGTGCTGGTCAACAACGCCGGCTACGGGTCCTACGGCGCGGTCGAGGACGTCCCGCTCGAGGAGGCGAGACGCCAGTTCGAGGTGAACCTGTTCGGCCTGGCCCGGCTCGTCCAGCTCGTGACGCCGCACATGCGCGAGCAGAAGTCGGGCCGGATCATCAACATCTCCTCGATCGGAGCGGTGATCTACGAGCCGTTCGGCGCGTGGTACCACGCCACCAAGTTCGCGGTCGACGGCTTCAGCGACAGCCTGCGGGTCGAGCTGCGCCCGTTCGGCATCGACGTCGTCCTCGTGCACCCGGCCGGCATCATCACCGAGTGGAACGAGATCGCCCGGAACTCGCTCGTCGAGCGCAGCAAGGACGGCGTGTACGCCGCCAGCGCGGTGAAGGCCGCCAAGGCGATGGAGAGCGTCGACAACCCCCGCAGGTCGAGCGGCCCGGAGGTCGTCGCCAAGGCGATCGTGAAGGCGGCGACCGCGCGGCGGCCGAGGTCGCGCTACTCGACCGGCAAGGGCGCGAGCACCGTGATGACGACCCGCCGGGTGCTGCCTGACCGCGCCTTCGACGCGATCATGACCCGCCTCTACATCGAGTGACCGGACCGGCTCAGCCCGCCTGGTTCCTGGCGTAGTCGAACGACGAGCTGACCGGCGTGCCTGCCGAACCGTCCGGGTTCTGTGGGAACACCGTGTGCGTGATCTTCGCGAACTGCAGGTGGACGAGGTCGAGCGGGACGGCGTTGGTCGGGTCGGGCGTCACGGCGTAGCTCGTGATGATGACGTCGTCGAACTTCAGCGTCATGAACGTGAACGGCTTCTTGGGCTTCCGGACGCAGCTCAGCAGCGCCGTCTGCAGGTGCCTGCCGGTGTTCGTGTCGAGCAGCAGCGTCGGCGACTGGATGCCGGAGTCGGCGAGCGCGATCACGTCGCGCGGCGTCGCCTTGCCCGACCCGCCTCCGCCGCCGCTGCCGATCGTGCCGGTGGCGTCCACGCCCCAGGCCCAGGTGAGGAGCTCGATCTGACCTTCGAACCCCTTCGTGGTCGCCTCCCCGGGGATGCCGGGGATGCTCAGGAAGAACGCGAGGTCGGGGTCGCTGGGGATGGCCGGGTCACCGAGCGCCGCGGTCGCGGCGCCGGACGACACGGCGGCGCTGCCGAGGGCGCTGACACCGAGGGCGCTGGCGAGGACGGTGCGGCGGCTGGGTACGTGGGTCTGCTTGGTCATGGGGGACCTCCTTTCCCCCGAGGGTCCAGCGCGAGCCCAGCGGTCGCCATGGCCCGAACGGGCCATGTCGCTGGTCGCCCTAGACGCCTGCGGCCTTCTCCAGGGCCGTGACCTCGTCGTCGAGGTAGGTGAGCAGCCGCTGCAGGTGCGGCACCGTGCGGCGGCAGCCGGTGAGGCCGAAGGCCATGTTGCCGTCGTACGACGTGCAGGTGATGTTGAGCGCCATCCCGTTGATCGGGATCGAGAGCGGGTAGGTGCCGACCATCTTGGCGCCGTTCCAGTAGTGCGCCGTGCGCGGGCCGGGGACGTTGCTGATGATCAGGTTGTAGGGCGGCCGGATGAGGCCCTGCATCCGCAGCAGCGGGGTGAGGATCGCGGGCGCCTGGCCGATGGCGCTCATCGCGAGGATCTGGACCGGGGTCATCCCCTCGAGAGCCTGCTTGCCGTCCTTCATCGAGGTGTGGATCGACTTGAGCCGGTTCGCGGGGTCGCTGCGGTCGGTGGCGAGCTGGCACATCACCGCGCCGACGGCGTTGCCGCCCTCGGCGGAGGCGACGTGCGACTGCTTGGCGTTGAGGCCGACCGGCACCATCGCGACCAGCGGCGCCTCGGGGAGCGCGTCGAGCTCCAGCAGGTAGGCGCGGACGGCGCCGCTGCACATCGCGAGCACCACGTCGTTCAGCGTGGTGCCGGTGGCCTTGCCGATGGCGCGGAGCCGCTCGACCGGCCAGTCCTGGGCGGCGAACCGTCGCGAGCCGGTGATCTTCTGGTTGAACAGCGTGCGCGGGGCGTAGAGGGACAGCGCCGAGGTCTCGTTGCGGAGCCCCTTGTTGAGCGTCTTGACCAGGGCGCTGGGCATGCCGACCGCCTCGGCGGTGATGCCGAGCGCGCCGCGCAGCGCGGTCATCGGGACCTCGGAGAGGTTGAGGTCCGGCGCGGGCTTCTTGCTGCGCGAGCCGGCGGAGGCACCCCAGGGGGCGGGCATGTCGCGCTTGTCGGGGTCGGTGGTCAGCACGCTCTGGAGCAGCCGCATCGCCGAGACGCCGTCGACCAGGGCGTGGTGGAGCTTGGAGTACTGGGCGACGCGGCCGTCGCGCAGCCCCTCGATGACGTGGGTCTCCCACAGCGGCCGCTCCCACGCCAGGCGGGTCGAGTGCAGCCGGCCGCAGAGATCGAGCAGCTCGCGCACGCGGCCCGGCTTGGGCAGGGCGCTGTGGCGGAGGTGGTGCTCGATGTCGAACTGGTCGTCCTCCTTCCACACCAGCTGGCCGGCGGTGCGGATGGAGCGGTGCGGGTGCTTGAGGTAGAGCGGCCGCATCTCCTCGACGTCACGCATCGACTCGTACATCTCGCGGGTGTAGCTGCGGCCCGCGCCCTCCGGCTTCTCGAACAGCTGCAGACCGCCCACGTGCATCGGCATGTTGCGGTTCTCGGCGAGCAGGAACGCCGCAGAGGTCGGATCGATCGGTGTGGGCACCGGACTCCTTCTGGTCGGAGGGGGTGGCTGGCGATCCTTCCGCGCGGTGACGGGCGCCACAACCCCAGCCGACGCGGTACCCGGCGCTCACACCTCGCCACGAGCTCTCCACAGCCGGCCCCGACCCGGCCTCTGTCCACAGCCCGTCCTTCTCGCCCCGCGGCCGTCGCCTCTCCGCCCTAGCGTCGATCCCGAACCAGCCCCACGTCTCGGGAGGACCCATGCACCTGCCCCGTCCACTCCGTCAACTGCCCCGCCACTGACCCGTTCACTGGCCAGTCCGTTGCGGAGCCTCGGCCTGCTCGTCGCCGGGGTCGCGGCCGGTGTCGCGCTCTGGGCGGCCGCGTCGCCGCCCGCCACCACGACCCTCGCGCCCGGCGCCGCGAGGCTGCCGTGACCGGCGCCCGCGGCTTCCGGGTCTGGCAGCATCGACCGACATGGAGGCGCGGGCGGAGCTGGTCGACCGGCTGTGGGACCGCGGCCGGGTCTCGATGCGGGCCCGCTTCGCTCGGGTCAGCGCCAAGCGGTGGCAGATCCTGCAGTGCGCGGCCGCCGCCGGTGTCGCGTGGCTGATCGCCGCCGACCTGCTGGACCACCCGACGCCGTTCTTCGCGCCGGTCGCGGCCGTGGTGAGCCTCGGCACGTCCTACGGGCAGCGGCTGCGGCGCGTCGCCGAGGTCACCGCCGGCGTGGCGCTGGGGGTGTTTCTCGCCGACCTGCTGGCGATCATCATCGGCTCGGGCGCGTGGCAGCTCACGCTGGTGGTGGCGCTGTCGATGACGTCCGCGCTGCTGATCACCAGCGGTCAGCTGTTCGTCACCCAGGCCGCGGTGCAGTCGATCATCATCTCCGCGCTGGTCCCGGCGCCGGGGCAGGCCTTCGTCCGCGTGACCGATGCCGTGGTGGGGGGCTGCGTCGCGCTGGTGGCGGCCACCCTGGTGCCGGCCGCTGCGCTGCGCCGCCCGCGCGAGCGGGCCGCGATCGTGGTGCGGAAGATCTCGGCACTGCTCCGCGGCGCCGGCAAGGTGATGGTCGACGGGGTGGCCGAGCGCGGCCTCGAGCTGCTCGCCGACGCCCGCGCGACGGACAGCCTGATCCGCGAGCTGCAGGACGCCGCCGACGAGGGCATGGCGGTGGTGTCGTCCTCGCCGTTCCGGGTCCGGCACCGTCCCGACATCCGCCGGATGGCCGACCTGGTCGAGCCGCTCGACCGGGCACTGCGCAGCACCCGGGTCCTGGTCCGCCAGACCGCGGTGGCGGCCTACCACCACCGGCACGTCCCGAAGTCCTACTCGCTGCTGGCGATGGACCTCGCCGACGCCGCCGACCTGGTGGCCGACGAGCTCGCCGCCGACCGGATGGCGGTCGCCGCGCGCGACGCGCTGATGCAGGTCGGGGAGGCGTCGGCGCTGGTCGAGCGGGCCGACGAGATGACCGCGGAGGTGGTGCTCGGTCAGCTCCGCTCGGTCGTGGTCGACCTGCTGCTCCTCACCGGGATGACCCAGATCGAGTCGACCGAGGCGCTGCCACCGCCACCTCGGTGGGAGTCCACCCCGAGTCCGGACGCGGGCTCGGCCGGCGATGAGTGAGGGCGTCCCGGCGGGTCCGACCGGCGTGTATCCGATCGAGCACTGGGTCCTGCACGTGGACCTCGACCAGTTCATCGCCGCGGTCGAGGTGCTGCGCCGGCCCGAGCTCGCCGGCCAGCCGGTGATCGTCGGCGGCGACGGCGACCCGACCAAGCGCGGAGTCGTGTCGACCGCGTCCTACGAGGCGCGGGAGTACGGCGTCGGCTCCGGCATGGCGCTGCGGATCGCGGCCCGCAAGGCCCCGGACGCGGTGTTCCTGCCGGTCGACCGGGAGGCGTACGACGAGGCGTCGGCCGCGGTGATGGGCACGATCCGCTCGCTCGAGTGGGGCGGCCGCCAGGTCGTCGTCGACGTCCTGGGCTGGGACGAGGCGTTCCTCGCGGCCGGCCCTCGACCGGGCGACGAGGACGCGAGGACTAGCAGCGGCCAGCTCGGTCGCGGCCGGCCCTGGGCCGGCGCGGCGGACGAGCTCGACGCCGAGGAAGCATCACCGGTGGAGGAGGCGGGGCAGGGGAGCCTCCCACCCGTGCAGCAGGAGGGCGCCGATCCCTCCTTGGGGAAGGGGGCCCCGGGTGGGCCCTCTGACCCGGTGGCGTTTGCGGCGCACATCCGGGCTCGGGTGCTGGAGGAGACGCGGCTGCACTGCTCGGTGGGGATCGGCGACAACAAGCTGCGGGCGAAGATCGCGACGGAGTTCGGGAAGCCGCGGGGGAGCTACGTGCTGACCGCGGAGAACTGGTTCGAGGTGATGGGCGACCGGCCGACGACCGCGCTGTGGGGGATCGGCAACAAGACGGCGAAGAAGCTTGCGGCGCTCGGGATCGACACGGTCACCCAGCTCGCCGAGTCCGATGCGCGGGTGCTGGCGGCGGAGCTGGGGCCGACGATGGGGCCGTGGTACCACCGCATCGGCCGCGGGGTCAGCGACAGCGTGGTGACGGGGGAGCCGTGGGTGCCGCGGGCGCACGGGCGGGAGACCACGTTCCAGGAGGACCTCGAGGACTGGGTCCGGATCGCCGAGGAGGTGCGGACCCTGACCCGGCAGGTGCTCGCCGACATCGACAAGGAGGGCCGGCCGGCGGCGCGGGTGGGACTCAAGCTGCGCTACCGGCCGTTCATCACGGTCAGCCGCAGCCTCACCCTCGCCGAGCCGAGCAACGACCCGGAGCGTGCTGGCGGACGCGGCGGTGAGCCTGCTGGAGAGGGTCGAGCAGGAGCGCCCGGTGCGGCTGCTCGGCGTCCGGCTGGAGATGGTGCCACCGGAGGGCGGCTACTAGCCCGGCTAAGGGGACGGCGGGGTGAGCCCCGACTCCATCGCGAAGACGACCAGCTGGGCCCGGTCGCGGGCGTGCAGCTTCACCATGGCCCGCGACACGTGGGTGCGCACGGTGTCCGGGCTGACCACGAGGACCTCGGCGATCTCCTGGTTGGACCGGCCGCTCGCGACCCAGGCGACCACCTCGCGCTCCCGCTCGGTGAGCTGGTCCAGCTGCGGATGAGGCGTCTGCGGTGCCGGGGTCGTCCCGAACTGCTCGATCACCCGGCGGGTCACGCTCGGCGCCAGGAGGGAGCCGCCGTCGGCCACGACGCGTACGGCGTCGAGCAGGGCGCCGGGGTCGGTGTCCTTCAGCAGGAAGCCGCTGGCGCCGTTCCGCAGGGCCTCGAAGACGTACTCGTCGAGCTCGAAGGTGGTCAGCATGACCACCCGTACGTCGGCGAGGGCCGCGTCGGCGGTCACCTCGCGCAGCAGGGCGAGCCCGTCGACGTCGGGCATCCGGATGTCGCACAGCACCACCTGCGGCCGCGTCGAGCGGATCAGGCGGAGCCCGGCGCCGCCGTCCGCGGCCTCGCCGACCAGCTCGAGATCCGCTTCGGAGTTGATCAGGGTCCGCAGTCCCAGCCGGACGAGCTCCTGGTCGTCGACCACGGCGACCCGGATCGGTACGTCGCTCACAGCGGCAGCACCGCGCGCAGCGCGAACCCGCCCGCCGGACGCGGCCCGGCCGTGAGCTCGCCGCCCAGCGCCTGGACGCGATCGCGCATCCCGCGCAGCCCCATGCCCTCATCGTGCTCGCCGGGTCGCGGCGAACCCTGCCCGTCGTCCTGGACGGAGACGGTCACCCGGCCGGGCGAGCGTTCCAGCCGGACCGCGACCGACGTCGCTGCGGCGTGCCGGAGCACGTTGGTCAGCCCCTCCTGCACCACGCCGTAGACGACCGCGTCGACCGGCGCGGCGAGCTCGCCCGGCGAGCCGGTCAGCTCGACGGAGAGGCCGGCGGTGCGGACCCGGTCGACCAGCGCGTCGAGGTCGGCCACGCCCTGCTGCGGCCGGCGCGGCGCGGACTCACCCGAGATCTGTGCACCCGGGATCTGGGCCAGCTCCGAGCGCAGGGCGTCCAGCGACTCCCGCGCGCTGTCCCGGATGGCCTCGAGCGCGGTGCGGGCGGCCGCGGGGTCGCGGTCCAGCACGTGCAGCCCGACCCCGGCCTGCATCGCGATCACCGCCAGCCCGTGCCCCACGCCGTCGTGGAGCTCCTGGGCCATGTGCAGCTGCTCCTGGGTTGCGGCGGCGAGCACGCGTTCGGTCGCAGCCTGCGCGCGGGACCGGCTCAGCGTCCCGATGGCCGCCCCGGCCGCGGTCACCGCGAGCACCCCGAACAGCTGCCACAGTGACCGCTCGTTGTCGTAGTCGGCCACCGCCCGCACGACGAGCGCCGCGCACACCGCCAGGCTCCCCGCGACCACCACGCGGAGCCACCGGTGCACCGGCACGCGAGCGGCCACGAGGAAGGCGGCCGCGGCGAGGCTCAGGTAGACAGGACCGTCCCGGACGTCGGCCACCACGAACACGGTCACCGCTGCGAACGTGACGGCGACGCCGCGCAGCGGCCATCGCAGCGCCGCGAGCAGCCCGCAGACGGCAACCAGACCGAGGCCGGCGGCCAGCCACGGCTGGTAGCCGGACGGTGCCGCGTGGTCGTCGGGGACGTTGGTGAAGTACGACCCCAGCACCACGACCACGCTCAGCGGGACCAGCCAGAGCAGGTCGGCGCCGGGGGTGCGTGGCGGCGGGTTCACGCCGTCGAGCCTAGGCGCGGGACCGGGCCCGGACGTCCCCGCGGCGGCGTATCCGGGCTACGCAGATCTGCGTAGTGCGGAGCCGCTGTCCGTCGGATGGCAGAGCGGCCGGTCATGGCGAGGGTGGAGGGCATGAACCTCAACCACGAAGACTCCGACATCGACACGGACACCGTCGTGCAGACGAAGGAGCTGACCAAGAAGTACGGCGACCGGTTGGCTGCCGACCAGGTCAGCCTCACGGTCAGGCGCGGCGAGGTGTACGGCTTCCTCGGGCCGAACGGCGCGGGCAAGACCACCACGCTGCGGATGATCCTCGGTCTGATCCGGCCGACCTCGGGCTCGGCCGTCGTCCTCGGGAAGCAGGCCGGCACCGCGGAGGTCAACGCCCGGGTCGGCGCCCTGGTCGAGGGACCGGGCTTCTACCCCTACCTCAGCGGGCGCGACAACCTGCGGGTGATGGCGCGCTACCGCGGCCTGTCGGAGAGCGTCGTCGACGAGGCCCTGGAGCGGGTCGACCTCGGCTCCCGAGGAGGCGACAAGTTCAAGTCGTACTCGCTGGGCATGAAGCAGCGGCTGGGCGTGGCCTCGGCGCTGATGGGCGACCCCGACCTGGTGGTGCTCGACGAGCCGACCAACGGCCTCGACCCCGCCGGGATGGTCGACATGCGGCGGCTGATCGTCGACCTGGCCCGCGGCGGCCAGACGGTGCTGCTCTCCAGCCACCTGCTCGACGAGGTCCAGGAGATCTGCGACCGCGTCGGCGTGATCAACAACGGCCTGCTCCTCAAGGAGTCGACGGTGTCGGACCTGCGCGGCGGGGCGTCGCTGGCGGTCCGGGGAGAGCCGGTCGACCGGGCCATCGCGGTCGCGATGCGCCTGGCCGGCGACGACGGCGTCCACCTGGACGGCGACCGGATCCTGGTCGACCTCACGCCGGACCGGGCACCCGAGCTGGTCCGCGAGCTGGTGGCCGGCGGCGTGCAGGTGCACGAGGTCGGGCAGCGTCGAACGAACCCTGGAGGAGGTCTTCTTCGAGATGACCCGCAACGAGCTGGAGGTAGCGCGATGAACGCGATGACGGAGATCGATGACAGACGCGACGACGGTGAAGGGAAGCACGATGACGAGCGCGATCGGAAGCACCCTGGCGAGCGCGAGGGCAGAGCTGCTGCGGCTGCGGAAGTGGCCGGCGGTCTGGGTCACGATCGGCGCCTGGTTGGCCCTGACCGCGATGTTCGGCTACCTGTTCAACTACGTGTCGTACACGTCGGGCTCCACGAGCTTCTCCAACGAGGGGGTGAGCCCCGAGAGCCTGCTGGCCGAGATCCTCCCGGCGAACGTCGACCACGTGCTCCTCCAGGGCATGCCGATGTTCGGCGGCGCCCTGATGATGGTGCTCGGCGCGATCGCAGCCGGCAACGGCTACGGCTGGGGCACCTGGAAGACGGTGTTCACCCAGGGCCCTTCTCGCCGGTCCGTGGTCACCGGCTCGCTGGCGGCGCTGACGGCGTTCGTCGTCCTGACGGTGCTGGCCACGCTGGTGCTGTGCTTCGGGCTCTCCCTGCTCGTCGCCGCCGTGGAGTCCCAGGCGGTCGCGTGGCCCTCTGTCGGTGATCTCGGGGTCTCGCTGGGCGCCGGGTTCCTGGTGATGGAGATGTTCGCGCTGGTGGGCTACCTGCTCGGCACCCTGGCGCGGGGGCCGGCGCTCTCGGTCGGGCTCGGCCTGGTCTGGGTCCTGGTGGTGGAGAACCTGCTGCGCGGCGTCGGCACCCTGCTGGGGCCGATCGAGGCGTTCACCAAGATCCTGCCGGGCACCGAGGCCGGCTCGCTGGTCGGCGCGATCGTGGGGACCGGCGGACCCAACGCGACACCGGGCGTGCGTCGACACGCTCACGGGCGGACAGGCAACGGTCCTCCTGATCGCCTACCTGGTGCTCGTCCCGGCAGTCATCGGCTGGCTGGTCACCCGGCGAGACGTGGCCTGAGTCAGTCGGTCGCCGGGATCTGCTCGCCGGCCTCGACGGCGAACGCCAACGTGTTCGCCGTCGGGGCCACCGGGCAGGTGGCGAACTCGGTGTAGGCGCACGGCATGTTGAACGCCCGGTTGAAGTCGATCCGCACCCTCCCGTCGGGAGTCGGGGGTGCGACGACGAGCTGGCGCAGCGCGGCGTACGTCGTGACGCCCGACGTGGCGTCGCGGAACAGGATCCACAGGCTCCCGTCGTCCTCGCCCCAGGCGACCAGCCGATGCTCGGTGCCGTCGTGCTCGAAGGCGACCTCGCCGACCGCGTCGCCGTCGGGCTGCGGGTACGGCTCGAAGCGGCCCGGCAGCACCCACGCGGGGTCGGCGGGATAGCAGGGCGTGCCGCGGTAGGCCCGCAGGTTCGGCGAGTCGGGATGCCGGGGACGCACGATCACGCGGCCGTCGCGCTCGGCCACCTGGACGACGGCGTCGCCGAAGGCCAGCCGCAGCCCGATGTCGTCGAGCGACTCGAACACGTGCACGCCCTCGGTCAGCGTGGCGCCGCGCTCGTCGACCAGCGCCTCTCCCGGCGCGAGCGCGACGGTGGCACGGCGGTCGGCACCCGACCACTCGCCGGGGGCGTCGTCGATCCGCTGCGGGGCGGAGGTGAGCCAGTGGATCGCCGTGATCGACAGCCACCCGTGCGGGTCCCGGAGCCGCTCCTCCCGGGCGTCGCGCCACGCCTGCCAGTCGGCATCGAAGTCGCGGACCCAGCGGACCTCGCCGCCCTCGACCACGTCCGTACGCCGCAGCCCGAGCCGCTCGGCGACCCGCGCCGAGGCCGCGTGGTCGGGGTGCACGTGCGCGACGAGCCGACGTACGCCCGCGGCGCTCAACAGCTCGCTCATCCTGCGGGCGGCCTCGGTGGCCAGCCCGCGGCCCTGGAACGACGGGGAGATCACCCAGGCGATCTCCGCGGCGTCACCGACGACCGTGGCCTGGACGTAGCCGACCGGGGCCGAGTCGAGGAGCACCACCCAGTTCAGCCACTGCTCGGTGCCGTCGGGCGAGTGTCCGACGGCCTGCCGGGCATAGCGGTCGGTGAGCTCTTCGAGCGTGGGCGGTGTGCCGCCGGTGAACTCGTAGAGCGACGGGTCCGAGAGCACGGCGACCATGGCGGTGGCGTGCTCCACGGTGAGTGGCGTCAGCTCGACCGTCATCCGAGCTCCGACCGCAGCTCCTGCACCACCGAGTCGACCACCGCGACCAGGTCGCCGTCCGTGCGCGGCGGCCACCGCCCGCTGCCGCTGGTACGACGCCCCGCGCACGGGGATGTCGAGCACCGACGCGAGCTCGGCCGAGCAGCCGAGCCGCTCGGCCACCGGTGCCAGGCGGCCGACGAGCGTCCTTCAGGTCGTCGGTGAGCAGCGCCTCGTTGGAGTCGGCGTCGAGGATGATGATCGCCTCGAGCCCGTAGCGGGCGGCCCGCCACTTGTTCTCCTGCACGTGCCACGGCGGCAGCACCGGCAGCTCCTCGCCGGCGGCCAGCCGGGTGTCGAGGTCGACGACGAGGCAGTGCATCAGCGCGACGAGGGCCGAGAGGTCGGCGAAGGTGGAGACGCCGTCGCAGATCCGGTTCTCCAGCGTGCCCAGGTGCGGCGCCGGGCGGACGTCCCAGCGGACCTCGGTGAGCTCGTCGATCACGCCGGTGGTGACCTGGTCGCCGACGTACGCCTCGAACTCCGACCAGCGTCGTGAACTGGAACGGCAGCCCGGCGGTCGGCAGCTGCTGGAACATCAGCGCGCGGTTCGAGGCGTACCCGGTGTCGACCCCCGCCCAGATCGGCGAGGAGGCCGACAGCGCCTGGAGGTGCGGGTACTGGTTCAGCAGCGACGACAGCACCGGCATCACCCGCGACCGCTCCGGCATCCCGACGTGCACGTGCACGCCCCAGATCAGCATCTGCCGGCCCCACCACTGGGTCCGGTTGATCAGCTCCGCGTAGCGGTGCCCCTCGGTCAGCTGCTGCACCGTCCAGGACGCGAACGGGTGGGTGCCGGCGCCGAACAGGTCGATGCCCGAGCTCGTCCCCGGCCGGGACGACGACCTCGAGGGTCCGGCGCAGGTCGGCCATCGCCTCGCCGGTCGTCGAGCAGACGCCGGTGACGATCTCGACGGTGTTCTTCAGCAGCTCCTTGTGCAGCCGGCCGGGGTCGGGCAGCCGGGCCTTGGCGCGCGCGAAGAGGTGCGCGGCGTCGTTGCGCAGGTCGCGGGTACGCCGGTCGACCAGCGCGAGCTCCCACTCCACGCCGAGCGTCGGCTCGGCCGAGGCGTGGAAGTCGATGCGCACCCGGTCAGGCTGTCACAGCACTCGCTCACGAGGTCACTGACGCAGCACGTCGAACCACGGCGTCGGCCGACCCGTCGAACGGCGGGTGCTTGTCGCGCACCGCGGTGAGCACGATGTCGCGCGTCGCCAGGGCCAGGTCGACGACCTCCGGCGGGTAGCCGAGCTCGACCCGGTGCTCGTCGAACTCGTCCTGGTCGTCGACGAACACCTCCCGGTCCAGCCCCTCGACGACGTCGAGGTCCAGGTCGACCGCGCGGACGCGTGCGACCGTCCCACTCCGGGACGGTGGTCATGTCGACGTAGGTCCACACGATCCCGCCCGGGCCGTGGAACGTCGCCAGCCAGGCCTGGCCGACGGCCGTCCCGGCGGCCGGGACCAGGCCGACCTGCTCGTTCGTGGTCGTGATCGACATGCCCGGGCCGCGACATGACGGTGCCGACCGGGAAGCCGATCCAGTCGCCGCGCCGCGTCGGCGCCGAGGTAGACCGCGTCCATCTCCCAGTGCGGCCGGTCGCCCCACTTGGTCATCTCGAGGCGGACGGCGTCACCGGGCGTCGAGGGTCACGCCGCCGGTTCTACCGCACGGCGCCGGATCAGACGACTGTGGCCTTGTCCGGCAGCACCCGCTTCGACGTCCTGGCGACGACGTCCTGGTAGCGCGAGCCGAGCAGCTTGGCCAGGTGGTGCACGGCGTGCGCGTCGATGCCGACGAGGACGCGGGCGCGGTTCTTGAGGATGCCGTTGACGATGATCTCGGCGGCCCGCTCGGGCGTCATCCGGGCCAGCTTCTCGTCGAAGAGCTGCGGCGGTCTGCTCCTTGTTCTCCTTGGCCGAGACCCGCGCGTTGCGGGCGATCGCGGTCTTGATGCCGCCGGGGTGCACGGCGGTCACGCCGACCGGGTGGCCGGCGATCAGCATCTCCTCGCGCAGCGCCTCGGTCATGCCGCGGACGGCGTACTTGGTCGCGTTGTACATCGACTGGCCGGGCATCGAGACCAGCCCGAACAGCGAGGAGAGGTTCACGACGTGGCCGTCGCCGGAGGCGATCAGGTGCGGCAGGAACTCCTTGGTGCCGTGCACGACGCCCCAGAAGTTCACGCCGACGATCCAGTCGATGTCGGCGTACTCGAGGTCGTTGAAGTCACCGGCCAGCGCGACGCCGGCGTTGTTGATGACGACGTTGACCCGGCCGAACTGCTGCACGACGTCGAGCGCGTAGCGCGCGAACGCGTCGCGGTCGGCGACGTCGAGCCGGTCGCTGCGCACCCGCGGCGCGCCGGCCTTCTTGGCCTGCGCGACGGTCTCGGCCAGCCCGGCCTCGTCGACGTCGGACAGCGCGAGCAGCGAGCCGCGGCGGGCCAGGTTGAGGGCGAGGGCCCGGCCGATGCCGGAGCCGGCACCGGTGATCACGACCACCTTGTCGTCGAGCGTCTTCATGCGGCGACCTCCTCGGGGCGGAGCCTCGCTGGTAGGCGTCGGCGTCGAACGACGCCAGCCGGCGCCGGAAGTCGACGGTGGACCGCGGCCACAGCGTGGTGTTGCGGCCGTGCGCGTCGAGGTACCAGCTCTGGCAGCCGCCGGTGGTCCACACGGTGCGGCGCCATCCGCTTCTGGAGGCTGCGGTTCCAGCGCGTCGGTGGCCTCCTGGGTCGGCTCCACGCTGGCGCAGCCCCTCGCGCCGCATCGGTCCGGATCGCGTCGCGCAGGTAGGCGACCTGCGACTCGATGATGAAGATCATGCTCGTGTGGCCCTGGCCGGTGTTCGGGCCGACGAGCATGAACAGGTTGGGGAAGCTCGGGGACCGTCGTGCCCTTGTAGGCCGCCATGCCGGTCTCGCGCCAGCGGTCGGCCAGCGTCTGGCCGTCGCGGCCGGTGACGTGCTCGGTGATCGGCAGCTCGGTCGTGTAGAAGCCGGTGGCCACGACCAGCACGTCGATCTCGCGCTCGGTGCCGTCGGCGGTGACGATCGCGTTGCCGGTGACCTTGGCGATCGGGTCGGTGACCAGGTCGGTGTTGTCGGCGTCGAGCGCCGGGTAGTAGTCGTTGGAGCGCAGCACCCGCTTGCAGCCGAACGCGAAGTTCGGCGTGACCTTCGCGCGCAGCTCGGGGTCCTTGATGCCCTTCTCGATGTTGCGCGAGCGGCGACCTTCCGGCGCGGGCGCGGCGAGCTTCGGCTGGAGGGTGAACGCCGGCACGTAGGCCTCGTGGCGCCCAGTAGAGGCCGGTGCGGTAGAGCCGCTGCAGCCCGGGCACCCGGCGCAGCGCGGCCCGCTCGAGCCGGCCGTAGGGCCGGTCGTTGCGGGGGATGATCCACGGCGCGGTGCGCTGGTAGACGTCGAGGTGGCCGGCGACTCTTCTGCAGCTCGGGCACGATCTGGATCGCCGAGGCGCCGGTGCCGATCACGGCCACCCGCTTGCCGGTCAGGTCGACGTCGTGGTTCCACCGCGCGGAGTGGAAGACGTCGCCCTGGAAGGTGTCGATCCCCTCGATGTCGGGCAGCTTGGGCTCGGAGAGGCCGCCGGCGCCGACGATCGAGGGTCCGCGAGACCCAGGTGCCGCTGCGGCGGTGCGCACCGTCCAGCGCTGCGCCTCGTCGTCCCACGCGGCGTCCTCGACGGGGGTGTCGAAGACGAACCGGTCGAGCGTCCCGGACTCGTCGGCGACCTGCTTGATGTAGGCCTGGATCTCCGGCTGCGGGGAGTAGGAGCTGCGGCCAGTCGGTTGGGCGCGAAGGAGTAGGAGTAGAGCTGGCTCGGGACGTCGCAGGTGGCGCCGGGGTAGGTGTTGTCGCGCCAGGTGCCGCCGACGTCGGCGCCCTTCTCGAGCACCACGAAGTCGCGTCTCGCCGTCCTCCTGCGAGCTTGATCGCGGCGCACAGGCCGGCGAAGCCGGCGCCGACGATGAGGTGGTCGACGGCTGCGTGGCTCGGGGCTGCGGTCATGTCCCGACGGTATTGGCGTTATTGAACAAGTGTCAATAGAGTGCGGCACCGTGACCGCCACCACACGCTCCCGGCTCGCGCCCGACGAGCGCCGCAGCCAGCTGCTCGACCTCGGCGTCCGGCTGCTGGCCACCCGCTCGCTCGACGAGCTGTCGATCGACCTGCTGGCCGAGGAGGCCGGCATCTCCCGCGGGCTGCTCTACCACTACTTCGGCAACAAGCACGCCTTCCACGAGGCCGTCGTACGCCGCGCGGCCGACGACCTGATCGCCCAGACCGCGCCGCCCGCCGGGCGGCGACCCGCTGGACGCGGCTGCTGGTCTCGGTGGCGGCGTACGTCGACTACGTGCTCGCCAACTTCGAGGGCTACGTCTCGCTGCTCAAGGGCGCCGCCGGCGGCAACGAGACGCTGCGCGCGATCTACGACGAGGTCCGCGGCGTGCTGTCCGAGCGGATCTTCACTCGAGGACGCCCAGGGCGAGCTGATCGCCGACACCCCGCGCAACCGGCTGGTCGTGCGCGGCTGGTCGGCGATGACCGAGGAGCTGGTCATCACCTGGGGCACCGACCGCGCGCCGCCGGACGTCACCCGCGACGAGCTGCTCGACGATCATCGCCGGCTCGCTGCCCGGCGCTGGTCGAGCGTGCCGGCGCGAGCTCAGGCCTCGGCTGACGACGGCCGCGAGCTGGTCGAGGCCCCAGCATGAGGTCCTCCGGGGAGATGACCAGCGGCGGGCGCGAGCCGGATCGTGGAGCCGTGGGTGTCCTTGGCCAGGACGCCGCGGGCCATCAGCGCCTCGCAGACCATCCGGCCGGTGCCGATCGCCGGGGTCGATGTCGACGCCGGCCCACAGGCCGCGGGTGCGGACGCCGACCACGCCGTGGCCGAGCAGGGCGTCGAGCCGCTCGCGCAGCAGGACGCCGAGCTCGGTGGCGCGGGCCTGGAACTCGCCGGTGCTGCAGCATCTCGACCACGGTGAGGCCGACCGCGCAGGCCAGCGGGTTGCCGCCGAAGGTGCTGCCGTGCTGGCCGGGGCGGAGCACGCCGAGGACGTCGCTGGTCGGCGACGATCGCGGAGACCGGGACGATGCCGCCGCCGAGCGCCTTGCCGAGGATGTAGATGTCGGGGACGACGCCCTCGTGGTCGCAGGCGAAGGTCTTGCCGGTGCGGCCGAGGCCGGCCTGGATCTCGTCGGCGGCGAACAGCACGTCGTGCTGGGTGCAGAGCTCGCGGACGCCGCGCAGGTAGCCGTCCGGCGGGATGACCACGCCGCCCTCGCCCTGGATCGGCTCGATGAGCACGGCGACGGTGTTGGCGTCGATCGCGGCCTCGATCGCGGCCAGGTCGCCGTAGGGGACGGTGACGAAGCCGGGCGTGAACGGGCCGAAGCCGTCGCGGGCGTCGGGGTCGTCGGAGAAGCCGACGATGGTGGTGGTGCGGCCGTGGAAGTTGCCGGCGGCGACGATGATCTTGGCCTGGTCGGCGGGGACGCCCTTGACCTCGTAGCCCCACTTGCGGGAGACCTTGATCGCGGTCTCGACGGCCTCGGCGCCGGTGTTCATCGGCAGCACGAGGTCCTTGCCGCACAGGTCGCCGAGCGCGGCGGTGAAGTCGGCGAACCGGTCGTGCACGAAGGCCCGGCTGGTCAGCGTCAGCTGGTCGAGCTGGGCGTGCGCGGCGGCGAGCAGCGCGGGGTGGCCGTGGCCGAAGTTGAGCGCGGAGTAGCCGGCCAGCAGGTCGAGGAAGCGACTGCCGTCGACGTCGGTCATCCAGGCGCCCTCGGCGTGCGCGACCACCACGGGCAGCGGGTGGTAGTTGTGCGCGGTGCGCGCCTCGGCCCGCTCGAACTCGCTCCGTCCCAGCGCTGGCCGAGTGCGTCGGCTGCTGCTGGATCGCCGTCATGGTGTCGCCTCCTCCGTCGTGTGACAGATTGTCAGACAATCTCGGTACGACGTCAGCGTAGCCGGACCGCGATGGTGGTGCCACCCGGCGCGCTGTCCAGCGTGACCGTGCCGCCGTGGGAGCGCACGATCGCCTCCACGAGGGAGAGCCCGAGCCCGGCCCCGCCCGGTCGCGCTGCGCGGGCCTGGTCGACCGCGGGCGAACCGCTCGAAGGCGTGGTCCACGAAGTCCGGCGGGGAAGCCCGGCCCGTCGTCGTGCACGTCGAACCCGTCGGCCCGGACCGGTCACGGTGACCGTGGTGCCGGCCGGGGTGTGCTTGCGGGCGTTGGTGAGCAGGTTGGTGACCACCTGGTGCAGCCGCTGCTCGTCGCCGGTGACCTCGACGGCGGGGCCTCGGGCAGGTCGAGCCGCCAGTGGTGGTCCGGGCCGACCACCCGGGCGTCGTCGACCGCCTCGACCAGCAGCCGGGTCAGGTCGACCGGCTCGCGGTCGAGCGGGCGGCCGGCGTCGAGCCGGGCCAGCAGCAGCATGTCCTCGACCAGGGAGGTCATCCGCGCGGACTCCTCCTCGACCTTGCCGAGCGCGGTGCGGAGGTTGTCGTCGTCGGGGCGGCGGCGGGCCAGCTCGGTGTAGCCGGCGATCGTGGTCAGCGGCGTGCGCAGCTCGTGCGAGGCGTCGGCGACGAACTGGCGCACCTGCTGCTCGCTGCGGTGCCGCGCCTCGAGCGAGGTCTCGACGTGGGCGAGCAGGGTGTTGAGCGCGGCGCCGACCTGGCCGACCTCGGTGCGCTCGTCGGTGAGGTGCTCGGGCACCCGCTCGGTGAGGTCGATGTCGCCCTCGGCCAGCGGCAGCGCGGCGACCGCGTGGGCGGTGGCCGCGACCTCGGTGAGCGGCCGGAGCTGGCGGCGTACGAGCAGCAGGCCGCCGCCGGCGGCGAGCAGTGCGCCGAGCGCGATCAGGAGCGCCTCCCAGCCGATCAGCGAGGTGACGGCCTCGTCGACCTGGTCGGTGGGCAGCCCGGTCGACCTCGGTGCCGGCGACCGTGCTCGACCGCGATCACGCGGTAGCTGCCGAGCCCGGGCAGGTCGACCTCGTGGACCTCGCCGTCGGCGGGTACGTCGGCGAGCGCGTCGAGCACGTCGTCGGCGAGGTCGGCGACGTCGCCGCGCCGTCGGCGAGGACGACGCCCGCCGCGACCGGTCGCCGAGAGTGGCGCGAGCAGCGTGCCCGGGCCGCGGCCGCGCTGCGCGAGCCGATCGCCGTCCTCGGCGCCGGGCGTGCGGCCGGGCCCGGTCCGTCGCCGCCGGGCCGCGCCGGACGCCGGCGACGGCGTGCAGGTCGTCGTCGAGCTGGTCGGTGAGCTGGCGCGTTGAGCGCAGCGGTGGCGGCGACGCCGATCAGCACCGCGACGAGCACCACCAGCGCGACGGCGGTGAGGACCAGCCGCGAGGTGAGCGAGGCGAAGACGTGGCGCATCGGCTCAGCCCGCCGGCTTGAGGACGTAGCCCGCGCCGCGCATCGTGTGGATCATCGGCTCCCGGCCGGCGTCGATCTTCTTGCGCAGGTAGGAGATGTAGAGCTCGACGACGTTGGCCTGGCCGCCGAAGTCGTAGTTCCAGACCCGGTCGAGGATCTGGGCCTTGCTCAGCACCCGCTTCGGGTTGCGCATCAGGAACCGCAGCAGCTCGAACTCGGTCGCGGTCAGCGCGATCTGCTCGCCCGCGCGGGTGACCTCGTGGCTGTCCTCGTCGAGCTCGAGGTCGCCGACCACGAGCACCGAGCGTCGTCGCGGCGCGCTGCGCGCCGGAGCGGCGCATCAGCCCGCGCAGCCGGGCCACCAGCTCCTCGAGCGAGAACGGCTTGGTCACGTAGTCGTCGCCGCCGGCGGTCAGCCCGGCGATCCGGTCCTCGACCGCGTCGCGGGCGGTGAGGAAGACGACCGGTACGTCGGGCTGCGAGGTCCGCATCCGGCGCAGCACCTCGAGGCCGTCGATGTCGGGCAGCATCATGTCGAGCACGACGGCGTCGGGGCCCTGCTCGCGGGCGGCGTTCACGGCCGAGCTCCCGGTGTGCGCCATCTGCACCTGCCAGCCCTCGTAGCGCAGCGCCATCGAGATCAGCTCGGCGATGTTGACCTCGTCGTCGACGACGAGGACGCGCAGCGGGGAGCCGTCGGCGCGGGTCAGGTCGGCAGTGGGAGCTGAGCTCATGACGCCAGCCTGCGGCTCGCTGCCTGTGCGTTTCCTGTGAGGAGGCTGCCAGGGACCTTGAGACTTCAGAACCCACGCACAGGCCAGGCACAGGTCGCCGGCCGACGGTGGCCGCATGAGCGACACCGAGCCCACCGCCGCAGCCAGCCCGAGCAGCCCGAGCCCCGGCAGCCACCGGCACCCGACGCCGGCGCCTGCGGCGACCCCGGCTGCGGGACCGCGTCTTCGGGCTCAGGTCGGTCGTGACGGTCGCCCTGGCCGGGGTGGTCCTGGGTGGCCTGGGCGGCTTCGGCATCCACGCCGCGACCGACGGCGACGGCCGGGACGGCCGGATGGGCCGGTTCGGGCCGGGCGGCGGGTTCCAGGACGGCCCCGGGGGCCGAGGCGGCCCGGGTGGCTTCCCGCAGGGCCCCGGCCAGCAGGGTCCGGGCCAGGTGGGCCCGCGGTGGTCAGGCGCCGCAGCGCCGCAGCCCTCGCAGTCGCCCGGCCAGGCCTCCTGACTTTCTCCGGTCCGGCCAACCGATCTGGGTTCCACCCCGTCAGAAGGGGTAGAACAGCGTTCGGTCACCGAAATACGGAGCAGGCACTTGGGCGGCACACGGGACGACGGCTTCACGGCGTACGTCGCCGGTCGCCGCGCGCACCTGTTCCGCACCGCCTACTTGCTGTGCGGTGACCCGCACCGCGCCGAGGACATCGTGCAGAACGCGCTCGCGAAGCTCTACGTCGCCTGGCCCCGCGCCTCCCGGGCCGACTCGGTGGACGCCTATGTCCGCCGGGTGATCATCAACAGCCATCTCGACGAGACCCGCCGCCCGTGGCGCCGCGAGTCACCCACCGAGGACGACCGGCTCGACCGGGCCGCGCCGGCCGGCGTCGCCCCCGAGGACGCCGACGCCCTGTGGGCCGCGCTGAAGGACCTCGGGCCCAAGCAGCGCCGCGTGGTCGTGCTCCGCCACTACTGGGGGCTCTCCGTCGAGGAGACCGCCGCCGACCTGGGCGTCAGCCCCGGCACCGTGAAGAGCCAGACCTCTGCCGCCCTGGACAAGCTCCGGACGGCGCTCCTGACCGACACCAGCCACCCGAGGAGGACGGCGATGACCGACCCCGCCGACCGGTTCCTCGAGGAGAAGCTGCACGCGCTGGCCCGCGGGGTCAGCGTCCCGCTCGTGCCGACCGAGGACGACGTACGCCGCGGCCGTCGCCGGCTGTTCCGGATGCGCGTGGCGATGGCCGGCGCGACCACCGCGGCCCTGGCCCTGGTGCTCGGCGTCACCAGCCTCACGGCCGGTGACCCGAAGGCGACCGAGCCTCCGCTGGTCACCGAGCCACCGAGCACGCTGCCCGCGACGCCGAACAGCTCGCCGACCGCCGACGGCAGCGCGGACGAGGAGCCGGGAGGGGGGCACAGGGCACTGGCCGCAACCAGGACGCCGTCGACCTGGCCGGTGACCCCGGCAGCCAGCACACGGACGACGGAGAGGCTCCCGGCCAAGAACGCCACGAACGGCACGACGCCACCGGCGGGACCACCACGCACGACGGGACCAGCACGGGGCCCCATGACGAGCCCGACCGGCACCCACGGCTCCGACCCGACCGAGGTGCCCAGCTCGACGCCGACCCCGACCTCGACGCCGACCGAGACGCCCACGTCGACCCCGACCCGACGCCCACCTCGACGCCCACCGCGACGCCCCGCCCCACGGTGCCGCCGACCCAGACCCCCAAGGTCCGGGTGCACCAGGTGCTGCGCTACTACAACGACGTGCTCGCCGAGCACCTCGACCCCGTCGACTCCACCTGCAGCCCTACAGCCGCAAGATCGACTCCAAGGAGACGACGACCCTCGACGGCAGGCTCTTCGCCCTGGGCTCGACCTACCGCTGGGAGGACGGCCGCTCGCGGTCCGGTCTCCAGCTCACCGTCGCCAGCGGCTGGGACCAGGTCGAGTGGCTCTGCGGTGCGTCCCAGGCCGACTGGGACTGCCACCCCGCCACCGCGAACAGTGACGTCGGCCGACACGGCGCCCGCGGAGGTCGCCACCCACGACGGCGTGCGGCAGGTCGCGGTCGAGCACGCCAGCGGACAGGTGGTGGTGATCACCGCCGACCCGACGTACGACCCGCAGTCGCGCAGCGCCGCCGACGTCACGAGCAGCGAGGCCGACCTGGTCGCCGCAGCCTCCGACGACCGGCTGATCCTGCCCGGGGTCGCGCCCGTCGCGCCGCCCCGGATCGACCTCGACGCCTTCGTCGCCGCAGGGGTGGCGGCACTGGTGAAGCCCGGCGAGGCCTTCGCGCAGACCGGGATCAGCAGGACGCCCTGGGTGCGCGGCGACTGGAGCGTGGGCGGCGTCGCGCGCGGCACGGTGGCGTGGACTGTGGAGCCGATCTACAGCGAGGGCGGGTTCACCTGCCTGACCACCTTCCGCTCGTGCTCCGAGGTCACCATCGACGACATCGGCACCACGGTGCACCTGGCGTTCCTGAAGAAGAAGGCCGGTGGCGGCTGGCTGGTCCAGTACGACGGCGACGCCTACGGCGTCCGGGTCTACTCCTCGGACCGGAAGTTCCCGAAGAAGCGGGCCTACGCGTTCGTCACCCAGCCGGCCTGGCAGCCGAGCCGCTCGCAGCAGGTCCTCCACCGAGGGGAAGACATGGACCGAGGCGAGAAAGGCCTACCTCCCCCCCCCCGCCGCCCCCCCCCCCCCCCCCCCCCCCCCCCCCCCCCCCCCCCCCCCCCCCCCCCCCCCCCCCCCCCCCCCCGCGGTCGCCGTCGACTGCGTCTAGAACCGGGCCAGCGCCTCCCGCATCGGGTCGAGACCCAGCGAGCCGAGGTCGAGCGCGGCGCGGTGGAACGCCTTGAGGTCGAAGTCGGCGCCCTGGCGGGCCTTCACCTCGTCGCGGGCCTGCAGCCAGATGCGTTCGCCGACCTTGTACGACGGCGCCTGGGCCGGCCAGCCGAGGTAGCGGTTGACCTCGAAGACGATGTTGGCGTCGTCCATCCGGGCGTGCTGGCGCATGAACTCCAGACCGAGCTCGCCGGTCCAGCGCTCGCCCGGGTGGAAGCCGAACGGGTTGTCGCGCGGGATCTCGAGCTCGAGGTGCATGCCGATGTCGACCACGACCCGGGCCGCGCGGAACCCCTGCCCGTCGAGCATCCCGAGCTTGTCGGCGGGGTCCTCGAGGTAGCCGAGCTCGTCCATCAGCCGCTCGGCGTAGAGGGCCCAGCCCTCGCCGTGGCCGGAGACCCAGCACAGGCTGCGCTGCCAGCGGTTGAGCACGTCCGTGCGGTAGGCGGTCTGCCCGCACTGGAGATGATGGCCCGGGACGCCCTCGTGGTAGACGGTGGTCACCTCGCGCCACGGGTGGAACGTCGTGACGCCGTCGGGGATCGACCACCACATCCGCCCCGGTCGCGTGAAGTCCTCCGAGGGCGGCGTGTAGTAGATGCCGCCGTCCTGGGTCGGCGCGATCCGGCACTCGATCCGCCGCACCGGCTCGGGGATGTCGAAGTGCGTGTCGGCCATGTCGGCGAGGGTCCGGTCGGCGAGGTCCTGCATCCACCCGCGGAACTGCTCCGCGCCGTCGATGCGCCGCGCGGGGTCGCTCTCGATGACGGCGACCGCGTCGGCGATCGTGGCGCCGGCACCGGCGAGGGTCGCCGAGATCGCGAGCATCTCGGTCTCGATGCGGTGCAGCTCCTGCCAGCCCCACGCATAGGTCTCGTCGAGGTCGATCTCGGTGCCGAGGAAGTAGCGGGAGTCGCGCGCGTACTGCTCGCGGCCCACCGCCTCCTTGTCGCGTCCGCGCGGGGCGAGGTCCTGCTCCAGGAACTTCGCGAACTCGGCGTACGCCGCGCTCGCCTCGACCGCGTGCTTCGCGAGGTCGGACTCGAGCGTGACCGGTACGTCGGCTGCCTGGGCGACCTGCTGGGCGAACACGTCGCCCGCGCTGCCGGACCGGCCGGTCCAGGCGCGGAGCTGGCCGGCCGCCTCGAGCATCTGACGGCGCGGGCTGACGTGGCCGTGGTCGGCCTCGTGGAGCAAGGTGGCGCGGTAGTCGGCCAGCGCCTGTGGCACCGCGCCCATCCGGGCCGAGATCGCGGCCCAGTCGTCGGCCGTCTCGGTCGCCATCAGGTCGAAGGCGCCGCGGATCCCGTGCACGGCGCTGTCGATGACGTTGATCCGCGACTGGGGCTGGTGCGCCTCGCTCAGTGCGAGCTCGGTGTCGGCCCGCTCGAGGAACGAGCTCTGCGCCACCCGCTCGCGGTCGTCGGACGGCGTCGTCCGCTGCATCTCGGCGCGGGCTCGACGCAGCAGGTCCTCGCGCTCGGCAAAGCCGTCGGGCGTGAGGTCCGGGAGTCGGTCCTCGTGGCCGGCAATGCCGGCGAACGTCGCCATGATCGGGTCGGCCGCAGCCATGTCGACGACGAAGCGTTCGGCGACGTCGTCGGCCTCGCGGGCGGGGATCGACTGGTCCTGAGTCATGGACCCGAACCTAAACCCGTCGGCGGCTGACCGGCGCACCGGCAGAATGGGCCGGTCATGTCCGCCTCCGAGCTCGAGATCACCTATCCCCCCGAGCTGCCGGTCAGCCAGCGGCGTGACGACATCGCCGCCGCGATCCGCGACCACCAGGTGGTCGTGCTGGCCGGCGAGACCGGCTCCGGCAAGACCACCCAGCTGCCCAAGATCTGCCTCGAGCTCGGCCGCGGGCGTGGTGCCGGTCGGGGCGGGATCATCGGCCACACCCAGCCGCGCCGGATCGCGGCCCGGTCCGTGGCCGAGCGGATCGCCGACGAGCTCGGCACCGAGCTCGGTGACCTGGTCGGCTACCAGGTGCGCTTCACCGACCGGACGTCGAAGCGCAGCCGGGTCAAGCTGATGACCGACGGCATCCTGCTCGCCGAGCTGCAGCGCGATCGCGACCTGCGCCGCTACGACACGATCATCATCGACGAGGCGCACGAGCGGTCGCTCAACATCGACTTCCTGCTCGGCTACCTGAAGCGACTGCTGCCGCGGCGGCCCGACCTCAAGCTCATCATCACCAGCGCCACGATCGACGTGGACCGGTTCGCCGAGCACTTCGACGCGCCGGTCGTCGAGGTGTCGGGGCGCACGTACCCGGTCGAGGTGCGCTACCGACCGCTCGTGGAGCTGCCGGAGGCCGATGAGGAAGGCGAGCCGATCGTCCGGGACCAGACCGAGGCGATCGTGGACGCGGTGCGCGAGCTCAGTGCGGAGGGACCGGGCGACGTCCTGGTGTTCCTTCCCGGAGAGCGGGAGATCCGCGACACCGCCGACGCGCTCGCCGACACCCCACGGACCGAGATCGTGCCGCTCTACAGCCGGCTCTCGTCGGCCGAGCAGCACCGGGTGTTCGCGCCGCACACCGGCCGCCGGGTCGTGCTCGCGACGAACGTCGCCGAGACCTCGCTGACGGTGCCCGGGATCCGGTACGTCGTCGACACGGGCGTCGCGCGGATCAGCCGCTACTCGGTGCGGACCAAGGTGCAGCGGCTCCCGGTCGAGGCGATCAGCCAGGCCTCCGCCAACCAGCGCTCGGGGCGCTGCGGCCGGCTCGGGCCGGGCATCGCGATCCGGCTCTACTCCGAGGAGGACTTCGAGGGCCGCCCGGAGTTCACCGACCCGGAGATCCTGCGGACCAACCTGGCCAGCGTCATCCTGCAGATGGCCTCGCTCGGGCTGGGCGACATGGCCCGCTTCCCGTTCGTCGAGCCACCGGACCGGCGCAACGTCTCCGCGGGCGTCCAGCTGCTGGAGGAGCTCGGCGCGCTTCGCGACGGCAAGCTCACGAAGGTCGGCCGGCGGCTGGCCCGGCTGCCCATCGACCCGCGGCTGGCGCGGATGGTGCTCGAGGCGGAGCGGCTCGGCTGCGTCCGCGAGGTGATCGTGATCGCCGCCGCGCTGTCGCTGCAGGACCCGCGGGAGCGACCCGGCCGAGCTGAAGGCGCAGGCCGACCAGCAGCACGCGCGCTTCAAGGCCGAGGGCAGCGACTTCCTCACCTGGCTCAACCTGTGGCGCTACGTCAAGGAGCAGCAGCGCGAGCTCTCCTCGTCGGCGTTCCGGCGGATGTGCAAACGGGAGTTCCTCAACTGGCTCCGGGTCCGCGAGTGGCAGGACTTCGAGTCGCAGCTGCGCCAGGTCTGCAAGGAGATGAAGATCAAGGTCGGGCAGACCGCCGACCTCCCCGACGCCGACGGCATCCACCAGGCCCTGCTGGCCGGGCTGCTGTCGCACATCGGCCTTCTCGAGGAGCGCGACCGCAAGGACTCTGCTCGATCCAGGGGAGGACCGCGCGAGTACCTCGGCGCCCGCGGGGCGCGCTTCGCGATCTTCCCGGGCAGCGGACTGCACCGGAAGAACCCGCAGTTCCTGATGGCCGGCGAGCTGGTCGAGACCTCGCGGCTCTGGGCCCGGCAGAACGCCGCGATCAAGCCCGAGTGGGCCGAGCAGCTCGGCGCGGACCTGGTCAAGCGGACCTACTCCGAGCCGCACTGGTCGAAGAAGCGCGCCTCGGTGATGGCCCACGAGCGGGTGACGCTCTACGGCGTACCGCTCGTCGCCGACCGGCTCGTGGCCTACGGCAAGGTGGACGTCGCGCTGTCGCGGGAGCTGTTCATCCGCCACGCGCTGGTCTACGGCGAGTGGAACAGCAGGCACCGCTTCCTCGACACCAACCGGCGGCTGCTCGAGGAGGCGGAAGAGCTCGAGCACCGGGCCCGGCGGCGGGACATCGTCGTCGACGAGCACACGCTCTTCGACTTCTACGACGCCCGGGTGGGCGCGGAGGTGGTGAGCGGCGCGCACTTCGACCAGTGGTGGAAGCAGGAGCGGCGGGAGCGGCCCGACCTGCTCACCTTCGACCCGGCGATGCTCACGCACGACACGGCCGAGGTGGTCACCGAAGCCGACTACCCCGAGCAGTGGGACAGCGGCGACGAGGGGCTGACCTTCCCGATCAGCTACCACTTCGAGCCCGGCGCGGACGAGGACGGCCTCACCATCGACGTGCCGGTGGCGACCCTGAACCGGGTCGAGGCCGATGACTTCTCCTGGAACGTCCCCGGCCTGCGGGAGGAGCTGGTCACCAGCCTGATCCGCTCCCTGCCGAAGAACCTCCGGGTCTCGTTCGTGCCGGCGCCGAACAAGGCGAAGGAGTTCCTGGCGGCCGTGCCGGCAGGCGAGGAGCCGCTGCTCGACTCCCTGGAGCGATGGCTCCGCTCCACCACCGGCGTCGTGGTGCCGCGGGAGGCGTGGGACTGGTCGAAGATCGCTCCGCACCTGCAGCCGACGTACCGGGTGGTCGACGACGGCGGCACCGAGCAGGCGCGCGGCAAGGACCTCGAGGCGCTCAAGGCGCCGCTGCGGCCGCAGTTCGAGCAGGCCATGGAGGAGGTCGCCACCGACGCCGGGCTGGCGCGGAGCGGCGAGACGACATGGGCGTTCGGGAGCCTCGACGAGTCCGCGACCCTGACCCGGGCCGGGCACCGGGTCACGGTGTTCCCGGCGCTGGTCGACGAGGGGGCGACCGTCGGGCTCGGCGTCTTCGGCTCCACCGACGAGGCCGGGGCGCGGCACCGGCTCGGCGTGCGGCGGCTGCTGCTGCTCGCGCTCTCGCTCCCCTCCGACGCGGAGCTGGTCGACGGCCTGACCACCGCGGAGCGGCTGGGGCTGGCCGGGACGCCGTACGGCGCCGTCGCGGCCTTGCTGGCCGACGTCCGCGCGGCCGTGGTGGTGGGTCTCGTCGACGCGGCTCCGCCGGTGCGGTCGGGAGAGGCGTACGACGCCCTGCTCACGACCGCCCGCGCCACCGCGCCGGACGGCGTCCGGGCCCTGCTGGCCGAGCTGCTCCGGGTGCTCGACGGCTGGCGCGGCGCCGACAAGGCGCTCAGCGGCCGGGCGGAGCTGACGCTGCTGCCGGCGCTCGCGGACATGAAGGCCCAGCTCGAGCGGCTGGTGCACCCCGGGTTCGTCGCCGAGGCCGGGCCGGAACAGCTGCGCCGCTACCCGACGTACCTCCGGGCGCTGTCGCTGCGGCGTGCGGCACTCGACCAGGGCGGGGCCGCGGTGAACCGCGACCGGGCACTCATGGACCGCATCGGCGAGCTGCAGCAGTCCTACCTCCACCAGGTGGCTGCGCTTCCCGAGGGGCGACCGCCCGGGGAGCAGCTGCGGCGGGTGCGCTGGATGCTCGAGGAGCTGCGGGTCTCACTGTGGGCGCAGCAGCTCGGGACGGCGTACCCGGTCAGCGACGAGCGGATCCGGAAGGCGCTCGTCCCGTGACCTCCGGGGCAGTGACTGGGTGGACCGCGGTCAACGCCCGTCGGCTGGCCCGGCACGGGCTGGCTGACGACCCGGGGCCGCTCGGGTCGTTGCCCGAGGCGGCCGCGGCGATGGCGGGCGGGCACGCCCAGGTGATGTCGGCGGTCGAGGTGTCCCTGGCGCTCCGGGTGGCGGACACGACCCGGGCCGACGTGTCCGCCGCGCTCTGGGAGGAGCGATCGCTGGTCAAGACGTTCGGGCCGCGCGGGACCGTGCACGTGCTGCGGGCCGCCGACCTGTCGTGGTGGTTGGCGGCGCTCGGGTCGGTGCCGAGCTCCGGCGGGCACCCCGAGGGCGTCCGGCTGCTGCCCGACGAGACCGACGCGATCGTCGCGGCGCTGGACGCGGCCCTGCGGGAGGAGGACCGCACCACCGAGGAGCTCGACGCGTACGTCGCCGAGGCGTGCGGCCCCTGGGCTGCCGAGGAGTCGATGGCGGCGTTCGGCGGCTTCTGGCCACGGTGGCGGCTGGCGCTCGGTCCGGCGGCGGTGCGCGGGGTGCTCTGCTTCGGGCCGAACCGCGGCCGCAAGATCACCTACGCCAGCCCGAGCCGCTGGCTCACCGACCTGGCGCTCCCGGACCCGGACCAGGCGCAGCTGGAGCTGCTCCGCGCCTACCTCGCGGCGTACGGACCGGCGACCCCGGCGCACCTGGCCCGCTGGCTGGCCACCTCGCCGGCGTGGACCAGCCAGCTCTTCGAGCGCGCCGACCTCGAGGAGGTCGAGCTCGACGGAGAGCCGACGTGGGTGTGGGCCGGCGACACCGCGTTCGACGCGCCCGAGGCACCGGGGGTGCGGCTGCTGCCGTACTTCGACGCCTTCCAGGTCGGCTCGCAGCCGCGCGCACTGCTGTTCCCGGGCCGGGCCTCGCAGCGCGCACTGGCGGGCGCCCAGGCCGGCAACTACCCGGTGTTGCTGCTCGACGGCGTAGTGGGTGGGGTCTGGCACCAGAAGCGGTCGGGCAAGCGGTTGGTCGTCACCGTCGAACCGCTGGGCCGACTGACCAGTAGGCAGC
Source organism: uncultured Actinomycetota bacterium (assembly GCA_963734355.1). Taxonomy (GTDB): domain Bacteria; phylum Actinomycetota; class Actinomycetes; order Propionibacteriales; family Nocardioidaceae; genus Nocardioides. The sequence goes on from CAVTHU010000014.1 coordinate 33,344, forward strand.
GTGCCGCACTCGACGAGCAGGTGGCCCGGATCGGCGCGATCGTCGAGGCCACGCCGGAGTTGACGGTTGGGCCGGTGACGGTGGGACCGCACGCGTAGTTTTGGGGCGTGTCCGATCGCCCGCACCACCGTCCGATGAAGCCGGGCGCCGAGTTCTTCGCCGAGATCATCGGTGGCGAGGACCCGGCCCGGGTCAGCGAGGCGGCCGATCGCGCGGCCAACCTGCTGGTCCGAGGAGCCCGCAACGCAGACGACCCGGACGTCGCCGAGCGCGTGCTGCACCTGGCCGAGACCGAGGGCATCGAGACGATCGCCGAGGTGTGGGCCGGGTCGCCGGCGGACTCGCTCGCCGGCTGTCTGTGGCGGCTGTTCGTGCTCCGCTCGTGGGTGTACGCCGACCCGGCGGCCGTCGCTCGGGAGTACGAAGCGGGGCGGCGGACCGCGCAGGTCGCGCAGGTCGTGGCCGGCGTTGCCGACCCGCCGGGCCCGGACGAGCTGCGGACCATGGTCGACGAGGTGCTGCGGGGGATCGCGGGCAGCGACTTCGCGGACGTGCTGTTCCGGGCGGCGGCGTTCGCGCGGGTCGTGGCCACGGGCCGGGCCGCCCTCGACGAGTGCACCGAGGACGAGGTGGCCCGGATGCTGGTGCTCGCCGAGCAGCTCGAGGCGGCGGGACACGAGGAGCTCGCGCACGGCCTCGCCTGAGACTCGCCTCACAGTTGGTGCATGCCGGACCGGGAGCGCCTCACGGCGCGTGGCCGCTCGTAGCGGCTGATTTTGGGACCCGGGGCTGCCGCGGCCCGGCATGCACGGACATTGTAACGACCATCCCTGGGGACGCATTCCAGGTTCTCCTCAGAAATCGCCCCTAGATTCCTCAGGTGACGTCGTACGAACCCGAGGCAGACGGCCAGCCGGACCCCGGCGAGGTGGTCTGGGGTTGGGTGCCCTTCGAGGAGGACCCGAGCCAGGGCAAGGACCGCCCGGTGCTGCTGATCGGCCGCAAGGAGGTCGACGGCGCCGACTTCTGGGCGGGGCTGATGCTGACCAGCAAGGACCACGACCGGGACGCCGAGGAGGAGGCGCGGTACGGGCGGCACTGGATGGACATCGGCGTCGGCGGCTGGGACCCCGAGCATCGGCCGAGCGAGGTGCGCCTGGACCGGCTGATCATCCTCGAGGACGACGCGATCCGCCGCGAGGGAGCCGCCGTGAGCCGTGAGGTCTTCGACCGCGTGGTGGCGGAGGCGAAACGCTTCCACGCCGTCCGGTGAACCTTGACCGGAGGGAGCGGCCGGCTGTCGGCGGCCCATGGGTAGGGTGGCCCGGGCCGAGAGGAGGGCGGGTGCTGCGCAAGTGGATCGTGGTGTCCCTCGCGCTCGTTCTCGGCGCCGCCGTGGCCGGCTGCACCGGTGACGACGACGATCCCGGACCTGCCCGCCCGTCGTCGACCGGGGCGGCCTCCAAGGTCAACCTGACCTTCGGCGTCTGGGGCTCCAAGAACGAGACCGACGCCTACCAGGGGGTCGTCGACACCTACAACGCCACCAACGACGAGGCCAGCGTCAAGATCAAGGCCTACGGCACCCACGACGACCTGATGGCGGCGCTCGACAGCGGCGAGGTGCCCGACGTCTTCCTGGTCAGCCGCAGCGACCTCGCCGACCTCCAGGAGAGGGAGATCAACCAGCCCATCGGCAACCTGCTCGACGACCGCGACGTCGACTTCGGTGACGGCTACTCGCGGCCGGCGCTCGAGGCCTTCGCCAATGACCGCAAGCTCCAATGCATGCCCTACGCCATCTCGCCGATGGTCATCTACTACAACACCAACCTCGTCGACTTCGAGGCGATGGCCGCTCGTGACCTCGACGTACCCACGGTCGACGACGAGGACCTCACCAAGAAGCCCACCTGGACCCTCGAGCAGTTCCAGACCGCCGCGGCGTACGCCAGCCGCCCGCGGCGCGGCATCGCCGGCTTCTACATCGCGCCCACGCTGCGGGGTCTGGCGCCGTTCATCGACTCCGGCGGCGGCAAGATCTTCGACAACGACGACGAGCCGACCTCGCTGGCCTTCTCCTCCGACGACACGAAGTCGGCCCTCGAGGAGGTGCTGCCGACGCTGCGTGACCCGAAGCTGTCGCTGACGCCGGAGATGTTGTCCGAGAAGACGCCCGTGGAGTGGTTCCGTGAGGGCAAGCTCGGGATGATCGCCGGCTTCCGTGACCTGGTGCCGGAGCTGCGGCCGACCGGCGTCCTCGACTTCGACGTCATGCCGATGCCCGTGGTCGACGACGCAGCGACCGTCGGCGACCTGACCGGCATCTGCATCGCCCGGGACACCGACGACGTGGCCGAGTCGGCGGACTTCCTGGTCAACTTCATCTCGACCGAGTCGGTGAGCGCGGTCGCGGCCGCGGGCTACCTGGCCCCCGCCAACACCGAGGTGGCGCTGTCCGACGCGTTCCTCCAGGTGGGTCGCGCACCCGTCCACGCCCGCGTGTTCAACGACAGCGTCAGGAACATGCGGATCCCGCCGCTGATCAGCAACTTCGCCGACCTCGAAGCCGCGGTCAGCGAGCCGCTCAAGGAGCTGATGGAGGTCGAGGTCCCCGACCTCGACCTGCTCACCGAGCAGATCGACGAGGCTTCGCAGACCGTGCTCGCTCCGCCGGAGGACTCGGAGTCACCTAGCCCGAGCGACTAGCTGGCGGGCTCGACGGGCTCGACGGGCTCGGTTGGCTCGGTTGGCTCGGTTGGCTCCGGGGGTTCGGGCGGCGGCTGGTCCGCCTCCAGGATGGCGTGGGTGACGACCGGGCCGGCGAGCCCGATCTGCCAGGGCCGGGCGCCGAGCTCCGAGAGTGCCGCGTCGACAGCGGTCGCCAGGGCCTTCGGGTCCCGGGTGGCGGGCGGGGTCCACAGCACCCGGCGCAGGTAGTCGGGGGTGAGCACGTTCTCGACCGGCAGCCCCTGCTGCTCGGCCAGCTCGCCGAGGGCCTGACGGGCCAGGCTGAGCCGGCGGGCGGCGACCGGGTCGCGGTCGGCCCAGGCGCGGGGGAGCGGCGGTCCGTCGGTGCGGGGGGCGCGGGTGGGCAGGTCGGCCTCGTCGAGCGCCGCGACCCCGCGGAGCGCGGCGACCCAGCGCGAGGCGTACCGCTCCGCGCCCCGGCCGTGGAACCCCTTCACCGCCAGCAGCGCGTCCCGGTCGGCGGGCATGGCCTGGGCGGCGGCGACGATCGCCGAGTCGGGGATGATCCGGCCCGGCGTGACGTCGCGGCGCTCGGCCAGCTGGTCACGAGCCTCCCAGAGCGCCCGCACCGCACCCAGGCCGCGACGGCCGCGGATCCGGTGCATCCCCGACGTACGGCGCCAGGCCTCCACGCGCGTGACGGCCTCGAAGGAGAGCAGGCCCTCGAACTCCTGTCGCGCCCACTCGTCCTTGCCGGCCTCGACCAGCTGTGCGGCCAGCGCGTCCCGGAGCTCCACGAGCACCTCGACGTCGAGCGCGGCGTACTCCAGCCACGGCTCCGGCAGCGGCCGCCTCGACCAGTCGACCGCGGAGTGCTCCTTCTTCATCCGGCCGCCGAGCACCGTCTCGACCAGGGTGGCGAGGCCGACGCGTGGGTAGCCGAGCAGCCTCCCGGCCAGCTCGGTGTCGAACAGCGAACCCGGCCTGAGCCCGACGTCGGTGAGACAGGGCAGGTCCTGGGTCGCGGCGTGCAGGATCCACTCGGTGCCCTCGAGCGCCGCTGCCAGCGGGGCCAGCGACTCGAAGGCGATCGGGTCGACCAGCCAGGTGCCGGCGCCCTCGCGGCGCAGCTGGATGAGGTACGCGCGATTGGAGTAGCGGTAGCCGGAGGCGCGCTCGGCGTCGATCCCGACCGGTCCGGTGCCGGCCGCGATCGCGGCGCAGGCCTCAGCCAGCCCGGCCTCGCTGTCGGTGATCGCCGGCAGCCCCTCGCGGAGCAGGAGCAGCGGTCGCTCGGGCACCTCCGGGCCCGGCTCCTCGAGGTCGTTCGGTTCGTCGCTGTCCGGCATCAGGCCCCCGAGCCGCGCTGTCCCCGGCGGCTCGGGATGACGGCCACGCCGTCGGGCACCGGTGGCAGCCCGACCGCCGTGCAGAGCAGCTCTCCCCAAGCCTCGACGTGCGGACCGATGTCGAGCTGTTCATCGGTCTGGGCGCCGAGCTGCAGCGCCCGACGGGACGCCCGGCGTCCACGAGGCGCGGATCTCCAGCTGTGCGGCGGCGCTGTCCTCGGCCATCCCCCCGAAGCTCTCCGTCGCAACGCGTGTGACTGTGCCCGACGCCATGTGGTAGGTCGCGCCGTGCGCGTCGAGGGCGTCGGTGAGCCAGGTCCAGCCGACCCCGGCCAGCATCGGGTCGGTGATCAGCTCGACGTCGATCTCGGCGCGCGCGTAGGCGACGCAGCGGAAGTCGCCGTCCCACGCGTCGTTCCCGAGCGGGTCGTGGAGCAGGATGATCCGGCCGGTGCCCATCTCCTCGCCGTCCACCGTGACGTCGGCCGAGAGCGCGGCCGCGAACGGCGCGATCCGCTGCGGTGCGGGCATCTCCTCGCAGTGGATCTCGGGCCGGAGTCGGGCCGCGCGCATGGTCGCGACGGCCGCCGCGAACTCCGGCGGCTCGTCAGCAGCACCCGCGCCCGGGCGCGTCTCCTGACGCACGACCATGCCCACACAGTAAGTCGGGCCGCGGATTCTCGATGTGCGAACACGCCGGATCGCGTGTCAGGCTCAAGCCGTGAACACCCCCCTGACCGGCGCTTTCATGCGCGCGGTGCGGGGCGAGCCGGTGCCGCACACGCCGGTGTGGTTCATGCGTCAGGCCGGCCGCTCGCTGCCCGAGTACCGCAAGCTCCGCGAGGGCATCGGGATGCTGGAGTCCTGCATGGACGCCGACCTGGTCACCGAGATCACCCTCCAGCCGGTGCGGCGGTACGGCGTGGACGCCGCCATCCTCTTCTCCGACATCGTGCTGCCGCTCAAGGCCGTCGGAGTCGACCTCGACATCAAGCCGGGCGTCGGCCCGGTGGTGGCCTCGCCGGTCCGGACGCTCGAGGACGTCGCGGCGATCCCCGACCTCACCCCGGAGCACGTCCCGTACGTCACCCGGGCCGTGGGCCGGCTCGTCGCCGAGCTCGGGGACACCCCGCTGATCGGCTTCGCCGGCGCGCCGTTCACGGTGGCGTCCTACCTCGTCGAGGGCGGGCCGTCTCGCGAGCACGCGCTGACCAAGGCGATGATGTTCGGCGCCCCGGACGTGTGGGACGCGCTGATGCGCAAGATCGCGGGGATCTCCGCGGCCTACCTCGAGGTGCAGGTCGCGGCCGGCGCGTCGGTGGTCCAGCTCTTCGACTCCTGGGCCGGAGCGCTCACGCCGGCCGACTACGCGGCGTACGTGCAGCCCCACTCCGCCGCCGTCCTGGCCCGGGCCGGCGCCCTCGGCGTGCCCCGCATCCACTTCGGCGTCGGGACCGCGAACCTGCTCGGGCTCATGGGCGAGGCGGGCGGCGACGTCGTCGGCGTCGACTGGCGGACGCCGCTCGGCACCGCCATCGGCCAGGTCGGCGACCGCGCCGTACAGGGCAACCTCGACCCGACCCTGGTCTTCGCCCCGGCCGAGGTGATGACCCAGCGCGCCGCCGAGATCATCGAGGCCGGCCGCGCCGCGCGCGGCCACGTGTTCAACCTCGGGCACGGCGTGCTGCCGAGCACCGACCCCGACCAGCTCAAGCGGCTGACGGAGTTCGTGCAGTCCTACCCTCTCTAGCGCTTGCGCTCCGAGCGCTTCCGGGTGGTCACGGTGTGCTTCACCGGCACGGGAGCCGGCTCCGGTTCCGGAGCCGGCACGGCCTGCGCGGCCTTCTTGGTCGCCGACCGGGCCGTCGTCTTCTTGGTGGCGGTCTTCTTGGTCGTCGACCGGGCGGCCGTCTTCCGGCCCGCCCGCATCCGCACCCGAACCGAGCCGCCGTCGGGCTGCTCGACCTCCAGGTAGTCCTGGGCCCGGACCAGGTCGACGAGCTTGGACGCCCCGTAGTCCTTGACCGAGAACGACGGCTCGACGCGGGTCACGTGGTTGGCGACCGACGACAGCGAGGCCCAGCCGTCGTCGTGCGAGGTGCCGTTGACCGCCCGCTCGAGGAGGCGGCGCAGGTCCGGGATGCGGCGCGGCTCGGCGTCCTCGGGGACCACGGCCTCCGCCTGCTGCTCCTCGACCGCGCCGCCGTCGTGCAGGTCCTCCAGGAAGATGAACCGGTCGACGGCCTGACGCAGCGACTGCGGGGTCTTGCGCAGCCCCATCCCGTAGACGGTGCGGCCGGAGCCGCGCAGGCGGATCGCCAGCGAGGTGAAGTCGCTGTCGCTGGAGACCAGCGCGAAGGCGTCGACGTTGCCGGAGTAGAGGAGGTCCATCGCGTCGATGATCAGCGCCGAGTCGGTGGAGTTCTTGCCGGTGGTGTTGGCGATCTGGAGCATCGGCTGGACGGCGTACTTCGGCAGCTCGCTGCGCCAGCTGTTGAGGTGTGAGTTGGTCCAGTCGCCGTAGGCCCGCTTGACCGTCGGCACGCCGTACTTGGCGACCTCCTCGAGCAGCGCCTCGGCGTGCTTGGGCGAGGTGTTGTCGGCGTCGATGAGGACGGCGATCCGGACGTTCTCTGGGGCGGGCACCCCCCGACCCTAAGGCGTGGCCGGTGCCGCGGACTCGCGCCGCCGCAGCCGCCGGAACAGCGGCCAGCCCGGGATCGCCAGCACCAGCATCAACACCAGCCACGGCAACAGCGCGCCGGCGACGGTCGAGCTGGCCACCAGGAAGGTCTTGAGGGCTCCCCAGCCGTCGGAGAGCCCGGACAGGAAGCCGGCCTCGTCGTGGTCCTTCGGCTTGGGCTTGGTCGCCTTGGGAGTCCGCTCGACCGCGAGCGTGATCGTCGACATCGAGGTCTGGTCGGCGAGGTAGCGCTGCTGCGCCTGCAGCGAGGCGAGGTCGGCCTGGCGGCGGGAGAGCTCGCCCTCGATGCTGACGATGTCCTTGATCGAGGTGGCGTGGTCGAAGAGGACCTGGATCCGGTCGATGCTGCGCTGCTGGGCCTCGACCCGGACGTCGATGTCGAGGACCTGGGTGGTCACGTCCGCGCTCTGGCGCTTCGACGAGACCAGTGGCGCGACCTTCTCGAGCTCGCTCATGGCGTCGTCGAACTCGGCGGTCGGGATCCGCAGCACCATCCGGGAGCGGAAGGCGTCGCCTTCCTTGTCGGTCTCGGTGTCGTCCTCGGAGATGGTTCCGCCGTGGACGTCGACGACCTTCCGGACGTCGAAGATCGCCTGGCCGACGTCGTCCGCCCGGAGCTGGACGTTGCCGGTCGAGATCACCTGCTGCTGCTCGACCGCGGTCCCGCCGGAGGCGTCCTTGCTGCCGGACTGGGAGGCCACCTCGGCGACCCCGCCCGCAGCCGCGTCGGCGCCCTCGGCCGGTGCCGGTGCCTCGGCGGCGCTGACCGCCCCCCTGTCGCTGCTCGCCGAGTCACCACCCCCGTCGTCGGACGCGGAACAACCGCTGAGAACGACGAGGACGACCGCGGCACCCGCCGCGAGCGCCGTGCGCCGGAAAGAGAGAGACCGTCGAGTCGCCACCATGGCGACTCGGACGGCCGCCCGGAAAGGGCGGTTCCGCGCCGTGTCCGAATCGTGACCCGGACGGCCATGGGTTAAAGTGCAGTAGACAAGTTGAATTACAGGACACAAGGAGGCGCCCGTGAAGTCAGCCGTCGTCGTGGGGAACCCGAAGCCGGCCTCCCGGACACTCGCCGCAGCGACCTACGTCGCCGGTGAGCTCTCGGGGCGGGAGTCCGACCTCGTGGTCGACCTTGCCACGCTGGGAGCCAGGCTGCTCGACTGGCAGGACGCCGGCGTGGCCGAGCTCGTCGCTGAGGTCGGCGCCGCGGACCTGGTCGTGGTGGCCTCTCCGACGTACAAGGCGACGTACACCGGGCTGCTGAAGCTGTTCCTCGACCGGTTCTCCACCGACGGGCTGCGTGGCGTCGCGGTGCCGCTGATGCTCGGTGCCGGACCGGCGCACGCGCTGGCGCCCGAGCTGTCGCTGCGACCGGTGCTCGCGGAGATCGGCGGCACCACGGTCCGCGGCCACTACGTCCTCGACAGCCGCCACGACGACCCTTCGGCGTACGCCGACTGGCTGGCGCGGGTGCGACCGGTCGTCGCCGCGCAGGCAGGGGCCCTCGCGTGAGTCTGGGCTCCCTCACCACCAACCAGGACCTCGACGCGGCGCGGCTGCGCGCGGCGTTCGGCGTCTTCCCGAGCGGTGTCGTCGCGGTCGCCGCCGAGGTCGACGGGCAGCTGACCGGGCTGGCCGCGAGCTCGTTCACGTCGGTGAGCCTCGAGCCGCCACTGGTGTCGTTCTCGGTCGCGAACACCTCGAAGACCTGGCCGGACCTGCGCCGCGCCGCGCACCTCGGCCTCACCGTGCTCGCCGACCACCACGGCGAGGTCTGCCGGCGCCTGGCGGGCCCCGTCGAGCACCGCTTCGACGATGTCCCGGTCACGGCGTCCGGGGACGGGGCCGTCACCCTGGACGAGGGGCTGGCCCGCTTCGACTGCAGCGTCTACCGCGAGGTCGAGGCCGGCGACCACACGATCGTGATCCTGCAGCTCCACGCGGTTGAACACACGGACACGTCTCTGCCGCTGGTCTTCCACCGCAGCGCGTTCGGACGGCTGTCCGAACCCGCCTGAGACTCCTCGTGCCGCCCCGACCCGCACCCGGTCGGGGCGGTACGAGGTCTGCGAGGCTGGACCCGTGCGGGTACTGGTGGTGGGCGGTGGGCTCGCCGGGCTGACCGCGGCCCACGTCCTCAGTCACGACGGCCACGAGGTGACCGTGCTCGAGGCGGCGCCGGAGCCCGGCGGCAAGCTCCGCCGCACCGAGGTCGGCGGCGCGGTCGTCGACGTCGGCGCGGAGGCGATGCTCAACCGGCGCCCCGAGGGGGTGGCGCTCGCGCGCGAGCTCGGGCTCGAGGTCGTGCATCCCGCGGTGCAGTCGTCGCGGATCTGGACCCGTGGCGAGCTGCGACCGCTGCCGCGCTCCGTGATGGGCGTGCCGGTGGACCTGCGCGAGCTGCGCGAGTCGGGTGTCCTCTCCGAGGAGGGGCTGGCCCGGGTCGAAGCCGAACGGGCCGGCCTCGCGCGTCGACGACGACCTCTCGGTCGGCGACCTGGTGGCGAGCCGGCTCGGTGACGAGGTGGTGGACCGGCTCGTGGAACCGCTGCTCGGTGGGGTGTACGCCGGCCAGGCCCGCCGGCTGTCCGCCCGCGCCACGGTCCCGCAGCTGGTCACCCTGGCGTCGCTCGGCCCGCTGCTCGACGCCGAGCTGCCGGCCAGCGAGGTGCCGGTGTTCGCCGGCCTCCCCGGCGGGCTGGCGAGGCTGACCGAGACCCTGGCGGCGAAGGTGTCGGTGCGGACCGGAGCGACGGTGCGCGAGCTGGCCCGCACCCAGACCGGCTTCGCCCTCGTGGCGGGCCCGACGACCGCCCCGGAGCGGATCGAGGCGGACGCCGTCGTCCTCGCCACCCCGGCCGCGCCGACCGCCCGGCTCCTGGACGACGTGGTGCCCGCGGCCGCCGCCGAGCTGGCCGAGATCGAGTACGCCTCGGTGGTCGTGGTCACGCTGGCGTTCCGCACGGACGACGTCCAGGGGCTCGACGACTCCTCCGGTTTCCTGGTGCCGCCGGTCGACGGCCGCGCGATCAAGGCCTCGACGTTCTCGTTCGCCAAGTGGGGCTGGGTGCGGGAGGCGGGCGCCGGGCACGGCCTGGTGCACCTGCGCACCTCGCTGGGCAGACACGGCGAGGAGGCCACGCTCCAGCGCACCGACGACGAGCTGGTGGCGGCCTCGCTCGCCGACCTGGCCGAGGCCGCCGGGATCGGTGCGGCTCCGGTCGCCACGCACGTCCAGCGGTGGGGCGGCGGGCTGCCGCAGTACGCCGTCGGCCACCTCGACCGGGTCGCGCGCATCCGCGCCGCGGTCGCCGGTGTGCCGGGGCTGGTGGTGTGCGGGGCGGCGTACGACGGCGTGGGGATCCCCGCCGTGATCGCCTCGGCGCGGGCAGCGGTCGCCGGGCTCTAGGCCGGGCTCTGGGCGGGGCTCGAGGTGGAGCGCAGCTCCACGCAGCACTCGCCGGCCCGCGGCGCCAGCTCTGCGGCCACCCGGTCGCCGGCGTCCAGTCCCTCGATGACCCCGGCCAGGTAGGCGCGGTTCAGCCCGCAGACCAGCGCCGGCGCCATCCCGGCCATCGGGTGGAACGGGCAGTTGCGCAGCCGCACCGAGCCCTCCTCCCGGAACGGCTCGAACCCCTGCCGGGCCAGCAGCTCCTCGCTGGTGGCCAGTGCGCGCTCGGCGCCCACCCGGCCGCCCCGGAGCCGGGCCCGCTCGTCCGCGCCCAGGGCAACACCGCGCTCGCCGGCGACCCGCAGCGCGGCCGCCTCGGCGCGCTCGTCCTGCTGTTCGGTGGTCACCGCCTCGATCAGGATCGAGGCCAGCAGCTCGGGGCTGCGCTCGGGGACCCGGACGGCGATGTCGTCCTCGGCCGGCTCGTAGAGCCGCGGTGCCCGGCCCACCCGCCGGCCCGTCGCCGGCCCGAAGCCCGAGCGCAGCACCCCGAGCTCGACCAGCTTGTCGAGGTGGAAGGCCGCGAGCTTGCTCGAGATGCCGACCGCCGTCGCGGCCTGCTCGCGGCTCACCGGCACCCCCGCGCGGCGGACGTGCTCGTAGAGCGAGCGGCGTACGTCGTCGTCGAGCGCCGCGATCGCTGCCACTGCTGCCCGGTCCACGGGTCCCATTGAACCAACAACTGCTGGTTTATGAGAATACCCACGCAGAACTTGACGCCAGAGATGAATAAAGACAGTCTGCGTTAGTGAAAAGAATGGAGCGGCGATGACTGTCTCAGCTGCACTCTCACCCGGTACTGCGCGTGGTTCCTCCCTCGGCGAGCGTCGACCTCGTGGCCGCCGAGCGGGCCGCGGCCGACCTGCTCCACGCCCTGGGCATCGAGACGGACAGCGAGAGCCTGCGCGGAACGCCCGGCCGGATGGCCCGCGCGTACGCCGAGCTGTTCAGCGCCCACGAGTTCGACCTCACGACGTTCCCCAACGACGAGGGGTACGACGAGCTGGTGCTCGCGCGCTCCATCCCGCTGCGTGCGGTCTGCGAGCACCACCTGCTGCCCTTCATCGGGGTCGCCCACGTCGGCTACCTGCCCGGCGAGCGCATCCTCGGCCTCTCGAAGCTGGCCCGGGTGGTGAGCCACTTCGCCGCCCGGCCGCAGGTGCAGGAGCGGCTGACCACGCAGGTCGCGGGCTGGCTGGAGGACCAGCTCGCGCCCCGCGGTGTGGGCGTGGTCATCGAGGCCGAGCACACGTGCATGACAATTCGAGGAGTACAGGCCAGGGGAACGACCACGGTGACCTCGGCGCTGCGCGGCGTGCTGCGCGACGACCCGAGGTCGCGGCAGGAGTTCTTCGCGCTCACCAAGATGGAAGGCAGACATGGCTGAGACTCCCGACAGCATCGTGATCATCGGCGGGGGCCTGGCCGGGGCCAAGGCCGCCGAGGCACTGCGCGAGAAGGGCTACGACGGACCGGTCACCCTGATCGCCGCCGAGGACGAGCTGCCCTACGAGCGGCCGCCGCTGTCCAAGGGCTACCTGATCGGCAAGGACGAGTTCGACAAGGCGGTCGTGCACCCCGAGGCGTGGTACGCCGAGAACAAGGTCGACCTGCGCCGCGGCACCGAGGCGACCGCGATCGACCGCGAGGCGCACGAGGTCGAGCTGGCCGACGGCACCCGGCTGCCGTACGGCGTGCTGATCCTGGCCACCGGCTCCGAGCCGCGCTCGCTCCCGATCCCGGGCGCGGACACCGCACTGACCCTGCGCACCCATGCCGACTCCGACCGGATCCGGGCCACCTTCGGGGAGGGCAAGCGGCTGGTCATCGTGGGTGCCGGCTGGATCGGCCTCGAGGTGGCCGCCGCCGCGCGCGAGGCCGGCACCGACGTGGTGGTGCTCGAGGCGGCCGAGCTGCCGCTGCTCGGCGTGCTCGGCCCGGAGATGGGCGAGGTCTTCGCCCAGCTGCACCGCGAGCACGGCGTCGACCTGCGGCTCGGCGCGAAGATCGTCGAGATCACGCCGTCCGGCGTCACGATCGATCTCGTCGAGGAGCTCGGGGCCGACGCGGTGGTGGTCGGCGTCGGCGTCCGCCCCCGAACCGAGCTCGCCGAGGCGGCCGGGCTCGACGTCGACAACGGCGTCCTGGTCGACAAGTCACTGCGCACCAGTGACCCCGACATCTACGCGGTCGGCGACATCGCCAACCACGACCACCCGCTGCTCGGCCGCCGGATCCGGGTCGAGCACTGGGCCACTGCGCTCAACCAGCCGGCGACCGCCGGCGGCCGCGATCCTGGGCGAGGACGCGGCCTACGACCGGCTGCCGTACTTCTTCAGCGACCAGTACGACCTCGGCATGGAGTACATCGGCCACGCGACCCGCGACGACACCGCCCGCGTGGTGGTGCGCGGCGACGTCGGCAAGCGCGAGTTCGTGGCGTTCTGGCTCGACGACCAGGACCGGATCCTGGCCGCCATGAACGTCAACGTCTGGGACGTCCCCGACGAGGTCAAGCCGCTGATCGCGGCCGGGACGGTGGTCGACCCCGACAAGCTCACCGACCCGGACACGGCGTACGCCGACGTGGGCAGGTAACCGGACAAGACCCGACAACACTGCCCCGTTGTCCCTGCCGGCCGGGACACCGCGCCCGGCACCTTGAGGTCATCGCACACCAACGACCTCGAAAGGGACCGCGATGACCACCGTCACCACGCAGAACCCGGTTCGCTCCGACCTCGCCTCGACCGAGGCCGGCGGCGCCGACCACACCACCACTCCGTCCCGCCTCTGGGCGGTCGCCGGCATCGGCGCCGCGCTCGCCGGCGTGGGCACCATCGTCACCAGCTCGGCTGTCGACATCGTCTATCGCGACGAGTTCAGCCACGGCTCGGTGACCGGCGTCGCCGACGCCCTGTCCGACAAGACCGGCGTGCTGTTCGCCTTCCACGCGATCACCGCGCTGGGCGCCGTCCTGATGATCGTCTTCGGTGCCGGCCTGTTCCGCCGGCTCCGCGCGACCACTGGCGACAGCCTGGCACCGGTCGTGGCGCTGGTCGGCCTGGCCGGCACCGCCGTCATCTCGATCCTCGGCTCGGGCCTCGACACCGAGTTCGCGATGCCGGCCACCGACGACACGATCACGGTCGACGACGGCTCCGCGGCGATCTACAACCACTGGATCGGCACCATCCCCTGGCTGTGGACGCTGGTCGGCCTGGCCGGCCTCGCCATCTTCGTGGCCGCCCGGTCGGGTGCGGTCCCGCGCTGGCTCGGCATCGTCGGGCTGGTGCTCGGCGGCCTCACCGTCGTCCTCGGCGTCTCGCCGCTCGAGTACATGTCCGGTGTCACCGGCGTGCTCTGGCTGCTGGTCACCGCGGTCGGCTTCACCGTCGGCGACCGGTCGTTCCGTAGGGCAGCCCGCAGCGCCCGATGAGCGGTACCGACTCCGACACCACGGTCGGCCGGGTCCCCCACGGACCCGGCCGGCCGTGGCCCGTCCAGCACAATGTGCCGGTGCGTGCGCCCTGGACCGAGCACCGCTGGGCAGCCCTGGTGCTCCCGCTGGTCGCCGTCGGCCTGCTCGTCGTCACGATCTGGCTGGACGCCGCGGCCCCCGAACGCGGCCCCGGCATCGAGCTCGCGCCCGGCTACGGCTGGCCGTACGCCGCGATCGGTCTGGTGTTCGGGGGGTGCTGCGCGGTCGTGCTTCTCCACGACCGCCGGCAGGCGTTCGGTTGGGCGCTCGGCTGGATCGGTGTCTTCTGGAGTCTCGACGGGCTGGCCCAGTCCTACGTCCGCTACGGCGTCCGCACCGACGACGCGCTCGCAGGCGTCAACGCCGCGCTGTGGGTGCTCAACCGGTTCGGGGCGTTCCTGCCGATGACCGTGGCCGTGCTGCTGCTGATCTTCCCGACCGGGCGGTTCCTGGAGGGCCGGTGGGGCCGGGTCGGCCAGGCCGCGCTGACGCTGATGTTCCTGGCCGCGCTGCTGGTGATCCTGGCTCCGGCCAACGGTCGCGCCACCGACGTCGCGCTCCCGCCCGGCGTGAACCTCGATGCCGGCGCGATCCCGATGTCCACGGCCTTCACCGATGCGGCGATCCCGGTCACGCTCGCCGTGACGGTCCTCGGTGTCCTGGTCTCGATGGCCTCCGTGGTCGTCCGCTACCGCCGGGTGGACGGCGTCGAACGCGACCGGTTGCGGTGGCTGGCCTGGTCGGTGCTCGCGATGGCGGTCGTGCTCGGCCTCTCGGCGTTCTCCGACCTCACCGTCGTGCGCGACGCCTCCATCCTGGTGATCGCCTCCCTGCCACCGGTGGCCATGACGATCGGCATCGTCCGTCCACAACTGGTGCCGGTCGTCGACCTGCTCAACGCGACCGCTGTGTTCGCGCTGCTCTCGGTCGTCCTCGTCGCGGTCGACCTGGCCGCGGTCGCCTTGCTCGACCGGGTGCTGCGCGACGCGCTGGAGGAGCGGCAGGTCGTGATCCTGGTGCTGCTGCTCACCGTGCTGCTCTACGGGCCGCTCCGGCAGCGGCTCTCCTCGGTGGTCCGGCGGCTGGTGTACGGCGACCGCACCCGCCCCTACGACGTCGTCGCCGGGCTCGCCTCGACCCTCGAGCAGGCCGACGAGGGCTCCGAGCAGCTCGCGGTGGTCGCCGACGCGGTCGCCTCGGCGTTCGGGGTCGGCTACGTCCGGGTCGAGGTGGACCGACCGAGCGGCGAGCGGCTCACGGCCACGCACGGGACTGCGCCCGCCGAGGTGCGGACGCTGCCGATCACCTACCGCGACCAGGAGGTCGGGCGGGTGCTGCTGCCGGCCCGCGGACTACGCAGCCGCCTCTCCCGCCGCGACGAACAGCTGCTCGCCGACCTGGTCCGGCAGGCGGCCACGGCCGCGCGGACCAGCCAGCTCGCCGACGAGCTCCAGGACAGCAGGGAGCGGCTCGTGGTCGCGCGCGAGGAGGAGCGCCGCCGGATCCGCCGCGACCTGCACGACGGGCTCGGCCCGTCCCTGAGCGGCGTCGTCTACCAGCTCGAGTCGGCGCGGCTGCTGGTCGACAAGGACCCGCACGCGGCCAAGGAGACCATCGCCGGGCTGAGCGGACTCGTGCAGGACGTGGTCGCCGACGTACGCCGGCTCGTGCACGACCTGCGCCCGCCCGCGCTGGACGACCGCGGCCTGGTCGGTGCGCTGGCGCAGCAGGCCGAGCGGCTCACCGACGGCGGGCTCTCGGTCTCGGTCGACGCCGCCGACCTCGGGACCCTGCCCGCCGCGGTCGAGGTCGCGGCGTACCGCATCGCCGGCGAGGCGCTCACCAACGTCACCCGGCACGCCCACGCCCGGCACGCGACCGTGCGCCTGCTGCGTGACGAGCGTGACCTGCTCGTGGAGGTCGCCGACGACGGCACCGGCATCGCCCCGGAGGCCCAGGCCGGCGTCGGCCTGGTCTCGCTCCGGGAGCGCGCCGCCGAGCTCGGCGGCCGCAGCGAGGTCACCTGCCCGGCCACCGGCGGGACCCTGGTCCGCGCCTGGCTCCCGCTCACCCACCACTCCGATAGGAACCCCTCATGACCGAGACCATCCGCGTGGTAGTCGTGGACGACCACCAGATCGTGCGCGACGGGCTGGTCGCGCTGCTCGGGGCGCTCGACGGCCTCGAGGTCGTCGGCACCGCCGCCGACGGCAAGGAAGCCGTCCACGTCGTCACCGAGACGAGCCCGGACGTGGTGATCATGGACATCCAGATGCCCGAGCTCGACGGCATCGAGGCCACCCGGTTCATCACCGGCCGGCAGCCCGCGCCGCGGGTCGTGATGCTCACGATGAACGAGGACGACGACACGGTGCTCAGCGCCATCCGCGCAGGAGCCTCGGGCTACCTGCTCAAGGGCTCGTCGGCCACCGAGGTGCAGAACGCCGTCCGCGCCGCCGCCGCGGGCGGCATGGTCTTCGGCGCGGCTCTTGCCGACCGCGTGGCGACGTACTTCGCCTCGGCGCGGCCGGGGGCGCAGGCCGAGGAGCCGTTCCCGGATCTCAGCGATCGCGAGCGGACGGTGCTCGACCTGCTCGCCGCCGGGAAGTCGAACGACGCGATCGCGCGCGAGCTGTTCGTGTCCGGCAAGACGGTGCGCAACACCGTCTCGTCGATCTACACCAAGCTGCACGCGGCCGGCCGTGGCGAGGCGATCGTCAAGGCGCGCGAGGCGGGCTACGGGCGCGAGTAGCGCTCCTCGAGCAGCTCGTAGACCGCGTCGCTGCGGTCGTGGGTGCCGAGCCCGCGGGTGACGTACGCC
This sequence comes from uncultured Actinomycetota bacterium, assembly GCA_963734355.1. Classification (GTDB taxonomy): domain Bacteria; phylum Actinomycetota; class Actinomycetes; order Propionibacteriales; family Nocardioidaceae; genus Nocardioides. The sequence continues at coordinate 49,844 of CAVTHU010000014.1, forward strand.
GCGGCGTACCGCCCGGAGAAGGAGAACCACGCGCCGCTCCCGCCGGCCCCGCCCATGCCCAGGTCGGCGTCGTCGATCTGGAAGCCGAGGGTCCACGTGACCTCGCGGTCCAGGAGCAGGTCGTGACCGGTGACCTGCGGGGCGAGGTACGCGCCGTGCAGCTCCGGTCCGAGGAGCCGCGCGACCGCGCCGTCCTCGTCCATGAGCTGGCCGTAGAAGGTGGCCAGGCCACGGGCACTCGCGTGCAGGCCGATGGCCGGGAACGACGTGGTCCGCCACCGCTCGGAGCCGAGGACCGCCGGGTCGAGCAGCCCGACCGGCCTCGTCATGGCCGGCCCCCACAGCGGGTCGTCGGTGTAGCGGCTCGGCCAGCCGGGCTCCACCGCGACCGGGTCGGCGACCCTGCCGAGGTCGGCTCCGGCGACGCGGAGGTGCAGGTCCCAGCCGTGCCGGGCGGCGATGCCGGCGAACCGGTCCGCGAGGTCCTCCCCGGTGGCGAGCCGGACCAGCTGGTCGCAGAGGTGTCCGTAGGTCAGCGCGTGCTCGGCGCAGGCCGCCCCGGGTTCGTGGACCGGCGTCGCATCGGCGAGGAGCTGGACCAGCGCGTCGCGGTCGTCGAAGGCGATGTCCGTGGCCGCCTCGGGGAACGCGGGCAGCCCGGCCTGGTGCGCGAGGACGTGCCGGACCGTCGTCGCCTGCTTGCCGTGGGCGGCGTACGCCGGCCACAGGTCGGCTACGGGCTGGTCGAGGCCCAGGGCTCCCTCGGCCACCGCGGTCAGCACGGTCAGCGCGGCGAACGGCTTGGCGCACGAGTAGGTCATCGTCAGCGTGTCGGTGGCCCAGGGCCGGGCGCCGTCGAGCGTGCCGGTCACTGCCTCGTCGTCGACGGCGCCGTCGCGCACCACGCAGGCCGCCGCACCGGGGTCGCCCAGCTGATCGTGCAGGTCGTCGAGGACGTGCTGAAGGGTGCGGGTCACCGGTTGAACCTCATGCACAGCACAATGGAGCCATGAGCGAGCCGCAGTCCAACGCCGCCCGCATCCGCGAGATCAACGACTCGATCCGCTACACGATGTGGTCGGTCTTCCGGCTCGCCGACGTGCTGGGCGAGGCTGGCCTTCCCGGTGCTGGTGACCGGGCCGCCGAGGGCGCCGAGGTCGAGAAGCTGTTCGCCGAGCTCGCCGAGGGCGACGTCGTCGTCCGGGGCGTGTACGACGTCAGTGGCCTGCGCGCGGACGCCGACCTGATGGTCTGGTGGCACTCCGCCGACTCGGAGGCGCTGCAGGCGGCGTACCACCGGTTCCGGCGCACGGCGTTCGGCCGGCGGCTGGAGCCGGTCTGGTCGCAGGTCGCGCTGCACCGGCCCGCGGAGTTCAACCGCAGCCACGTGCCGGCGTTCCTCGCCGACGAGGAGCCGAAGCGGCACCTGTGCGTCTACCCGTTCGTGCGCTCCTACGAGTGGTACCTGCTCGACGACGAGGAGCGCCGCGCGCTGCTGGCCGAGCACGGCAAGATGGCGCGCGACTACCCCGACGTCCGGGCCAACACGGTCGCCAGCTTCGCGCTCGGCGACTACGAGTGGATCCTGGCCTTCGAGGCCGACGAGCTGCATCGCATCGTCGACCTGATGCGGCACCTGCGCGGCTCCGAGACGCGGCGGCACGTGCGTGAAGAGGTCCCGTTCTACACCGGGGCGCTGGTGCCGGTTGCCGAGCTCGTCGAGCGACTGCCCTAGACCTCGCGGGAACCCACGCGCCCCGGCCGCCGTCACAGCCTCATGCGGACGCCTCCGTCGCTGCTTGCCGCCCTGGCCGCCCTCGTCCTGGCCGGGTCGGCCTGCGGTGACGAGGGGTCCGACGACCGCGCCACCGACCCGGCGCCCGACCGCCCGTCACCGTCCGCGTCCGCATCCGGCCCCGCGACGCCGGTGCCCTCGGGTCCGGTGACCACGCGCAACCTGGCCACGGTGATGGACACTGGCAGGGCATCGGCCGGAGCTCTGCCTGGGACCGATTGCGGAGTCCTACCCGCCCCAGTGCGGCGGCCCCGCACTCGTCGGCTGGGACTGGGCCGACCACCAGGACACCTTCGAGCAGCAGGGTGACGTCCGGTGGGGCACCTACCTCGTGACCGGCTCGTGGGACGGCACGTCGATGACCGCGACCGAAGCGATCCCCGGTGCCCTCTACGACCCGGCGATGCCGTCGCCGACGCCCACCCCGCCGGCCGCCACGGCGTACGCGAACCCGGTGCTGGAGGAGATCTCCGAGCAGCTCCGCGACCAGCTCCCCGGCTACCTCGGCTCGTACGGCGGTGAGGGCACCGACGGCCACGTGCTCGCCGACGTGCTGTACGACGACGGTTCGCTGCAGGCCTGGGCGGACACGACGTACGGCGAGAACGTCGTGATCGTCAGCTCGGCCCTGGTCGACGCGGGTTAGACGGTCTCGGCCGGGTCAGCGGGCTCGAGGGTCAGGCTGATCGAGTTGATGCAGTAGCGGTCGCCGGTGGGCGTGCCGTAGCCGTCGGGGAAGACGTGGCCGAGGTGCGAGCCACAGTTGGCGCAGCGGACCTCGACCCGCTTCATGCCGAGGGTGGTGTCCTCGATGTACTCGACGGTGTCGGTGATCGGCTGGTAGAACGACGGCCAGCCGCAGCCGGAGTGGAACTTGGTGTCCGACTCGAACAGCTTGGCGTGGCACGCCTTGCACGAGTAGACGCCCTTGGTCTCGGTGTCGGTGTACTTGCCGGTGAACGCGCGCTCGGTGCCGGCCTTGCGCAGCACGGCGTACTCGTCGGGCGAGAGCTCCTCGCGCCACTCGGCGTCGGTCTTCTCCACGGGATGTGCCACGTCTCCAGAGTAATAACGCGCGCAAGGTCGGGTACCGCCCCTTCGCCCAGTCAGAGCACACTTGTGCACTGAACTTCGAAGCCCGGAGGGAAGACCGATGTCGGGGACGATCCCGTGGGAACGAGTCCGCCGCGCGGGCTCGAAGCTGACCACGCCGCTCCTGCCGGACGACTACCTGACCCTGCTCAACCCGCTGTGGAGCTCGCGCGAGCTGCGCGGCCGCGTCGAGCAGGTGCAGCCCGAGACCGAGGACGCCGCCACGCTGGTGATCCGGCCCGGCTGGGGCTGGCGCTACGACCACCGGCCCGGCCAGTACGTCGGGATCGGCGTCCAGGTCGACGGCACCTTCCAGTGGCGCTCCTACTCGGTCAGCTCCGCACCGCTGCGTTCATTTCAGCTGGGCAGCGGCCGCACGATCGCGATCACGGTGCGAGCGATGCCGGAAGGACAGCTGTCGTCACACCTGGTGGAGGGGCTGGAGCCGGGGACGATCGTGCGGCTGGCGCTGCCCGAGGGCGACTTCGTGCTGCCGGACCCACCGCCGGCGAAGCTGCTCTTCCTGGTGGGCGGGAGCGGCGTCACGCCGGTGATGGCGATGCTGCGCACCCTGGACCGCCGGGGCTCCCTGCCCGACGTCGTCCTGCACTACTCGTCGCCGACGGAGGGGCGGATGATCTTCCGGCGCGAGATCGGCGAGCTCGAGGAGCGGCACGAGTCGCTCCGGGTGCACCGCCTCTACACCGACACCGACGGGATGCTGGAGCTCTCGGACCTCGACGACCTCTGCCCGGACTGGCGAGAGCGCGAGACCTACGCGTGCGGCCCGGGACCGATGCTCGACGCGATCACCGGGCACTTCGAGGCGGCCGGCCTCGAGGACCAGCTGCACCTCGAGCGGTTCTCGCTCGAGCTGGGAGGCGACGGTGGCGAGGGCGGCACCATCACCTTCCGCAACACCGGCAAGACCGTCGAGTCCGACGGGGTCACCACCGTCCTCGAGGCCGGCGAGGAGGCCGGCATCGGCATGCCGTTCGGCTGCCGGATGGGCATCTGCCACACCTGCACGCTCACCCTCGTCTCCGGGACGGTGCGCGACCTGCGCAACGGCGACGAGTTCGGGCAGCCCAACGAACCGGTGCAGACCTGCGTGACCACCGCCGTGGGCGACTGCACGCTCGACATCTGAAGGGATACGACATGGCCATCTCGGACGTCCAGGAGTACATGCACCTCACCGACGAGGAGATCGAGCAGCTCGGGCGCGAGCTCGACGAGCTCCGCAGGGAGATCGAGGAGTCACGCGGCGACAAGGACGCGGCGTACATCAACCGCCTGATCCGGATCCAGCGCGGCCTCGCCGTCGCGGGCCGGCTCACCCTGCTGCTCGGCACCCAGTCGAAGAAGACCAGGATCCCCGCCGCAGTGGCGGGCGCGACGTTGCTCGGCCTGCACAAGATCCTCGAGAACATGGAGATCGGCCACAACGTCATGCACGGCCAGTGGGACTGGATGAACGATCCGGAGATCCACTCCTCCAACTGGGAGTGGGACACCGCGCAGCCGGCCGAGCAGTGGAAGCACAGCCACAACTACGTGCACCACCAGTTCACCAACGTGCTCGGCTACGACAACGACATCGGCTACGGAATCCTGCGGCTGGCCCGCGAGCAGAAGTGGTCGCCGTTCAACCTCGGACAGCCGGTCTACAACGCCGCGCTGGCCAGCCTCTTCCAGTGGGGCGTGGCCCTGCACGATCTCGACATCGAGCGGATCCGCAAGGGCGAGAAGGACCCGAAGGAGATGAAGCGGCAGCTCAAGCAGATCTTCCGCAAGGGTCGCAACCAGGCGCTGAAGGACTACGTCGTCTACCCGGCCCTGTCCGGCCGCCAGTGGAAGACCACGATGGTGGCCAACGCGACCGCGAACCTGGCCCGCAACCTGTGGGCCTACGTGATCATCTTCTGCGGCCACTTCCCGGACGGCGCCCTGCACTTCACCGAGGAGGAGATCGAGGACGAGACGCGGGCGGAGTGGTACCTGCGCCAGATCCTCGGCGCCGCCAACTTCAAGGGCGGCCCGCTGCTCCACATCATGTCCGGGAACCTGGGCTTCCAGATCGAGCACCACCTCTACCCCGACCTGCCGAGCAACCGGTACGCCGAGATCTCGGTGCGGGTCCGGGAGCTCTGCGCGAAGTACGACATCCCCTACACGACCGGCCCGCTCTACAAGCAGTACGGCCAGGCGCTGCGCACGATCATCAAGCTGTCGCTGCCCAACGGCTGGACCTCGAGCGACCAGCCCGAGCCGCCCACGCCCTCGCGAGCCCGCAGGCGCAGGTCCGACGACGAGCGGCCGGCCCGGATCCAGGAGCTCGGCGTCTGGTCGCGCGGCAGGTCGCGCGAGCGGCAGGCGTCCTAGATGCTCACCGAGGCCTCGCGAGTGCACGACCGGCGCTGGGTGACCCAGTGCGCGCTGTCGCGGATCTGCGGCGGCTGCGCGATGTCGCTGGGCCGTCCGGTCGCGTTCCTCGGAACGCCGGACGAGATCGCCCGCAACGCGTTCCACCTGCCGCCGCTGCACGTGGCGTGCGCCGAGGAGCTGCGGCTTGCGCCGGGAGCGGACCCGAGCTGGCAGCTGGTCACGACGTCCGGGTTCGAGTTCGTCCGGCCGGCGCGAGAGGACCTCGACCGGGAGCCGCGGTTCGAGCCCAACTCGCTCATCGGTGGGTGCCGGCCATAGGTTGCCCGGTGTGGATGGAACCGGAACGTCGGACGACCCCTGGCAGCTCACCACCGCGCCGGGGAGCTCGTCGTACACGATGTACAAGGACGAGGCCGCCGACCCGCCGCTGCTCGTCTGCCAGGTCGGCTCCACGAAGCTGACCTACCTGCTCAGCGCGATCGACGACCTGTCCGCGTGGCTCACGGAGCAGGGCGACTGGGTGCCGCTGGGGGCCGCCGACGAGCAGAAGCCGGCGGTGGACGGCACGGTCGAGGCGTTCGGACGGGCGGACGACAACCCGGTCGGCGGCTGGTACGGCCAGCGCAAGGGCTACCGCGGGCGGTTCGGGATGTACCTCCCGCCGCTGCTCGAGGGCGCTGGGCCTGGTCGAGCTGGAGCACAACCCCCGCAACAACCGGGTGCGGCGCTGTCCCTCGTAGTCCGGCTCAGAAGCCGGTGATGCAGTACGGCGCCGGGCCGGCGTCCACCATCGCCGCCCAGGTCGCGAGCCCGGCCTCGGTGCCGGACAGGCGGCCCGCGCGTCGGAGCGGCTCCGCGCGCACGCCGCCCAGGTAGAGAGCGCCGAGGGTGTCGGCGTCCAGCCGGACTTCGACGTCCGCGTCGGTGGTGGTCACCTCGGCCACGCCGTCGCGGGTGACCACGCGGTAGCGGCCGGCCGCGTGGCCGAGCGGGTCGGCGACCTCGAGGACGACCTCGCCGTCGCGGCCCCACGGGCGCGCGGCGAGCGCGGCCGGCACGTCGAGCACGCGGACCCAGAGGGCGTCCGTCTGCCGGGTCACCTTGGCGAGGAACGGGTCGACGAGCGCCCAGGAGAGCGGGTCGTCGACCGGCGCGCGGTCCCACTCGACGGTGTCGCTGAGGTCGAGGTCGGCAAGGAAGCGCCACAGCCGCAGGTACGCCGCGGGCGTGAGCGCGACGAGATCGCTCACATGGATGGCGCGGTGGCCGTCCTTGCGTGGGTCGGGGCGGTAGGCGACGTACCCGTCGGGCGTGCCGGCGGCGTCGAGGTGCACCGCGGTCCGGAGCTTCTGGATCCGCACCGTCCTCGAAGTCGAACTCGCCGGTCAGGATCGTCTCGTAGAAGCGCGGCCGCTCCACCGAGCCACGGGTGCGCTCGTGGAACCGGGCGAAGACAGCGGTCACCGTCGGCCACGCGTCCACCGGCTCCAGGAGCTCGACGGAGCCGTCGTCCGCCGGCCCCCGCAGCACGAACCGCGGGCCGGTGTCGACGACCAGGCTGTGCTGGAAGACGGCCGGCCCGAAGCCGAACCGTCCGTAGATCGACCCTTCCGATGCCGTGAGGACCGCCAGCGGCACACCCTGCTCGACCGCATCCCGCAGGTCCTCGGACAACAGGGCTCGGAGCAGGCCCCTGCGCCGGTGCGTGGGGCTGACGGTCACGTCGCTGACCATGCGCACCGGTTGGAGCCCACGACCGGTGTTGATCGTCTTGTCGTAGCTCGAGTACGTCGCGACCGGGATCGCCCCCGAGCCGAGCGCCGGGGCGTCCTGCCACACCCCGCGCACGACGACGTCGTCCGCATCGAGGTGCTCGCGGAAGTGTTGGCGCAGCTCCTCGCTGGTCCGACCCTGGTGGAAGCCGCGCGCATGCGCTTCGTACCAGCCGTCCAGCCGCTCTGGCTGGTCGGCGGCGCGGAAGGTGACGAAGGACAGACCCGGATGCGAGGGCTGGTTCACGGTCGCCCAACCTACGGGCAGCGGCCGGTCCGACGCGTCCGGTTTACTGGCGCCATGCCCAAGGCTGCTGCGGTCGAGGTCCAGGCGGGCGATCGTGCGGTCCGGGTGTCCAGCCCGGACCGGGTGATCTACGAGGCGACCGACAGCACTCCCGAGGTCACCAAGCTGATGGTGGCGGAGTACTTCGCGTCGGTCGAGGACGGGCTGATGCGGGCGCTCCGTGAGCGGCCGACCGCCCTGGAGCGCTGGACCTCCGGCGTACGCCCGGGGATGAAGCTCGCCACCTCGCGGATGGACCGCGACGCCGACGCGTTCTACCAGAAGCGGGTGCCGAAGGGCGCGCCCGACTACCTCGAGGCCGTGGAGATCACCTTCCCCTCGGGACGGACCGCCGAGGAGATCTGCCCGACCGAGATCGCGGTCCCCGTGTGGTGTGCGCACATGGGGACGCTGACCTTCCACCCCTGGCCGGTACGCCGCGCCGACGTGGACCGCCCCGACGAGCTGCGCCTCGACCTCGACCCGCAGCCCGGCACGTCGTTCACCGACGCGGTCCGGGTGGCCGGCGTCGCGCGCGAGCTGCTGGAGGAGCTCGGGCTGCGTGGGTACGCGAAGACCTCGGGCAACCGCGGCATCCACATCTTCGTGCGGATCGAGCCGCGCTGGGAGTTCCTCGACGTCCGGCACGCGGCCATCGGCTTCGGCCGCGAGCTGGCCCGTCGCGACTCCGGAGTGACGGTGGACTGGTGGAAGGAGGAGCGGGGTGAGCGGATCTTCATCGACTTCAACCAGAACTGCCGCGACCGCACGATCGCCTCGGCGTACTCCCTCCGGCCGATCGTCGGTGCGCCCGTCTCCACGCCACTGACGTGGGAGGAGCTGGCCGGGGTCACCGACCCGCGCGAGTTCAACCTCTTCACCGTCCCCGAGCGGCTGGCGGCCTCGGGCGACGCGTGGGCGACCATCGACGACACGGCGTACTCCCTCGACCCGCTGCTCGCCCTCTACGACGAGCTGCCGGGTGGCGAGATGCCGTTCCCACCGGACTACCCGAAGATGCCCGGCGAGCCGCCGCGGGTGCAGCCCAGCAAGAAGGTCGAGGAGCACTGGGACGCCGACGGCAAGTGGATCGGTCCGTCGTGAGGGCGGAGCCGGAGCACGGGCTCGGCGGGGAGGCTGAGCACTTCGCGGCCTTCCTCGCGTTCTACCGCGCCACCGTCGTCGAGAAGGCGCGGTCGCTCCCCGACGCGGAGCTCAGGCGGCCGCAGCTGCCGTCGGGCTGGACGCCGCTGGAGCTGGTGCAGCACCTGGCCTTCATGGAGCGGCGGTGGTTCGTCTGGGGCTTCCTCGGCGAGCAGGTCGACGACCCGTGGGGTGACTCGCAGGGTGCGCGCGACGCGGCCTGGCTCGTGCCCTCGTCGGTCTCGCTCGACGACGTGCTCGCCCTGCTCACCGAGCAGGCGGCCCGCACCGACGCACTCCTCGAGTCGACGCCGCTCGACCAGCTCGCCGCGACCACGGGCCGGTTCCGGACCGATCCGCCGGACCTGCGCTACGTCTGCTTCCACGTGCTGCAGGAGTACGCGCGTCACGCCGGGCACCTCGACGTCGCCGTCGAGCTCGCCGGTGGCCCCGTGGGCGAGTAGCCGAAACGCGAAAGGGCCCGCCCGGCGCATCCCCACGAGCACCTGGGCGGGAACCCTTTGCGAAGGGCCTGGCTGGCCCGTCCCCCGACGAGCCCCACTGGGTGGCGTCCCCCGACACCGCCTCGTGGAGGTCCTTTCTTCCCAGAGGTCGTGTCGACTCGCGCTCCCCCCAGAGTTGCGCGATTCTTCAGTCCCTCAGATCAGGCGCCGTGAGGCCCCTGACACCTGAACGGTAGGCCGACCGCGTCACGGACTGGTCACGTCGACACCACAGGGTCTCCAGCGTTCGGTAACAGATCACCCACAAATCGGCGTGGGGGGCTTGCCAACTGGTCCAGATCAGTTGCCACGTTCCCACGGGGCAGCCACAGGGAAGTACGTGGCCATGAAGTCGGTGAGGGTGCGGTCGAGCCGGTCCTGGTCGAGGGCGTGGTCGTGGTGGTCGGCCAGGCACACGAAGTCCTGCTGGCGCTGCAGGGCCTTCTTCAGCTGCCACTCCAGGTCGCTGTTGCTGATGTTGATGTAGGCGCGCTCGGACTCGCCGACGTACGCCGACCCGGTGAGCAGCCCGAAGTGCTGCGCGAACGAGCTGAGCAGGGACAGGTCGGTGTCGGAGCGGAACGGCGAGCGTGCGGTTGCCGCGACCTGGGCGGGGAAGCGTCGCTCGATCTCCTCCAACACCGAGCGGCGGTGCGGGTACGGCGCGTGCGCCAGGTTGTCCGTCACCACGGCGCCGAAGGTCTCCTGGAGCAGCCGCCGGTTGTTCCAGGCCGCCTTGAGGTACGGCGCCGCGTCCGGCGTCTCGTCGAGGCCGATGGTGTTGGGGGAGAACCACACCGCGGCCAGCCCGGCCGGGCTGAAGAACGCCTCGGGTCCGAGGGGCCGGCCGAGGAAGAAGTCGTCGTTGAGGTAGACGAAGTGCTCGGCAAGATCTGGCAACCGGTGCAGCGCGGACTCGATCGCGTGCGAGTTGAACGTCGGCAGCGCGTCCGCCGGCAGGATCGCGGAGTGGTCGACCACCGCGACCTGCGGGTGCGACCGGTCCAGCCACTCCGGCACCTGGCCGGCGGTGACGAGGTGGATCTTGCGCACCCACGGCGCGAACAGGTGGATGCTCCGGAACGAGTAGCGCAGCTCGTCGCGCGAGAGGAACCGCGCCTGGCCGCTGGACTCCCGGGTCGTGGCCGTGCCGGACAGCCCGGCCAGCCGGTCGAGGCGGGCCCGGTTCCACGCCGGGTCGCGGCCGTCCACCCAGGTGACGACGACGTCGACGGGGAACGTGCACTCGTGCACGGTCGGCGCGGCCATCAGTGGCAGCGTGGGGACGTCGAGGCCCTCGACCGAGGTGGTCACCTTGGCCGAGCCTCGGGGGAGCCGCTGCGCGTACCGGTTGCGGGTCGGCGCCACCAGCTGCCCGTCGACGCCCTCCTCCCAGAACTCCACCTCGACGGTGCAGCCCTGGCCGAGGACCGAACGGTCGCCGGCCTCGGAGCCGGCCGCCTCTGGCCACGGCTCGATCGCCACCATCGACGTCCGCCCGCGGAGCAGGTCCGAGGCCAGCACCGGGACGGGCGCCCGGCGCTCGTGCCAGCCGTTCGCGGCCGGGTCGCGCAGCGAGAGGTACGACGGTGCCGCGGCCGCCGCGAGCTCCTGGAGGAACCGGTGCCGGGCGGCCATCGGCAGCACGAGGACCGGCGTCCGCGTCTCGTGCGGCGGCACCACGAGCCAGTCGTCGGTCGCGGACCTGGCGGCCGCGACTGCCAGCGAGAGCGCTGCGTGCCGGGCCGCTGCGGGCGTCACGCCGGACGCGTCGTACGCCGGCGTCGAGGGTGGCTCCGGCGAGGGCGCCGACGACAGGGCGGCGTACCGGAGGCGTCCGGCCCGGCGCGCGATGGCGGCCTGGAAGATCTCCACCCACCGGGCGGCGAGCACGTCGGCGTCCCACTCGGCCGCCGACTCCAGGGCCCCGGCCCCCAGCCGGTGCCGCAGGTCGTCGTCGGTGCCGAGCCGGAGCAGCGCCGCCGACATGCCGGCGATGGACTCGGGCGCGACGAGCAGGCCGTTCACCTCGTGCCGGACGATCTCCCGCGGACCGGAGGCACAGTCGAAGGTCACGCAGGGGACGCCGGCCGCCATCGCCTCCTGCAGCCCGAGCGGGAACCCCTCGGCCCGTGAGGTGAGCGCACTGATGCTCGCCCGGCCCCACTCGCTCGGCATGTCGGTCGTGCTGCCGGGCAGCTCCACCCGGTCCCAGAGTCCGCGCTTGCGGGTCTCGCGGACCAGGTGCGGCCGCTGGTGTCCCTGGCCGAGGATCCGCAGCCGCCAGCCCGGGAGCTGGTCGGCGACGTCGGCGAAGGCCTCCACCAGCTTGGTGAACTGCTTCTCCATCACCAGCCGTCCCTGCGCGACGATCGTCCGTGAGTCGAGCAGCGAGCGCGGCGCGAACCCCTGCGGCAGCGGGTTCGGCATGACCACGATCTCGGGAGCGACCGCCCCGAGCCGGCCGCGCAGCCACTCCGCGATGCTCGGTGTCAGCAGCGCGACCACGTCGGCGCGGGGGGCGTTCACCAGGAGCGGCTCCATCCCCGAGGTCCGCTGCGAGGACGACCGGTGCTCCTGGTGGACCACCACCACCGAGTCGGGCGCGAGCTCCAGGGCGCAGGCCAGCAGCGCCGGTGTCACCGTCACCAGCACGTCGGTCGCAAGGCCGCGGAGCCCCCGCTCGAGCCCGACGTCGGTCAGCGCGGAGAACTGCTTGTCCCATCGCTCCGGCACCAGTCGCGACTCCCGGGCGTGCAGCTCTTCGTCGTACGTCACCGTGAGGTCGACCAGGTGCTCGACGACGACCCGGTCGTCGATCGCGAAGACGGGTTGGTCGGCCGCCTTGACCACGCTGAGGACCCGGACGTCGTGGCCGGCGGCGACCAGCGCGTTGGCCTGGGTGATCACCGACCGCTCGGTGCCACCGAGCTTGTGCGCCGACTGGGTCAGGAAGGTGACCTTCACCCCTTGCTCACCTGGCTTCTTCGTCCGGGTCGATCGAGCGGAGCGCGAGCAGCCCGTCGGGATTCCACCGCAGCCGCGCGCGGGCCTGGTCTCGGGCCGGCTCGTACAGCTCCGGAAGGAGCACGGCGTGGTGGGGGTCGGCCAGGTCGTTGGCCCGCCGCCGGATCCGGACCCACGCCGCCTCCGTGCCGACCGCGAGCCGGAGCATGCCGAAGTAGCCGGCCGGCAGGTCGTCGACCGCGATCAGCGTCTCCACCAGACCTTCGTGCGCGGTCGCGGGCAGCGTCGCCAGCACCTGGTCGTCGGTGTCGAGCAGCAGCAGCCGGCAGCCCGGCTCGACGCCGCCGGGAGGCCGGACCCGCAGGTGCACGTGGTCGCCGCGGACGTCGACGGCGTCCAGCTCGGCGGTCGCGGCGACGGTGTGGCGGGCGAGCCGCAGCCGGCCGTCATCGACGCGGACCACCTCCCACCGGGTGGTGCCGTCCGGCGCGAGCGGGGTCCGGGCCGGCGGCCGCGGGGGAGTCGTGAGCCGCACCGCGGCCTTGCCGGCCAGCACGTCGTACGTCGACCCGGTGAGGCCGGTCAGGTCGCAGGGCTGCTCGCCGAGCTCGACCACCGCGTTGGAGTCTGCGTCGCGCACGGACACCGGTCCGTCGTGGTCCAGCCACAGATGGACGCCGTCAAGCACGGCGGCGTACGTCGCGGCCGCGGCGCCGTCGCGACGGCCACGGAGTCTCATCAGAGGAGCGACACGCCCTCGCCGCCACCGGCCTGCTCGTCGAAGTTCTCCTGCTCCATGAGGTGCAGGACGGGTACGTCGAGGTGGCGGCGCGCCTTCGAGGTCCAGTCGCGGCGCAGGAGCTCGGCGACGAAGTGCTCCTCGGTGAAGATGATCGCCTCCCGTCCGTCGACCTCCTTGATCTTGGCGGCGAGCGCGTCGACCGGATCGCCGCTGACCAGCTCGCCGATCGCGGTCGAGCCGGTGGCCCGGAGCACCTCGACCGCGTTGGCGAGCTCGCGCTCGGCATCGGTGCGGGCCTCCTCCACGAGCTCCTCGGGGTCGATGTCGTCGAGCGGCAACGGGCGTCCGGGCACCAGGTCGGGCGCCAGCCCGCCGGAGGTGGCCAGGGCGGCCTGCACGCGAGCGCGGCCGTCGTCGAGTGGGAGCAGCACGTGATAGGTGACGGGGTCCTCGATGCCCTCGTGGAGCGAATGGATGCGGGCCGCGTCGTCCGGGGTGAGGTTTTCCTCGACCAGCAGGACCACGGCGTACGAAGAGGTGTCAGCCACGCCGGAAGCCTAGTGCCCTCCGCTCAGCACCTCGCCGAGGTCGTAGGAGGCGACCTCCTCGAGCTGCTCGTAGCCGCACGACTCCGGGTCACGGTCGGGGCGCCAGCGCTTGAAGTGGGCGGTGTGCCGGAACCGCCGTCCCTCCATGTGCTCGTAGGCGACCTCGACCACCCGCTCGGGGCGCAGCGGCGTGAACGACAGGTCCTTGCCCTGGCTCCAGCGGCTCTGGGTGCCCGGCACCCGGTCGGGGTTGGCGGTCAGGAACTCCTGCCAGTGACCCCACGGGTGCTCCTCTATCGGGCAGACCAGGGGCTGCAGCTCCTCGATGAGCTCGGCGCGCCGGTCCTGGGTGAAGCTGGCGCTGACACCGATGTGTTGGAGCCCGCCCTCGTCGTTGTAGAGGCCGAGCAGGAGGCTGCCGAGCAGCGGCAGCTCCGGCGTGGACTGCTTGTGCTCGCGATAGCCGGCCACCACCACGTCGGCGGTGCGGGCGTGCTTGATCTTGAACATGGTGCGGCCGTTCTGCGTGTACGGCGCGTCGAGCGGCTTGGCGACCACCCCGTCGAGGCCGGCGCCCTCGAACTGCTCGAACCAGCGTTCCGCCTCTTTCGGGTCCTCCGTGGTGCGGGTCAGGTAGCAGGGGCCCTCGGTGCCCAGCCCGCCCAGCGCCTCGTCCATCGCGGCGCGCCGCTCGCGCAGCGGCCGGTCGGCGTACGACTCGTCGCCCAGCGCCAGGAGGTCGAAGGCGACAAAGCCCGCCGGCGTCTTCTCGGCGAGCATGTCGACCCGCGACTTGGCCGGGTGGATCCGCTCCTGGAGCACCTCGAACTCCAGCCGGTCACCGATCGCCACGAACACCTCGCCGTCGAGAACGCACCGCTCCGGCAGCTGCCGCTTGATCGCCTCGACCAGCTCGGGGAAGTAGCGCGTCAGCGGCTTGGTGTTGCGGCTGGTCAGCTCCACCTCGTCGCCGTCACGAAAGACGATGCAGCGGAACCCGTCCCACTTGGGCTCGAAGATCAGGCCGGCGTGCTTGGCCGGATCGGGGATGCCCTTCACGGACTTGGCGAGCATCGGCCGGACGGGTGGCATCACGGGCAGGTCCACGACGCCGAGACTAGGACAGGACGCCGACGGGCCCGGCCACTCCGGTGGAGCGACCGGGCCCGACGTACAGGCAGAACCGTCAGCAGAACGCGGTGATGAAGAACGTGCTCTGCCCCATGTTGCGAGGTCAGGAAGCTGTCCGTTGGGCGTGTTGCGCTGCCACAGAGTGATCGCGACGGTGTTGACGTCGATGGCGGACCGCGTCACGGCCGGCACGAAGCCGTCGACGGCTTGGGTGTTGTTGATCGGGTCGGTGTCACCGGTGGTGACCTGGTAGGCGCATTGCGTGACGTCGGCCGGGAACCGGACGGTGTAGAGCTTGTTGGTGCCGCCGTTGGTCGTGTAGTTGCTGGTCGACGCCGCCCGACGACCTGATCAGCCCTCCGGCATCGTTGACGACGGCCCAGTACTTCGCCGCCGCGGCTCCGGCCGGACCAGCCGGACCGGCCGGGCCCTGGGCGCCCTTCAGCTCGCTTGACGGCGTCCTTGGAGATGGCGCTGAGCGGGATGGAGTTCTTCTTGATGTTCTTGCCGTTGATCTTCGCGGCGGCCGTGGCCCCACCGATGCTGCCGAGCAGGAACACTCCCGCCAGTATGAGGACTGTCAGAGCAGTCTTCGAGTTCTTCTGGGACAAGCCGCGCATGGGGGACCAGACCTCTCTTCGTGCCGGATGGTCGTCGCATACTAGGGAGTAACGGCGGTCCGCAGTACCGCCCGAACTAGTCATGGAGCACTGGGGTATCTCGCGTGCTCCCCGGTTGGTCTGCCGGGGATGAGGACTGCCCCGCCGGGCGGGCCCTAAGGTTTGAAGCCAATCCCCGGTTGGTCTGCCGGTAGGGCCCGCCTGACTTTGAATCAGGACTAGCGACGTAGGTTCGACTCCTACCCGGGGAGCCAGACCAGAGCCTCCGCCCGTCCTACACTTCGCTGATCGTCGGGATGCCGAGCGAGGGGGGCTTGATGGCGGACGTGTTCCTGAGCTACTCCTCGGCCGACCGCGAGCTCACCCGTGGTCTCGACGCCGAGCTCGTCGCCGCCGGCTACACCGTCTACTGGGACGACATGCTGCTCTCGGGTGAGCGCTTCCAGGACGCGCTGACCGCCCAGATCACTGCCGCGGTCGCCGTCGTCGTCATCTGGACCCCCACGTCCGTGCGGTCGGACTGGGTCTACTCCGAGGCGCGCCGCGGCGTCGAGCAGAAGAAGGTCGTCCAGGTCAGGACCCGCGACCTGACGATCGACGACCTGCCCGCGCCGTTCGACGCGTTCCACTGCCCGTTCCTCGACGACACCGACGCGGTCCTGCGGGCGGTGCGCAGCCTGGCCGAGCCGGGCGACGTGGGCGACCTGGACGCCCGGCGGAGCTCGGCCCCGCTCGCGGCGCTGCCCACCGGCACGGTCACCCTCGTGATGGCCGAAGCGGAGGCGTCGGCCCAGCAGATCCGGGATCTGGGTCCGTCGTGGCTGGAGATCCTCGAGCAGCAGCGGGAGGTCTGTCGCAGCGCGTGGCGAGCGCACCGCGGCCGCGAGCTCAAGGCCGAGTCGACGTCGTTCTCGGTCGTCTTCGCCACCGCCGACGACGCGGTCGCTGCGGCCCTCGATGCGCAGCGGTCGCTGCGCACCGTCACGCTTCCCGACGACGCGCAGGTGGGCACGCGGATGGGCGTGCACACGGGCTCGCCGCAGCGGCACGAGGACGGCTACGTCGGGCTCGACGTCCAGAAGGCGAGTCGGCTGGCCGGGGCGGCGCACGCCGGTCAGGTGCTCGTGTCCGAGTCCACCGCCCGCCTGCTCGGCACCGACCCGGACCTGCAGCTCCTCGACCTCGGCGAGCACCGCTTCAAGGACGTGGCCGAGCGGATCCGGGTCTTCCAGGCGATGTCTGCCGACCTGACCTCGACCTTCCCGCCGATCCGGTCCCAGGGCACGCCGGGCAGCCTGCCGAAGCCGTTGGGGCCCACCGTCGGGCGCGAGACCGAGCTCGCCGAGCTGCGCACGATGGTGCTCGAGGAGCAACGGCGGATCGTCACGCTCACGGGGCCCGGCGGCACGGGCAAGACCCGGCTCGCGACCGCCCTGGCCGCCTCGGTGGCCGACCAGTTCACCGACGGCGTCTACCTGGTGCCGCTCCAGGCCGCGACCGCGGCCGACCACGTCTGGACCGCCATGGCCCAGGTTCTCGAGATCCCGCCGGACGGGCACATCCCACCCGGGTTCTTCGGCTACGTGGCCGACCGGACGACGCTCGTGGTCCTGGACAATCTCGAGCAGGTGCCGGACGCGGACGAGGTGGTCGACGTCCTGCTGCGTGAGGCGCAGCACCTCACGATCGTGGCGACCTCCAGACGGCCCATGCACGTCGGGGGCGAGGTCGAGTACGCCGTGTCGCCCCTGTCCGTGCCTTCGGTGGGCAGCTCGGTGGAGGAGATCGGACAGGCGGCCGCCGTGCAGCTGTTCGTCGAGCACGCGAGCCGGGTGCGCAAGGGCTTCAAGCTCGCCGCCGACAACGCCGTGGACGTCGCGAGGCTCTGCGAGTCCCTCGACGGCCTGCCGCTCGCGATCGAGCTCGCCGCGGCCCGGGCCAAGCTGCTCACACCCAAGGCCATCCTGGCGCGGATCGACCAGAGCCTGGACCTCGCGAGCGCCGAGCGCGGCCGGGACGAGCGGCAGCGCACGATCCGGGCCGCGATCGCCTGGAGCTACGACCTCCTCGAGCCCGCCCAGCAGGTCGTGCTCGACCGGCTGGGCATCTTCGAGTCCGGCGCCTCGTTCGAAGCGGTCGAGGCGGTGGTCCCACCGGAAGCACTTCTCGGTGCCGATGTGGCGGACGTCCTGTTCAAGCTGGTTGACGCCTCCTTGATCACGGTGACCGACACGGAGGACGGTGAGCCGCGGTTCGGGCTGCTGCAGATGATCAAGCGCTTCGCCCTCGACCGCCTCGCCGCCTCCGGCGCCCTCGACGACGCCATGGCCGCCCACGCCCAGTTCTTCTACGACCTCGCCCGCGGGCCACTCTTCGAGCAGTTCGACCACAGCTACCGGTCCGGGCGCGACCAGTTCCTGCACGAGCTGGACAACCTCCGGGCGGTCGTCGAGCGCTCGGCTCCCGGCGTCCACGGCGAGCCCTACGGCGATGAGCCGGTCCCGCCGCTGCATGTCGCGCGGCTCCTGGTGACCCTGGCCCACAAGTACCGCCGCTACTCCGACGGTCTCGCGTGGTGCGACACCAGCCTGGCGTCACCCGCAGCGGCCGAGGACCACCTCGGTCGCGCTGCCCTCCACGCGATGCGAGCCCGGCTGCACCGCTCCCTGGGTGACCTGCCCGCCACGCTCACCGAGGTGGCCCAGGCCCGTGCGGCGTTGGCGGGCGTCCCTGCCGAGAGTGACCCGCCCGCCAACGCCTGGGCGACCCGGCGGCGTACCGAGGAGCTCGTCGGCTACGACGCCGGCTACGCGCACAGCAGTCTCGGCAACAACGACGAGGCTCGCGCCGAGGCCGACCGGCTCCGAGACATCAGCCACGACGACGACGGGCTGGAGGTCGCTCTGGACCTCGCGTTCCTGGTGGCCTACTACGAGGAGGACTTCGAGCGGGCCCGAGCCGTGGTGGCCGAGCTCGAGGCGCTCACGCGCGACTCCCAGAGCCACGCGAGCACCCGCCACAACGACCTCGCCGACATGGACCTCCAGGAAGGCAAGCCCCGAGCGGCGCAGGCGCGGCTCAGCCAGGCCGCGGAGGAGATCATCGCCGTCGGTGACCCGGACACGTTGATCATCGCCGCCCTGACCTTCGGCGCTGCCATCGGCGACCTCGAGCCCCTGCTGTGCGCCAAGGTCTACGGCTGCGCGCACCACGCGTCGGTGGTCGAGGGGATCCCCAACGACGAGTACGGCGAGGCCGAGGACAAGTTGGTGATGGACCGGGTTCGCGCGCTCACCGACGGAGAAGCGTTCGACCGGGCCTACGAGTCCGGCCCGGGCGAGGACCTCGTCGAGCTGGTACGACAGATGGCGGCGTTGCCGGTCCCGGACGAGTGAGCCCGGACGGTCAGTTGATCCCGATGGTGACGGTGCGACTGGTGCCGTCGTCGAGTCGCACGGTGATCACGTAGGACTTGCCCTTCTTGGCCGCAGCCGTCCCCCACCGGTACTCCCAGAACTGGCCGCGTTTGATGAGGACCGAGCCCTTGTCCGGCTTGGCGTCGCTGGCCGGCTGGTTCGGCTTGCCGGTGGCCTTGCCCTTCGCCACCGGTTTGACCCACGCCGGAGCCTTCGCCGGGGTCACGGTGGCTCCGCCGTCGTCACGGATCTTCAGCCGTACGACCACCGTCGAGCCCTGCTTGAACACCTTCAGCTTCGAGCCGGATGCCGGCGCGACCAGGCCGCCGGCGTCGTACACGACGGTGTAGGTGACTGCCTTCCGCTTGACGTTGCCGGCCCGGTCGGTGGCGGTCGCGGTGGCCGTCACGGTGCCCACACCCGCGCTGGTGCCGCCGGAGACGGTCACGACGCAGGAACCTGCCGGCACTCCCGCGCCGCCCGGGTCGGTGGCCGCGCAGCGTCGCGCCGGGACCGCGCCCAACGTGTAGTTGGCTCCGTCCGCCGGGCCCTCGATCGTCACTGCCGGTGGCGTCTTGTCGATCTTCAGGTGCTGGAGGCTGCCCGTCGAGCAGTTGCCGCGCTTGTCGCACACCTGGGCCGACGTGGCCGTCACGTCGTCGCCCTCGGCCGAGACGACGGTGTCGGGCGGAGCTGCGATGTTCGGCTGGTCGTCGGTCACCGTCCAGCGCACGGTGACGTTGCCGTCGTACCAGCCCTTGTCGTTGGGTGGCGTCAGGACCCGACCCGAGACCACGGGGTACACGTCATCGACCCTCGAGCCTGCACCCGGGTGCCGCACCCGGCCGTTCGCCACTCCGTCGACGTCACCGATGCCGCCATCGGTCAGGGTGAGCTCGACCGACTTGGGATTGATCTTCACGCGGCTCGCCGGCAGCTGGCTCCACGCCCCGTTCGCGGGGTTGTAGGTGGAGTAGGAGTTCATCCCCGCCGTGGAGTCGTAGTAGATGACGACGGTCCTCGTCGACCCCGGAGTGACGTTCCTGACCTCGAAGTCCAAGAACCCCCTCAGCAGCTGCGTCCCGTCCGGCGGACCCGCCACCTCCTGCGAACCACCGCCCCACGCCATCCGTGCGCCTGTGACCTCGTCGGTGGCCACGGAGAACATCTCCGAGCCGTCCGGGCCGGCGACGGTGACGTAGTCCTCGTCGGACCCCAGAGCACCACCGTCCTCCGGGAGCGAGGCCACGTCCGCCTGCAGGTAGTCCGGGGTCCCGTCGCTGTCGCCGTCGCCCATGTTGGGCGCGTACGCCTCCAACGCGTCCGCGACGCCGTCGTCGTCGTTCGACGTGAAGGGGTCGCTCTGGAGGGTCACCCCGTTCCGGAGGAGCGTCACCGCGGTGTCCACGGCGGGGTCGAGAGTCACCTGGCGGGTGACGACGGTGCTGTCCGCCCAGGTGACGGTGAGCGAGCAGCTGTTGGGGCCGCCCGCGTAGCCGGGCATCCTCACCAGCCCCGTCCCGGACCGGGTCGTGCTCGTGGAGGTGAACGAGTTCACGTCGCCGTTGTCGCCGCTGCACACCAGTCTCCTGCTGCCGGTGCCATCGTCACCGGTCGGCCCGAGGAGGTAGAGGTCGAGGTAGTCCAGGTCGGGTGCGAGCGCCAGGTTGTCGCCCTCGGAGAGCGTCACCTGACGCTGGAAGTCGAAGTTCCCCACGGTCGCGTCGTTCACGTCGACGTAGACGGTGCCCGCGCCCGGCGGGGCTTCGGTGAGCGTGAAGGAGCCGTTGGGCGCCACGGCGGCGGTGGCGGAGTGGCCGGAGGAGGAGGACTGCACGGTGACCGTGGCGTCGGTGAAGGTCGTGATCCCCGGCACCGTCACCTGACCGGTGATGGTGATCCCGGGGTTGACCACCACGGTGGTCTCGCCGCCGCCGTCCGGAAGCGAGACGCTCGCGCTGTAGGAGAGCCCCGCGTCGGGATCCAGGCTGAGGTGGCAGCTCCCATCTTCTGTCGCCGTCCCCGGCAGCGTGTGGTCGGCACCGGTGACCGACCTGCTGTGGTGCTCTGCCAGTCGATGAGCGTCTGACCCGTCGGCGTGCCCGAGCAGTCCAGGGACGCGCTCGACGGCGCGGGCTGGCCACCCGGCGTGCGGGCGTGGACCGTCAGCGTGTCGATCACGGGCGCGAGGTCGAGGGTCCGGTCGGCGGTGAGGTCGATGGGCGTCGTGTACAGCCAATAGCTGCTGAGCGCCGACGACGAGGTCGACCCGGTCTCGAGGGTGTGGGAACCCGGGTCGACGTACAGGTCGTAGTGGCCGGCGGCGTTGGTCTGCGTCCAGTTGTCGTAGGTGCTCCCGACCTGGTCGTACGCGTAGACGTAGACACCCGCCGGCGCGGCGTGGCCCAGCCCGTCGGAGACCGTGCCCTGGACGTGCACGCCGGAGTCGACCACCGCGGAGTAGGTCGACGCGTTGCCCGGGACCAGGAAGGTGCGGGTCGTCCCGGCGTCGGGCACGACCCAGAGACTGCAGTCGTCGTCACCGGCCGCGTGGTTCGCCACCAGGAAGGAGGACACACCGTTGACGTGGCGGTTGGCGTAGCTCTCGGCGTACTGCCAGCCGGACGGCGTGGCGTCGTAGCAGCTCAGCTCGACATTGGCCGGGGCCGGTGACCCGTTGGCGTACTTCACGTCGAGCGCGAGCGTGTGCAGCGGCACCGTGATCTGGATCGTGCTGTCCTGCGCGTACACCGCCGGTTGGATCTCTCCGGAGAAGTTCCAGTCGCCCTGTGGTCCGTCGTACTCGTACACGTAGACGGTGTACTCGCCCGGCGGACCGGTCACCGAGAAGGCGTTCCCGTTCTGGGTGACGGTCTGCCAGCCCGCGGGTCCGTAGACGTCGACCTCGCGGAACTCGGCGCCACTGATCGACGAGATCGTGCCCGTGAGGGTGATGTCGCCGGGGGCGGCCTGCGACGGGAAGCGTCGGGGTGAGGAAGACCAGGGCAGCGCTGAGCAGAGCCACGACGGCGACCCTCACCCAGCCGAACCAGCTCACGCTTCCCCCCAAGCCTGTCGGGCCCGAGAGGGACAATCTGACAGCACCGGCCCCGATGCGAATAGCCGAAATGGGGGGTATTTGGCGCGGAGCTCAGTCCACAGGCGCCGGCGCGCAGGGAGCCAGGTAGGGCCCGGGCAGGGTGCAGGCCGGCTCGGGGGCCGGAGGCGCGAAGTCGGACGGCAGCCTGGTGAGCAGGCGCATGCTTCTGTCGTCCGGACCCGGCACGGTCCCGGAACTGGTCGTCGACGTCGTCTCCGTGGCCGCAGTGCTGCCGGTTCCAGTGGGCGGCTGCGGCGGCTTCGGCTTCGGCCGCGGTGACACGTCCACGTAGACCCAGGTGCTCACGGCGCCGGCGACGCCCTTCCGCGGGGGGCCGACCTCGAGCCGCAGGATCATCTGGCCGACGTGGGTGGCCCTGGCGCCCACGTTGAACGAGCCGCCACCACCGGTTCGCGCCGAGTCGACGGTGACCCAGCGGTTCCCGACCCTGCGCTTCAGGGACACCTTGGTGCCACGGTCACCGGGCCCGATCTTGCCCGAGATCACCGCTCGCTGCCCGGGCTTCAGCGTCCGGTCGTTGATGCGTGCGCTCAGCCTGGCCAGCACCGCCACCGCGATCACGTTCGAGCCGCTGAGGTCGTAGTAGTCGGTGCCGTCGGCCGCGAAGCCGTAGGCGGTGTGCACCGTGGGGCTCACCGTGAACGCCGCGAAGTTCTTCGGGTTGAAGGCCGCGCCCTTCGTCCGGACGTAGGACTTGCTGCCGTACCGCAGCTCGTACAGCGAGCCGGTGCCCGAGAAGACCTGGCTGTTCGACGGGTCCCACCCGAGGCCGAGCATCTTGAACTTGGTGCCGTAGATCACCGCGAGGTTGTCGAAGAAGACGTCCTTCTTGCCCTTCTTGTTCAGGCCGAGCCAGCCCAGTCCGGAGGCGGACGGCACGCCCTCGAAGTCGTAGGACGTCTGGTCGGTCGCGTCCGCGACCCGCAGGTTGTCGACGTAGAAGGCGTCGGCTTCGCAGCCGAGCGCGACACCGACGTACGCGCGGCCGCCGCCGCCCTGGGCGTTGGCGAGCTGCGCCACGGTCAACGGGTCCTGGTAGGAGAAGAGCAGCGATGCCGTTCTCGTAGTACTCCCAGTACAGGCCGAGCCCGCCGGTGCTCACGGTGCCCCAGCCCGATCCGGTGTGGGTGACCTGCCGGAAGCCGACCCAGTAGCCCGCGGTGAAGCCGGGCGTCGTGTCGTAGTAGAAGCCGACCGCGTGTCCGTTCGTGACGCCCCTCGGGCTGTAGACGTCGACCGCGATGGTGCTGACGGTCTCGGGGTTGTTCACCGGCGCGAGGGCACCGACCTCGTAGTCGCCGGCGCCGAACTGCCAGCCGATGGAGTGGCTCCCGACCGACCCCGACCTGAGCCCGAGCGGCTGAGCGGCCGGCGGGTTGGCGGTGCTGGAGCTGCACCGGTCCCGGAACTCGAAGAGGTTCGCGGCCGGCAGGTTGTGACCCTGGACGACGACGGTGCCCGCTGCCGATGACGGAGAAGCCCCGAGCAGGACCACCATGGTCGCGACCAGGACGATGCTCCCCAGACCAGCGCTCAGCTTCTTGACCATGACGTCCTCCCAGCGCGATGGGCATACCACCCCACTGGGCAGACAACTCCCACATGACAGGACCGGCAAGGTGGTCCAGCCGAGTTACCGAATGTCGGGGATCGGATCAGGAGAAGGAGAGCTCGATCTCGTGGGCCTGCAGCGTCACGACGTACGGCGTGCCGTCCGTGGCTTCGGCGTCACGAGGCCGCCCGCCGATGACCAGCGTGCCTCCGGTGACGTTCGCCGGGACCTCGAAGGCACCGCCGGCGTTCTTGACCTCGACCTCGCCGTCCTCGATGTCGATGGCCTCGTAGGTCGTGCCGTCTGCGATGAACCTCATGTCCGCGGCCTTGACGGGGTGGCGTTCGGGGTCGCCGTACGGGCGGGTGAAGGTCGCGTCGAAGACGAGGAACGCCTTCTGGGCCGACCCGGGCGTGCGCCCGGCGACGAAGTAGCCGAGCCTGGCCGACTCGACGTCGACGTCACGCACCGCACTGGTCCGCGGCACGCCATCCCCGTAGTCGAGCTCGATGGTCGTGGTCTCGGTGAGGCGGAAGCTCTCGCCGATCTCGACGAACCGGTCCTGGCGAGCAAGGACCGCGATGTTGTCCGGTCCCGGCGCACCGGTCAGCAGCGACAAGGACTGACGCACGTCGTCCGCCTTCATCACGAGGTCGACGCTCGCCGCTCCCGCCGGGATCGCGACGACGTAGCTCCCCTGCGTGTCGGGGAGGCGGCGGCTGTCGCCGTCGACCACGACCCGCAGGTCGAGCTTCGACCAGTCCTTGCAGTTGTCGGCGTCGCACGTCCAGCTGCTGAGGTGGAAGGCACGGAGCTGGCCGCCTTCGGGAGCCGAGTGGGTCGCGTCGCCGGTCCCGAAGCTCTCCACGTCCGCGAGTCCGTCGACCTGGACACCCGACGTCTTGCCCGCCATCGCCATGGTGGCCGGCGGCGCCGCGACGGTGAGCCCAGGAGCGGCGACCAGCTCGTCACCGGCAGCCGGCGTGGGGCCGGACGCCGAGGCGCTCGCCGTGGGTCC
The DNA here is from genome assembly GCA_963734355.1 of uncultured Actinomycetota bacterium. Classification (GTDB taxonomy): domain Bacteria; phylum Actinomycetota; class Actinomycetes; order Propionibacteriales; family Nocardioidaceae; genus Nocardioides. The sequence continues at coordinate 73,938 of CAVTHU010000014.1, forward strand.
GTCGCTCGGGCTCGCTCGGCTCAGGGTTCGCGGGGTCGGGCTCGGGGTCGTCGCCGCCAGCCAGGTTCAGACCGATGACGACGGCACCGACCAGGACGACCGCGGCCACCACTGCTCCCAGCCAGGCGCGTGGTGAGACCCGCCGCGGCGCCGGTTCCTCGGGCGCCTCGGACCGGCGGGGAGGTGGCGGCGGTGGTGGCGGCGCTACGACCGCCGGAGGTGGCTGCACGGGCGTGTCGGCGGTGTCCTCGACCGGCTCCTCGACGGTCGTCGGCACGGGCTGCTCGATCGGGACGGTGACCAAGGCGATGGGGCCGGTGTCCACCGGAGGTCCTCGGGGTCCTCGGGGTCCTCGGGCTCCTCCGGCTCGGCCGGGGCGCCACGCAGGCGGGCCACCTCGAGCAGCGCCTCGGTGTCGCGGTAGCCCGGACGCAGCGCGAGGAGAGCCGCGAAGGTGGCCTCACCCTGGTCCCACTCACCGGCGTCGAGCTGACGCAGGCCGCGACGGTAGTCGGAGTCGAGGCGTGCTTCCAGGAGCTGCAGGCGAGCCCGCGTCGCCAGGCCGTCGATGTCGGCCGACCTCGGGTCGAGAGCCGCCAGCTCGGCGTCGGCCGCCAGCACAGCCGCCCAGTCCCCGAGCTCCGCGAGAGCGCGGACGTCCTGCTGCAGGCTGCGCACCCTCATCTGCTGTTGCGCCTCGGCGAGCCGCTCGGCCACGCCGTCGGAGGGCTGGATGGCTTGGATCCCCTCGAGCGCCTCGACGGCGACGCTCCAGCGTCCGTCCACGGCGGCGTCCCTCGCCCGCTGGTCGAGCTCGACCAGGCTCTGGCGCCGGCGGGCCTCGGCCAGCTGGTCGAGGACCTGCTGGTTGCGGGGATGGCGCCGCAGCACGCGCTCGAGTCCCTCGGTGGCACGTGCCCACTGCCCCTGGAGCAGCGCGCTACGGGCCGACGGGTAGTCGGGATCCGCCCAGAGGTCGACCTCCTGGACCTCCTGCTCGCCCGCCAGGCTCTCGATGATCTCGATGAGCCGGGTGCAGTCCGCACCGAACGACTCGTGGTCGAGGGTGATCGCCTGCCGGCTGGCCAGGTCGGCGAGCTTCTCGGGCAGCTCGCCGCGCTCGGGCATCCGCGCGCCGTCGACGAGCACCGGGATGACCGGCGTACCGCGCCGCAGGGCCGTGCCGACCTCGAGGGCGACCCAGTCGTCCGGGTCGTCGAGCCGCCGGGTGCCGGGCTCCTTGGTCGACGCCAGCCACGCGGTGCCGATGATCGCCAGGACGACGTCCGCCTGGTCCACCGCGTTGCGCACGACGGCGGTGAAGTCGGTGCCGGGCCGGATGTTGTCGATGTCCATGAACAGGTGGAACCGTTCGTGGAGCCGCTCACCGAGGCGACCGGCGGCGTGCTTGCTGTCGTCGCGTCGATAGCTGACGAAGACCGAGGTTTCGTCGCCCATACCAACCCTCCCCCCGCGCGCCTCAGTGCTGCCTTCCCTCACACCCTGCTCCCGAGACAGCCACCAGTGTCACCCCGTGGGCGGGCCCGGCCAAGACCCGTCTGGGCTATAGCCCCATAGGGACAGCCGCAGTCCCTCAGAGATTCAGGATGTTGACGGCTCGCGCGACGATCATGACTGCGATCACGAGCGAGACGGACGACTGGACGAGCATCAGCATCTTGGCCCAGCGCTTGAGAGGCAGGGTGTCGGTGGGGCTGAGCGCGGTCGAGTTGGTGAAGGCGAGATACAGGTAGTCCGGGTACTGCGGCCACCAGTGTGGAGGAGCCAGCTCAGGGGTGACGTTCTCCGGGAACGCGAACGCGGCGTCGAGCGGCGTGCCCGACGCGCGAGCGGCCGGGCCACCTCGGTCGAGCAGCCAGAACCACAGGCTGAACGCGATCACGTTGGTCACCCACAGTGCCCCTCCTGTGGCGAGCAGGACCGGGCCGTCGTCGCGGTCCGACCCGTCGAGGATGCCGCCCACGAGCTCCGCGACCCCGGCGAGGTTGTCAAAGGTCATCACGACGACCAGGGCCACGGTGAGCCGTTTCAGAGCCGGGGAACGCCGGTCGATGCGTCCCGGGTCACCGATCACGAGGACGACCAGCAGCAGCACCTCGACGGTCGGGAAGAGCACGGTCGGGGACAGCACATGACGATCGGGTAGCGAGAGCTGCAGCGCGACGGAGACGAGCACGGCGGTGGCCATCGGCCAGCGTGGCTCCCCCCGGACCTGGCTGAGCGCGTGCTGGTCAGCAGGCTCCCGTGCACCCTCGTCGGGTGGTGACGACGTCATGCCGGGGACTCTTCGGCTCGGGGTCTCATCGGGATCGGGGGTCCGCGCGGTGCGGTTGAGGGCGACGGCCAGGCCGGGGAACACCATCACCGACAGGACGCCCGCCCCGACCAGCGCAGCGGCGTTCTCCGGCAGCATCTCGCCGGCGTCCAGCCCCACCGTGGCGAGCGCCACCAGCAGGGGGAGCGAGGTCGCGGTCAGCAGCATCATCTGGACGCGCTGGCGCACGACCAGGTCATGCCGGTAGAGGAACAGCGAGGGAAGGCCGCGCACCGCCAGCAGCAGCACGAAGAAGACCACCAGCCGTGCGGGCGCGTCCTTGATGGAGTCGAGATCCAGGCTCATGCCGGAGGAGACGAAGAAGACCGGGATGAAGAATCCGTAGCCCACCGCGTCCAGCTTGTCCTCCAGTGCGTCGACGTCGCCCGGGGCCCACCGACGCAGGACCACCCCAGCGAGGAACGCGCCGAGCACCGCGTCCAGGCCGACGTCGCTGGCGAACACCAGCAGGCCGAGCAGCAACATGACCGTCAGCCGAAGGGTGGTCTGCGACGTTGCGTGCTCGCCCTGCCGGGAGATCGCCTCGAACCGGTCGAGGCGCGCGAGTCGCGGGAGCCAGGCCAGACCCAGTGCAACCACACACACCACGACGAGCGAGATCAGGCCGAAGAGGCGACCACGGGATCCGAGGAAGACCGCGATGCCCACGATGGGCAGGAACTCGCCGACCGCTCCGGCGGGCATGATGAACCGCCCCAGCGGCCCGGCCAGCATGTCGTTGTCACGCAGGATCGGCAGCAGGGTCCCGAGCGCTGTGGTGGTCAGCGCCAGGGCGACCGGAACGAAGGCGTGCACGAGGCCGGCGGCCGCCAGCAGGCCGGTGACCGCGATCGAGACCACTGCGCTGACCAGCCAGCCGGCCACGGCCAGGCGTCCGGCCCGCTCCCGAAAATGATCGATCTCGAGCTCGTAGCCGGCCAGCAGGAAGAGGAAACCCAACCCGACGTTGGCGACCAGCTCGATGGACTTCGACTCCGCCAGTCCGGCAACCTCGGGACCGATCAGAACCCCCCCGACGATCAGCACCACCACTTGGGGGATCCGGAGGCGGCCGAGAAGCGCACACACGAACGGTGCGGCCGCCGCGACGATGGAGACGAACAGCAGCGCCTGCAGGCCCGTCTCGAGATCCAACTGCCCGCCTCCCAGCACGACTGGACCCATGCTGGCGCGTCACACCACTCCCCGCCAGTCCCGAGGCGACCACGCCGACCATGTTCCCAAGATCCCGAACTCGACGTACTACCTGCCGTGAGCCGTCAGGGCACCGGCCACACGTCCTAGAGTGAGCCGGTGCCCGGAGAGCTGACCGTCATCGTCCTCGCTGCCGGCGGCGGCACCCGGATGAAGTCGAAGACCATGAAGGTTCTGCTCCCGGTGGCGGGGCGGAGCATGGTCGGGCACGTGCTGGCTGCGGTCCAACAGGTGGAGCCTCGGCGGATCGTCGCGGTCGTCGGCCACCAGCGCGACCAGGTCGGGCCGCACATCCACGCCCTGGTGCCGGACGTGCTGCTCGCCACCCAGGAGGAGCAGCACGGCACCGGGCACGCGGTCCGGGTCGCCATGGAGGCCGTGGCCGCGTCCGGGGAGGTGCCCGTGGGCACGGTGCTGGTGGCGTACGCCGACACGCCGCTGCTCGAGGCCGCGTCGCTGCGGAAGTTCGCCGAGGAGCACGAGGCCGCCCAGCGAGCGGTCAGCATCCTGTCCGGAGTGGTGGCGGACCCCTCCGGCTACGGCCGGGTGGTCCGCAACGGCGACGGCGAGGTCGAGGGGATCGTCGAGGAGAAGGACGCGACCGACGAGCAGCGTGAGGTGCGGGAGATCAACTCCGGGATCCTCGCGTTCGACGCGGCATTCCTGATCGAGGCGCTGCCCAGGCTCTCCAACGACAACGCCAAGGGCGAGTACTACCTCACCGACACCGTCCACCTCGCGCGCGAGGCAGGGCTGCACGTCGGCGCCCACGAGATCGCCGACGTCCTGCAGACCGAGGGCGTCAACGACCGGGTGCAGCTGGCGCGGACCGGCCGGGTGATGAACGAGCGGATCGTGACCCGCTGGATGGAGGCCGGGGTCAGCGTCATGGACCCGGCGACGACCTGGGTCGACGCGGACGTGGTGCTCAACCCGGACGTGACGCTGCTGCCCGGCGTCCAGCTGCTCGGTGCGACGGTCGTCGAGGAGGACGCCGTCATCGGCCCCGACACCACCCTCAAGGACTGCGAGATCGGTGCCGGTGCGCGCGTCGTGCGCACTCATGGCGAGCTCTCTGTGATCGGGCCCGGCGCGGACGTCGGGCCCGTACGCCCGCCTCCGGCCCGGCACCACGCTCGGGGCCGGGGGCAAGATCGGCACCTTCGTCGAGACGAAGAACGCCCAGATCGGCGACGGAGCGAAGGTGCCGCACCTGTCGTACGTCGGCGACGCCGAGATCGGCGAGGGCAGCAACATCGGCGCCGGCACGGTCTTCGCCAACTACGACGGCGCCCAGAAGCACCGGACCGTGGTCGGCCGGCACGCCAAGACCGGCGCCAACAACACCTTCGTGGCGCCGGTGGAGGTGGGCGACGGCGCCGGTACGGCGGGCGGGACCGTCGTACGCCGCGACGTGCCGCCGGGGGCCCTGGCGGTCAGCGGCGGGCCGCAGCGGAACCTGGCGCGCTGGGCGCTCTCGAAGCGGGCCGGGACCGCCCAGGCGGACGCGGCGGCCGCGGCGTTGGAGGGCGTGGAAGAATCCGAATGACACCCGCAGAGACCGACCAGCCGGGAGCCCCAACCGCATGACGGGTATGAAGCGCACCACCGAGAAGAACCTGATGGTCTTCAGCGGGAGGGCGCATCCTCAGCTCGCGGAGGAGGTCACCCAGCTGCTCGGCACCGACCTGGTGCCGCAGTCGGCCTACGAGTTCGCGAACTCCGAGATCTACGTCCGCTACGAGGAGTCGGTCCGCGGCTGCGACGCGTTCGTCCTCCAGAGCCACACCGCTCCGATCAACGAGTGGATCATGGAGCACCTGATCATGGTCGACGCCCTGAAGCGGGCGAGCGCCAAGCGGATCACGGTGGTCATGCCGTTCTACGGCTACGCGCGCCAGGACAAGAAGCACCGCGGCCGTGAGCCGATCTCGGCGCGGCTGATGGCCGACCTGTTCAAGACCGCCGGCGCGGACCGACTGATCACCGTCGACCTGCACGCCGACCAGATCCAGGGCTTCTTCGACGGCCCGGTCGACCACCTGATGGCGCTGCCGATCCTCGCCGACCACGTCCGCGCGAAGTACGGCGACCAGGAGCTCGCGGTGGTCTCGCCGGACGCCGGCCGGATCAAGGTCGCCGAGCGCTGGGCGTCCCGGCTGGGTGGTGCGCCGCTGGCGTTCATCCACAAGAGCCGCAACATCGACCGGCCCAACGAGACCGTCGCCAACCGCGTCGTCGGTGACGTCAAGGGCCGGATGTGCGTGCTGGTCGACGACATGATCGACACCGGCGGCACCATCACCAAGGCCGCCGAGGCGCTGATGGCCGACGGTGCGGCCGGGGTCGTCATCGCGGCGACGCACGCGATCCTCTCCGAGCCGGCCGTGGACCGGTTGAAGAACTGCCCGGTCCAGGAGGTCGTCGTCACCAACACGCTCCCGATGACGCCGGACCGCGAGTTCGACAAGCTCACCCAGCTCTCCATCGCGCCGCTGGTCGCGCGCGCGATCCGCGAGGTCTTCGAGGACGGCTCGGTCACCTCGATGTTCGACGGGCACGCTTGAGCTACCCGTCCCGCGAGCCCGACCTCGTCGGTCCGCAGGCGGACCCGGCCGACGAGTTCCTGCGGCTGGCCTGCCTGACCTACGGCGCCGACGACGTCGTCCGCCGCACCAACGCGCGGGCGATGCTGGTCGGGCAGCCCGGCCTGGGTGCGGACAACATCCACGTCGCGGCGGCGCGCGCGGACGCGGCCGCGCTGCGGCGACTGCTGACGGCCGACCCGGCGCTGGCGAACGTCGAGGGCGGTCCCTTCTCGTGGCCGCCGCTGCTCTACCTGGCCTACGCGCGCCACGACCCGGACGTCACCGCCGACGCGGTCCGCGACGCGGTGGCCGTGCTGACCGAGGCGGGTGCGGACCCGGGCGCCGGCTACCTGTGGCACGGCAGCTCGCCGCCGTTCACCGCGCTCACCGGCGCGTTCGGCGAGGGCGAGGGCGGACCCGACAACCAGCCCGGCCACCCGCAGTGGGAAGCGTTGGCCCGGTCGCTGCTCGAGGCCGGCGCCGACCCCAACGACGCCCAGACCCTCTACAACCGGACCTTCCGTCCCGACGACAGCCACCTGGTCCTGCTGTTCGAGTACGGCCTCGACGACGCCGACGAGCTCGCCTTCCAGCTCGGGCTGGGCGGTCGCGCACGGCATGGACGCCCGCGTGCAGCTGCTGCTCGAGCACGGCGTCGACCCGGACACCGAGGTCGGCGGCCGCTACGGCGTGCCCCGGCGTTCGGCGTACGCCGCCGCGCTCACCAGCGGCCATCCCGGCACCGGCGAGCTGCTGCTCCGGTTCGGTGCCTCGGCCGAGCTGTCGGCCGAGGACGCGGTGGTGGCCGCCGTGCTCAACGGGGGCGACGTCGACACGGCGTCGGTGCCCGCGGCGATCGCGGCCCGGCCGGGTCTGGTGGCGTGGGCGGCGGAGCTCGGCAACGCCGACGGTGTGCGCCGGGCGGTCGAGCTCGGCTGGGACGTCGACCGTCGAGCCCGGATCGACGTGCCGTCCGACCAGGAGTGGGAGACCGGGCTGCACGCGGCCGCCGGCAACGGCGACGCGGCGATGGTTCGGCTGCTGCTCGAGCTGGGCGCCGACCCCGAGGTCACCGACACCAGGTTCAGGTCGAGGCCGGCGCAGTGGGCCGTGCACTTCGGCCACGACGACCTGGCGAGACTCCTCAGCGACCGTTCTGGCTGAAGTGCTGGTAGTCCTTGAGCGAGCTCCACGTCCCGCCCCAGGTCCACCCGATCGACTCGAACGCCCGCACCACGACGCCGTCCGGCGTGATCATCCCGGGCCGGACGTCGTCGCGGTCGAGATAGGACGACGCCAGCTCGGGCAGGACCAGGTCGTCCTTGCGCGTAGGGGTTCTGGAACGGGTCGAGGTCGATGGCCAGGCCGTAGGCGTGCTGGCTGAACGTCGTGGTCGATCCGGTCGTCGGCCGGCAGACGAAGGACTCGGTGTTGTTGCCGTCGCCGGTCGGGTGCGCGTCGAGCTCGGAGCGCGGCGTGACCCGGAGCTCCTCGAACGGGAACCGCTGCTCGTAGAGCGTGCGGAACACGCCGACCACGTCGTCCGCGACCGTGCGGTTGAGCAGCAGCTCGCCGGTGTGCCGCTGGTCGTCGAAGCCCCAGAACGTCAGCTGCACGTAGGCCAGGTCGTCGACGCCGACCGGGCAGCCGGCAGCCCAGGTGGACCGGGCGAGGACGTCGGCGGGGACCTTCTCGACCACGGAGGCGAACCCGTCGCCGGGCAGCGGCGCGAGCGTGTCCGGCAGCGTGAACCGGCGCGGGTCGAGCTCCGGCGGGGTCGGCTGGGCCTGGCCGTAGCCGTCCGGCCGCAGCGGCAACGGCCGGGTGCCGAGCCACGGCGGCGGCACGGTGCCCGGCGCGGGCGTCGGGGCGGTGGGGGCGTCGGAGGCTCGGAGGTGGGGCGGGGGTCGTCGGCGTCGCCGAGAACGTCGGGCTCGGCGGGAGCGGGGGCTCGGCGACCGGGGGGTCGTCGGACGAGCAGCCGGCCAGCGCCAGCAGGAGGAGCAGCCCGGCGAGGGGTCTACGCCCGGTCATCGAGCGCGTCCTCCCACGCCCGCCGGAGCACCGTCGGTACGTCGCCGGCGAGCGCCTCGCGCACCAGGCCGAGCTGCGCCTCGTCGAGGTGGAACCGCGGGAACGCGTCCCCGACGACCGCGGAGAACGCGGCCCGCGCGTGGCCCAGCGGGGCCCGGCCTCGAGGTAGCGGGGGAGGTACGGCGCGGCGAGCTCGCCCTGCTCGGCCGGCCACAGCCCGGCGGCGACGGCGCGAAGCGACGGTTCGAGACGTCGTCCCCATCAGGGCGCTCCACGCCTCGCCTTGGCCTCGGCAGTCGGACGGGCGGCGAGGGCGGTGGCGGCGCCGAGGTCGCCGTTCGACGTGCCGTCGCGGCGACGCTCCTCCTCGATCGCCGCGGCGTCGAGCCCGCCCAGACCGGCGAGCCGGTGCACCACCCGCCACCGGAGCTGCGGGTCGAGGGCCACGTCGTGGTCGGTGCGGTCGTCGGCCAGCCAGCGGCGCAGCTCATCGGCATCCCGGCTGGCGCGGGCCAGGCCGCGGGTGAACGCCACCGGGTCACCCTCGCCG
>CAVTHU010000015.1:0-106253 GCA_963734355.1 uncultured Actinomycetota bacterium
CCGAGGCGCGTTCGACCCGCGTCCCGAGGACTGGGGGCTCCGGCCGGGTACGGCGAGGCCGGGCTGATGGTGACCACCCAGTTCTTCGGCGTCAAGATCGCGCGCTACCTGCGCGAGCACGGCATCGACGAGCGGACCCTGGCCCAGGTGGCCGCGAAGGCCTATCGCAACGGGGCGCTGAACCCGAACGCCTGGCGTCGCGAGCCGATGGGCGAGGAGATCACCGCCGCCGACATGGTCAACGACCCGCTGACGCAGTACATGTTCTGCTCGCCCGGCGAGGGCGGCGCGGCGATCGTCGTCGCCAGCGAGGCCGCGCCGACGCGCCTCGGGCGCGCCGGTCAAGCTGCTCGCCGCCGCACCCGCACCCGCCGTTCGGCTCGTTCGAGGTGTTCAGCCCCTCGATCCAGGGGACCGGCCGCCCCCGAGCGTCAGCACCGACGCCGCCGCGGCCGCTTTCGAGGAGGCGGGCGTCGGCCCCGACGACATCGACGTCGCGCAGCTGCAGGACACCGAGAGCGGCGCGGAGATCATGCACCTCGCCGAGTGCGGCTTCTGCGAGCACGGCGAGCAGGAGGAGTGGTCGCTGCCGGCGAGACCGAGATCGGCGGCCGGCTGCCGGTCAACACCGACGGCGGCTGCATCGCCAACGGCGAGCCGATCGGCGCTTCCGGGCTCCGTCAGGTCCACGAGATCGTGACCCAGCTGCGCGGCGAGGCCGGCGACCGCCAGGTCGCCGGCGCCCGCGGATGGGCTTCACCCACGTCTACGGCGCGCCGGGCATCAGCGCGTGCACGGTCCTGGCGGTCTGAGGCGATGACGGTGACCCGCACCCGTCCCGACCTCGACGACTTCGCGCCGACGCCCGCGCGTGGCTGGCGCCGTCGCCGAGCCACGCGCCGACGGCCGGTGGGGCGAAGGCGCCGGACTCGGTCGCCGTCTTCGAGAACTGGACGGCCGAGGAGGAGCGCGCGGAGACCGACCGGGTCCGCGCCTACGAGCAGGCGAAGTTCGACGCCGGCTGGGGCGCGATCACCTGGCCCGTCGAGTACGGCGGCCGCGACCTGCCGCCGTCGTACGCCCTCGCCTTCCGGCAGCGAGGAGGAGGATTCGACGTGCCGCGGCGCACCGAGATGTTCTCGGTGACCCAGCAGCTGGTCGCCCCGACCATCGCGCAGTGGGGCACCGCCGAGCAGCGCGACGCTACGTGCGCGCGATGCTGCGCACCGACCTCATCGCCTGCCAGCTGTTCTCCGAGACCGAGGCCGGCTCCGACCTCGCGGCGGTCCGCACCCGTGCGGTCGAGCGGGACGACGGCTGGGTGCTCAACGGTCACAAGGTGTGGACCTCCGGCGCGCCGGTCGCCGACTACGGCCTGGCGGTGACCCGCACCGACCCGACGGTCGCCAAGCACGCCGGGCTCACGGTGTTCCTCGTGCCGATGGACGCGCCCGGCGTGACGGTGCGGCCGATCCGGCAGATGACCGGCGGCAGCTCCTTCAACGAGGTGTACCTCGACGGGGTCGGCTCTCCGACGAGCTCCGGCTCGGCCCGGTCGGCCAGGGCTGGAAGGTCGCGCTGACCGTGCTCGCCTCCGAGCGCTCGACTCGGGCAACCTGGGGCTGGCGAACGCCGACCGGGCCGTCGAGCTCGCCCGCAACCTGGGCCGACCGCTCACCGAGCTCGAGCGCGACCGGGTCGCGGACCTGGTGACCCGCAGCTACGTCCAGCGGCTGACCGGGCATGCGGGTGGCCGCGGCCGTCGTCGCCGGCGACGATCCCGGCCCGGAGGCCTCGGTGGGCAAGCTGCTCGCCACCGACACCATGGCGCGGACCTCCGAGGTCGCGCGGATGCTGCTCGGCCCCGAGCTCGCGGCGGACTCCGGCGGCTGGGGGACCTGGGCGTGGACCGAGCACCTGCTCGGCGCGCCGGGCTACCGGATCGCCGGCGGCACCGACGAGATCCAGCACAACATCCTCGCCGAGCGGGTGCTCGGCCTGCCGCGGGAGCCGCAGCGATGACGGCAGCCATGAGCGACGAGTCTACGAACCGAGCGAGCGGGGCGTCGCGACGGCGCTGCGCGGCAGCGGGCCGCGTGGAGGTCGGCGCGCTCGAACCACTGCTCGGTGGCCACTCCGGGCTGACCTACAGGATCGAGACCAGCGACGGGCGCGTTCGTCGTCAAGGCGGTGCCGCCGGGCCAGAAAGCGATCGGCCGGCACGACATGCTGCGGCAGGCGCGGATCATGTCCGCGCTGCGCCGGCCGGGCGTCCCGGTGCCGGCGATCGAGGCCACCGACGACGGCGAGCCGGCCTGGTTCGCCATGGAGCTGGTCGCCGGCGAGTCCCTCGAGCCGGTGCTCGACGATCCCGCGGTGGAGCCGGCGCTGGCCGCGGCGCGGATGCTTCGCGCCGCCGAGATCCTGCCGCCCCTGCACGCCGTACCTCTCGACAAGGTGCCGGTCGACGCGAGCCGCTGTCTCCCGTCGACGAGCTCGCCCGCTGGGCCGCACGATGGCGGCCGTCCCGCCCGAGCTGGTGCCGGACGCCGCGCGGCTGCACCGACTGCTGGCCTGCTCGGTCCCGGACGCCGTCGACCCGACGCTGGTGCACGGCGACTACCGGCTCGGCAACCTGATCTGCCGCGGCTCCGAGCCGGTCGCGCTGATCGACTGGGAGATCTGGAGCGTCGGCGACCCGCGCGTCGAGCTCGGCTGGTTCCTGGTCTTCGCCGACGGCGCCAACTTCCCGGGTGTCGGTCGGGAGGTGCCCGGACTGCCCGACGCCGACGAGCTGGTCGAGGCGTACGCCGCGGACGGCCGGCCGGTCGACGACCTCGCCTGGTTCGACGCCCTGGGCCGCTACAAGATGGCCGCGATCATGGGCCACAACCTGCGCCGGCACCTCGAGGGCCGGCACCACGACCCCGACCAGGAGCGGCTGCCGGACACCATCCACCGGCTCATCGAGACCGGGCTGTCGACTCGCCCGCACCCAGACGACGCGAGAGGACTGCCGTGGACTTCGAGCCATCCGCCCGCACGCGCGACCTGCTGGCGCGCCTGCAGGCGTTCATGGACGAGCACGTCTACCCCGCCGAGGCGGTCTACGACGCGCAGGTCGCCGCCGCCGCCAACCCGCACGAGCAGCCGCAGGTGATGCGCGACCTGCAGGCGCAGGCGCGCGCGAGCTCGGCCTGTGGAACCTCTTCATGACGCACGGCTCCTGGGGCGCCGGCCTCACCAACCTCGAGTACGCGCCGCTGATGGAGCTGGCCGGCCGGTCGATCATCGGCCCCGAGGCGCTCAACTGCTCGGCGCCCGACACCGGGAACATGGAGATCCTGGCGATGTACGGCACGCCGGAGCAGCAGGAGCAGTGGCTGCATCCGCTGCTGGACTGCCGGATCCGCTCGGCGTTCGCGATGACCGAGCCGGCGGTGGCCAGCTCCGACGCCCGCAACATCACCGCGACGATCCGCCGCGAGGGCGACGAGTACGTCCTCAACGGCCGCAAGTGGTACACCTCCGGCGTCCTCGACCCGGACTGCAAGCTGATCATCTTCATGGGCAAGTCCGACCCCGACGGCCCGACCTACCGCCAGCAGAGCATGATCCTGGTCCCGGCCGACGCCCCGGGCGTCGAGGTGCTGCGCGACCTGACGATGTTCGGCTACCAGGACCGGCTCGGCCACGGCGAGGTGCAGTTCACCGACGTGCGGGTGCCGGCCGCGAACATGCTGGGCGCCGAGGGCGACGGCTTCGCGATCGCCCAGGGCCGGCTCGGCCCGGGCCGGATGCACTACGCGATGCGGGCGATCGGGTTCGCCGAGCGGGCCATGTCGATGATGTGCCGCCGCGCGGTCGACCGCGAGGCGTTCGGCGGTCCGCTCGCCGACCAGGGCGTCGTCCGCGAGTGGATCGCGCGCAGCCGGATGGAGATCGACCAGGCCCGGCTGCTGACCCTGAAGGCGTCGTGGCTGATGGACACCCAGGGCAACGCCGCCGCGCGCTCCGAGGTCGCCGCGATCAAGGTCGTCGCGATGGAGGTCGCGCACAACGTGGTCAACCGCGCGGTGCAGACCTTCGGCGCCGCCGGGGTCAGCGAGGACACCGTGCTGGCCCGGCTCTTCGCGATCACCCGCGCCCTGCAGATCGCCGACGGGCCCAACGAGGTGCACCTGCGCACGATCGGCAACCTCGAGCTCGACGAAGCGGCTGACCGCGACGTAGAGCGGCCCATGACGGCCTCGACGGCAGGGTCGCCCTGGTCACCGGCGCCACCCGCGGGCTCGGCTTCGCGATCGCGCTCGGGCTCGCCGAGGCCGGGGCCACGGTGGTGGTCTCCAGCCGCAAGGCCGAGGCCTGCGAGGCCGCGGCCGAGGCGATCACCAAGGCGACCGGCGTCGCGGCGGTGCCGCTGGCCCTGCACGTCGGCGAGTGGGACAGCATCGAGCCCGCCGTCGACCAGGTCTACGCCGACCTCGGGCGCCTCGACATCCTGGTCAACAACGCCGGCATCGCGCCGCTCTCGCCGACCCTGGAGTCGGTCTCCGAGGGGCTCTTCGACAAGACCATCGAGGTCAACCTCAAGGGCCCGTTCCGGCTGATGGCCGTGGCGGGCGCCCGGATGGCCGCGGCCGGCGGCGGCTCGATCGTCAACATCTCCAGCATCGGCGCGGTGCGCCCGAGCCCGCCGGAGGCGATGTACGCCGCGTCGAAGAACGGTCTCAACGCGCTCACCATGGCGTTCGCCCAGGAGTACGCCCCGCACGTGCGGGTCAACTGCGTGATGCCCGGCGCGTTCGCCACCGACATGGCCGACGGCTGGGACGAGGAGTTCGTCGGCAAGGTCGTCGACCGGCTCCCGGCCGGCCGGCTCGGACGGCCCGACGAGGTGGTCGGCATGGTCGTCCACCTCGCCGGCGACGCCTCCGGCTACACGACCGGAGCGGTCATCCCCGTCGACGGCGGCCGGACGGCGGTCTACTGATGGGCCGATGCACGTCCGAGCTGTTCGACCTGACCGGCAGGGTCGCCATCGTGACCGGCGCCTCGTCGGGGCTCGGCGAGGGCTTCGCGCGCACCCTGGTCGCCGCCGGCGCGACGGTGGTCGCCGGCGCCCGCCGGCTCGACCGGCTCGAGGTGCTCGCCAAGGAGCTCGACGGCACCGCGCCCGGCGAGGGGCGCTGGTGCCGGTCGCGCTGCGACGTGACCTCGGAGGAGGACCGCTCGCGGCTGGTCGAGGTGGCCGCCGGCGATCACCGGCCACATCGACGTACTCGTCAACAACGCCGGCATGCCCGGCGTGCCGGACGCCGAGGACGAGACGGTCGACGGGGTTCGCCGGCGCTGCTCGACCTCAACCTCGCCGCCGGCTTCCACCTGGCCGCTCGGGTCGCGGCCACGGTGCCCGAGGGGCGGTCCGCTCTCGATCGTCAACATCTCCTCGGTGATCGGCCTGGTGTCCACCGCGCCCGATCGGCGGAGCGAGCTACGCCGCCTCGAAGGCCGGGATCATCGGCCTGACCCGCGAGCTCGCCGGGCAGTGGGGTCGCCGCGGCATCCGCGTCAACGCGATCGTCCCGGGCTGGTTCGACACCGAGATGACCGACGGGCTGTTCACCAACGACAAGTCGGCCGGCTGGGTGCGCCGCAACACGATGCTCGGCCGGGGGGGCGAGGCCGGTGAGGTGGACGGCGCGCTGCTCTTCCTCGCGTCCGCGGCGTCGAGCTACGTGACCGGCCACGCGCTGGTCGTCGACGGCGGCTGGACCGCGCGGTAGACACTGAGCACCACGAAGGAGAACGACACATGCAGCTGCTGGCCAGGGAGTTCGCCGAGCGCGCCGAGCGCGCGCCCGGCGACGTGGCCGTCATCGACGCTCTCGGCGACGCACACCGTCGGCGAGGTGATGGCCGCGGCGCGCGAGCTGGCCAGCGCGCTCGAGGAGGCGCTCGGCGGCTCCCCGACGGTGCTGGTCCAGGCCGACAACACCTGGCGGACCCTGGCGACGGCGCTCGCCGTCGGGCTGCGCGGCGGCATGGTGGCGGTGCTCAGCAGCCACGCGGTCGCGGCGGAGTTCGAGCTCGCGATGGAGGACATCGAGCCGGATGCCGTGGTCGCCGCCGACGGCGTGCTGGAGCACTGGGCCGTCTCGGGCGCGGCGCTCCCCGACAAGCGGGCGGTCCTCGACGGCTGGGCGCTCGTCACGTCGGGCGCGACCCGCCAGCGACGTCGCCCGCTGGGCGGGCGGGGTCGCGGTCGCGATGACCTCGGGCTCGACCGGCCGGCCGAAGTGCGTCGTGCAGTCCGAGGAGTCGCTGCGGTACGCCGGCCGCTCGACGATCGACGCGATCGGGCTCGCGCCGGGAGATGCCGTCGGGGCGTTCGTCCCGCTGTCGTCGGTGGCGGCGTTCTGCTTCGGGATGTACCTCCCGGCGATGCTCGGCGGCCCGATGGTGTGCATCGACGGCGTGGCGGCCCGACGACGCGCTGGATGCGATGGCGGCGCACGACGTCCGCTGGACGATGCTGGTGCCGACGATGGCGCTGCAGCTCTCGGTCCGCCCGACGGCGCAGGGCAGGCTGTCGCGGCCTGAAGGCGATGACCGTCGGCGGCGGCCCGATGGACGCCGGTGCCCTCGGTCGTGCCGAGCAGGTCCTCGGCACCAAGCTGATCCGGGTGTTCGGCATGTCGGAGTGCCTCGGCCACACCACCACCCGGCCCGACGAGGACGCCGAGACCAGGCTGGCGTGCGACGGCCGGCCGTTCCCCGGCACCGTGGTGCGCGCGGTCGGCGAGGACGGGCGACCGCTGCCGGCGGGCGAGGTGGGCGCCGCCCAGGTGCGCGGGCCCAGCATGTTCGTCGGCTATGCGCGCGAGGGGCGCCCGCAGCCGCCCGGGCTCACCGCCGACGGATTCCTGCCGACCGGCGACCTGGTGCGGCTCAACCCCGACGGGACGATCACGATCCTGGGCCGGGAGAAGCAGATCATCATCCGCGGCGGCCGCAACATCGACGTCAACGAGGTCGAGGCCGCCGTCGCCCGGATCCCGTCGGTGGCGCAGGTCTGCGTGGTGCCGCTGCCCGACGAGCTGCTCGGCGAGCGGGTGGCCGCGCTCGTGGTGTCCGCCGGCGCGCCGCTCGGGCTGGCCGAGGTGACCAGCCACCTCGACGGCCGAGGGCTTCCCCAAGGCCAAGTGGCCGGAGTTCGTCTTCGACGTCCCCGACCTGCCGCAGAACCGGGTCGGGAAGCTGTCCCGGCCCGACGCCGTCCGGCTCGCCGCGGAGCTCCACGGAATGACCTGAGTTCATCTCATCTTGGTAGGATCGACCTGACGATCGGAGAACGCAGTGCCCAGAGCAGTGCCCAAGCGCGCAGAGCCTCGTCCAACGGCGACGGCCACGGTGCGACGGTGCCGGAGACCGAGGGCCCGCGGTCGAAGCGTGCGCTGATCCTCACCGCGGCGATCGAGAAGTTCGGCAAGGACGGCTACGAGCACACCAAGTGGGCGACGATCGCCGACCAGGTCGGCATCGGGCAGACCGCGCTCTACCACTACTTCGAGTCCAAGGCGCACTGCCTGCTCACGATCATGAGCCTCGAGCTCGCCCGCTCCCTCGAGGCCGTCCGGGACGAGACCGCCGACGTCGACCGGGCCGACAAGGCGCTCGAGGCGGCGATCGCCGCGGCGTACGCCGTGAGCCCGCGCGAGGTCCTGCAGATGCGGATCCTGCAGAGCCACATGGACCTGCTGGCGACGCCGCGACCCTCCGAGAGGGAGGAGGCCGAGCGGCTGAAGGCCCGCGCGCTCGTGCGGGACATCGAGGCCGAGTGGACCGGCCTGATCGACCGGGGCATCAAGGCCCGCGTCTTCCGCAAGGGCGACGCCGCACGCGCTGGCGACGCTGGTGCTCGCCATGGTGGTCAGCGTGTGGCGCTGGTACCGCCCGGGAGGCCCGATGACCCTGGACGAGGTGCGCGAGATGTACACCGAGCGCCTGCCTGCGCGTCGTCGGACGCCGCTGAAAGGATTCTCCATGTACAACCTCATCGTGCTCGCGGCCCGGCCCAGCCGACTGGACCCACGAGCAGTTCATCGAGTGGTGGCGTGGCGAGCACGCCGAGGTCACCTATCCGCTGCCCGGGCTGCGGCGCTGGCTGCACACCGAGCTCGTCGACGGCATCGACGACAAGTCGGCCGGCTGGGACGGCATGTCCATCCTGAGCTTCGACTCCCGTGAGGCCCTCGACGCCGCGCTGGCGAGCGAGGAGTGGCGGGCGGCCGTCGCCCACGTCGGCTCGATGCGGGGCCGTCGAATGATCTTCTCCGGGGACGAGCAGACCATGGTGGCCGTTCAGCAATGAGCGGGTCGGGCTGAGCTGCCTGCACTCACAGGCATCGAATAGTCCGCGTCGACGCGCTGATCGGTGTCCCCATCACCCCAGGTGCCCCAGGCAGTGTCCTGGACATCACATCGGTGCCCAGTGGTGCCCCAGGCAGGAGTCGAACCTGCGACCTTTCGCTTAGGAGGCGGCTGCTCTATCCGCTGAGCTACTGGGGCGGGTGTGGTGAAACCGGCGGCCATCCTGCCACGGGGGCGGCTGCGGATACTTGGCGTTACCGGCCGGTCATGGCCATCATTTGCTTGACACCCGTAATCTGGCGCGAACGAGCGCGTACCCACGTGCGCGCTCGCCCTCCTCGTCAGTCAGCCACCGATCCCATGTGAAGGTGACGATGCCCGACGCTGCGCAGCACCCTGCCCAGCCCGAGCTGCCGTCCCCATATCAGCCCGGGAAGCGCCGCGGACGGGCCCGCCGGTCGCACACGGTGGCGAAGGTCCTGCTGGCGACGCTGCTGACGCTGGGCATGGTGAGCGGCCTCTCGGTGGCCTTCCTCTACCGCCACCTCAACGGCAACCTCAACGTCGTCGACGTCTCCGGCCAGCTCGACGAACCGGCCGGACAAGGTCCACATCCCGGCGCCGAAGCAGCCGCATCAACATCCTGGTGATGGGCTCCGACTCCCGGGACTGCGACGGCTGCGGCATCGACCAGGAAGCCGGCGGCGGGTCGGACACGACACTCCTGTTCCACCTCTCGGCCGACCGCGAGTCGGCGTACGGCGTCTCCATCCCGCGCGACTCACTGGTCGACCGTCCCGACTGCAAGAGCCCGGACGGCGACACCATCCCGGGCGGCACCAACGTGATGTGGAACGCCGCCTACTCCTACGGCGGGCCGGCCTGCACGATCCAGCAGTTCGAGCAGACCACCGGCGTGCGCATCGACAACTACATCGTCGTCGACTTCGGCAGCTTCCAGGACATGGTGGACGCCGTGGACGGCGTCGAGGTCTGCGTGCCGGAGGACATCGACAGCTCCGAGTACGGCATCACCATCCCGGCCGGCACCCGGACGCTGAACGGCAAGGAGGCGCTCGCCTACGTGCGGGTCCGCCACGGCGTCGGCGACGGCAGCGACATCGGCCGGATCAAGCGGCAGCAGGCGTTCATCGCCGCGCTGACCGAGAAGGTGATCTCCGGCGGCACCCTGACCCGCTTCGACCGGCTGGTCCGGTTCCTCAACGCCGCCACCGCCTCGCTGACCACCGACATCCCGAACATCAAGGAGATGGCGAAGGTCGGCCTGCAGTTCAAGAACATCGGCCTCAAGCGGATCCGGTTCATCACCGTGCCGTTCGTCTACAGCACCGAGCAGCCCGGCCGGGTCGAGTGGACCGAGGACGCCGACACGCTGTGGAAGCGGATCGCCAACGACCAGCCGCTCGGCAAGCTCCGGGTCGGCTCCATCGGTGCCGACCAGGCACCGACCAGCACTCCGTCGAGCTCGGCGACGACCTCGGGCACGAGCAGCCCGAGCGACGACGAGAGCGACAGCGAGTCGTCGAGCACCTCCTCGCCGTCGGACTCCGAGTCCTCGACGACCGAGTCGCCGTCGGACACCTCGTCGCCGAGTGACGGCGAGTCGTCGCCGGGCATCGATGCGAGCTCGGACGACCTCGACTTCGCCGGCCTCTGCTCGTGACCGACCAGCCCGAGCCCGCACAGTCGGAAGACCGCAGCCCGAGCCGGACTGGCAGCGCAAGCGCCGGCTGGCCGAGGTGTTCGGGGACGTCCTCCCGGACACCACCGCCGACGAGCGCGACCCGGCCGAGCGGTCGGATCCAGCCACGGACCGCGGCGACACCTGGCTCAAGGAGCAGGTGCCGCCGCACCACGGGTAGCCGGGTGACCGCTCAGGCGCTGGGTGGGGTGCTCCGACCCGACTGGGCGGCGAGCAGGTCGCGGATCTCCTGGAGCAGCTTGATGTCCTCCGGGGTGCCGGGCTCCGGGCTCGGGAAGTACTTCTCCTTCGCGGCCATGTAGGGCACCACCACGAAGAAGTAGACGACCGCCGCCAGGATCACGAACGCGATCACGGCGTTGAGGAACGCGCCGAACGAGTTGGCCTCGTTGGAGAAGATGTCGTCGGCCGAGTCGGGGAGCAGGCTGGTCAGCCAGTTCGTGAACGTCGCGACGACGAGGCCGAAGGCGACACCGATGATGACCGCGACCGCCAGGTCGACCAGGTTGCCGCGCAGGATGAAGTTTCTGAAGCCACTCATGGGGTCCCCCTCGAGACTTGGCGAGCTGCGTGAGCAGCGGAACCCTCAGCACGCTAGCGGGACCACGCGACGGTCAGGAAGCGCGTCACCGTGGCGGACGAGACGGCGTCGACGTCCGGCTCCCGCACGCCGAGCACCACCAGCCGACCGGGCAGCCCGTCGGCGGCCGCGTCCGCGGGAGGTGGCGGCAGCGCCAGCACCAGCGCCTCGCGGGCCACGGTGGCAGCGGGCCCGCCCTGCGGGTCGGCGGAGATCACGTCGACCTCGTCGCCGACGCGGAGCAGCTCGACCATCGCGGTGTCGGGCAGCCGGACCGGCAGCGCGACCAGGTCGGGGCGGTCGCGCACCAGCGAGGCGCCGAGCAGTGCGGCGTCGGTGATCGGCTGGCCACGCCGGAGCGGCCCGGCCAGCTGTCTGCCCACCGGGTCGCGGATGTGCCCGGACGGCACCGTGCCCGGCGCGAAGCCCACGGTGGTCAGGTCGTCGGGCCGCAGCACGGTGCCGGCGCCGAGGTCGTGCGCGGCCACGGTGACCGGCACCCGCTGCGGCGCCGGCGCCGCGATGGCCTGGAGCCCGGCCCACACGGCAACCAGCGCGCACAGCGCGGCCAGCAGCCGACGGCGGCGCAGCACGGCGCGTCGCACGCGGCGCGCGGCTGCGCGCACTCGGAGCAGCAGGGTGGGCATGGAGGCGACGCTACGAGCGCGCGCCGACCCGTCTCAGCCGCGAGCGGCCGGGCTGTGGAGAACCCTCAGGTGGCGGTCGGCTGGGGAGACTTCGTGGCCGTCGTGGAGCCGACGAGCTCGATGAGCCCGATGAGCCCGAGTCACCCGACGACGAGGGGGACGACGTGGCCGCGGCGGGCGCAGCGTCGGCCTTGGCGGGGGAGGTCGACGTCTCGGACGACGACTCCTTCTTGCGGCTGTCGGTCCGGTAGAACCCCGACCCCTTGAACACCACGCCGACGGCGTTGAACACCTTGCGCAGCCGGCCCTCGCACTCCGGGCAGACGGTCAGCGCGTCGTCGCTGAAGCTCTGGACCTGCTCGAAGGCGTGACCGCACTCGCGGCAGGCGTACTGATAGGTGGGCACGGGACTCCTCGTCGGACTGGCACGCTGGCACTCGGCCGGGGTGACTGCCAGATACTACGGTGATCAGAACGTCGGAGCGAACCGCGTGATTCCCGCGGGACGTGCGGCCGCGGCCACCGGGCGGTCGTGCGCCTCCACGGGCACCTCGACGCCCATCTCGTCGTCGTAGAGCAGCACGCAGGTGAACGTCCCGACCGGCACCCGCGCCAGCGCCCGGTCGTAGGAGCCGCCGCCGCGCCCGAGCCGCTCGCCGCGGGCCGAGACCGCCAGCCCCGGCAGGAGCACCACGTCGGCGGTGCCCACGGCGTCCGGGCCCAGCCGCTGGCCCCCCGGCTCGAGGAGGCCGAAGCGCGCGGGGACGAGATCCTGGTCGCCGGCGTACGCCGCCCAGTCCAGGTCGCCGTCCGGGAGCAGCACCGGCAGCACGACCCGCTTCCCGGCGGCCACCAGCGCATCCAGCAGGGGAGCGGTGCCAGGTTCGGAGCCCACCGCGACGTAGGCCGCCACGGTGGCCGCCCGGCGCACCTCGGGCAGCGCAGTGAGGTGCAGCGCGATCTCCCGCGCCGCCTCGGACCGCTCCAGCAGCGGCCGCCGGTTGCGGGTGGTCATCAGCTGGTCGCGCAATGCCGGCTTGGCGCCCGAGGCGCCACTGGGTGCCGGATCGTGACCGGGTTCGGATTGCGGAGGGACCACTCGACAAGCCTACGATCGCAGCATGGGCAGTACAGGGCTCAACAAGGCCCGCGACAAGATGGTTGCCGCCGGGGTGGACGAGGTCGCCATCGAGACCTTCGCGCACTACTTCCGGCTGCTGGAGCACGGCGAGACCGGGATGATCCCCGAGTCCGCGATCGAGCCGGTCGACATGGAGGCGCTCCGCGACGTCGAGGTGAGCGACGACGACGCCGCTGCCGCGATCCGCACGACAGCGGTGATCAAGCTGAACGGCGGCCTCGGCACCTCGATGGGCATGGACCGCGCGAAGTCGCTGCTCTGCGTGCGCCGCGGCCTCTCCTTCCTCGACATCATCGCCCGGCAGGTGCTCCACCTCCGCAAGGAGTACGACGCTCCGCTGCCGCTGCTGTTCATGAACAGCTTCCACACCTCGGCCGACACCATGGCCGCCGTCGCACGCTACGAGGACCTGCCGGTCGAGGGGCTGCCGCTGGAGTTCCTCCAGAACAAGGAGCCCAAGCTCCTGCTGAAGGACCTCGCTCCGGTCAGCTGGCCGCGGGATCCCGACCTGGAGTGGTGCCCGCCCGGCCACGGCGACCTCTACACCGCGCTGCGCGGCTCCGGGCTGCTCGAGCAGCTCCTCGACGCCGGCTACGAGCGCGCCTTCGTGTCGAACTCCGACAACCTCGGCGCCGTACCCGACGCCCGGGTCGCGGGCTGGTTCGCCACCAGTGGCGCACCGTTCGCGATCGAGGCGGTCCGCCGGACGGCGAGCGACCGCAAGGGCGGCCACTTCGCACGCCGCAAGTCCGACGGCCGGATCGTGCTCCGCGAGACCGCGCAGACCCTGCCCGAGGACCTGGACGCCCTGGCCGACCTCGAGCGGCACCGGTTCTGCTCCACCAACAACCTCTGGTTCGACCTGCGCGCGATGAAGGAGGCCCTCGACGTCCGCGACGGCATCCTCGGCCTGCCGCTGATCCGCAACGAGAAGACCGTCGACCCGAGCGACCCGACCAGCCCGAAGGTGATCCAGGTCGAGACCGCGATGGGCGCCGCCGTCGAGGTGTTCCCGGACTCCCGGCTGATCGAGGTCGGCCGCGACCGGTTCGTCCCGGTCAAGACCACCAACGACCTGCTGGTGCTCCGCTCCGACGTCTACGACATCGGCTCCGACTTCGTGCTCGACCAGGCCTCGGTCGAGGTCCCGTTCGTCGACCTGGACGGCAAGGTCTACAAGGTGGTCGCCGAGTTCGACAAGCGCTTCCCCGAGGGCACGCCCTCGATGAGGAAGGCGACCAGCCTCACCGTGGACGGCGACTTCACCTTCGGCGCGCACGTCCAGGTGGTCGGCGACGTCGAGCTCACGACCGAGAGCGCCGAACGGATCCCCGCCGACACCGTCCTCACGGCAGACTCGGGGTCGTGACCGATCCCGACGACCAGCCCTGCTCGGTCGAGGAGCACCTCGAGCGGGTGCTCTCCGGCATCCGGCCGCTGGCGCCCGTCGACGTTCCCCTCCTCGACGCGCTCGGGCTGATCTGCGCCGAGGACGTCGTCGCGACGATGTCGCTGCCCAGCTTCGACAACTCCGCGATGGACGGGTACGCCGTCCACAGCGCCGACGTGGCCGGCGCCAGCGCCGACCAACCGGTGCTGCTGCCGGTCGTGGGCGAGATCGGCGCCGGCCAGGCCGGCCCGCGCACGCTGGCGCGAGGCAACGCCGCCAAGATCATGACCGGCGCCCCGGTGCCCGACGGCGCCGACGCGATCGTCCCCTACGAGTGGACCGATCGCGGCACCGCGAAGGTCCGCATCGACGAGGCGCCCGAGCCCGGCCAGCACGTCCGTCCGGCCGGCGACGACGTCGCGGTCGGCGACCTGCTGGTGAAGGAAGGCACGGCGCTCAACGCCCGGCACGTCGGGCTGCTCGCGTCGGTGGGCCGGCCGACGGTCGCTGGCCCGGCCCGCGGCCGCGGGTCGTCGTGGTCTCGACCGGCACCGAGCTGCGCGAGCCCGGCGAGGAGCTCGGCGAGGACTCGATCTACGACGGCAACTCCTACATGCTCGCGGCCGCGGTGACCCGGGCCGGCGGCGTCCCGCAGCGGGTCGGCATCGTCCGCGACGAGCCGGAGGCGTTCCTCGAGACGCTGCGCGGCACGCTGGCCGGCGCCGACCTCGTCGTCACCTCCGGCGGTGTCTCCCAGGGCGACTACGACGTCGTGAAGGAGGCGCTGCGCCGCGAGGGCGTCTGGTTCGGCCCGGTGGCGATGCAGCCCGGCAAGCCGCAGGGGTTCGGCCTCCTCGGCGAGGGAGCAGGTCCCGATCGTCACGCTGCCCGGCAACTCGGTGTCGGCGTACATCTCCTTCGAGGTGTTCGTGCTCCCCGCGATCCGCACGTTCCTCGGCCTGGCTCCGGTCTCCCGGCCGCTGCTCGAGGCCCGGCTCACCCGCGGCATGACCTCGCCCGCGGGCCGCCGCCAGTTCATGCGGGGCCAGGTCGGGGTCGACGCCGAGGGTCGGTACGTCGAGCCGGTGGGCGGTCCGGGCTCGCACCTGATCGGCCACCTGGCGGAGAGCAACAGCCTGATCGTGGTGCCCGAAGCCACCACCGCCCTCGACCCGGGCGACCGGGTGCAGGTGCTGGTGCTGGACGGCGAGATCTAGGAGGCGCGATGGCCACCGAGGACCGGCTCACCCACGTCGACGAGACCGGCGCGGCACGCATGGTCGACGTCTCCGACAAGGACGTCACGGCGCGCACCGCGACCGCGACCGGCCGGGTCCTCGTCTCCGCACAGGTCGTCGAGCTGCTCAGGGGCGAGGGCGTGCCCAAGGGTGACGCGCTGGCCGTGGCGCGGCTGGCCGGGATCATGGGGGCCAAGCAGACGCCCTCGCTGATCCCGCTCTGCCACCCACTCGCGATCTCGGGCGTCACCGTCGACCTCACCGTCACCGACGAGTCGGTCGACATCACCGCGACCGTGAGGACCACCGACCGCACCGGCGTCGAGATGGAGGCGCTCACCGCGGTCTCGGTCGCCGCGCTCACCGTCGTCGACATGGTCAAGGCCGTCGACAAGACCGCGGTCATCACCGACGTGCGGGTCGAGGCGAAGTCGGGCGGCCGGTCGGGGGACTGGTCGCGATGACCGGGCCGCTGCTCGGCGCCGTCGTCGTGGCCTCGAACCGCGCCGCCGCCGGGGTCTACGAGGACGCCACCGGCCCGCTGCTGGTCGAGTTCCTGACCCGGCTCGGCTTCGAGACCGGGGCACCGGCCGTCGTGGCCGACGGCGAACCGGTCGGCGACGCCATCCGGGCGGCGGTCGACGCCGGCGCCCGCGTCGTGCTCACCACCGGAGGCACCGGGCTGACCCCGACCGACCGCACCCCGGAGGTGACCCGGCCGCTGCTGGACGCCGAGATCCCCGGGCTGGCCGAGGCGATCCGCGCGTACGGCGTGAGCAAGGGCGTCCCGACCGCCGTACTCTCGCGCGGCCTGGCCGGGCGCGTCGGCAGCTGTCTCGTCGTCAACCTGCCCGGCTCCCGCGGCGGCGTGACGGACGCCCTCGCGGTGCTCGAGCCGGTGCTGCCGCACGCGGTCGAGCAGGTGGTGGGCAGTGACCACTGACTGGCCGGTGCGGCTGGTCGACCGCGAGGTGACCCTGCGGCCGCTGGCCACCACCGACCACGACGCCGTGGCGGCGGGCCCGGCAGCGGAACGCCGCGTGGCTGGTGCCCTGGGACGCGACGGTCCCGCCCGGCGGCGAGGCCCGCCCGACCAGCTTCAAGCAGCTGGTGCGGCGGCTGTCGAAGCAGGCCCGCCAGGGTGCGACGTTCCCGTTCGCGGTCGAGGTGGACGGGCAGTTCGTCGGCCAGGTCACGGTCAACAACATCGTCAGGGGCTCGGCGCAGTTCGCGTCGGTCGGCTACTGGCTGGACAAGGACTACGCCGGGCGCGGCGTGATGCCCCGAGCGGTCGCCATGGTCATCGACCACTGCTTCTTCACCGCCGGGCTGCACCGCATCGAGATCGCGATCCGGCCGGAGAACTCCAACTCGCTGCGCGTCGTCGAGAAGCTGGAGATCCGCGAGATCGGCTACGCGCCGAAGTACCTGCACATCGACGGCGCCTGGCGCGACCACCGGATCTACGCGATCACCAAGGAAGAAGTGCCGGACGGGGTGCTGACCCGGCTGCGCGCCTCGGGCGGCGCGGCCCACAACCCCGAACCTCAATAGTCACACGAGACTTTTTGCGACACACGGGTTGACATGCGCCCCGGGATGCGCTGCGGCTTCTAGCCTCAGGACCGTGGATCCCAGCGCATTGATCTTCGTGGCCCTGGCCGTGGCCTGGGCCGTCTACCTGATCCCCAAGGCGCTCGAACACCACGAGGAGAGTGCTCGCACCCGCACCGTCGAGCGGTTCTCGGCCACGCTGCGGGTCCTCGCGCGTCGTGAGCCGATCAACCGCCGCAAGGCTCGGCTGGTGCCCGCCCGGCTCGCCGTCGAGCGACGCGCGGGCCCGACGGAGAAGGTGCTGTCGGAACGCCGGAAGAGCAGCACGTCGACGTCACTCGACGCGAAGCCGCCGCTGTCCCCGGCTCAGCTCCGGGCCCACCGCCGGGCCTCGGCCCGCGCGGCCAAGCGCCGGTTGCGCGTGGTGAGCCTGATCCTGGTCGCGAACGCCGCCGTGGCGGGGCTCGCCTACTTCAAGTTCTTCGACTGGGTCTGGTGCGCCGTCCCGGTCGGCGTCCTGGTCGTCTGGCTGGTCGCCTGCCGGGTGATGGTCAAGCGCGAGCGTGCCGAGCTGCCCGAGCGCCCGGATCCCGGCCGAGCCGGCGTCCGAGCAGCCGAAGGACCAGACCGGGGAGATCGCCGCGTCGACGACCCGACGCAGTCCGGCGACGAGCCCGCGGAGCGCGACCCCGACAGCTGGGACCCGGTCTCCGTGCCGCTGCCCACCTACGTCTCCAAGCCGGTCGCCACCCGCAGCGTCAGCACCATCGACCTCGACTCGACCGGCGTCTGGAGCTCGGGCCACAACGCCTCCGACAGCAAGCTGGCCCGCGAGGCCGAGGCCGCCGAGCGGCCCGCGTCCTCGGAGTCCGGAGAGCGGCGCGCGTCCGGCGCCTAGTGTGAGGGGCATGCCCCGCCCGCGCTCGATCGTCCTGCTCGGCGGCCTCGTGGCCGCGCTGCTCACGCCCGTGCCGTCGTACGCCGCGCCCTCGTACGCCGACGTCGGACGCGCAGCGCGCGCCGACCCGACACGTCGTCGGCCACGGCACGCCCGCGAGCTGCACCGCCGCGGCGTTCCGGAAGGCGGTCGCGAAGGGCGGCACCATCACCTTCGACTGCGGCCCCAACCCGGTCACGATCGTCATGGACAAGCAGGCCGAGGTGCACAACGACGCCTCGCCGCAAGGTCGTGATCGACGGCGGCGGCCTGGTCACGCTCAGCGGTGGCGGCAAGCACCGGATCCTCTACCAGAACACCTGCGACCAGCGGCTCGTGTGGACCACGTCGCACTGCAACGACCAGGCGACTCCCAAGCTGGTCCTCCGCAACCTCACCTTCACCCGCGGCAACTCCACCGGGTCGCTCGAGGAGGGCGGCGGGGGAGGCGCGGTGTTCGTCCGCGGCGGCCGGCTCTCGGTGGTGAACTCGACGTTCACCCGCAACCGCTGCGACAAGACCGGCCCCGACCTCGGCGGCGCGGCGATCCGGGTGCTCGACCAGTTCCGCGACCAGCCGGTGAAGGTCACCGGCAGCACCTTCACCGGCGGCCGCTGCTCCAACGGCGCCGCGCTGTCGAGCATCGGCGTCTCGTGGCTGGTGACCGACAGCGTGTTCCGGGGCAACAAGGCGATCGGTCGCGGTGCCAACCCGGCCAGCGCCGGCACCCCCGGCGGCGGCAGCGGCGGCGCGATCTACCTCGACGGCAACCTGTTCACCCTGAGGCTCGTGCGCACCACCATCGAGGGCAACGTCGCCCGCGAGGGCGGCGGCGCGGTCTTCTTCGTCAGCAACGACCGCACCGGCACGCTGACCATCCAGGACTCGACCCTGCACGACAACCCGAGCCTGGGCTTCGAGAACTACCCGGGCATCTTCTTCCTCGGCCAGGGCGAGCCCCAGATCACCGGCTCGACGGTCGACTAGTGGTCGTCCGCGTCGCCGAGTCCCGCACCGTCCCCCTGTCCCTCGAGGCGGCGTACGACGGCACGCTCGTCGTCCCGCTGCCCGACATCTTCGGCCACCGGCACCTCGCCATCCCGCCGGTCGTGCGCATCGAGGACCAGGACGGCGCCTGGGGACGCGAGATCGGGCAGACCCGCACCATCCGCACCTCCGACGGCGGCGCCCTGCACGAGACGCTGCGCGAGCTCGACCGGCCACACCGGTTCGGCTACCGGATCGACCTGGTCCGCGGCCCGATGCGGCCCCTGGTGCGCCACCTCGACGGCGCCTGGACCTTCGAGCCCGACGGCACCGGCACCCGGATCACCTGGTCGTGGGAGATGACGCCGACCTCGCCGCTCACCGCTCCGCTGGCCGGGCTGGTCGGCCGCATGTGGCACGGCTACGCGCGGCACTCCCTCGCGACCCTCGAGTCGGTCCTGACGGCCTGACGGTCGATTCGGAAGCACCCGTCCCGGCTGCTACCGTTTCCCCTCGCGTCTTCGGACGCGACATGGGGCTGTGGCGCAGCTGGTAGCGCACCTCGTTCGCAACGAGGGGGTCAGGGGTTCGAATCCCCTCAGCTCCACACGCGACAGCACCCCGCGACAGCGCGCAGCGCTTGACGCGGGGTGCTTCGAGCGTGTGGACCGAGCCGACCCGGCGGTACTGCCCGCCCCCGCGCCGCAGGCGCCCCTGCGGCAGAAGCGCCGTGTCGGCGATCACGAAGCGCAACTGCAAGCGCGACACCGTCGGGCTCACCTCCTGTCTCGCGTCACAGACCAAGCCAAGCCCTGGGATCCGACGCCTCGCCGCCAAGGGGCTTCGTCGTTCGTGCAGCCAATTTCGACGCACCTCTTGACAGATCGCCTTCGCATCTTCGAAACTCCTAACTGTGTTAGGAACACAGAAGCGCGATAGGATCGCCGAACGACGTGAGGCTGCCAGCCAGGAGATCCTCGACGCCGCCTGGGCGGTGGCGCGCGAGAAGGGGCTGGCCGAGCTGACCCTGCGCGACGTGGCGGAGCGGGTCGGCATGCAACCCCCGTCGCTCTACTCCTACTTCTCCTCGAAGAACGACATCTGCGACGCGATGTTCGGCCAGGCCTGGCTCGACGCCGAGCGAGTGAACGCCGAGGCGCTCGCCACGGCACCGGAAGCACCGCGCGCCCGGGTCCAGCACGTTGCTCGGGCCTTCTTCGACTTCGCCTCCGCCGACCTGGCGCGCTACCAGCTGATGAACCAGCGCACGATCCCCGGCTTCGAACCCTCGCCAGAGGCCTTCGCTCCCTCCCAGCGGACCGTGCAGGCCAGCGTCGAGGCGCTGGCCGCCCTCGGCGTGAAGGACCGGGGCGACGTCGAGATCCTCGCCGCGCTCATTGCCGGCCTGATCGACCAGCAGCTGGCCAATGACCCCGGCGGCACCAGCCGCCGCGCGCTCCTCGAGCGTGCCGTCGACATGTGGGCCGACGGCGTCGGCCTCCCTGCGGCCCCGGCGGGCCGCCGCACGAAAGGAAACCGCCGATGATCACCACCGCCACACCGGCCACGCTGCCGCGCCGCTCCGCACTGCCACGCGAGGCCGCGATGCGGCTCGCCGCCACCGAGTACGCCCGGTTCTCGACCGCCATCGCCGAGCTGCAGCCAGCGGACTGGGCGCTCCCGACCGACTGCCCGGACTGGGACGTCCAGCAGCTCGTCGGGCACGTCGTCGGCATGGCCCGGATGGTGGCCTCGCCCCTCGAGCAGCTCCGCCAGCAGCGCGCCGCCGCGGCGCGCCGACCGGCGGGGACGCCCATGGTCGACTCGCTGACCGCCGTGCAGGTCGACCGCTACGCCTCCCTCGGTCGCCGAAGGCCTGGTCCGGCTGATGGAGCGGACCGCACCGCGGGCCGCCAAGGGCCGTCGACGGGTGCCGGGCTTCCTCCGCCGCAGGTCGATGCCCGAGCCCGAGCTCGTCGACGGAGTCCCGGAGCACTGGACGCTCGGCTTCGCCGTCGACACGATCCTGACCCGCGACACCTGGATGCACCGCGTCGACCTGGCCCGCGCGACCGGCCGTCCGATGACGCTCACCGCCGACCACGACGGCGTGATCGTCGCCGACGTCGTGGCCGAGTGGGCCGGCCGCCACGGCCGCCCGTGCCGACTCACCCTCACCGGCCCGGCCGGCGGGTCGTGGTCGTACGGCGCGGACGGCGAGCTGCTCGATCTCGACGCAGTCGAGTTCTGCCGGCTCGTGTCCGGCCGCGGTGCCGCCGACGGCCTGCTCTCCGTCCACGTTCCCTTCTGACATCGAGGTTCGGGCCGTCGGTTGACGCACAGCACTGGCGACGTCCCGCAACGGTATGGACCACCGTTCGACCGATCGGGGCCCTCCGTCCGTTTCGCGCTACAGCCGCCTTTGCCGCGTGCCAACCTGAGCACGCAGCGCACCGCTCGTCGACGCGCCGAGCCGGACCCCCCGCCGGTCCGGCTCACCCCTCCCTCCTGCCGGCGTCGCTCGCACCCCCACCTCCTGCCGAGCGAGAGGCCCATGACCCGACTCTCGACGCTGCCCCCTGCGCCCGCGCAGGGCCGCCGCGCGGTCGGGCGTGCCGTCGTGGGCGGCCTGGCGGCGCTCGCTGTCGCACCGGCGCTGACCGGCACCGCCGAGGCCGCGGCAGAGAAGCGGAAGCCGAAGCCGAAGCGGAAGTGGCACCGCTGCAAGGTCCACAGCAAGCACACCTGCTGGCACGCGCGCACCTGCCGGCACCGCAAGCACAAGCCGGTCCCGCCGACCGATCCTCCGACCGACCCGCCGGCACACCGACGCCACCCGGTGCGTACGACGAGCCGGCCGCCGCCAACGGCTCGGCGACCCTGCTCGCGCTGCACCTGGCCAGCCGGTTCACCTACGGGATGACTCCGGCCCTGCTCCAGGAGATGAGCGGGTACCCGACCGTCCAGGCGTGGCTCGACGCCCAGCTCGCCCCGGCGACGATCAGCGACCCTGGGGGCGACGCCCTCGACGCCTGGTGGCCGCGGCTCGCCTGGGACGCACCGACGATGTGGGCGCACGAGCAGGCGATGACCGGCGAGGCGTGGACGGCGATGGCCGACTACCAGCGCTGGTGCCTGCTCCGCCGG
Source organism: uncultured Actinomycetota bacterium (assembly GCA_963734355.1). GTDB lineage: Bacteria > Actinomycetota > Actinomycetes > Propionibacteriales > Nocardioidaceae > Nocardioides. Next base: position 21,718 of record CAVTHU010000015.1, read on the forward strand.
ATGCGCTCGAGGCGGCAGCTGCTGGAGTCGGTGACCGAGTTCTTCGAGAACCACCTGCACGTGCCGGTCCACGACGACGGCGTCTTCGGGTTCCGCGCCGACTACGGCCGCACCATCCGGACCCACGCCCTCGGCCGGTTCGACCAGATGCTGGTCGCGGCGATCACCCACCCCGCCATGAGCATCAGCCTCGACAACGCGAACTCGACGAAGAACGCGCCCAACGAGAACCTCGGCCGCGAGCTGCTCGAGCTGCACACCGTCGGCCGCGGCAACTACACCGAGGACGACGTCAAGGCGTCCGCGCGGATCCTGACCGGCTACAAGGTCGCCATGTGGACGACGTGGGCGACGTCGTACAACCCGGCGTCGCACTGGACCGGCCCGGTCCAGGTCATGGGGTTCAGCCACCCGAACGCCGACGCCGACGGCCGCCCGGTCGTCGCGGCCTACCTGACCTACCTCGCGCACCACCCGGCCACCGCCCATCGCCTCGCCCGCAAGCTGGCGATCCGCTACGTGTCCGACAGCCCCTCGGCGGCGCTCGTCGACCACCTGGCCCAGGTGTACCTGGCCAACAACACCGCCATCGTCCCCGTGCTGAAGGCCCTCGTGGCCCACCCGGAGTTCATCGCGGCCAAGGGGCTCAAGGTCCGCAACCCCGCCGACGACGTCGTGGCCACCTGGCGGGCGCTCGACGTCCAGGCCGCGCCGCCCACCGGTGACGGCTCGGGAGCCAACGCGGTGCTGTGGCAGACGGTGGGGCTGGGCCAGGCGCCGTTCGACTGGGCCCGCCCGGACGGTCAGCCGGAGGACGGCGAGTCGTGGTCGTCGGTCTCGAGGGTGCTGGCCTCCTTCGAGACCCACTACACGCTGTGCGGCGGTTGGTGGCCGACCGCCCAGACGACCTACCACCCCGTCGCGTCGTGGGTGCCCCTCGCGGCCGGCCAGTCGATGCGCTTCGACGCGCTGGTGGAGCACTTGTCGCGCGCCTTCCTGGGTCGGACCGCGCCGGCCCGGCTGGTCGAGGCGTGCTGCCTGGCCACCGGGCTCACCCCGGCGACCTCGATCACGCTCAACCACGCCCTCGTGAAGTGGGGCATGCCCGTCCTGCTCACCACCGTGCTCGACAGTCCCGAGCACATGACCCGCTGATGTCACCGAGAGGCGAGCGATGAGCACCACCGAGCCAGGCTGCTGCGAGGAGTTCGCCCGCGCCGCCGGCCTGAGCCGGCGTGGCTTCCTGCGCGGCCTGGCCGTGGTGGGCGGCGCGGCCACCGTGACGGCGGTGCACGGGTCCGCCTTCACGTCCACGGCGTACGCCGCCGCGCCGGTCGACCGCGTCGTGGTGCTGCTGTCCATGCGGGGCGCCTGCGACGGGCTCAACCTGGTGGTGCCGCACGGCGACCCCGTCTACTACGCGGCTCGGCCCTCCATCCAGGTGCCGTCGACGAGGCTGCTGGCCAAGGACGGCTTCTTCGGCCTGCACCCCGCGCTGGCGCCGCTGCTGCCGTGGTGGACCGCGGGGTCGATGGCCGCCGTGCACGCCGCCGGGCTGCCGGCGCCGAACCGCTCGCACTTCTCGGCGATGGAGGAGCTCGAGGACGCCGACGCCGGCTCCTCGGCGCGCGTCGGCTGGCTCAACCGCCTGATCGGGCAGAACGCCACCGCGACCCCGATCGAGGCCATCCAGTTCGGCGGTGGCGTGCCGATCACGGCGCTCGCCGGCCCCGAGCCGGCGCTGGTCACCACCGACGTGGACTCGGTCAGCCTCTCCGGCTACTGGGACGACGCCTCGGAGGCGATGCGGCGTGCCTCGCTGGCGAAGCTGTGGGGCGGCGTGTCCGGTCCACTCGCGGCGGGCGCCCACAACGCGTTCGAGGTGGTCGAGGAGTTCCAGCCCGTCCGGGACGGGTCAGCCACCCCGGCCAACGGCGCGACGTACCCCGGCAACTCGGACCTGGGCAGTGCCCTGGCGGCCGCGGCACGCACCATCCGTGCCGACGTCGGGGCCGAGGTGATCGCCGTCGACCACGGGTCGTGGGACCACCACACCTGGATCGGGTCACCCGACTCGGGGAACCTGCGCCGGATGGCCGACGAGTTCGCGCTCAGCCTCGCGGCGTTCCTCACCGACCTGGGGCCGCTGGCCGCGAAGGTCACCGTGGTCACGGTCAGCGAGTTCGGCCGCCGGGTGAAGGAGAACGCCAACCAGGGGCTCGACCACGGCTACGGCAACGTGATGTTCCTCCTCGGCGGTGGCGTGAAGGGCGGCTACTACGGCACCTGGCCCGGGCTGACCAACACCGTGGACGCCGACCTGCTGGTCACGACCGACTACCGCAGCGTGCTCAGCGAGGTCGTCACCAAGCGGCTCGGTGCGTCGTCGGCGGCGGTCTTCCCCGGCGTTCACCCCGCAGCCGGTTGGCGCGCTGCTGTCGGTCTAGCCGGACCTGGACTCCCTGGGGCCCGGACGGGCGTGACTTGGACCGCGTGCTGGTCGTTGTGTGAACATCGTCCCGTGGGGGCCGAGGGACCCGTCCGTCATAGCGATGCTGGAGGAACGCCGGTGTCCGAGCTGCTTGCTCAGGTGCGCACGCACCCGGTGCTCGGCCGCATCTTCCGGTTCCGCCCGCTCGCCCCGCTGATCGCCGTCCTGCTCGTCTTCGCGACCGCGACCGCCACCGCCGAGGCACCGACCGGCTCGGTCATCTACGGCCGGATCAAGGCCCAGGACGTCCGGCTCTCGATGCCGCCGACGGAGCAGCCCAAGGGCATCGTGATCTACTTCCACGGCCAGAACGGCGGCGTCGACAACCGCATGGACGAGCCGTGGCTCCAGGCCCTGGTCCGCTCGGGCTGGGTCGTCGCCTCCTCCGACTTCCACACCGACTCGTGGGGCAACGAGGCGTCCACCGACGACACCGTCAACCTGGTCGCCTGGGCCGAGGAGCAGACGGGCAACCTGCCGATCAAGCTCTACGTCTCCGGGTCGATGGGCGGCACCGTCTCGCTCAACGCGATGACCCATGCCGGTCTCGTCCCACCCTGCTGGTACGGCGTGAAGCCGGCCGTCGACCTCACCAAGATGGACAACGTCCCCGGGGGCCCGCGGATCATCCGCGAGGCGTTCGGTGGCGACGTCCCCTTCGACCGCAACCCGGTCAACACGATCGACCAGCTGCCGACCGCGACCCGCTACCGGATGGTCACCTCGCCCGAGGACACCTGGGTCCGCGAGTCGGAGAACGCCGGCCAGCTCGCCGCCGGTCTCCAGGCCCGCGGCGCGGATGCCACCGTCTTCGAGGTCCACGGCACCCACGACGACCCCTCGCACTTCGACGTCGACGACCTGCTCGCGTTCGCGGCCAGCTGCGAGAACGAGCAGGGCCAGGCGGTCCCGGGCGGCGGCGTCGCGAACGCCGTACAGAGCCGCTGACCCGTCAGATCCAGCGCTGGAACCAGATCCGGTCCACCCACTCGGAGTGGGTCAGCAGCTGGTCGGTGAAGATCGGCCAGAACCACGCGAAGTTGAGCAGGGTGAGCACGACGAACGACCCGCCCACCACCACGCCGGCGGTACGTCGCGGGCTGGGCGCCCGCGAGCTGCCGATCAGCTTCCCGATGGCCAGGGTCAGCGCGAGCACCACGAACGGCAGGATCGCGACGGCGTAGAACAGGAAGATCGGCCGGGTGTCGTACTGCAGCCACGGCAGCCAGGTCGACGCGGTGCCGACGACGGCCACGCCGAACCGCCAGTCGCGGCCGCCGACCCACATCGCCACTGCGTACAGCAGCGCCAGGATGCCGCCCCACCAGATCGTCGGCGTGCCGATCAGCAGCACCTGCTTGAGGCAGGTGCTGCCCGCGGCCGCGTCGCATCCCCGGGTGCCGGGCTCGATGCCGGTGTCGGCCGCGACGCCGACCGGGCGGTTGAGGAACAGCCAGCCCGACGGCTTGGACGCGTAGGTGTGCGTCGAGCAGTTCAGGAAGTGCGTGTGGAACGTGTAGACGTCGCGGTGGTAGTAGTACAGCGACCGCAGTGACTGGACGACCTCACCGACGCCGTGGGCGTCGGGCTCGCTCGCCGTCGGCCAGCGCTTGCCGCTGTTGTCGAGGTTGTTCTCCTGCGGCTCGCCGTCCTTGTCGAAGGTGCAGGGCTGTTCCTTGATGAACTGGGTGTACTGCGTGGACGACAGCGACTTCTCGTACTCGTGGGCGTGCACCAGCCAGCCGGTCCACGTCGCGGTGTAGACGATGCCGCCGATGACGACGAGGTGGACGAACGCCGGGAGCCCGTCGGTGACGATCGAGCGCAGCGTCGCCCAGCGCACGCCGAAGGACCGCCGCGCCCCAGCGCCCCACAGCCAGACCATGATCCCGAACGCCGCCAGGGGGTAGATCGCGGTCCACTTGGTGCCGATCGCGAGTCCCCAGCAGACGCCGCTGGCCAGCAGCCAGGGCCGGAACAGCAGCCCACGCACCGGGCCGTACGACGCCGGGTCGGCGATCTGGTCCGGCACCAGTCGCGCCATCTTCGCGCGGTACCAGTCCCGGTCGGCGACCAGGCACGAGACCGCGCAGAGGATGAAGAACGCCAGGAAGATGTCGAGCAGCGCCAGCCGGGACAGCACGAACTGCAGGCCGTCGAGGCTCAGCAGCAGCCCGGCGACCAGGCCCAGCGCGGTCGAGCCGGTCATCCGGCGGGCCAGCCGGCACATCACCAGCACCATCAGCGAGCCGATCACGGCCGCGGCGATCCGCCAGCCGAACGGGTCCATCCCGAACGCCTTCTCGCCCAGGGCGATGAGCCACTTGCCGGCCTCGGGGTGGACGATCATCGACGGGCTGTCGGTCCACTGACCCGACGTCTTGCCGTCGAGGATCTTCTCGTTGGCGCCGTCGACGTAGCCGCGGGCGTAGCCGTAGTGCAGCAGCGACCACGCGTCCTTGGCGTAGTAGGTCTCGTCGAACTCGAACGCCTTGGGCGTCCCGAGCTTCCAGAGGCGCAGGAACAGCGACAGGAGCATGAGGCCGACGCTGGCCGCCCAGCCGACGACCGGGTCCTCCAGATCGGCGCGGCGCCGGGCCCGCTCCCACGCCGTCGGCACCCGTCGCCCCGATGCAGTCACCGACAGGCCCTCGTGCGGGAGCGTCGGTGTGCTCGTCACGACGGGAACTGTACGGCGACGGCTGACATGATCGAGGGCATGGCCGAGATCCCGGGCACGCTGGTCCTGGCGGCCACCCCGATCGGGCGCGTCGAGGATGCCTCGCCCAGGCTGGCCAGGGAGCTCGCGGAGGCGGACGTGGTCGCGGCCGAGGACACCCGGCGGCTCAAGCGGCTCACGACCGAGCTGGGCGTCACGATCGGCGGCCGGATCGTCTCCTACTTCGAGGGCAACGAGTCCCAGCGGACGCCGGCCCTGCTGGAGGAGCTCGAGGCCGGGCACCGGGTGCTGCTGGTGACCGATGCGGGCATGCCCAGCGTCTCCGACCCGGGCTACCGGCTGGTCGCCGCCGCGGTGGCGGCCGGCGTACCCGTCACCGCCGTGCCCGGCCCCTCCGCCGTGCTCACCGCGCTGGCGGTGTCGGGGCTGCCGGTGGACCGGTTCTGCTTCGAGGGGTTCCTGCCCCGCAAGCAGGGCGAGCGGGCGCGCCGGCTGGCCGCGCTCGCCGACGAGGAACGCACGATGGTCTTCTTCGAGGCGCCGCACCGGACCGAGGCGGCGCTGGCCGCGATGGCGGAGGCGTGGGGCGCGGAGCGGAGCGCGGCGGTCTGCCGCGAGCTCACCAAGACCCACGAGGAGGTACGCCGCGGGCCGGTCGCCGAGCTCGCAGCGTGGGCCGGGGGCGGTGTCCGCGGCGAGGTGACGATCGTGGTGGCCGGGGCGAGCCCGGGCGCCGGCGTGTCCGACCGACGACGAGAGCCTGCGTGCAGCCGTGGCCGAGCGCGAGGCCGCCGGGATGAGCCGCAAGGAGGCGATCGTCGAGGTCGCACGCTCGGCCGGGGTGCCGAAGCGGCACGTCTACGCACTGGTTCACGCCGGGGTGTCGAAGGCGTGAGCAACCGCCCGCCCGCGCCGGAGCCGCTGCCGCACCCGGTCGTCGACAACCACTGCCACCTCGACATGGGTCGCGGCGACGAGGCGCCGCTGCCGGTCGAGGAGGCGCTGGCGGCGGCGGCCGCCGCCGGCGTACCCCGGATCGTGCAGATCGGCTGCGACCTGCGCGGCGCGCGGTGGGCGGTCGAGGCGGCGGCGACCCACGACGGGCTGGTGGCCGGCGTCGCGCTGCACCCCAACGAGGCCCCCCGGCTCCCGGACCTCGAGGCGGCCCTGGCCGAGATCGAGCAGCTCGCCCAGGCGCACGACAAGGTGCGCGCGGTGGGGGAGACCGGGCTCGACTCGTTCCGCACGGGCGAGGAGGGGCGGGCGGTCCAGGAGGAGTCGTTCCGGCGCCACCTCGACCTCGCCAAGCGGCTCGACAAGACGCTGGTGATCCACGACCGCGACGCGCACGACGACGTGCTGCGGGTGATCGACGACGAGGGTGCGCCGGAGCGCTGGGTGATGCACTGCTTCTCCGGCGACGCGGCGTTCGCGCGGGCCTGCCTCGACCGGGGCGCGCACCTGAGCTTCGCCGGCACGGTGACGTTCAAGAACGCCGAACCGGTCCGCGAGGCCGCCCGAATCACGCCGATCGACAAAATTCTTGTCGAGACCGATGCGCCGTACCTCACGCCGATGCCGCACCGCGGCCGCACCAACGCGTCCTACCTCGTGCCGCTCACCGTTCGCACCCTCGCTGACCTGCGCAAAGACGACCTCGAGACGCTCTGTGCGGCCATCGACACCAACACCGAAACCGCCTTCGGAGGGCCGTGGTAGCCCCTGCCCGGGGTTGCTTGACATCTGCTGTCGACCCGGTCACAACGGTGGGTCAGGGTTTGCATTCTGTAGTTGAACACTGGTGTATTCGTGCCCCGTGCATACGAGTAAACGGAAGTTCATCAGCCGCGCGGGAGTGCGTGCAGCGGTCCTCGGGACCCTCACGGCCCTGCTCCTCGCGGGAACATCGACCGCGGTCTCGGGTCCCGCACACGCAGTGGAGTCACGCGCCGGGGACGGCGCGGACCGCCACGGCGGCTTCGCCATCGTGAAGGTGCGGGAGAAGTACGTCGAGGGCGAGAAGTTCGCGGCGCCGGTGGTGGAGAAGAAGGACAACACCATGAACTCCGGCGAGACCAAGGTCGTACGACTGGGTCGGCCGGGCATCCGCAACGTGACGTACCTGTTCGTCTTCGAGAACGGCAACCTCACGCACAAGCGGGTCAAGAACCAGGACGTGCTGAAGAAGCCGCGGCCCAAGGTCGTCCGCGTCGGCACCAAGATCCCGGACGGCGTCTGGGACCGGCTGGCGCAGTGCGAGTCCGGCGGCAACTGGCACATCAACACCGGCAACGGCTACTACGGCGGGCTGCAGTTCAGCCTCGGCACCTGGCACGCCTACGGCGGCACCGGCCTGCCGAGCCAGCACAGCCGCGAGACGCAGATCGCCGTCGCCACCAAGCTCCGCAACGCCTCCGGCGGCTACGGCGCGTGGCCCGGATGCGCAGCCAGGCTGGGTCTCCCCACCTGAGCGGCAACTAACCTGACCGCCATGGTCGAGCCCGAGGTGCAGTTGCTCGGGCCGACCGAGGTCCGACGGCTGGCCGCCGAGCTCGACCTTCGGCCGACCAAGCAGCGCGGTCAGAACTTCGTGATCGACGGCAACACCGTGCGTCGCATCGTCCGTGAGTCCGGGGTCGACCTCAACGACGTCGTCGTCGAGGTCGGCCCCGGTCTCGGTTCGCTCACCCTCGCGCTGCTCGAGGTGGCCGCCCGCGTCGTCGCCATCGAGGTCGACGACGTGCTCGCGGCCCGGCTGCCCGCCACGATCGCCGAGCACGCGGGAGACCGCGCCGACCGCTGCGAGGTCGTCCACGCCGACGCCCTCCGCCTGGACGGAGTCCCGGGACCGCCACCCACGGCCCTCGTCGCGAACCTGCCCTACAACGTCTCGGTACCGGTGCTCATCCACCTGCTCACCGTGCTGCCCTCGCTCGAGAGGGGGCTGGTCATGGTCCAGGCCGAGGTGGCCGACCGGCTCGCGGCGCCCCCCGGCTCGCGCACGTACGGCGTCCCGTCGGTCAAGGCCGCATGGTTCGCCGACGTACGCCGCGCCGGGTCCGTGGGACGCAACGTCTTCTGGCCGGCCCCCAACGTGGACTCCGGCCTGGTCGCCTGGACCCGCCGCGAACCGCCGGTGACGACCGCGACCCGAGAGCAGGTCTTCGCGGTCGTCGACGCCGCCTTCGCCCAGCGTCGCAAGACCCTGCGGGGCGCTCTCTCCCGGCTCGCGGGCTCGCCCTCGGCCGCGGAGGTGGCCCTGCGCGCCGCAGGCGTCGACCCGACCGCGCGCGGCGAGGTGCTCGACGTGACGGCGTTCTCCCGGATCGCGGAAGCCCTGTCCCCGGAGGTGCTGGCATGACCTCCACCGTCACCGTCCGCGCGCCGGCCAAGATCAACCTCCACCTCGGTGTCGGCGCGCCGCGGGAGGACGGCTTCCACCCGCTGGTGACCGTCTACCAGGCCGTCGGGCTGTGTGACGACGTCACCGTCGCGCCCGCGCCCGGCTGGACGCTCGGTGTCACGGTCCCCGACTGGATCGACGTCGACGCCGTACCCGTCACCGGCGACAACATCGTCGACCGCGCCGGGCGCATGCTGGCCGACCACCACGGCATCGCCTCGCGGGCCTCGGTCTCGATCACCAAGGCGATCCCGGTCGCCGGCGGCATGGCCGGTGGCTCGGCCGACGCGGCCGCCGCGCTGGTCGCACTCGACCGGCTCTGGCAGCTCCAGACCTCCGACGACGACCTGCTCGCGCTCGCGGCCCGGCTCGGGAGTGACGTGCCGTTCGCGCTGGTGGGCGGTACGGCGCTCGGCACCGGCCGCGGTGAACGGGTCGAGCCGGTGCCCGACCCGGCCACGTGGTGGTGGGTCGCGGTCCCGTCGGCCCAGGGGTTGTCGACACCGGCGGTCTACCGGCGCTTCGACGAGCTCTCGCCCGACACGCCGGCGGAACCGCTGGGAGCCCGCGCCGTTCTCCTCGCGCTCTCGACCGGTGACCCCGAGATCCTGGCGGGCGCACTGCACAACGACCTCGAGGCGGCCGCGCTCGACCTGCGCCCCGACCTCGGGGACCTGCTGGAGCTGGGCGAGAGCAGCGGCGCGTTGCGGGGCCTGGTGTCCGGCTCGGGACCCACCTGCCTGTTCCTCACCGAGGACGCCGACGCAGCGCGCGAGGTCGCCGGCCGGCTGTCGGAGCACCACGACGTCGTCCTGGTCACCAACGGCCCGGTCGCCGGCGCGCACGTGGTCACGTATGCCTAGCCCCGGAACCAACCTGCTCAACCTCGAGCGGGTCTCCAAGGCGTACGGCATCCGGCCCCTGCTCACCGACGTCTCCCTGGGTGTCGGCGCCGGCGAGCGGATCGGAGTGGTGGGTCGCAACGGCGACGGCAAGACCACGCTGCTCAACGTGATGACAGGATCCGCGGAGCCCGACTCCGGCCGGGTGTCGCGTCAGCGGGGGCTGCCCATCGGCTACCTGCGCCAGACCGACGAGCTCGTCGACACGCACACGGTCCGCGAGGCGGTACTGGCCGGCCGCTCCGACCACGAGTGGGCCGCGGACGCCGGCACCCGTGAGGTGGTCGAGGTCCTGCTGGCCGGCGTGACCCTCGACCGGGCCGTGGCCGGGCTGTCCGGCGGCGAGCGGCGCCGCTGCTCGCTGGCCGCGCTGCTGCTGGGCGAGCACGACCTGGTCGTCCTCGACGAGCCGACCAACCACCTCGACGTGGAGGCGGTGGCCTGGCTGGCCGACCACCTCGCCCGGCGCTCCTCCGCGCTGGTCGTCGTCACCCACGACCGCTGGTTCCTCGACGCGGTCTGCCAGTGGACCTGGGAGGTGCACGACGGCGTGGTCGACGTCTACGAAGGCGGCTACTCGTCGTACGTCCTCGCCCAGGCCGAACGCGAGCGGCAGAGCGTGGCCACCGAGGTGCGGCGCCGCAACCTGGTCCGCAAGGAGCTCGCGTGGCTGCGCCGCGGCCCGCCGGCCCGGACCTCGAAGCCGAAGTTCCGCATCGACGCGGCCAACGCGCTCATCGAGGACGTGCCCGACCCGCGGGACCGGCTCGAGCTGCAGAGGTTCGCGACCCAGCGGCTCGGCAAGGACGTGATCGACGTCGAGGACGTCGACCTTCGCCGCGGCGACCGCGTCCTGCTGTCGCACGCGACCTGGCGCCTCGGCCCGGGCGACCGCGTCGGCCTCGTCGGCGTGAACGGCGCCGGCAAGACCTCGGTCCTCGGCCTGCTCTCCGGCGAGCTGTCGCCATCCGCCGGCCGGGTGCGGCTCGGTCGTACGGTCGCGCTGCAGCACCTGACCCAGCACGTCGACGAGCTCGATCCCGAGGCGCGGGTGCTGGCGACGGTTGAGTCGATCCGCCGGGTGACCAAGACCGTGGACGGCGAGATCACGGCGACCGCGATGCTGGAGCGGTTCGGCTTCACCGGCGACCGGCTCACCGCGCGGCTCGGCGACCTGTCCGGTGGCGAGCGGCGCCGGTTCCAGCTGCTCCGGCTGCTGCTCACCGAGCCCAACGTCCTCCTCCTCGACGAGCCCACCAACGACCTCGACATCGAGACGCTGACCGTCCTCGAGGACTTCCTCGACGGCTGGCCCGGGACGCTGGTGGTGGTCTCCCACGACCGCTACTTCCTCGAGCGCACCGTCGACACCGTCTGGGCGCTGCTCGACGACGGCCAGATCTCGATGCTGCCGCGCGGCGTGGAGGAGTACCTCGAGCGTCGTGCTCAGTCCCTCCACCTCGCCGAGGCGGGTTCACTGACGAGCAGTAGTCCCGACTCGCCGGGGCCAGCTGCCCAGAAAGCGTCCCCAGGCTCGGCCGAGGAGCGCCAGGCGCGGAAGACGATCGCGCGCATCGAGCGCCAGCTCGAGCGGGTCGGCGTACGCGAGGCGAAGCTGAACGCCGCGATCGTCGACGCCGGCCAGGACTACGAGCGGCTGGCGGCGCTCAGCGCCGAGCTCCAGGAGGTGGCCGCCGAGCGGGACGGGCTCGAGCTGGAGTGGCTCGAGGCCGCCGAGGCACTCGACTAGCGGTCGGCGCCGAAGGGCGCCAGCAGCCGGCGCAGCAGCCCGGCCAGCGCCTTCTGGTCGGTGGCAGGGAGCTCGGCGAGCAGCGCCTTCTCCGCCTCGATGAGCGCGGTGAACGCGCCGTCCACCGCGGCCTTGCCCTCCCGGGTCAGCCGCACGATCACCCCGCGCCGGTCGTCGGGGTCGGGGTGCCGCTCCACGAAGCCGCGGTCGGCGAGCCGGTCGACCCGGTTGGTCATGGTGCCGCTGGTGACCAGGGTGGCGCGGAGCAGGCGGCCCGGCGAGAGCTCGTACGGCGCCCCTGCGCGGCGCAGCGCGGCGAGCACGTCGAACTCCCACGACTCGATGTCGTGCGCGGTGAACGCCGCCCGGCGGGCCCGGTCGAGGTGGTGCGCCAGCCGGGAGATCCGGCTGAAGACGCCGACCGCCCCCAGGTCGAGGTCGGGACGCTCGCGCGCCCAGGCCTCGGTGAGCTCGTCGACCTCGTCCCGCATGTGCCCAGCCTAGCCCGGCCGGTCGAGATTCTTGACGTCGAGAGATGAGCTGCAGGAGCTACAGCTGGGTGCCGAGGCGCACCAGGCCGTCGGCGACGCAGCCCGGCTGCTCGAGCCACGAGAAGTGGCCGGCTTCCGGCACGCCGGTCGCCCTCCCGTGCGGGAACGCCGCCGCGGTCTCCAGCGCGGCCTCGACCGGGAACGGGCTGCCCAGCCCGTAGACGACCTCCACCGGCCCGGCGTACGCCGCGGCGCGGCTCGGCAGGTCGCCCGACGCGAGCAGCGCCTGGAGGTCCTCGAACGTCTGGCTGTAGCCGGGCACGCTGAGCCGGATGCCGTCCGGCATCGGGGGAGCGGTTGCCGGGTCGTTGAAGTAGCCCGGCCACACCAGCCGGAACGACTCGAGCGCGTCGTCCTCGGTGCCCTCGCCGGACATCGCCCGCTTGTCGAGCTCCTCAGCCTTCGCCCGCACGTCCTCCGGGGTCCGGGCCGTCAGCTGCGCCTCGAACCGCTCGTAGCCACCGTCACCCACGATCCCCAGCGGGTCGACCAGCAACAGGCCGCGGACCCGCTCGGGATGCTCGATCGCGAGCACCGCGGCCAGGAAGCCACCCCAGCTGTGGCCGAGCACGACGACGTCCTCGAGGCCGAGGGCGTCCAGCACCGCGACGGCGTCCGCGACGTGCTGTGCCACCGTGAACGGACCGTCGGTGGTCGACGGCGCCAGGCCGCGCTGGGTGTAGCGGATCCGCCGCCAGCCGTCGGTCTCGTCGCCCAGCACGTCGAGGTAGTCGGACATCCCGGGCCCGCCGTGCAGGCAGAGCAGGGCGGGGCCGTCGCCTTCGATCGTCGGAGGAAGCTCCGTGCTCACGTACGGGAGCCTAGTCCCGCTCGGCCAAGTATCTTGACATCAAGAAAGTTGCTCCGGGAGGATGTGGAATCTATCTTGACGTCAAGATATTAGGGAGTTGTCATCGTGCCCCACACCTGGGACCCGGACCGGTACCTGACCTACGCCGACGAGCGCGGTCGCCCGTTCGTCGAGCTGGTGGCCCGCATCGGCGCGGCCGCGCCGGCCGAGGTCGTGGACCTCGGCTGCGGCGCGGGCAACCTCACCGGGCTGCTCGCCGAGCGCTGGCCCGAGGCCCACGTGGTCGGGCTCGACTCGAGTCCGGAGATGATCGCCGCCGGCCCAGGGTCTCGGCCAGTCCGTGACCTACGCCGTCGCCGACCTGCGCGACTGGCAGCCCGAGCGGCCGGTCGACGTGCTGGTCAGCAATGCGACGCTCCAGTGGGTCCCGGGTCACCTCGAGCTGTTGCCCTCGCTGGTCGCCGCGGTGGCGCCCGGCGGCTGGTTCGCATTCCAGGTCCCCGGCAACTTCGACGAGCCGAGCCACACGATCCGGGCCGAGCTGGCCGCCGAGGCGTCGTACGCCGAGCACACCGCGAACGTCGCCACGCCGTCCTCGCACGACCCGGCCGTCTACTACGACGCGCTGACCGCAGCCGGCTGCTCGGTGGACGTGTGGGAGACGACGTACACGCACGTGCTTCGCGGTCCCGACCCTGTCTTCACCTGGGTGTCCGGCACCGGCGCCCGACCGACCCTGCAGGCGCTGCCGAGCGAGCTGCGGCCGAGCTTCGAGGCGGAGTTCAAGCGTCGGCTGGCCGCGGCCTACCCGGTCCGGGCGGACGGCACCGTGCTGCTGCCGTTCCGGCGGGTGTTCGCGGTGGCCCGGGTCGGCTCGTGAGGCTGCACCACGTCCAGGTCTGCTGCCCGCGCGGCGGCGAGGCGGACGCGCGCCGCTTCTACGCCGAGGGTCTCGGGATGACCGAGGTCGAGAAGCCGACCGAGCTCGCCGGGCGGGGCGGCGCCTGGTTCCGGGCCTACGACGACGACGGACGGGTCACGGCGGAGCTGCACGTCGGCGTCGAGGAGCCGTTCGCGCCGGCCCGCAAGGCGCACCCGGCGCTGCTGCTGCCGTCACCCGACGTGCTGGTGGAGGTCGTGGCGCGGCTGGAGCGGCTGGGGTACGACGTGGACCGCAGCGAGTGGGACACGTTCCCGGGATACCGCAGGGTGCATGTGAACGACGGACCCGGCAATCGGGTCGAACTTCTGGGCTGACCTGCCAGCGGACGTCGCTCGAACCGTAACCGCCCGGTTGACAGCACGTTGTCCCTGCGAGGACCGTCCTTGGAGCCAGTCGTCTTTCTCGGGGGGAGTGGTGCTGGCGTGACCCAGGCAGACGCACCGACGTCCACTGGCGCGACCCCGGTCGTGAACCGGATCAAGCGCGCGCAGGGGCAGCTGTCGGGCGTGCTCCGCATGCTGGAGGAGGGTCGCGACCTCCAGGAGATCGTCAACCAGCTCAAGGCGGTCACGCGAGCGCTCGACCGCGCCGGCTTCGCGATCGTCGCGACCGAGCTGCGCGAGTCGGCCCGCAAGGGCGCGGTGAGCGAGGACGAGCTCGACCAGCTGGAGCGGTTCTTCCTGTCGCTGGCCTAGAGCATCCGTCCGGGGTTGTCGGGGAGCCGGTCCAGCCCGTCCGGTCGCACCTCGCGCCACGCGGCCAGGACCGGCGCGAGCTCGGTCGGGGTCGCGCCGTGCAGCACCACGCTGTCCGCGCCGGCGTCGAGCTGGTCCTGGATCGCGCCGGGCGCACTGCGCCGCCGAGCCGGTGGCGGACGCCTCGAGCCACTCACTCGGCAGCACGTCGTCGCGCAGGTGGCTGAGCTCCTCGACGGTCCCGATGGCGTCGAAGGCGCCGGGGTAGCCCTGCACCAGCTCGTCGTTGCGGAACCGCTCGAGGGCCGCCGGATCCCAGCCGTTCGCGCGGACCAGCACCTCGCCGTACCCCTGCAGGTAGGTGGCCAGCCGGCCGACCAGCTTGCGCAGCCGCTGCTCCTCCGGGATGGACTCCTCGACGGTGGCCAGCACCGACCAGATCCGGACCCCGGCCGGGTCCTTGCCGGCGCGCTCGGCGCTCTCGCGGATGGTGCGTACGGCGCGGGCCAGCGTCTCGTCGGTGAAGAACGTGTGCAGCACGACGCCGTCGGCGAGCCGGCCCGCCAGCTCGAGGCTCTTCGGGCCGATGGCCATCATCAGCACCGGGATGTCCTCGTCGAAGGTCTTGTCCTGCGAGAGGTACGGGTAGCTCCCGGCGGGCCCGTCGTGACCGAACGCCTCGCCGTGCCAGAGCCTGCGGTAGATGCCGACCGCGTCCTCGATCTGGGCGCCGGTGATGCGGGGCAGCCCCATCACGTCGAAGAGCAGGTCGAAGCCACGGCCGAGGCCGAGCGCGTAGCGGCCTGCCGCTGAGCCGGTGCAGCGTCGTGGCCATCGTCGCGGTGACCAGCGGGTGCCGGGTGTTGTGGTTGGTGGCCGCCGTGGCGATGCCGAGCCGGGTCGTGACTGCCGCAGCCGCACCGGCCAGGACGCCGGCATCCTTGAGGTTGAACCGCTCCGACAGGAACACCGACCCCAGGCCGAGGTCTTCGGCCAGCCGGACCTCGTCGAGCAGGTCGGCCGGCTGGTCGGTGTGGCCGGCCAGGCCGTAGCAGGCCAGCTCGGGCATCGCCGGTGTGCGGTCGAGGGTCACGAGGTCGGACGCTAGCGGTTGAATTGACACGTGTCAGGCGCGAGTTGCTACCCGTGAGTAACATGGCGGCATGAGCCAGGTCCTGTCGCTGTGGCAGAAGTGCACCTCGATCCCGCTGGTCGGCGCACGAGTCTTCTCGTTCGCGTTCGGCCAGAAGGCGCCGTACTTCTTCTCCATCCGCCCACGGTTCACGGTGATCGAGCCGAACCACGCCGAGCTCGTCATCCCCGACCGCCGGCGCGTGCACAACCACCTCGGCACCGTGCACGCGATCGCGCTGTGCAACGGCCTCGAGGCGGCGATGGGCGCCCTCGCCGAGGCGACCATCCCCGACGACGCAAGCGCTGGATTCCCAAGGGGATGACGGTCTCCTACACCGCCAAGGCGGTCGGCGACATCACCTGCATCGCGGAGACCGACGCGGCGCAGTGGACCTCCGCCGACCCGAACCTGCCGGTGCAGGTGCGCGGTGTCGACGCCGACGGAACCGTGGTCATCGAGGGCGTGATCAACCTCTGGGTGACCGAGAAGCGGGCCGACCTGAAGGCCGCCGCCAGCTGACGCAGCGGCTCAGGTCGAGCCGCCCCAGCCACCCTGCTTGTAGAAGACGAAGTAGCCGTCACTCACGAACGTCAGCAGGTAGCCGTCCGACTCGAGCTCGTTGAGCGCCTTCTCGATCCGCTTGATCCCGAGGACTCCCTCGGTGTCGCCCATGACCATCAGGCTGTCGCTGTTCTCGACCAGGTAGGGCATTGGATCCACCTCGGGTACGTCGGGTCCGGAGCACGCACGCTAGCGCCGACGCCTCCAGAACCACAGATGCCCGAGCGCGGCGGCCACCGACAGCGCGGCGATCGCGAACACGGAGCCGGAAGGCAGCTTCCCGTCCGTACGGCGTCCGAGCAGCGCTCGCGTCGCCTGGCTCGACAACACCGAGCCGTCGCTCTGGTGGGACAGCACCGAGCCAGTGCTCTGGTGCGACAGCCACGAGCCGAGGCTCTGCGACGATCCGATCGAGAACCCCGACGCGAACGACCCGACGCTCCCGATGCTCGCGAACGAGCCCACCGACCCGATCGACAGCACCGAGCCGTCCGACCACAGCGACAGCACCGAGCCGCGGGACCCGATCGACCAGCGGGAGCTCATGCCGGCAGCACCGTGGCGGTGCCGACCTGCTGGTCGCCCTCGAGGTCGACGTCGCCGTGACCCTCCGTGCTCGCCCGGAAGTCGGGGCGATAGCCGTCGAAGACCGGCGTGTGCCGGCCACCCTGGTCCTTGCTCCACAGCTCCAGTCGCACGCGCACGCGTGAAGTATGGCCCGGAGAATGGGGGCACTGTGCGGAACCCGCCTACCCTTGACCGGTCATGCGTACCTACGAGGTCCGCACCTACGGGTGCCAGATGAACGTCCACGACTCCGAGCGGCTGAGCGGCCTGCTCGAGGAGGCGGGCTACCTCGCGGCGCCGACCGGCGAGGACGCCGACGTGGTCGTCTTCAACACCTGCGCGGTGCGGGAGAACGCCGACAACAAGCTCTACGGCAACCTCGGTCACCTGGCGCCCAAGAAGGCGCAGCGGCCGGGGATGCAGATCGCGGTCGGCGGCTGCCTGGCGCAGAAGGACCGCGCGACCATCACCCAGAAGGCGCCCTGGGTCGACGTCGTCTTCGGGACCCACAACATCGGCAGCCTGCCGGCGCTGCTGGAGCGCGCGCGAGCCAACGACGAGGCGCAGGTCGAGATCCTCGAGTCGCTCGAGGTGTTCCCGTCGACGCTGCCCACCAAGCGCGAGTCGGCGTACGCCGCCTGGGTGTCGGTGAGCGTCGGCTGCAACAACACCTGCACGTTCTGCATCGTCCCGAGCCTGCGCGGCAAGGAGAAGGACCGCCGGCCGGGCGAGATCCTCAGCGAGGTCGAGGCTCTTGTGCAGGAGGGCGTCAGCGAGATCACGCTGCTGGGCCAGAACGTCAACGCGTACGGCGTGGAGTTCGGCGACCGCCAGGCCTTCAGCAAGCTGCTGCGCGCCTGCGGCGGCATCGACGGCCTCGAGCGGGTCCGCTTCACCAGCCCGCACCCGGCGGAGTTCACCGACGACGTGATCGAGGCGATGGCCGAGACGCACAACGTGATGCCGAGCCTGCACATGCCGCTGCAGTCCGGCTCCGACCGCGTGCTCAAGGCGATGCGGCGGTCCTACCGCTCCGAGAAGTACCTCGGCATCATCGACCGGGTCCGCGCCGCGATCCCCGACGCCGCCATCACCACCGACATCATCGTCGGCTTCCCCGGCGAGACCGAGGACGACTTCAAGCAGACGCTGGCGGTCGTCGAGCAGGCGCGGTTCAGCGGCGCCTTCACCTTCCAGTACTCCAAGCGGCCCGGCACCCCCGCGGCCACGCTGCCCGACCAGATCGACCCGGCGGTCGTCAAGGACCGCTACCAGCGGCTCGTCGCCGTCGCGGACGAGGTCGCCTGGACCGAGAACAAGGCGCAGGTCGGCCGCCGCCTCGACGTGATGGTCGCCGAGGGCGAGGGCCGCAAGGACGCCGCCACCCACCGGCTCTCCGGCCGCGCACCCGACAACCGGCTGGTCCACTTCCAGGCTCCCGAGACCGAGGTCCGACCCGGCGACGTCGCCACCGTCGAGGTCACCTACGCCGCGCCGCACCACCTCGTCGCCGACGGCCCGGCCGCCGTACGCCGCACCCGCAGCGGCGACGCCTGGGAGCTGCGCACGAAGGAGCCGACGCCCGCGGGCGTCGGCCTGGGCATGCCGACGGTCGGTCTGCCCGCACGCGCTGCCGGTCGACACGGCCGGCTGTTCCGCTGGTTGAGGAAGGCGCTCTGCGCCCCTCAACCACCGATGCTCAGGCGTCCTTGTAGGGCTTGTCCTTCGACCTCGGGTCCAGGCTCGGGTAGCCGGCGACCGGCGCCACCCCCTGGGGCTGGACCTCCTCGCCGCCGGGCGCCTGCTCCGGCGGCGCCTCGTCCTCTGCGAGGTGCGGCGGAGGTGTCCTTGACGCCGTCGGTCGCCTCCTGGCCCGGGCCGGTCGGGCCGACCCGCTCGCTGCTCACGCCCATGCCGCCGGCGGCGCGCTCAGGTCCGGTCGAGCCAGGCGTCGAGTCCCGGATGTCGGTGTCCTGCTCGTGACCGCTCATGGCGGAGCGGTACCCAGCGGTCAGGCCGGGGACTCCTCGTGCGGCTCGACGTCCTCGTCGCTGCCGTCGTCGGACTCGGTGGCTTCGGTCTCGGTGTCCTCGCCCTCCGCGAGGACCTTCTTGAGCGGGTCGGGCGTCTCCTCCACGGCGGGGTTGGTCTCCGGCCCGAGGTCGGCCGGGACGCTGTCGTCGTCCTCGGGCACGGCGTCCGCGCCACCCGGGTTCGGCTCGCGCGGCTCGATCTGCGGCTCGGGCTGGTCGCCCAGGTCGCCGGTCTGGGTGGGGTTCTCGTCACTCATCGGTATCTCCCCAATTCGTTCGGTCCAGTTCTCGAGGCTCAGAAGCCGAACGTCGTGTACGCCGGCAGCTCGCCCGCGATGATGCCGTGCAGCACGTGCAGCTCGTGCGGCACCACCGGGTCCGGCAGTGCCGACAGCGGAAACCATCCCAGGTCGGCGGCCTTGGCGGGCTCGACGATGCGGGGCTCGCCCGACCACGACCTCGCGGTGAAGAAGAAGTCGATGCGCTCGTCGATCGGCTCGCCGCCGCGGGTGCGCTGCATCGAGGTCACGAACTCCAGCGCGAGGTCCGCGACGTCGATCTCCTCGACGGGCCTCGCGGCGTGCGGCGTCGTACGCCGTCTCGCCCTTCTCGACGTGCCCGGCGGCCGCGGCCGCCCAGTGGTCGTCCATGAAGCCGGTGCCCTGGCGCAGCTGCAGCAGCACCTCCGTGCCCGCGACGCCGTCCCGCAACAGGAAGACGTACGACGCGGGGACGACGACGAAGCGGTCAAGCGTCACTGGGTCGCGTCGCTCGACGTCACGGAATGTCGTCGTCCTTGCCGTCGAGCGAGTCGAGGCCGTCCTTGAGCTTGTCGGCTCCGGTGTCGATCTTGTCGTCGAACTTGCCGCCGGTCTTGTCGTCGGCGAAGTCGGACGCCTTGTCGATCCCCGTTCCGATCTTGTCGCCGTGGTCGTCGACCGCGTCGCCGAGCTTGTCCTTGGCGTCGTCGAGGAAGCCCATGTCCGCTCCTGAGGTCGTGCGGAGCCCGAGTGACCCCGCCGCGTTGTCACACTAGCCACATGGCAGCGCCTCGCGACCACGGTCCCCATCGTGGCCGTCGTCGGTGCCACCGCGTCGGGCAAGACGGGGCTCTCCCTCGACCTCGCCGAGCGGCTCGGGGGCGAGGTGGTCAACACCGACGCCATGCAGGTCTACCGCGGCATGGACGTCGGCACGGCCAAGCTCCCGGCCTCCGAACGCCGTGGCATCCGGCATCACCTGCTCGACACGTTGACGGTCCGCGAACCCGCGACGGTCGCGGAGTTCCAGGGGTGGGCGCGCGAGGTCATCGTGCGGCTGCGCGGCCAGGGCACGACGCCGGTGCTGGTCGGCGGCTCGGCGCTCTACACCCGCGCGATCCTCGACCGGTTCGAGTTCCCGGGCACCGACGAGGCGGTCCGCGCCAGGCTCGAGCGAGAGCTCGCGGAGAGGGGACCGCAGGCGCTCCACGACGTGCTCAAGGAGCGCGACCCGGACGCCGCCGCGCTGATCCTCCCCGAGAACGGCCGCCGCATCGTCCGCGCCCTCGAGGTGGTCGAGCTGACCGGCGGGCCGTTCAGCGCCAGCCTCCCGGTCCTCGAGTACGCCGACCCGCTCACCGTCCAGATCGGCGTCGACATCGACCGCGAGACGCTCGACGAGCGCATCGCCGCGCGGGTCGACGCGATGTTCACCAGCGGCTTCGTCGAGGAGGTCCGCC
This sequence comes from uncultured Actinomycetota bacterium, assembly GCA_963734355.1. Lineage (GTDB taxonomy): Bacteria > Actinomycetota > Actinomycetes > Propionibacteriales > Nocardioidaceae > Nocardioides. The sequence continues at coordinate 41,960 of CAVTHU010000015.1, forward strand.
ACCTCCTCGACCACGGCCTGGCCGAGGGCCGCACCGCGCCCCGGGCGATCGGCTACCGGGAGGTCGTCGCCCACCTGCGCGGCGAGCTCACCGAGCAGGAGGCCCGCGACCAGACCGCGCAGGCCACCCGGCGGTTCGCGCGCCGGCAGGACTCCTGGTTCCGCAAGGACCCGCGCATCGTCTGGATCGGGTACGACGACCCGGACCTGCGTCGACAAGGCGCTGCGATCGGTGCGGTCACTGGTCGGCTGAGCAAGATCGGTCGGGCTCACGCAGCATGAGCGGGCCAGACTGGACGCATGAGCGAGGAGCCCGGCTTCAGCACCGGCGGTCGCGACCGGCTGCGCGAGCTGCTGGACGCGGTGCTCGACGAGGACAACCGCACCCTCGACGACATGGCCGGCGGCGCCTACTCGTCGCCGTACCACTTCAACCGGCAGCTCTCCCGCGGCGCCGGTGAGCCCCCGGTGGCGATGAAGCGCCGAGTGCTTCTGGAGCGGGCGGCGTGGCAGCTGCGCCAGGGTGCCTCGGTCACCGACACCGCCTTCGAGGCGGGCTACGAGTCGGTCGAGGGGTTCAGCCGCGCCTTCGCCCGGGCCTTCGGGCACGCGCCGAGCGCCTCCGCCAAGGCCTCCGGCAGCCACTGGCTCCCCGCCCCGAACGGGATCCACTTCCACCCGCCCACGTCCCTGTGGGTACACGCCAAGGAGCAGTCGATGAATCCGCTCACCGAGCAGCTGGTCGCCCACGACCTCGACGACACCCGGGCCCTGCTGGAGGCCGCCAAGCAGCTGTCGGACGAGGACTACCGGAGTCCGCACCTGCCGGGCAACACGGTGCTCGGCTTCGACGGCCCCGACGAGTCCGTCGCCCACGTGCTCACCCACCTGGTGTTCACCAAGGAGGTCTGGCTCGCGGCCATCGAGGGCACCGACTTCCCGCCGGAGCGTGCGGACGACGTCGACACGCTGCTCGACCGGCACGAGGAGGCGGCCGCGCGCTGGCTCGCGACCGTGCGTGACATCGACCGCCGGGGCGCATGGGACGACCGGCTCATCGACGCCCTCTGCGACCCGCCCGAGAGCTTCGTCATGAGCAGCGTGGTCGCGCACGTGCTCACGTTCTCGGCACACCGCCGCCAGCTGGCCCGCCAGCTGCTCCGCGCGAGTGGGCAGAAGGTCGACAGCGGCGACCCGATCAACTGGCTCCGCGCCCGGCACGGCGAGGCTGCGGAGGTGGAGGTCCTGTGACCCGTACGACGTTCTACACGGCGATGACCCTCGACGGCTTCCTCGCCGACGAGCACGACCTCGCTGGACTGGCTGTTCGTCCAGGACCAGGACGAGAAGGGGCCGCTCAACTACGACGAGTTCATCAAGGACATCGGCGCGATGGTGATGGGCGCGACGACGTACGAGTGGATCCTGCGGCACAACGCGGAGACGGGCGAGTCGTGGCCCTACGACATGCCCGTCTGGGTGGTGACGCACCGCGAGCTGGCCGGCGTGGAGGGCGCCGACGTCCGGTTCGCCCAGGGTGACGTCGCACCGCTGCACGACGAGCTGGTGGCCGCCGCCGACGGCAAGGACGTGTGGGTGTGCGGCGGCGGCGATCTCGCGGCCCAGTTCGCCGAGGCCGGGAAGCTCGACCAGGTGATCTGCTACATCGCGCCGGTCACGCTGGGCGCGGGGCGGCCGCTGTTCCCGCGCCGCTTCGACTTCCGGCTCGTCGAGGTGCACCAGAACAAGGCGTTCATCGCCGCGCGCTACGACGTGGTGGGTCCGCGCACGTGACCCCAGCACCGGCTCGGGCTCGTCGCCCGCAGCGGACGCTCCTGCTCCCGGTGCTCCGGACGCATCCCGGCTTGAACTGAGCCCCTGCTTGAACTGACGGAGCGCCGGGTACCGGCGACGACATGTTCTCGGGTCCCCTCGTCGCCCTGACCACCGCAGCTCTCGCCGTCACCACGCTCCAGGCCCCCACCGCGCAGGCGGCCGAGCACGAACGCCGCGCACCCGGGCCGCCGCGCCACGCCGACGGCGGTCGGGAAGGGGGGCGCGGTCACCTCCGTGGATCCCTACGCCTCGCGGATCGGCCTCCAGGTCCTCAAGCAGGGCGGCAACGCCGTGGATGCCGCGGTCGCCACCGCGGCGGCTCTCGGCGTCACCGAGCCGTACAGCTCCGGCCTCGGCGGGGGCGGCTACTTCGTCTACTACGACGCGAAGAGCAAGAAGGTGAAGACGCTCGACGGCCGCGAGACCGCGCCGGCCGCCATGAAGCACGATGCGTTCATCAACCCGGCCACCGGGCAGCCGTACACCTTCACTCCGGACCTGGTCACCAGCGGAGTCTCCGTGGGTGTGCCCGGGCACCCCGGCGACGTGGCAGGCGGCCCTCGACCGGTGGGGCTCGATGACTCTGGCCGACGTGCTCGAGCCGGCGGCGGACCTGGCCCGGCGCGGCTTCAAGGTCGACAAGACCTTCAACCACGCAGACCGACGACAACGCCGAGCGGTTCAACACCTTCACCTCGACCCGCAAGCTGTTCCTCCGGCACGGCAAGGCGCCCAAGGTCGGCAGCCTGCTGCGCAACCCCGACCTCGCCGACACCTACGACCTGCTCGCGAAGCGGGGCATGGCCGCGTTCTACCGCGGCGACCTGGCCCGCGAGCTCGCCAAGACCGTGCGGAAGCCCCCGGTGAGCGGCCGCACCGACCTGCCGGTGCCGAAGGGCAAGATGCGGGCGAAGGACCTCGCGAAGTACGACGTCATCCAGCACCGCCCCACCCACGTCGACTACCGAGGGCTGGACGTCTACGGCATGCCGCCGTCCTCCAGCGGCGGGACCACGGTCGGCGAGGCGCTCAACATCCTCGAGCGCTACGACCTGAAGTCGCTGACGCCGGCGCAGGTGCAGCACCTCGTGATCGAGGCCGCGCACCTCGCCTTCGCGGACCGCGCCAAGTACGTCGGCGACCAGAGCGGGGTGCCGGTCTCCACGCTCCTCTCCGACACGTACGCCGCGGAGCGGGCGTGCAAGATCGACCCGCTGCACGCGTTCACGCCGCCGATCGCCGCGGGCAACGTCGCGGCGTCCGACGGCAGCTGCGCCACCCCGAGCAGCAAGGCCGAGGCCGCGCCGGACACCGAGGGCGTCAACACCACCAACCTGACGGTCGCCGACAAGGACGGCAACGTCGTCGAGTACACCCTCACCATCGAGCAGACCGGCGGCTCCGGGATCGTGCTGCCCGGCCGTGGCTTCCTGCTCAACAACGAGCTGACCGACTTCAGCGCGGTCTACAACCCGGCCGACCCCAACCGGATCGAGCCCGGCAAGCGGCCGCGCAGCTCGATGTCGCCCACGATCGTGCTCCAGAACAAGAAGCCCGTGCTCGCCCTCGGGACGCCAGGCGGCTCGACGATCATCACCACGGTGCTCGGGATCCTGGTCAACCGGCTCGACCTCGGGATGTCCCTCGAGCAGGCGATCGCGGCTCCGCGCGCGGCGCCCAACAACACCACGCCGCTGAAGGCCGAGCAGGCCTACCTCGACCTCTACGGCGCCGCGCTGACGCTGCTCGGCCACACGCTCACAGCGGTCGGCGCTCCCGGCACGTCCGCGGCCGAGATCGGCGCCGCCACGGCGATCGAGTTCGGCAAGCACGGTCGGCTCACCGTGGCCGCCGAACCCACCCGCCGCGGCGGGGGAGCGGCGACGGTGGTCAACCCGAAGTAGCGACGCCGCGGCCTCTACTCTGGAGGGGTGAGCGCCGCTGAGACCCCCGTCACGACCGACATGGTGACGATCGACTCCGTCGAGGAGCTGGTCGGACTCCTCGGGACGCCGCAGCGAGCGCGCCGCCAACAAGGGCCGGGCCGCGTTGCTCGACGTGGACCGGGACTGGCTCGCCGCGTCGCCGTTCTGCGTGATGGCGACGTCCGACGCGGACGGCAACTGCGACGCCTCGCCCAAGGGCGACCCGCCCGGGCAGCTGGTGCACGTGATCGACGACCGCACGATCGCGATCGCCGAGCGGCCCGGCAACAAGCGGGCGGACGGCTACAAGAACATCCTGGTCAACCCGCACGTCGGGCTGAACTTCCTGATCCCCGGTCGCGGCGACACCCTGCGGATCAACGGCCGGGCCCGGCTGGTCAGCGACGCGCCGTTCTTCGACGAGATGGTCGTGAAGGGGCACCGGCCGCTGCTCGCGGTGGTCGTCGAGATCGACGACATCTTCTTCCACTGCGCGAAGGCGTTCCTGCGCTCCGGGCTGTGGAAGCCGGAGACCTGGGAGCCGGAGGCGAAGGTCCCGAGGCGCGCGGTGATCGCCAAGGAGGTCGAGCCGAGCGGCATGACCGTCGAGCAGCTCGACGACTACTACAAGCCGGAGAACTACGCCAAGGGGCTCTACGGCTGATGGCCTACGAGTTCCTCAAGGGGCACGGCACCGAGAACGACTTCGTCCTCCTGCCCGACCTCGACGGCACCGTCCACGGTGAGCTCTCGCCCCAGCGGGTGCGGGCGCTCTGCGACCGCCGCGCCGGCATCGGCGGCGACGGGGTGCTGCGCGTCGTGCGCTCGACGAAACCCGATGTCGAGTGGTTCATGGACTACCGCAACTCCGACGGCTCCTTCTCGGAGATGTGCGGCAACGGCATCCGGTTGTTCGTCCGCTACCTGGTCGACCACGGTCTCGCCGACGGCTCCGCACCGATCCCTGTCGACACCCGCGACGGCGTCAAGACGCTCACGCTGGACGGCGACCTGATCACCGTCGACCTGGGCACGCCGAAGGTGCTCGGCGAGACCACGGTCGGCGTCGACACCCTCACCTGGTCGGCCCGACACGTCGACGTCGGCAACCCGCACGCCGTCGCCTTCGTGGCTTCGCTCGACGAGGCCGGGCCACTGCTCGAGCCACCGACGCACGACCCCGCGATCTACCCGGACGGCGTGAACGTCGAGTTCGTCGTACGCCGCGGCGAGCGGCACGTCGCGATGCGGGTCCACGAGCGCGGCTCCGGGGAGACCCGCTCCTGCGGCACCGGCGCCTGCGCGGTGATGGTGGCCGCCGCCGTCGCCGACGGTGCCCGGCCGGCCGGCGAGGACGTCGCCTACCGCGTCGACGTACCTGGCGGCACGCTCACCGTCACCTGGACCGCCGACGACCGGGTGCTCCTCACCGGTCCCGCGGTCATCGTGGCGTCGGGTCAGACCGACCTCTGACCACCACCAGGTAGCGCGGCCAGACCGGCCCCGAAGTTGCCCGAACCCCCGCACTAGGCTCCCGCGCATGGACATCAGTGGTTCGACAGCCATCGTCACCGGGGCCGCCTCCGGCATCGGCGCGGCCTGCGCCCGTCAGCTCGCCGCCAGGGGCGCCACCGTCGTGGTCGCGGACCTCCAGGCCGACAAGGGCGAGGCCCTGGCGGCGGAGATCAACGGCGTCTTCGCCCAGGTCGACGTCACCAACACCGAGCAGATCACCGCCGCCGTCAACGCCGCCGCCGAGATCGCGCCGCTGCGCGCCGTCGTCAACTCCGCCGGCATCGGCTGGGCCCAGCGCACGATCGGCCGCGACGGCCAGATCGAGTCCGCACACGACCTCGACGCCTTCAAGAGGGTCATCGCGATCAACCTGATCGGCACCTTCGACATGGTCCGCCAGGCCGCGACGGTCATGAGCCGCAACGAGCCCGACGCCGACGGCCAGCGCGGCGCGATCGTCAACCTCGCCAGCGTGGCCGCCTTCGACGGCCAGATCGGCCAGGCGTCGTACAGCGCCTCCAAGGGCGGCGTGGTCGGCATGACCCTCCCGGTCGCCCGGGACCTCTCGGCGTCCGGCATCCGGCTCAACACCATCGCCCCCGGCCTCATCGACACCCCGATCTACGGCGAGGGCCCGGACTCCGAGGCGTTCAAGGCCAAGCTCGGTGAGAGCGTGCTCTTCCCGAAGCGGCTGGGCGTCCCCGACGAGCTGGCCAGCATGGTCGTCGAGTGCCTCACCAACTCCTACATGAACGCCGAGGTGATCCGCGTCGACGGCGGCATCCGGATGCCGCCCAAGTAGCCCTCACTCGGACAGCGAGGCCCGCTCCGCGTCGGTGAACGCCTCCATGGCTGCGGCCGGGGCGGAGACCCGGGCCGCGCGCAGCTTGGCGATCTTGCCCGACGCCACGCCCATGGCCTCCCGCGACTTGCCGCGCGAGTAGGTGACGGCCAGGTCCTTGTGCACGCCCAGCGACGCACCCACCTCGACGGCGTCCTGGTCGGCGCCCATGTACATGAACGTCCAGCCGAATGCGTTGCTCTGCTGGCTCACCAGCGACTTGATCGAGGCGCTCGTCCACTCCTTGCTGGCGTTCTCCAGGCCGTCGGTCATGATCGCGACGATCACGGTGCCGGGGCGCTCCGCCTCGGGGAGTGCGGCGAGCTCCGCGCCGGCGTCGGTGATCAGCCGGCCCATGGCGTCGTGCAGCGCCGTCATGTTGCGCGGCTGCAGGTCGAGCGGGGGTACGTCGGCGATGGGCCGGTCGGCGTAGACCACCTCGTAGACGTCGTCGAACTGCGCCAGCGTCGCCCGGCACTCGCCGGCGCCCTTGCGCTGCTCGTCGACGAACGCCGCGAAGCCGCCCTCGATGTCGGACTTGATCGACTGCATCGAGCCGCTGCGGTCGAGCAGGAAGTAGAGGTGGGTCAGGTCCCCCCTGATGGCACTGTGCGTCATGTCTTCCTCCGTGGTTTGAACCGCATCGGTGCTGCGGCTGGGGCTGGTGCCGGCTTGGGTGTGCCGGACTCGTGGTCGTACTTCGCGCGCTCGACGCCGGCGGCGGTCACCCGGCCGTCCTCGTTGGCGTAGGCGCCGAGGGTCTGGGTGCGGGCCAGCCGAGGCGGCACGGCGTTCTCGGTGAGGCCCGCAGCCGCGCCGGCGGACCGCAGCGACACCTTCCCCGCGAGCAGCGCCTCGGCCATCGACTCGTCGATGAGCGCGGTGAGCCTGTCCGCGGCCTCCCGCAGGTGCGGGAGCGCCTCGCCGGCGTCCTTGTCGGCGGCTGCCTCGAGGGCCTCGCGCACGGCGTCGAGCTGGGTCGGGTCGGGTGCCATGGGTCGAGTATGGCGCATAAACTGCGGATACGCAAATAATGCGCTTCCGCATTTGATGCGCAGCCACAGCTACTGCGGTCGGCCGACCGCTCCGCCGAAGACGCTCGAGCCCGACCACGCACTCAGGTCGAGCACCTCGTCCGCAGCACCGGCGGCGGCTTCGACGAGGTCGGCGTTGGCCTGGTCGACGCGGCGCACCCACTCGTTGGCGTCGTCGACTGACCGGCCGGCCGCGACGTGACGCGCGACCAGCCGCTCCACGCGGCTCGCTTCATCGGTGACGAGGTGCCAGACCGCGTCGCACTCGAGCCGTACGGCGTGCCATTCGGGCCGGTCGAGCAGCAGGTAGTTGCCCTCGGTGACCACCAGGCCGGCCTCGCACGGGATCTCGATGATGTCCGGCAGCGGGTCCGGCTGCCCGTGCTCGAAAGACGGCGCGAACACGGTCCCGCCGCACTGCAGCAGGCGCAGCAGCGCGGAGTACCCCTCGGCGTCGAAGGTGTCCGGCGCGCCCTTGTGCTCGAGCCGGCCCATGGCGACCAGCTCGGCGTTCGGGCGGTGGAACCCGTCCATCGGCACCACCGGGACGCCGTACGCCGCGGCCAGGGCCGAGGCGAGCGTTGACTTGCCGGCACCGGGTGCTCCGCTCAGTCCGAGCACGAACCGGCCTGCCGGCAGCGCGTCGACCAGGGCGCCGATCTCGCGGCCGTCCGGCGAAACGCGCGTGCGTCGCATGGGGCCTGACCGTACGCTGGAAGCCGTATGACGAACGCATCTGACCTCACCCCGGACGTCGAGGACCTCGAACCGGTCGACTCGACCATCGAGCTGGACCCCGACTTCGACCTCGCCGACGAGCTCGCAGCCACGACAGGCTGGGAGAACGAGGACGACCCCGAGGCCGTCCCCACCGTCGGCGCCATGGAGCTCGCGGAGCGGCACGCGCTGCGCCGCGTGGCCGGCCTGTCCACCGAGCTGGAGGACATCAGCGAGGTCGAGTACCGCCAGCTCCGCCTGGAGCGCGTGGTGCTGGTGGGCGTCTGGACCGACGGCTCCGTCCAGGACGCCGAGAACTCGATGGCCGAGCTGGCCCTGCTCGCCGAGACGGCGGGTTCCGAGGTGCTCGAGGCGATCTACCAGCGGCGCCAGTCACCCGACCCCGCGACGTACGTCGGCCGCGGCAAGGTCGACGCGATCCGCGAGATCGTGCAGGCGACCGGTGCCGACACCGTGATCTGCGACGGCGAGCTGGCGCCGAGCCAGCTGCGCAACCTGGAGGACCGGCTCAAGGTCAAGGTCGTCGACCGGACCGCGCTGATCCTCGACATCTTCGCCCAGCACGCGAAGTCCAGGGAGGGCCAGGCGCAGGTCGAGCTGGCGCAGCTCAACTACATGAAGCAGCGGCTGCGTGGCTGGGGCGGCAACCTGTCCCGCCAGGCCGGTGGCCGGGTCGGCGCGGACGGCGGCGGCATCGGCGGCCGCGGTCCCGGCGAGACCAAGATCGAGACCGACCGGCGCCGGATCAACACCAAGATCGCCAAGCTCCGCCGCGAGCTCACCGAGATGAAGAAGACTCGCGACGCCAAGCGCTCGATGCGCAAGGCGCGCGCCATCCCCGCGGTCGCGATCTCCGGCTACACCAACGCCGGCAAGTCCTCACTGCTCAACCGGCTCACCGACGCCGGCGTGCTGGTCGAGGACTCGCTGTTCGCGACGCTCGACCCGACCACGCGGCGGACGACCACCTCGGACGGCCGGGTCTACACGATGAGCGACACGGTCGGCTTCGTCCGGCACCTGCCGCACCAGCTGGTCGAGGCGTTCCGCTCCACGCTGGAGGAGGTCGCCGACGCCGACCTGATCCTGCACGTCGTCGACGGCTCGCACCCCGACCCCGAGGGTCAGCTCGCCGCGGTGCGCGAGGTGTTCGCGGAGATCGGCGCCAGCCAGGTCCCCGAGCTCGTGGTCATCAACAAGGCCGACGCCGCCGACCCGCTCGTGCTCGCCCGGCTGCGGCGCGAGGAGCCGCACTCGGTCGTGGTCAGCGCCAAGACCGGCGAGGGCATCGCCGACGCGCTGGCGCTGGTCGAGGGCGAGCTGCCCCGGCCCGGCGTGGAGTTCAAGGCGCTGCTGCCCTACGAGCGCGGTGACCTGATCAACCGGCTGCACCAGCACGGCGAGATCGACTCGATGGAGCACACCGCCGACGGCACCATCGTCGCCGGCCGGGCCAACGAGGACCTCGCCGGCGAGCTGGCCTCGTACGCCGTCTGACCGGGCGCGGACCGGGGTCTGCCCTGACTAGTCATTCCTGACCTCAGGGGGGACCCGGAATGGTCCCTGAATGACCCTGTCGGACCATGGGTTGAGCGGCGTTCACTCCGCAGACTTGCGTCGTGCTCCCTCGGGTCCTGCTGCCGCGCCGCCGCGTCGTCCTCATGACGGTCGCTGCGCTGGTGTGCGCACTCACCGCCACGGGAGTCCTCGCTGCCCGCGCCAGCGCGAACCACTCGAAGTGCGAGCGGTTCGCCGCCGCCTCGGTGAAGCGGGCCGCGATGGTCACCGGCTCGGGCGAGCGGGTCGTGGTGATCGGTGACTCGTGGTCGTCCGGCCTCGGCCTCGACCGTCCCGTCCACTCGTGGCCGTCGCGACTGCCCGGCAGGATCCACGTGGCCGGCTTCTCCGGCACCGGGTTCAGCGCGAAGTCCTCGGAGTGCGGCCGGGTCTCCTTCGGTGACCGCGCACCCGAGGCACTCAAGGGCGGTGCCGACCTCGTGGTCGTCGAGGGCGGCCTCAACGACTACGACCACAGCCGGGCCGAGATCAAGGCCGGCTTCGCGCGGGTGATGACCGCGGCGGCGCCGTACCGCACCGTCGTCGTCGGCCCGGCGACGGCACCGGCGCGTGCGGGGAAGGTGCCGCGGGTGGACCGACTGCTCGCACACCTCTCGCAGAAGTACGGCGTGCCGTACGTCTCGACCGTCGACCTGAAGCTGCCCTACCTCGACGATCGGCTGCACCTGACGCCGACCGGCCACCGACTCTTCGGGGACGCCGTCGCCGCTCGGATCGCGCTGCTCCCCTAGAGCCCGGCGACCCGCTTGAGGTCGGCCAGGATCCCGGGCAGCCCGTTGATCATCGGCGTCAGGTGACCGTCCTCGTCGGTCAGGTGCACCTCGGCGCCGGGCACGTGCGCGGCCAGCCACTCGCCGTGGGCGAACGGCACCATCGCGTCCTGGCGTCCCTGGTAGATGAGCACCGGCACCGTGATCGCGCCGACGTCGAAGCCCCACGGCCGCACCGCGGCCTGTCCGTCGTCGAGGACGCCCGCGGTCCGCTGGGCGCCGGCGCGGTGGAACGACTCGGTCAGCCACTCGGTGAACCCGCGGTCCATGGCCGCCTTGTCGGCGGGCGGCAGCAGCCCGCCCATGCTCTCGGCGAGATCGTCGGCGTCGGCGAGGAGCACCGGCAGGAAGTCCTCCTCGAGAAAGGCGGCGTACGCGTCCCGGCCGGCCTCGGCGGCGGTGTACTCGGCGACGTTCTCCTCGGCCATCCCGCCCTTCCAGTCCAGCCCGTCGCCGTCGTGCGGCCCGACGCCGGCGATCGAGGCGGCCGCCAGACAGCGGTCCGACAGCAGGGCCGCGCAGCCGAGCGCCCGCGGGCCGCCACCGGACCAGCCCGCCGTGACGAACCGGTCGACCCCGAGCGCATCGAGGACCACCACGGAGTCGGCGACGTCGTCGACCATCCGCGGCTCCGGCCTCGGATGGGCCGTCGAGCCGCCGTACCCGGGCCGGGAGTAGGTGATCGACCGCAGCCCGGCCTCGCGGACGGCCCGGTCGAACGGCTCGTAGCCCACCGCGGCGGACGGCGAGCCCCCATGGAAGAGCAGCGGGAAACCGTCCGGATCGCCGCCGGTCAGCACCTCCAGGGCGCGGCCGTCGGGAGCGCTGACCTCGCGGTACTCCTCAGTCACGCGCCGACGATAGCCCTCCGGCGTCAGCGCCCCGAGCTCACCTAGATCGCCCGCAGCGCCTCCGTGGGTGGCACCGACGCGGCCCGCAGCGCCGGGTACATCCCGACGACGGTGCCGACGAGCAGTGAGCAGCCGAGCCCGGCCAGCACCGGCTGCCACGGCAGCACGACTCCCCAGTCCTGGTGTACGGCGAACGCGGTGGTCACCGCGACGCCCAGCACCCCGCCGACCAGCCCACCCAGCAGCGAGAGCAGCACCGACTCGGTGAGGAACTGGCTGCCGATCCCGGCCCGGGTGGCGCCGAGCGCGCGGCGTACGCCGATCTCGCGCCGCCGCTCGAGCACCGAGATGACCATGACGTTGGCGATGCCGACCGCGCCGACGAGCAGGGCCACGGCGCCGAGGCCGAGGGTCAGCGTGGTGAGCGACGCGTCGGCGGCGGCCTGCGCCTCGAGCGCGTCCGATGGACGCGACACCGACACCTCGGTCGGCGCTGAGGGGTTGGCCGTCCGGCCGAGCAGCGCCCTGGTCGCCGCGACCTGGTCGGTGTCGACGCGCGTGTAGACCGTCGTGGGCGGCAGGCGCTCGCCGTCACCGTAGAGCTGCTCGGCGACCGGCACGCCGATCAGGGCGGTCGCGTCGAGCTCCGGGGCCAGGACCACGGGTTCGAGCACCCCGATGACCGCGAACCACTGGCCGTCGAGCCAGACCCGGACGCCTTCGTCGAGGGAGCCGACCGCAAGGCGCCGGGCCGCCGTCGAGCCGAGGACGACGGCCGGGTAGTCCCCGGTGGCCGCGTCCAGCCAGCGGCCCTCGCGCAGCTCGGCGGAGACCGCGGCGTCCAGGCCGGGGCCGGCCGCCGCGACCACGATGCCGCTCGTCTGCGCGGACGGCACCAGGTCGCTCTTGCGGACGCTGGCGTCGACGGCGTACGTCGCCGCGGCGTTCTCGACGGTCGGCACCCGCGCGATCATGTCGACCGAGCTCTCGGGCAGGGTGGCGTCGTCTCCCAACATGTCCTGGCCCGGCTGGACGACGAGGAGATTGGTCCCCAGCGCGTCGAGCTGGGCGTTGAGGTCGGCCCGCGACGACTCGGACAGTCCGAGCACGGCCACCATGGCGGTGATGCCGATCGCGACGCCGAGTGCCGACAGGGCGGCGCGTCCCTTGCGGGCGGTCAGCCCGAGCGCGCCGAGCCGCAGCCGGTCGGCCGGTCCCAGTCCGGGTCGCAGTGGCCGCCTCATGCGGCGACCCGCACGTCGGACTCGACCCGGCCGTCCCGCATCGCGACCACGCGCGGTATCCGCGCCGCGATCGACTCGTCGTGGGTGACCACGATGATCGTCGCGCCCTCGGCGTGCAGGACGTCGAAGAGCTCCAGCACCGCCCGGCCCGAGGCGGAGTCGAGGTTCCCGGTCGGCTCGTCGGCGAGCAGGATCCGCGGTCTGTGCACGAGCGCGCGCGCCACCGCCACCCGCTGGCACTCGCCGCCGGACAGCTCGGCCGGCGTGTGGTCGAGCCGGCCGGCCAGCCCGACCCGGCGCAGCGCCTCGGCCGCCCGACGGCGCCGCTCGGGTCGGCGTACGCCCTGGTAGAGGAGCCCGTCGCCGACGTTCTCCAGCGCCGAGCGCCGCTCCAGCAGGAAGAACTGCTGGAAGACGAAGCCCAGGTGACTGCCGCGCAGCCGGGACAGCCGGGCGTCGGAGTACGTCGTGAGGTCGTCGCCACCCAGCAGCACCCGGCCCGCGGTCGGCCGGTCGAGCGCGCCGATGATGTTGAGCAGGGTCGACTTCCCCGAGCCCGACGGGCCGACGACGGCGACGTACTCGCCCTCGTCCACGGTGAGGTCGATGCCATGGAGCACGGTCAGCGCGGCCGTCCCGGTGCCGTAGGTGCGGGTCACGTCGCGGAGCTCCAGGGCCTTCTTCGGGGAGGCGGTCACGGGGTGACCACGACCTCGTCGCCCTCGGTCAGGTCGGGCGAGTCGACCTCCACGAGAGTCTCGGAGAAGGAGCCGGTGGTGACCGCGACGTACGCCGTCGTGCCGTCGGCTGCCGACCTTCTCGACGCCGTAGCCGCCGTCGACCAGCGCCACCAGGGCGGTCACGGGCACGGCCAGCACGTCCTTCGCGACGGTGTGCGCGAAGCCCACCTGCACCGAGGTGCCGTCGAGCTGCGTGTCCACGTCCTTCCGCTTGGCCTCGGGACCGACCACGTCGATCGTCACGTCGAGCGACTCGTCGGACTGCTCGGTCGCCTCGAGGTGCTCGACCTCGCGGATCCGGCCGCGCGCGGTGGTGCCGTCGGGGAACTCCAGCTCGACGGCCTTGTGCACCGGCGCCAGCCGCTGCTGGGTCGGGTCGACCGAGACCGTGACGGTCCGCTGGGTGGCACCGACCTGCAGCACGACGGTCCCGGGCTGCACCGGCGTCCCGTCCTCGACCGGCACGGAGGCCACCCGGACGTCGCCGTCGGTGAAGACGACCCGGCCGAGTGGCAGGTCGCCGTCGTCGTCGAGGCCGTGGTCGCGCTGCCACCGCTCCACCGCGATGGTGGTGACCCAGGTCCAGTCACCGTCGACCGCCAGGTCCAGGTCGTCGGTGTAGCCCAGCTCGGTGAGCGCCCGCTCGAGCTGCAGCACGTCCCGGCCGCTGGTCACGTCGGGGCCGAGGTCGCGCCAGGCGGGCACCTTCCCGTCGAGCCGGAGCACCGGGTCGGCGTCGAGCCGGTAGAGCGGCTCGCCGTTCTCGACCACCGTGCCGACCGTGGGCAGCCACGTGACCGTCCCGGTGAGTCCGGCCGGCAGGTCCAGCGGGTCGCCGTACCCGAGCTGGCCGGTCTCGGTGAGGGTCTCGGTCAGGTCGGTGCGCTGCACCTTTGCGGTCGCCGGAGGAGTGGTCTCACCCGTCGCCTCAGCAGGATCGTTCGTGCCGGGGACGCTGCACCCGGCCAGCGGGCCGGCGGTGAGCACGGTCGCCAGGGCCACCGCCAACGACGTACGGCGGGACACGTCAGCCCTGCTGCTCGTCGGTCGAGCCGCCATCATCGCCCGGCGGCTCCAGGCCCGCCGAGGCGCTGCACTCCTCCATGTCCTGCTTGAACGCCGGGTCGTCGGGACCAGGCAGATCGCCCTCGCCCTTCTCGACCTTCTGGGTGACCCGGCCACCGTCGAACTCGGGGTCGGGGAAGTTGTAGCCGCGCTCACGCATGCACGCGGCCATGTCCAGGAAGGACTGCTTCTCCTCCTCGGTCAGCTCCTTGCCGCCGTCCTCGGGCTCGGCCATGTCCATCCACTTCTGGCAGGCGGCCTGGGCGGCCTCCATCTGGTCCTCGGAGAGCCCCTCGCCGTTCATGCGGACGCCGCCGCCCGGTGATGGGTCGGGCATGTCGACGCCGTGCTCACGCATGCACTCGGCGAACTTCAGCATCGCGTCCTCGGGGTCGAGGTCCGCCTCGTCGTCGCCCGAGGGGGACGCGGAAGAGGCGCCGGCCGCGTCGGGCAGGGCGGAGTCGTCGTCGCCGGAGCCGTTGCCGCAGGCGGCGGACAGGCCGAGCAGGAGGGTCACGGCGGTCGCGGCCAGGATCCGCTGCACGACGGTTCTGGTGTGCTGGCTGGTGGTCATGGGCCCACTCCAGCCGGTGGGCCGCTCGGTGAACGTTGGCTAACTCAGCAGCTTCTCCGGATTTCCTTATCCAGACTGAAGCCGACGCGTGCGAGCGTGCATCCATGCGGGTGCTGGTCGTCGAGGACGAGGAGATCATGGCCGATGCCCTCGCCCGCGGGCTCCGGCGGTCCGGGTACGCCGTCGACCTCGTCACCGACGGCGGCGCCGCGCTCGACCAGGCCGCGATCAACCACTACGACGTCATCCTGCTCGACCGAGACCTGCCGGTCGTCCATGGCGACGAGGTCTGCCGCACCCTGGTCCGCGAGGGGTCGGCCGCTCGCGTCCTCATGCTCACCGCGGCGGGCACCGTCGAGGAGCTCGTGGACGGTTTCGCGCTGGGAGCCGACGACTACCTGGCCAAGCCGTTCGCGTTCGCGGAGCTGCTGGCGCGGGTCGAGGCTCTCGCCCGCCGCACCACGCCCGCCGTACCCCCGCTGCTCCGGGTCGGCGAGGTCGACATCGACACCGCGCGCCGGAGCGTCACCCGGGCCGGGCGGCCGGTCCGGCTGACCCTGAAGGAGTACGGCGTGCTCGCCGAGCTGGCGCGGGCACGCGGGGCGGTGGTGTCCGCGGAAGACCTCATGGAGCGGGTCTGGGACGAGCACGCCGACGCCTTCTCCAACGCCGTGCGGGTGACCATGGTCGGGCTGCGCCGCAAGCTCGGTGAGCCGGCGGTCATCGAGACGCTGCGCGGCGCCGGCTACCGGTTGTGCCCATGAAGCCGGGGCTCAGCGTCCGCTGGCGACTCACCCTCGTCTACTCGCTGATCTCGGTCGTCTCGGCGGCGGTGCTGCTCGGCGGCATCTACGCGGTCGTCAGCCACCCGCCGAAATCGACGTTCTACGTCGGCACGAGCAGCAGCCCGCCTGACGGGCTGACCGGCACCGCCCCGCCGCCGGGATCCACCTTCGGCAAGACGGTGTTCCAGGCCCGCACCGACGCCGTCGACGACACCCTCAACGGGCTGCTGTGGTGGTCGGGCGTCGGACTCTTGCTGACCGCGGCGGTCTCGGTGGGTGTCGGGTGGGTGTTCGCCGGCCGGGTGCTGGCGCCGGTGCACACGATCACCAGCCGGGCTCGCGCCATCTCCGCGCACGCGCTCGACGAGCGGGTGTCGCTGGGCGGTCCGCACGACGAGCTCCGCGAGCTGGCCGACACCTTCGACTCGTTGCTCGACCGGATCCAGACCGCCTTCGAGTCCGAACGGCGGCTGGTCGCGACCATGTCGCACGAGCTGCGCACCCCGCTGGCCAACCAGCGGGCCGCCCTCGACGTGACCCTGGCCGACCCCGACGCCACCGCGCAGGAGCTCCGGAGTGCGGCCGAGGTGGCCCTGGGCCAGACCGACCGGGCGAACCGGTCCGTCGACGCGCTGCTCACCCTGGCCCGGGTCCAGTCGGGGCACGAGCCGGCCCGGCACGAGCCGGTCGACCTGATGGCGCTGGTGACCCAGGCAGTGGACCGGGTCCGCGAGGAGGAGGAGTCCTCGCGCCCCTGGCACCTCCACCTGGTGCCGGTCACCGTCGCCGGTGACGCCGAGCTGCTCGACCGGGCGGTCGGCAACCTGCTCCAGAACGCCGAGCGCCACAACCTCTCCGGAGCGGAGGGCTGGGTCGACGTCCGGCTGCTCACACGGGCCGGGGCCGCCGTCCTGGTCGTCAGCAGCACCGGCGTGCGGATCGACGCGAGCGACGCGGCCGACCTGACCCTGCCGTTCCGCCGTGGCGTCCGGGACCGCATCGGCTCCGACCGCGGCGTCGGCCTCGGCCTGTCCGTCGTCCAGGCGATCGCCGACCACCACGGCGGCCGGCTCGAGCTCACCCCGCTCGAGCCCGGTGGGCTGGCTGTCGAGCTCGTGCTGCCCCTCCTGGCCAGTCCTGAGGTGCGAGCGCAGCGAGCCTCGAAGGGAGAGAGCGGAGTCGTCGGTCCCGGCAACTAGGGTTCTCGGGTGACCGCCCCGACCGCACCGGAGACCCAGCAGGGGACAGAGAGCACCTCGGTCGTCACGGTGCTGGCCGCGGCCGTCGAGGCGCTGGGTGGCGAGGAACGGACGGGCCAGATCGAGATGGCCGAGGCGGTCGCCGACGCGATGGTCGACGGCACCCACCTGCTCGTCCAGGCAGGCACGGGCACCGGCAAGTCGCTGGCCTACCTCGTGCCGGCGCTCCTGCACGACAGCCGGGTCGTGGTCGCCACCGCGACCCTGGCCCTCCAGCACCAGCTGGTCGAGCGCGACCTCCCGAGGCTGGTCGAGGCGGTCGGCGACCTGCCCGGTGTCGACGCCTCGTACGCCGTGCTCAAGGGCCGCTCCAACTACGCCTGCCTGCACCGCATCCGCGCCGGCGTGCCCGACGACCAGGGCGCCCTGATCGAGGTGCCGCAGGGCTCGATGGCCACCAAGGTGCTCGAGCTGCGGGCCTGGGCCGAGGAGGAGGTCGAGGGCAAAGGCAGTGGCGAGCGCGACAACGCGCCGCGGCACACCGACCGCGAGTGGCGCCAGGTGTCGGTCAACCACCGCGAGTGCCTCGGCGCCTCGAAGTGCCCGTTCGGCCAGGAGTGCTTCGCCGAGCTGGCGCGCGAGAAGGCCCAGCGTTCCCACCTCGTCGTCACCAACCACTCCCTGCTCGCGATCGACGCGATCGAGGGCGTGCCGATGATCCCCGACTACGACGTCGTGGTCGTCGACGAGGCGCACGAGCTGGTCGCCCGGATCACCCAGGCCGCCACCGACGAGCTGTTCGCGGCCGATGTCGACCGCGCCGCCAAGCGGTCGCAGCGACACGTCGACGGCAGCGAGGCCGACGACCTCGCCGACGCCGGTGACGCGCTGCGCGCCGCCATCAACGACCTCGAACCCGGCCGGATCGACACGCTGCCCGATGCGCTCGGCGACGCCCTGGCCTCCGTGCGGACCAGTGCGCGGGCCTGCCTCTCGGCCTACCCCAAGGGCGAGCAGGGCGGTTCTCAGGGCGACGGCGACGCCGGGCTCAACCAGGCCAAGGGGATGGTGCAGGAGGTGTTCGTCACCGCGGAGCGGATGGCGGCCCACGCCGAGAGCGACGTGCTGTGGGTGACCGAGGGCGCCGAGCACCGCCCGCCTCACCTGTGCGTGGCTCCGCTGCAGGTCTGGGGTCCGATGCGCGACAAGCTGCTCACCGACAAGCTGGCGGTCTTCACCAGCGCGACGCTGCGGCTGGGCGGCGACTTCAACGCCGTGGCGTCGAGCTTCGGGCTCAAGCCGTCCGAGAACGTCGAGACCGGCGACGTCGAGCGTTCTGACGGCGTCCTGCCCTGGCGCGGCCTCGACGTCGGCTCTCCGTTCGACTACGGCCAGCAGGCGATCCTCTACGTCGCCCGCCACCTGCCGCCGCCCGGCCGCGACGGGCTCGGGGTCGCCCAGCTCGACGAGATCGTCGAGCTGGTCGACGCGTGCGAGGGCCGGGCGCTCGGCCTCTTCTCGAGCCGCCGCGCCGCCGAGACCGCCGCGGTCGCCGTCCGCGAGCGACTCCCGCACCTGACCACGCTGGCCCAGGGTGACGCCCAGCTGCCCGAGCTGGCCCGGCAGTTCGTCGACGACCCCCACACCGCGCTGTTCGGCACCCTCTCGCTGTGGCAGGGACTCGACGTACCCGGTGACACCTGCCAGCTGGTGCTCATCGACCGGATCCCGTTCCCGCGCCCCGACGACCCGCTGATGAGCGCCCGGCAGCGGGCCGCAGACAAGGCCGGCGGCAACGGGTTCATGCAGGTCGCCGCCACCCACGCCGCCCTGCTGCTGGCGCAGGGCACCGGCCGGCTGATCCGGACGTCCACCGACCGCGGCGTGGTGGCGGTGCTCGACCCCCGGCTGGCGACGGCCCGCTACGGCGGCTTCCTCAAGGCCAGCCTGGCACCCATGTGGACCACCACCGACCCGGCCGTGGCGCGCAAGGCCCTGGCCCGGCTGGCGGCCCAGGCGGAGTCCGATGCCCGGTAGTTGCCCGCGCGCAACCACTGGATGAGACGCTGGGAGACATGCGAACGCGCCTCGGTACGTCCGGACTCGTCGCCCTCGTCCTGGTGATCTCCACCGCCGGCGCCTCGAGCGGTGTCCAGAAGCTGGAAGCGGCCGGCACCGCTGATGCCGTCATCTCAGCGGTCTCGGCGACCGACACCAGGCCCGCGACGGCCCTCCCTGCCGGGACCTCGGCGAAGACGAAGATCAGCGGCTGCAACACCTCGGCGGCGTACGAAGTCTGCTTCTCCTCGCCCGCGACCCACCGCGGCAGCGATCCTTTCGTGGTCCGGCACTTCATCGACATCTTCAACTCCGCGGGCGCGGGCGACTCGCTGCGGATCGCGATGTTCCGCTGGGACATCCCGGCGACGACCAAGGCGCTCGTGGCCGCCCAGAAGCGCGGCGCCCACGTCGAGATCGTGGCCGATGCGGACATGACCACCAAGCAGGCCGGGCAGCAGGTGATCTCCCAGATCGAGGGCGGCGACCCGATGCCCGCGAACGTCGTGGTCTGCAAGGGCGCCTGCCTGCCGTGGGCGGGCGGCGGCCCGGCGCCGCCGTCGCAGGACGTGAACCACCTGAAGTACCTGCTCGCCGACATCGGCGGGAAGAAGTCGCTGGTCACCTCCTCGAGCAACTTCGAGGGGCGCCAGTACTCCCAGGTCAACAGCATGACCCGGGTCTACGACGACAGCATCTACGCCTACGGGCTGCAGTACTTCCAGCGGCTGCGCGCCCAGAGCTGGACCGTCGGCGGCGTGACCTGGTCCGACAAGCAGAAGTCGTTCTCCGGCCAGCCGAACGCGATGGTCTACCCGCGGCACGGCGACCTCGTCGTGAACACGCTCAAGTCCGTCCACTGCGCAAAGGGCATGAACACCGTCAACATCATGATCGCGGTGGTCCAGCGCTACGACGTCCGCACCCAGATCGGCCGGCTGGCCAAGGAGGGCTGCAAGCTGCGGATCGTCACCACCCGCGACCTGATCGAGAACTGGCTCCAGTCGCCGTTCAAGCTCCCCGACGGTCGCACCGTGGACATCGACAACGACAAGGTCCGCACGATCATCACCCACGACAAGGTCTATGCGATCCACGCCAAGATCCACGGCAAGGAGCGCTACGTCGTCGTCACCGGCACCAGCAACACCACCTGCGGCGGGCTGCTCTACAACGACGAGATGATGCTCCGGCTCGACGGCAAGTGGGCCTTCAAGACCTACTCCGCGCACGTGGCCGACGCCTTCAAGCACGCCCACCAGAGCCGCGAGTCCGCGATCCCGGTTCAAGCACGCTGTCACTAGAAACACCGACCCCGGTCGACCGAGGTCGACCGGGGCCAGTGAAGAGCCGAGTGCTGGCTCAGATCAGGAAGCCTTCCCCTGGACCTGGGCCTTCAGGTTGTCGTCCATCGGAACACCCGAGCAGGCGTAGCGAGTGTCGCGCCGGTAGCAGTCGCGGTAGCGGATGCTCGAGTTGACCAGGGTCACGTCGACGGCCAGGACGGTGGCATCGAAGGGGACCTTCGTGTGCCCGACGCCCTTGGCGTTGACCTTGACGGTCTTGAACGTGACCCCGCCGGCGCTGCCGTAGATCGCCACGACCGCGCGCGAGCCTGCGGACTTCGAAGCCATCTTCAGCCGCAGCTTCAGCTTGGAGGTCCCGCCGCCCGGCACGAACTGGAAGGTCCCGCTCGACAGGTGGTCGAGCTTGGTCTTGAACGTCTTGCGCTTCCCGCCGTTCAGCGCGGCCTGGCCGCCGAGCGGCTTGACCGGGTAGCCCAGCGCCGCACCCTCACCGAAGGTCAGGGTGGGGACCCGGGTCGCTGCCGAGTAGTTCGCGAACTGCTCGGCCATCGAGGTGTGGCCCGCCTTCTTCAGCGCCTTGTTGATGGCCTGCGTGGAGTACATGTCCTTGCGCGGGCCCTTGGAGCTGTCGGCGTTCTTCCACATCTGCAGCAGGATCCCGGGCAGCGCACCGGTCTTGGTCGGATAGTGCTCGCTGAGGTAGCGGAAGAAGTTCCAGACGCCGTAGTGGAAGACGCCACCGAACTTGTCCATGGCCTTGCCCGGGTGGGTGATCGGGCTGTCCTTGAGGTACTGGTAGTTGTCGTTGATCGTCGTGTAGAGCTCGTCCTCGGCCCAGGTCGCGGTGGCCTCGAGGAACCAGCCGTCGTCGGCGATGTCGTAGGCGAACTGGGTGGCGTGGTAGTACTCGTGCGCCGCGGTGACCTCGAAGTTCTCGATCGGGGTGCGCGGGAAGCCGGCGTAGTCGGCGTCGAGCACGCAGTAGGCCCACACGTCGTAGTGGCCCGGCTTGGTGAGCTTCCGCTGGTCGGTGGTGCAGAAGCCGTAGAGGCCCGGCTCGAGCTGGTCGATGTAGATGTCGATGCGAGAGTCGCCGCCCTTGGTGCCGTCGGGCTTGGGACGGCGGTAGCCGGAGCCGGCGTAGGTGTTGGCGACGGCGGCCATCTGCGCGAACGCGACGTTGATGTCGTAGCCCAGCTCGGCCGGGTCGTAGTGCATCAGGATGTTGGCGTCGCCGATCACGGCCGGCTTGCTGGGGCGCTGCGCGAGCTTCTCGGCGGCCGCGCGGTCGGCCGGCGAGAGCGCGTCCTTGAGCAGGAACAGGTTGCGCAGCGCCAGGGTGGCGTCGGGACGCTCCGCGGCCGGCGTCTCCGGGGCGAGCGCCTTGGTGGCGCGGGCCAGGGCGTGCTTGGCCCGGACGGCGCGGCTCCAGTAGACGTTCGCCTTCTTGGCCGCTTTTGGCGTGGGTCACACCCGCCCGGGAGGAGTGGGTGGCCGCGGCAGCAGGCGTGCTGAGCGTCGTGGCGACCAGCGCGACGACGCTGGTCACGACGACGGCGAGCAGCAGCGCGGGGAAGCGGCGCGCCCTACGAGGGTTGGGCATGAGAACTCCGTGTCTCTTTCATGGAATCGACGAGGTCGAGTGGACCCTACCGTGAGAGACGAAGCGCTCAAACGAGTCGGTTGTGCGGTGCGGACCAGCAGTTCTGGGTCGGCCGGTTCGAGCTGCCGACTCAGAGCTTGCGCAGGACGGCGGTGACCTTGCCCAGGATCGTGGCGTGGGTGCCGTCGATCGGCTCGTACGCCGGGTTGTGCGGCAGCAGCCAGACGTGGCCGTCCTTGCGCTGGAAGGTCTTGACGGTGGCCTCGCCGTCGATGAGCGCGGCGACGATCTCGCCGTTCTCGGCGGTCTGCGCCTGCTTGATCACGACGTAGTCGCCGTCGCAGATGGCGGCGTCGATCATCGACTCGCCCTTGACCTCCAGCATGAACAGCTCGCCACCACCGACCAGCTCCTGGGGGAGCGGGAACACGGTCTCGAGGTTCTCCTCGGCGAGGATCGGGCCACCGGCGGCGATCCGCCCCAGCATCCGGACGTAGGTGGCCGTGGGGAGGGCGTCGCCGATCCCGGTCTCGTCGTGCGGCGTCTCATCGGCCGAGGAGACCGCGCGCCGCGCGGCCATCACCTCGGGCAGGAACACCTCGAGGGCCCGCGGGCGGTTGGGGTCGCGGCGGACGTACCCCTTCTCCTCGAGCACCTTGAGCTGGTGGGCGACGCTGGACGAGCTGGTCAGCCCCACGGCCTCGCCGATCTCGCGCATGCTCGGCGGGTAGCCCCGCCGCTCCATGAAGTCGCGGAGGTGCTCGAGGATCCGCTGCTGCCGGGTGGTCAGCCCGGTCGCGTCAGCGGGCCCGTCGGGAAGCTCGGAGACCGTGCCTGCCTTGTTCGAGTCGCTCGCCATGCCGCGAACGGTAGCGGCGCAACGGCCCCGAATTCAAACATCTGTTCGAACGGGCGTGTCGCCGTTCCGCTCGACAACGGCTCGACACGCCGTTCGAACAGGTGTTTGAAATCGTTCGAACACCTGCTCTAGTCTCGTACACATGTTCGATCGAACGTCTGATCGAAGGCCGGCCGGGAGGCGACTGTCGGTGGCCACCTCTACAACTTGATCGCAGAGACAGCATGCAGGACCCCACTTCCCCAGGAGTCGACATGACCACGATGACCCTCGACACGGCATGTCCTCGACAGCTGCGTTTCGACAGCGCGCGCCTGCCGCGGGCCGCCCGCTCGGCCGTGCGGCTCACCCGCCGCGGCCGCCTCGTGGTGGTCGTTGCAGCGCTGCTGGTGGCCTTCGCCATCGGTGTCTTCGTGACCGCGGCCGGCTCCGTGGCCACCCAGCAGCCCGGCACCCCCGCGCCGACCAAGATCGTCCAGGTCGGCACCGGCGACACGCTCTGGGACATCGCCGCCTCCCTCGCCGACGACGGCGACGTGCGGGCCGTGATGGAGGAGATCAAGCAGCTCAACGCGCTCGACTCCGGCGTCCTGCAGGCCGGCCAGCGACTGGTAGTTCCAGCCGGCTGAGCGCGCCCGCTGGCTGAGCCAGCACAGCACTTCGTCAGCCGACTCGACCCCGGCTGACGGGCCGGGGAAGACAGGGGCGGGGCAGGTTCCTCGACGGGACCGTGCTCCGCCCCTGCGGTCATTTCCGCGGACCTGTCGGGCACGATGTGCCCGTGGCTGGCTACTCCGGGACTCCTCTGGTGCGCAAGCTGGGCATCAAGGACGACCACGTCGTCCTCCTCGACGACGCGCCGGCCGACCTCGACCTGGGCGACACCGGTGGCGCGCACCTGGTGCGCCGGCTGGCACACACCGCCGACGTGACGCTGACCTTCCACACGTCGTACGACGCGCTCGCGAAGCGGCTGCCGACGCTCTTCGAACGGACCTCGACCGCCGGCATGGTCTGGGTCTGCTGGCCCAAGCTGGCGGCCCAGAAGGCGCTCGGACTGACCAGTGACCTGGACGAGAACAAGGTCCGCGACCTGGGCCTCGAGCTCGGGTTCGTCGACGTGAAGGTCGCCGCGATCGACGACACCTGGTCCGGCCTGAAGTTCGTACGCCGCCTCGCCGACCGCTGACCGGCCCTTCGACGGCTCAGTGCCGGTGCGTCTGCACCTGCGGCCGGTTGTCCTCGAGGATCCCGACGCGGCGCAGCAGCACCGTGCACAGCCACAGGCAGAGGAACAGGCAGACCACCGCACCGACGGAGGCCGCGGCCAGGTAGACCCACTTGCCCGAGTCGCCACCGCGCGCGGAGCGGCCGGAGTCGACGGCCAGCCAGACCAGGACGCCCCAGGCGACCAGCGCCGCGAGCGCTCCCAGGCCCAGGGCCACCAGCTTCGGCTGCAGGCTGCGCTTGGGCTTGGCGGCCCGGCGCGCGCCGCCACGCGGCGGCGTACCGACCGGCGTGCCCTCGGTTCCTGCCACGGCGCCATTGTGACTTCCTCGACGAAGCCCGCGCTGGAAGGCGCGCTCCCCTATCGTGAGGGACGTGCCAGACGCGTTGTCGGCGGGGGAGCCGGTCGAGCCGCGGGCACCACTTGGACACCTCTCTCGGTTGGGGCTCGCTCTGGTGGGGGCCTCAGCGATCGACGACATCGCCCGCAGCCTGCTCACGGACCTCGTCGCCCTGCCCGGCGTGGGCCGGGTCGGGTTCGCGCTGACCGAGGGCGGCGGCCGGCGGCTGCGGTTCACCGCGAGTGACCGGTCCGACGAGGACCGCGTCGACTGGTGCCACATCGACGCCTATGACGACGTGCCCCTCACCTCCGTCGTGCGCACCGGCGAACCGGTGCTGGGCGACCGCGGCTCGCTCGACCCGCGGTTCGACGAGTTCGTCGCGGGCCAGCCGGCCGAGGTCCAGGGCCTGGCCGCGGTCCCGCTGCCCGGCATCGGCTCGCCCATCGGTGGCCTCATCGTCTTCCTCGAGGAGGACTGGGCCTACGACGACGCGCAGCGCGGGCTGCTCGAGGCCACGGCGCGCCGGGCTGCGGACGCCGTACGCCGGATCCGGGTCGGCAGCCACGACCTGCACGAGGACGACCCCGACCCGACCGACGCGGACACCTGGACCGCCCGGATCGTGCTGGAGGACGACCCGCGCGCCCCGGCGACCGCCCGACGCTTCCTGCGCGAGTTCCTCCAGCGGGCCGAGGTCTCCGGCGACGTCGCCGACACCGCCGAGCTGTGCCTCTCCGAGCTGGTCACCAACGCGATCGTCCACGCCGGCGGCCGCTCCGAGCTCCGGGTCACCCTCGACACCGCCCTCACGGTCTCGGTGCGCGACCACGGCGGCCAGGCGCCGGACGCCGCCCCCGACGACGACCCGGACCCGCTCCGCGTGCACGGCCGCGGACTCCAGCTGGTGGAGGCGCTTGCCGACCGCTGGGGCTCCGAACGCGACGCGCTCGGCACCAGCGTCTGGTTCGCGCTCGAGCTCGACGAAGAGGCTCGGAGCGCCAGCGGCTGACGGTCTAGATCCTGGCTCGGTACAGCTCGACGCGGGCGGGACCGTCGACGGCCACCGCCGCCGCGATCGGTCCCGTGGCGCCGAGCTCGGTCACGTCCAGGTCGAGCACGCGCAGATCGTCCGGGTGGCGCCGCGAGGTCCACCGACGACAGCTGCCGCGTCAGCCCCTCGCGGGTCGCCTTCACCACCGCCTCCTTGCGGACCCAGGTGCGCAGGAACCCGGCCTCGTCCGCCGGCGCGGCCTCGCCGGGCGCCA
The DNA here is from genome assembly GCA_963734355.1 of uncultured Actinomycetota bacterium. Taxonomy (GTDB): domain Bacteria; phylum Actinomycetota; class Actinomycetes; order Propionibacteriales; family Nocardioidaceae; genus Nocardioides. The sequence continues at coordinate 67,317 of CAVTHU010000015.1, forward strand.
GGACGTCGGGCAACAGCGCGCTCCAGTCCGCCGGGCAGGTCGTCTCCAGGTCGACGCCGACGGTCGTGGCGGCGTCCGCGGCCACCACGGCAGCAACCGCGAACGGGCCGGAGTGCGACACCGAGCAGTGCCACGGCCGACCCGGTGTCGCTCACCGGCCCGTGCTGGGCAGCGCAGCGCGGGCAGGTCCGGTCGAGCGCCACCAGCCGTGGCTCCGTCTGCTCCAGCCCGGCGACGAGGCCGCGCAGCACGGCGGCTCCCAGCACGAAGCGGTCCCGGTCGCCCTGCTGCCGCAGCCGCGCCAGGCGGTCCTTCTCGTGGTCGTCGAGGAGCTCGACGTGACGGCTCGTCAGGTCGTCGGTGCGGGCCCACCGCACGTGCACCACGACGGAGGGCGCCACGACGTCACCCTAGAGGCGCTGCCGGGTACTCCCCGGACGTGGAGCTCCTCCCCGACATCGTCGGCCCCGACCCGGTGATCGTCTTCTGCGGCCTGGCCGGCGCGGAGAGCACCAAGACCCGTGACCACTACTACGCCTCGCCCGGCAACAACTTCTGGGAGTGCCTGCACCTGAGCGGCCTCACGCCGCGTCGGCTGCGGCCGGACGAGGACCACACCGTGGTCGACCTCGGACTCGGGCTGACCGATCTCGTCGGTCACTGGGACCACGAGTCGAACCGCGGGTGGGTCGAGATCGACCTGCTGGTGTCGGCCGTCGAGCGCTGGGAGCCGGCGTTCCTGGCGTTCACCGCGAAGGGCACGGCGGCGTACGCCGCCAAGGCGCTGGGCCACCGCGCACCCGGGCTCGGGCTGGCCCCCTGGGGCATCGGACGGTCCGAGGTCTTCGTGCTCCCGGGCACCAGCGGGGCCAACCAGCGCAAGGACTACGACGGCCGCCCGAACCGGCTCGCCTGGTGGTCGGAGCTGGCCGGGCTGGCCGCTCCGGAGCTCGCCGGGCGCTGACCGCGACACGCCGGTCCCGGATGGTCCAGACGGCCGCCGTACCGGCTCTGACCTGCGCAAACGCGGTTGCGCGCGGTCCGGATCAAAATGACCCGCTGGTGATCTTGCGGAAGCTCGGGGGGCGGCGTACGGTAACCACTACATCTAGTACTTACACCGATGTAGTTATCCACATCTAGTCCCCAACTGAATGCGGATGACCCACAGCCGTTCGGTTGTTGTACACAGCGGGAGCAGAGATATCCACACCCCTCACCGGGGTCTGTGAAGCGCGCCCCCAGCACTGACCAGGAGAGGAGGACCCGTCCGTGCACTGCCCGTTCTGCCGCAACACCGACACCAAGGTCCTCGACTCGCGGGTCGCTGAGGACGGCGCGTCCATCCGCCGGCGGCGCTGCTGCCAAGCCTGCGAGCAGCGGTTCACCACCCTCGAGCTGATGCAGCTCACGGTGGTGAAGCGGTCGGGCGCGACCGAGGCGTTCGACCGCGACAAGGCGATCGCCGGGGTCCGGAAGGCCTGCAAGGGCCGGCCCCTGACCGAGGACGACCTCTCTCGCCTCGGCCACGTCGTCGAGGACACGCTGCGTGGCTCCGGCCAGGCGGAGTTCGCCTCCCACGAGATCGGGATGGCCATCCTCGAGCCGCTGCGCGAGCTCGACGAGGTCGCCTACCTGCGCTTCGCCGCGGTCTACAAGCAGTTCGAGACCGCCGAGGACTTCGAGATCGAGATCGCCTCCCTGCGCAAGCACCGGGCAGAGCAGCTCTCGGCCATTCTCGACAGCGGGTCGGAGGACCTGACTTCAGCCCCCAGCGGCTGACCCACAGACCGCCCGGTGCGTCGTGGGGAAGCGGCGTACCGGGCGACCCACCTCAGGTGCCTCTCTCTGTCCCTGCAGGAGTGTCGGTGCCAGCAGCAAGACTGATCAGCAGGGACCACAGGGACCACACGAGTGCGACCAGGGAGACACGGGATGACCGAGACGGTGAGCGGGGCCAGCAAGGCCGCCAGCAAGTCCAAGGGGCTGAGCATCACGCGGCGCTTCAGCACCGAGGGCGTGCACCCCTACGACGAGATCACCTGGGAGCGCCGCGACGTCGTCCAGACCAACTGGAAGACCGGCGAGACCGTCTTCGAGCAGCGCGGCGTCGAGTTCCCCGACTTCTGGTCGGTCAACGCCTCGACCATCGTCACCACGAAGTACTTCCGCGGCGCCCTCAACACCGACGTCCGCGAGACCAGCCTGCGCGAGCTGGTCGACCGCGTGGTCAAGACCTACCGCAAGGGCGGCGAGGACCACGGCTACTTCGCGACGCCGGCCGACGCCGAGCTGTTCGAGCACGAGCTGACCTGGCTGCTGGTCCACCAGTACTTCTCGTTCAACAGCCCCGTCTGGTTCAACGTCGGCACCGCAGTCGCCGCAGCAGGTCTCGGCCTGCTTCATCCTGTCGGTCGACGACTCGATGGACTCGATCCTCAACTGGTACAAGGAGGAGGGGTTCATCTTCAAGGGCGGCTCCGGCGCCGGCCTCAACCTCTCCCGCATCCGCTCCTCCAAGGAGCTGCTCTCCTCCGGCGGCACCGCGTCCGGTCCGGTCTCCTTCATGCGCGGCGCCGACGCGTCCGCCGGCACCATCAAGTCCGGCGGCGCGACCCGCCGCGCGGCCAAGATGGTCGTGCTCGATGTCGACCACCCCGACATCGAGGAGTTCGTGATGACCAAGGCGCGCGAGGAGGACAAGATCCGCGCGCTGCGTGACGCCGGCTTCGACATGGACCTCGGCGGCGTCGACATCACGTCGGTCCAATACCAAAACGCCAACAACTCGGTCCGCGTCAGCGACGAGTTCATGCGCGCGGTCGAGGACGGCACCGAGTTCGGGCTCCGCGCCCGCAAGACCGGCGAGGTCATCGAGACGGTCGACGCCCGCGAGCTGTTCCGCAAGATCAGCAAGGCCGCGTGGGAGTGCGCCGACCCGGGGCTGCAGTACGACGACACGATCAACGACTGGCACACCAACCCCGAGACCGGCCGGATCACGGCGTCCAACCCGTGCTCCGAATACATGTCGCTCGACAACTCCTCGTGCAACCTCGCGTCGCTGAACCTGCTCAAGTTCCTCCGGGACGACGACACCTTCGACGCCGAGCGGTTCGCCCAGGCGGTCGAGCTGATCATCACCGCGATGGACATCTCGATCTGCTTCGCCGACTTCCCGACCAAGGCGATCGGCGACACCACCCGCGACTACCGCCAGCTCGGCATCGGCTACGCCAACCTCGGCGCCCTGCTGATGGCGATGGGCCTCGGCTACGACAGCGACGGCGGCCGCGCGATGGCGGGCGCCCTCACCTCGCTCATGACCGGCACGTCGTACCGCCGTTCCGCCGAGCTCGCCGCGGTCGTCGGCCCCTACGCCGGCTACGCCCGCAACGCCGAGGCGCACCAGCGGGTCATGCGCAAGCACCAGGCCGCCAACGACACCGTCCGCACCCTCGCCATCGAGGACGACCAGGTCCACAAGCTGGCCACCAAGGAGTGGGCGCAGGTCGTCGAGCTCGGCAAGACCAACGGCTTCCGCAACGCCCAGGCCTCGGTGCTCGCCCCGACCGGGACCATCGGCTTCATGATGGACTGCGACACCACCGGCATCGAGCCCGACTTCTCGCTGGTCAAGTTCAAGAAGCTGGTCGGCGGCGGCTCGATGCAGATCGTCAACCAGACCATCCCGCGCGCGCTCCGCAAGATGGGCTACCAGCCCGAGTCGGTCGAGGCGATCGTCGCCTTCATCGCCGAGCACGGCCACGTGATCGACGCCCCCGGCCTGCGCCAGGAGCACTACGAGGTCTTCGACACCGCGATGGGTGCCCGGTCCCTCAAGCCGATGGGCCACGTCCGGATGATGGCGGCCTGCCAGCCGTTCCTCTCCGGCGCGATCTCCAAGACGGTCAACCTGCCCGAGACGGCCACGGTCGAGGAGATCGAGGACGTCTACATGCAGTCCTGGAAGCTCGGCCTCAAGGCCACCGCGATCTACCGCGACAACTGCAAGGTCGGCCAGCCCCTCTCCGACGGCAAGTCCGACTCCGTCCAAGAAGGACCAGGGCATGGCCGCCGCGCACCAGGCCGGCCGACGCCGCGGTCGAGGCTCGAGCCCAAGGTCGTCGAGGTCTACAAGCCGCTGCGCAAGCGTCTCCCGAAGTCGCGCAGTCTCCCGCACCACGTCGTTCACGGTCGGCGGCGCCGAGGGCTACATGACCTCGGGTGCCCACGACGACGGCGAGCTCGGCGAGGTCTTCCTCAAGCTCGGCAAGCAGGGCTCCACCCTGGCCGGCGTGATGGACGCCTTCTCGATCGCGGTCTCCATCGGGCTCCAGTACGGCGTCCCCCTCGAGACCTACGTCTCGAAGTTCACCAACCTCTCCTTCGAGCCCGCCGGCCTCACCGACGACGCCGACGTCCGCATGGCGAAGTCGATCATGGACTACATCTTCCGCAGGCTCGCCCTCGACTACCTCGACTTCGAGACCCGCCAGGGCCTCGGCGTCTTCTCCGCCGACGAGCGCCAGCGCTACCTCGAGACCGGCTCCTACGAGCCCCTCGAAGAGCTCGGCTGCTCCCTCGCGAGGTCATCGGCAGACCTGTCCGCGGTCCGAGCTCCGTCGACGACCCGACGCCTCCTCCGAGGTCGTCGACGCCGAGGTCGTCGAGACCAAGGACACCGACGGCTCCGACCAGCGCGAGGTCCCGGCCGAGCCCGCCAAGCAGGCCCACACGAGCACCGAGCTCCTCGAGCAGATCACCGGCACCGCCGTCGACTCACCCCTCTGCATGACCTGCGGCACCAAGATGCGCCCCGCCGGCTCCTGCTACGTCTGCGAGGGCTGCGGCAGCACCAGCGGCTGCAGCTAGTCTGCCGCTCGAAGAGGCGCGGGCCTGGCGAGGTCAGGCCCGCGCAGATTCCTTTGTTGGAGCCCTTCTTGAGCCAGGCGATGTGAGGGTATCGATTCGTCAACCGGCCGCGACTGTGGCTGAGGTGAAGAAGTCGGTTGGCATTGCGCTTAACAACTCCCACGTGATCGCAATCGGCCGCTCGCCATCATGCGAGATGTGGCGACCTTCGCCCAAGAAGAGGTACGACGACGTGCCGGCCTCGACCTTGGGCTCCTCACGGGCAAAGAGCAGGACCGTGCTCGAGCCCGAGATGTAGCGACGTCCCGTCTCAGATGTGAGCGAGGTCGTCGACTGGCTCTCCCAATGGAAGAGCGTCGGGCTGATCGGGTAGTCGCGGTACATGGTGGTCGGCGAGTAGTCGGTTTCTGATTTCTTGAGCGTGATCAGAAGGACATCGATGTTCCTCTCTCGCGAGTACCAGACGCCTTCGCGCATGCTGTTGGGATTCCTCGGATAGTCCAGCGCAGCGAGGATCTCTTCACGCTGATACCGCGCGTGGACCTTGAGTGGGACGTCGGCCAAGGGTCCGGTCAGGTCGGCGGTCTCATGACGGGCAGCTTCGAACGCGATGTCCACGACACCTCTGATCTCGTCCCTCGTTGCCGCTTCACTGCGCAGGGCGTCGAGTCCTTGGTCGATGGAGTCGAACCCGCCGCCGTCGGGCCACAGCGAGAACAGGAGCATGCGGGCGATCCGCTGCTCGGGCGGCGTCGAGTTGCGCGTACGCCGGAGCATCATCGCGAAGGAGGGCCGAATACTGCCCTGCTCGCACGCTGTCATCAACGTGTGAAAAGGCGCGACCCCTCCGGAGCAACTTCGCCTCCCGCTCGGAGCCATCGCGCGTGGGCAGGTTGGCCTCACGACGGAGTCGCGTCCACGAGCGGTCGCCCTCGCGAACGACGTCGGAGAGCTCGAGACCTGACTCGTCGAGGAAGGTCGCAAGGTCTTGATCTCCGTACGACTTGAGCTCGGCCACGATCTGCGGCCAGCGGTTGGCGATCTGCGACTTCGACGTTCTCCAGGACGATCGTTTGAGCCTGCTTGTCGAGCACGATCTGGCAGCCCGACGGCAGGAACGGGAAGCCCTTCTCGATGTCGCGTTCGAGCCCTCGACGGGTCGAGCCCGTCAGGGCGCGGAGCTTCTGGTCCCAGCGGAACTGCTTGTGCTGGTAGCCCACGAAGTCGAGCACCGTGAGCACCGCCTTGTCTCGGGTCCGCCGCAGCCCACGGCCCAGTTGCTGCAGGAAGACAGTGGCGCTCTCGGTCGGTCGCAGGAACAGCACCGTGTCGACGTCGGGGAGGTCCAGCCCCTCGTTGAAGAGATCTGCGGCGAAAAGCGCGTTCACCCGACGGTGCCGAAGATCGTCGCAAGGCCTGGTCTCGCTCGTGCCTGCGGCGTGCCGCCGCTGACTGCGCGAGCCGGAATGCCGGCCTCGGTGAAGACGCGGGCCATGAACTCGGCGTGAGCGACGCTGACGCAGAAGCCCAAGCGCCCGCATCGCGCCGGAATCAAGATCTTGTCGCGGAGTTGCGACAGGACAATCGCGGCGCGGGCGTTGTTGCCCGTGTACACGTTGGACAGTTCGGCCTCGTCGTAACGACCACGCGTCCAGCCGACCCCCGCAGGTCCGTCCCGTCGGCGACCGCGAAGTAGTGGAAGGGGCAAAGCAGGTCGGCCCCGAGGGCGTCCCAGAGCCGAAGCTCGGCTGCGGTGCGATTGCCGAAGAACGACCGCACGTCGACGCCGTCGGTACGTTCCGGTGTGGCCGTCAGCCCCAGCAACTCCACCGGCTCGAGGTGATCAATGATGCGCCGATACGACGCGGCCTCCGCATGGTGGAACTCGTCGATCACGACGATCTCGTAGGCGTCGGCAGGAATGTTGGTGATGCCGTATGAGCTGAGCGACTGAACGCTGGCGAAGACATGGCGCCACCGCTCCGGCCTGGCTCCGCCGACGTACAACTCGCCGAACGACGCGTCCGCCAGGACTTCTCGGTAGGTGCGCAGCGACTGCTCGAGGATCTCGCGTCGATGTGCAATGAACAGCAGCGAGGGTCGCTCGTCTCTGTTGGCGCACAGGTTGCGGTAGTCCAGTGCCGCAATAACGGTCTTGCCGGTGCCGGTTGCTGCCACCACGAGATTCCGATGACGGCCGTGGACTGAACGCTCGGCGGCGATGGCTTCGAGCATCTCCTGCTGGTACGCGAATGGCCGTACCTCCAGTCCTGCGAGCGAGATGGTGACCCGGTCGTGCGTCGTGCGTCCAGATGCCTCGGCGAGCGCATCGTCCAGCCGGTCTCGATCGCGGTCTGGGTCGTAGGACTCGAAGGATGAGTCGTTCCAGTAGGTGTCGAACGTGGCTCTGAACTTCTCGAGAAGTGCCGGGGTGCCGACCCGAGACAGTCGAACATTCCATTCAACGCCATCGAGCAACGCGGCGCGCGACAGGTTGGAGGAGCCGACGTACGCCGTGTCGAATGACGTTTGCTCGACGAAACATCCAGGCCTTTGCGTGAAGTCGTGTCCGATGGGCGTCGTACTGGATCTTCACTGTCTGCGCCGAACATGCGGATCAGCCGATCCAGCGCCTCGCGCTCTGTCGCACCCATGTAGGTCGTGGTGATGACACGAAGTGGCACGGCGCGTTCGCGTGCGCGCTCCAGCTCAGGTTCAAGCAGCCTCAGTCCGTACCACTTCACGAACGCGCAGAGGAGATCCACTTCATCAGCGCTGTCGATCTCTGCTCGGAGTTCGGCCCCAAGGCTGGGCTCGTCGCTGGAGTTGGTCAGGAGCGCCGCATCTGACAGTGGAGTTCGCGGACGCGATGAGACAGAGACGTTCCCAGGGCCGGCAGGTCCCTGCGATGCTCAGCAGCTGTCGCAATGGTGCAGCAATGGCGTCGGGAGGGCCGGCGAGTTGCGTGACCAGCTGGTTGACCGTGCGTAGCCGTTCATCGGGGTCGCGGATCGCGCGCAGTCTGGCTTCGAGCAGCTCCCCGACGTACCTCGCAAGGACGTGTGGAGCATCTGCCTCGTCCACTGGGCCAGTACTGGCCGTGAGATCGGTCAGATGGTCCAGCTCGCCTCTGAGCCTGCCGTTGATCAATGACTCGTACAGTCCCTCGCGCACACGTTCCTCCATCCGGGACGCACAGAGTGTCACTCGCGGGTGGTAGGCGCGGCTTCTTGTTAAGTGTCGCCTTGTCAGCGAGCCGGGGACGGAGCATCGCGACTCTGCCCATCCGAACGGATGATGTGCGCTCATTCACCCGCGGTGCGGCTCCGATCGCGGCCTACCGTTCCGTCTGGCAGGTGGCGGGGTTTGAGGTGCAGCGCGAGGCGCCCGGAGTGCCAGCACCGTCGCGTCGCTTCGACACCGCGTAGACCGGCAGTGCTACCGCCGGCCGTCGGCCTGGCCTGGACTCGTTCGGCCCGCCCGTTCGAACGGACGCCAGTTCGTCGGGCAACGCCGAGAGCAAGGCGCTACGCGGCCGCGGAGGATCAACAACCGAGCGCGTTGACGGTCGCCCAGCCGAGAGTTCGACCCGGCAGCCGTCGTCCGGCACGGCTCGTTGCCGAAGTGGTTGGCGCCGTAGGAGCGGTATCTAGCACGCCCTCTACGGTGCGCCGGGCCGGCGTCTGTCGTCGAGCGTAGGAGGGCACGCCGGCACAGTCGTGAGCTCACCTGGCAGAGTAGCTCGTCGTCATCGACTCGAAGGAGGGGTCGGGTCGAGATCGACGGTCAAGGGCTACAAGCGGTCCTGTCAGGCAAAACGGCTCACAAGCGGAGAGCCAGGGACGTCAGCCGGAATCGAGCCTTCAGCCGGCGTTAACAGTGTTCCCCATGCTTCACCGGTTACGTACGGTCTCGGCCGCATCCAGGCTGTTGCAGTAGACCGCGTGCTCGTCAGCGTTCGTGACGAGGGCGAACTCGCTGACCGGGTTAGGTCACCTCGTCAGGGCGCTCTCGTCTACGTCGGACGGAGATGGGCGTCCGACGCGCTCAGAGCACGCTCCGGGTCCAAGCGGCGCCAACCTCGTGGCCGTCACGACGCAGCTCGAGTCGTCGGCAGCAGGTCCACTCTACGCCGCACTTTCGCTCGGTGCTCGACGTCCTCGACCGTCCAAGAGGAGCCAGCGTAGTGGTCGACCAGCCGTCCCGCTCGACGAGCGTCGCGATCGGTGATCTCCAGCGAAGGGTCGTAAGTCGCTCGAGCTGCTCACTCGGATCTCGCTCACGGAGCTCGTCCCTGTGCGAACCGCCTTGAAGACGCGGGATCGACGAGCAGCGCCAGTCACGAGGCTCACGCGACTGGTGCGAACTGGCGTCGTGACCGGCAGGCGGCGCGTGCCATGGAGCTGTTCTCAGATCTGGTCGGAGAACAGCTCGAGGTGGTCACTGAGCGTCGAGAAGGCTGCGCGGCTTCGCGAGAAGCTCGAGTCGTGCGAGCGTCGAGAGCGCCGCGGTCGACCGAACCGCAGGCGGTCTTGTTCGTCACCCGCCCTGGCATGGCATGATCACGTCCGCCATGATGGTCCTGTACACCAGCGATGCGCGCTGATGTCAGGCGGGACATTCGCTGTGTAACCCGCCGGCCTATGCGCTGGTCCGGTCAGCCGCCGAGCTCCACGTCGGAGGAGACGGTCGTGGCGCCCAGATCGCCGGTGACCAGGTCCTCGAGATCCACCAGCGCGGAGTCGGCAGCTTTCTGGGCACGCCGTTCGGCCTTCGTCCGGTCGAGCCGTCTGATGGGCCCTGGCGTGTCCGAGGTCGTCGTCGGCGTCAGCAGCGCTGCGGCCTGCTTGGCCACCCATTCCCGCAGCGCAGCCAACGACTCGGGGGAGAGTCGGTCGTCGACCGGGAGCTCACCACCAGTTGGAACGCGACGCCGGCCACCCGGCACGACGTGCACGCGGCGTTGACGGCGAGGGCCCGGTTGTTCGGCACGATCGCCGGCGCGCGCCGGAGGACGACCACCTGCACCGATAGCGCCGTCGCGGTGCAGTCCGCGCAGCCCTGCGTCCACGCGGCGGCGGTGTTGTCGAGGCGAGCCTCCTGGACACGGCTGACGTAGAGAACCTGCAGGGCGGTGCTCGCCGCGTCGCAGCCGTCGCAGATCGCCGAACCGGTTGCGGTGACGTCCGACTTCACTGCGCGACGACGCGAGACGGCATCGGAGGCGAACGCGTCGTCAGCCACGACCGGTTCGGCCGCCGAGGGGTTGGCGCTCGCCGCGAGATCGAGATCGCGGACCACAGTATCCGGACGGGCCGCCGGCGCCCCCGACGTGCTCGCCGCGGTCCCGACCAGGACGGCAGCGAGCACGCCGAGGGTCACGGCGCGGTGGCGCGTCGTGGCGCCGCTCATGGCCGGTCGCCCATCTGGATGAAGTTGTCGGCCACGGCGGCGGCGATGTCGACCAGGCTCTCCCGGGTCTTGCGGTCCAGTGATGACATGTCGGTCAGTGCTCCTTGCTCGAGGGCGCCGTCCCAGGGGACGGTCACCACGTGTTCACATCGCTTCTCGAAGTGGCGTCGCATCAGGTCCGGAGGGGCGGCACCGTTGCGCTGGGCGTTGACGACGACCACGGCCCGGGACACGAGGTCGTCGAAGCCGTGCTCGTCCATCCAGTCGAGGGTGAGAGCGCCGGCGCGGCCGCCGTCGAGGCCCGAGCGCACCACGAGAACGATCTGGTCGGCCTCGGTCAGGAGCCCCTGGTTGGCGCTGTCCAGGATCCCGGTCCCGGTGTCGAGCACGATGAGGTTGTAGAACCGATCGAGGAGCTGGATCAGGCGGTGGTAGTCGTTGCGGTCCAGGGCCGTCCAGATCCGAGGGTCGTCGTCCGAGGCGAGCACCTCGAGGCGCGACTCGGCCGCTTGCGCGGTGTAGGAGCGCAGAGTGGCATAGCTGGTGATCGTGTCGAGTTCCCTCAGGATGTCGGTGATGGTGCGGTCGTGCGGTGGTGCGACCCGGTGGGCGAGGTTGCCCGCGTCGGGATTGGCGTCGACGGCGATGACCCGGTCCCCCCGGAGCAGGGCGAACGTGCTGCCGAGCGCCAGGGAGATCGTCGTCTTGCCGACGCCGCCCTTGCGGCTCATGACCACGACCCGGCGCGAGCCCTTGATGGGCGTGCGCAGGCGCCGCTCGAGCTCGTGCCGGCGCTGCTCCGCTGCGCTCGGCCCCGGATTGAGCAGGTGGCCGCTGCCGCCGTAGACGGCGCGGCGCCATCCGCGTCCCGGCACGGGCGCCTGTGGTGCATACATGATCGCGTCGGTGAAGTCCGCGGCCGACAGCACCGGGGGAGGCTCGGCCGCAGCGGGGCCACGGCCCTCGGCCTCGAGACCCATCCGCTCCTCCCAGACCCTGGCCTGCGCGGCCATGCGGCTGCGCACGAAGGTGGTCAGCGAGGTGGCGAGCCGCCACAGTACGACGGCGATGCCCACCAGCGGGACCAGGAGGAGCGCGATCGAGATCACCGCCAACGCCATAGCCGGCCAGTCACGCCGCTGCCACGCCACGTCGAAGACCAGCTGCTGGAGCTGGATGCCGCCGCGTGCACGGGCGATGAACTCGGGCAGGTTCCACAGCGTCCAGGCGAGGACGGCCGTCAGGAGCGGAACCACCACCAGCACCCAGCCGGCCACGAAGCGCCGTGCGTAGGGACGCAGCTCGGTGACCCGAGGGTCGACCGGGTGACCTGGCCGCAGGCTGCGCAGCACCGGGCCGACCCGCGCGAAGAGGTCTGGTACGCCGGCCACGTCGGACACGACGTAGTAGCCGTCGAACCGGACGACTGGAATGAGCTGCTGCAGCATCTGCAGCTGCAGCGCGAACGCGGTCAGAAGCAGCAGCCCGCTTCCGGTGGTGGTGTAGGCAGCCGCTAGGACCAGCACGGTGAGCGCGTTGAAGTAGAGGCCACCGAGATCGGTGCGCACCCGCCCTCCGCGGCCCAGACGGTAGGAGTCGGTGACATCGGTGTAGAAGGCCGGGAAGACGATGTAGATGCCGACGCCGACTTCACCCGGCTCGGCGCCGCCGTGGCGGCAGGCCGTCGCGTGACCGAGCTCGTGGAACACCGCGGCCAGGGTGAGCAGGGCGTAGATCACCAGCGCCAGGGTGGGCGTGATGAACAGCTCGGTGAGGGCCGGCCAGAAGCCGCCACTGCTGAGCAGCGCGACGTCGGCGACCACCAGGCCGACCAGGGCGGCCACGACGAGGGGCGGCCACAGCAGCGGGCTGAGCACCGCCGCGGCGCGCCGCGTCCACCGCGCCGGCAGCAGGGTCGCCTTGACGGTCAGCGCCAGGATCGGTCGGGCGCGCACCGGCCGGGCCAGCTCCTCCGACTCCTCGGGCAGCACCAGTCCGAGCGGCTGGAGCCGGGTCGTGACCAGATGCTCGAGCCCCTCGACGGTGAGGGTGCGTCCGTACGACGCGCTCACCGCGGCCGCGATCTCCGCCGCCGGGCGGGGCGGTTCCACGTGGACGACGACCAGGTGGAGCAGCTCGGACAGCTGCACCATCTGGTCGTCGCTACGACGGACCAGGTAGGCCACGTCACGCAGGCCCGATCCCTGGACCGGCCCCAGGAGCTGCAGACCCAGTGCGCGACGCCACCGCAGCCCGGTAGCGGGCTGGGTGTCTGCGTGGTGGTCTGCAGTCGTTGGGTTCATCGCTCTGGTGTGCTCTGGTGTGGAGGGTTTGGAGGCGGTGGGTGCGCCAGAGCAACACACCCCCCGCCTGGTCGGGGTCAGTGCACTTGGGCCGAGGCGAGGTACTGCACGGCGAGCGCGTTCGCCTGCGAGTTGATGGTGGCGGCGTTGACCGCGATTGCGAGGTTGACGCCGATGACGTTGCTGACGTTGACGCACGCGAACTGACAGCTCAGCGTCTCGCGGCGGGGAAGCGGCACGGCTGTCTGCGCGTCGAGCTCGGCGAGGGCCATTTCTGGACGGGACATCCTGGTTCACCCCCTTTCAGCGGTGTCGGAGATCGATGCCTGCGTGGCCTCCCGGTGCACGGGAGGCCACGCGTTGCGCATCAGCCCTGGTTGACGACGATCGTCTGGACAGCCGCACTGTTGGCGGCGGCGAAGAGCGATCCCGCGTTGAGTGCCAGCGACGAGTTGGACGCGACGATCGTCGCCCAGTTGGTGCTGCCGCCGTGGTAGGAGAGCGTCTCCCGAGCCGGAAGGAGGTCGGTACGCTCGGCCTCGAGCTCTGCGATGGTCAGTTCCCTGCGCATTGGTGTTCACCTCCCCCCGTGGTGCGATGGAGTGGAGGCACAGGAGAGCGAGCCCCGCGTGACACCTGCGTGACCAGGGGCCGTCACGTCTCAAGAGCGTCGCGGGTCGTGCCCAATATGGGGTATGTCTGGCGTGCGTCCCACCACTGGATGAGCCGCATCTGGGCATACATCGAAGATTCCGTTTTTGCGGACGGTGGCGCCGAGGGTCGCGACGCCACCTCGAGGTCGTCAAGGTCTCGGGAGGCAGAGGTGCCACAGCAGAGCAGGGTCCGGGCGCAGTGCTGCAGCCTGCGTCTGCTGGGTCGGTGGCAGTTGGTGGCCGACGGCGAGGACGTCGCCCTGGGTCATCGCGAGGAGCGACTCACGGCCCTGCTCGGCCTCACCGGGCAGAGCAGCCGCCTGCACGTCGCCGGCAGCCTGTGGCCCGAGAGCACGGACGCCCGAGCGCTGGCCAGCCTGCGTCGTGCCGTTCTCCAGACGCAGCAGCGCTGTCCCGGCCTGCTGCAGGCCGACCGCCTCAGCATCGGGCTGGACGCTGACGTCGAGGTCGACGTGGACGAGGTGCGCCGTGCCGCGGCCGCGACCGAGGACGCGATCGCCGAGGGCGAGGCCGGGGCACTGCTGGGTCAGCTGGTGGGGGAGGGACTGCTTCCCGACTGGTACGACGACTGGGTGCTGCCCGAGCGCGAACGCCTCGAGCAGCTGCGGGTCAAGGCGCTGGAACGGATCGCTCGACAGGCGCTCGAGGCAGGTGACCTGGAACTCTCAGTCGACGCAGCGCGCGCGGCCAGCGGCTTCGATCCGCTCCTGGAGTGGGCAGGTGAGCTGGCGATCCGCGCCCATCTTGGCCGCGGCGACCTCGGCAGTGCCCTGCTCGAGTTCGACCGCTACCGCGACGCCGTGAGGGACGAGCTCGGCGTACCGCCGTCGCGCACGATCCGCGAGCTGATCGAGCCCGCCCTCACGGAGTCGCGCATCGCCCTGGGCAGCCAGCGCGAGGAGGTGCCGGAGGTCGCTGCTCTCACCCGTCCGCCCGCCGCGACCCCGGCCGTCCCCACGGACAGCCAGGGCGGGGAGGTGCCGGAGGTCGCGGCTCTCATCCGTCCTGCCGCCGAGACCTCGACCGTTCGACGGACCGTGGCGATCCCGGGTCGACCGCGTGAGCCGGTCCTGTCGACCGGCCGCCGGGCCGTCGTCGTGCGGCTCGTGGGCGTGGTCGCCTTGATCCTGGCGGCCGCGCTCGCGGTGGCCGGAGTCGGCCCCTCGCGCGATGGCGGCGATGCCGCTGGTTCTGGCGATACGGGAGCTGCAGGCGTCACGGTGCACCCGCAGACGCGGGTGCAAGCCGATCGCGCGGTGAGCCCGGCCCACATGGTGGTGCGCCTCGTCGATGCCGCCGCCGGCCGAGCAGCCTTCCTGGTGCGGACCACGGCGCAGCCCGCGCTGGTCCGCCTCGAGGTGAGCGGCGACGCCGGCAGCAGCATCGTGCGCAGCGTGCTGGTGCGCAGTCCCCAGGGTCGCCGCCTGGAGCTGAGCGGTCTCCTCCCGGGGGTCTACCAATGGCTGGCGACGTCGTCGGCCGCGTCAGCGGTGAGCGGACATTTGCGCATTCCCGACCCGCCAGTCGTCGTCGATGCGGACGACACGATCGAAGCAGGTGGAGCCACGACGACGACCGGGTCGACCGCCGCTGCGCCGCCGGCACCACAGCCCAGCAGCGACATCCCGCAACCCCGGCCCACTCCAGGACCCAAGTCTCCGAGGGACCCCGGCACCCGGCCGCCGGCCCCCGTAGGCTGAGGAGGCAGTCATGTTCCAGTCCACCACCGCTGTCCGACGTGGCAGTCTCGTGCTCGCGACCGTCCTCTTGGGCGCGGGGCCACTCGTCGCCGGGCCCGCCGTGGTCGCGGGGTCGGCGTCGCACTCCGCCAAGCGGTGGGCCGGCTACGAGATCCCTCGCACCGGCGGGGCGGCCGGCGGCTGGATCGGCGGATACGAGATCGGCGACACGCCGATCTTCCTGATCACGCCGACCCGGGAACCCAACCGGCAGGGCTACCAGCGCGCTCGCGTCGTTGACGACCTCAGCGGTCGACGCGGGGCCACGCGCGCAGAGACGAAGCGCGCGGCCTGGATCCTGTCCAAGTACGGCGGCTATCGCGACGCCACGCAGGCGGCCGCCGTCGACGCCAGCGTCTACGCCGTCCTGGTCGGTGGCCGCTGGAGTACCACCGGCGCTCGGGGTGCCCGTCGCATCCACGAGGCGCCCGAGTGGGCGACAGTTCTTCGGTTCGCGCGGATCATGCTGAAGCAGTCGCGGCTGCACGCCGGGCAGTACCGCGCGCGGTTGAAGGCGACGAACGCCGACGCCGGGGGCACGATCGAGGCCACGGTCAAGGTCACCGATGGCCACGGACGGCCGGCCGCCGGCCTGCCCGTGACCGTGGACGCCGCGGGTGCCGCGGCGGTCGAGGCCGTGACCGGCGACAACGGCAAGGCGGTGACGCGGTTCGCGGTCTCTCAGCCCGGGTGGCACCGCATCACCGCCACCGTGCGAGAGGTCCCCGAGCAACGCCTCCATCTGAGGCTGCCGGTCCGGCAGGGTCAGGCGGCCGCTGCCGAGGGAGGCGTCCGGAGGAGGCTCGTCGCCAGCACGCGAGCCGCCGTACGAGGTTCACAGGCGCTGGGTCTGCAGGCCAGCCCTGGCACCATTCTGGTGGGTTCGGCGGCACGGGTCACCGCTTCGGTCACCGGCGACGGCACTCCGCGCTCGGCCGCTGGGACTCTCTACGGACCCTTCGGCTCGGTCTCGGCGGCGCAGTGTGCGGGTCCAGCGGTCGGAACCGTGACGAAGGCGGTCAGCGCCGACGGCGGTTACGCCTTGCCGGCCCTGACACCCGGCGCCGCTGGCTACTACGTCTGGCGCGTGGCGGTCGATGGCACTCCCACGGCGCTGCCTGTCGCGGCGTGTGGGGCAGTCACCGCGGTCAAGGCGGTGGCCACGGTCACGGTGACCGCCCTGAACCCGGAGATGCAGCCCGGCAACGCGGAGGTCCGGGTGAGCCTGTCCGGGTTGCCCCGGCTTCCGGCGGTCGACGTCACCCTCAGCGTGCGGGGTCCCTACGCCACCCAGCAGGCGCTGACGGCCGGAAACTGCTCGGGGGCGATCGACACCTCGGTGGACCAGAAGATGAACGGTGACGCCACGGTGATGCTCTACCCCTACGTCGACGAGCCCGGCTGGTACGGGCTGCAGGCGACGGTCCCAGCGGGGGAGCTGCGCCAGGGTTCGCAGTCCTCGTGCTCGGCCCTCGGCACCGTGCTGCACGTCTCCTGAGACAGCGGGCCGGGTTGGTGCTGCTGCTGCGCTCGGCCGAGGGCGTGCAAGGCGGCTGATCGAGCGGTTCGCCGAGCTGCCCCAGCCCAGACGCCCAACGGAGGACGACGGCCTCACCGACCGCGAGCGCGACGTACTCCTGACGGTCGCGCAGGGGCTCTCCAACCAGGAGATCGCGGCCCGGCTGCACCTCGGGTACGGCACCGTGAAGACCCATGTGAGCCATCTGCTGACCAAGCTGGACTGTCGCGATCGGGCCCAGCTGGTCATGTATGCCTACGAGTCCGGGCACGCGGTGCCGGGCGGAAACTAGGTGATAGGGGTTACGTTGAGGCGTTCTCCTGCGAGGCGTGGTTGAGCCCACGTACCGTCGGAACAGACAGCTTCAGGGAGGACTCCATGGCACAGCTCGCACCCGCAGAGGTAGACGTGGTGATCGAGCGCGCCCTGGCCGAGCTCCCCTTCGACGACTGGCAGGTCATCGACACGCGCAGCGAGGACAAGGGGCCACGCGCAGACTTCGTGGTCGTCGGTCCGCCCGGCGTCTTCGTCATCGGCTGCGGGCGCCGGCACGAGAAGGAGCGCGCGCAGGCCAAGGAGCTGATGAGGCTGCTGGAGGTCGCGCACCAGGTGGCCGAGGTGGCCGGCGTACGCCGCGACGAGGTGCACCCCGTGCTGTGCCTGACCGGCGACCAGCCCGAGGACTCGTGGAGCCGCGGCGTGAGCGTCTGCGGGATCGTGAACCTGGCTGACACGCTGGTCTTCAAGCGGCAGCGGCTGGACCGCGACGAGGTCGAGGCCGCCGCGCTGGAAGTGAGCCGGGCGATGCGCAGCGGCGGGAAGCACCGAGGCTGACCAAGCCCCGCTCTCCACAGGCCTGTGGAGACGGTCCGACGCCCTCCCGCGATTCGGGGCAGGCTCGTCGGCATGGCAATCACCACTGACTTCATCGGTCACATCGGCATCGAGCCGGCACTCGACAGCGACCAGATCGAACGCCTCGCGGCCCTTCGCGCAGCCGCACGCGACGAAGGTCAGCCACGGCCCGCATGCGGCTGGGTGGCGTGCGAGGACGGATGCTGCCTGACCCATGACGGGGACGAGAAGTACGGCGACCCCGCGGGCTGGCTGCGCTACCTCGTCCGGTCCTTCCTCAGACCGCGCGAGCTCCGCGCCACCGGGATGGTGGTCGGCTGCCGGCGGGACACCAAGGAGCTGTTCGCCATCCAGGTGGGGGCGAACCGGGTCACCGAGAAGGTCCTGTGGCCGCGGTCGACGCAGTCCCGCGAGACGCGCCGGAAGCCGTTGCCGTCACGGACGCCGACCGCCCAGGTCATCGACCTCGCCACTCGCCGCGCCCGGGCCTGAGGCGACGCGCCCATGACCACTCTCGGGAACACCCACGACCGCATCCCTGACTGGCAGGTCACAGCGGTCTTCGACCCGGACGGGAAGGGCAAGGACTTCGCCTACACGGTCGGTCTGTTCGAGCGCGAGCTGCCGGAGCTGCATCTCTGGGCGCGACCTTCGCTCGGTGACGACCCAGGCGCCGACTGGAAGTTCAGCCCGCGCGATTGCTGCGGGATCCTCAACGAGCTGGCCTGGCAGCTCATCGACCGCGAAGTCACCATCGGCGACACCTGGCAGCGCGCGTACGACGACGGCATGGTCACGGCGCGATTCCGCCTGGACCCGCCGGGTGATCGCGACGAGCTCGAGGCGTTCGGCATCGCGCCCGGCGCCTCGGTGCTGCCGGTGCGGTGGTCGCTGCACCGTCGCCCGATCGGTCGGCCGCGACCCCTGGGCAAGAGGGGCCTCCAGCGGGCGACCACGGAGTACGCCGCCATCCTGGCCAGGCTGGGCGACGACGCGTCTGTGCCGGACGGCTGGACGCTGACGCCGACGTTCGTCGCCGCCGGGGAGTTGGGCCCGCTCACCCCGATGGTGGCAGGCCGAGTGGCCGAGTTCTGGTCGGCGGACGCTGTCACCCTCAGCAACGTCTACTTGGCCGGGAGTGTCATGGACGAGGGCGGTGGCATCACCTGGCCGATAGGCAGGGCACTCGCCGTCGCTCGAGACTTCGGTCGGGTCGAGCAGGCGAACAGGACCCAAGACCTCGCTCGCCAGCTCGTCGAGTCGCGGCTCCAGCAGCCAGGTCTCGAGGAGGAGCTGATCGAGGTCATCGGCTTCCGTCCAAGCCATGGCACGCCGGCGCAGATCCACCGCGCTCTGCTCGACATCCTCACGGAGGTGTTGTGGACAGTCCTGAGCGCCGAAGTGGTTGCCGACGGACTGACGAACGCGCAGCGGCTGCACGCCCGCGGCGCCTGGCTGACCGGCCTCGGTCCGGTCGGCGAGCTGCCGGGGCCGCAGTGGCGCGCGCCCCGGAGAGTCCTCGACCGGCTCTACGCCGTGCTCCGGCCGCTCGGCGTGGCGACCATGATCGAGCTGGTTCAGCGTCACTGTGACGAGGGCCTCGAGGACTACCAGCGCATGGTCGGCTCGGCGCTGGGCTGGGCGGTCGTCGCGCCGGCGGGCTGCCCCTGGCGGAACGGGCTCGAGCGACTACCGGGCGTGTTCTGGCCCCGACCGATCGTTCCTCTTCAGCAGTGGGCGACCGTGATGACGTCGGCCGCCTGCCACCGCGAACGACTCTCCGCCGACGACGTGGCGACCCTGACCACGCCGTTCCTCGACCTGGTCCCGGGGCTGCCCTCCGTCATCAGCGCTGGGGGGCGGTGAGCCATGCCGAAGTCGCGCGTTCGCAAGTCACGTCGCCGCACCGCTCGACGGCGTCGGGCGCCATCATCCGGACAGGGCCGAGTGCGCGTTGCGACCCTGCGCCCGGGTCAGGACATGACTCACCTGATGACCGACGAGGACATCGAGCACATGGACGCCCATATCGGAGCCGCCGCCCGCGGCGACGCCATGAGGCACTCTGGCACCTCGAGCAGACTCTGCAGGTAGAGGGTTCGCTGACGCCGCACAAGCTGCAGGAACTGGTGAGCTCGGCGACCAGGCCCCGGATGGATGTACTCGCGGTGGTGCGTGGAGCAGGCTATCGGTGGATGCTGGTGGAGCGGACCCTCGCACCGACGATGCCGTGATTCAACGATGTCGTGGCCCACGCGAGCAGGCGGAAGGTCGCGAATGACGCCGCACCGAGCGACCGCGGCCGACTGGCTGTGCGACAGCTCGCGTCTTCGAGTACGGCGGGTTGCTGGACTTCCTGGACGTCAAGGCCGACGCAGCCCTCGTGGAGCGTTGCGACCAGATTCGTGACTGGGCCGAGACGCGGATGAACGGCTACGTCCTCGAGGATGCGAACGGCGCGGCGCTGCGAGTCCGCGATCTCTCGACGGGGGCTCCGATCGAGGTCATGAACATCGGCGCCCTCACCGACCGCGGGAGCGACAGCCCGGTGATCGGTCGGGTGGTGCCTGTCGCATCGGCCCCAGGACTGATGTTCGAGTCAAGACCGGTGAGCGTCGACCTTGCGACTGCCCAGGGCGTCGCCGCGGCGAGCACGCACGAGGACTCGGTGTTCTGGATCACCTGCATTGGTGACGGTCGACACGACGGACGGCTCGGGTACGCCTTCTCCTGCCGAAACCGCACTCTGTTCTCCTCTGACATCGTTCCGATGTCGATCCTCGAAGGCGGACAGAAAGAGGAGCCGGGTCCGCCACCTGGGCGGCTGGTGGAACTGTTGGACCAGGGGCTGAGCGAGCACCAGGCCAACGGCGTGATGGTGGCGGAGGTCGCGTTCATCGCCATCACAGTGAGTGGCGTGAGTGGGGCCAGCACGGTTGCCCCGCATGTGGGAGCGGTGATTCTCGACCAACCTGTCTTCGAGGCCATGCGCCAGCACTGCACGTCCGCCGAGCACGCGGCTCACTGGTCGGTGCTCGCGGACTGCTCGGTGGAGCCTGTCCGGTCGAGATGTGAGGAACTGGCCCGGTTGGCTGCCGCCTGAACTCCGGCCGGCCGAGCCTGTGGAGTGTCGCCGACGGCTGTCGGCGGAAACGGCTAGAATCGAACGTATGTTCGATCTCGGGTTTGGTGCGGTGCCGACCGTGGACGACGTCCGCGGCGCGGGCGTCGCGCTGTCCCGGATCGGGGAAGCGTCCGACGACGCAGACCGCATCGACCTGATCCGCGCCCTCGAGGAGCTGAAGTGCTCGGCCGAGGCGGCGCAGGCGGTGCTGACCGCGGCGTTCGACCGGTCGCAGCGGGAGGCCGAGGCTCGTGCGGGTGTGCCCGCGGAGCGTCGGGGCCGGGCGGTCGCTGCCCAGGTCGCGCTGGCCCGGCGGGAGTCGCCCCATCGCGGTCGACAGCACGTCGGGCTGGCTGTCGTGCTCGATGAGCTGCCGCACACCAAGGCCGCGTTCCGCGGTGGTGCGGATCACCGAGTGGCGGGCGATGCTGCTGGCACGGGAGACCGCCTGCCTGTCGCGGGAGGATCGGGCCGAGGTGGACCGGCGGGTCGCCGGCGACCCCGACGTCCTCGAGGGGATGGGCGACGGCGAGATCGTGGCGAGGGCCCGCGAGGCGGCCTACGAGCTGGACCCGGTCTCGTTCGTCGAACGACGGCGCCGCGCCGAGGGCGACCGACGCGTGTCCCTGCGGCCTGCTCCCGACGTGATGAGCCAGCTCTCCGCCCTGTTGCCGGTCAAGGACGGCGTCGCCGTATGGGCGGTGCTCGGCCGCGAGGCCGACCAGGCCCGAGCCGCGGGCGACCAGCGCTCGCGCGGCCAGATCATGGCCGACACCCTGGTGCGACGCGTCCTCAGCCCCGGGGAGGGCGCACCGTCAGTGCCGCTGATGATCAACGTCGTGGTGCCCGACTCGGTCCTGCTGGGGGACGACGACGGATTCGGCTGGGTGCAGCACTACGGCCCGGTCCCCGGCGACCTCCTCCGCGAGTGGATCGCCGCGAACGCCGAGCAGGGCGTCGACCAGTGGGTGCGACGCCTCTACGCCAGCCCCAAGACCGGCGAGCTGGTGTCCATGGACTCGAAGTCGCGTCGGTTCGAGGGCGCGCTGGCCGACTACCTGCGGTTGCGCGACCAGAAGTGCCGCACTCGCTACTGCGACGCCCCGGTCCGCCACCTCGACCACGCCAAGGCCCACGCCGACGGCGGTCCGACCAGCGCGGCCAACGGGCAGGGGCTCTGCGAACACTGCAACTACGCCAAGGCTGCCCTCGGCTGGTCAGCGAGGCCGCGACCCGGACCCCGCCACACCATCGAGACCGTGACGCCGACCGGTCACCGCTACACTAGTACGGCACCGCCGATGACGGTGGCCGAGCGCGGGCTGCTGGATCGCGCTGGACGGGTACGTGCTCACGGCTTAGTCCGGCACGAGCACCAGCAACGGGATGTCGGTCGAGCCGTCGGGGTCGAGGTCGAAGTCGAGTGGCGTGCCTGGCTCGAGCGGTCGCGGCCTGCTCGAGTCGGAGCGGCCAGTGGAACCCAGACGACCTTGGTGGAGTGACGCGAGGTGAACTCGTCATACGCCTGCTGAGCCAGAGTCGCGCTTCTCCTCGGTGTTCGCAGCCCGTCGTTCAGAGCTCGCCAGCCCGAGAACGGTAGAGCGGACAGTGGTCGAAGGCGCCGTAGTACTCCTCCATCTCGTCGAGGAGGTGGGCGATGATCTCGGCGTTCACAGGATCGGGTTCCCTGAGAGCGGGATCTTGATGGTCGGCGCCGTTCCTGCGAGACGACGGCGTAGGGACCCTCGGTGATCGGGTCCGGCCGGGTTCCTGGCGGGTAGCCGTCCATGACCCGGATCTGGCGTCCGTAGTTCGCAGCGGGTCGTCATGCACGATCCCCTCACCCTCGCGAGCTGTCGCGCACCGGCCAACCCTTGCACAGCGATTCGACGTCGGCCTTCGAGCAGTCCGCGCAGCTCCTTCGGGTCGAAGAGGCGAGGATCTCGGAGCAGACCGCGCAGCCGCTCGACGCGGGCCACGCCGCTCGGCCTCGTACGCCGACGCGACCGTGATCCGAGCCCGGCGGAAGACCGCGAGCTCGAGCCGCACGTCGCGCAGCGCGGTGGCGGCGAAGCGAAGCGGCGCGGCGCAGGTCGAGGCCAGCGTCCGCAGCGTGGCGATGATCCGGAGCAGGCGGGGTGCGGTGGCGGCGATGCGGGCGGCGTTGAGGGCGGTGGCGCCGGCGGCGGTGGCACCCACGGTGAGCGTCCCGAGGACGATGCCGATGCCTTCGATGATCACCGCGTCGCGGAGCAGGTCCTGGACCAGGTCGAGGATCGCGGCGCGCTGCTCGTCGACGTGGTCGGCGTACGTGTCGCAGGCCCGGGCCAGGACGGCGCACTGGTCACCGACGGCGCGACAGCGGTCGGCCAGGCCGGAGGTGACCTCGACGGCGACCGGGACCTCGGGGGAGCGGAGGAAGGAGAACGAGCGGATCGCCGAGGAGCAGTACGCCGAGAGGTCGGCGACCTGGAACGAGGCGGCCCGCCAGGCCGCGGCGGCGGCGCGCAGCCGGTCGGTGTCGGCGTCCGGCCAGACGAAGCCCTCGACCTGGTCGAGGATCCACGACGCCCACGAGGGCAGTCCGGAGAGGTCGCCGCCCAGGGAGGAGGGGAGCGAGCAGGAGAGGACCGCGACGTAGCCGGCCACGCAGGGCGTGCCGGTGAAGACGGTGCGGCCGGAGATGAGGGAGCGGTTCTCGGCGTGGCCGTGGTTGGCCAGGCAGGCCGCGGTGAGCCGGCCGCAGGTCGTGAACGCGTCGACCAGGTCGCCGACCGCGGCGAGGCACGACGAGGCGGCGTCGTCGTACGCCGACGCGAACTCCTCCGCGGTGGACGCGTCGCCCGCCATCGCACCGCAGTCCGACAGCCGCCGGAGCAGCGTGTCGTGGACCAGCGCCGCGCTCTGGTTGCCGTGCTCGAAGCACGACGAGGCGTCGACCAGCTGCACGGAGTCGACGAGCATCACCGCACCGCGTTCCACATCGACGTGTTGTCAGCGGCGGCCGTGAAGTAGTTGGCCGCGGCGGTCCCGAGGGCTTCGCGCATCGCCACGAGGGCCTCGTGCATGTCGCGGTACGACGCCTCCCAGGAGCCGTGCGCGGTCAGGTGCGCTGCGGCGGCGGTGCCGGCCCACATCTCGTGCAGCCGGGCCACCCGCCAGCGCAGGTCGACGACCACCTCGTCCAGCTCGGACTCGACCGCGGCGAGCGAGGCCACGACGTCGCGGGCGAGGTCGAGGTCGACGGCGTAGAAGAACGAGCTCACGACAGCCGTCCCGCCAACAGCGAGAGCGACGAGGCCGAGCGGTCATCGACCAGCGTGATGTCGGTCTGGAAGAGGGTCAGCGCGTCGGCGAGGCCGGACAGCGCCGACTCGACCGCTGCCGAGGATCTCAGCCAGTCCGACCACGCCTCGGCGAAGGCCGCCGCGGCGGCGCCGTGCCAGCCGTCGAGCAGCGTGGCCACCTCACCGGCGGCCCGGGAGCGCGTCGACGACAGCGAGGCAGCGGCGTGGCGCACCTCCGCCACGGACGCGTGGAACTCGGGGGTCGTGAACTGGATCGTCATGACCCCACGCTGCCCCGCGCGGGGCGGTCACAACGGGGCCGAAAGCAATCTGTGGATTACTCCCAGGGCGGGGTGTCGTCCATCTTCGCGTAGTACTTCGCGAGGTGGTTCTTGATCCGCGTCCGCTCCTTCGGCGCGACGTCGTCGATACCGCCGTGCGCGCCCTGCATGATCCCGGCGGCGGCCATGATCCCGCGCGGCACGGCGACCAGCTTGCCGTCGACGACGTCGGCGATGAGCAGCTTGTACGCCGTGTAGTTGTCCTTGTTGTCGGCGTCGTACCAGAGGTGCACGCGCCGGTAGGCGGCGTTGGGCGCGTCCGTGGCGCCGGTGAACTTGCGCACCCGCTTCTCGGCCGCGTCGCCGTTCCAGCGGCGAGAGCGATCTGCAAGCGGGAGGTCCTGGAAGGTGGGGACGGCCATGCCGAGTGGGTACCCGATCCCCATGCGCCGACGCCTCACCATCGCCACGCTCGCCCTCGGGATGACCGCCGCAGTGCTGGCCGCTCCCACGACGTACGCCGACCAACCAGCGCCCAGCGCAGCGCGCAGTCCGGGGCCCAACAAGGGCTGGACCGAGGCCGACAAGACCGGCTTCGGGACCGCCCGCAGCAGGCAGAGCCGGGTCTGGTTCACGCTCCAGGACGGCCGGGTCAGCGAGGTGTTCTACCCCGACCTCTCCACGCCGAGCCTGCGCACCCTCGAGCTGCACGGTGATCGACGGGGAGCACGCCGACAGCCAGAGCCGCGACATGACCACCGTGGTCACGAGGCCGGACGAGCGCAGCCTGCGGTTCACCCAGGTGAGCACCGACAAGGACGGCCACTACCGGCTCACCGAGGAGATCGTCACCGACCCGAGCGCGCAGCGCGGTCGTCATCCACGCGAGCGTCGAGTCCCTGGACGGCGGCAAGCACACGCTCGGCGTCCGCTACCAGCCCGCGCTGGGCAACGGCACCGATCAGAGACCACCTCCGCAGCACGAAGAGGTCGCTCAAGGCGGTCGACTCACAAGGCCCGGGTGGCCAGCACGCTGGTGAGCAGCCCGAGGCTGTTCGACACCAGCCAGGACCAGGCCTACATCAGCGGGCAGCGACGCCACGATCAGCCTGGGGTTCGGGCGTACGTCGCAGGCCTCGGCGCAGGCGGCCAAGCAGGCGCTGGGCCAGCCGTGGACCACCACGGCGGGGCAGTACGACGCCGGCTGGCACGACTACCTGAGCGCGCTCAAGCCGGTCCCGGCCAGCGCCGCAGCGATCCAGCGCGAGTACCTCGCCTCGGCCCTCGTCCTCGCGGCCGGCGAGGACAAGGCCCACCCGGGCGCCTTCGTCGCGAGTCCGAGCGCGCCGTGGGTCTGGGGCGACGAGGTCAAGGACCTCAGCGACCCGTCCTCGGCGTACCACGAGGTCTGGTCGCGCGACCTCTACCAGATCGGCACCGCCCTCTACGCCATGGGCGACGTGGCCGCCGCCCAGCGCGCGGTGCGGTGGCTGTTCCGCACCCAGCAGAAGAAGGACGGCTCGTTCCCGCAGAACTCCGACGTGGACGGCACCGAGGAGTGGACCGAGATCCAGCTCGACCAGGTCACCCTGCCGATCGCGCTCGCGCACCTGGTCGGCCAGACCGACAAGCGCACCTACCGCGGCATCAAGAAGGCGGTCGGGTTCCTCATGAAGTTCCGGGACGAGGAGACCGGGCGGAAGGCGCCGTTCTCGCCGCAGGAGCGCTGGGAGAACCAGTCCGGCTACTCACCGGCGACCATCGCCGCCGAGATCGACGGGCTCGTCACCGGCGCGGCCATCGCGCGCCAGCACGGCGACGCGAAGCTCGCCAAGAGGTGGGAGCGCACCGCCGACAAGTGGGCGCGCAAGGTCAAGGGCTGGACGAGTGACGACCAACGGCCCGCTCAGCGACGCGCCGTACTTCCTGCGCGTGACGAAGGACGGCAAACCCAACAGGGGCACGACGTACGACATCGGTGACGGCGGGCCGGCCCGGGCCGACCAGCGCCGGGTGGTCGACGCGAGCTTCCTCGACCTCGTCCGCTTCGGCATCGTCTCGCCCGCCGACCCCGACGTCGTCAACAGCCTGAAGGTCGTCGACCAGGACCTGGCCGTGCCCACCCCCAACGGCACCTTCTGGCACCGCTTCTCCTTCGACGGGTACGGCGAGACGCGCACCGGCGCCCAGTGGGACGTCAGCGACGAGGACGTCGACCACGGGACCCTCGGGCGCGCCTGGCCGCTGCTCGCCGGCGAACGCGGTGAGTACGCCGTCGCCGCCGGCCAGAGCGGAGCCCCCTACCTGGCCAGCATGGCCGCTGCCGCCAGCGGCTCGGACATGATCGCCGAACAGGTCTGGGACGGCCGCGCGCCGACCGGGCAGGGCTGCTGCCCGGCGGGCGAAGGAACCCGCTCGGCGACGCCGCTGCTGTGGTCCCACGCGGGGCTGATCCGGCTCGCGTGGACCATCCAGACCGGCCATCCGGTCGACCAGCAACAGGTGGTCGCAGACCGCTATCTGGGCTGAGTTGGTCCAGACCGGCTGTTTGTGGAGGCCCTAGACACGGTAGTTGTAGTCCTAGTCGGCCAAAGAAACTGGGGGGAACCGACTTATGCAGCTGTCGTGGAGCGATCCGCGCTTGTCCGTGGCGAGCGATTCTCGTCGGACGGCGCGCTACCGCCTGCTCCAGTCGTGGTACCGCGAACAGGTCATCACGGCCGACTACGGCGAGTACCGCGTCAACGGCGGCAACCGCCCCCTCGGCAGCCTGCTCTCCCTGCGCGACGTGGTGGAGCGACCCGGTCTCAACTTCCTGACCCGCGACGCCGCGAAGTACGCCCTCGAGCGTGCGGACCTCGTGCAGGCGTCCGGCGGCTCGATCGACAAGGCGCGGCTGGCGCGCAACATGCTCTCGAGCATGCCGATGGCGTTCTCCATCTTCGGCGAGCTGAGGGCGGCCAAGGACCGCGGCCTCGACGTGGTCCGCGCCTTCCTCGACCCGCACGCCGTGGCGGTCGAGGTGATGGAGTGCGTCTGGCGGCCGGCGGTCGACCTGCTCGGTGACCGGTCGGTCTTCGATGCCGCGGTCATCACGGTCCGCGAGGACGGCACCAGGCACCTCATCGGGATCGACGTGAAGTACACCGAGCAGTTCAACCGGACGATCTACAACAGCGACGGCTACCGGCAGGTGCACGAGTACAGCGGCTGGTTCCACCCCGGTACGGCGCGGCCGCTGCTCGGCCCCGCGACCAACCAGCTGTGGCGCACCAGCCTGCTCGCGGCCGCCTGCGCCCGGCACGGCGTGATGGGCGTCAGCTCGGCGTCGGTCGTGGTCATGTGCCTGGGCGAGGACCCGGACGCCACCCGCGCCCTGGCCGGGCTGAGCGCCGCCCTCCGCGACCCGCAGGAGCACTGCCGCATCGTCAGCCTCGAGTCCCTGGTCTCCGGGGTGCGCGACGGCCTGGGGCCGCAGGAGGGCTGGGGCGACGCGTTCGCCGAGCGCTACCTGCAGCCGCCGGAGATCCACGCGGAGCTGCCCTACGAGGACTCCGCGTCCCTCGAGCTCTGACCCGACTGCGGGTCGCTCCCTAGGATGGCGGGCACCGACCACCGAAATCGGGAGACCCCATGACGCTTCGCCCGTACGCCGCGGCGGCCGCCGCCGGCGCCGTGCTCCTCACCCTGCTCGCGACCGCGCCCGCCGAGGCGCTGCCGCCCACGACTCGGACGGTGAAGGACGCCAGCGAGCCGGACAAGGCCTACGACATCATCCAGGTGACGCTGCGCAGCGCACCCAAGAGCACCCGCCCGGCGGTCGTGCTCGTCAAGTACGCACGCAACGTCAAGCCCGGCGATGCGGTCGACGTGTGGTTCGACTTCGACGGTGACCGGGTCCCCGACCTCCACCTGAGCGGTGACGCGTTCTCCGAGTTCACCGTGCACAAAGCGAAGTCGTTCACCAAGGACGGCAAGGACATCTCCAACAAGGACGTCGCCAGGCTCTCGATGGCCGGCACGACGTCCAAGATCCGGCTGTTCCCGACCCGCCTCGCCCAGCCGACGCCGATCAGCTTCGCGGTCGCGGTGAAGTCGTCGTCCCAGGGCATGCCGGACAGCACCGACGACTGGGCGCCGGCGACCGAGAAGTTCACCAGGAAGGTGCTGACCGCTCCTCTGACCTGAGGGTGGAGCGCTGCGGAACACGAGCGCCGTAGACGGGACTGTCGAGGTACAGCGGCACGGCCGCGATCGTCTCATGCCGGGCGGAGCCGTAGTGTGGGGCGAGTGGCCGAGGAGTACTGCGATCTCTGCGACCTGCCGTTGAGCACCTGTGTGCACGGGATGCCGAAGCCGCCGCCACCGCCTCCGCCGGCTCCGCGGGCGCCCCGGGTGCGGACGTCGACCACGCGCGCCTCCGCCGTGCGTACGACGAGCGCGCCGGCCCGGATGCCGAGCAAGGTGACCGACAAGTCGTCGTTCCGTCCGCACATCGTCCGGATCCTGCGGAGCGAGGGCAGCCTCGAGACCGAGGACATGCTCCTCGAGCTCGAGATGGCGATGGAGGACGAGCTCCGCGAGCGCGACCGCCAGCCCACGCCGACCGGCGAGGTCCGCTGGCACCAGTCCGCCCGGTCGGAGCGGAAGGCGATGATCGACGCCGGGCTGATGGCCGGCGGCAAGCCGGGGGTCTGGGAGCTCACCGAGGCGGGGCGCGCGGTCGCCTACTGAGCGAGCCGGGCTCACCAGGGCTGGGGACGCTCGGTCCGATAGATCGAGATCTCCTCGCCCAGCGTCGCGCCGAGCTCGAGATCGAGGTCGTCGCCGGACCAGAACTTGCCGGGGTCGTAGTAGTTCGAGGGCCGCGAGTCGTCGAGCAGCCCCATCGCCATGTACGCCTCGGCGACGACCTCGGCGCAGTAGGCGAGCTCGGCGGGTGCCCGGCGGCGCACCCGGCCGCGGGCGACCCGTCCGAGCAGGCCGACGGTCGAGGGGAACGGCAGCCCGTCCATCCGCGCGATCGTGGTGAGCAGCGCGTCCTCCATCGCCGGCGTGACGTCGACGGAGAGCTGGCGCAGCCACCCGCTCTGTTCGTAGCGGTCCATCCACTGGGTCACCGCGGCCTCCAGGTCGTGGAGCTGTACGCCGCGGTGGTGGCTGCCGGTCCAGACGTCCATCAGCCCCTTGCCGAGCTCGGCGTGCCACATCAGTGGCGGCAGGTCGTCGAGCACGACGGCCATCCCGACGTGGTTGACCGGCGCGTTGGTGAGGGTGCGGATCGCGTGGTCGGCGACCGAGTCGCCCCGGAAGAGCCACAGGTCTCCCGTGCGGACGAGCTCGACCGCCTCGACCAGCGGGAGCTGCGCTCTGCCTGACTCTCGGGGCGCCATGACACGATCATCGCGTGAAGCTCTGGAAGTGGCTCGGGGTGGCCGGTCTGGCCGGCGTGGCGGCTACGGGTGCGGTGGTCGCGCGTGACCAGCGACAGCGCACGCAGATGACCCCTGACGACGTACGCGCCCGGCTGCACGAGCGGCTCGAGAAGACCACGGAGGCCGACCCGGAGGCATGAGTTCGGCGTGGCCGACGAGCAGCCGTCGGCGCCTCGTCGTAGCGTGCTTGCCGTGGACCTGCGTG
Source organism: uncultured Actinomycetota bacterium (assembly GCA_963734355.1). GTDB lineage: Bacteria > Actinomycetota > Actinomycetes > Propionibacteriales > Nocardioidaceae > Nocardioides. The sequence goes on from CAVTHU010000015.1 coordinate 97,026, forward strand.
ATGCCTTCGCGATGGCGGAGTACCTCCTCGAGGTGCACGGCCTCGACGAGTGGGAGGTCTCCTACGACAACGCCAAGCGACGAGCCGGGATCTGCCATTTCACCGAGCAGACCCTCGGGCTGAGCGCACCGCTGACCGCCGTCCACAGCGAGGACGACGTCCGCGACACGATCCTCCACGAGATCGCGCACGCGCTGGTCGGGCCGGCGCACGCGCACGACGCGACGTGGCGGGCGATGGCCCAGCGGATCGGCTCCTCGGGTGAGCGGTGCGTCTCACCGGACTCGCCGACCCCGCCGGCCGCGTGGCTCGGCACCTGCCCGGGTGGTCACACGCTCGAGCGGCACCGGCGACCGGAGCGGGTCCTGACCTGCGGTCTGTGCTCGTCGGTCTTCGACCTCGCCCACATCTACACCTGGACCCACCACGGCAAGCCGGCGGTGCTGCCTCCCAAGTACGCGGCCGAGCTGGCCCACCTCGACGTGACCTTCGCGGCGCGCGTTCGTTGACCCAGACATCGGACGCGGTGTCCCGCGGAGGCGAACCCGAGCATCGGGGAAGTCTGGATCGTTGGCCCTCGACCTTTCCCGGGGAGGCCGAGGACCGATCCGGGCTAGGGCTCGCCGTGCGGGGGCACCGACTCCGGCCCTCTGGCGGGAGATATCCACTACGTTGCTCCCGTGACGACGCCGGATGAGCGAGCGGACAACAGCGCTCGCAACGATGCGATCAAGACGGTCGAACAGGCCTTGAAGTCCGGGCGCATCGTCCAGGCCGACCACGACATGCGGGTCGAGCAGCTGCGCGGAGCGCAGACGATGCAGGACATCGACCTCGCCGTTCGTGACCTGCGCGCGCCCGCACCGGCCGCGCCACCCACGATCGCGCCGATGGCACCGACCCCCACGGGCCAGCCGCCTGCCGGCGGCCAGTCGTGGCCGCTGGTCAACTACGGCCCGGGCGCCGGGGCCGCCGGCGTCACGGACGTCGCGACCGCGACGGGCAAGGGCGGCAAGGCGATCGGCGGGATCATCGCGGCGATCATCCTGGTGGCGGTCGTCGTGCCGATCGCGGGTGCGGTGATCGCGTTCTTCGCCGCTCGCGACTCCTTCCCCGAGTTCGAGGGCATCGGGCCGACCGACGACACGACGTACCTCCCCGGCCAGGAGCCGGGCAAGAGCGGCGTCAACGTCCACACGGTCGACGGCTACACCGAGATGGTCGACGCGCTGCGCGACGAGACGGACGCCACCTACGCGTTCTCGGCGGTGCTCTACCCGAGGTACGCCGTCCTCGAGATCCCGACCGGCACCAACAACCGCTACCAGAACTTCTACTGGAACGGCGAGGAGCTCGAGCTCCAGGACATCAAGGGCACCACCGACGACGCGCAGGTCGACCTCAGCCTGGTCGACCCCCAGCAGATGGTCGACATGCTCAACACGGTCCGTGGCCGGTTGGACAATCCCGAGAACTGGTACGTCATCATCGGCGACTCGTTCGGCTCGGGTCCCCAGATCAGTGCCTACGCGTCCAACGACTTCAGCGAGTCGACCTCCATCACCGAGACCCTCGACGGCACGGTCGTCTACGACTCCGAGGCTCAGTAGCAGCCACCCAGCGGGGTACCGGGCCGGCATGAGCTCTCCCGGCCGTCCCGTTGTGGTGATGGGCGTCTCCGGCTCCGGCAAGTCGACCGTCGGCGCGGCACTGGCCGGGCGGCTGCGGGTGCCGTTCGAGGACGCCGACGACCTGCATCCGCAGGCCAACATCGACAAGATGACCCGCGGCGAGCCGCTCGACGACGGCGACCGCTGGCCCTGGCTCGAGCGGATCGGTGAGTGGCTGTCAGAGCATGAGGACGGCGGCGTGATCGCCTGCTCGGCGCTGAAGCGGAGGTACCGCGACCAGCTGCGCCACCACTGCCCGACCGTCGAGTTCCTGCACCTCGAGGGCGGCCGTGACCTGATCGAACGCCGGCAGGCCTCGCGGCCGGGTCACTTCATGCCGCGGTCGCTGCTGACCTCGCAGTTCGAGACGCTCGAGCCGCTGGCGCCCGACGAGCGCGGTGTCGTCGTCAGCGTGGCGGGAAGTGTCGACGAGATCGTGGAGGGGTACCTCGCGGAGACCCGTCACGAGGAGGACTGATGTCTCCGTTGTGTCAGCGGGCTGGTGTTCGTCCTGCTGCTGGCGCTGATCATCTAGAAGTCGTAGACGTAGCGGCTGCCCGGCACCAGGTCGATGTCGTGGTCGAAGCCGATCCGGGCGACGCTCGCCATCAGCTTCGTGAGCCGGTCGTTCAGCTCGGCGTCGTCGCCACCGCTGCCGTAGAACGCGTGCATGTCCACCATCCCGGCGGACGGGAACAGCTCCTCGACCAGCGCGTCCACCCGGCGTGGCGGGTCGTCGGTGACCTGCCTCGTCACGATGTTCTGCACGTAGCCGAAGCTCGCCTGCGTGGCGATCGCGATCGGGGTGTGGTCGACCAGCCACCGGTGCAGCCACTCGTCGCGGTCGAGGTCGTCGGGCCTCTTGAGGACCGCGACGTTGGCGAGCGCGTCCATCCGTACGCCGGGCGGCGACTCCGGCGGCGGGATCGGGAGCCGCTCGTCGACCTCCCAGCCCGCCAGGTTGGTCGTCACCGCGTCCAGCTCCCGCGTGACCGCCGCGTCGGAATCGGCCCAGACGCTGACGATCGCTCCGATGTGGTCGGCGCCGGTCGCGATCCGCATCGCGGGCGCGACGTCCTCGTCGTCGAGGTTGAGCTGGAGGCGTCGTACTCCGGCCGCGGCGAGCCGCTCGTGCAGGCGTGCGTCGCGGAGCCGGTGCGTGAGGTCGTCGCCCCACGCGGCGTACATCAGCTTCACGAGGCGAGGACCGAGCGGTAGACCTCCACGGTCCGCTCGGCGATCGCCGCCCAGCTGAAGGCGTCGATGGCCCGCTGGCGGCCGGCCTTGCCCATCTCGGCGGCCCGGCCGGGGTCGGTGACCACTTCAGTGAGCGCGGCGGCGAAGTCGGCCACGTAGCGGTCCGGGTCGAGCGGGGTTCCGGTGCCGTCGCTCGCCTGGTCGATCGGCACCAGCCGGCCGGTGGCCGGGCCCTCGGCGACGCCCAGGCCGGAGTGCGGGTCGACGACCACCTCGGGGATGCCGCCCGTCGCGGTGGCGACGACGGCGGTCTCGCAGGCCATCGCCTCGAGGTTGACGATGCCCAGCGGCTCGTAGATCGAGGGGCAGGCGAACACCGTCGCCGCGGTCAGGAGCGCGACCACGTCTGCGCGCGGGAGCATGTCGCGGATCCAGACGACGCCGTCCCGCGACTCGCGCAGCCCGTCGACCAGCCCCATCACCTCGGCCTCGATCTCGGGCGTGTCCGGAGCGCCCGCGCAGAGGACCACCTGGACGTCGGCCGGCAGCTGGGCGACCGAGCGCAGGAAGAGCGGCAGCCCCTTCTGCCGGGTGATCCGTCCGACGAAGACGACCGACGGCCGGTCCGGGTCGACGCCCAGCGACCGCACCCGGTCGGGGTCGGCCACGGGCGACCACAGCTCGGTGTCGATGCCGTTGTGGACGACCTGCACCCGGCCGGGGTCGATCGCCGGGTAGGAGTGGAGGATGTCGACGCGCATGGCCGCAGAGACGGCGATGACGCCGGCCGCGGCTTCGTAGGCGGTGCGCTCGACCCAGGAGGAGACGGCGTACCCGCCGCCGAGCTGCTCGGCCTTCCAGGGGCGCAGCGGCTCGAGGGAGTGCGCGGTGACGACGTGCGGCACGCCGTGCAGCAGCCCGGCGAGGTGGCCGGCCAGGTTGGCGTACCACGTGTGCGAGTGGACCAGGTCGGTGCCGGCGCAGTTGTCGGCGATGGCCAGGTCGACGCCGAGGGTCTTGATGGCGCCGTTGGCGTCGGCGAGCTCGGCGAGGTCGGCGTACGACGCCGTGCCCTCCTCGTTGCGCGGCGCCCCGAAGGCGTGCACCCGCGTGGTGAGGTCGTCGCGGGCGCGGAGCGCGCGGACCAGCTCGGCGACATGCACCCCCGCGCCGCCGTAGATCTCCGGTGGGTACTCCTTGCTCAGCACGTCGACCCGCACGTTGCGACGCTACCCCGTGAAATCCCCTGCTGACCTGCGGCGGGACAAGTGGTTACTGTCACCAGCATGACCGCCAAGCGACCGAAGGTGCTCGCGATCGTCCTCGCCGGTGGGGAGGGCAAGCGGCTGATGCCGCTGACGGCGGACCGGGCCAAGCCGGCGGTGCCCTTTGCGGGGATCTACCGGCTCATCGACTTCGCGCTGTCGAACGTCGTCAACTCGGGCTACCTGCAGGTGGTCGTGCTGACGCAGTACAAGTCGCACAGCCTCGACCGGCACGTCACCCAGACCTGGCGGATGTCGACCCTGCTCGGCAACTACGTGACGCCGGTGCCGGCGCAGCAGCGGGTCGGCAAGCACTGGTACCTCGGCAGCGGGGACGCGATCTTCCAGTCCCTCAACCTGATGCGCGACGAGCAGCCGGACATCGTGGTCGTGGTCGGTGCCGACCACGTCTACCGGATGGACTTCTCGCAGATGGTCGAGCAGCACATCGAGAGCGGTGCGGCGTGCACGGTGGCGGCGATCCGGCAGCCGATCTCGCTGGCCGACCAGTTCGGCGTGATCGACGTGGAGCCGGAGGCGCCGACCAGGATCCGCGAGTTCCTCGAGAAGCCGACCGACCCGCAGGGGCTGCCCGACAACCCCGACGAGGTGCTCGCGTCGATGGGCAACTACGTCTTCGACGCCGACGCGCTGGTCGAGGCGGTCACCCGCGACGCGACGACCGACGGCTCCAAGCACGACATGGGCGGCGACATCGTGCCGGCGTTCGTACGCCGTTCGCAGGCGGGCGTCTACGACTACAAGGACAACGTGGTGCCGGGCTCGACCGACCGGGACCGCGGCTACTGGCGCGACGTCGGGACGCTCGGGTCGTACTTCGCGGCCCACATGGACGTGGTGTCGCCGCTGCCGGTGTTCAACCTCTACAACTTCGCAGTGGCCGATCTACACGTCCTACGGCCCGCAGCCGCCGGCCAAGCTGGTGCAGGGCGCGGACGGCAACCCGGCTCGGGCCGACGAGGCGGTGCTGTCACCGGGCGTGGTGGTCAGCGGCGGCACCGTGCTCAAGTCGGTGCTCTCGCCCGTCGGTGTCGGTCGGGAGCGGCGCACACGTCGAGGGCGCGGTGCTGATGAACGGCGTCCGGGTCGGTGAGGGCGCGGTGATTCGCAACGCGATCCTCGACAAGAACGTCGTGGTCCCGCCGGGCGCGGAGATCGGGGTCGACCCGGTGGCCGACGAGAAGCGCGGCTTCCTGGTCGAGGACGGGCTGACCGTGCTGGGCAAGGACCAGCAGTTCCCGGCCGACGGCTAGGGGATCACTCCGGCCGCCCGCGCGGCCGCGGCGTACGCCGTCGCGAGCGACGAGACCGTGTCGTGGGCGTTGAGCCCGCTCGGGTTCGGCGCCACCCAGAGCTCGGCGCCGGCCAGGTCCACCGGCTGCCGGCCGACCACCGCATCCCGGGCTGCGAACGCCGTCCGGTACGCCGTCACGCCGACGATCGCCACGACCGCCGGGCGGGTCCGCTCGACCGTCGCCGTCAGCCGCCGACCGCCCTCGCGCAGCTCGTCCGCCGACAGCTCGTCCGCCCTGGCCGTGGCTCGCCGGACGATGTTGGTGATGCCGATCCCGCGTGCCCTGAAGTAGTCGCGGTCCGTGTCGGTCATGCCCGCGGCCGGGTCGATCGGCCGCTCGATGATCCCGGCCTCGAGCAGCGCGGGGTAGAAGCGGTTGCCCGGGCGCGCGAAGTGAGTCTGGACGGCAGCGGTCCACAGGCCGGGGTTGATCCCGACGAAGAGCAGCTTGAGCGGCTGACCGGGACCCGGCAGCAGGTCGGGGACCTCGGTGTCGCGGAAGGACTCGAGCTCTCCCTTGGTGAAGCGCGGCACCCGCGCAGCCTGCCGGAACCCCAGCCGGGGCGCTACCGTCCCATGGCTATGCGCCGCCTTCTCGGATCCGCCCTGCCCGCCCTCCTGCTCGTCGCCGCGCTCGGTGCCTGTGGAGACGACACGGCCAGCGACGATGCGGGCTCAGATCCGAGCGCCACGGTCAGCTCGGCCGGCGGCACGGGGGGCGTGGACACCGGGGACACGGGCGAGGGGACTCGACCGGCTCGGTCGACTTCGAGCTCGTCGACACCATCACCGTCACGACGGCCGGGGGCACCGTGAGCGAGGTCGCGGTCCCGCTGAGCGACGACGCGAGCGTGCAGGACTTCACCTCCCAGTTCGAGAGCGACGACATGGTCCAGCAGATCCAGCAGGCCGTCGCCAACACCGACGTCCCGGACGGGCAGGCGCTGTACGCCGCGGTGGTGTCCATCGGCTGCGACTCGCCCACCGACGTCTCGGTGACCAGCACCGACGCCGGGCTCGTGATCACCGGCCGGCAAGGTGCCCAGCCCGCAGATGGAGTGCTTCGCGCCGATGACGACCGTCGCGCTGGTGGTGGCTCCGGCCAGCTGATCAGCCCGCAGGGGGAACCGCGTCGTAGGTGATCTCGAGGCCGTTCGCGACGGGCCGGGGGTGGCCGTCGGAGGGCGAGTTGAGCACCGCCAGCGAGCCGTCGACCTGCCGGGCGAGCATGATCGAGGAGCCGCCTCCGTCGAGGTTCAGGGCGTCCTCGACGCCGAGCCGCTGGAACAGCTTGGCGAGCTCCTTCATCGTCGACCCGCGGCTGAGGTCCTGGCGGCCGTCCACGACGAGCAGCAGCAGCTGGCCGGTGTCGCGGTCGATGCCGATCGCGGTGCGAGGGTGCAGGTCGACGTCGTCCTTCGCCACCCGGACGCCGTCCCGCACGAGGAAGGCGTTGCCGGTGAGGGCCATCGCGACGTCCTGCGAGAGCGACACGTCGGCGGTGATCCGCTGGCCGGCGCGCAGCCGAGCCAGCCGCCCGGCGCCGGTGCCCCGGCCGACCAGGACGAGGTCGCGCACCCGGAGCGATCGGGGGAACCGGGGCCGGTTCGACACCACCCGGCCGTGGCGCACCACCACCATCCGCACGCCGCGTCGATCACCGTCGACGACGCGGTTCTTCGTGAGCGTGCCCCACTTCTCGGTGTAGAGCCCGACCTGGCCGGGCCGCACGGAGGGTGAGTTCACGGTCGTGATGTCGAGGTCCTTCCGCTGCCGGACCACCGCGTCGGCGTACAGGTCACCGATGTGGGGCACACCTGCGGCATCGACCCAGAAGGCGCTGTTCCAGTCGCTCTCGACGCCGTTGAGGATCCCGCGCTGCCGGTCCTTGGCCACGCCGAGCGGTGCCTCGGTGTCGCGGATGTCGAAGAAGTCGCCGTTCACGCCCACCACGGCGTTGGGGTCCATCATGTCGGCGACCACGTGCCGCGAGGCGACGTTCCGGCCCGACACGAGGTCCAGCCCGACCCCTGGCGTCGCCGGGTCGATCCGCACCAGCTGGCCGCGGGTCACGCCGCGCAGGCCGGTGAGCGTGAACTGCTCGAAGCTCACCCCGGGTGCGATCGGGTAGGCCTGCAGGGTCGTCCAGACGTCCGGGACGCGGAACGCCGCCGGGATCGGCAGGGCTCGCGCGCCGCGGACGCCGTCCGAGGTCTGGCGCTCTGATGTCGGGGGCCGGGATGGTGGGGGCGGCCGGTCGTGGTCGGCGTACGACGGGGCGACGGTCAGGGTTGCTGCTGAGGTGAGCGCGACCGCTGCAGCCAGAAGTCCTCGCACCCGTCGAGGGTACGGAGATCAGGACGTGACCCCGGGGAGGCTAGGCGCACGGCAGGTCGTGCAGCCGCTGCAGCCCGTCGCGGTCGCCGGGGCCGAAGCCGTCCTGGCCGACGTACTCCGCGTTCATCAGCTCGCCGATGTCGTCGACGTGGTCGAGGCCGAGCACGTGGCCCAGCTCGTGGGCGAGGATCAGCTCCTCGGACCGCTCGTCGCCCCGCAGCTCCATCCGGTCGTAGGCGTCGGTGTCGAGCACGACCATGCCGGTGACGAACTGGACGCGCCGGTGCACCCGCACCGGGGTGCTGCCGCCGATGCCGGCCGTCGAGCCGGCGAGGTCGGGGACCTCGTCGGAGTTCGCCCAGGCGATGAGCACGGGTGGGGGGTCGTCGGGGTCGGCGAGACGTTTGCCGAAGGCGCGCTCGATCGACGTTCCGTCGTACTGGAACTCGAAGCCGCTCGCGTCGGTGATCGCCGCGACGCCGCCACGGATGGTGTCCTCCCAGTCGTCGGGGGCGCCGGCCGGGTTCACGACGTAGTGGATCGGCTCGCAGTGGTTCCAGCCGACGGATCGCCGTCGGTGGTGGTGACGACGAACGCGTAGGAGCCGCCGCCCTTGCCGGTCAGGTGGTCGTCAGCTGCCGGAAGCGGTAGCCGGTCATGCCGGGGTCGTGGAGCATCACCAGCCCGGCCAGGATGCCGCTGATCAGCAGGCCGGGCAGGACCGGTCCGGTGGTGCGACGGGGCTTGGCGGCCCTCCGGAGACCGGGGCCTGCGGTGGCCGCCCGGTCGAGGGCACGCAGCTGCCGGCGCATCCGGCGCTCCCAGCGCCGCTGCTCGCGACGCTCGCGCCGGGACCCCTCCACGCTCACATTCTTGCTGGTCAGCCCCAAAACGATCAGGTCACTCCCACGCCTCGCCATCTGGACTGGCCACCGCGACGACGTACCCGTCCGGGTCCTTGACCCCAGATCTCGCGATGGCCGGGGCCGTTGCCCTGGCCCTCGGGGGGATTGCGGTGCGGTGCCTTCACGACGTCGGCCCCGAGCTGCTCGGCACGCTCGACCACGCCGTCGAAGTCGCTGACGGCGCCGAACCAGACAGTACGCCGTTGCCGCGCGCCTGCCTGACGTCGCCGATCGGGCCGTGGTGGTGGTCGGTGTCTTCGTGGTGTAGCTGCAGGACCAGCTCGCCGTCCGCGAGCAGCCGCTCGTAGTCGGGGCCGCCGTGGTAGCTCTCGAGCCCGAGCAGCTCTTGGTACCACCGGCTGCTCGCCTCGACGTCGCGGACCATCAGCATGGTCTGCGACCTGGCCGTCGGCGCCGGTGCGACCAGGCCGAGCCGGTTGCCCGATGGGTCGTTGATCTCGACCAGCCACCGCTCTCCCTGGTCGAGGACCGGGGCGCCGCGGACCGTCCCGGCATTCTCGCTGACCCGGGCCAGGGTG
>CAVTHU010000016.1:0-103380 GCA_963734355.1 uncultured Actinomycetota bacterium
CTTCGACGTGGCCCGCCTCGCAGGCGTCTCGCACCAGACGGTCTCCGGGTGCTGAACGACATGCCGAACGTCCGTCCCGCGACGCGCGAGCGCGTCGAGCAGGCGATCGCGCCGCTGCAGTACAGCCCCTCGCCCGCCGCCCGAGCCCTGGTCACCCGGCGTACACGCACCATCGGGCTGGTCGCGCCGGCATTCCGACTTCGGGCCGACCTCGATCGCGATGCACTTCAACTTCGCCGCGCGCGCGGCGCGGTACAACGTCGAGACCGTGAGCGCCTCGACCCGACGACCCGACGGCGTGCGCGCGGTGATCGAGGCCTGCTGCGGCAGCGTGTCGACGCGATCGTGCTCATCGTCGTCGATGTCGGGGTGCTCGAGATCGTCCGCGGCCTCGACTGAGATCCCGGTCGTCGTCGCGGCGTCGCGGCCCGTCGCAGCCCCTGATCGTCTCGATCGACCAGTACCGTGGCGCCCGGTCGGCAGTGCGTCACCTCGCCGAGCTCGGCCACACCCGGTCCTGCACGTCGCCGGGCCCGAGACGCGCCCGACGCGCTCGAGCGGCTCCGGGGCTGGCGCGACGACTCGCGGCCCAGCGGCTCGAGACGTCGAGCCCCCCTACGGCGACTGGTCGGCAGCAGCGGCCACCGGCCGGCGCCGACTGGACGTCAGCCCGGCATCCGCGGTCTTCGTGGCAACGACCACATGGCGATCGGCCTGCTCTCGGCGCTGCGCGAGCGCGGACTGCGCGTGCCCGAGGATGTCAGCGTCGTCGGGTTCGACGACGTGCCCGGGGCCGCCTATCTCTTCCCCCCGCTCACGACAGTGCGCCAGGACTTCGCCGCGCTCGGCGGGCTGATCATGCAGAAGGTGCTGATCGCGGTGGAGGAGCCCGACACCGCGACCGAGGACACCCCCCTTCCGACCACCTGATGGTGCGGCAGTCGACGCGGGCGATCAAAAGGGGTCTTAGGTCCGTCTGCCGAGGCCCGAGGCCTCATAGACGGCGTCGACAGCAACCATGTTGTTGATCCAGTCGTCGCCACCGGTCAGCGGCGTCGCCCCGTCCGGACACCATCGCGGCGAACGCTCGGGGCTCGACGTTCGTACGTCGACGGGCCGTCGACGGTCTCGTCGACCACCACGCCGTCCGGCGTTGAGGCGTTGACCGGTTTCCCAGCTTGCGGAGCCATCGGGTTCAGGATCTCCATATCCCCGTTCTCACCGCGGGCCCGTACGTACATCGAGTCGGGCCAGGTGGTCTCGCCGACCATCGAGCAGTGCAGGCTCGCCTTGATGTTCGAGGGAAAGTGCAGTGCAGGCTGTCATCGAGATGTCGATGCCCCGAGGGCCCTCGACCCCTTCGGCTTCCAGGACTCTTGGCTCAGCGCCGGTGAGAGTTCGCATCATGTGGATGCAATAGCACCCCAGGTCCATCAACGCCCCGCCGGCCAGGTCGAGGTCGTAGCGCACGTCGTCGGGAGGGATGGCGACGCTGAACTCCTGCCTCGACCTCGGTGAGCGGCGCGATCGCGCGGCCGAGGTCGAGCATGCGCTCGGCCATGGGGTGATAGCGCCAGTGGAACGCCTCGACGATCAACCTGCCGCGCTCCTCGTCGCGGCCGCCACCACCTGCCGCCGCCTGCTGGGCGTTGGAGGCCAGCGGCTTCTCGCACAGCACGTGCTTTCCCGACTGCACCGCCGCGATCGCCCATGCGGCGTGGAGCGAGTTGGCCAGTGGAACATAGACGGCATCGATCGACGGCCCGAAAGCAGCTTGTCGTAGGTGTCGAACACCTTCGGGATGCCGTGCTCCGCGGCGTACGCCCTGGCACGCTCTCGGATCGCGCGCCGCGACGGCCCAGGCTTCGACCCCGTCGACCACCGCCGCTGGTTCGAGGAGGGCGCGCTCAGTGATACCCGCCGCGCCGAGGATGCCCATCCGCATTTCTTCGTCCTTCCCATAGATGCTGGAAGCGATGCCGAGGCGCCGCGTGGAGACAACCGGTGGCTCGACCTGCTGGGCACGCTAGGGCACGACACCCGACAAGAGGCCCCGAAAATGACATCACCACCAACTGCGAGACCGAAGTGGTCTACGTCCTCAAGGCCTCGATCGAGATGCCACACACCTGGAACAACGCCAGCGCCGCACGCGGCGCCGAGGTGATCTGGGTGCTGCTACCGGCGCCCTGGAGCGGAAGCGCCTACTAGGCGACGCGTCAGTCAGTCGCTCCCCTCTACCCTGCAGACCAGATGAACGACATTGCGCGCGCCACTCCCGGGACACTGACGCTGCACCAGGTCGACGTGTTCTCCCAGCGAGCCTCTCAGTGGCAACGGGCTGGCGGTCGTGACCGGCGCGCGAGCCGTGAGCGGCGAGACGATGTTCCGATCGCCCAGGAGCTGAGGCAGTTCGAGACGATCTTCCTGTCAGAGGTCACGACGGGCGGAGCCGAGGCGCGGATCTTCACCCCGGAGGGAGGAGCTTGACTTCGCCGGCCATCCGGTCCTCGGCGCCGCGGCCGTCCTGGACCACGCGCTCCCAGCAGCCGAAGCGACCGGTTCGAGCTGGACAATCAGGGTCGACGGCCGACCGCTCGAGCCGTGGTCGACCAACGTCGAGAGGACGGCGTCATCGCAGGCCGAGATGGACCAGGGTCCCGCGTCATGTCTCCGCCGCCCTCCGTCGACGGCGCGCCGCCGGTTCGCCGACGCCCTCTGGCCTGAATGCAGACCACCTGCGGACGGACCTGCCTACCCGGGTCGCCAGCACCGGCCTGCCGAACATCTCCCCCTGACGGTCAGCCCGGAAGGGCTGGCCGCCAGCCACGTCGCGACGGAGACCTGCCCTCGATGCTGGACGAAGTCGGGGCCGACTTCGCGTACGTCCTCGACCCCGACCGGCCCGAAGGTCGGACCCGGACCAGCGGGGTGTGACCGAGGACGTGGCGACCGGTAGCGCCGCCGGGCCGACCGCCGCCTACCTCATCCACCACGACCGTCGGTCCGCCGACCAGTCGTTCCAGGTCCATCAGGGGCAGTTCGTCCTCGCGAAGCTGCAGGCCCCGGTCCCACGGGAGCGCGTGTCCAGGCCCGCCCTGCTCGACCTGTGCAACGGCCACCGACGCAAGCTGACGCTGGTCCGTGCGCCGGCGGGCTGGGGCAAGTCGACGCTCCTGGCCGACTGGCACGCGTCCACGGACGAGACCCGCCCCTTTGCCTGGCTCGCCCTCGACCAGGCCGACAACGACCCCGCGACCTTCTGGACCTACGTCATCGAGGCCCTGCGCACCCAGCAGGCGGTGAGCGGTGACCGATCGCTGGCCACGCTGCAGGCTCCGCGCGTCGACGTGATCACCGACGTCCTCCCGGAGCTGTACGCCGAGCTCGACACGCTGCCGCACGACGTGGTGCTCGTCCTGGACGACTACCACCTGGTCACCAACCCCGAGATCGACGAGAGCCTCGCGTTCTTCGTCGAGCACCTGCCGAGACCCTCGAGATCGTCGCTGGCGAGCCGCTCCGAGCCACCCCTGCCCCTGGCCCGGCTTCGCGCGCGCGGCGACCTCGTGGAGATCGTCGCCCAGGAGCTGGGCTTCTCCGACGAGGAGGCGGGCCTGCTCCTGAACGACCTGCACGGACTGGGTCTCGACGACCGGGCCGTCAGCGCAGCTGCGAGAGCGCACCGAGGGATGGCCGGCCGGCCTCTACCTGGCGGCGCTGACGCTGCGGGGCCGGCTCGACCCCGACGCGTTCATCGACGACTTCGCCGGCGACGACCGCCACATCGTCGACTACCTGAGCGCCGAGGTGCTGCTCGGCCAGCCCGACGACATCAAGGCGTTCCTCCTCCAGACCTCCGTCCTCGACCGCTTCTGCGCACCCCTGTGCGACGCCGTGACCGAGCGGGACGACTCCCGCCGGATCCTGCGAGAGCTGCGAGTCGTCGAACTTCTTCCTCGTTCCTCTCGACACCAAGCGCGACTGGTACCGCTACCACCACCTGTTCCGTGACCTGCTGCGCATGGAGCTGGAGCTGATCCATCCGGAGCAGCTCACCGCGCTGCACCGCCGGGCGTACGCCTGGCATCGCGAGGTCGACTCCGCCGCCGGACGCGATCCGTCATGCGACTGCCGCCGGCGACATCGCCGAGGCCGTCGGAGCTGATCCTGAGCCACTGGCTGGAGAACCGTGACCTCGCTCGCCTCGAGACCTTGCTGGGTTGGCTCAGCGGACTCCCCGCCGACGCGGTGCTCGCCGACGCCCGGCTCTGCCTGGTCCGGGCCACGACGCTGCAGGAGATGGGCCGCATCGACGAAGCCGACCTACTGGCTCGAGGCCGCCGAGCGTGCCGACAGGCCACGGCGCACGCCGGGTCCTCGGCCACGACGGCCGGGATCGCGGGAGGCCGCGCGATCAACCACTACTTCGCCGGCAACGCCGCCGGGATCCGCGCGGCTGTGGCACCTGCGCTCGAACACGACACCGATGGCTCGGACTACTGGAAGAGCGCGCTGCTCACGACGCTCGGCATCGCGACGTACGTGGAAGGGCACGAAGCGGACGCCGCGGCGCTGCTGGAGGAAGCCGTACGAACGGGCGTGGCGTCCGACCACACGCTGGCCCTGATCCACGCCCTGGGCTGGTGCGCGATCGTGCAGTACGGGCGTGGCGAGTCCGAGCAGGGCGATCGCGTCGTCGACCAGACCGAGTCGCTGCTGCATGCCCGCCCCGGCATGAGTGCCTACTACGGCGCGGCCATGGCGCACCTGGCACGTGGCGCGAAGCACGAGCACGAGGGCCGGATCTCGGAGGCGGAGTCGGAGGTTGCTCGTGCGGTGGAGCTCGCCCGACGCGGCGACGCCAAGTTCGAGATGGTGCTCGGCCTCGCCGCGCACACCAGGCTCAAGGGGCAGCTCGGCGACCGCTCCGGCGCCAAGGCGTCTGCTCGGCGAAGCCCGCCAGGCGATCAGCGAGTGCGTCGACCCAGGAGTTCTCCCCAGCCTGGTCGCGACCGTGGAGCGGGAGCTGCGGCTCGCACCGCGCCAGCCGACGCAGGCGATCTACGCGGAGGACCTCAGCGAGCGAGAGCTGGCGGTGCTACGGCTGCTGCCGTCCGACCTCACTCAGCGCGAGATCAGCAGCCACCTGTACGTCTCCTTCAACACGGTCAAGACGCACAACAAGAGCATCTTCCAGAAGCTCGGCGTCTCCACCCGGCACGAGGCGGTTCGTCGTGCGCAGGAGCTCGGTCTGCTCTGACGCCTCAGTGCCTCGTGCGATCAGGCTGGCGACGGCGATCCCCGCGACCACGACGAGGAGCCCGACGAGGCAGTCGAGCAGCCAGTGGTTCCCCGTGCAGACGACCACGGCCGTCGTGAGCAGAGGGTAGGACAGGAGCACGGCGCGACCCACGCGTGCTGCGCACGTGGCCGTGCAGCGCCCAGGCGACCCACACCGCCCAGCCGACGTGCAGTGAGGGCATGGCCGCCAGCTCGTTGGTGAACTCGCCGAGACCGCTGGGTGCCGATGCGTGCTCGGTCCACCAGCCCATGTGTGCGTAGCGGGCGAGGGTGTCGAGGTACGGCTCCCCCATCAGCCGAGGCGGCGCGGTCGGGAAGAACAGGTAGCCGAGCAGCCCGAGCACCGACGAGATCACGATGGCGTTGCGGCACCGGGTGTAGCGAGACCGTTGCCTGAAGTAGAGCCACCCCAGCGCCGCCGGAGTCACGACGTAGTGGAGCAAGGCGTACCAGTAGTCCATGGGCACGGCGAGCCAGGCGAGATCGGTGACCGCCGCGTTGAGCTGCGACTCGACGTCGAGGTGCACCGAACCCTCCAGCCTCAGGACGTCGTCAGCTCGATGACGGGCCGACCCGACGTCCTGCGCGCCCACGGCCCGGGTGAGGCTGTAGGCGGCGTAGAGACTTGCCAACAGCGCCACCTCGCGCAGGTGGCCCACCAGCCTCGACGGAGCTGCAGCGACGGTCGCGTCGTTCACCCGCCCGTCGCGTGCCGCGCATGTTCATGAGCGCGGGACTGCTTCGACCGGTGCGTCGGACTCGTCCTGACCGGCTTCCGCCGACTCCGGCTCGGACCTGCCGGGGATGAAGATTCCGAGGAGCAACGCGGCCAGGCACAACAGGCCGGCCGCCACGTAGAACGCGTCCGAGGCGCCTCCCGTGAAGGCGGCGCGGGCTGCGTCGGCGAGTCCCTTGCCGTCGTCGCCCAGGCGGGATGCCACGTGCAGCGCGGCTCCCAGCGACTGCTGCGCTCGCTCCACGACGGTGTCGGGAGCGGTCGCCGGTGCCCGATCTGCCAAGCCGGACCGGTACTGCTCGTTGAGCACGCTTCCGAGGACGGCGATGCCGAGCGTCCCACCGACCTCGCGGGCCGCGTCGTTGACCGCCGAGCGCCACACCCTGCTTGTGCGTGGGAAGAGCCGCGACGATGTCGGTGGTCGCCGGCGACGTGGCCAGCGCCATGCCCGCACCGATGGGAAGGATGCCGGCCAGCACGACCCAGTACGACGAGTCCGAGCCGAGCTGGGCGAGCACCACGGTCCCGAGCGCCATGAGGAGCAGCCCGGCGATCGCCAGCGGGCGTCGGCTCACCCTCTCCATGAGGTGTGGGACGCGGCGGGAGAGACCGCCCAGGACCATCGCCATGGGAATGAGTGCGAGCCCTGCCTGGAGGGGTGAGTAGTCGAGCACCAGCTGGAGGTACTGGACGATCACGAAGACGTAGCCGAAGAACACGAAGAACTGCAGGGTGATCGAGAAGACACCGGTGGAGAAGGCGCGGTTGCGGAACAACCGCGGGTCCAGAAGCGGGCTCATCGGCGATGAACCCCCACGCCACCCACAGCGTGAGCCCGACGACACCGGCGCCGAAGGCCGTCAGCGTCACCGGGTCGCTCCAGCCACGGCCGGGTCCCTCGATGGCACCGAAGACGAGTCCGGCGAGCGCGACCACCGACAGCAGGCCCCCGACGTAGTCGACCCGGGGCGGGCGCGTCGCCAGGGAGTTGGGCACCTTCCGCACCGCGGCGACCGCCACGACCGCGGCCAGGATCGCGTTGAACAGGAACACCGACTGCCAGTCCCACACCTCCAGGAGGGCGCCGGAGACGAGCAGGCCGAAGACGGCGCCTGCGCCGGCGACGCCGACCCAGGCGCCGACGGCCCGGCCCCGCAGCTCGGCCGGGAACGACGACGTGATGATCGACAGCGTGGTCGGCATGACCAGCGCGGCACCCACGCCCATCACCCCGCGCAGGACCATCAGCACGTCGGGGTCGCCGGTCAACGACGCGGCCGCCGAGCCGAGCGCGAAGACGACCAGACCGATGATGAGCACCGGCTTGCGTCCGTACCTGTCACCGAGCGCACCGGCGGGAAGCAGCAGCCCGGCGAAGACCAGGGCGTAGGCGTCCACGATCCACTGGAGCTGGCTGAGGCTCGCGTCGGTGTCGGCGGCGAGGTTCGGGAGCGCCACGTTGAGAGCGGGTACGGCGGCCACCACCAGGGCCAGGGACAACAGGACGACGGGCAGCAGGCCCCGCTCGACGGACGACTTGGTGGCCGGTTCGGAGGTCTTGTTCATGTCTGCCTTCTCGGGTGGTCGTGGGTGTTGTGGGTGGGCGTCATCAGGGAGTGATGTCGCGACGGGAGAACAGGGCTCGTCATCGCCGTGCCTCGCTGGCACCGCTGCTGTCCGTCGAGTCAGGTCCGCCGCCGACGATGGGCCCGAGCCGCTTGAGGGTGGCCTCGGTCGACGTCCTTCTCAGGAGCGCACCGCGTAGCGCCACGACGACCGGGTTCCGGGCATGAGCGACGCGCGACATCCGCATCGACTGGACCACGGCCTGGGTGGCCGGCTGGAGGCGCTCTCGGCTGTAGATCTCCAGACCGCGCTCCGGATCGATGCCCGCGCCGGCGAGTGCGCCCGCGACTGCCTCGCCGTCCTCGATGGCCTGACAGGCGCCCTGGCCGAGATAGGGCAGCATGGGATGCCCGGCATCACCGAGCAGCGCAACCCGGCCGAACGCCATGGTCTTCGGTGCGGGACGGTCGAAGAGGTCGTTACGCAGGATGCTCTCGTCGGCCGTCTCCCTGATGACCCGCGGGATGGGAGCGTGCCAGCCCTCGAAGAGGTCGAGCAGGCCGTCCTTCTCGGCGGCCCGCGAGAACTCTGCACCATTCCGCGCGTAGGCCGCGGCGTACCAGTAGACCTGACGGTTCGGCAGGTGCTGGGCACCGAACACCGAACCACGACCCCACCACTCTCCCCCGGTCAGCTCATCGGCCAGCGACGCGTCGACGTCTGTGACAGCGCGCCACGAGCGCAGGCCGCGAGCGCGCGGCGGCCCATCACCCAGCGTCATGGCACGGACGACGGAGCGGAGCCCATCGGCACCGATGACCACGTGTCCTGTGGCCTCGCTCTCGTCGGCGAACGTGAGTCGGACGCAACCGCTCTCCTGCGTCAGGGCGACGCATCGGCTGTCGAGCCGGATCGCGTCCGGGTCGAGCGCGGAGACCAGGGCCGCATGCAGCGCAGCGCGGTGGACCATGACCAGAGGGGCACCGAAGCGGTCTGCCAGCTGATCCACCGGCGACGAGTGCAGAACAGCCCCGCGGTGATCCCGGGTCTCCGCGGCGGTGACCGCACAGCCAACGGCCTCGACCTCGTCACCGATGCCCAGCCGACGCAGCGCCTTGATCGCGTTGGGCCAGAGCGAGATCCCGGCACCAACTTCGCGCAGCTCCGGAGCCTGCTCGAAGACTGTGGCATCGATGCCGGCGCGACGCAGCGCGATCGCGGTGGTGAGACCACCGATGCCTGCCCCGACGATGAGTACCTTCATGAGACAACGCCCTCTCGGTCCAGTTGGATCTGACGGCGCAGTCTTCGATCCGGCTGGGTGAGGTGTCATCACACAGGCGTTCAACCACCCAGGGTGATTCGCCCCCCGATCCGAGCCGTCGGCGTCAGATCAGGTGGAACTCGCGGGCCCGGCCAACCGCCTCGGCTCGCGTTCCGACGTCGAGCTTGCGGTAGATGCTCTTGGAGTGGGTCTTCACGGTGTTGAACGAGATGAAGAGCAGCTCGCCGATCTCCCGCTGCGAGAGCTGGCCGCCGAGCAGCTGCAACACCTCGAGCTCACGTTCGCTGAACTCCTCGACCAGCGGAGCAAAGCGGCGAGTCTGCGAGGCCCGGGAGGGGAGTCGACGCTCTGCGTCCTTGACCAGCGTTGAGAGGACCGGACCCGGGTCCGGGCAGGACAACAGGGCGGAACGGGCGTCGCCGATGTAGGTGCGGGCGGTCTCGAGGTCCCCAGCAGCCCGGGCGACGAGCCCTCGCGCCACCATGGCGTGAGTCGTCTCCACTGGTCCGCTCCCCCGCCTCGCGACCTCACAGGCGCGGTCCAGCTCCTTGCGCGCCTCGTCCGCACGGCCTGCCTGTGCCAGCAGCGTGCCCCGCGCGGTGTGGGCGGCCGCGTTGACCCAGTACTCCTCCAGGCCAGAGCGACGCGACAACGAGATGGCGGCGTCGGCGTACTGCTGCGCCTTGTCGATGTCGCCCTCCATCACGTGCGCAAGGCCGAGCATCCCCAGGCAGGCGACCGCGGTGGCGCCGCCGACCGGGCGCCGCCCCTCGTGCGCCACCGCGTCGGCGTTCCCGGCGTGGTCGGCCTGGTCGGCGTCGTCGGGGAGCACCGTCGCCGTGCGACACCGCTCGAGGGCGATCTCGAGCCGCTCGATGCCTTCGGACGTGCTCCCGAGCCAATACGTGGCCGCGCCCAGCCAGGTGCTGGTGAACGGATCCCACGAGGTCCGTTCCGCTTCGGCGTCCAGGGCCGTCAGGGCGCTCTGGCGGCACGCGCTGAGGTCGCCGGTCAACCACATGCTGACGCTGCGCAGACACGCCGCGGCTGCCGGGCCGGACGGGAACCCGTCGTAGAAGGGACCCGCGGCGGGAGCCGTGGCGGCCAGCTCGACCCAGGGCGCGACCTCGTCGGCCCTGCCGCTGCCGATCGCGACCACCGCACTGGCCACGCACAGGCGGGCGTCGCCGCGGCGGACCTCTCGGGGCAGCGCACTCAACCACGCCTCGACAGTCTGATGGCCGCCCGTGTACGAGAGCGGACGCCACGACGACGCGACCAGCTCGACGGCCTCCGTCAGGTCGCCGGCAGCGATCGTGTGCAGGATCGCCTCCGAGGCCTCCCCCCGCTCACGAAGCCATCGCCCGGCGCGCCGGTTGACGTCGACCACTCGACCGGGGTCGGTGAACTGGAGCTCGTTGCGCAAGAGGTCCCTGAACAGGTGGTGATAGCGGTACCACTCGCGGCGGTTGTCCAGCGCGATCAGGAAGGCGTTGGAGACCTCGATCTCCCTGAGCAGGCGGGCGGCGCCCGTCGTCCCGGTCACCTCGTCACACAGCGACGCGCAGAGTCGCTCCAGGACCGAGGTGGAGAGGAGGAAGTCGTGGACCTCGGCGGAGAGGCCCGACAGCACCTCGGTGGTCAGGTAGTCGACGACGTTGCGCTCGTCGCCGGCGAACGCCTCGACGAACTCGTGCGGGTCGGCTCGTCCCCGCAGAGAGAGGGCGGCCAGGTAGAGACCGGCGGGCCAGCCCTCCGTGCGCTCCACCAGCCGGGACACGTCCTCGCTGTCGAGGTCGAGCCCCAGCTGCTCGTTGAGCAAGGTCTCCGCCTCGCCGACGGTGAACCCGAGCTGACTGGTCGCGATCTCGAGCAGCTCTCCCCGCGCGCGCAGCCGAGCGATGGGCAACGCGGGTTCGACCCGTGTCGTGAGCACCAGCTCGAGTCCGGCCGGCGCATGGTCCAAGAGGAAGATCAACGGCTCGTGCACCTCGGGAGTCGTGATGAGGTGGTAGTCCTCGATGGTCAGCACGAGGTCGTCCTCGAGGGAGTCCAGGTCGTTGATGAGCACGGGGAGCACGTCATCCACCACGCTGATGCCCGGGGCACTGAGGATCGCCTGAGCGTGCTCGCCGATCGTGGGCGCCTGTGTCCTGAGCGACTCGATCAGGTACATGAAGAACCGGATCGGATCGTTGTCAGCGCGGTCCAGTGCAAGCCAGGCGAACGGGCGTGACTCCTGCTTCGCGACCGACCACGTCGACAGCAGGCTCGACTTGCCCCAGCCGGCGGGGGCGCGGACGAGCGTGAGCCGGCGAGGCGGACCCCCGCACAGGGAGGTCAACGGACCCAGGCGGGGCACGAGGTCTCGGGCGACCGGGGGATGCAGCTTCGTCCGGATCGGGAACCCAGCCGTCAACGACGGTGGCATCGCCACAAGTTAGCGCAGATCGACCCGCCCTCGGACCGGCCCCGTGCGCGACGTCGGCGGCCGGACGGGGACGCGTGGTCCCCTCCCGGCCGCCGGCCCGCGAACATCTCAGTCGGTCACCACCGCCTTGAGGACGTCGACCTTGGCGGCCGACCTCGCTGGGCCTACGGCGGCGAGCACGCCGGCCACTGCCGCCAGAGCGACGTACAGGACGATCTGCGGCGTGGGAATGGAGATGCCCGTGATGCCCTCGTCCTTGAGCGCTCGTGACAGGGCGAGTCCGATCCCGATCCCGATCGCCGCTCCCGTCAGCGCGCCGATCAGCGAGATCACGACTGACTCCCACCGCACCATGGCCCGGACCTGGGGGCGGGTCATGCCCACGGCCCGGAGGAGCCCGAGCTCCCGGGTGCGCTCGAAGACGGACAGGGCGAGGGTGTTGACGATGCCGAGCAACGCGATCAGGACCGCGAGGAGCAGCATCACCGTGACGAAGGTGAGCAGGTTGTCGATGATCCCGCTGGCTTCGACCTCGAACTCCTCCTGGTCCAGCACCTTTGCGTCCGGGTGGTCCGCCAACGCCGCCGCGATCGCGCTCTGGACAGCCTCCTTGTCGGCGCCTTCGTCGATCCTCACCAGGGCTGAGGTGATCAGCTGCGGGCCGGCGAACTCGTTCTGGCTTTCCAGACTGAGGATGAAGTTGTCAGCGATCCAGCCCTTGTCGGCGTAGATCCCGGCAACCCGCAGGTCATGGGTGCCCGTTGCCGCGAAGTCCGCCTCGATCGCGTCGCCGAGCTTCCACCCGTTGGACTTCGCCGCGGCCTTGGATATCACGACACCGTCGGAGCCAAGATCGCCCAGTGAACCCTTCGACAGGTTGAGCGTCATGAGCTCGCCGGCATTGTCCGGGTCGATGGCCGAATAGCTCGAGTCGGCACCGTCGAACCGAGCCTGGCCCCACCCGGTGGCGGAGATCTCGTCCACTCCCGCCACGCCCGCGACGGCCTCGACGACCGACGGGCTGAAGCCCGGCCCCTGGGAGCTCGATGCCTTCAGGAACAGGTCAGCATTCGTCTTGTCTCCGATCACCTCACCGAAGGAGTCCTTCAGCGACGATGCGAACACGCTCATGCTCACCACCAACGTGAGCCCGATCATCAGCGCCGCCGCCGTCGAGGCCGTGCGGCGGCTGTTGCGCATCGCGTTCTGCTTGGCAAGCTCACCCGGGAGACCGCGGAGCTTCATCGGGGCCGCGATGAGGGCGGTCAGCGGGCGCACAGCCAGGGGCATGGACACGATCACCCCGACCATCACGGCAAGGAGGCCGACTCCGAAGATCAGCATCTGCGCGTCGCCGTAGAGACTCGTGAGGACGCCGGCCGTTCCGGTCCCCACCAAGGACAGTCCGATGACCGCGCGCCGCTTCGACAGCTTCTCGGCGCCTGGCGTGGCCTCGCGCAGCGCCTCGACGGGCAGCACCTTGGTGGCACGCCGGGCCGGGACGAGTGCCGCGACGACCGTCACGAGCACGCCGACCGTCATCGAGACCACGACGGTACGCGGCTCGAGCTGGAGCGAGGTGCTGGGCAAGGCGAACCCAGCCGCGTCCATCAGGAGGTTCAGTCCCTTCGCCACGGCGACGCCGAGTCCGACGCCGACCGCCGACGCAAAGGTCCCGATCGCAGCTGCCTCGAGGAGGAGGCTGCGCAGCACCTGCCGCCTGGTGGCTCCAATCGCCCGCATGAGCGCGATCTCCCGGGTCCGCTGCGTGATGATCATGGTGAACGTGTTCCAGATGATGAAGGCACCGACGAACAGCGCGATGCCTGCGAAGATCATGAACATCACGCTCACGATCTTCAGGTCGTCCTGGACGGCGTCCGAGTTCTCCTTCGCGACCGTGGCACCCGTCACGGCCTCGGTGCTGGCAGGCATGATGGAACTGAGTCTCCCTGCGAGTTCCTTCTGGGTGACCCCGTCCTCTCCCGCGACGCCGATGGTGTCGAAGGCGCCGGGCGTGCCGAGCACCTCTTGAGCGGTGGCGACGTCGAAGTATGCGGACGTCGTGCCGCCCAGGTCCTTCTCCCCGCCGAAGCCGACGGTCCCGACCACGGTGAACTCCCGCGTGGGGCCCTGGAACAGCACCTTGATGGTCGAGCCGAGCTCGATGTCGTTCTCCTCGGCACTGGTCGCGTCGATTGCCACCTCGGCAGCACCGGAAGGCGCGGTCCCGGACAGGACGTCGACGTCGCCGCGGAGCGCCTCGTCCTCCGCCATCGTGTAACCCATCGTCGGCACGCCACCTGCGGTCAGGATGGCCTTGCCGTTGTTGTCGGTGAGGAGGGCGTACCCCGACACGAACCCCTCGGCGGCCTGGACGCCGTCGACCCCCCGGACGTCGTCGAGGACCGCGGCGGAGACGGGCGCTCGACTCGTGTCGACACCGGCGGACTCGACGTACGAGGCCTCCGTGCGGACCACCGCATCGGTACCGGAGGAGACCTTGCCGAAGAGCTGGTCGAACGCCAGGCTCATGGTGTCGGTCAGGACGAGGGTGCCGGAGAGGAACGCGATGCCCAGGGCGATCGACGCAGTGGTGAGAAGGAGGCGCAGCTTGTGCGCGACCATGCTTCTGAGTGTGGACGTGTACACGGCGTTCAGCCCCCCAGGTGCTTCATGTAGTCGAGGACGCCGTCTGAGGTCGGGGCACGCATCTCGTCGACGATGTGCCCGTCCGCGAGGAAGATGACGCGGTCGGCGTAGCTGGCCGCGTTGGCGTCGTGGGTGACCATCACGACGGTCTGGTCGAGGTCGTCGACCGCCCGGCGCAGGAACGCGAGCAGCTCCGCACCCGACTTCGAGTCGAGGGCACCGGTCGGTTCGTCGGCGAAGACGATCTGCGGCCGGGAGGCGAGCGCCCGGGCGGCGGCAACGCGCTGCTGCTGTCCGCCGGAGAGCTCCGAGGGGCGGTGGCCGACCCGCTGGGTGAGGCCGACCGTCTCCACGATCGAGGCCACCCAGTGCTCGTCGGGCTTGCGGCCCGCGATCCGCATCGGCAGGACGATGTTCTCCGCGGCCGTCATGGTCGGGAGCAGGTTGAAGGACTGGAAGATGAACCCGATCCGGTCGCGTCGCAGCAGCGTGAGCGCCTTGTCGTTGAGCGAGGTGATCTCGGTGTCACCGAGGTACACCTCGCCAGAGGTCGGTCGGTCGAGGCCGGCGAGCAGGTGCAATAGCGTTGACTTGCCGGATCCCGAGGGACCCATGATCGCGGTGAACTCACCCTGGGCCAGGCTGACGCTGACGTGGTCGAGCGCAGCGACCGCCGCGTCGCCGCTGCCGTAGAACTTGCTTGCCCCGTCGACCCGGGCGGCGGCGGTCGGGCGAGGACCATCGACGGTGGCCACGGTCGGGTGGGTCTGTTCGGGTAGGACGTGCGACATGTCGGTGCCTTTCTCTGAAGGAAGGAGTCGCGTCGACCAGCAAGCCCGGCGACTGGTGCTCCTGTGCAGGCACACGTTCGGCCCGTGCTGGGTGACATGTCGTCACCCACTGGCCTCCCACCCAGGGTGGTTCGGGCAGCGGTGTCCGTGGCCGAGCCCCGAGTCGGCGTGGCGGTTGCGTCACCTGGCGCCGCCGTCATCTCTGGGGATGCTGCTCCTGATCGACCCGTTCGCGCGGCGAGCCGACCCCACCGTTCGACGGGCGCACGCCACCCTGGGTGATCGCTTGGTGCGTGATGACAACTCACCCAAAGGGCTCCAAGACTGCGGCTCCATCCAGGAGCTCAGAGCAAGGAAGCGCCCATGACCAATGCGGTCCGAGACACTCCGTCCGACTCCATCACCGCGGCTCTCGGAGCACCGGCGTGCTGCTCTTCGACCGTCGTGGTGAGGGTGCCAGCGACGGCGACGGCAACATGTTCGGCTGGGGCGGCACCCGCGACATCGAGGCGGCGCTCGACTTCCTCGAGGCCCGCCCGGACGTCGAACCGGGCCGAATCGGCGGCCTGGGGCTCTCGGTCGGCGGTGAGCTGATGCTCGAGGCCGCGGCGGCGGACCCTCGCCTCGCCGCAGTCGTCTCGGAGGGAGCCGGCACCCGCACCCTCGCGGAGGAGCTGATCGACTTCAGCCCGACGACGGTGATCCGTGGCTTTCACACGATGGTCGCGAAACACCTCGGCATCCGGCTGTTCTCCAACGAGTCACCCCCTCCCAGCCTCATCGATGTGCTGCCTCGCGTCGCGCCGCGGCCCGTGCTCCTGATCTGGGCAACCGACAGCCGCAACCGCGAGGCGATCAACACTCTCTACCGGCAGCTGATCGGCCCCAGCGCCACGTCGTGGCCGATGAGCGACGTCGACCACATGAAGGGCCTGCAGACGCGGCCCGAGGAGTACGAGCGCCGCGTCCTGGCCTTCTTCGACGCGGCCCTCCTCGAGGGATCCTCTGCCGGCGGGACCGGTGCGTGACATGGGGCTCGGAACCACCCAGGGTGATTGGCCCGTGAGTGATGACGAGTCACCCAGACAGCCTCCGAGACTGCGGCCACAGACCAAGAACCAACAAGGAGCCAAGGGTGTTGTCGAAGCGATACACGATCATCGTCGAGGGCCGGCTCGGCCAGCGGTTCGCCGCTGCGTTCCCGAGTGCCTCGATGGTCGCGGAGCAGAGCCGGACCCGGCTCCTGACGGAGCCACTCGACCAGAGCCAGCTCCACGGTGTGTTGGAGCGCCTTCGCAGCTTCGCCATCGAGCTCGTCTCGATCCAGGAGACGGACGAGCCGGACGACCGTACCGATCAACCACCAGCAGCGAGGAGATGAGCATGAACCCCACGACTCACGAGAGGCGGCCCGCTCCTCCCAGCGCCTGGCCGGCCCCTCGCAAGACCCGACGGTCTCCCGCCCGCCTCGTGTGGACGGTCGCGGCCTTCTTCGCACTCGTCGCGGCGGGCGGGATGGCTGCCACCGCAGGCGTCGTCAACCACCTCGACGACCAGAGACGAGAGGGCGGCTACCTGACCACCGACCGCACCCAGGTGGGCTCAAGGGGACATGCCGTGATCTTCGACGAGATCGACCTGGACGGGCTCGACGGCGACTGGCTGCTGGGTACGGCGCGGCTGCGCGCCACCAGCACCCAGCCCGACTCGCCGGTCTTCATCGGCGTAGCGCCGTCCTCTGACGTCGAGACCTACCTCCGAGGAGCGGGCTACTCGACGGTCGACGAGTTCGACGACGGGGACGTCACCTACGTCGAGCACACCGGCGGACCGCCTGCCGTCGCGCCGGCCGACAGCGACATCTGGGCCGCGCAGGCCAGCGGCACCGGTATGCAGACGATCAAGTGGAAGCCCGAGGACGGCAACTGGACGGTCGTGATGATGAACGACGACGGGTCATCCGGCGTCGACGTGCTGGCCGACGCGGGCGCCACCGTGCCCGTCCTCCACCGAGCGGTGCACTGGCTGGTCGCCGCCAGCGTCGTGTCGGCAACAGCCGGTGTCCTGGTGCTGGTCCTCGTGGTGATCGGATCCCGTCGCCGGCGGGTGAGTCAGCAATGAGGGGCACGGCAGCTGCGGACACTGCGTTCTGGCAGCCACGCGTGAGCGAGCGGGCCAGACGGCATCGCCGACTGGCGGCGGTTCCCGGAACCGCCGACCTGGATCTGCTCATGGAGGAGATCAGCCCCGGCCACGCCGTCTTCAGCACCCACGCGCGTGTCATGGGAAAGGATCCCGGCACCCTGGTCAACGGAGGTCCGTGCAGCACTCTTCTCGACTTCGCCCTGAGTGCGGCTGTGCAGTCGAACCTGAGCGCAGGATCGGGCTACCGGATCCTCGAGTTCAGGATGGTCAACGTCGCCCCGCACCAGTACGACGGGGTCCTGCGGGCCGTCGGCAACGTCCTGCACGCGGGGCCGCGCGGAGTCTGGGCCGGCGGCAGGGTCTTCGACTCGAACGGCGCCATGCTCGCCGTCGGCTCCCTGATCGCGATCGTCGACGAGGACAAGTCGTGAAGTCGCGGGCTCCGAGCCCGTTGGCCTACCGCGCCGTGGCGTGGCCCTCCGCACGCAGTCCCGAGCCGGCGGACGTTCCCGGTCTCCTCGACTTCCTGAGCGACGGGCTTCGCGGCTACAAGACCTTCGCCCCCACGGCCTGGGTCCCGCCGGACCAAAACACCCCGGACAAGGTCGAGCGCACGCTGGGCGAGCTCGCCGACCCCCGGACCTACAGCCGGCTCGTCGAGGCCGACGGTCACATCGTGGGCTTCGTCCACTCGTGCCAGCCCGATCCTCCGGTCGACGTACGGCTTCGCTACCTCTTCGTGGCCCGGTCGCACTGGGGCACCGGCCTCGCGCAGGAGCTGCACGACGGCGCGGTGGCCGCGATGGGTGGCAAGACGGCTCGGCTGTTCACCCCGACCGACCACGCCCGCGCCCGGCGCTTCTACGTACGACGGGGATGGCGCTACCACGGCCCCGCGGAGGTCTCGAAGCTCGGCGTCGATCTGGTGGAGTACCGCCGACCCTGAGCCTCCCCTCGCCGCACCGCACCCACCTATCCGGACTTCCGCAGCCGCGTCAGGAGCGACTCATGACCGTGCACGCCATTCCCATCCCGTCCAGCCCGCACGAGCACGTCCCGAGTGGTCCTCGCCGCCGACACCAGGTGGTCGTGATCGGATCCGGGTTCGGCGGCCTGGCGGCCACCAAGGGACTCGCGCGCACCGACGTCGACGTGACGGTGGTCGCCAGCACCCCCCATCACCTGTTCCAGCCCCTCCTCTACCAGGTGGCGACCGGAGTGCTCTCGGAGGGCGAGGTCGCGCCGCCGACCCGGGAGGTCCTCAGACGCCAGGCCAACGCACGCGTGCTGCTGGGCGACGTGACCGGCATCGACCTGGACCGCAGGACCGTGACGTCGCACGTCCTCGGCCGCGAGACGCAGGTGGGGTACGACTCCCTCGTCGTCGCTGCTGGAGCGGGCCAGTCCTACTTCGGGAACGACCACTTCGCGCAGTTCGCGCCCGGCATGAAGACCATCGATGACGCCCTGGAGCTACGGGGCCGGATATTCGGTGCTTTCGAACTGGCCGAACTGGGGGCCGTGCGCGGCGAGGACGTGACCGGCCTGCTGACCTTCGCGGTCGTCGGGGCCGGGCCCACAGGCGTCGAGATGGCCGGGCAGATCGCCGAGCTCGCCCGGCGTACCCTCCGCCGCGACTTTCGGGCCATTCGGACCCGCGAGGCACGGGTGATCCTCCTCGACGCCAGCAGCCAGGTCCTGCCGCCGTTCGGCGAGCGGCTCGGCGACAAGGCGCACCGGACGCTCGAGCGGGACGGCGTGCAGGTCAGGTTGGGGGCGGCCGTGACCAACGTCGACGCCCGAGGACTGGAGGTGACCTTCGCCGACGGTCGCTCGGAGTACATCGCGGCCGCGACCAAGATCTGGGCGGCCGGCGTCAGCGCCAGCCCCCTGGGCCGGACGCTCGCCGAGCAGACCGGCGCCGCACTCGATCGCGCCGGCCGCATCGCCGTCCTCCCGGACCTCACCCTGCCGGGCCACCCCGAGGTGGCCGTCGTCGGCGACATGGCCGTCATCGACGGACTGCCCGGCGTCGCCCAGGTGGCGATCCAGGGCGGGAAGTACGCCGCAGCGTCTGTCCTCGCGAAACTCCGAGGAGAGGCTCCGGCCGCGCCGTTCAGGTACAAGGACAAGGGTTCGATGGCCACGATCAGCCGGTTTCGCGCGGTCGCCAAGGTGGGCCGGCTCCAGCTGAGTGGCCTTGTGGCGTGGCTGCTGTGGCTCACCGTGCACCTCGCCTACATGACCGGGTTCCGGAACCGGGTCACCGCCGTGCTGCACTGGACCACGTCGTTCCTGGGCAGCGGACGATCCGAACGGACCGCCACCGAGCAGCAGGTCTTCGGCCGCGGTGCGCTCACCCTGATCCCGGGCGGCGCCGCGAGCCTGGTGGACTGGAGCTCGCCGGATGATCGTCCCGGTCTCGACGACTCGTGAGCGGGTCGGCAAGATGACCGCCGGCTCGGCGACGTCCACGCGTGACAGAACCCCGGCCAAGCGCAGAGCGCTTGGCCGGGGTTCCTGTCATGGGTGGAGCTGAGGGGACTCGAACCCCTGACCCTCTGCATGCCATGCAGATGCGCTACCAGCTGCGCCACAGCCCCAAGGTGTTGCCCGAGGGTGGAAGCCCCGCGGACAACTCGCGGAATCCTAGCCAACAGGCGGGTCGGACTCTAAATCGAGCGGCACGGTGCGGTTGTAGGCGTGCAGCCGCCACGGGGAGCCGGGGGTACGGCGGCGGAGCACCGCCCAGCCGCAGTTGTCCATGCCGTGCAGCGTCAGCGCCTCCTCCGACGGCCAGCCGAGCAGCGAAGCCACAGCGGTGCGGATCGCGGCGCCGTGCGAGACGACCAGGGCGACGCCGTCCTCGGGTACGGCGGCCGCGATCTCGGCCAGCGCGGCGGTCATCCGGTCGGCGACCTCGGCGTGCTTCTCGGCGCCGGGGACGGCGTCCCAGTTGGCGCGGACGAACTCGGCGTACTCCGCTGGGGCCTCGGCCTCGAACTCGTGGTGGTACAGCCCCTCGCGGTGGCCCAGGGAGTACTCGCGCAGCCGGGCGTCGAAGGTCGGAGTGAGGCCCAAGGCGGAGGCGACGTACGACGCCGTCGAGCGGGCCCGGTCCGAGTCCGAGGACCACACCGCGTAGGGCGCCAGCGCGGCGAGCACCGGCGCTACCGCCTCGGCCTGCGCGTGTCCAAGGTCGTCGAGCTGCGAGTCGGCCTGCCCCTGGATCCGGCGCGCGGCATTCCAGTCGGTTCGGCCGTGCCGCAGCAGGACCAGGTCAACCACGGTCAGAAGCGGTGACGTCCGCGGGCAGCGGGATGGTCGGGCAGTCGCGCCAGAGCCGCTCGAGGGCGTAGAACTGCCGCTCCTCCTCGTGCTGGACGTGCACGACGATCTCGCCGTAGTCGATCAGCACCCAGCGGCCGTCCCGCTCGCCCTCGCGCCGGATGGGCTTGGCGCCGATCTCGCGGAGCTTGTCCTCGACCTCGTCGACGATGGAGCGGACCTGGCGGTCGTTGGAGGCCGAGGCAATCAGGAAGGCGTCGGTGATCGCGAGCTGCTCGCTCACGTCGAACGCGATGATCTGCTGCGCCAGCTTGTCGGACGCCGCGCGGGCGGCGGCCACGACGAGCTCGACGGCATGGTCGGTGGCAGTCACTGTGCTCCAGGGGATGAGGGGTAGAGGCCGTGCTTGGCGATGTACTGGACCACGCCATCGGGGACGAGGTACCAGACGGGTTCCCCGCGGCGGTGCCGGTCACGACAGTCGGTCGACGAGATCGCCAGCGCCGGGATCTCCACCATCGTCACCTTGTCGGACGGGATCGCGGCCAGCGTCTCCGGGTCCATCTCGTGGCCGGGACGGGTGCACCCGACGAACTGGTGTGCGAGCCCGAACAGGTCGTCCGCCGAGCGCCACGTGAAGATGTCGGCGAGGGCGTCTGCGCCGGTGATGAAGTAGAGCTCCGCCTCCGGCATGGCGGCCTGCAGGTCCTTCAGCGTGTCCACGGTGTACGTCGGGCCGGCCCGGTCGATGTCCACCCGCGACACGTTGAACCGCGGGTTCGAAGCGGTCGCGATCACCGTCATCAGGTAGCGGTGCTCGGCCGTGGTGACCACGCGCTCGGACTTCTGCCACGGGTCACCGGTCGGCACGAAGACGACCTCGTCGAGGTCGAACCACGCCTGTACCTCGGAGGCGGCGACCAGGTGACCGTGGTGGATGGGGTCGAACGTCCCGCCCATCACTCCGACGCGGCTCACGAGAGGCCCATGCCGGGCGGCGAGGTCAGGAGTGCTCGCGTCCGCCGCCGAAGGCGACCAGGGCGGCCATCAGCCCGAGCAGGATGAGCAGTGCCGTGCCGCCGACGGCCCAGCTGACGCGCTGGTCGACCTCGAACGCCACCACGGCAAGGCTCTGGGCGAGGATCATGGCGCCACCCTATCCAAGGGGCGGCCTGCTCAGCGCAGGTGGCCGTCGCTGGCTCGCATCGTAGGCGGCAGACTCGAGGTGTCATGCCCGCATCCGATCCCCTGCGATTCGTCGTCAACCGCCACGACGCGACCACCCTCCACTTCGACCTGCGGCTCGAGGTGGACGGCGTGCTGGTGTCCTGGGCGGTGCCCAAGGGGCCGTCGCTCGACCCCAAGGCCAAGCGGCTCGCCGTCCAGGTCGAGGACCACGGCATGGAGCACCTCGACTTCGAGGGACGCTCCGAGAGCGAGGACGGCCGGGTGCAGACCAAGATCGTCTGGGACACCGGTCTCTACCTGCCCGCCGAGCCTCCCGGCCCCGCGCTCGAGCGCGGCCACCTGCGGTTCGTGGTGTCCGGTCAGAAGCTCAGGGGCGCGTTCGCGCTCACCCGGACCCGGATGGGCGGCAACGAGCGGAACTGGATCCTCGTCAAGATCGACGACGAGTACGCCGACCCGGACCGCGATCCGACCGTGACCGAGAACGAGTCGGTGCTCTCCGGCATGACCAACGACGAGCTCGAAGCCGGCGGCTGACGGGTACCGGTCCGGCATGCCCGAGCTCCGCGAGTACGAGAAGAAGCGCAACACCAAGAAGTCGGGCGAGCCGTCGAGCCGAGGTCGCGCCAGGCGCCGAAAGCGCGACGCGCCGGTGTTCGTCGTCCAGCGTCACGACGCCACCAACCTGCACTTCGACTTCCGGCTCGAGATCGACGGCGCGTTGGTCTCGTGGGCGGTCCCGAAGGGCCCCTCGCTGGACCCGCGGGACAAGCGGCTGGCCGTGCACGTCGAGGATCACCCCCTCGACTACGCCGACTTCGAGGGGCGGATCGAGGACGGGTACGGCGAGGGCACCGTCGTGGTGTGGGACACCGGGACCTTCGAGAACCTCACCGAGAAGGACGGCGACCCCGTCGACGCGGCCGCCGCCCTCGAGAACGGCCACCTCAAGGTCGAGCTGCACGGCGAGAAGCTCACCGGCGCCTACGCGCTCACCCACACCAAGATGGGTGGCGACGAGCAGAACTGGATGCTCGTCAAGGTCGACGACGAGGCGCGCGGACCGCCGCCGCAAGCCGACGTCGACCCAGAACGAGTCGGTGCTGTCCGGGAAGACCAACGAGGACTTCGAGGTCGGCTAGAGCTTCTTGCGAGCCTTCGCCAGTCCCTGCGCGTGCCGGCGGACGTCGGCCCACGGGCAGTCGCGGCGCGCCAGCCTCCGGCGTACGGAGGCGACGGTGAACTGCCCCGGCTTCACCCGCGAGAGCTCGTCCCACGTGATCGGCGTGGAGACCGGCGCCCCCTCGCGAGCCCGGACGGCGTACGCCGGCACCGCGGTCTGGCCGTAGGCGTTGCGACCGATGTCGACGTAGACCCGGTCGCCGCGCTTGGCCTTGCGCTGCTCGAGGGTGAGCAGGTCGGGCTCCTTCTCGACCAGGACCTCGCCGCACCGCCGGGCGAAGTCGCGCACCTCGTCGAAGCCGAGGCTCGGCCGCAGCGGCACCAGCACGTGGTAGCCGCGGGAGCCGGTCGTCTTGAGGTACGTCGTCAGGCCGAGGTCGTCGAGCAGCTCGCCGACCAGCCGGGTCGCGCGCCGGACCTTGGCCAGGTCGTCGTCACTGGGGTCGAGGTCGAAGACGAGCTGGTCGGGCTTCTCGAGGAACTTGTTCGTGCACAGCCAGGTGTGCGGCGTGATGCAGGCCTGCTGGGCCAGGTAGACCAGCGACCTGCGGTCGTCGACCACGACCTGTCGCTGCGTCCCGTCCTCGGTGTGCACCTCGACGGTGTGCACCCAGTCCGGGAAGTGCGAGGGCACCTTCTTCTCGTAGAACGCCATCCCGCCGATCCCGTCCGGGAACCGCTGCATGTTGACGGGTCGGCCGCGCAGGTGGGGCAGCATCACGTCCGCGATCGCGTCGTAGTACGTCGCCAGGTCGAGCTTGGTGACTGCCTTCGCTTGCTGGCGGCCCCGGCCGGGAAGAGCACCTTGTCCGGCTTGCTGATCTCGACCCCGGCCACCTCGGCCGTGCTCACTGCTCCCTCACCACGTCCGCCGCCTTCTTGTCCGTCCGCAGCCCGAGGTAGCGCGGATGCCGCAGCTGGTTGGCGCTGGTCCACTCGGTGAAGGCCACCTGCGCCACCAGCCGGGGCCGGGCCCAGTGCACGGCCTTGCGCGGCAGCGTGCCCTTCGTGCACGGGGACTCGTCCACCTCGAGCTTCGTCAGGCGGGAGTGGAGGTCGCGGAGCACGGACTGCGAGAAGCCGGTGCCGACCTTGCCGGCGTACACCAGGTCGTCGCCGTCGTAGTAGGCGAGCAGCAGCGCGCCCAGCGCCACCCGGGAACCCTCGGGGTCGGTCCAGCCGACCACGACGAGCTCCTGGCCGGCCTCGCACTTGAACTTCAGCCACCGGTCGGTTCGCCCGGTGGCGTACGGCGCGTCGTCCCGCTTGGCGATCAGTCCCTCCCAGCCCTTGCGGCAGGCCTCGGCGAAGTACTCCTCGCCACCCCGGCGCCGGTGCGGCGTGTAGCGAACCGGGCCCTCGAAGGTGAGCAGGTCGCGCAGCCGGCGCTTGCGGTCCAGCAGCGGCTCGCCGCGCACGTCCTCGCCGTCGGACCGGAGCACGTCGAAGACGTAGAAGTAGACCGGCACCCCGCTGCGACGCGCCTTCTCCGCGCTGTTCAGGTGGATCCGCGGCTGCAGCCGGGCGAACGACGTCCGCGAGCCCTCGAAGGCCACCACCTCGCCGTCGATGACGAAGTCGGTCGACGCCTGCTCCTCCAGCGCCTCGGCGATCTCGGGGAACGCCACGGTCACGTCGCGGCCCGACCGCGAGTACAGCTTCGTGCCGGCACCGGTCCGCACCGCCAGGCAGCGCTGGCCGTCGAGCTTGCGCTCGTAGACCCAGCCGGCCTCCCAGAACCGCTCGTGGCTCAGCGTGGCCAGCGCCGGCTGCGGGATGTCGGACGTCACGCCTTGGTTGTACCCCGTTTTGGCCGCTGCTGGGGCCTGCCAAAGTCACCGGTTAACCGGTGAATTTGTCACTTCTACAGCGAAATTTCGGTGTAGAAGCGCAGAAGTCACCGGTTAACCGGTGACTTCTGCAGGCAGCGCCAGGGCGCCTAGCCCTTGCGCTTGTTGACGTCCTCGGTCGCGGCGGGGAGCACGGTCTTGAGGTCGCCGACGACACCGAAGTCGACGAGCTCGAAGATCGGGGCCTCCTCGTCCTTGTTGACCGCGACGATCGTCTTGGAGGTCTGCATGCCGGCGCGGTGCTGGATGGCACCGGAGATGCCGGCCGCGATGTAGAGCTGCGGGGAGACGGTCTTGCCGGTCTGCCCGACCTGGAAGCTGTGCGGGATCCAGCCGGAGTCGACCGCGGCCCGGGAGGCGCCGACAGCGGCGCCCAGCGCGTCGGCCAGCTCCTCGATCGGGGTGAAGTCACCGCCGGTGCCACGACCACCGGAGACCACGATGGCGGCCTCGTTGAGGTCGGGACGGCCGGTCGCCTTGCGGGGCTGCGAGGCCACGATCTGGGCGCCCTTGGCCGCGTCGGAGATCTCGGCGGTGAACTCCTCGACAGTGCCGGCGCCCTCGGACTCCTCGGGTGCGGCGGAGTTCGGCTTCACCGTGATGATCGGCGTGCCCTTGGTGACCTTCGCCTTCACCGTGAAGCTGCCGGCGAACACGCTCTGCGTGGTGACCGGCCCCTCCTCGACGTCGACCGCGTCGGTGATCAGTCCCGACTCCAGCTTGATGGCCAGCCGGCCGGCGATCTCCTTGCCCTCGACGGTGGACGGGATCAGGATCGCGCCCGCCGACGACTTCTCGGCAAGCTGCTGGAGGGCCTCGGCCTTGGGAGCGACGAGGTAGCCCTTGATCTCCGAGTCGTCGACGACGTAGACCTTCTCGGCGCCGTACTTCTTGACCTTGTCGGCGACCTCCGAGGCCTTGGCGCCGTCGCCGATGAACACGGCCGAGGGCTCGCCGAGCCGCTTGGCGATGGTCAGCAGCTCGTAGGTCGGCTTGCGGACCGCTCCGTCGAGGTGGTCGACGAGGACGAGGACTTCAGACATGAGTTTCAGTGCTCCGTATCGCTGCAGATCGACGGGTGGCTCAGATGAACTTCTTGGATGCGAGGAACTCGGTCAGCGCGGTGGCGCCCGACCCGTCCTCGTCCTTGACGATCTCGCCCTGGGTGCGCGGCGGGCGCGCGGTGGTGTCCTCGACCTCGGTCCAGGCCACCGACAGCCCCACGTCGCCGGCGTCGACGCCGAGGTCGCCCAGCGACCAGATGTCGAGCGGCTTCTTCTTGGCCGCCATGATCCCCTTGAACGACGGGTAGCGGGCCTCGCCGGACTGGTCGGTCACCGACAGCACCAGCGGCATGGTCGCGCCGATCACCTCGGTCGCGGTGTCACCGTCACGCTTGATGCGGACCTGGTCGCCCTGCGACTCGATCACCGAGGCCATCGTGACCTGCGGCCACGAGAGCCGCTCCGCGAGCATGGCGGGTACGACGCTCATGGAGGCGTCGGTCGAGGCCATGCCGCACAGGACCAGGTCGACGTTGCCCGTCATCGGACAGAGTGGAGCCGGCCTTCTCGACAGCCTGCGCGATCACCAGCGAGGTGGCGATCGCGTCGGAGCCGGCGATGGCGTCGTCCACGACGTGGATGCCCTTGTCGGCACCCATCTGGAGCGCCTTGCGCACCGCGTCGACGGCCTTCTCGGGCCCGACGCACAGCGCGGTCACCTCGACCTCGCCCTCGCCGGCCTTCTCCTTCAGCTGGAGGGCCTGCTCGACGGCGTACTCGTCGAGCTCGGACAGGAGCCCGTCGACACCCACGCGGTCGACGGTGTTGTCGTCCTCGAACTTCCGGTCGGCGGTGGCGTCGGGGACGTGCTTGACACAGACGATGATGTTCATGGTGGTTCGGAGGTTACCGTCGTGCCACTCCGAGTTACACGCCGTCCCGGCGAGGGCTTCCTCACACCGAACCCGGTGAAAACTCCATCAGCGTTCGGGGTAGTACGACGCGCTCAGGGGCGGATCAGCCGGTCCAGCATCCGGCCCACGAACAGCCAGGCGGCGGCCCCGAGACCCCAGTTGAACAGGGCGTTCTTGGTCTCCGCGTTCTCACCCGTGAACTGCTTGATGCCGTTGTCCCTGGAGAAGATCCCGAGGTCGACCCGGTCGGCGCCCGCCAGCACGAACTTCACGAGCTCGTTGTCCGGGTTGGCGTCCAGCGCGATCAGGAGCGCTCCGACGGCGAGGAACATCGCGGCGGTCAGGAACAGCAGCCAGACCACCTGAGCGAGCACCATCCGGACCCGGTAGATGGTCTGGGCACCGCGGCCCGGCGAGCCCGACGTGCCCGAGGCCTCGGCCGCGGAGTCGATCCTGGTCCCGTTGCCGCGTCCGAACATCCCGTCCCCTCGCTCTGTTCAGCGACCCTCGAAGGTGGCCTTGCCCGGCCCCTGCTCGACGAAGGATTGCATACCCGCGGTGCGGTCAGCGGTGGCGAACAGGGCCGCGAACGCCGCCCGCTCGATCTCCAGCCCGGTGTCCAGGTCGACCTCGAGACCGCGGTCGACCGACTCCTTCGCGGCCCGCAGCGCGAGGGCGGCCGCACCGGAGAACTGGGCGGCCCAGGCGACCGCCTCGTCGTAGACCTGCTCCTTGGGTACGACGCGGTCGACCAGCCCGATCGCGAGCGCCTCGTCGGCCTTGACGAACCGGCCGGTGAAGATGAGGTCCTTGGCGCGACTGGGGCCGATGAGGCGGCTGAGGCGCTGGGTGCCGCCGGCGCCGGGGATGATCCCGAGCAGCACCTCGGGCTGTCCGAGCTGGGCGTCCTCGGCGGCGAACCGGACGTCGGCCGCCAGCGCCAGCTCGCACCCGCCGCCGAGCGCGTAGCCGGTGATCGCGGCGACCACCGGCTTCGGGATCCGGGCCACCGCGGTCACCGCGGACTGCACGGACGTCCCGAGCTTGACCATGTCGGCGTACGACAGCTCCGCCATCTCCTTGACGTCGTTGCCTGCCGCGAAGACCTTCTCGCCGCCGTACAGGACGACCGCGCGCACGTCGTCCCGCTCGGTCGCCTCGGCCGCGGCCTCGCGCAGCTCGGTCTGGACCTGGAAGCTGATCGCGTTCATCTTCGGCCGGTCCAACCGGATGGTCCCGACGCCGTCGGCGACTTCCAGACTCACGAACTCACCCATGACCCGCATCATGCCGCCCGGGCGCCGTCTCTAGAGTGACCGGGTGCCCGGACAATGGCGAACCCGAGGCGAGGTAGCGCCCATTTGGCCGGGCTCCAACCACGACCTGGGCTCCACCTGGTCGGAGGAGTCGACCAATTTCGCGGTCTGGGCGCCGGAGGCCACGGCGGCGTACCTCTGCCTGGTCGACGACGACGGCACCGAGACCCGGCACCGGCTGACCGAGCGCACGCTCGGGATCTGGCACGGCGCGGTGCCCGGCATCCGGCCGGGTCAGCGCTACGGCTACCGGGTCGAGGGCCCGTGGGCCCCCGACCAGGGGTTGCGGTTCAACCCGCAGAAGCTGCTGCTCGATCCGTACGCGCGGGCCGTCAGCGGCCGGCTGCTGCACGACCCGGCGATCTTCGGCTACGCCGTGGACGCTCCGGAGTCGAGGGACGTCCTCGACTCGGCGGGAAAGGTGCCGCTCAGCGTGGTCGTCGACGACCGGTTCGACTGGGGCGACGACCGTCCCGCGCGACGCCGGTGGCGCGACACCGTCATCTACGAGCTGCACGTCAAGGGCATGACCCAGCTGCACGACCGGGTGCCCGAGGAGCTCCGCGGGACGTACGCCGGCCTCGCGACACCGGCGGTCATCGACTACCTGTCCGACCTCGGCGTGACCGCGGTCGAGCTGCTGCCCATGCACCAGTTCGTCACCGAGCCGGAGGTCGCCGCGCGCGGGCTGACCAACTACTGGGGCTACAACTCGATCGGCTTCTTCGCCCCCCACGCGGCGTACTCCTCCAGCGGGGACCGCGGCGAGCAGGTCACCGAGTTCAAGGCGATGGTCAAGGCCTTCCACGACGCGGGCCTCGAGGTGCTCCTCGACGTCGTCTACAACCACACGGCCGAGGCCGGCGTCACCGGGCCGACGCTGAGCTTCCGCGGGCTGGACGACAAGATCTACCACCGGGTGCCGCCGCGGCCGGCCGACGAGGCCCTCCACGAACGGCGCTTTCAGGACGCCTACTGGGATGTGACCGGCTGCGGCAACACCGTCGACGCCAGCCATCCGTTCGCGCTGCGGATGATCCTCGACTCGCTGCGCTACTGGGTGACCGAGATGCACGTCGACGGCTTCCGGTTCGACCTCCTCTCCGCGCTCACCCGGACCGGCCAGGAGCTGGACATGCGCAGCCACCTGCTGGTGGCCATCGGGCAGGACCCGGTGCTGCGGCACGTCAAGCTGATCGCCGAGCCGTGGGACGCGTCCGTCGACGGCTATCGCGTCGGCGAGTTCCCGCCGCCGTGGATCGAGTGGAACGACCAGTTCCGCGACGAGATCCGGGACTTCTGGAACGGCCGCTCCGCCGGCATCCGGTCCGTGGCCACCCGGCTGGCCGGCTCGTCGGACCTGTACGCCGACGACGGCCGCTCGCCGTACGCCTCGGTCAACTTCGTCACCGCTCACGACGGTTTCACGGTGCGCGACCTGGTGAGCTACGACCACAAGCACAACGAGGCCAACGGCGAGAACAACCAGGACGGCACCAACAACAACCGGTCCTCCAACCACGGCGTCGAGGGCGAGACCACCGACAAGAAGATCGTCGCGCTGCGCCGCCGCCAGGTCGCGAACCTGATGGCGACCCTGTGCCTGTCCAACGGCGTACCCATGATCACCGCCGGCGACGAACGCGGTCGCACCCAGCGCGGCAACAACAACGCCTACTGCCAGGACAACGAGCTCTCCTGGATCGACTGGCGCGCCGACGACGCGTGGCTGGACGTCTACGAAGTCACCCAGGCCGCACTGCGGCTGCGCCGAGAACACCCCGCCCTGCGGCAGCGGCACTTCTTCGAGGGCCGGCCGACCATTCGCGGCGGCCCGAAGGACCTGGCCTGGCTGCACCCGTCCGGACGCGAGATGACCGGCGACGACTGGTACGACCCGACGCTGACCGTGCTGGGCATGTTCGTCTCCGGTGCCCCGCTGCGCTCCCCCGGACCCCACGGTGAGCAGCAGGTCGACAAGTCCTTCGCGATGTTCTTCAACTCCGGCGACAGGTCCGTGCCGGTCGAGCTCCCCGCGAACGACTGGGTCCATTCCGGCGAGGTCGCCTTGTCCACCGACCCCAAGCTCCCGATCGGTACGGCGGTCAAGACCGGCGACCGGATGCGGCTGGGTGGCCGCAGCGTGGTGGTCCTGCGGGAGACCTGAGCCGCTGTGCCGGGCGGCTGCTCAGCCGACCGGCATCGGGGCCCCAACCGGCGGATCCGGCTCGACGACACGGTTTCGGTCGGCCAGTGTGCGCGCGCCCGAGCGTTCCGCGCCGATGCCCGCCGCGACGACCAGGCCCACTCCGGCGACGGCGATCGGCATCGGTACCTGGTGCAGTGCGACGAAGCCGATCCCCAGGGCGAAGGCCGGCTCGAGTGCCATCAGAGTGCCGAACGCCCCCGCTTCGAGACGCCGGAGGGCAAGCAGCTCCAGGATGAACGGGACGACCGGGAGCAAGATCGCCAGCCCGACGCCGATGAGCAGCAGCTCGGGGGTGAGCCGTCCGACCACCTGCCAGCCGACGGCCGCGGACGCGACGAGAGCGGCGACGGGCATGGAGATCGCCAGCCCAGCGATCCCGGTGACGACGTCCCCGATCCTCTGGGTGAGCAGGATGTAGGTCGCCCAGCACCCGGCGGCGCCCAGCGCGAGCGCGACACCGACCACGTCCACGGTTCCGGTCCACGGGTGGGTCAGGCACAGGACCCCGGCGGCCGCAGCGAGAGCCCAGAGGCGGCCCACGCCACGGCTTCTGGCGAGGGCGACGCCCAGCGGGCCGAGGAACTCGATCGCGCTCGCCGTGCCGAGCGGCAGCCGGGCCACAGCCGCCATGAACAGAAGCGTGACGCCGGCCGTGACGACGCCGAGCGCGATGCCCGCGCGTAGGGCCGGGGCGCTGAAGTGGGAAGGTCGCGGCCGCACGATGACCACGAGGATGACGGCCGCCCAGAACAGCCGCAGCCAAGCCGCGCCGGTCGCGCCGACCTGGTCGACCAGCCCGACCGACGCGGCCAGCCCCAGCTGGACGCAGAGCATCGACACCGTCGCCATGGAGGCTCCGACGCGGGCCGATGACCTGGACATGACTCCCAGTCAACGCCGTCGGAACGTTCGCGTCCACGTAACTTTTCTGGACATATCGTTCACCAGAACGAAACAATGGCTCGCGTGGACGTCCGACGCCTCCGGATGCTGCTCGAGCTCTCCCGGCTCGGGTCGATGCACGAGGTGGCGGCCGAGCTGGGCACGACGACGTCGAGCGTCTCCCAGGCCATCGCGGCGCTCGCCCGTGAGGCCGGCACGGCGCTCGTCGAGCGCGACGGCCGCCGGGTCCGCCTGACCCCGGCCGGGCACCGGCTGGCCGAGCACGCCGTCACGATCCTCGCCGCGGTCGATGCGGCCCGCCTCGACCTGGACCCCGCCGCGGAGCCCGTCGGCGTCGTACGCGTGGCCGGGTTCGCGACCGCCATCCGGCTCTCGCTGCTGCCGGCCGTGGCCGAGCTCGCCCCCGTGCATCCCGGCGTCGAGCTGCGGATCCACGAGCACGAGCCCCCGGAGGCCGTGGACCTGCTCGGCCGCGACGACATCGACCTCGCCCTGATCTACGACTACAACCTCGCGCCGGCGTCGTGGCGCAGCGAGCACGACGTCACCCCGCTGTGGGACGTCGAGTGGGGCCTCGGAGTGCCGACCTCGGACAGACGGGCACCCTTCGCGTCGTACGCCGACCACGACTGGATCGTGAACTCGCGCCACACCGCGGACGAGGACGTGCTCCGCACCCTGGCGTCGCTGAACGGCTTCACCCCTCGGATCACGCACCGGGTCGACGCCCTGGAGCTCGTCGACGACCTGATCGCGGCGCGGCTGGGCGTCGCCCTCCTTCCCCGTGGCCGCACCTCTCGCCGCGGCGTCACCGTGCGACCGCTCAGAAGTCCGAGCGTCTTCCTGCGCGGGTACGCCGTGTGGCGGCGTGGCCGGGACCGCTGGCCCCCGCTGCGGGCCGTGCTGGAGCAGCTGACCCGCGCTGACGCCCGGTGAGTGAGTCCGGTCAGTCGATGGCCACAAGGCGGGCGCAACCCCCGAGCTGAACGGCGGGTTCCTGGTCAGCCGACCGAGGCCGCGGCCAGGCAGCGGGCGGCATCCTGAGCGTGCCCGACCGCGGCGTAGGCGTCGGCCGCCTCCCGGCTCAGCCTGCGGTAGCCCTCGGCGTCGCCTTCGGCGAGCGCCACCGTCGCCCGTGCCTCGATCACGGCGGCCTGCCACGAGCTCTCGCCCCAGTGCGAC
Source organism: uncultured Actinomycetota bacterium (assembly GCA_963734355.1). Taxonomy (GTDB): domain Bacteria; phylum Actinomycetota; class Actinomycetes; order Propionibacteriales; family Nocardioidaceae; genus Nocardioides. The sequence continues at coordinate 31,947 of CAVTHU010000016.1, forward strand.
ACCGAACGCTCGGCCGAGGCCAGGAAGCGGTGGGCGTCCTCGAAGTCACCCACGCGAGCGCACGCTGTCGCGGCAGGAACCGCGAGCATCACGGTGCAGAACCAGCACTGGTCCGGCTCGCCGAGGGTGCTCTCCGCCCGGTCGACCATGATTCGCGCCGACTGCGGGTCGGGCGCAGAGGTGATCAGCGTCCCGAAGATGCGTTGCAGCAGGTGCATGCCCATGGTGGACCAGCGCGCCAGTGGAAGCGCCGCGTCGAGCAGCTGCCTGGCCTCGTCGCTGCGGCCCTGGGCCAGACGCACCTCGGCGAGTCGTTGCATGCCGTGGGCCTGGCCGCCGACCGCGTCGAGATCGGCGTTGAGTGCGACGGCCTCCTCGAGCTCCGCCTCCGCGCGGGTGAGGTCGCCCATCATCAGGGCCGCCTCTCCGATCAGGGCGGTCGCGAACGCCACGCCCCGCAGTGCACCGGCCATGCGGGCGCGGAGTCGGAGCTGCTCTGCCTCGGCGATGATCTCGGGATACGGCTCTCGGCCGTAGAGCAGGTTCTCCGCGACGCACAGGTGGGCGTCGAAAAGGGCGCCGGCCAGGCGCTCTTGCCCCTGCGTCCGTCGCAGCTCGGTGCGGAAGCTGGGGAACCATTCCCCGCGATGGTGGGCCAGCAGCCCGTGCAGTCCCACGAGGTCGACCACCTGCCACGGGTCGTCGATCCCGCGGAGTCGTTCGCGTGCCTCAGCGGCCACCCTTCCCGCAGTCTCCATGTCGTCGCTGAAGTAGGCCACCATGCCCTGCGCGAGAAGCAGTGGAGCGTCGGCCTCGTCGTCCTCCAGCTCCAGCCCTGACAGGGCCGAGCGCGCGACCTCCAGGTCACCTCCTACCGCGGCAGCCCGGGCCAGGCGAGCGCGAACCAGCCGGTGGAGAGTGCCGGTGGTGATCCGCGCCGCCTCGGTGTACGCCTCCACCGCGCCCGGCTCGCCCAGGGCCATCAGCAGGTCCCCACGCCGGGCCAGGAGACCAGGCAGATGGTCGGGACCGGCGTGCTCGCGTACGCCGTCGACGAGGGTCAGTGCGTCGCGGTACGCGCCCAGTGCGCCGGCGATCTCCACGGCCTGGACCGCGTACGGCACGGCGCGGGACCCGAGTCCCGCCGCGAGGTAGTGGTGCGCCACCTGGCGCGGCGGGCGCTCGAGTCGGGCCAGCGCCTCGGCCACGCGCTGGTGTCCGCGTGACCGCTCATGCGGCGGCACCTCGCGCACGAGTCCCTCGCGGACCAGAGGGTGCCGGAAGCGGAAGCCGACCTCATCGGACTCGACCACCAGCGCTGCCAACGCCAGCTCCAGCTGGTCGTAGGTCGCGTCCTCCGAGCCGTCGCTGATGGCGAGGAGCTCGTCGGTGCTGAAGCTCTGACCGAGGAGGGCGACCCTCTGGAAGGTCCGCAAGGCCTCGGGCGGCAGCATGGCCGACACCGAGCCGGAGCCGCTCACCCGCGCCCGCGCCATCTCGATCATCGGGAACGGAAGCCCCCCGGCCGTCTGCGCGATCTCCTCGGCCGCGTCCGGGTCCAGCTCGGGGAACCTGTCCACGAGAAGGCGCCGCGACGGCCCCGGCGTCCAACGGGCCCAGCTCGATGAGCTGCCCGGCGCCGCGAGACAGCATGCTCGCGGTGATCTCCTCGAGGTGGGCGGGAGCCGGCTCGCGGCGGGCCAGCACCAGGACGACCTTCTCGTCGACCACGCAGCGGGAGAGGTAGTGCAGGAGGCGCAGGGACGCCTCGTCGGCGTCGTGGACGTCGTCCACCATGAGGACCAGTCCGGATCCAGCGGCCGCCACCCGCAGCAGCTCGGTGGCGGCGACGAACAGCTTCTGGTGGCTGTTCTCACCCGTCCACCCGAGCTCGCGTCCGGTCAGCGCCTGCTCGAGCTCGGCGCGGTAGTTGTCAGCCAGGCCATCCAGCAGCGCCGGGTGTCGGCGACACAGCGCGCTGAGCGCCTCGAGCACCGGCGAGTACGGCCACGGGCCCTCCACCGACGAGGCGGCCCCGCGCGCCACCTTCCATCCCTTGCGGCGAGCCAGTACGTCGGTCAGGTCGAGGACCGCCGACTTCCCCACCCCGGTCGGACCCGCGACCAGCACGGTCACGCCACGCCCCGTGCCCGCGTCGTGAAGGATGGTGCGGAGCCGCTCCCCCACGCTGCGCCGCCCGACGAGGCGAGCAGCCGCCCCGGCCTCCGCGGGGGTCCCGACCGCGGGCCGTCCCCTGGCGGCGTCCGCGCTTTGCTCGAGCTCCCTGCGAAGCCGCACGGCCTCCGGGCCCGGAGCGGCGCCGAGCTCCCCGCGCAGGGCCTGCTCGAGCCGTTCCAGCTGGACCAGTGCGCCACGGACATCGCCGCCGGCGGCACGCGCCCGGGCCACGGCCAGGTGCGCCTCCTCGTCGGTGGGCTCCTCGGCGAGCACGTCGTCCCATCGGCCGAGCAGACGTAGGAGGTCCAGGTGCTGCTGGTGGGCGACCCGGCGGGGCTCGTCGATCCACGGCGCGTAGGGGTCCTCGGGCAGCAGCGGTCCGCCGTACCACTCCAACGCCTCGGCTGCGAGGGTCGCGTCGCCGGCACGCAGGGCCCGACGGGCGACTCGGGTGAACTCGCCTACGTCGACCTCGACGTCGTCGCGACCGGGGAACAGTCCCACCAGGTCCTGACGCAGGACGACGGCGTCCGGGTCGTCCAGTGCGCGGCGCGCGTAGTGGGCCGCTTTGTGCAGCCGAGGCGCAGCGGCGTCCGAGGACAGGCCGGGCCACAAGGCGTCGATGACCTGTTCGCGGTGCAGCTGCCGGCCGCGGCTGAGCGCCAGGAACTGCACGAGCTGCGCCGCCTGCCTGCGGCCCCAGACCTCCGCCGCCACGGGTACGTCGTCGCGGGCCACACCAAAGCCGCCGAGAAGCTTCACCTGGACGCTCATCGCGGCACCCCCGGGTTGCCTGCTGGTTCCCCGTGCGGTGTGCGGCAGGCTACCAACGTGAGCACGTCGTCGACAGGTACGCAGGGAGCGGCCATGGGCTCACACAGGGTCGAGGCGCGGCGTCTGACGAGCGGACAGGTGGTCCACCTCGTCGCTCATCGCCGAGCTCACCCGTCGTAGCAGCCCCCGGACCTGTTCCGCGTCCCAGTCGTAGCGGGAGACGGACTCCGTCACCTCGTACAACGCCTTCGACAGTCGGTCGCGGGTGGCCTCGTAGCTGGCGAGCGCGACAACCGGTGACGCGCCGCCGAGACCCTCCAGGACAGCATCCGACAACAGCTCCGCGTCCCGGAGCGCATCGGTGATCCCGTGGGTGGTGATCGGGTCCTTGAAGTAGCCGGCGTCACCGACCAGGGCCCACCCGGGGCCGGACGAGCGACGGATGTGTCCGGGCACCCCACGCCAGCCATGCAGGCGACCGGCCGCCCCACCCGCTCGTACGACGTCGGCCAGCGGAGCCGGGGCGGCGTCGAGCAAGCTCTGGAAGGCAGACTCCGCGCCCTCGCGCCGGAGCATCCTCATCCGTGCCGGCGTGGTGCCCACGAACACGCACGTCTCGCCGCCGTTGGTCGGGATGAGTCCGGCTGCTGTTCCGACGCCGTAGGCCCAGACGTATCCCGTCGAAGGCACCTGGTCGACGTAGCGGTAGAGGATCGCACTGGCCGCCTGGCCCCGCGTCAGGAACCGCGCCCCGACCTCGCGCGCAACGAGGGAACCCAGACCGTCGGCGCCGACGGTGAGTCCTGCCCGGATCGAGACGCCGTGGCCGTCGGCGCCGGGCACGCGGACGCCGTGGACGCGGCCGTCGTCATCCCGGAGCAGACCCACGACGGGCGTCTCGTGCAGGACGTCGGCCCCCGAGGCCGTGGCCGCATCGACGAGCACCCGATCGAGGAGGTGACGGCGCGGTGCGTACAAGGCGTCGACACCCGGCGTCGGGCGCAGGGTGACGCCGGCCTCCTCACCGTCGGCGTAGTGGAAGGCGATGCGGCGGATCGCCGGAGTCTCGGCAGAGACGAGGTCGGGAAGCACGCCCCAGCGAGAGAGCTGGAGGACACCGGCGCGCATCAACGCATGCGTGGAGACGGTGTCTGCACCGAGCCGCGAGCGCTCCAGCACGGCGACCCGGAGCCCGGCGCGGGACAGCAACATGGCTGTCGACGCGCCGGCAACACGTCCGCCCACGACGACGACGTCGTAGTCGTTCATGCGGGCTCCTCTCCGGTGCAGGCGGCGTGCCGGTCCGCTGCCATCGGCACGGTGCCGGCCGTCAGGTGGTGCACGATTGCGGGCGCGGCGTGCCGGGCCCCACCGATGAACCCGGAGTCCCGGCGGTGCTGGAACCGTTGCCCGATCACGTAGACGCCCGGTGCGTCGGTGACTCCACGGGTCTGCCGGATCGTCCCGTCGGCGTCGGTGATCGGCAGCTCGATCCAGCCGTTGTCGGGGCGGTAGCCGGTCGCCAGGACGACCGTCCCGATCCCTTCCGCGTGCAGGTCGAGCCGGGACGGCGCGGCGACAGTGAGGAGCCGCTTGGGGCGGACAGGTGCGAGCACCTCGCGGGCCAGGCCGGCCCGGTCGACATACCTGTCAATGGAGTCGAGCAGCGTGTGCATGCGCCGGTCGGCGTCCGCGGTGAGCGCGGTCAGCTCGTCGCCGAAACTGGCCATCCGTCCGTCCAGGCTCTGGAGCCGGCCGGTCAGCCGCACGCCGAGGCGCTGGAGCGCCGCCAGATCGACCTCGCTCTCCACCTCGTCGGCGCGGGACCGCCCGACCAGCTGGAGCGAAGGCTCCCGACGGGCCGCCGCGGGGTCGCGCACGTCGTCGATGGTGCGCCCGAGCCGCCCCGTCGTCTCGAGCCACCAGAACAGGTCCATCCCGCGGTAGCGACGCGGCACCCGGGTGTGCCGCCCGACCGCCAGGACGACCTCGCGGCCGGACCGGGCGAGCTCGTCGGCGATCTGCACCCCGGACGCGGAAGCCCCCACGACCAGGACGCCTCCTGCGTCCAGGCGGCCGGGGTTCCGGTACCGGTCGGCGGTCAGCACAGCGCACGTCGGCACTACCGACCGCGGCTCGGCACGATGGGGACGCCGTGGGGACCGGTGGCCACGACGACCGACCGCGCCCGCCAGGTGTCGTGGTGCGTGCGGATCTCGTAGCCGCCGGTGGGCGCGGTGGTCAGGCGGGTCACCGTCGTGCCGGTCAGGACAGGTAGGTCGAAGGAGTCGGCGTACCGCTCGAGCTGGCTCACGAAGTCGCCGGCGGACAGGAAGGCGTCCGGGGCGCGCAACGTCGGCCATCCGGGAAGCCGGTTCAGCCAGTTGGGGGTGAGCAGGCGGAGCGAGTCCCAGCGTGCGGTGCGCCAGCGCTCGCCGACTCGGCCGCGGTCGAGCACGACGTGCTCGCGGCCGACCAGCGTGAGCAGGCGGCTCACGGCCAGGCCGGCGTGGCCGGCTCCGATGACGACCGTGTCGACGGTGTTCGTGGCGTTCATGGCGTTCCTCTCGCGGCTCGGGCCGGCCACCGCGCAGGCGTGGTGGACGGCCCGAGCCGATGTGGCGAGCCGGCTGTCAGCCGGTCACCACCTCGATGGCGACGGGGGTGGGCTGGGTCAGCACGTCGTAGACGGCCGACCTGCGGCGGGACTGCTCGACGATGGCGCGCAACGTCGCGTCGTCGGCGTCGCCCTCGATGTGGAAGGTCACCTTGATCTGCTGGTAGCCGTTCCGGACGCTGCCGTCGGAGAGCCCGAGGATGCCGAGGAGATCGATGTCGCCCTCGACGGTCGAGCTGACCTTGGTGAGCTGGACGCCCCGAGCTGCCGCCACGTTGGCGATGCCCGCGGTCAGGCAGGCCGCGATGGCGTGAAGCACGTACTCGACCGGACTCGGCGCCTCGTCCTGGCCGACGAGGACGGCGGGGTGGTCCGACTCGACCTCGGTGACGTGCTTGTGCTCCATCTCCTGCATCGCGCCGTAGAAGTCGGAGAAGGTCGAGCGGCTGTGGGTCCCGCCGAGCCACGTGTTCGAGGTGCGGAACTGGAACTTCGCGATCTCGGGCTGACCCTTGACGGCGTCCAAGGTGGCGAACAGCGCTGCGGTGTCCACCCCGTTGGTACGGGGGTTCTCGGTGGTGATGCTCATGGTTGTTTCCCTTCAGTGGTGGTGCCGGAAGCTCCCGGCGTCTTGGTGGTGCTGTGCACCGTTGCTGGCGGCGGCCACGACGGGGTCCCGCCACACGACGGCGGTGCCGTCGAGGACTGTGGTGCCGGCCTGGTTGATGACCCGGGTGTCCAGGCTCGTGACCGGCTTGTCCGAACGGACGGAGGTGACGATGGCCTGCGCGGTGATCACGTCCCCGGGACGCACCGGAGCCAGGAACCGCCAGGAAACCTCGAGGAAGACGCTGCCCGGTCCTGGCAGCTGCTCGGCGACGAGCGCGTTGAGCAGACCGGAGGTCACGCCGCCCTGGACGACGAGCGAGCCGAATCGGCTGGCCGCGGCCAGCTCGGCGTCGTAGTGGATCGGGTTGCGATCGCCGGTGATCTCGGTGAAGAGCGCGATGTCGCGCTCCGTCACGGTCCGGGTCCTCCGGGCGGAGGCGCCGATCTCTGTGGTGTTCATGCGGGAAGCATCGGGACGACACCTTCCCCGGACCTTCCCCCGGCCTCGCGCACCATCGCGCCAGTGAAGGCCAGGGAAGGGCTCAGCGCGCCAAGCGCGCTCTGAGCCGCGGACGGTGCGCAAATCTGCCGAATCGACTGCGGCAGCCCGACGGATGCCCAAGCGCGCGATCCGCATTCACCTGGTGAACGCGATTCGCGCGCTTAACCCTTGCCGCGCCCTCGTGGGGGGCGCGTGCGGACCCGGCGACCGATCCGGCAGTCGCGTGTTCCCCCACTGGGGTACGGCGCCAAGTCAGGCGACCGCGACAACCCCCAGCTCGGCCACCGAGGTGAGAGGTCGTTGCGCGGGATCACCCGGACGGTGTAGCCGAACGGGCCGCCGCGGTTGAGCTGGATGTCGCCGTCGAAGCGGTAGCGGCCGCCGTCGTAGGTGTCGGCGAGGGTGAGGTCCATGACCGTGACGTCGGTGAGGACGTCATTGCTGTCGATCTTGCCGTGCAGGACCTGGACGTCGACGTCGTCGGGGGTCAGCTCGCCGAGCGAGACGAACCCGCGGACGTTGAGCACCGCGCCCACCTCGGCCGCGTCGCCGACGCCGGAGGACTCGACGTGCTCCACCCGCACGCTCGGCCAGGCGGCCTTCACGCGCTTCTTCCAGGTGGCCAACCGGGCCGCGCCGGCGTAGTCGGAGTTCAGCAGCCGGGCGTTGCCGGCGGCCGGGGCGTAGAGCTCGCGCACGTAGTCGCGGACCATGCGGGTGGCCAGCACCTTGGGGCCGAGCGACTTGAGCGTGTGCCGGACCATCTCCAGCCACCTGGTCGGGACGCCGTCCTCGTCGTGGTCGTAGAAGCGCGGGGCGACCTCACGCTCCATCAGGTCGTAGAGCGCGGCGGACTCGAGGTCGTCACGCTTGTCGACGTCCTCGACACCGTCGGCGGTAGGGATCGCCCAGCCGTTGTCGCCGTCGTACCACTCGTCCCACCAGCCGTCGAGGACCGACAGGTTGAGGCCACCGTTGAGGGCGGCCTTCATGCCCGAGGTGCCGCACGCCTCGTAGGGCCGCAGCGGGTTGTTGAGCCAGACGTCGCAGCCCGGGTAGAGCGGCTGCGCCATCGCGATGTCGTAGTTGGGCAGGAACACGATCCGGTGCCTGATCTCCGGGTCGTCGGAGAGCTTGACGATGTCCTGGATCAGCTTCTTGCCGCCGTCGTCGGCAGGGTGCGCCTTGCCGGCGATGACGATCTGGATCGGCCGCTCGGGGTGCAGCAGCAGGCTCTTGAGCCGCTCCGGGTCGCGCATCATCAGCGTCAGCCGCTTGTACGACGCCGCGCGGCGCGCGAACCCGATCGTCAGCACGTCGGGGTCGAGCGCACTGTCGATCCAGGACAGCTCGGCCTTGGCGGCGCCTCGCTGGCGCCAGGACTTGGCCAGCCGTCGGCGCGCGTCCACGACCAGCCGCTCGCGCAGCTGGCGCTTGACCGCCCACATCTCGTTGCCGGGCACCTTGTCGACGACGCCGAGGAACGCGTCGACGTCGTCGGAGTGCGTGTCGGCGCCCTGCGCGGCGGCGAGGTCGAACATCTCGCGGGCCACCCAGGTCGGCGCGTGCACCCCGTTGGTGATCGAGCCGATCGGGACCTCGGCCTCGTCGAAGGCGGGCCACAGGCCGTGGAACATGTCGCGGCTGACCTGGCCGTGCAGCCGCGAGACGCCGTTGGCGCGCTGCGCGAGCCGGAAGCCCATCACGGCCATGTTGAAGACCGTCGGGTCACCCTCGGCGTAGTCCTCGCTGCCGAGGGCGAGCAGCTTCTCGATCGGCACGCCGGGCGTGGCGCCGTTCTCGCCGAAGTACTGCTCCACCAGGGTGCGCGGGAACCGGTCGATGCCGGCCGGCACGGGGGTGTGGGTCGTGAAGACCGTGGACGCGCGGCCCATCTCGAGCGCGGTGTCCCAGTCGACCTCCGGGCCGCCCTTCTCCACGGTCAGCTCGCGGATCCGCTCGATGCCCAGGAAGCCCGCGTGGCCCTCGTTGGTGTGGAACACCTCGGGCATCGCGTGACCGCTGAGCCGGCTGAAGACCCGCAGCGCGCGGACGCCACCGACGCCCAGCAGCAGCTCCTGGCGGAGCCGGTGCTCGCTGTTGCCGCCGTAGAGCCGGTCGGTCACGTCGACGTAGTGCTGGGGGTTGCCCTCGACGTCGGTGTCCAGCATCAGCAGCGGGACCCGCCCGACCCGCACCACCCAGATGCGCGCGATCAGCGGCGGCCCGTCGGGCAGGTCGATCGAGATGGTGGCGCGGGTGCCGTCGGGCTCGCGGAGCAGCGAGATCGGCAGCTCGTCGGGGTCGAGCACCGGGTAGCTCTCCTGCTGCCAGCCCTCGCTGGACAGGGACTGCTTGAAGTAGCCGTGCTTGTAGAGCAGGCCGACGCCGACGATCGGGACGCCGAGGTCGCTCGCGGCCTTGAGGTGGTCGCCGGCGAGGATGCCGAGGCCGCCGGAGTACTGCGGCAGCACCGCGGTGATGCCGAACTCGGGCGAGAAGTAGCCGATCGCCTCTGGTCCGTCCTGGACCCGGCGCTGGTACCAGCGGTCCTCGGAGAGGTACGCCGCGAGGTCGCGCTCGACCGCGCCGAGCCGCTCGCAGAACTCAGCGTCGGCCGCCAGCTCGTCGAAGCGCCCGGTCTCGACCTCGCCGAGCAACCGGACCGGGTCGCGGCCGGTCGACTCCCACAGCTCGGGGTCGACCGAGGCGAAGACGTCCTGGGTGGGCGGGTGCCAGGACCACCTCAGGTTGTTGGCCAGTTCTCCGAGCGCGGAGAGCGCCTCGGGGAGCACGGGGCGGACGGTGAATCGTCGGATGGCGCGCACCCGCAGACGTTAGCGCGTGCCCTTGGATCGTTCCAAGCCTCCGCGTACGTCCGGAGTGCTCTGGACCGGTCGTCCCGCGTCAGGGACCCATAACGCAACCCCCCACCTGTCGTTGATGAGGAACGCGGGTGGGTGCGACATGGGGACGCGCCCACCCGTCTCCCACGTTTCCCGGGGTACCGCGCTCCCAGAAGGTGGGCAATGCGCCCTCACGCCGCGATCTCGCTAGGTTGGAGAAATGGTCGGACGCATCCCCGTCATGGACGTCATGCCCGTCGTCGACCTCGGTCGTCAGGCGGCCAAGGCGACGGTCGGCGAGCCCTTCCCGGTGCGCGCGACCGTGTTCCGCGAGGGCCATGACCGGCTCGCCGCCGAGGTGGTGCTCACCGCCCCCGACGGCAGCAGGCGACCACCCGTGCGGATGACCAAGCACGAGTCGATCCCCGACCACTACGACGCGTGGGTGACACCGGACGTCGGCGGGGCGTGGACCTTCGAGGTGCACGCGTGGTCCGACCCGATCGCGACGTGGGAGCACAACGCCGGGCTCAAGATCCCGGCCGGCGTCGACGTGGAGCTCATGTTCGAGGAGGGTCGGCTCCTGTGCGAGAAGGTGCTCGCCGAGGTCGACCCGGCCAGCACCGAGGGCAAGCTGCTCCAGGGCGCGATCGACGCTGCCGGTGACCCCGGCCGGCCGCCGGCCGCACGGCTGGCGGTGCTGCAGGACCCGGCGCTCGTGGCGGCGATGGAGGCGCACCCGATCCGCGAGCTGCTCACGATCGAGGGTCCCTACCCGGCGTACGCCGACCGTCCGCTGGCGCTGTTCAGCAGCTGGTACGAGTTCTTCCCGCGCTCGGAGGGCGCCACCCTCGCCGCCGACGGAACGGTGGCGACCGGCACCTTCCAGACGGCCACGAAGCGGCTCGACGCGGTGGCCGCCATGGGCTTCGACGTCATCTACCTGCCCCCGATCCACCCGATCGGGGAGGTCAACCGCAAGGGCCCCAACAACACGATGACCCCGGGACCCGACGACACCGGGTCACCGTGGGCGATCGGGTCGAAGGACGGCGGCCACGACGCCGTCCACCCCGACCTCGGGACCATCGAGGACTTCGACGCGTTCGTCGAGCGGGCCCGCGACCTCGGCCTGGAGGTCGCGCTCGACCTCGCCCTGCAGTGCGCCCCCGACCACCCGTGGGTCACCAGCCACCCGCAGTTCTTCACCACGCGCCTCGACGGCACCATCGCCTACGCCGAGAACCCGCCGAAGAAGTACCAGGACATCTACCCGATGAACTTCGACAACGACCCGATCGGCATCTGCCGCGAGGTGCTCCGCGTCGTCAAGCACTGGATGAGCCACGGCGTCCGGGTCTTCCGGGTCGACAACCCGCACACCAAGCCGGTGGCGTTCTGGGAGTGGCTGCTCAAGGAGATCCGCCGCACGGACCCCGACGTGATCTTCCTGTCCGAGGCGTTCACCCGGCCGGCCATGATGCACGGGCTCGGCGCGGTCGGCTTCCAGCAGAGCTACACCTACTTCACCTGGCGCAACGCCAAGTGGGAGCTCGAGGAGTACCTCCGCGAGGTGTCCCACGAGTCCGACCACACCATGAGGCCGAACTTCTTCGTCAACACCCCCGACATCCTCCACGCCTACCTGCAGTACGGCGGGCCGGCCGCCTTCAAGGTCCGGGCCGCCATCGCGGCGACCGGGTCGCCGAGCTGGGGCGTCTACGCCGGCTACGAGCTGTTCGAGCACGTCGCCGTGCGCCCGGGGAGTGAGGAGTACCTCGACAGCGAGAAGTACCAGATCCGGGTCCGCGACTGGGACGGCGCCGCCGCCGAGGGCCGCACGCTCGCGCCGTACCTCACGCGGCTCAACGAGATCCGGCGCGCGCACCCAGCCCTGCAGCGGTTGCGCAACACCGTGATCCACAGCAGCGACGACGAGAACGTCCTCGTCTTCTCGAAGTCAGCGGCTCTCGACCACGGCCGGAGCGACACCGTGATCACGGTCGTCAACCTCGACCCCCACGCGACCCGCGAGACCACCATCCACCTCGACCTGCCCGCGCTGGGGCTGCGGTGGGGCGACAGCTTCGCGGTCCACGACGAGATCACCGGGGCCGACTGGAGCTGGAGCCAGCACAACTACGTGCGGCTCGACCCCGGCTACGAGCCCGCACACGTCCTGACCGTGAGGAGCTCCTGATGGCCGCCAAGAAGGCGTCGGCCGACCTCGACCCCAACGTCGAGCGAGCTCGAGGAGGGCACGGTCCTCGAGACCTCGCCACCGCCCGACACCGACCCGTTCCCCGACCAGGAGGGCAGCACGCCCGACTGGTTCAAGACCGCGGTCTTCTACGAGGTGATGGTCCGCTCGTTCCGTGACTCCAACGGCGACGGCACCGGCGACTTCAAGGGGCTGATCGAGAAGCTCGACTACCTCGAGTGGCTGGGCGTCGACTGCCTCTGGATCCCGCCGTTCTTCGCCAGTCCACTGCGCGACGGCGGCTACGACGTCTCCGACTTCGTCGACATCCTCCCGGAGATCGGCACCGTCGACGACTTCCACGAGTTCCTCGACGAGGCGCACAAGCGCGGCCTCCGCGTGATCATCGACTTCGTCATGAACCACACGAGTGACCAGCACCCGTGGTTCCAGGCCAGCCGGGAGGATCCGGACGGGCCGTACGGCGACTTCTACGTCTGGTCCGACAGCGACGAGAAGTACCAGGACGCCCGCGTGATCTTCGTGGACACCGAGCCGTCGAACTGGACCTGGGACCCGGTCCGCCAGCAGTACTTCTGGCACCGGTTCTTCTCCCACCAGCCCGACCTCAACTACGACAACCCGGCGGTGCACGACGCCATCCTCGAGGCGGTGTCGTTCTGGTTCGACATGGGCCTCGACGGCTTCCGGCTGGACGCCGTGCCGTACCTCTACGAACGCGAGGGCACCAACGGCGAGAACCTCCCGGAGACCCACGAGTTCCTCCGCAAGGTCCGTCGCTTCGTCGACGAGAAGTACCCCGGCAAGATCCTGCTCGCCGAGGCCAACCAGTGGCCGGCCGACGTCGTGGACTACTTCGGCGACTACGACGCCGGCGGCGACGAGTGCCACATGTGCTTCCACTTCCCGGTGATGCCGCGCATCTTCATGGCGGTCCGCCGCGAGTCCCGGTTCCCGATCTCGGAGATCCTCGAGCAGACGCCGCCGATCCCCTCGGGCTGCCAGTGGGGCATCTTCCTGCGCAACCACGACGAGCTGACCCTCGAGATGGTCAGCGACGAGGACCGCGACTACATGTGGGACGAGTACGCCAAGGACCCGCGGATGAAGGCCAACATCGGCATCCGCCGCCGCCTGGCTCCGCTGCTCGAGAACGACACCAACCAGATCGAGCTCTTCAACGCCCTGCTGCTCTCCCTGCCCGGCTCGCCGGTCCTCTACTACGGCGACGAGATCGGGATGGGCGACAACATCTGGCTCGGTGACCGCGACGGCGTCCGCACCCCGATGCAGTGGACGCCCGACCGCAACGCCGGCTTCTCGGTCGCGACGCCCGGCAAGCTGCACCTGCCGGCGATCCAGGACCCGGTCTACGGCTACCAGAGCGTCAACGTCGAGGCCCAGCTGGAGAACCCGTCGTCGCTGCTGCACTGGAACCGCCGGATGCTCCAGATCCGGCGCGCGTACGACGCGTTCGGCCTCGGCTCCTTCAGCGACCTCGGCGGCTCCAACCCCTCGGTGCTCAGCTACGCCCGCGAGCACGTCACCGACGACGGCTCCACCGAGATCGTGGTCTGCGTCAACAACCTGTCGCGTTTCCCGCAGCCGGTCGAGCTCGATCTGCGCCGGTTCGAGGGGATGCGGCCGATCGAGCTGATCGGCGGGGTGCTGTTCCCGGCGATCGGCGAGCTGCCGTACCTGCTGACCCTCACTGGGTACGGCTTCTATTGGTTCCGCCTGACCGCGGCCGACGACCCGGAAGAAGGCCAGCTGTTGTGACATCCCATCACCTCGAGACCGAGGTGTTCGCCGCTTTCCTCGACCGAACCCGGTGGTTCGGCGGCAAGGGACGTCCCTACGCAGTCACCGACGTGCGCACCCTGGGCGAGCTTCCGGGCGGGCCGCCGGTGGTGGTGATCCACCTGGTCGAGGTCACCTACTCCGACGAGGAGGGCGGGACCGAGCTCTACCAGGTCCCCCTGTCGTTCTACGTGCAACCCGAGAACCGGCTCGACCACGCGTTCGTGGGCTGGTGGGAGGACTCCGACCACGGCTGGCAGCACGCCTACGACGCGCTGCACGACCGCGAGGCCATGGCGCTGTGGCAGCGGGCCTTCGACGCAGCGACCGAGACCGACGGGCTCCGGTTCCACCGGGTGCCGGGTCATGAGCTCGACCTGGAGGCGCACTCGACGCTGTTCAGCGGCGAGCAGTCCAACTCCTCGGTGGCCTTCGGCGAGGACGCGCTGATGAAGGTGTTCCGCAAGGTGACGCCGGGCGTGAACCCCGACATCGAGGTGCACGAGGTGCTGACCCGGGCCGGCTCCGAGCACGTCGCCGCGCTGTACGGCTGGCTCGACGTCGACGACGGCGGCCGGACGCTCCAGCTCGCGATGCTGCAGCAGTTCCTCCGCACCGCCAGCGACGGCTGGGACCTCGCGCTGGCCAGCGTCCGCTCGCTGTTCGCGGACCCCGAGATGCACGCCCAGGACTCCGGCGGCGACTTCGCCGGCGAGTCGACGCGGCTCGGCGAGGCGCTGCGCGAGGTGCACGAGGCCCTGCGTGACCACTTCCCTTCCGAGACCCGCCCGGCGGCCGCCGCGGCCGAGCTCGCCGCGATCATGACCGGACGGCTGGAGGCCGCGCTGGGCGTCGTACCCGAGCTGGCGGAGCACGCCGCCACGCTGCGGGCGACGTTCGACGCCGTCTCCAAGCTCGACGGCCTGGACGTCCAGCGGATCCACGGCGACCTGCACCTCGGCCAGACCCTGCGCACGTCACACGGCTGGAAGATCGTCGACTTCGAGGGCGAGCCGGTCAAGCCGCTGGCCGAGCGGCTCCTGCCGGACTCGCCGTGGCGCGACGTGGCCGGGATGCTGCGCAGCTTCGACTACGCCGCACGCGTGGTCGAGCGGTCACTGAGCACCAGCGACGAGACCGACGCCGAGCTGATCGACACCCGTGCTCAGGAGTGGTCCGAGCGCAACAAGAACCACTTCCTGTTCGCCTACGCCGGCGGCCAGCTGAGCCCTGAGCAGCAGGTGCTGCTCAGCGCCTACGTCGCCGACAAGGCGGTCTACGAGACCGTCTACGAGACCCGCAACCGCCCGTCGTGGGTCACGATCCCGCTCCAGGCCGTGGCCAGGATCGGAGCAGCATGACGCGCTCGTCGAAGGGTCGGTCCCAGCCGGCCGTCCAGCCCGTCAACGTCGACGAGGTCGAGCTGCTCGTGCGCGGCGAGCACGGCAGCCCCCACTCGATCCTCGGCCCGCACCCGCACGACGGGGGTGTGACCGTCCGCGCCTTCAAGCCGCTGGCGAAGCGGGTCACCGTCCGGCACGGCGACGGCTCGTCGTACGAGCTGGCGCACGAGCACGAGGGCGTCTGGGTCGGCGTGCTGCCGGGCGCGGACGTGCCCGACTACCGCCTCGAGGTGACCTACGACGACGGACACCCCCACGCGGTCGACGACCCCTACCGGTTCCTGCCCGACGCTCGGCGAGATGGACCTGCACCTGGTCAACGAGGGCCGGCACGAGCTGCTGTGGACCGTGCTCGGGGCGCGGGTGCACCACTACGACACCCCCTTCGGCGACACGATCTCGGGCACGTCGTTCGCGGTGTGGGCCCCGGCCGCGCGCGCCGTCCGGCTCAAGGCGGACTTCAACAGCTGGGACGGCCGCGAGCACCCGATGCGCGAGCTCGGGCACTCCGGCGTCTGGGAGCTGTTCGTGCCCGGGGTCGGCTCCGGCAACGCCTACAAGTACGTCGTCCTCGGCGCCGACGGCCAGTGGCGTGAGAAGGCCGACCCGATGGCCGGCTACGCCGAGGTGCCGCCGGACACCGCGTCGAAGGTCTTCGAGTCCTCCTACGAGTGGGGCGACGCCGACTGGATGGAGGCCCGGCCGGCGAAGCAGCACGTGCACGAGCCGATGTCGGTCTACGAGCTGCACCTCGCGTCGTGGCGGCGCGGCAAGAGCTGGGCGGAGCTCGCCGACGAGCTGCCCGGCTACGTCTCCGACCTCGGCTTCACCCACGTCGAGCTGATGCCGGTGATGCAGCACCCGTTCGGCGGCTCGTGGGGCTACCACGTCACGTCGTACTTCGCGCCGGACTCGCGGTTCGGCGACCCCGACGGCTTCCGGTTGCTCGTCGACCGGCTGCACCAGGCCGGCGTCGGCGTGATCCTCGACTGGGTGCCGGGCCACTTCGCGACCGACGAGTGGGCGCTGGCGCGCTTCGACGGCACCCCGCTCTACGAGGACCCCAACCCGCAGCGCGGCTGGCACAAGGAGTGGGGCTCGCACATCTTCAACTTCGGCCGCAACGAGGTGCGCAACTTCCTCTACGCCAACGCGCTCTACTGGCTCGAGGAGTTCCACGCCGACGGGCTGCGGGTCGACGGCGTCGCCTCGATGCTCTACCTCGACTACTCGCGCGAGGAGGGCGAGTGGACGCCGAACAAGTACGGCGGCCGCGAGAACCTCGAGGCGGTGCAGTTCCTCCAGGAGATGAACGCCACCGTCTACAAGCGCACCCCCGGCGTGACCACGATCGCCGAGGAGTCGACGTCCTGGCCGCAGGTCACCGGGCCGACGTCCGAGGGCGGGCTGGGCTTCGGCTTCAAGTGGAACATGGGCTGGATGCACGACTCGCTCGGCTACGTGCAGCACGACCCGGTGCACCGCGCCTACCACCACGGCGAGATGACGTTCTCCCTCGTCTACGCCTGGTCGGAGAACTACGTGCTGCCGATCAGCCACGACGAGGTCGTGCACGGCAAGGGGTCGCTGCTGCGCAAGATGCCCGGCGACCGCTGGCGGCAGCTCGCCAACCTGCGCGCCTTCCTCGGCTTCATGTGGGCGCACCCGGGCAAGCAGCTGCTGTTCATGGGCGCCGAGCTGGGCCAGGAGTCGGAGTGGGCCGAGGCCCGCGAGCTCGACTGGTGGCTGCTCGACCACCCCGAGCACCGCGGCGTGCACTCGCTGGTCCGTGACCTCAACGCGGCGTACGTCGCCTCGCCGGCGCTGTGGCAGCGGGACGACGACCCGGGCGGCTTCCAGTGGGTCGACGCCAACGACGCGGGCCGCAACACGTTCACGTTCATCCGCCGCGCCGCCTCCGGCCCGGACCTCGTGTGCGTCTCGAACTTCGCCGCGGTCCCGCACGAGGGCTACCGGCTCGGCCTCCCCTCGGCGGGCATGTGGGACGAGGTGCTCAACACCGACGCCGCCACCTACACCGGCTCGGGCGTCGGCAACATGGGCGGCATCAACGCCGTCGAGGGCCACCACCTCGGCCTGCCGGCGTACGCCGACATCGTCGTGCCGCCGCTGGCGACCGTGTGGTTCCGAGCGAGATGACAGGGGCCGAGTTTCGTGAGGGAAGGCCCGCGCTTCTCGGCCATGTGCGGCCAACTAGCCTGAGACCGTGACCGAACCGGACCTCGCCGTGAGCACGGTGGCGGAGGGGGTCGCGAGGGTCACCTGGTCCGCGGACCAGCCCGTCGAGGCGGTGCGCGCCGAGGTCGAGGCTGCCCTTGCGGGCCACGCCCGCGTCGAGGCGTGGGTGGACCCCGACGACATCGCGACCCAGCGGGTCGCGACCTGGTCGGGGCTGCGCCGCGAGGGCGTGATGCGCGGGATCACCGTCGAGGGCACCACCGTCGACCGGATCGTCTACGCGCGGCTCGCCGACGACCTGCCGGCCCACGAGCCGGAGGGGTTCCGGGCGCTGCTCAACTCCTTCCTGCCGCGCAAGCGCGCGATCAGCCAGCTCCTGGTCCGCGACCAGGACAGCCGGGTGCTGCTGTGCCGGCTCACCTACAAGCAGGACTGGGACCTGCCCGGCGGCGTGGTCGAGGTCGGCGAGTCGCCGCAGCTCGCGGTCACCCGGGAGGTCGAGGAGGAGCTCGCGCTCCAGCTCCCCGCCGGCCGGCTGCTGCTCACCGACTGGCTGCCGCCGTGGAGCGGGTGGGACGACGCGCTGTGCCTGGTCTTCGACGGCGGCGAGCACGACCCCGCGATCCTCGACGACATCGTCCGCCAGGAGCGCGAGATCCGGGACGCGGCGTTCTGCACGGTCGAGGAGGTCCGCGAGCGGTGCGCGGACTTCACCGCGCGCCGGGTCGAGGCGGCGCTGGCCAACCTGGCCGGAGGCGGTCCGGAGTACACGGAGTCGGGCCTCGGCTGACGCTGCCAATGGCCCGTTCGCGTCATGTCCGCGCCGTACGGCCGGGCGCACGCTGACGGCATGGACATCGACTCCCGCCTCTTCGTGATCATCGCCTCGCGCGTCCCGGCCATCTGGGACGTCATCGGCCCGGTGGCCCTCAACCCGCAACCGCTCCCTCCGCTACCCATCGAGGTCTACACCGAGCTGAACCCGCAGCCCCTGCCGCCCGGCCCGCCGCCGGAGACCTACGGCGCCGTGGTCGGCCGCGAGCTGGTCAAGCTGCAGTGGCAGGCCGAGAAGCTCGGCCAGCAGGTGGCCCCGCTCGCCGACTGGGAGGACGACCCCTGCCCGACCTACCCGCACAAGCCGACGCTGCCGCCCTGGC
The DNA here is from genome assembly GCA_963734355.1 of uncultured Actinomycetota bacterium. Classification (GTDB taxonomy): domain Bacteria; phylum Actinomycetota; class Actinomycetes; order Propionibacteriales; family Nocardioidaceae; genus Nocardioides. The sequence continues at coordinate 50,253 of CAVTHU010000016.1, forward strand.
TGCCGCCGGTGCCCGACCCCAACCCCGCGTGGCTCAACGGCTACTACCTCGGGCTGGCCTGTGCGCTCGCCGTCGGCGGCGCCGGCGTCCGCGAGTCGGCGTTCATGGGCGAGGCGTTCGAGCGCGCGCTCAAGGCGCTCGGCGGGCCGGACACCGCACCGGCGGCGAGCTGAGCGTCAGAACAACGCCGTCGCTTCATGGGCCAGCTCACGGAGAACGGCTGCCGCCGGCGTCGCGCGGCCTTCCTCGACCGCGGCGATCCATGCTTCCTCGGGCACCGACGCGCGCACGGGCGCCAGCACGCTCTCGTGCAGGTCCTGCGGCTCCGAGCCTTCCGGAGCCAGACCCGTGGTCTCGCTGACGCTGCGCGCGGCGCCGTCCGCCTTGGCGACCAGGAGGGGCGCTCGGCCTCCGATCACCTGGGCGAAGGTCTGCAGGTAGACGCGGAAGGTCTCGAGGTCGCCGAGGGCGACGACCTGCTCGGTGCCCGCGACGAGCCGGGCCGCGGCATCGGCGGGCCGTCCCATCATCAGCTCGACGTCGGCCAGGTTGTTGATGCAGATGACCAGCTGCCGGACGTCGCCGATCTCCTCGAAGTACCGGTGCTCGCGCCCGAGGTGGGTGAGGGCTCCCTCGAGGTCACCGGACCGGTAGGCCTGGTAGGCGAGGGCCTCGTCGGCGAGGGCCCGATGCCGCTTCGTCCCGCGTGCCTCCGCGAACGCGACCAGGTCGTCGCACAGCTCTTGGGCGTGGTCGAGGGCTTCGGTCTCCTGGGCGAGGATCACCAGGTGGCGCCGCGCGAGGAACTCCAGGTTGGTCGGCTCCACCCACGGCGGCAGGTGCGCTTCCGGCAGGGCCGCTGCCATCGTCCGGGTGGTCTCGAGGTAGGCAGCGTCAACGGTGACCTCGGGGAGCAGCTTGATGTAGTCGCCGAAGGCGAGCCGCATCGCCACGTCGGCGTACGGGTCCGTCTCCGGCCGGACGGCCGCCTCGGTGAGCACGAGGTAGGCGTCCCGGACGTGGCCGAACCGGAGGCACACCCAGGCCACGAGCACGACGAGGTGCGAGAGTGGCACCGGTCCTTGGTAGAACCCGTCGTCGCGCACACTCTCGGGCGTCGCCGCGAGCATGCAACGCAGGTTCGCGACCTCCTCCTCGAAGCGAACCCGCGTGAGGCCGTGCTGCGCGGACCGCGATCCCTGGTAGAGGTGGCCGGCCAGGTCGTAGAAGAACTGCGCATGGGCGTGCACCTTGACCGGGAGCACCTCCCGGCTGTCCAGCTGGTCCCTGGCGAACTGGCGCACCGTCTCCAGAACTCGGAACCGGGTCCGTCCGTCCACCGTGTCGTGAACGCTGACCAGGCTGGCGTCGACGAGGTCGTAGAGCAGCTCCAGCACGCTGTGCTGCTGCAAGTCGTCGTCGTCAGCCACCGCGTCCAGCGCGTCGAGGTCGGCCCCGCCCTCGAAGACCCCGAAGCACTCCAGGACGCGTTGCTGGGGCTGGGACAGCAGCTCGTAGCTCCAGCTGATGGTGCGCCGGACCGTGGCCTGCCGGTGCTCTGCGTCTGTCGTCATCGACGCCAGGTCCAGCAGCCCGTCCAACCCCTTCAGGAGCGAGGCGGGGGGCTGGAACTTGACCCGGGCGGCGACCAGCTCGACGGCCAGCGGCAGGCCGTCCAGCCGGCGGCAGAGCTCGGCGACCGCGCCGGCGTTCTGCTCGGTCAGCGTGAAGTCACGGCGTACTCGCTGCGCGTGCTCGACGAACATCGCCACCGCTCCCGAGTCCCGGACCGCGTCCAAACGGTCCCCTACTGGGACGGTGAGCGGCGAGACGAGGTACTCGCGCTCACCATGCACGTGGAGGGCCCGCCGGCTGGTGGCGATCAGCGCGCACCCGGCAGCCGACTCGACGATCGCGTCGACGACCTCGGCAGCTCCGTCGAGCTGCTCGAGGTTGTCCAGGATCAGCAGCCTGCGTCCCTTGGTCAGGGCGGCGAGCACGCCTTGGCGGCCACGCTGCGCGTCGGGCAGACCCAAGGCCTCACCGACCATGCCCCAGGCGGTCGGCGCATCCGTCGCCGTCGCGAGGCCCACGAAGACGACGCCGGACGGGAACAGCTCGTGGCTCTCTCGCGCCGCCTCGACAGCCAGCTTCGTCTTCCCGCTGCCGCCCGGCCCCGTGAGCGTCACCAGCCCCTCGCCGCGCTCGAGCGCCGCGTGGAGCTCGGTCAGCTCCGCTTCCCTGCCCATGATCGGCGTGCGCGAGGCGGGCAGGTTGCTGCGCCACGAGCTCTCGACAGCCGGCTCGCGCACCGAACGATGCGAGCTGCGCACGATGGCCGCGACGCCGGCCAGCACCGCCTCGCTGTCCGCCACGTCGGGGCAGTGGAAGACGTCGAACGGAGCCGGGAGGTCATCGATGGCGATGCCGCCGACCCGGAACTGGGCGAGCTTGTCCTGCTTGTTGCCGCGCCGGGCCTCGGAGTACACCCAGTCCGACTCGACCGCCGCCCGGGACCACAGCACGACGACGGCCAGTGCGTCGTTCAGCTCGCGGATGATCGACTCCTGGAACCGCTCTCCGGACCGCAGCTCGTCGTCCCACCACACCGAGTAGCCCGCGTCCGCCAGCACCCCGGCCACCTGACGGGCGTGATCCACGTCGACCGAGGAATGGCTGATGAACACGTCCGCCACCGAGCGTCCCTCCCTGCGCGTCGGGCTGGCTGGGGACGCTATCGCAGCAGGTGCTCGGCTAGAAGAGTGCGGACGCGAGGTTCTGCCGGCCCTTGAGCACCCGCGGGTCGTCGTTGCCGACCGCGGCGAACAGGCCGAGCAGGTGCTCGCGGGCCTGGTTGCGGTCGTCGCCCTCGGTGCGGCGTACGACGTCGACGAGCCGGTCGAAGGCCTCGTCGACCCGACCGCCGAGCATGTCGAGGTCGGCGACCAGGGTCTGGGCGGCGACATCGTCGGGACTCGCGTCGGCAGCGGCGCGGGCCGCGTCGAGGTCGGCGTCCTTGGTGCGCTGCAGCAGGGTCGCCATGGCGAGACCGGCGGCCGCCTCGGCGTCGGCCGGGTTGGCGGCGACGAGCTTCTGGTACTCGTCAACTGCGCCGTCGTAGTCCTCGCGCTCCAGCGCGTCCTGGGCGGGCGCGTAGCGCGGGTCGAGCGGCGGCTCGCCGTCCTCCCCCTCGGCCACGGCCGGTGCGGCCTGGCGCGGCTGGTGCCGACCGGTGATGCCCTGGGTGGTGAGCTGCTGCATCACCTGGTTGATGGCTGTGCGCAGGTTGTCGAGGGTCAGCACGTCCTGGATCAGCGGCTGCGGCCGGCCGTCGATGACGGCGAACACGAACGGCACGGACTGCAGCTGCACCGCCTGGGCGATCGCGGGCTGGGCGTCGATGTCGACCAGGCCGGCGAGGAACCGGCCTTCGTACTCCTCGGCGACCGTCGCCAGGTCGCGTGCCATCTGCTGGCTCTCCGGCAGCCGGCTCGCCGAGTAGAACGCGAGCAGCACCGGCGCCGTGATGGAGGCCTCGACGGTGGCCTGGAAGTTCTCCTCGGTGATGTCCAGCCAGTACGACGACCCGCCCGCGGGCGCCCCGCCGCCACCGCCCGACGCGCCCTGACCGGCCGCCTGTCCCGCGCCTCCGGCGGGTCGCGTGAGTCCCGAGAGGTCGATCGCACCCGGGCGCGAGAAAGGCTGCTGCGTCATACGGGCAATCCTAGTTAGGGGTCTCGATCCAGTGGTCGGGCGGCACCTCCGGCTTGCCGGGCACCGGGCGCTGCTCCTCGGTCCAGGCCTCGCCCTCGGGGCCGAACAGCGCGGTGGCCACCCGCCGCCAGAATCCCCCCGCCGCGGCGTTGTCGTCCTGGAAGGCGATCGTCCACGGCCCGGGATGCCTCTCGATGACGTACGACGCGAGCTCCAGACCGAGCCCCCCACGGCGGGCGACGGGTGCGGTCCAGAACGCGTCCATGTGCCACCGGTCCTCCTGCCGCGAGACCAGCGCGAAGCCGACCGGCGCGTCGGCGCCGGTGTTCGGGTGCGGCTGCCAGGCCAGGTAGCCGGCCCGGTCGGGGCCGGGGTAGTCGTCCAGCAGGCCGTGCGCGTAGCGGCCGTCGGCGTACGGCAGCCCGCGGACGATGGGCGCGAGGTCGCTGCGGTAGGCCTGCCAGAGCCAGGCCACGAGCTCCCACTGGTCGTCACCGACCGGATGGATCGTGGAGGTCATCGACTCCAACGGTAGATCTGCGCGTCGCGCACCTCGACGGCGGTCGGTGGCCGTGGCGTCGGGACCTCCAGGAGGTGGCGCAGGACGTTGGTCCGGCCGCGGAGCGCCACCTCGCCGTCGTGCCAGTGCACGTAGGGGTGGAGCAGCGGCCGCAGCTCGCCCCACTCCCCCGCGTCCATCGCTGCCCAGGCGGCCGCGGCCGGCGCGGGCAGCTCCGGCAGCTCGTGGAGCATCTTGGGGGTGCACATCCGCCATGCGTCGGTGACCAGCTCGCGCATCTCCGCGAGGTCGAGTCGGTCGAGGTGGGCGCAGACCCACTGGTAGCGCAGGTCGCCGGTCGGGGGCAGGAAGAACGTCTCCGGGTCCGACGCGATCAGCCCGTCCCGCTCGGCCTTCGGGAAGCCGAACCCCATGTCGGTCTCGTCCTTGCTGAACGCCGCGAACACGATCTGGCCGACCCTGAGCTTCCAGCGGCCGCGGACCATCCGCTCGTACGCCCGCGGCAGCGCCAGCCCCACCGCGCGCACGTCGTCCGCGGTGACCATGCCTCGGACGCTAGCCGCCGCCAGGGACAGCCGAGTGCGGCCAGTTCCCGTCGAGTGACCCCAAATGGCTGTGGGCAACCGGTTGCCAACGACCGTTTCGCGCACCTCGACGCGAAAACAGGGCGAGCTACCGCATCACCCGAGGCCCGCGCAGGCCGACGACCTGGACGACGCGCTGGATCTTGAGGTCACGCTGGTCGGGGCGGCCGACGTACCTGATCTCGCGCAGCCCCTGGTCCTGGGCGGCGGACTCGAAGGTCAGGTGGCCGTAGCCGAGGATCCGGCCGACGATCGGCTTGTCGACGGTGATGTCGAGGATCCGGTGCAACGGCATGGTGGCGCGGTGCGTCGAGAGGACGCCGTGCAGCCGGAAGACCCGCATGTTGGTGACCACGAAGCACTCGCGGCGCTCGCGGACCGTCACCCAGGCGGCGTGCAGCGTGAGCAGGAGGCCGACCAGCACCAGCCAGCCGCCGGGGTCCGCGGGCTCGATCACGAAGGTGCCGACGCACATCAGCACCAGCGCCAGCAACAGCTCCAGCACCGGGGACACGTAGACGATCCAGTGCCGCCGCACCTCGTCGACGACGACCTCGTCCTCGTCGCGCAGCAGGTAGCGACCGACGTCTGGCTCGGTGATCCGAGCAAGCAGGCTCAAGGTGGGCAGCCGCTCAGAGGTCGCCGAGGAACTCGATGAGCGACGTGAACAGCTGCTGGCCCCAGGCCCACAGCGAGTCACCGCTGGAGCTGGTGAAGTCCGCGAGCCCGTGCGGGTCGGTGAACATCCAGAAGCCGAAAAAGACCACGAGCACGGCGAGCACGCCCTTGTTCACGGTGTAAGTCCTGTCAAGCTGGGGAGGGATCACAGGTACGCGTCTACTGTTACCAGAGTTGCCAGTGGGTCTCCACCCGGCGCGCCGCCGCGGCCCCAGGCTTCACGTCGGGTCGCACCAGCGGGAGGTGTTCTCCCACAGGATCCGGCCGGCCTCCTCGTCCTGCGCGTCCTCCGAGGGCGTGCTCGGCGCCGACGAGCGGTGGTAGCCACCCGGCTCGGCCTGCGCCGAGGTCGCGCAGAAGACCACCGTCCGGGCGGCGTCGGAGGGAGTCCTGAGGGCGCGCCGCTCGAGCGGAGCGGCCAGCTTCCGGAGCCTCCCCAGCAGCGGCGCGGTCTCGAGGCCGCGGTCGGCGATGTTGGTGGACACCGAGCCCGGGTGGACCGAGTAGCCGTGCAGCCCTCGATCGCCGTACCGCCGCTCGATCTCGTGCGCCTCGTGCACCAGGGCCAGCTTGGAGGTGCCGTACGCCGACCAGGAGTCGTACGGCGAGAGGTGGCCGTCGAGCCCCTCGTTGCGGCCGCGGGCGTGCAGCTTCGAGACGACGTTGACGACCCGCGCCTCGCCGTACTCCTTGGCGGTGGCGAGCAGCCGCGGGATCAGCAGCCGGGTCAGCTGGGCGGCGCCGAGGTAGTTGGTGCGCCAGTGCACCTCCATGCCGTCGACCAGGTGCGGCTCGTGCCAGGCCGAGCGCAGGTCCAGGTGGATCCCGGCGTTGTTGACCAGGACGTCCAGCCGGTCGGTGCTGTCCTGCACCCAGCGAGCGAACGCCGCGACCGAGTCCCGGCTGGTCAGCTCCATCGCGTGGGTGTCGGTCGTCGTCGGAGAGGTCCGGGTCGAGGTCAGCACCCGGAACTCGAGCTCCCGCAGCGAAGCCGCTATCGCCTCGCCGAGCGAGCCGGTGCCGACACCGGTGACCACGGCGACCCGCTCGTCGCTCGCTTTTCCGGGGTCCCCGCCGAAGCGCGCCACCTCCGCGCGTAGCGCGTCCCGCGCGCGGTTCGGTGGGGTGGTCATCGGCTGCCGTCCTGGGAACGGGCCTTCACGGCGGCGTAGAACTCCCGCATCTGCGGGCCGACCCGCGCCAGCTCGACGTACGGCGCCCCGGAGGCCGAGCCGTCGACGTACGCGAACTCGATCTCGCCGTCCATCATCGAACCTCGCATGAGCACCGGGACACCGGCCGTCTCGGCGGCGGCGCAGGCCGCGTCGAGGTCATCGACGTCGAAGCAGACGTGGTGCAGCCCCGGGCCGTGCCGCTCGAGGAACTCCGCATGGATCGTGGGACCACGCACGGGCTGGATCAGCTCGAGCTGCAGGTCGCCGGCGTAGCCCAGCGAGATGTGGGCGGTGAACGCCACGGGCTCGCCGCGCAGCGTCGTGGTGTCAGCGTCGAAGGTGACGTCCTCGATCCGCGTCCACGCGCCAGTGCCGAACTGCTGGGTGAGCAGCTGCTCGGTCGCCTCGAGGTCGTCGGTCACCCAGCAGATCTGGGTGACCGGTCCGCTCGCGATCACGGTCGGAGGCTAGAGCATGCCTGGCGCGGGCACGCAGTCCGGCTCAGCCACTGACCGGCCAGCACACCTCCGTGTGGTGGGCGAGGAGATCGTCCTCGTCGCCCAGCGGCAGGTAGCGCTCGACCACCGGCCCGTCCGAGGCCACCGCCTGCTCGACGACCGTCTGGCCGACGGCGGAGTACGCGCCGTCCAGGTCGACCATCGGGCCGTCGTGGAGCGCCACGGCGTACCGCACCGCGGGCCGGGTGACGGCCTCGACCCTCCCGGACAGTGCCGGCACCCGTTCGACGGGGATGAACGCGACCAGCTCGGCGCCACCCTCGGTGAAGAACTCGGTGGGGAACTCGGCGCCGTCCGGGCCGGTGCGGCTGATGCCGGCGGTGCGGAGCAGCCGGTGCAGCTCGGTGAACGCCTCGATCCACCACGAGACCGCCGAGTCGCCGTCGACGTGACCGCGGATGGCCAGCACCATGGTGGCCTCCTCGTCGCGGTAGCTGACCCCGATCTCCTCGTCATCGTCGGAGAGCATCTTGCGCAGCGACTCGACGGTGTCCTGCACCTGCTCGAGCTGGCGGCTCATCCGGTCGAGGTGCTCGACCATGACGGCGTTGCGAGTGGCCTCGTCCGGGGCCGCGAGCACCGTGCGGACGTCGTCCACCGGCAGGTCGAGGTCGCGGAGCCGGCGGATCAGCCGGGCCTGCCCGACCTGCTCGGGCCGGTAGTAGCGATAGCCGCTGCTCGGGTCGGTCCGCGCGGGCTCGAGCAGCCCCACGACCTGGTAGTGGCGCAGCGCCTTCACGGTCAGGAACGTCATCCGCGAGAAGTCGCCGATGGTCAGCAGCTCCGTCATGCGTCCAGCCTGCACTCTCCCCCTGGGGGAGAGTCCAGCGCCCGGCAAAAGGGATTGACCCTCCCGTTGCGGGAGGCCGGAGAACAGTTCGCATGAACACAATCACCAACCCAGAAACGACCTTCCGGCGAGGGCCGCTCGCGGTCCTGCTGACCGGGATCTTCCTGATCGTCCTCGACTTCTTCGTCGTCAACGTCGCGCTGCCGTCCGTGCAGCAGGACCTGGACGCCGACGCCACCGCCCTCCAGTGGCTGGTCGCCGGCTACGCGCTCACCTTCGGCGGCCTCCTGCTGGTGGCCAGCCGGCTCGCCGACCGCTGGGGCCGCCGGCGGATGTTCATGCTCGGCACGGCCCTCTTCGTGCTCAGCTCGGCCGTCTGCGGCTTCGCACCCGACGTGAACACGCTGCTCGTCGCCCGGCTGGTCCAGGGCGCCTCGGCGGCAATGGTCGCTCCCACGGTGCTGTCCCTCATCGGGGACGTGTACGACGGGCCGCAGCGGGTCCGGGCGCTCGGCGCCTACGCCACGGTCATGGGCGTGGCCGCCGCCTCCGGCCAGCTCATCGGCGGGCTGCTGATCCATCTCGACATCGCCGGATCCGGCTGGCGCTCGATCTTCCTGGTCAACGTGCCGATCGGCATCGCCGCCCTCGTCGCCGCACCGCGACTGCTGCCGGACCCGCGGGTCGACACCCCGCGCCCGGACGTCGTCGAGACGGTCCTCGTGGTCGGCGCGCTGACCGCACTCGTGCTGCCACTGGTCCAGGGGCAGAGCCAGGGTTGGCCGCTGTGGACCTGGGTGACCCTCGGCGGTGCCGCGGTCCTCGCTGTCCTCGCCGGCTTCCGGGGCGTCGCGCTGCGCCGCCGCGGGATCGCACCCCTCGTCGACATCGAGCCGATGCGCGCTCGTCCCGTCGGAGCGGGGCAGCTCGGCCAGTTCGTGCTGTTCACCGGCATGGCGGCGTACTTCCTGGTGCTGGCGCTCTACCTCCAGGACGGCCGCGGCCTCGGCCCCCTGGCGTCCGGCACCGTCTTCACTGCGGTGGCGTTGCCCTACATGGTCGGCACCCGCAGCGCCGTTCGGGTGCTGGGCCGCTTCGGCGCCCGCGGCGGGATCGCCCTCGCCGCGCTGACCTTCGGCGTGGGACACGTCCTGCTGCTGGTGGCCGTCGCCGAGATCGGCGTGGGCGGTTCGGTGCTCTGGCTGATCCCCGGCCTCGCGGTCGGCGGCGTGGGCATGGGCGTCACGCTCTCCGGGCTCGTCGGGGTCGTGATGACGTCGGTCCAGCCGCAGCAGGCAGGCACCGTGTCCGGGACGACGTCCACGCTCCAGCAGGTGGCGAACGCCGTGGGTGTTGCCCTGGTCGGCATCATCTTCTTCGGTCGGCTCGAGCACGGCATGGTGGACGCCTTCGAGGCGAGCCTGGTCTACCTGGTGGCGACCACCGTGGCCGTCGCGGTGGCCGCGTCGTTCCTGCCCGGCCGGCCGCGGGCCGCCGTCGACCAGCAGGGTCAGTCGGTGGAGCTGGCCACCAGCTCGTCGGCCGCCGCGTAGGGGTCCTTCTCCCCGGCCACGACGGCCTCGGCCAGCGCGTCGAGGTCGCCACGATCGTAGAGCGCCGCTCACGTTCTCCCAGCGGTCGCGCAGCGCGGCGACCGCGATCGCCTCGATCTCCTCACGTGCGCGGCGGGTACGCCGCCGGGCGAGCTCGCCGCTCTCCTCCAGCCACGCACGGTGCCGGTCCAGCTCCCGCACCACCTCGTCGACGCCGTGGCCGGACTGGGCCACGGTGAGCACGATCGGCGGCCTCCAGCCACCCTCGGGCCGGTCACCCAGTGCGATCGTCGAGCGCAGCTCGCGGCGGACCTGCTCGGCGCCGTCGCGGTCCGCCTTGTTGACGACGTACACGTCTCCGATCTCGAGGATCCCGGCCTTGGCCGCCTGGATCCCGTCACCGAGCCCCGGGGCCATCAGCACGACGGTGGTGTCGGCCAGCCCGGCGATCTCGACCTCGCTCTGCCCGACCCCGACGGTCTCGACGATCACCACGTCGCAGCCGGCCGCGTCGAGGACCCGCAGTGCCTGCGGCGTCGTCCACGACAACCCGCCGAGGTGGCCCCGCGAGGCCATCGAGCGGATGTAGACGCCGTCGTCCGTCGCGTGGTCCTGCATCCGCACCCGGTCCCCCAGCAGCGCGCCGCCGGAGAACGGCGAGGACGGGTCCACGGCGAGCACGCCGACCCGCTTGTCGGCCTTGCGAAGCTCCGTGACCAGCGCGTTGGTCATCGTGGACTTGCCGACGCCCGGCGAGCCGGTGATGCCCACCACCTGGGCGTGGCCGGCATGCGGCGTCAGCGCCGCCATCACCTCGCGCAGCTGCGGCGAGCCGTCCTCGACCATCGTGACGAGGCGCGCCACCGCCCGGGCCTCACCGGCCCGGGCGCGCGCTACGAGGTCGTCGACCTGCTGGTCGGACCGGCTACGGGACACGCACGATCAGGGCGTCGCCCTGGCCGCCGCCACCGCACAGGGCGGCAGCGCCGACGCCGCCACCGCGGCGCTTGAGCTCGAGGGCCAGCGTGAGCACGACCCTGGTGCCGGACATGCCGACCGGGTGGCCCAGCGCGATGGCGCCGCCGTTCACGTTGACCTTCTCGTCGGGCAGGCCGAGCTCGCGCGCCGCGGAGATGCCGACCGCGGCGAACGCCTCGTTGAACTCGACGAGGTCGAGGTCGGACGGGCTGATGCCCTCCTTCTGGCAGGCCAGCGCGGTGGCGTTCGCCGGCTGCAGCTGCAGGCTCGAGTCGGGGCCGGCGACCATGCCGTGCGCGCCGATCTCGGCCAGCCACTCGAGTCCGAGCTCTTCAGCCTTGGCCTTGCTCATCACCACGACGGCGGCGGCGCCGTCGGAGATCTGCGAGGAGGAGCCGGCGGTGATGGTGCCGTCCTTGCTGAACGCCGGACGCAGCTTGGACAGCGACTCGGCGGTGGTGTCACCGCGGACGCCCTCGTCGGTCGTGACCATCACCGGGTCGCCCCTGCGCTGGGGCACCGCGACCGGGACGACCTCGTCGTCGAAGAGACCGTTCTTCCACGCCTCGGCGGCGCGCTGGTGCGAGCGGGCGGAGAACTCGTCCTGCTCCTCGCGGGTGAGGTTCTGGGCGGCGCCGTTGATCTCCTCGGTCAGCAGCCCCATCGCCTGCTGGGTGACCTGGTCGAACAGCGCGTCGTAGGCCATCGAGTCGACCAGCGTGGTGTCGCCGTACTTGAACCCCTCGCGGGACTTGGGCAGCAGGTGGGGGGCGTTGGTCATCGACTCCATGCCACCGGCGACCACGATCTCGACCTCGCCGGCGCGGATCAGCTGGTCGGCCATCGCGATCGCGTTCAGGCCGGACAGGCACACCTTGTTGATGGTGATCGACGGCATGCTCGCCGGCAGGCCGGCGGCGAGGCCCGCGGCGCGGGCGGGGTTCTGCCCGGCCCCGGCCAGGATGACCTGGCCCATGATCAGGTAGTCGACCTGGTCGGCGGTGACGCCGGACTTCTCGAGGGCGCCCTTGATGGCGACCCCGCCGAGGTCGGCGGCGGTGAGGTCCTTCAGCCCGCCGAGGAGGCGGCCGATCGGGGTGCGGGCTCCGGCGACGATGACGGATGGGCCAGTGCTTGCTTCTTGGCGGGACACGGTGACCTCCAGGCAGAACGTGACGAAAGACTCGCGCCGAGGCGAGGATTCGACCTTACTTCGCGGGTTAGCGGTCTGTAACCATGCCCAGCATGACCTCCGACACGTCTGCCGCCGGCCTCTCGGGCGAGCTCTTCACGGCCATCGACCACGTCGGCGTCGCCGTACCCGATCTCGACGCGGCGATCGCGTTCTACGAGACGACGTACGGCATGCGCCTGGCCCACCAGGAGGTCAACGAGGAGCAGGGCGTCCGCGAGGCGATGATGGCGGTGGGCGACTCCGGGTCCAGCATCCAGCTGCTCGCACCGCTGAACGCCGAGTCGACGATCGCCAAGTTCCTCGACCGCTCCGGTCCCGGGATCCAGCAGCTGGCCTACCGCGTCACCGACCTCGAGGCGGTGAGCGCGACCCTGCGCGAGCGGGGCCTGAGGCTGCTGTACGACGAGCCACGTCGCGGCACCGCGAACTCGCGGGTCAACTTCATCCACCCCAAGGACGCCGGCGGGATCCTCGTGGAGCTGGTCGAAGTCGGCGTCGCATGAGTCACAACCGGTCGAATCCCACTATTACTGACAGGTAACGTCCGACCATGCGCCAGATCCTCGACGCCATCCTCGCGGGCGCCCACCTCGAAGCAGGGGCCCCCGAGGAGTTCGCCAACCTCGACCTCCCGGAGTCCTACCGCGCCGCGACGGTGCACAAGGACGAGGTCGAGATGTTCGACGGGATGGAGGCCCGCGACAAGGACCCGCGCAAGTCGCTGCACGTCGAGGACGTGGCGCTCCCGGAGCTCGGCCCGGGCGAGGCTCTGGTCGCGGTCATGGCGAGCGCGATCAACTACAACACCGTCTGGACCTCGATCTTCGAGCCGGTGTCCACGTTCGGGTTCCTCGAGCGCTACGGCCGCCTCTCGCCGCTGACCGCGCGGCACGACCTGCCGTACCACGTGGTCGGCTCCGACCTGTCCGGCGTCGTGCTGCGCACCGGCCCGGGGGTGACCAAGTGGAAGCCCGGCACCGAGGTGGTGGCGCACTGCCTCTCGGTCGAGCTGGAGGACGCCGACGGGCACAACGACACGATGCTCGACCCGCAGCAGCGGATCTGGGGGTTCGAGACCAACTTCGGCGGTCTGGCCGACATCGCGCTGGTCAAGGCGAACCAGCTGATGCCCAAGCCCGCGCACCTGACCTGGGAGGAGGCCGCCTCCCCCGGCCTGGTCAACTGCACGGCGTACCGCCAGCTGGTCAGCAAGAACGGCGGCGACATGAAGCAGGGCGACAACGTCCTGATCTGGGGCGCCTCCGGCGGCCTGGGCGGCTTCGCGACCCAGTACGCGCTGAACGGCGGCGCCACCCCGGTCTGCGTCGTCTCCTCCGACGACAAGGCCGACATCGTCCGCTCCATGGGCGCCGAGCTGGTGATCAACCGGAACGAGGAGGGCTACAAGTTCTGGAAGGACGAGCACACCCAGGACCCCGCGGAGTGGAAGCGGCTCGGCGCGAGGATCCGCGAGCTCACCGGCGGTGAGGACATCGACATCGTCTTCGAGCACCCCGGCCGGGAGACCTTCGGGGCCTCGGTCTACGTGACCCGCAAGGGCGGCACGATCACGACCTGCGCGTCGACGTCGGGCTACATGCACGAGTACGACAACCGGTACCTCTGGATGAACCTCAAGAGGATCATCTCCTCGCACTTCGCCAACTACCGCGAGTCGTGGGAGGCCAACCGGCTCATCGCCAAGGGCAAGATCCACCCCACCCTGTCGAAGACCTACCCCCTCGACGACGTCGGCCAGGCCGCGCTAGACGTCCACCACAACGCCCATCAAGGCAAGGTTGGCGTCCTCTGCCTGGCTCCCGAGGAGGGGCTGGGCGTGCGCGACGCCGAGTTCCGGGCCCCGCACGAAGGCGCGATCAACCGGTTCCGGGGCGTCTGAACGGTCTCCGGCTGACCGGGTGTGCCAAACCCCGGTCCATCGTGGAGGATGGGCGCGTTCACTCGGTCCCATGCGAAGGAGCTCGGCCACCCCATGAGCAACAAGGACAACACGGGTCTGTCCATCTTCGACGACGACGAGCCCGAGGCGGGCTCCAAGACGCAGGGCACGGACGGGACTTCTGACGCCGCCGACGCCGAGAAGACGCAGGTGATGCCCGCTCTCACCAAGGACGCCGCGGCCGACGAGGCTCCCGAGCCGGAGCTGCCGATCGACGAGGACGACTCCGAGGAGACCGACGCCGACGACGATGCCGACGCGGCCGAGAAGACCGACGCCGAGAAGACCGAGGTCGTGCCGGTGGCCGCCGCCGCCACGGCGAAGCCGGCCCCCGAGGCGACCCGGCAGGTGCCGGTCCAGAAGAAGCCGGCCGAGGCGCGCCCGGTGATCCCGCCGGCGCCCGCCGCCCAGCAGCGGCCGGCCCCGAAGCCTCCGGCCGCAGCCCCGGCCGCGGCCAAGGCTGCAGCCCCGGCCGCGGCGTTGCCGCCGCTGCCCACGGTCCGCCGCGGTGGCTACGACAAGGACGCCGTCGACGCCCGGCTGCGCCAGCTCGCGGCCGACCACACGGAGTTCGGCCAGCGCGCGACCCGCGCCGAGGCGCGGATCAGCGAGCTCGAGACCGCGCTCGCCGAGGCACGCAGCGCCCAGGAGCCGTCGTACGCCGGTCTCGGCGGGCGCGCGAGCGCGATGCTCCGCCTGGCCGAGGAGGAGGCCGCCGAGATGCGCATGGTCGCCCAGCGCGACGCCGACGAGATCCGCGAGCAGGCCACCCGCGACGCGCAGGCGGTCAAGGCCGACGCCAGCCGCGACGCCGAGGAGCTGCGGATCGTCCACACCAAGGAGCTCGACGACCACCGGGCGCGGCTGATGACCGAGGCCGAGCAGGAGCGGAGCAACGCCAAGAGCGAGACCGCCGACCTGATGGCCAGCGCCCAGCGCGAGGCCGACCAGCTCCGGCTGGCGGTCCAGCAGGAGGTCAACGAGCTGCGCACCGGCGCCCAGCGCGAGGCGGAGCAGTCCAAGGCGTCCGTGGACCGCGAGGTCCAGGAGGCCCGGCGGATGCTCGCCGTGGACCGTGAGCGGCTGGCTCGCGAGGCCTCCGAGCACCACACGAGCGCCCTCGCCGAGACCAAGCGCCTGGTCGAGGAGGCCGAGAGCCGGGCGTCGTCCGCCGAGGAGCGGGCTCGCGAGGCGACGCAGCAGGCCACCGAGGCCCGCGGCGCGGCGCAGACCGAGGCCCAGAGCATCCTGACCCGCGCCCGGCGCGAGGCTGAGCAGATCACCGCCGCGGCCAACACCCAGGCCGAGTCGATCATCTCCAGCGGCGACGCCGAGAAGGAGCGCCAGGTGGCGTCGCTCCGGGCCGAGGTGGACCGGCTGGCCAAGCGCCGCGACGCGATCACGGCCCAGCTCGCCTCGCTGCGAGACGTCGTCGCCGGCTTCGGTGACGACGAGGAAGACGCCTGAGCGTCCGGAAGCCGGGTACCGGGCGGACCGTGAGCACTCAGTCGTCCGGGGGCGAGACGGACCCGCCCGCGCCCGAACCGACCGAGGACGCCGATCCGGAGGAGACCGAGGACGCAGGCGCGGTCGGCGGGCCGGCGTACCTCGGTGAGCCCGGTCCCCCACTCGACCACCGCGCGCCGTTCTACCTCGGGTTCGTCGGCGCCACCGGCGCCCTGGTCTCCTTCTGGCTGCTGACCCACATCGAAGCCGTCGGCTCGACGCTGATCCTGATCGTGGTGGCCCTGTTCCTCGCGGCGGGACTCAACCCCGCGGTCTCGTTCTTCGAGCGGCGCGGGGTGCGGCGGAGCTACGCGGTCCTGCTGGTCATCATCTGCGTGCTCATCGCGGTGTTGCTGTTCCTCGTCGCCATCGTGCCGGTGATCACCGACCAGGTGAAGTCCATCACCGACCAGGCGCCGCAATGGTTCGACCGGCTGCAGCACAACCGGCAGGTGCAGGACCTCGACGACGAGTACGACGTCATCGACAAGGCTCGCGACTACGTCACCGGCGGGGACTTCGTCGGCACCCTCTTCGGCGGCGCGCTGGGCATCGGGCTGGCCGTGCTCGGAGCGCTGTTCAACGCGTTCATCATCCTGGTGCTGACGCTCTACTTCCTGTCCTCGCTCGACACCACCAAGAACGCCCTCTACCGCCTTGCTCCGGCATCGCGCCGCGACCGGGTCACCCGGCTCGGCAACCGGATCATCGAGAGCGTCGGCGGCTACGTCTCGGGCGCCTTCATCGTGGCGATGTGCGCCGGGATCTCGTCCGTGGTGTTCCTCTTCGCGGTCGGCCTCGGGGAGTACGCCGTCGCGCTGGCCTTCGTGGTCGCCGTCCTCGACGTGATCCCGATGATCGGCGCGACGATCGGCGCCGTCGTGGTCATCGCGATCGGCTTCGCCGAGGACCCGAAGATCGGCATCGCCTGCGTGATCTTCTACGTGATCTACCAGCAGGTCGAGAACTACATCATCTACCCGCGCGTGATGTCGAAGTCGGTCGACGTCCCCGGCGCGGTCACCGTGATCGCGGCCCTCGTGGGCGCCGCCCTGCTCGGCGTCGTCGGCGCGCTGCTCGCCATCCCGACCGCCGCCGCGATCCTGATGCTGACCCGCGAGGTGTTCGTCCGCCGGCAGGACCAGCGCTAGGCGATGGACCTCGAGTTCACCGACGCTGTCTTCGAGTGGCGTGGCCCCGCGCCGTACCACTTCGTGTGGGTGCCCGAGGACGACGCGGCGCTGATCCAGGACCTCGCCTCCGCGATCACCTACGGCTGGGGGATGATCCCGGTCGCGGTCACCATCGGCGCGACCACGTGGACGACCTCGCTGTGGCCGAAGGACGGGCGCTACGTCGTGCCCCTCAAGGACAAGGCCCGCAACGCCGAGGGGATCGGGCTCGACGACGTGGTGACGGTGCGGCTGCGGATCGACGTCTGACCGAGGGTCCGATGGAACGGCAGAACCGGGTTAATGTTCGGCAGTGACCTCGCCGTCCTTCACCCACGACCTCGACGAGGGGCAGAGCGTCCTCGTGCTGCACGGTGAGCTGGACGAGCCCGCCAGCGCCGAGCTCCGCGAGACGATCATGAAGGTGACGAAAGAGCTGACCACGGACCTCACGATCGACCTGGCGGACGTCACGTTCCTGCCGAGCCCGGCCATCGGCGTCCTGGCCACCTCGCAGGCCGGCGCCCGCAGCAACGGCGCCGTGATCACCTTCGTGGCCCCCGCGGGCTCGGTCTCCGCCCGGTTGCTGACCATCTGCGCGCTCGACTACGTCGAGGAGCTCAGCTAGGTCGACTGCCAGGCCAGCGGCACCCGGGCGATCACGAGGGTGCCGTCGGAACGGTCGACGGTCCACGAGCTGCTCAGGGCGTCGACGATGGCCAGGCCGCGACCGTGACCGACCTCGGGCTCCAGCGCCCGCGGCTCGACCGCGCCGTGCGACCCAGCGTCGCGGACCTGCACGACCAGCGCATCGTCGTCGACCTCGTAGGTGAGCTCGATGGTGCCGTCGCCGTCGGGTCGTCCGTGCGCCACGGCGTTGGCGACCAGCTCGTAGGCCACCAGCGCCGCGTTGTGGCGCAGCTCGTCGGTGGTCGGCTGGTCGGCGAGGAACTCCAGCACGAGCTCGCGCGCGACAACGCCCGCACCCGAGTCGTGCTCGAGGTGCTGACTGACCGTGCGCGCCCGTGCACCGTCGCCCATCAGGCCCACGGTCCCTCCTAAGACGGACCGACTGTAGCGCCTGCCTGGCGTCAGGCCGGGCTGGGCTGCCGGACGACGACAGAGCGCTCGCCCAGCTTGACCGCGACCACGCCGGCCAGGATCAGCAGCCCGCCCAGCAGCTGGGCCGCGGCCCGGCAGCTCGTGAGCAGCAGCCACGCCCACATGACGCTCGCGACCACCTCGAGCAGCGCCACGAACGACGCCAGTCGCGAGCCGAGCCGGCGGCCCGCGGCGATGCCGGCGACGTAGGCCAGCGCGGCGGTGACCAGGCCCAGCACCACCAGCGGGACCCACCAGGCGACCTGCACGTCGGCGTACGTCGGGGAGTCCGTCGACGCGCGCATCGGTAGCACTCCGACGAGCGCCAGCAGCCCGAGCGTCAGCGCACCGACGACCAGGCCGCCCCACGCCAGGACGAGCGGCGGTAGGCCGTTGTCCTCGTCGGCGCTGATGATGAAGTACGTCGCGCAGCCGACCATCGCGCCCAGCGCCCACAGCACGCCCGGGAGGCTCAGGTCGGCGCCGGAGACCAGGTCGAGCACCAGCACCAGGCCCAGCGCGGCCAGCCCGGCGCCGGCCAGCGTCATCCGACCGGGCCGCTGCCCGTGGCGCAGCCACAGGAAGACCACGACCACGGCGGGCGCGGTGAACTCGATGAGGATCGCCGGCCCGACCTGCATGTGCTGGACCGCGGAGAAGTAGCAGAACTGGGCGCCCGCCACCGCGACGGCGCCGTAGCCGACGAGGAGGCCGAGCGTTGCGGCGCAGCAGCCCCCACCGACCGCGCAGGGCGGCGAGGCCGAACGGGGTCAGGGCCACCGCCGCCAGCCCCACCCGGACCAAGGTCATCGCCCCGGCGCTCCAGCCGGTCTCGATGCAGGCCGCGCGCCAGGGCGCCGGACATCCCGAACGAGATGGCCGAGACGAGCGCGAACAGGAGCCCGGCGGTGAGCCGCGACGCCGCGACGTCCGCGCTGTCCGGGGTGGCGCCGGATGCGGTGTCATGGGTCAACGTGCTCATGACACATGACATTACCGGCGGATGAGGTAATGTGTCAACGTGGTTTTCACTCATGACACGGAGCTGGCGCTCCAGGCGGCGGTCGACCCTGGTCAACAGCGCCGAGGAGCCCGACACCCTCACCACGGTGGCCGAGCTCGACCAGGTCTGGGACGACTACGAGCTACATCGGGCCGGCACGACCGCACCCGCGGCCGAGCTGGACGCCGTCCGCGCGATCCGGCCCCGGCTGCGCGCGCCTGCTCACCGCGGACCGCGACGGCGCCGTCGACCTCGTCAACGAGATGCTCAGCGAGGCGCGGGCGGTCCCCCAGCTGGTCCGGCACGACGACTTCGACTGGCACATCCACGCCATCGACCAGCAGGCGCCGCTCGACACCCGCATCCTGGTCGAGACCGCGATGGCGATGATCGACGTGATCCGCGCCGACGAGATGTCCCGGCTCGCCGTCTGCGCCGACGACACCTGCGAGGGCGTGGTGCTCGACCTGTCGCGCAACCGGTCCCGGCGCTTCTGCTCGACGACCTGCGGCAACCGGAACGCCGTGGCGGCCTACCGCGCCCGACAGCGCTAGTCAGGCGAGGAACCTGCGCAGCACCTCGGTGAACACCTCGGGCTGCTCGCTGTGCACCCAGTGGCCGGCGCCCTTGACCGTGACCCGCCGGTTGCGGGGGAACCAGTGGTCCATGGCCTCGACGTAGTCGGCGGTGGACGTACGCGCGAGTCGGCGCCGCCGACCCACAGCACCGGCCCGTCGTACGGCGCCGTGCCGGCCAGCGCCGCCTCGGGCCAGTCGGTGATGGCGTCGAGGTCGCGGCCGAGCAGCTCGAGGTTGAGGTACCACCGCCAGCCGTCGCCCTCGCGGCGCAGGCTCTGCAGCAGGAAGCCGCGCACCGTCGGGTCCGGCACCGCCTCCACCAGCGCCGCGTCGGCCTCGGACCGGCTGCCCAGGGTGTCGAGGTCGATCGCGCGCATCGCCCGGATGTAGCCGCTCGAACTCGGCGGCGTGGTCGTAGGGCACCGGCGAGACGTCCACGACGACGAGCCGCTCGACGAGGTCGGGGTGGCGCAGCGCGACCAGCATCGCGATCTTGCCGCCCATCGAGTGGCCGACCAGCGCAACGGGGTCGTCCTGGCCCCCGATCCAGCACCGAGCAGCTCGGCCACCTGGTCGGCGGCGGCGAGGTAGTCGAAGCGGTCGCTCCACGGCGACTGGCCGTGGTCGGGCATGTCGACCAGCGTCACCCGGTGCTGGTCGGACAGCGCCTTGCCGATCGCGGTGAAGTTGCGGCCCTGCCCGAACAGCCCGTGGCAGAAGACCACCCGGCTGCCCGACTCCCCCAGCTCGATCGTGTGCAGGCTGTCGCCCATCAGCACCACCCGTGCACGCCGGTGGGGGTGAGGTCCCGGTCACGCAGCACCACGGCGTGGGTGGCGCCGTACGTCGTGCAGGTCTCGGCGAAGTCCTCGGCGCGGTACTCGATCATCAGCACCTGGTCGCCGAAGTCGTCGACGTAGCGCTGGCACTCGTCGTAGCGGCCGCACTCCTCGGAGATCGCGAAGTCGTAGCCGATGGTGGTGCCGTCGAAGCCGGCCAGGTTCTTCTGGCCGGCGGCCAGGCCGTGTCGGTGCGCCTGGTCGACGAGCAGCGCGGCGTACCGGATCGCCTGCCGTCTGGTCAGCAGCCCGTCGCTGCGGGTGAACGAGTCGAGGTTGTCGAACTCCACCGCGGCGTACCCGTCGCTGCGCGCAGCCGCGTACCCATCGGCCGACGATCCGGGCCAGCGCCTTCCGCTTCGCTGCGGTGCGGACGTCGAGGAGGAACTCGCCCCACGCCTCGTCGACCACGGGCTGCCCGTCCGCGTCCCGCAGGACCAGGTCGGGATGCCTGCGCCCAGAACTTCTTCTCGTTCGGCTGGGTCTGGAAGCCGTTGACGTAGCAGATGTTGAACCGCCCGGCCGCGGGCGGCTCGGTGCGGTCGCGGACCACGATGCCGACGTTGGCCGGCGGGTCGACGGCGCCGCCGAGCTGGTAGTCGACGTCGGTGCCGGTCGGCACGGTCAGGACCGCAGCCGCGAGCAGACCGACCAGCGCGGGGATCACCGGACGAACCTACCGATCAGAGGTCAGAAGCCCCCGAAGTCCCCTCCGCCGAAGTCGCCGCCACCGAAGTCGCCGCCACCGAAGTCGCCGCCCGCGTCTCCGCCGCCGTCGCCCCCGCCGTCACCGCCGCCGTCGCCGCCGCCGTCACCGCCGCCGTCACCGCCGTCACCGCCGCCGTACCCCCAACCGCCGCCCATGAACGAGCCGAGGAGCAACCCGGTGAACAGCAAGTTCGCGCCACCACCGAAGTAGCCGGCGGCGTACGGCGCGTAGGCCCGGCCGCCCTCGTAGTACGGCATCCGCTCTGCGCCCACCATCACCTGCCGGGTGTCCGGCTCGGCTCCGGCGTGGACCCGCTCGGCGTCCAGCGCGCAGGCCGGGACGTCGCGCGTCACACCGCCCGGCGGCGTCCACTCCACGTCCTCCACCGACAGCCCGTGCCGGGGGTCGAAGAAGCACGGCGGACGCCGGGTCGGCAGCGGGTCGCCGGCCACCCGGGCGCGCACGCAGGCGATGGCGTAGCGACCGTCCTCGATGATCTCGGTGACGTGCCGGACATCGTCGGGCCGGTCCAGCCGGTCGGAAGCGGTCTTGGCGGCCTCGTAGGCGTCCAGGGCCCGCTGGTAGTCGGCGCGGGCACCGGCGTCGAGCTCGATGCCGGCCAGCTCCCCGTCGAGGTCCTGGAGGTCGGTGCCGAGGGCGGTCACGTCCTCGAAGGCGAGCTTCTGCACCGGCTCCAGCTCGGCGCGGCGCTGCTCGATCGCGCGCTCCTTGCCGCGCCGGCTCGCCACGACGGCCGCGGCCACCAGGCCGAGGAGGATGAGGACGACGAGCCACTCCATGTCCCGAGCCTACGGCCGTGCCCCTGAGCGAGCCGGTGAGCGAGTCAGGGAGTTGCGAGCAGCCCGTCCGGAGTGCGGTGCGCGAGCCCGTCCTGGACGACGAAGGCCAGGGCGCGCTCGAACCGGTCGTGCTCCCAGTACGGCGCCCCGATCAGCTCGGCGAGCCGGTCGGGCGGCTGCGGCCCGTTGACCTCCAGGGCACGCACGATCTGGCCCATCTCGTGGAAGACCTGGCGGTCGCGCTTGCCCTCGGTGCTGGCCTTGGGTGGTGGCATCGGCATGACGTGTCTCCCGTCCTCAGGCGTTCGCGGGCTGCGGCGTCGGGCCGGCCGCACCACTGTCCGCGTCCTCCGCGGTGAGCGGCGTGGCGATGTCCTCCAGCGACTGGCCCTCGGCCTTGACACCGAGGAAGGCCTCGACGATCCCGCCGGCGATCATCAGCGCGGCGCCGATGTAGTAGCCGATCGCGATCTTGGAGATGTCTCCGGACGCGGTGGCGTTCTCGATCAGCCAGCCGAACAGCAGCGGCCCGGCGATACCGCCGGCGGCGGTGCCGATGGCGTAGAAGAACGCGATGCAGAGTGCCCGGGTCTCCATGGGGAAGACCTCGCTCGCGGTGAGGTACGCCGCGCTGGCGCCGGCCGAGGCGAAGAAGAAGATGATCGACCCCATGATGGTGAGCGTGACCGCGGAGAAGTCGGCCAGGAAGAACCCCGCCACGCCCAGCAGCGCGCCGGAGACGACGTAGGTGCCGGTGATCATCCTGACCCGGCCCAGCGAGTCGAACAGCGGGCTGAGCAGCAGGGCACCGACGAAGTTGCTGGCCGCGAACACCGCGATGTACCAGCCGGTCTGCTTCACGCCGAGGAACGTGCTCAGGGTGTCGCCGTAGGTGAAGAAGAACGCGTTGTAGAGGAACGCCTGCCCGACGAAGAGCGAGAAGCACAGCACGGTCCGCTTCGGGTAGAGCGTGAACACGGTCTTCGCGATCAACGGGATGCCGATCGCCTTGCGCTGCCGGATCGTGATCGTCTCGGAGACGTCCTCGAGCTTCTTGCCGGTCTCCTCGGAGATCGTGTGCTCGATGTCCTGGACGATCTCCTCTGCCTCGTCCTCTCGCCCGTGGATGAACAGCCACCGCGGGCTCTCCGGCATGTTGCGGCGGACCAGCAGGATGCCGACGGCCAGGATCGCGCCGAGGCCGAAGGCCAGCCGCCAGCCCCACGCCTGGTCGATCACGGTGGGGTCGAGAAGCGGGATGGTCAGCAGCGCACCACCGGCCGCGCCGACCCAGAACGAGCCGTTGATGGCGACGTCGACCCGGCCGCGGTACCTCGCCGGGATCAGCTCGTCGATCGCCGAGTTGATCGCGGCGTACTCACCGCCGATGCCGGTGCCGGTCAGGAAGCGCGCCGCGAAGTACCACGCGGGGTTCATCGAGAACGCCGTCAGCACGGTGGCGACCGTGTAGACGCCGAGCGACACCATGAACAGCTTCTTCCGCCCGAGCCGGTCGGTGAGATGCCCGAAGAACAGCGCTCCGATGCAGGCGCCGGCGACGTACGCCGCACCGGCGAAGCCGATCTGGAAGCTGTTCATCCCCAGCCCGGTGTCGCTCGGCTTGAGGGCGTCGGACATGGAGCCGACGATCGTCACCTCGAGGCCGTCGAGGATCCAGACCGTCCCCAGCCCGATCACGACCAGCCAGTGCCAGCGGGCCCACGGAAGCCGGTCCAGCCGGGCCGGGATGTCGGTGGTGATACGTCCTGTCTCCACGCTCATACCCGTGGCGGTACCCCTGAGACGATCGAGACATGAGGGTCACCCTGACGTCGTCCACGCCGCTGCGGTTCGCCGACGGAACGCCGGTGCGGGCCGCGTCTGGCGTGGTGCGGTACGGCGCGGGGTGGCTGGTGGTGCAGGACGACGCCACCCACGCCTGCGTGTGGGAGTCCGGCACCTGCCGGGCGCTGCGGCTGGTCTCGCCGGTCGAGGGACACGACACGTTCCAGGAGACCAGCGGCACCAAGGCGCTCAAGCCGGACTTCGAGGCGGTGGTCGCACTCCCGGACGGCCGGACCCTCGTGCTCGGCTCGGGGTCGACCCCCGCCCGGATGCGCAGTGTCCTGCTCTCGGAGAGCACGGTCCAGGTCGCCGGCCTCGCGCCGATCTACGCCCGGGTCGCCGAGCTCCTCGGGGTCCCGGCGGACCAGCTCAACCTCGAGGGCGCCGCCGTGGTCGGCGACTCGCTGCGGTGGTTCCAGCGTGGGCTGCCGTCCGCGGGCGCACCGAGCGCCAGCGTCGACGTCGAGCTGGACGGCCTCCTCGACCATGCCTCGGGATCTCCGGCCGCCGTCCGGGTCTCGGGTCTGCGCCGCTACGACCTCGGCACCGTGGCCGGCGTCGGGCTCGCGATCACCGATGCGATCGGCCTGCCGGGCGGCCTCGTGCTGGTCAGCGCTGCGGCGGAGGACTCGCTCACGACGTACGACGACGGCCCCGTGGTCGGCTCGGCCCTGGCCCTGCTCGACGGCGAGCGCCTGCTCGACCTGGCCGAGCTCCCGCTGCTGGACGGCGAGGTGGCCAAGCCCGAGGGACTGGCCCTCGTCGGGCACCGCGACGACCTGCTCGACCTGGTCGCGGTCGTCGACGCCGACGACCCGGAGGTGCCGTCGCTGCTGCTGGAGCTGGTGGTGGAGCGCTAGGACGCTAGTTCAGCTCGCCGAAGACCCCACCCATGCCGAGGAAGAACCGGGTGTTCTCGTTGACCACGCCGTTGGCGGGCCGGACGTGGTGCTCCCTCTGGTAGGCCTTCACGACCCCCTCGGTCTGGGCGCCGAAGTTGCCGTCGACGACGAGGTCGCCGCCCGCCGCCCGGAGCGCGCGCTGGAGCACCTTCACGGTCGGACCGTGCGCGCCGAACGCGAGGTTGCTGTCCGGCAGCTGGCGGCCGAAGAGGAGCACCCAGAACCCGTTGTTGATGCGGTACGGGTGCGGGACGCCGGTTCCCTCGAAGCCGTCGGTGATCTCCTTGACCGCGGCCTTGGTCTGCGGGCCGTAGAAGCCGTCGACGACGACCGGACCGACGCCGACGTCGTTGAGGGAGCACTGCAGGGTGCGTACGGCGGCCTTGCGGTCACCCGGCCGCAGGATGGGGTACGACGCCAGGGTCCGCTGGCACTTCGGCTTGGCCGACGACCTGCTCGGCCGGGCACGGCCTGGGCCGGGCCAGCGACGAGGAGCCCGGCGCAGAGGGCCAGCGGGGCGAGCAGGGCTGCGGCACGGCGTACGAGCGTCATCTCCTCAGACCACCGCACCATCGGTGAGGTTGTCCATGGCCCCGCCGGGCCTTGACGAACCCCGTCACCAGTACTCGCCTCCGCCCAGCATGTAGCGGGTGGCGTAGTCGACCCGACCCGTCGCCGTCGAGTTCTGGCGCCGACTGGAACGTCTTGACCGCGTCACGCGTCTGCGGTCCGAAGTCACCGTCCACCACGATCTCCAGCCCCCACGCGCGCAGGGCCAGCTGGAGCGTGCGCACGGCGGGTCCGTGGTCGCCGATGCCGCAGCTCGTGGTCGGGCAGCTGGGCGCCGTACAGCATCGTCCAGAATGTCTTGGTGATGGTGTACGGATGCGGCGGCTGGCCCTCGAAGGAGTTGACGACCGGGCGCAGCGCGGCCTTGGTCTGCGGGCCGTAGTAGCCGTCCACCACGACCGGTCCCAGGCCGAGGTCGTTGATGGCGCACTGCAGGGTGCGGACCGCGGGCCTGCGGTCACCCGGCTCCAGCACCGGGTAGTCGTGAAGCGTGCGTCGGCACTCGGGGGCCGCTGCGCCGTGGGCGACGTCGGGGATCGAGAGGGCAACCGGGACGCAGAGCGCGAGCGGCAGCAGGACGACGGACAGGCGGCGCAGCAAGGTGCTCATGGTCGTGCGACGCGCGCGGCGGAGCGTCGGCCCGGAGTTCGGTCAGCGACGGTTCGTGCGAGCGCCCCCGCGAGCGGAGCGAGCGTCCGTCGTGGGCCCGGGGCCGAAGCTCGCGGGGGTCAACGACTCGAGTAGTCCCGGAAGCCGCGCTTGGTCTTGCGGCCGAGGTAGCCGGCGGTGACCAGGTGCTCGAGCAGCGGGGCCGGGGCGAAGCCGGGCTCGCGGAACTCGAGGTAGAGCTCGCGCTGGATCGCCAGCGAGACGTCGTTGCCGACCACGTCGAGCAGCTCGAACGGGCCCATCGGCAGCGCGCAGCCCTGCTTCATCGCGGTGTCGATGTCGTCGGCCGTCGCGTAGTGCGCCTCGAGCATCTTCACCGCGTCGTTGAGGTAGGGGAACAGCAGCGCGTTGACGATGAAGCCGGCCCGGTCGGCACATGACACGCCGACCTTGTCGATCTTGTCGCAGAGCGCCCGGGTGGTCTCGGTGACGTCGTCGTCGGTCATCACGGTGGAGACGACCTCGACCAGCTTCATCACCGGCGCGGGGTTGAAGAAGTGCATCCCGATGACGTCCTGGGGCCGGTCGGTGGCCCGGGCCAGCTCGATGACCGGCAGCGAGGAGGTCGTGGTGGCCAGGATCGCGCCGGGCTTGCAGATGTCGTCGAGGTTGTTGAACAGCGTGGTCTTGATCGCGAGGTCCTCGGCGATCGCCTCGACCACGATGTCGACGTCGCGCAGGTCGTCGAGCGAGGCGGACCCGGTGACCTTGGCGAGCACGGCGGCCTTGTCGTCCTCGGTGGCCCGGCCGCGCTGGATCTGCTTGTCGAAGTTCCTGGTGATCGTCGCGTGGACGCCGTCGACCTTGTCCTGGCTGCGGCCGACGAACAGGACGTCGTACCCCGCCTTGGCGAAGACCTCGACGATGCCGCTGGCCATGGTGCCGGTGCCGACGACACCGACCTTCGCGATGTGGTGCTGGAGCTGGGGCCGGTCGTCCGCGCTCGGGGTGAGGTCGTCGGCGACGGT
This sequence comes from uncultured Actinomycetota bacterium, assembly GCA_963734355.1. Lineage (GTDB taxonomy): Bacteria > Actinomycetota > Actinomycetes > Propionibacteriales > Nocardioidaceae > Nocardioides. The sequence continues at coordinate 76,580 of CAVTHU010000016.1, forward strand.
GACCGGGCTGTCCGGGCCGTCGTAGGTGTAGAAGCCGCGGCCGGTCTTGCGACCGAGCATGCCCGCGGTGACCAGCTGCTTGAGGATCGGCGCCGGGGCGTGCAGCCGGTCGCGGCCCTGGCGGTACATCGTCTCGAGGATCTCGTACGCCGTGTCGAGGCCGATCAGGTCGAGCAGCTGGAGCGGGCCCATCGGGTAGCCGCAGCCGAACCGCATCGCCGCGTCGATGTCCTCGCGCGAGGCGAACTTGCCCTCGAACATCGCCACCGCGTGGTTGAGGTAGCCGAACAGCAGCGTGTTGGCGATGAAGCCGGCCTTGTCGCCGCAGACCACGGGGTTCTTGCCGAGCCGCTCCACCAGCGCGGTGACGTCCTTGAGCACCTGCGGCTCGGTGACCACCGTCTTGATGATCTCGACGAGGTTCTGCACCGGCGCGGGGTTGAAGAAGTGGACGCCGATGACGCGGCCCGGGTGGGCGTTGGCGGTCGAGATCTCGGTGACGCTCAGCGAGGAGGTGTTGGTGGCCAGGATCGCCTCGGGCGCGACGATGCCCTCGAGCTCCTGGAAGATCTGCTTCTTGATCTCGAGCGACTCCACGACCGCCTCGACCACGAAGTCGGCCTCGTGCAGGTCCTTGAGCGTGGTGCTGAGCGTGATCCGGCCCAGCAGGTCGGCCGCCTCGGCCTCGGTGAGCTTCTCGCGCTTGACCGCGCGGGAGGTCGAGTGCTCCAGGTGCTGGCGCCCGCGGGCCACCGCCTCGTCGTTCAGCTCGACACCGATGACGGCGAACCCGTTGCGGGCGAACACCTCGGCGATCCCGGCACCCATGGTGCCGAGGCCGACGACCCCGATGGTCGTGAACGTGCGGGGCTCCGGCGCCTGCTCAGTCATGGCGCGGAGCCTAGTTGACCGGTTAGCAGGCGTTCACCTGAGTGCGACTTCCATCACGACCCGGACCCCGTTGACGTCCAGACCGAGCTCGCGCTCCTTGTCCCGCAGCCGCCGCTCGTACGGCGCCAGGTCGCTCACCTCGGTGAAGCCGACACCGCGGTAGAACGGGCCGTTCCACGGCACGTCGCGGTAGGTGCAGAGGCTGAGCCGGTCGAACCCCTGGGCGCGGGCCTCGTCCATCGCGGCTCTGGTGAGCGCGGCCCCGATCCCCCGTCCCTGGTGCTCGGGCAGGACGGAGAGCTGTTCGAGGTGGGCGTTGCCGTCGATGAGGAGGACGTGGACGAAGCCCACCGGAGGACCCTGCTCGTCAGTGACTGCCACGAGCAGGAAGCCGGGCTCGCCGGCGCGCTGCCGGCCGTCCATGGCTGGGCTCAGGAGGATCGGCTCGATGGCGTCGCCGAAGTACTCCTCGAACTGCGGCCCGCCGGCGTTCTCGATCGCTGCGATCTGCGTCAGGTCCGCCGCCCGGGCGGGCCGGACCCGATGAGTCCCGTCGTCGCTGGAAGTCTGACCGTCCATGACGGAGATCTTCGCCACCGGGATCCAGATGGGCGAATCGCCCCGGTGGCACGACGGCCGGTTCTGGATGTGCGACTGGGTGGCGGGCGAGGTGCTCGCCTTCTCCCCCGCCGGCGAGCGCGAGGTGGTGGCCCGCGTCGAGGGGCTGCCGTTCTCGATCGACTGGCTCCCCGACGGACGCCTCGTGGTCACCACCGCTGCCGGCGTGGTCGCCGGGCCGGAGCTGGCGCCGTACGGCGCTGCCGGGCAGCCGTTCAACGAGATCGTGGTCGACGCCTCGGGCAACTGCTGGGTGGACATGCCCGGCTCGATGCCGTGGGAGGAGCGGAAGCCCGGGATCGTCGCGGTGGTCCGGCCGGACGGGTCGAGCGACCAGGTCGCGGACGACGTGTGGTTCCCGAACGGCATGGCGATCGTCGACGACTCGACCCTGGTCGTCGCCGAGTCGCACGCCGACCGGCTGACCGCGTGGACCCTGGGCGCTGACGGCACGCTCACCGACCGGCGGGTGTGGGCGCAGCTCGGCGAGGCCGAGGCGCCGGACGGCATCTGCGTCGACGCGTCCGGGGCGATCTGGTACGCCTCGGTCCCCCAGCAGCACTGCGTCCGCGTGGCCGAGGGCGGCGAGGTGCTCGAGACGGTGTCCGCGGACCGGGGCTGCTTCGCGTGCATGCTGGGCGACGACGACGGCCGGACTCTCTACATCGTCGCGAACAACTACGGCCCGCAGGGCGCGTCGGACGGGGTCGTGCTCACCCACCGCGTCGACGTACCGCGGGCCGGTCGTCCCTGAGCCCGCTGTAGATTCGGCGCCCGTGAGGTTCTCGTGCGTCTGGTAGTCGCCCGGTGCCAGGTCGACTACGCGGGACGGCTGACGGCCCACCTGCCGATGGCGACCCGCGTGCTGATGATGAAGGCCGACGGGTCGGTGCTGGTGCACTCCGACGGCGGCTCCTACAAGCCGCTCAACTGGATGTCCCCGCCGTGCACGGTTCGCGAGGGCGCCAACGACGACGGCGTCGTCGAGTGGACGGTCACCGGAAAGGACGGCGACACCCTCCGGATCCTGCTGGAGGAGATCCACCACGACTCCTCGCACGAGCTCGGCATCGACCCCGGACTGCAGAAGGACGGCGTCGAGAAGCACCTCCAGGAGCTGCTCGCCGACCACCCCGCCACTCTCGCCGAGGGGCTGACGCTGGTCCGTCGCGAGTACCCGACGCCCATCGGCCCGGTCGACCTGATGTGCCGCGACGCCACCGGCGCCTCGGTGGCGGTCGAGATCAAGCGCCGCGGGGAGATCGACGGCGTCGAGCAGCTCACCCGCTACCTCGAGCTGCTCAACCGCGAGCCGCTGCTCACCACCAAGGGCCCGGTCCGTGGCATCTTCGCGGCCCAGCTGATCAAGCCCCAGGCGCGGGTGCTGGCCGAGGACCGCGGGATCACCTGTGCGGTCGTCGACTACGACGGGCTGCGCGGCATGGACGACCCCGAGCACCGACTGTTCTGACCGGGCCCGGTCAGGACAGGTCGCCGAGGAACCTCCGGACCTCGCTGTTGAACGTCGGCCGCTGCCTCGAGGTTGCTCGCGTGGCCGACGCCGGGCAGGACGACGAGGCGCGAACCGGCGATCCGCTCGTGCAGCTCGACCCCGACCTGCAGCGGAGAGCGGGCGTCCGCGTCGCCGTGCAGCACCAGCGTCGGTACGTCGACTCGCGGCAGGACGTCGCGCAGGTCTGCCTCGGCCATGGCCCGGAGCATCGTGAGGTTCCCGCCGGGCCGGACGCCGGACATCAGCTCCAGCGCCTGCGCCCTCATCGCGGCGGGAGCCGCCTCGCTGAACATCCCGGTCACGTAGGAGGGCAGCCACTCATCGACCGGCTGCCTCCATCTGGCCGCTGATGACGCGCACCCGCCGGGTCACCTCCTCGGGCGGGAGCGAGCCCGCCCAGCCGGCGTACGCCCCGGCCAGGACAAGGCTCCCCGGCACCGTCGGGTGATCGCCGAAGAGGGCCAGGGCCAGGGCGCCGCCGAACGAGATCCCGAGCACGTGCGGGCGCTCGAGGCCCAGCACGGCGATGAACTCTGCGAGGCAGTCGGCGTAGTCCGCCATGCTGAAGCGGTCCAGCGGGTCACCGGACTCCCCGCACCCCGGCGCGTCCCACGCGACCACGTCGAAGGAGTCGGAGAGGGCGTCCAGCTGCGCCTGCCACGACCGGCTGTCGAACCCGAACCCGCCGTGGAGCAGCACGAGCGGAGCACCACGTCCCGGCGCGACGGTAGGCGATCCTCAGACCGGAGGCGGTCACCTCCTCCATCGCCACATCGTGCCGCCGTCACAGGGTCAGGACAAGACGGGCGCACCAGCAGGTCGCCACGACACTTCCACCGCCGCGGAACCGTCCCGCCCCTAGCGTCGGAGGCATGGACAACCCGGGCGGTCAGGTGGAGCAGGCGGTCGAGCAGTGCCTCGAGCTCGCCCAGACGTGGCTCGCGTGGGACGGGCGGCCGTTCGTGAGCGACGACGGCGAGCGGATCTACACGCCGCACAAGGCGGTCCGCCGGATCGCCGACCACGTGATCGACCACCTGGCCGAGGTCGAGGCGCTGCTGGCGGGCGTCGAGACGATCCCGGACGGGTGGCACGCGAGCCTGGCGACGTTCGAGAGCGACTGGGCGCGGTTCACCGAGCAGGACCTGGTGGAGGCCCAGCAGCGGCTCCGTCGCCTCGGCCAGACCTTCGCCCTGCGCATCCGGGCGGCCGGCCCGGACGAGTGGGACCGGCCGCGGACCCCCAACTGGACCCTCCGGGAGATCTGCGAGCACCTCGCCGGCGTGCTCTGGTACGCCGAGCAGGTGGGCCGGCTGCCACGATGAGCGGATGCGGATCTTCCACCTCGCCACCAAGGCCGACTGGGACGCGGCGCTGGAGTCAGGCGCCTACACGACGTCGACGTACGGCGTGAGCCTGGCCGACGAGGGGTTCATCCACGCCAGCCGGGCCGACCAGTGGGAGGGCGTCCGCGAGCGCTACTACGCCGAGGTCGAGGAGCCACTCGTGCTGCTCGAGATCGACACCGACCTGCTCGACGTACCGGTCGTCGAGGAGCCGCCGGCGCCGGGCGTCGAGGAGACCTTCCCGCACATCTACGGTCCGCTGAACCCGGCCGCCGTCGTCGCCGTCAGGCCCCTGCCCTGACAGAACTGGGTGAAGCTGCCCGCTAGCGGCAGGTCTCGCCCGCGCAGCTGATCAGCCGGTCCAGCGCCGCACGGAGGGTGTCGACCGCTTCGCGACCCTTCGGCGTCATCGCGGCGTACGACGCGGCGTCGTAGGCGAGCAGGTTGTCGAGCTCGTACGGGTCGTTCTTGAGGTCGTAGAGCTCCTCGTGCGGGAGGTGGGTGTAGCGGATCAGCTTGTAGCGCCCGTTCGTCACGCCGGTGAAGTCGTTGAGCTCGCTCGAGCGGCTGCCCTCGACGTAGGTCTCCGGCGCCTCCTCGAGGCCGTTGGCCGTCGTGGTGTTGGTGGGCGTGAGCGCCCGGCCGAGCAGGTAGTACTTGCGCGAGAGCGGCGGGCCGCCGTGCAGCCGGGACAGCAGCGAGACGCCGTCCACGTCCGGAGTGCGAGCTCCCGCGATCTCGGCGATCGTCGGGGCGATGTCGATGTTCCCGGCCACGTCTTCGTACGTCGAGCCGGGCGTGATCCCGGGACCGCGGACGTAGAAGGGCACGTTCACGGTGCCCTGGAACTGGTTGTACTTCCCGATCTCGCGCCGGTGGTTGCCCATGATGTAGCCGTTGTCGCTGGTGAAGATCAGGTAGGTGTTGTCCAGCGCGCCCTGGTCGGTCAGCGCCTGAACCAGCTCGGCGACCGTCTGGTCGAGCACCTGCACCGACCGGATCCGCTTGCGGAAGGTGTCGTCGATCGTCGCCAGGTCGGACGCCGTCAGCGCCTTGCGGGTCCGGGTCAGCCCGAACTTGTCGGACACGTCGGCCTCGTCGAAGTCCGGCGTGCGCGGGTACTCCGCGTCGGCGAAGGTGCCCTCGAGCTCCTTCGGGTAGGCGTACGGCGTGTGCGGGCTGTACGACGCGTAGTAGATGAACTGCCCGCCCTTGGCGAAGTCGAAGCCGTCGCTGCCGTCGACCATGTCGACGGCCTGGTGGCCGAGCCACGAGTCCAGGTAGTCCTCGCGGAAGTCAGGGTCGGCCGTCCCGTCGACGTTCAGCCGGTAGTGGGTCTGGGCGTAGGCGTTTCCCTGCACCGGTGAGGCCCACGACTGCCAGCCCGGTGGCACGAACGACCGCAGCCTCGCCTTCTTCGCGTCCGACAGGTGGTTGCCCGGGTGGTAGGGGTACTCGTTGAAGTACTTGCCGAGCAGGGCGTTGCGGTAGCCGGAACGTGACAGCCAGACCGGCAGGTCGTCGTCCTGCTTGGTCTGCTTCCAGCGGTCGTAGCCGCCCTCGGGCCAGACGTTGCCGATCACGCCGTGGTTGTGCGCGTAGAGGCCGGACAGGATCGACGCCCGCGAGGGACAGCAGCTGGACTGCTCCACGTAGAAGTTGGTGAACTCCGCGCCCTGGTCGCGGATCAGCCTGGTGGTGTTCGGCATGTAGGGCATGAGCGACATGTCGAGGTCGTCGGTGAGGATCAGGACGACGTTGGGCCGCTTCTCCGTTGGCTCGCCGTCAGCGGCTCCCTCGGCTCCGCCTTCAGCGGCCAGCTGGGCGTCGCCGGAGCCGGGGTCGGTGGCAGAGCTGACCCCGCGCATGCCCAGCGCCGCGAACGCGACGACGGCGAACGCGGCCAGCACGACGGCGACCCTCCTGGACCGAGACACCCGGCCGAGGCTACCGGCGCCCCCGTGCCCATTCCGAATCAGTCGGGCCATCAGCCGAGCAGCGCGACGACCTCGTCCGCACAGCCCCAGCTCAGGGTCACCCCGGCTCCGCCGTGCCCGTAGCAGTGCACCACGTCTCCCACCCGCTCCACGCGCACCTCCGGCCGCGCCGGCCGCAGCCCGACCTTGTGACCGATCACCTCCGCGCCCGCCAGCGCGGGGACCAACCGCAGCGCCCGACGCAGGATCGCGGCGGCCACGTCGGGCGAGGGTGTCCGGCTCCATTCACCCTCCACGTCGGTGCCACCGACCACGATGTCGCGCGAGCGCGGCACGACGTACGTCGGCCCCTCGTCGGCGACGCTCCCGAGCCACCAGCGCTCCAGCCCGACCTGCTCGACCAGCACGACCTGCCCCTGCACGGGGTGCAGCGACGGGTCCGCGGCGAGGAACTTGGCGCCCATGCCGGAGCAGTCGACCACCGCGTCCGGCCCGCCGTCACCGGGACGCGGCAGCCCGTGCAGGTTGAGCCGGGTGATGGTGCCGCCGGCCGCCAGCACCCGAGCGGCCAGCCAGTCGAGGTAGATCGGCATCTCGACGACCGGCGCGGTGAACGCCCAGCCGCCGTCGTACCCAGCGGGTACGTCGAGGGTCTCGTGCAGGTCCGGCACGGCGTCGGCCCACCACGGCTTCTCACGGGTCGATCCGCTGGGTCGCGCCACCACCTCGGTGCCCTCGCGCATCACCACCCCGCTGTCGGGCCCCTCGGCCGCCATCGCCGCGAACGCGTCGTACGACGTGCGCGACCAGGCCAGCACCCGCTCCTCCGGCCAGGCACGGTAGGGGTACCAGATCGCGGCCGCCACCGCGGAGGTCGTCTCTCGCGGCAGCTCGCGGGCCAGGACGTCGACCCGGTGGCCGGCCTCGAGCAGCCGCAGCGCGCAGGACAGGCCGATCACGCCCGCGCCGACGACGGTGACCCTGCCCATGGCAGGAGAACCTACTTAGGCCCCGGCGATCCTCGGCGCCGTCGGGTCGCCGCCCTGGTCGCCGGACTCGCGGGCGACGTACTCCTCGATGTCCTCGAGGTCGTCCTGGTTGCGGGTCACCACCGCGAGCAGGTCGGTCATCGTCGCGACCTCCTCGACCTGCTCCTTGATGAACCACTGCAGGAACTGCTCGGAGGCGAAGTCGGACTCCTCGCGGGCGATCCGGAGCAGCCCGTTGATCTGCTCGGTGACCCGCTTCTCCTGGTCGAGCGCGAGCGCGACCGGCGCGACGACGTCGCCGAAGGACGTCTGCGGCGCCTCGACGCCCGGGATCGACACGTCGGCGTCGGTGTCGAGGAGGTACTGGACCATCATCAGGGCGTGGTCGCGCTCCTCGAGCGCCTGGCCGTAGAAGAACGCCGCCATCCGCGGCATCGTCTCGGCGTCGTAGTGGACCGCGCACGCGAGGTACTGGTTGTGGGCTGCCAGCTCGTTGCCGATCTGGACGTTGAGCGCCTCGACGAAGCGTGCTGCGGGCACCGGGCCTCCTGAGTCAGGCGGCCTTCTTCAACCGCTTCTTCGTGACTTTCTTGCCGTCCACTCGGACCAGCTTGCGCTTCTTGACCGTATACCCGGAGGGCAGCGAGCCCTCCTTGAGCATGCGCAACGGGCACCGGTCGCACTTCTTCCTGGAGACGCAGCACTCCGTCTTCGGAAGCTTGCGCACCTTGCCCTTCGCCACGGAGGGCAGCCTAACGTAGGACAGCCTTACCTTGCCGCATGACCTCCGTCACCCGTCGAGATGCGTCAAATGGTCGTGGCTCGGCCAGATCGGCGACCATCTGGCGTCACTCGACGAGCCCGTTGGCCTTCCGGATCACGTCGACGATGCCGCCCATGATCTCGGTCAGGCCGAAGTCCTTGGGCGTGTAGACGGCGGCGACGCCGGCCTCCATGAGGCGGCGCGCGTCGGAGTCGGGGATGATCCCGCCCACGATGACCGGCACGTCCACGCCGGCCTCCTTCAGCCCGTCCAGCACGGCGGGGACCAGCTCCATGTGCGAGCCGGACAGGATCGAGAGGCCGACGCAGTGCACGTCCTCGGCCACGGCCGCGGACACGATCTGCTCCGGGGTGAGCCGGATGCCCTGGTAGATGACCTCGAAGCCGGCGTCGCGCGCGCGGACGGCGACCTGCTCGGCGCCGTTCGAGTGGCCGTCCAGGCCGGGCTTGCCGACCAGCAGCCGCAGCCGGCCGCCCTTGCCGCCACTCAGCTCGTCGCCGGTCTCCTTGACCCGCTGGCGCACCGCGGCCAGCGCCGAGCCGGCCGAGCCCACCGTGGACAGAGCTCCGACCGCACCGGAGACTCCGGTCGGCGCCCGGAACTCGCCGAACACCTCGCGCAGCGTGCCGGCCCACTCCCCCGTCGTCGCGCCGGCGCGGGCCGCGGCCAGGGTTGCGGTCATCAGGTTGGTGTCGGTCTTGGCGTCCTCGGCCAGCCGGGCCAGCGCCTTCTCGACCTCGCTCTGGTCGCGCTCGGCCTTCCATGCCTCGACGCTCGCGAGCGCGGTCTTCTCGGCCTCGGGGTCGGCGGCCATGATCGCCGCGTCCAGGTCGGCCGTCAGCGGCGACGGCTCGGTGGTCTCGTAGATGTTGACCCCGACGATCTTCTCCTCGCCGGACTCGATGCGGGTCCGCCGGGCAGCGTGCGAGCTGACCAGCGCCTCCTTCATGTAGCCCGACTCGACCGCGGGGATCGCGCCACCGAGGGCCTGGACCCGGTCGATCTCCTTGCGGGCGCTGTCGACCAGCTCGGCGACCTTGGCCGCGACCACGTGCGAGCCGTCGAAGATGTCGTCGTACTCCAGCAGGTCGGACTCGTAGGCGAGCACCTGCTGGAGCCGCAGCGACCACTGCTGGTCCCAGGGCCGCGGGAGGCCGAGCGCCTCGTTCCAGGCCGGCAGCTGTACGGCGCGGGCGCGCGCGTTCTTGGACAGCGTCACCCCGAGCATCTCGAGCACGATCCGCTGGACGTTGTTCTCCGGCTGGGCCTCGGTGAGGCCGAGCGAGTTGACCTGGACGCCGTACCGGAACCGGCGCATCGTCTCGTCCTGGACGCCGTAGCGCTCGCGGGTGATCTCGTCCCACAGCTCGACGAAGGCGCGCATCTTGCACATCTCCTCGACGAACCGGACCCCGGCGTTGACGAAGAACGAGATCCGGCCGACGACCTTCTCGAAGTCGTCGTCGGAGACCTGTCCCGAGTTCTTGACCTGGTCGAGGACCGCGATCGCGGTGCAGAGCGCGTAGGCGAGCTCCTGGGTCGGCGTGGCGCCGGCCTCCTGCAGGTGGTAGCTGCAGATGTTGATCGGGTTCCACTTCGGGATCTGGTGGACCGTGTAGGAGATGACGTCGCTGATCAGCCGCAGCGAGTGCTCGGGCGGGAAGACGTAGGTCCCGCGGGAGAGGTACTCCTTGATGATGTCGTTCTGGGTGGTGCCGGCCAGCTGCGCGGCGACCTCCTCGGGCGACAGGTCGGGGTTCTGCTCCTCGGCGACCACCTGGTAGAGCGCGAGCAGCCACATGGCCGGCGCGTTGATGGTCATCGACGTGTTCATCTCGGTGAGCGGGATGTCGTGGAACAGCTTCCGCATCTCCCCGAGGTGGGGCACCGGTACGCCGACCTTGCCGACCTCACCACGCGCCAGCGGCGAGTCGGGGTCGTAGCCGGTCTGCGTGGGCAGGTCGAAGGCGACCGACAGCCCGGTCTGGCCCTTGGCCAGGTTGCCGCGGTAGAGCGCGTTGGACGCCTCGGCCGTCGAGTGGCCGGCGTACGTCCGCATCACCCAGGGCTGGTCCTTCTCTGCCCGGCCTCTGGGGAGCGGTCCTTCTCGGTCATCCCTCGAGGGTAGGACGGTTGTTACCGGTCGGGTCACCGGCTGGACGTGTGGGTTATCCGACATCCGCGGCGGACGCCGGCGTCACCTCGACGACCCGCGCGAGGTGGGAGATGTGGAGCATCCGGCGCACCGCCGCCGACGGCTGGCGCAGCGTGAGGTGGTGGCCGTCGCGGATGGCCTGCACGGTCGCGGCAGCGAGCACCTTGAGCGCGGTCACGTCGGCGCTCTCCACGCGGCTGAGGTCGATCGCGACCTCGTCGTAGGTGCCGAGGAGCTCCTGCACCGCCGTGCGCACCTGCATGGTGCTCCGCACGTCGAGGTCGCCACTGAGGACGAGGACGGGTCCGTCGCTCATGATGTCCACGGGCTGCTCCACAGTGTCGTGACTCACACCACTATGACGCCCAACGGGGCCAAGAGGTTGCTTCCCGCGCCGGTGCGCCTCCCGACTAGTGTGCGCCCCATGGTCAACCTGACGCGGATCTACACCCGGACCGGCGATGCCGGCCAGACCCGCCTCGGGGACAACTCGGTGGCCTCCAAGAACGACCTGCGCCTGCACGCGTACGCCGATGTCGACGAGGCCAACGCCCATCTCGGCCTGGCCGTCTCGGTCGGCTCGCTCGAGCCCGACGTCGCCGCCATCGTCGTCCACGTCCAGAACGAGCTCTTCGACGTCGGCGCCGACCTGTGCACCCCGGTGGTCCCCGATCCGGAGTACCCGCCGCTGCGCGTCGAGCAGTCCTACGTCGACCGCCTCGAGGGCTGGTGCGACCAGTACAACGAGCCGCTCGAGACGCTCCGCTCGTTCATCCTGTCCGGCGGGACGCCCGGCTCCGCCCACCTGCACGTCTGCCGCACGATCGTCCGGCGTGCCGAGCGCTCAGCCTGGGCGGCATACGACGAGTACGCCGAGTCGATGAACCCGCTGGCGATGACCTACCTCAACCGCCTCTCCGACCTGCTCTTCATCCTGGCTCGCTACTCGAACCGCGAACAGGGCGACATCCTCTGGGTTCCCGGCGGGGAGCGGTAGGACTGGGTCACGCCTTGTTCGGGCGAGACGGCCGCGAAGCGGCTGGCGAGCCCGCCCCACCCCACCGTGATGACGCAACGACGGCGATGCGCGGGGAGGGACCGGGGCTGGCGCCCCGGGAGCGTAAAGGGGCTTGGCCGCGGCGCGGGTAGCGCTACGCAATGGGGGCGGCGGCTATTGCCCGCGACGCGCCGCCCCAGCCCCGGGGCGCCAGCCCCGGGCCCTCCCACTCACGGTGCCACGAGAGCAGGCCCAGGCCTCACATCATCAGCAGGAACCCGATGACAAGCGCCGCGGCCAGGACAAGCAGGCCGGCGCCGAGCACGACGTAGGTCTGGGCGCGGTCGCGGAAGGCGCCCGTGGACGGTTGCAGCTCCTCCTGCTCGACCTCGGGCATCACCAGCGTCTCCAGGGCGGCGCGGGTCTGCTGCAGCCGGCGGTCGACCTTGGAGGCCACGCTGCCGGACGGAGCGACCGGGATCTGGGAGGAGTCGACGGGCGTGATGTCGTCGAGCTGGCGGCCGGCCCAGAGCAGGCGGAGGCCCATCCAGAGGAGGGCGGCAAGGACGACGGCACCGATGATCTCGAGGGGAAGCACGCCCTCCACTGTGCCCAGAGGGCCTCAACGACACACCAGCAACACGCCGTGTTCGCCAGGTGGTGGCCGATCTCACGTGGGTACCCCAACGACGTGGTGGGTCGCGTGCGGATCGGCGTGTCGGGGTGGACCTACCCGCCGTGGCGGGGCGACTTCTACCCCGCCGGGCTGCCCCAGCGCGAGGAGCTCGCCTACGCCGCCAGCCGGCTCACGTCGATCGAGATCAACGGCTCGTTCTACGCGCTGCAGAAGCCGGAGTCGTACCGCAAGTGGCGGGACCAGACGCCCGACGACTTCGTCTTCGCGGTCAAGGGCAGCCGGTTCATCACCCACATGAAGCGCCTGGCCGACGCCGAGGAGCCGCTGAAGAAGTTCTTCGACTCCGGCGTCTTCGAGCTCGGCCACAAGCTCGGCCCGGTCCTGTGGCAGCTCCCCGAGACCTTCGAGTACGACGAGGAGCGGCTCGCGACGTTCTTCGGCCAGCTGCCGCGGCAGGACCCCGAGGGGCGACCGGTGCGGCACGCGCTGGAGTTCCGCAGCAAGACCTTCGAGAAGCCGGAGGCCTACGCGCTGCTGCGCGAGCACGACATCGCCTGTGTGCTGGCGGACACCGCCGGCCGCTGGCCCAAGGTGGAGGAGGACACCGCCGACTTCCGGTACGTCCGGCTGCACGGCGACGCCGAGCTCTACACCAGTGGGTACGACGACGAGGCGCTCGACGCGTGGGCCGCGCGGATCAAGGCCTGGGACGACGCCCAGGACGCGTTCGTCTACTTCGACAACGACGCGAAGGGGTACGCGCCGCATGACGCGCGAGCGGCTCATCGATCGGCTCGGGCCGGCTGAGCAGCGAACACGGTGACCGCGGCCGGGATCATCAGCAGCGTCACCGCGGACAGTGCCTCCAGGGTGCCGACCCGGTCACCGAGCCAGCCGAGCAGCGGGGGTCCGCTCAGGAAGGCGCCGTACCCGATCGTGGACACGACCGAGACCCGGGCGGCGGCGCGGGCCGGATCGTCGGCGGCGGCGCTCATGCCGACCGGGAAGCCGAGCGAGGCGCCGAGCCCCCAGACCACGATGCCGAGGCCCACGAGCACAACATGCCCGCCAAGGATCACCAGCAGCGTTCCGGCCGCGGCCAGCGCCGACGAGCCCCACAGCACCGGCGCCCGGCCGAACCGGTCCAGCACGACCGGCCCGGTGACTCGGCCCACCGTCATCGCGCAGACGAAGGTGACGTAGCCGGTCACCCCGACCCAGTGCGGGACGTCGTACCCGTCGATGAGCGCCAGCGACAGCCAGTCGTTCGCGGCGCCCTCGGCCACGGTGAAGGCCAGCACCATGACGCCGATCGCCAGCGTGCGTGGCTCCAGCCAGGCGCTTCCGGACGTCGACGGCGCGGCCGCTTCCTCTTCAGCCGGCAGGAAGAAGCGGGTCCCGCGAAGACAGAGCACGACAGCGAGGCCACCGACGAGCCCGAAGTGCACCGGCAACGGCACGCCCGCCGCGGCCATCGGTACGCCGATCGCGGCGCCGGTGATCCCGCCGACCGACCAGGCGGCGTGGAACCGCGGCATGATCGAGCGCCCGAGCCCGCGCTCGACCTCGGCGCCCTCGACATTCATCGCGACGTCCCACACGCCGGAGCCGATGCCGAACGCGAACAACCCGACCGCACAGACCGGCACCAGGCCCAACGGGCCGGCACCCACGCCCGCCACCAGCAGACCCAGGGCGCCGCAGATGCAGCCCGACCGCACCACCGCGCCGGCGCTCCACCGGTGGATGAGCCTGCCCGCCGACGGCAGGCCCAGGATCGACCCGACCGCGATCGAGAGCAGCAGCAACCCCAGGCCGCTGTTGTCCAGCGACAACCCGCCCCGCAGGTCCGGGATCCGGGACACCAGCGAGGCGAAGAGGAAGCCGTTGAGCACGAACGCCAGGACGACGGCGTTGCGGGCCGCAAGGACGGGAGAAGCGGTCAGCGCGACCAGTCCGTCCCGGGCGGGCGCGACTCGAGCCAGGACTGGAACCCGGTGAGGGACTCCCGGCTCATCGCCAGCTCCACCGACCCCTGCGGGCTCACGCACTCGACCACGAGGTGGTCGGGGTAGAGCACCGTGCGCTCCAGACCGACGGGCTCACGGGCGACGTCGTAGGACAGCCCGGCGCGGTTCCACGACCGCTTGGGTCGCGGAGCGAGCGTGAAGACGCGGAACCACTCCAGCTCGTCGCCGGAGTACCGGCCCAGGCCCAGCAGCCAGCCGCGGCCCGGCTCATCGCCGGGCCGCAGTCGGTGACTGAGCTCGAAGGTGCCCCCGTGCCGCGACAGGACCCGACGGCGTACGACGAGCAGGAGACCGTAGAGCAGGACGAGGAGCACCACGAGGCCGGCTGCGTCGAGCAGCTCCAACCAGAGCGGCACTCCCCCATCCTTCCAGCCCCGCGGGGGCGCTAGTTGCCGCTGGTCACGAGGACGAGCTCGTGTCCCTCTCGACCACCCTGAGGCGGGCCTCGGCCATCCGGATCCGGCGCTCGGCCTCGGAGCCGTCGGTCCAGTGTCCCGACTTGGCGTCCTCGAGCTGGGCCCGGGCCTCGTCGACGTCGACCTCGGTGGACAGCTCGGCGTGCTCGGACAGGATCGAGACCCGGTCGTTGGCCACCGACAGGAAGCCGCCGTCGGCCACCGCGAAGACGGTGTGGCCGTCCTCGGCGGTGATCTCGACGATCGCCTCAGACAGCAGCGAGAGCACCGGCGCGTGACCACGCAGGACTCCGATGTCGCCCTCCACCGTCCGGGCGATGACCATGGTGGCCTCGCCCGACCAGACCATGCGGTCGGCCGCGACGAGCTCCACCGTCAGTGCGTCGGCCATTGACGTGCCTCCCGATTCGCGGTGGATGCTGGCGTCGTCCAGGCGCGCGCTGGCAAGGCGCCGGCACGCGCGCAGACTGGGCGTCTTCGAAGGGTCGGCAACGCCGCCAGCGCGTGATCTGGGCGGCGTCCGGCGCCGCCGGGGATCGGGAGGGACGTCATTGTCAGAGGCTCTTCTGGATTTCGTCCCACTTGCGCTCGACGTCGTCCAGACCGCCGCACATGAAGAACGCCTGCTCGGCCACGTGGTCGTAGTCACCGTCGGCGATCTTGTTGAACGCCTCGATGGTGTCGCCGATCGGCACCGTCGAACCCTCGAGACCGGTGAACTGCTTGGCCACGTAGGTGTTCTGCGAGAGGAACCGCTGGAGCCGGCGCGCCCGGGAGACGATGATCTTGTCCTCCTCGGAGAGCTCGTCGACACCGAGGATCGCGATGATGTCCTGGAGCTCCTTGTTGCGCTGGAGGATCTGCTTGATCCGGATCGCGCAGTCGTAGTGCGCCTGCCCGATGTAGTTGGCGTCGAGGATCCGTGAGGTCGACGTCAGCGGGTCCACCGCGGGGTAGATGCCGAGCGAAGCGATCTCGCGCGAGAGCTCGGTGGTCGCGTCGAGGTGGGCGAACGTCGCTGCCGGCGCCGGGTCGGTGTAGTCGTCGGCCGGCACGTAGATCGCCTGCATCGAGGTGATCGAGTGCCCACGGGTCGAGGTGATCCGCTCCTGCAGGGTGCCCATCTCGTCGGCCAGGTTGGGCTGGTAGCCCACGGCCGAGGGCATCCGGCCCAGCAGGGTCGAGACCTCGGAGCCGGCCTGGGTGAACCGGAAGATGTTGTCGATGAACAGCAGCACGTCCTGGTTCTGGACGTCGCGGAAGTACTCCGCCATCGTCAGCGCGGACAGCGCGACCCGCAGGCGGGTGCCCGGCGGCTCGTCCATCTGGCCGAAGACCAGGGCGGTCTGGCCGATGACGCCGGCCTCGGTCATCTCGGTGATGAGGTCGTTGCCCTCGCGGGTGCGCTCGCCCACTCCGGCGAACACCGACACACCGCCGTGGTCCTTGGCGACGCGGGCGATCATCTCCTGGATCAGCACCGTCTTGCCGACGCCGGCACCACCGAAGAGGCCGATCTTGCCGCCGAGGACGTACGGCGCGAGCAGGTCGATGACCTTGATGCCGGTCTCGAACATCTCGGTCTTGGCCTCGAGCTGGTCGAACGCCGGCGCCTTGCGGTGGATGCCCCACCGCTCCTTCACGTCGAGCGTCTCGCCCTCCTCGAGGTTGAGGCACTCGCCCAGCATGTTGAAGACGTGGCCCTTGGTCACGTCGCCGACCGGAACGGTGATCGTCTCGCCGGTGTCGCGCACCTGCGCACCGCGGACCAGACCGTCGGTCGGCTGCAGCGAGATGGCGCGCACCATGCCGTCGCCGATGTGCTGGGCGACCTCGAGGGAGAGGACCCGGGTCTCGCCGGCGAGCGTCAGGTCGGTCTCGAGCTTGTTGTAGATGTCGGGCATCGAGTCGATGGGGTACTCGACGTCGACGACGGGGCCGATCACCCGCGCCACCCGGCCGGTGGCGCCGCCCGAACCGGTCTCCTTGGTCTCCTCGACCGTTGCGGTCATGGTCTTCTCCTCTGTGTCACGTACTGGCCCGCTACTGGGACTCTGCCTGGGCGTCGGCCAGCGCGTTCACGCCGCCGACGATCTCGCTGATCTCCTGGGTGATGCCGGCCTGACGGGCCTGGTTGGCCACCCGGGTGTACTTCTTGATGAGCTCGTCCGCGTTGTCGGTCGCCGACTTCATCGCCTTCTGCCTGGCGGCGAGCTCGGAGGCCGCCGACTGCAGCAGCGCGTAGAAGATCCGGCTCTGGACGTACTGCGGCAGCAGCCCGTCGAGCACGGCTTCCGCGGACGGCTCGAACTCGTAGAGCGGCAGCACCTCGGCGGAGGCCTCGGCCCTGCCGCTGCCGGGCGTCTCCTCGGCCTCGATGTCGTCTGCGGCCTCGACCACCTCGAGGGGCAGCAGCCGGATCGCGGTCGGCTCCTGGGTCAGCATCGAGCGGAACCTCGTGTAGACGACGTGCACCTCGTCGACGTCGCCCTCCTCGCCCGGGTCCTTGACGAACGAGTCGATGAGGGCGCGGCCGATCTCGGCGGCCACGTCGTACGACGGCTGGTCGCTGAAGCCGGTCCACGACTGCACGATGGGGCGCTGCCGGAACCGGTAGTACGCCTCGCCCTTGCGGCCGCAGATGTAGGTGTCGATCTCCTTGCCCTCGGCGCGGAGCCGCTCGGCGAGCCGCTCGGCCTCCTTGAGCACGCTCGAGGAGTAGGCACCGGCGAGCCCGCGGTCACTGGTCACGATGAGGACGGCGGCCCGCGTGGGGTTCTCCTCCTCCTTGGTCAGCGGGTGGTCGACGTTGGAGTACGTCGCCACCGCGGAGACCGCACGGGTCAGCTCACGGGCGTAGGGAGCCGCCGCCGCGGCCCGCTGCTGCGCCTTGATGATCCGGGAGGCGGCAATGAGCTCCATGGCGCGCGTGATCTTCTTCATCGACTCGGTCGACTTGATCCGCGCGCGGTACTCCCGCAGCGACAGCGCCACTAGTGATCACCCCCGCGGCTACCGCCGACGCAGCCGTGGTCCAGGTGCGTGCATCGCGAGGCGGACGAGGGAGACAGGCTGGGCGCCTTGTGACCGAGGACAACGAAGCGAGGTGCGTGCCTGGGCCGCGGATGTGCGGTGGGAGTCGTGGGGGTGATCACTCGATCACCTCCCGAGGTCTGGTCGTTGCGCACTCGGTCAGCCCCGCTTCTGCTTGACGATCTGCTCCTGCTCGAGCTCGTCGTCCTCCATGGCCTCTTCCTTGACCTGGTCGCCGACGTGGATCGAGCCGCCCTCGGAGGTCTCGAACTGGTCGAGGAAGGAGTCGTAGGCGTCGATCAGCGAGGACTCGGTGTCGTCCTCGAACTTCAGGGTGTCGCGGATGCTGGACAGGATCTCGCCGTGCTGGCGGCGCAGGAAGTCGAGGAACTCCCTCTCGAACCGGAGGACGTCCTCGGTCGGGACCTTGTCGAGGCGTCCGCTGGTGCCCAGCCACAGCGACACGGTCATGTCGTCGATCGGGTAGGGCGAGTAGGCAGGCTGCTTGAGCAGCGCCATCAGCCGCTGACCGCGGTCGAGCTGCTGACGGGACGCCGCGTCGAGGTCGGAGGCGAACATCGCGAACGCCTCCATCGCGCGGAACTGCGCCAGGTCGACCTTGAGCGAGCCGGTCACCGTCTTCATCGCCTTGGTCATCGCGGCACCGCCCACCCGCGACACCGAGATGCCGACGTCGATGGCCGGCCGCTGGTTGGACGCGAACAGGTCGGACTGCAGGAAGATCTGCCCGTCGGTGATCGAGATGACGTTGGTCGGGATGTACGCCGAGACGTCGTTGGCCTTGGTCTCGATGATCGGCAGCCCGGTCATCGAGCCCGCGCCCATCGCGTCGGAGAGCTTGGCGCAGCGCTCGAGCAGCCGGCTGTGCAGGTAGAACACGTCGCCCGGGTAGGCCTCGCGGCCCGGGGGGCGGCGCAGCAGCAGGGACACCGCACGGTAGGCCTCGGCCTGCTTGGTGAGGTCGTCGAAGATGATCAGGACGTGCTTGCCGTCGTACATCCAGTGCTGGCCGATGGCCGAGCCGGTGTAGGGAGCGAGGTACTTGAAGCCGGCGCTGTCCGAGGCCGGCGAGGCGACGATGGTGGTGTACTCCAGGGCGCCGGCCTCCTCGAGCGCACCGCGCACCGCGGCGATGGTCGAGCCCTTCTGGCCGATGGCGACGTAGATGCAGCGCACCTGCTTGTCCGGGTCGCCCGTCTCCCAGTTCTGCTTCTGGTTGATGATCGTGTCGATCGCGATCGTGGTCTTGCCGGTCGAGCGGTCACCGATGATCAGCTGGCGCTGGCCGCGCCCGATCGGGGTCATCGAGTCGATCGCCTTGATGCCGGTGGCCATCGGCTCGGACACGGACTGGCGCGCCATGACGCCCGGCGCCTGGAGCTCGAGGGCGCGACGCTCCTCGGCCTCGATGTCGCCGAGGCCGTCGATGGGGGTGCCGAGCGGGTCGATGACGCGGCCCATGAAGTTGTCGCCGACGGGCACGGAGAGGATCTCGCCGGTCCGGCGGACGCTCTGGCCCTCCTCGATGCCCTCGAAGTCACCCAGGATGACCACACCGATCTCGCGGGTGTCGAGGTTCAGCGCGATGCCGAGCGTGCCGTCCTCGAACTCGAGCAGCTCGTTGGCCATCGCGGACGGCAGACCGGCGACACGCGCGATGCCGTCACCGGCCGTCGCGACGGTGCCGACCTCCTCCTTGGCGGCGGCCGACGGCTTGTAGTCGTCGACGTACTTCTGCAGCGCGTCCCGGATCTCCTCCGGGCGGATGGACAGTTCGGTCATGTTTCTTGTCCCCTTGAGTGGGTTGAGTCCTGTGTCTTCGTCTTCGTCTGTGGTGTTCAGCCGGCGAGCCGGCGGCGGGCCTCGTCGAGCCGGCTGAGGACGGTGCCGTCGATGACGTCGTCGCCGATCTCGACCCGGAGGCCACCGATCAGCGACGGGTCGACGACCACGTGCAGCTGGACGTCCTTGCCGTACTGCTGGCCGAGCGCGGTGGCCAGCCGCTGCTGCTCGTCCTGAGACAGCTCGCGGGCGGTGGTCACCGTGGCGACCCCCTCCTCGAGGGCGGCCGCGGCCAGGTCGAGGAACTCCTCGAGAGCACTCTCGACGGTCCCGCGCTCCCGGGTCACGGCCTGTCCCACGAGCACGGCTGTCGCCGGGAGGATCTTGCCGTCGACAAGACCCTGGAGCAGCGCGCTGCGGTCCTCGACGGTGCGCGAGTGGTCGGCCAGCGCACCTCGCAGCGACGGGTTGGCCTCGATCATCTGGAGGACCGCGAACAGCTCGTCGCCGACCTGCTTGCCCTTGGCCCCCGCAGAGCGGACGGTGGCGGCCACCGCGAGCTGCTCCAGGGCGTCGGGCAGGTCCTTGCCGCCGATCCAACGGCGGCTCACGGCGTCCTCGACCAGGCGCATCGCCGGGTCGGCGAGTGAGGTGCCGAACACCGCCTTGGCCAGCCCCGACCTCGCCTCGCCCTCGACCGACGCGTCGGTCAGCGCCCGGCGCAGGGCCGCGTCGCGGCGTACGACGGACGCGACGCCGAACAGGTTGGTGCCGAGCGTCGCCGCGTCGTCGAGGGTCTGGGTCCGAGTGGCCTGCTGGCTCAGCTCGGCCAGCGCCTCGGCAGAGGCTCCGCGCAGCATCAGGACGGCGCCCCGTTCCGAGCAGTCTTGCTGGTCTCGAGCGACTCGAGGTCGGCGAGGAACCGGTCGACGACCCGACCGCTGCGCTCGTCGTCGTCGAGGGACTCACCGACGATCCGGCCGGCCAGCGAGGTCGCGAGGGTGCCGACCTCGGCCCGCAGCGAGGTCAGCGCCTGCTGCCGCTCGGCCGCGATCTGGGCCTGGGCCTGCTCCTTGACGCGCTGCGCCTCCACCTGGGCCTGCTCCTTGGCCTCGGCGATGATGCCGTTGCC
Organism: uncultured Actinomycetota bacterium; assembly: GCA_963734355.1. Lineage (GTDB taxonomy): Bacteria > Actinomycetota > Actinomycetes > Propionibacteriales > Nocardioidaceae > Nocardioides. The sequence continues at coordinate 96,861 of CAVTHU010000016.1, forward strand.
CTGCTCGCGCGCCTCCTCACGGATCCGCGCGGCCTCCTTGCGGGCGTCTGCGAGCTGGCTCTTGAAGTCGCTCTCGGCCTGGGTCGCGTTGTCCTTGGCCTCCTCGTGCCTCGGCGAACTCCTGCCGGATCGCGTCCTGGCGGGCCGTCATCGCCTTGTTGATCGGTGGGATGACGTAGCGGGCGAGCAGGTAGAACAGCAGCGCGAAGGCGCCAGCTCGACGAAGAACGTGCCGTTGGGGACCAGGAAGTTGCTGGTCCCCTCTTCCTCTTCTGCGGCCGCCAGCGCCAGCGGCGTCAGCATTGCCGGGAGGGTCACGATCAGGCGCCGAGGACGAAGACGAACAGGGCCATGAACGCGAGGTTGATGAAGAACATCGCCTCGACCAGACCCACCGTCAGGAAGAAGATGGTCTGGAGTCGACCCTGGGCCTCGGGCTGACGAGCTACGCCCTCGATGTAGGACGCACCGGCCAGACCGTCACCGACACCGGCGCCGATGGCGCCACCGGCGAGGGCGATGCCGCCACCGATGAAGGCACCGGCCAGCTCGACAGATCCTTCTGCTGCCATTTCGACTTTTCTCCTTGTATCGCGGCGCCGCTAGAGCGCCTCGGGGTTACCTCTGGAGGCGAGTGACCGGTCGGTCAGCTCGCCGGTACGGGAGTTGGCTCCACGGACGCGGCCTCGTCGTGGCCGACGTGGTCATCTTGGTCCGCGCCCTCGTCGTCGTGCCCGTGATCGTCGCCGTGGCCGGCCCCGGCCATGGCGAAGTAGAGCACGGTGAGAAGGGCGAAGATGAACGCCTGGATGACGCCGATCGCCATGTCGAAGCCCTTCCACAACACGTTGGGCGCCCACATGATGTAGACCGGCATCAGGGTGATCAGCGCCAGCATGATGCCGCCGGCGAAGATGTTGCCGAAGAGTCGCAGTGCCAGCGTGATCGGCTTGATGCAGCTCCTCGAGCACGTTGAGCGGGAACATCACGGGGAACGGCTCGAAGAAGTGCCGAAGTAGCCCTTCGCGCCCTTCTGTCGGATGCCGTAGACCCAGACGCTGACGATCGTCACAAGGGCCAGCGCGTAGGTGAGGTTGGTGTCCGCCGTCGGCGCCGGCAGCAGGTGGATGTCGTGGTTGAGCTCGGTCGGCACGATCTCCAGCCAGTTGCAGAACAGGATGAAGAAGAAGAGCGAGATCGCGAGCGGGGCGGCGTACGGGTGCACCCTGCCGAGGTTGTCCTCGACCTGCTTGTTGACCTCGCCGACGACCGCCTCCCACACCAGCTGGAGCTTGGTGGGGACGTGGTCCTCGGTGTCCTTGGTCAGCGCGCGGCGGGCCAGGAAGCCGAGGAGCACCACGGCGGCACCGGCGACCAGCGAGGAGATGATGGTGTCGATGTTGAAGGTGAGCCCACCGACGGTCCGGGTGGCGTGCTCGCCGATGGTGATCTCGGTGTCCTCGGGGTGATCCGCGGTGGCAGTGAGGACAAATCCGACCAGCATGAACACGATGGCCAGGACGAGGGCGGCGTTGCGGACGTTGCGCAGCGTCATTGGCTCTTCAACTCCTTGAGCAAGGGGATCGTGGTCATCGCCAGGGCGATGAGGCGGAAGACGGCCAGCCCCAGCAGCACCCCGATGCCGTCGGGCCAGAACACCACGGCGACGGTCACCGCCACCACGGTGAGGACCACCAGCCGGACCATGGTCGAGCGCATCATGGCCGCCTTGGTCGGCTCGCGGCCGCTGGTGAGCAGGCCGAGCAGCCACCGCTCGGTGGCCAGGTGGTTGATCAGGCCGAGCCCGACGCCGATGGCCAGCGACGTGGCGAGCCGCCACTCGTCGAGCTGGCCGAGGATCCAGAACGCGGCCACGGCGAGGACCAGGCCGACGATGATGGTCTTGCGCTGGTCGCGGATCACCTGCCAGAGGCTGGCCCGCTGCTGCGGGACGGCGCCGGCGGAGGTGGCGAGGCGGTCAGGCATGGGCGGCCCCCGACCTACTTGAGGGCTGCGTGCACGCGGGCCCAGAAGCCGAGGCCGCCCGCGAGGATGCCGAGGAACACACCGGCCATCGTGAAGACCGGCTCGGTGCCGAGCGCGCGGTCGAGCAGGAGTCCGAGCACCGTGCCCGCGATGACCGCGGCGGCCAAGAGTCCACCGAGGTTGATGAGGTCGCGACCTCGAAGCCCCGCGTCCCCAGACTGGTCAGCACCGGGCTCTGGCACCGATCGAACCTAACACGGCGCACCCGTCCCCAGATGCGGGGAAGCGGGGCAGTCGTCATCGTCGGCGGCCGTCCTGGTCGAGGGTGAATCCTGAGTGCTTGTGAAAACTAGCACAAAGTCCCGGGACGCCTGAACCCGGGGTCAGCAACCCACCCTCTCAGCCAACTTCAGTGACAGGCAACCGGGGGCGGTGCAGTCTGGGCAGCAAGAACGTGAGCACGACGGTCACCAGCGTCATGGCGCCCACCGCGGCCACCACCCAGGGACCGCTGTAGAGGCTGGCCAACACGGTGCCGAAGGCGACCAGCGCCGCCCACATCCACATGATGAGGACGGCCCGGCGCTGGCTGTGGCCGATCTCGAGCAGCCGGTGGTGCAGGTGCTGCTTGTCCGGGGCGAACGGCGACCGGCCGGCCCGGGTGCGGCGTACGACGGCCAGGATGAGGTCGGCCAGCGGCACGATCAGCAGCGAGATCGGCAGCAGCACCGGGAGCAGCGTCGGTAGCAGGCTCGCCGCCGAGCCACCGCCGCCCTGGCTCAGCTGCTCGGGCGTGAACTGCCCCGAGAGCGTCACCGCGCTCGCTGACAGCACCAACCCGATCAGCATCGAGCCGCTGTCACCCATGAAGAGCCGGGCCGGGTGGAAGTTGTGGACCAGGAAGCCGGCACACACCCCCGCCAGGAGGATGCTCAGCAGGGCCGCGGTGGTGGCCCGGTCGGTGCCGTTGAGCCGGGTCAGGCTGTAGGAGAAGGTGAAGAAGGCCAGCGAGCCCACGCCGACCACGCCCGCAGCGAGACCGTCCAGTCCGTCGACCATGTTGACCGCGTTGATGGTCGCCACGACCAGCACGCCGGTGAGCACCGCGCGCTGGGCCGGGTCGAGGGAGAACTGGTTCCCCTGCGCGTCGGTGAAGAAGTAGAACTGGACGCCGAAGGCCACGAGGAACCCGGCCGCGAGCACCTGCCCGCCGAGCTTGGTCAGCGCATCGAGCTCGAAGAGGTCGTCCAGCACCCCGACCGCGCAGATCAGCGCCCCCGCGATCAGCACGATCCCGGCGTCCCGGAACACCAGCGGCGAGCTCGCCGACAGGAACGGCAGCTCACGGGCCACGAAGTACGCCGCCACGAGGCCGCCCAGCATCGCGAGCCCGCCGAGGTAGGGGATGGGCTCGTCGTGCACGTCGCGGTCGCGGACCTTCGCGACCGCGCCGGAGCGGATCGCGATCTCCCTGGCCACGACCGTGAGCAGGTAGGTGACCGCCGCGGCCACCAGGAAGACGAGGATGTACTCCCTCACGCGTCGGCGTCCTCGGCGGCGTCTGGTTCTCGTCGCCTCGGTCGTCCTCGTCGCCCTGCGCGGGAGCGTCCGGGTCGGGGATGGCGTGGCCGAGCGGCTCGAGCACCCCGTTGAGCTGGTCGAGGCTGATGGCGCCCAGCCGCAGCACCCGGCCGGGGGTGGCGGTGGCGTCGACGATCGTCGAGGCCGCGCCGCCCGGCGACGTACCGGCGTCGACCACCACCTCGACGTCCTCGCCCAGCATCTCCTCGGCCTGGGCGGCCTCGGTCGCGGCCGGACGGCCGGTCAGGTTGGCCGAGCTGACCGCGAGCGGGCCGGTGCGCTCGAGGATCTCCAGGGCGACCGGGTGGTCGGGCATCCGCACCGCGACCGTGCCGCGGGTGTCGCCGAGGTCCCACTGCAGCGAGGCGTGGGCATGGCAGACCAGGGTCAGCGCGCCGGGCCAGAACTCCTCGACCAGCGCCCGCGCCCACGTCGGGACCCGGACCGCCAGCGCGTCGAGGGTGGTCGCGGCCGAGACCAGGACCGGCGGCGGCATGTCGCGGCCGCGGCCCTTGGCGTCGAGCAGCTCCTGGACGGAGTCCTTGTCGAAGGCGTCGGCGGCCAGGCCGTAGACGGTGTCCGTCGGCAGCACCACGAGGCCTCCGCGCTGGATGGCCAGGCTGGCCGCCTCGACGGCGGCCTCGCGCTCCTCGTCGGTGGTGGTCGGGTAGCGCGGGTCACACGGCTCATGGTGCCAGTCGGGCGGTGGTGAACCGAGGACGGCCCGCGAGGTCGCGGTGGTCACGCACCTCGGTCCAGCGTCCGGTGGCGGTCAGCACCGCCGGGACCGCCTCGCCCTGGACGTCGGCGTGCTCGACGCCCAGCACTCCCCCGGGCCGTGAGCAGCACGGCGGCCCGGACCGCCAGCACCCGGATCGCGTCGAGTCCGTCGGCGCCGGAGAACAGCGCCAGGTGCGGGTCGTGGTCGCGGGCCTCCGGGTGCGACCGACTCCCAGGCCTCGAGCGGGACGTACGGCGGGTTGCAGACGACGACGTCGACGGTGCCGGCCAGGTCGTCGAAGGCGGTGGCGAAGTCGCCCTGGCGCAGGTCGACACCGGTGCCGGCGAGGTTGCGCTGCGGCCCAGCGGTACGCCGGCTCGTCGAGCTCCACGGCGTGCACCCGGGCCTGCGGCACCTCGTGGGCGACCGCCTTGGCGATCGCGCCGGAGCCGGTGCAGAGGTCGACCACGAGCGGCGCGCTCGAGCCGGAGGCCGGCTCGATGGCCCAGCCGGCCAGCAGCTCGGTCTCGGGCCGCGGCACGAAGACGCCCGGGCCCGACCTCGAGCTCGACGTGGCGGAACCACGCCCGCCGGTCAGGTGCTGCAGCGGCTCGCGGGCCGCGCGCCGGGCCACGAGCGCGTCGTACCGCCCGACCGCGCGTCGGCCGGCACCTCGTCGACCAGCGGCAGCCGGGACCGGTCGGTGCCGAGCACGTGGGCGAGCAGCTCGGCGGCGTCGTGCTCGGGGCTCGGCACGCCGGCCTCGCGCGGGCCGCCGCGGCCGCGGCCGCGCCGAGCGTCCGCGCGGGCGTCACGCGTCGAGCGCGGCCAGCCGGTCGGCGAGGTCCAGCCGCGACGCAGGAGTCGAGGACCGGCTGGAGGTCGCCGTCGAGGACCTGGTCGAGGTTGTAGGCCTTGTAGCCGGTGCGGTGGTCGGAGATGCGGTTCTCCGGGAAGTTGTAGGTCCGGATCCGCTCGGAGCGGTCGACGGTGCGGACCTGGCTGCGCCGGGCGTCGCTGGCGGCGGCGTCGGCCTCCTCCTGCGCCGCGGCCAGCAGCCGGGCACGGAGGATGCGCAGCGCCTGCTCCTTGTTCTGGAGCTGGCTCTTCTCGTTCTGGCAGCTGACCACGATCCCGGTCGGGACGTGGGTGATGCGGACCGCGGAGTCGGTGGTGTTGACGCTCTGGCCGCCCGGCCCGCTGCTGCGGAAGACGTCGATGCGCAGGTCGTTCTCGTCGATGCGTCACGTCGACCTGCTCGGCCTCGGGCAGCACCAGGACGCCGGCCGCGCTGGTGTGCACCCGGCCCTGCGACTCGGTGACCGGCACCCGCTGGACGCGGTGCACGCCGCCCTCGAACTTCAGCAGGCCGTACGGCGCCTCGCCCGGCTCGGGCGTGCCCTTGGCCTTCACGGCGAGGGTGACGGACTTGTAGCCGCCCAGGTCCGACTCGGTGGCGTCGAGGACCTCGACCTTCCAGCCCCGCTGCTCGGCGTACCGGGAGTACATGCGGAGCAGGTCGCCGGCGAACAGCGCGGACTCCTCGCCGCCCTCACCCGACTTCACCTCGAGGATCGCGTCCTTGTCGTCGGTCGGGTCGCGCGGGACCAGCAGCAGCCGCAGCCGCTCCTCGGCCGCGTGCCGGCGCTCGGCGAGCGTCTCGACCTCGTCGGCGAACGTCGGGTCCTCGGCCGCGAGCTCGCGGGCCGCCTCGATGTCGCCCTCGAGGTCGTCCCACTCCTTCTTGGCGGTGAGGACCCGGCTCAGCTGGGCGTACCGCTGGTTGAGCCGCTTGGCCAGCCGCGCGTCGGCGTGCGTCTCGGGCGCGCCGAGCTGCCGCTCGAGCTCGGCGTGCTCGCGCGCCATGCGCGTCGACGGTCTCGAACATCGCCCCTCCTCTCGCTCGGACCTGCTGGACAATCGCGAGCGCCGACCCACGCCCCGGCGGGCACGGGTCGGCGCTGCGGAGAAGCTAGCTTGGCGTCGGCCTTCTCGGCGTCCTTCGTGTCGGCGCCTTCTTGGCGTAGCGGGCCTCGAACCGGGCCACGCGGCCGCCGGTGTCGAGGATCTTCTGCTTGCCGGTGTAGAACGGGTGGCAGTTCGAGCAGACGTCGGCGTGGATGACGCCGTTCTTGGCCGTGCTGCGCGTGGTGAACGTGTTGCCGCAGGTACAGGTGACCTCGGTGTCCACGTAGTCGGGGTGGATGTCAGCCTTCATGGTTTCCTCTCTCG
>CAVTHU010000017.1:0-98822 GCA_963734355.1 uncultured Actinomycetota bacterium
GTGGCCAGGTCGACGCCGAGGTCCTTGGCGAGCTTGCGCACCGGCGGCTTGGCCAGCACGCGCAGCGCGGCGGGCTCCAGCGGCTCGGCGGCCTGCTGGCTGCGGGCGGGCACCGCGGACTCCGGCTCGGCCGCCTCGACCAGCGGCGAGGCCAGCCCGGTCTCGAAGGACGCCTGGGCCTGGATGTGCGTCGCCATCGTGCCGGAGGCGACCTTCCGCGCGCGCCGGGTCGGGCCCCGCTCGGCCTTCATCCGCCCGACCAGACTGTCGCCCTCGCTCGACCCGGAGGCCGCCGGGTTGGACAGGTCGATCTCCATCTCCGCGTCGCCGTCGTCCGGGTTGACCCGGCTCGAACTTTGCGCCGGGTCAACATCGCCGATCGCGATGATGGGCGTGCCGACCGGGATGGTCTCGCCCTCGGGCGCCAGGATCGCCGAGACGGTGCCGGCGTAGGGCGAGGGCAGCTCGACGATCGACTTGGCGGTCTCGATCTCGCAGACGATGTCGTTGATCGCGATGGTGTCGCCGACCTTGACCTTCCAGGAGACGATCTCGGCCTCGGTCAGGCCCTCACCGACGTCGGGGAGGAGGTATTCGGGCATCAGTCAGTGCTCCCCACTCAGAAGGACATGGTCCGGTCGACGGCGTCGAGCACGCGGTCGAGGTCAGGCAGCCACTCCTCCTCGATCCGCGAGGCTGGGTAGGGGGTGTCGAACCCGCCGACCCGCAGCACCGGCGACTCGAGGTTGTAGAAGCACTGCTCGGTGATCCGGGCGGCCAGCTCCGCGCCCATGCCGAGGTTGACGTGCGCCTCGTGGACGACGACCGCGCGGCCGGTCCGGCGCACGGAGTCGAGCACCGGGGCCATGTCGAGCGGCGAGAGCGTGCGGAGGTCGATCACCTCGAGGGAGCGACCCTCGCCGGCGGCCGCCTCGGCGGCCTTCATCGCGGTCTTCACGGTCGGGCCGTAGGCGAGCACTGTGACGTCCTGCCCGGGGCGTACGACGCGCGAGGTGAACAGCGGGTCGGGCGTCTCGGTGTCGTCGAGTTCCGCCTTGTCGGCGTGGTACTGGCGCTTCGGCTCGAGGAAGATCACCGGGTCGTCGCAGGCGATGGCCTGCTGGATCATCCAGTAGCCGTCGACCGGGTTGGAGCAGGCCACCACCTTGAGGCCGGGGGTGTGCGCGAACTGCGCCTCCGGCGACTCGCTGTGGTGCTCCACCGCGCCGATGCCGCCGCCGAACGGGATCCGGATGACGATCGGCATCTTGATCCGGCCCTTGGAGCGGAAGTGGATCTTGGCGACCTGGCAGACGATCTGGTCGTAGGCGGGGTAGACGAAGCCGTCGAACTGGATCTCGACAACCGGCCGGTAGCCGCGCATCGCCATGCCGACCGCGGTTCCGACGATGCCGGACTCCGCGAGCGGACTGTCGATGACGCGGTCCTCGCCGAAGTCCTTCTGCAGTCCGTCGGTGATGCGGAAGACGCCGCCGAGCTTGCCGACGTCCTCACCCATGATCAGGACCTTGGGGTCGTCCTCCATCGCCTTGCGGAGCCCGTAGTTGAGTCCCTTGGCGAGCGTGATCTTCTCGGTCATGCGTGGCTCCCCTCGAACGACTCGAGATACGCCGCGAACTCGTCGTGCTGCTGACGGAGCTCGTCGGTCTCCTCGGCGTAGACCGCGCCGAAGATGTCGAGCGGCTTCGGGTCGGGCAGCGCCTTCACGCCGTCGCGGAGCCGGGCACCGAGGTCGTTGGCCTCGCCGGCGACCTCGTCGAAGAAGCCGGCGTCACCCAGGCCGTTGCGCTTGAGGTAGGCCTCGACCCGGGCGATCGGGTCCTTCAGCTTCCAGGACTCGACGTCGCCCGAGAGCCGGTATCGGGTCGGGTCATCGGTCGTGGTGTGGGCGCCCATGCGGTAGGTGTAGGCCTCGACGAAGGTCGGGCCCTGGCCGTCGCGGGCCCGCTGCAGCGCGGCCTGCGTGACGGCGTACGTCGCGAGCACGTCGTTGCCGTCGACGCGGACGCCCGGGAAGCCGAAGCCGAGCGCGCGCTGGTAGAGCGGGATCCGGGACTGCCGCTCGATCGGCTCGGAGATCGCCCACTGGTTGTTCTGGCAGAAGAACACGACGGGCGCGTTGTAGGACGCGGCGAAGATGAACGCCTCGTTGACGTCGCCCTGGCTCGAGGCGCCGTCGCCGAAGTGCGCGATCACCGCGGAGTCGCGGTCGGGGTCACCGGTGCCGACCGCGCCGTCGCGCTGCATGCCCATGGCGTAGCCGGTGGCGTGGAGGGTCTGCGCGCCGATGACGATCGTGTAGAGGCCGAAGTTGTACTCCTCGGGGTCCCAGTCACCGTGGTCGACGCCGCGGAACAGGCCGAGCAGCTTGAGCGGGTCGAGGCCGCGGCACCAGGCGACGCCGTGCTCGCGGTAGGTCGGGAAGACGAAGTCCTGGGGGCGCAGCGCGCGGCCGGCGCCGACCTGGGCGGCTTCCTGGCCGAGGAGCTGGGCCCAGATGCCGAGCTCGCCGTGGCGCTGGAGGGCGGTCGACTCGGTGTCGATCCGGCGGACCATGACCATGTCGCGGTAGAAGCCGCGCAGCTGCTCCTCGGAGAACTCCATGTCGAACTCCGGGTGGTGCACCCGCTCGCCCTCGGGCGTCAGCAGCTGGATCAGCTCGGGGCCACCGTCCTGCTGCGAGGGACCGAAGACCTCGGCGAGATCTGGTCCGAAACCTGGGGGTGCGTCTACTGCCTCGTCCACAGAGTTCTCCTCGGTGAGGTCACGGCCGGGTCGGGGTCTCCGCCCACGGTGGGAAGTGTCCTGGCCACCGCGTCGCGGGGGTGGTGCGGGCTGTGAGCCGGGTCACGATCGTGCAGCGCAAATGTATCGGGGCGGCTCGCGACTGCCTAACTCAGCACCGGGGGCGGCCCGTGACGGTCCGGCCGCTCGGGAGGACGATGCGAGCATGACCAGCTATCCGCCGTCGATCACCCCCAAGGGCCACACCGCCCCGGTCCCGCGCCGCGTCCGGGCCCAGAAGGACGGCCGCTGCGTGGTGGACACGACCAGCGCGGTCTACGTGTGGGAGCACGAGAAGTACCCGCAGTACTACCTGCCGGTGGCGGACGTGGATGCGGCATTGCTCGCCGATCCGGTGTTCAAGCCCCGGCTGCGCCACGACCCGGACCTGCCCGGCCACGTGCGGATCCGGTGGGATGCGCTGGACCACTGGTTCGAGGAGGAGGAAGAGGTGTTCGTGCACCCACGCAGCCCGTACACACGGGTGGACGCCCTGCGCTCGAGCCGGCACGTCCGGATCGAGCTCGACGCCGTGGTGCTCGCCGAGTCCACGGCGCCGGTGCTGGTCTTCGAGACCGGACTCCCGCCGCGCTACTACCTCGACCGCAGCTGCCTGGTCCTCGATCACCTCGAGCCGTCGCCGACGCAGACCGCCTGCCCCTACAAGGGCCGGACCACGGCGTACTGGTCGGCCCGGATCAGCGATGCCCTGCACGAGGACGTCGCCTGGTGCTACGACTTCCCCACCCGGCAGCTCCTGCCGATCGCCGGGCTGGTGGCGTTCTACGACGAGAAGGTCGACACCTTCCTCGACGGCGTCCGGCAGGAGCGGCCGGTCACGCCGTTCAGCTGAGCCACGGGTTCCGGCGGCCGCTGCTGCACGGCTGCTGGAACAAGCTCTGACTCGCCCCACCGTCCAAGTGGGCTGCCGTGGCCACTTAGTGGACCTCGCCGAGGTCCTCGTGCTCCTGGTGGGTGACCGGCTCGACCTGGAACGTCGCGTGGTGGACGTCGAAGTGGTCGGCCACGCACTTGCTCAGCTCGTCGAGCGTGGCGCCGACGCCCCGCTCGGCAAGGCACGCGTCGGTGACGGTGACGTGTGCCGACAGCGACGGGATGCCGCTGGTGATCGTCCAGGCGTGCAGGTCGTGGACGTCGGTGACGCCCGGGACGCCCATCAGGTGCGTGCGCACGTCCTCGAGGTCGAGCCCCTTCGGCGCGATCTCCAGCAGCACGATGGTGGCGTCGCGAGCGAGCGCGAACGCCCTCGGCAGGATCAGCACGGCGATCAACAGCGTCGCTATCGAGTCGGCGCGCGTGAAGCCCGTGGTCCAGATGATGATGCCGGCGACGAGGGCGAGCAGCGACCCGAGCAGGTCGGCGAGGACCTCGTTGAACGCACCGCGCATGTTGAGCGAGCCGCGCTCGGCGCGGGCCAGCACCGCGATGGAGATGCCGTTGGCGACCAGGCCGACCGCCGCGAACGCGACCATCGGGCCGGCGTCGACGTGCTCGGGCGACGAGAGCCGGCTGATGCCGGCGTACAGCAGGTAGCCGCAGACGGCGAGCAGCACCACCGCGTTGACCAGCGCGGCCAGCACCTCGGCCCGGTGCAGCCCGAACGTCGAGCGCGGGCCGCCCTTCTTGGTCGCGACGTACGACGCCCCGAGCGCGAGCACCACCGCGGCCGCGTCGGTGGCCATGTGCCCGGCGTCCGCGAGCAGGGCGAGGGAGCCGGTGACCTGCCAGCCGACGACCTCGAGGACGAGCACGCTCGCGGTGATCGCCAGCACCACTCGCAGCCGGGCCCGGTCCTCGGCCCGGGCAGCTGCGTGCCCGTGGTCGTGTCCCATGCCCCAAGGCTAGGCGGGCGGCTCGTCGTCCGTCCTTGTCGAACCGCTCGCCGGTCGTGGGGTCGATCGCGGTCTGCCCGGGCGGGAGGTTCGACAGGTCGGGCGCGATGACGGTGCTCTCCCGGCTGTCCGGGAGCCGCAACCCCACGACACCCTCGCCGACCTCGGGGCCGACGCCGAGCAGCACGAGGTCGGCGGAGTCGCGCTTGGGCAGCGTCTCGCCGCGGAAGTACTCGGGCGACACGGCCTGCCACGCGAACATCAGGACGAGCCCGAGCAGCAGCGAGCCCACACCGATCAGGAAGACGCCGCCGATCCCGCCGATGGTCGTGTAGCCGTAGTCGGGGTCGGCGTAGGTCTTGCACGCGTAGAGGAAGAAGGCGACCAGGAGCACCCCGCCGAAGCCGGGGATGACGCCCTGCATGATCGAGGTCGCGCGGCTTCTTGGCCACATGTCTTCCGGTAGAACCACACGCACGCGAAGCCGGTGAGCCCGTAGTAGAAGGCGATCAGCAGCCCGACCGCCGCGATGGTGTCGGCCAGGATGTTCTCGCTGGTGAGCGTCAGCAGCACGTAGAAGAGGATGGAGACGCCGCCCATCCAGATCGTCGACTCGGTGGGCGTCAGGTACCTCGGGTGGATCTTCGCGAACCGCGCCGGCGCCGCCTTGAACACCGCCATCGACAGGGTGGTCCGCGCTGTGGGCAGGATCGTGGTCTGGGTCGAGGCGGAGGCCGAGGTGAGCACGCAGATGGCCAGCAGGTGGATCATGATCCAGCCGACGGCGCCGCCTCCGAAGACCTCGTGGCCCATCGCCGCGAACACGTCGTCGGCGTTGTCCTCGTTGCCGAGGCCGATGCCCTCCGTCGCCGACGCCGGCGAAGGCGATCGTGGCGACCGAGACCAGGGCGTAGGTGAGCAGGAGGAGCACGGTCGAGAGGATCGCGGCGCGGCCCGGGGTCGTGGTCGGGTCGTCGGACTCCTCGTTGGTGGCGACGGCGGTGTCCCAGCCCCAGTAGATGAAGACGGCGATCAGGGTCGCGCTCACGATGGCGGTTCCGCTCAGGCCGGCCGGGGAGAGCCAGTCGAGCGAGGGTTTGATCCCGGCCGGGCGCGTCGCCGGCGTACACCTTGACGAGCGCGAAGACCGCGAAGGCGACCAGGGTGACGACCTCGATGCCGAGCAGGCCGTACTGCAGCCGGGCCGACACCTCGATGCCGCGGTAGCAGATGTAGGTCATGACCGCGATCCAGATGATGCCGGCCACCGTGCTCCAGAAGGTGCTGGCGGCGAGCTCGTCGGCACCCGACCAGGCTGAAGGTGTAGGAGCCGGCGATCTGCGAGAGGTTCGCCATCACGATGACGTCGGCGGCGATGATCCCCCAGCCGCCCAGCCACCCGGTCTTGGTGCCGAACGCGCGGGCCGCCCAGGTGAACGTCGTCCCGCAGTCCGGCTCGGCCTTGTTGAGCTCGGAGTAGCCGACCGCGATGCAGTACATCGGGATGAAGGCCAGCACCATGATCAGCGGCGCCTTGACGCCGACGATGCCCTCGGGGCCGTCGGTGTTGGCGACGATCACGACGTAGCCGAGGCTCGCGGCGAGGCTGTACGCCGGCGCGGTGGACGCGATCCCCATGACGATGCTGCCGAGCAGGCCGAGCGCACCGCCCTTCAGACCCTTGCCCTCGTTGGCTTCGGTTTCAGCGGTGAACGCCATGATTTCCTCCCGAATGCGTCGCCGACGCGGCGCTTCACGCACGACACCGTAGGCGCGAACCCGCTGCGCGCGACAGACCCGCGCCGTCAGTCGCGGCCGTGCGGCGCCGTCCAACCCCCGAGATCGGGGCCGCGCGGCACGATCCCGGTCGGGTTGAGGCCGCTGTGCACCACGTAGTAGTGCCGCTTGATCTGGTCGAAGTCCACGGTGTCTCCGAACCCGGCGGTCTGGAACAGGTCGCGCGCGTAGCCCCAGAGCGCGGGCAGCTCGGTCAGCTTCTGGCGGTTGCACTTGAAGTGGCCGTGGTAGACCACGTCGAACCGCACCAGCGTGGTGAACAGCCGCACGTCGGCCTCGGTGACCGACTCGCCCATCAGGAAGCGCCGATGGGTCAGCCGGTCCTCGAGCCAGTCGAGGGCGGTCCACAGCCGGTCGTACGCCGCGTCGTACGCGGCCTGCGAGCCGGCGAACCCGCAGCGGTACACGCCGTTGTTGACCTCGGTGTAGACCCGCTCCATCACCTCGTCCATCTCGGCGCGCAGCTGCTGCGGCCACAGGTCCGGTGCGTCCGGCCGTTGGAACTCGCGCCACTCGTGGAAGAGGTCGTGGGTGATCCAGGGGAAGTCGTTGGTGACCACCTGCCCGGTCGGGACGTCGACCATCGCCGGGACGGTGATCCCCTTCTCGTAGGCCGGGAACCGGGCGAAGTAGGCCTGCTGCAGCCGTTCGATGCCGAGGACGGGGTCGACGCCGCCCGGGTCGAGGTCGAAGGTCCAGCTCCGCACGTCGTGGGTCGGCCCGCACAGGCCCAGCGAGATGACGTCCTGGAGCCCGAGCAGCTCCCGCACGACGACCGCCCGGCTGGCCCACGGGCAGGCGCGCGCCGCGACGAGCCGGTAGCGACCGGCCTCGACCGGCCAGAGCCGGACGTCGGTCGGCCCGTGCTCCGGCGTGCGGCCGCCGGCGGTGATCCGGTCGGGGATGTAGTCGGTCTCCCGCTGGAACTCACCGCCGGTCTCCTCGCTGTCCTCCTCGTTCACGGCGGCATCGGTACCCATCGAGGCAACGGCCCGGCCGCGGCAAGGTGCTGACGGAGCAGATCGTGCGCTACTTGCAGGCCTGGTAGTCGCGCTGGAGACCGTGACCTTGCCGGCGCCCTTCTTGCCAGCTTCATGACTACCCTGACATCGGCGGGCAGCTCGGCTTGAGGCCGGTCAGCGTGTACGTTCTTCTTCTTGGGCTTCTTCGCCGAGCTGACCTTGGCGTCTCCACCTTGAAGGTGGCCTTCGTGACGTTCGAGGCTTCTTCTTGCCGGCCTTGCCTTCCAGGTCGCGACGCGGTGCTGGTGGCGCAGTTGCGTCCGCCGGCGAGGGCGACGTACTTCTTGCCGTTGCCGGTGGTCTTGCGGTCGTGGCGAGGCCCGGCTCGTCGAAGCTGATGTCGACGCCCGCGTCACGCTGGACCCGGGTGGGCGCCAGGGCACCGCCTGGCGAGGTTCACACCGATGTAGGAGGTGCCGGCGGGAGAGGAGATGACCGTGCCGGCGCCGTGCGCCGCCGGCGACTGCGATCACCGCACCACGGCGATCTGGAGATGCCACTCAGCGCCTCCAGGTTCTGGGCGACGATCGCCTGCGTGATCATGCCGTGGGCCGTCGCGGACACCGAGACGTAGGTGGGCTGACGAGGTCGAACTGCAGCTGGCTCTCGAGAGGGCCGAGGCGTCAGGTTGCACTTCTGAGCGGCACCCTTGGTGCTGCTCATGGTCGCGAGTAGGACGAGTCGCCACGTTGATGTGGCTGAGCTGGCCGACCGGCCTGGCTCACCGTGACCGTGCGTGGCGGTGGCGGTGGCCGTCGTGACGTCGGTGGCGTCGCCGTCGTTGGTGGCCGTGCCGCTGCTCGACACCGAGAGCCGTGTGCGGGAGACCGTCGGCCACGAGCGGGAGGGGCGCGCTGGTTGGCGCCGGCGCCGACTGGGTGCAGGTGGTGGGGGCCGAGCGGGTTGTAGTCGAAGGCCACGTGAGCGGCGGTGGTCGCAGCGGACGAGGACCACGGCGATGGCGGCCGGGGCGGCGGCCAGCGAGGCCGCGCGAGTGCGACGGCGGTGGTGAGCGACGCGGTGCGCGGAGCGGGGACGGAGATGCATGCGTGCGGTCTCCTTGAAGACGACGGACGAGGTATGCGGAGCAGCTTCGCACACCCATAGCCCCTCCAGCCATTCCGGGCCATGCGAGGAAGGCGGCACCGGCACCCAGCAAGGCGACGGCCCGCTCCTAGTGGGCTGCCGCTGGGTCCGTGGCCGGAACACGCGAGATGTCGGGTACCGGCAGGCATGACCACAACTCCGCAAGAGCCCGCGCCCGATCCCGACGTCGTCCCGAGCGGCGACCCCGCCCCGATCCCCACCCCCGACCCACCTCCGGGACCGGGCCAGGACCCGGACGTGGCCCCGGACCAGCCGGAGATCGAACCACCCTCCGACCCACGGCCGTAGCCCGGCACGGAAGATTGCAAAGAACTGTTTGCAAACATGTCTTTGCAGTCGTACCGTGTCCCGTGTGGACAACAGCTCGATCACCCCGACCCCGCAGCAGCTGCGGGCGCTGACCCACCCGGTCCGGCTGCGGATGCTCGGCATCCTGCGCACCGAAGGACCCACCACCGCGACCGCGCTCGCCCAGCGGCTCGGCCTCAACACCGGCGCGACGTCGTACCACCTGCGCCAGCTGGCCCAGCACGGCTTCATCGTCGACGACGAGACGCGCGGCAACGGCCGGGACCGCTGGTGGCAGGCGGCGCACGCGTCCACTCGGACCAGCCTGGAGGAGTACCCCGACCCGGCCGACAAGGAGGCGCTCGACGCCTACCTGCAGACCGTGATCGTGCTGTACACCCAGATGCTCCAGGAGGCCGTCGAGGAGCGCTCGACCCTTCCCGACGAGTGGCGCAACGCCTGGACGGTCTCCGACTGGCGCTGCCGGCTCAACCCGGAGCAGGCGGAGCGGCTGATCAACGTCGTCTCTGACCTGATCGAGGAGTTCGAGAAGGAGGAGGAGCTGCCCCTCGACGACGCGACCGGTGTGCCGTACACGATCATGTTCCAGGGGTTCCCGCGACCGGGCGGCCAGTTCGGCGGTAGGTCGTGAGGCCCTTCGGAGTTCGCAAGGTCGCACCTCAGGGCAGGCGTCCTCTCTACGGCTGGCTCGGCGCCGAGGGCATCTCGCTCATGGGCACCCGGGTCTCGATGATCGCGCTGCCGTTCTTCGTCCTCACCACGACCGGCAGCCCGGAGAAGACCGGCCTCGTCGCGGTCGCGGAGATGCTGCCGCTGGTCGTGCTCAAGGTGCTCGGTGGCCCGATCATCGACCGGGTCGGCGCGCGCCGGGTGGCGATCACGCTGTGACTGGGGCTCGCTCGCCGTGGTCGGCGCGGTCCCGTTCCTGCACGAGGAAGGGCTGCTGTCGTTCCCGGGCTTCCTCGCTCTGGTGGCGGTGGCCGGTGCGCTGCGCGGCCCGGGCGATGCCGCGAAGGC
Source organism: uncultured Actinomycetota bacterium (assembly GCA_963734355.1). Classification (GTDB taxonomy): domain Bacteria; phylum Actinomycetota; class Actinomycetes; order Propionibacteriales; family Nocardioidaceae; genus Nocardioides. Next base: position 9,911 of record CAVTHU010000017.1, read on the forward strand.
GGCCATGACGCCCACCCTCGCGGTCACCGCCGGCGTGCCGATGGAGCGAGTCACGGGGCTGAGCTCGACGGTCGAACGGACCGCGTCGATGCTCGGCGCCGCGCTCGCCGGCGGCCTGGTCGCCGTGGTCGGGCCGGCCAACGCGCTGATCGTCGACGCCGCGTCGTTCGGGGTCTCGGCGCTGCTGCTGGCCTGGGCCATCCCGCACCGGGCCCGGCCGGTCGCCTCCGAGGAGGACGCCGACCCGGCGCCGTACCTCGAGCAGCTGCGGGAGGGCTGGCGGTTCCTGCGCGGCGACCGGGTGCTGGTCGGCATCACCGTGATGGTGTCGCTCACCAACCTCATCGACCTCGCGTGGGCGGCGGTCCTGGTGCCGGTCTGGGGCATCGAGAACGGCGGCGGGGCAGCCGCGGTCGGTGCGCTGTTCGCGACGTTCGCCGGCGCCTCCGCGGTCGGCTCGCTGGTGGCGGCGGCGTACGGCGACCGGCTGCCCCGCTACGCGACGTACCTCGTCTGCTTCCTGGTCACCGGTCTCCCCCGGTTCGTGATCATGGCGGTGGACACGCCGCTGTGGGGGATCCTCGCGTTCTGCGTCGTGGCCGGCTTCGCCTCGGGCTTCCTCAACCCGATCCTCGGTGCGGTGATCTACGAGCGGGTGCCCGACCACCTGATCGGCCGGGTCAGCTCGCTGTCGACGGCCTGCTGCTTCGCGCTCATGCCGCTCGGCGGTCTCGTCGGCGGCTTCCTGGTCGGCGGCATCGGGCTGAGCGCGGCCATGCTGGTCTGCGGCGCGGCGTACTTCGTGGTGACCATGCTCCCCGCCGTCGACCCGCGGTGGCGCGAGATCGATCGCCGCCCGGAACCCGCGATGGCTCTGACGTCGGCGTGACGTCGGCGTGAGCTCGGCGGCGCTACGAGCCTCGTGCTCATGCGCGCCGACCTGGGAACTGGAGTGCGCTGCAACGCAAGGCCCACGAGGATGGGGCCATGCCCGACGCCTCGACCCTGCTGCTGTTCGTCGGCGCCAGCCTGGCCCTGCTCGTGATCCCCGGCCCGGCGGTGCTGTTCCTCGTCACGCGCAGTGTCGACCAGGGCCGCCGTGCCGGGCTGGTCTCGATGCTCGGCGTCGAGACCGGCACCTTTGCGTACGCCGTCGCCGCGGCGGTCGGGCTGACCGGGCTGATCGCGGCCTCCGAGCTCGGCTTCACGGTCGTGAAGTACGCCGGTGCGGCCTACCTCGTCTACCTCGGCGTCCGGAAGCTGCTCGAGCCGGTAGGCGTCGCTGCCCCGACACTGCCGACGCGTCGGTCCCGGCTGTTCCTGGACGGACTGCTCGTGCAGCTGCTCAACCCGAAGATCGCGGTGTTCTTCCTGGCGTTCCTGCCCCAGTTCGTGGACCCCGGCCGCGGCAACGTCGTCGTGCAGACGCTGCTGCTCGGCACGGTCTTCACGCTGCTGGCGGTGCTGAGCGACGGCGCCTGCGCCCTGCTCGCGGGCACCCTGGGCGGCTGGCTGCACAGCCCGGCCCGGCGGCGTCGGCTCAACCGGGTCAGCGGCACCATCTACCTCGGTCTCGGGGTGGCGGCAGCCCTGGCCGGTCGACCGGCCAAGGCCTGACCCGGAGCTCAGTGCTCGAAAGTGCGCGCCAGCTCGAGCAGCCGGTCGTTCGCCTCGTCCTCGCCGATGGACACCCGAGCGCCCTCGCCCGCGAACGGGCGGACCACGATGCCCAGCTCGTCGGCCGCGGCCGCGAACTCCGTGGTCCGCTCGCCCAGGCCGAACCAGACGAAGTTGCCCTGCGGGTCGGGTATCGTCCCAGCCCTCCTCGCGCAGCCCCGCGGTGACTCGGGCCCGCTGGGCGACCAGGGCATCCACCCGCTCGAACAGCGCGGACTCGGCGTCGAGCGAGGCGATGGCCGCGGCCTGGGCGACCCCGGAGACACCGAACGGCAGCGACACCGCGCGCAGCGCCGCGGCGACCGGCTCCTGAGCGACGGCGTACCCGACCCGGAACCCGGCCAGCCCGTAGGCCTTGGAGAAGGTGCGGAAGACCACGACGTTCGGGTGCGAGCGGTAGGTCGCGATGCCGTCGACCTTGTCGTCCATGCGCACGAACTCGACGTACGCCTCGTCGACGACCACCAGCACGTCTTCAGGCACCCGCGCCAGGAACGCGTCGAGCTCGGCCTGGGTGACCGCCGGCCCGGTCGGGTTGTTGGGCGTGCAGACCATGACGCAACGGGTGCGCGGACCGACCGCCGCGGCCATCGCGTCGAGGTCGTGCCGGCCGTCCGCGGTCACCGGCACCGGCACCGAGGTCGCGGCGGCTGCCGCGATCGCGATCGGGTAGGCCTCGAACGACCGCCAGGCGTGCACCACCTCGTCGCCCGGCTCGCAGAAGGCGGTGAGCAGCTGGTAGATCAGCGCCACCGACCCGGTCGCCGCCGCGAGGTCGCCGACCGGCACCTGGAGGCGGGCCGCCAGCGCGTCGTACAGCGCCGTGTTGCCCATGTCGGGGTAGCGGTTCATCACGTCGACGGCGCGATGCGCAGCCTCGACGACGCCCGGCAGGGGTGGGTACGGGTTCTCGTTCGAGGAGAGCTTGTACGACGTCATCCCGGGGCGCACCGAGGGCGGCTTGCCGGCGACGTAGGCGGGGATCGCCGCGACGTTGGGGCGAGGCTGGGGAGCGGTCACCGGGCCAACCTAGACGGTGCCAGGGGCGGGGTGCCCAACGTCACGCAGCCCGACTCTTGGAACGATCCAATTATTGATTCATACTTAAGCCATGAGCACCACCTCCGACACCCTCACCCAGCTGCACGACCACTACGTCGAGGCCATCAACATGGCCGTCGCCGAGGGCGACGACGCCCTCGTCGCGCGCCTCGCGGCGGAGTTCGACCTCGAGGCACTCGACGTCGTCCGCCGCCGGCTCGCCGCCGCGTGAGTCACACCCGCGTCACATCGTGACGCGGGACCTCACGCCTCCCAGGTGACAGCACATCCACCTGAGGAGGAAGCCATGCCCAGTGCATCCCGGTCGACCACCCCGGTCGGCATCGACCTGGACGTCGTCGAGGGCCGCTACGCCGAGCTCGACGACCACACCGTCTCGTTCGAGACGTTCAAGCAGGACCTCGACGTGGCGCCGTACTTCCGCGGCCTGCCCGGCGACGCCTGCACCTGCCTGCACCTCGGCTACGTCACGGCCGGCCAGATCACCTTCCGCTGGCCCGACCACGAGGAGACCTACGTCGAGGGTGACGCGTACGTCGCCCCGCCCGGTCACCAGCCGCTCATCGCCGCCGGCACGTCTCTCGTCGAGTTCAGCCTGACCGCCGACCTCCAGCCGGTGATGGAGACGATCGGCCGCAACATCGAGGCGATGGCCGGAGCGGAGTCGTGACCACGCTCGACGCGGTCCCGGCCCTCGAGGGCGGCCTGGCCGACCTCGCGCAGGAGGTCGTCACCTGGCTGGAGACCGGCGTCCGGCCGGAGGCGATCTTCGCCCCGGACGTGTTCGCGGACCTGACCCTCCCCCACTGGCGGTTGCAGGCCGAGGGCGTCGACGCGGCCTTCCACCTCCGTGAGGACAACCACCCACAGCTCGGCGAGGTCCGGGTCGAGGCGCTGGACCGCACCTCGCGCGGCTTCCTGCTCCAGTTCGAGGAGCGCTGGGAGGCCGAGGGCCAGCGGTGGTACTGCCGCGAGCTGATCCACTGCATCGTCACCGACGGCTGGATCAGCGAGATGGCCATCTACTGCACCGGCGACTGGGACGAGGCGGTGCAGCGCCGGCACGCCGAGCAGGTGCGGCTGATCCGGGCATAGCCTCGCGTCGATGGCGAGCGAACCCACATCCGCGGCGTCGCTGCTGGCCCGGGCCGAGGAGGCCTGGGCCGGTGGCGACGGCGAGGCCGCCATGGCCTTCTTCGGCCGGGCGGCCGACCTCGCCGAGGCCGAGGGCGACCTCGACGCCCGCGTCACCGCGGTGCTGGGCCTGGCCCGCGGCCAGGTGTACAACCTGACCCCCGGGCTGCTGCCGGTCCGGTTGCACGCGGCGTACGACGCCACGACGGAGCCGGCACCGCGCGCCCGGCTGGCGGCCTCGCTCGCCCGCTGCTGGTCCTACGCGAACGAGCCGGTCCGGGCGCGGCCGTTCGCCCTCGAGGCGCTCAACCTCGCCGAGGGGCTCGACGACCCGCCGCTGCTGGCCGACGCCCTCGATGCGGCGCTCGCCGCGCACTGGGGACCGGACGAGCTGGCGAAGCGCCGGGACTGGGCGGTCCGGCTCGACGACGCGGCGGCACACCTGCGCGACCCCGACGCACGGCTGCAGGCCCAGCTCTGGGGGCTGACGGTGGCCTGGGAGGTGCTCGACCTGCCGCGGATGCACCGGTGCATGCAGGCCCTCGAGCTGCTCGGCGAGGAGTCGCCCCGGGCCCGCTTCTTCGCCGTCAGCCGACGGCTCCCGCTCGAGCTGCTCCGCCGCAACAACGGGGTCGCGCCGATGCTCATCGACCAGGCCGAGGAGGCAGCCGGCCGGGCGGTGATCCCGGACGTCGACGGGGTGCTGCACTGCATGCGCGGCTACTCGGCGTTCTTCGCTGCAGACGTGTCGACCTGTGCGGCCGAAGCAGCGGGCTTCGAGGCGTTCGCGGTCGAACAGGGCCTGGCCGTGGTCCGCGCCGAGGCGGCGATCATGTGGCTCGGTGCCGAGCGGCTCGACAAGGTCGCCGAGATGGTCGGCGCGTTCACGCCCGACGTGCTCGACGGGCTTCCCCGCGACAACGACTGGCTGCTCACCCTCCAGTGCCTGCTCGAAGGCGCGCTCGCGATCGAGGACCGCGAGCTGGTCACATCGCTGGTCGGCCACCTCGCGCCGTACGGCGGACGATCGGTCGTCAACGCCGGTGCGGTGATGTGGCACGGCGTCACCGACGACACCCTGGCCCGCAGCCACGCCCTGCTCGGCGACGCGGACGCCTCAGCCCGGCACCGGGCCGCGGCCCTGGCGACGTACGACCGGATCGGCGCCGGCTGGTGGCGTGACCGTCTCGTGGCCGCGCTCGGGACCGGGCCGCAGCCGCCGGACGAACAGGTGTTGCACCTGCACGAGCAGCCCGGTGGGCTGTGGCTGGTCGGTCGCGAGGGAGCGACGTTCGTGCTCCCGCGGATGCGCGGGCTCGTGCACCTGCACCGGCTGCTCAGCGAGCCGGATCGGGATGTCCCCGCGACGACCCTGGTGGGCGGCGAGGTGGTCGAGCAGTCCGGGCTCGAGCTCCTCGACGACGAGGCCCGCCGGGCCTACCGGGCGCGGCTGGGGGAGCTGGATCCCGACGACCCTGCCGACGACGAGGAGCGCGCCTGGCTGCTCGACCAGCTCGGCGCAGCGAGCGGGCTCGGCGGTCGGCGCCGCACCAGCGGGTCCAGCGATGAGCGGGCGCGGGTGGCGGTCCGCAAGGCGGTGGTCGCCGCGTTGGCGCGGATCGCCGAGACCGACCCGTGGCTCGGCCGGCACCTGAACGACCGGGTGCACACCGGCCTCGAGTGCCGCTACGAGTCCGACCCGGACCACCCGGTGCGGTGGCTTCTTCAGGCCGGCGTGTAGACGAGAAGCACGACGCCATTGGCGAACGCCTTGCTCTCCTTGAGCACGAGCGACTCCTCGCGACCCTCGGGGAAGAGCCGCCGGCCACCGCCCTGGACGGCGGGGTAGACGAAGAGGCGGTACTCGTCCACCAGCCCGGCCTCGATGAGCGTGGGGCACAGCGTGAGGCTCCCGGTGACGACGATGTCCCCGCCGTCCTCGGCCTTCAGGGCCCGGACTCGGTCGAGCCAGTCGGCGCCGAGCACGGTCGAGTTCTGCCACTCCGGGTCGCCCAGCGTGGACGACACCACCAGCTTCTGCACCTGGTTCAGGTAGTCCGTGATGCTTGTCGTGAGGTGCGAGCTTGCGAGCCTCGAAGGGCCGGTCGTGTCGTCGGTCTGGTGCGGCCAGAAGCCGCGGAAGTCCGTGAACGTCTGACGGCCCAGCAGCATGTACGCCTCGTCATCGCTCTGCCGTCGGACCTCGGCGGCCAGGTCCTCGGCCTGGTCGGTCGGGTCGAACCAGTCGCCCAGGAACTCGATCGAGCCGTCGGCGGACATGTTCTGGGTGATCGCGAGGGTGCGCATGGTCAGTACCGACCGGGCCGGACCGGCGTACTCATCGCCCCGTCATCGCATCCGCCACGGCCGGACGACCGGGAGCAGCGCGATCCCGATGAGCACGCCGACCACGGCCCCGGTGACGTTGTCGATGATGTCCGTGACGTCGCAAGCACGATCGATCCGGGCCGCGGCCAGCTGGGTGTACTCGATCAGCAAGGAGTACGCCGCCAGCACGCCCAGTCCCAGAGGAATGGTGGCCCACGCCCACTTCCAACGAGCGGCGACGAGCACCAGCAGCACTCCCGCCGGCACGAAGACCAGCGCGTTCAGCATCCGCTGGCCGCCGGGCAGGATCCAGAACCCGTCCGGCGCCGGCCCGCCGATGTCCCACGAGCAGGTGGTCAGCCGACCCTCGGCGGAGACGATTCCCGGGGCGCCGTTCGCGGGGATCAGGGTGAGCACGCCGATGACGACCACCGACCAGAGCAGCAGCCCGGCCAGCACCGACCACGGCCACCCGAACCGCCGGGACAGCCCCGCCGCCACCGCGGCGGAGACCACGCCGGCGGTCGCGATGAGCGCGAGCATCACGCCCACGCCGCCGAACGGGAACATGCCTCAGACGCTACGGGGGCCGTCCGCTCGGCTCCTCATCCGCGGGCGGGTCAGGCCGGCGGCAGCACCACGGAGCCGCCGGGGACCTCGGGGAGGTCGCGACCGACCTGGATGTCGACCGGGTTGGTCAGGCAGCGGACCGAGCCACCGGCCTTGTGGAACTCGGAGACGTCGACCAGCTCGACGTCGAAGCCCCACTGCTCGAGCTGGTCACGGACGTGGTCGGGCGCGGCGGGCATCACGACGGTCGCGGGGCCGCCGGTGGCCGAGGGGATGACGATCGAGTTCGCCGCGAAGGTGGTCAGCGCCTCCTCCTCGGTCAGCACGAGCGGCTCCGGCACCAGGCTCATCAGCGCGTCGGCCGAGGCCGGGTCGAGCGCCTCGGGACAGACGATCGCGCGCCGGTCGTCGAGCGGGCAGAAGGCCAGGTCGAGGTGGTACATGCCGGGGTGGGTGATCCGGAGCCCCCGGACCCGGACGCCGAGGTCCGGCGCCAGGTGCTTGAGCGCGAGCTCCTCGGTGCGCGGCCCGAAACCGGCCACCAGCGCGTCGCCGAACGGGAACACGTCGCCCGACTCGAGGTGCGCGCCGACGCCGTGCCGGCCGACGTACGACGTCGTGAAGCCGTGGTCGGAGAACCACGGCTGCGCGGACGCGCTCTCCATCCGGCGCTGCTCGTAGCGCATGTGGGACATCACGACGTGCCGCTCGAGACCGCCGTCGCCGCGGCGCCGGGCCACGGCGAGGCCGAGGTTCATCGCGTAGACCATGTCCGGCGCTTCCGGCCGCTGCGGGATCACGTCGACGGTGCCGCCGAGCCGCTCGATGGTCTCGACGAGGGTGCGCCACTGGGCCAGGGCGAGGTCTCGATCGGGCTGAACGCTCGGATCCATGAAGGGGTTGATGACGTACTGGATCCGGAAATGGCTCGGCTCGACCATCACGTAGTGGCGGCCCCAGGCCAGCGACATGTTCCCTCCTCGGGTTCCAGACGGCAGCAGGATTGTCAGACAATCTGACATTCACTAGTGTGGCGTACCGGGGCAACCCCGGCAAGCCGACGAAGCAGGAGCGACGCCATGAGCGAGGCCCGGCACGACGACAGGCCGTTCGGCACCCTCCGCCTCGAGCACGCCTCGACCGTCGACCGCGTCGCCGACGAGCTGCGCCGGGCCGTCTTCGACGGCGAGCTCGAGTCCGGTACGCCGCTGCGCGAGGTCGCGATCGCCGCCTCGCTGGGGGTCTCGCGGCCCACCGTGCGCGAGGCGCTCACCGTCCTGGTCGCCGAGGGGCTGGCCACCCGCGAGCCCAACCGCGGGGTCTCGGTGGCGAGCCCGCAGGCCGACTCCGTGCGCGACGTGTGCGCGGCCCGGCTGGTGCTCGAGGGCGCCGGCATCCGGCGCTGGGGCCAGGCGACCGAGGAGCAGCAGGCACTCGTGCGCAGCACGCTCGCCGACTACATCGCCGCGATCGAGGCCGACGTGTCCTACCAGGAGCTGAACGAGCGACACCTCGCCTTCCACGTCTCCCTGGTCGGCCTGACCGGCTCACCGCGGCTGGTCGCCATGCAGGAGAACCTGGTCGTCGAGCTCAAGCTCGCGCTCGCCCAGGTGGACCGGATCCGGCGCAACGCCCACGACCAGGCCGACTCGCACGCGGCCCTGGTCCGGCTCCTGGAACGCGACGAGATCGACGCGGCGTACGAGTTCCTGGTGGGGCACCTCGCCGATGCCCAGGAGGAGATCATCGAGGCGCTGGGAGTGGGCTGACCAAGGCGTTCGAGCGGAGCGTTGCGAGGGGCGTGCGATGGCAAGGCGCCGGCGCGAAGGCAGGCTGGGCGCCTTCCGAGGGTCGGCAACACCGCCAGCGTGCGTCCATCGCGGCGCTCAGCCGGACGAATTGGTCAGTCCACTCCCATAGGGGTCACCTGACAGACTCCCGGCGTGAGGTTCCTCAGCTGGCTGGTGACCACGGCCGTCGCGGTCGCCGCCGCGACGCTGCTCATCGACGGCATCTACTTCACCGGGCCGATCCACGGCCAGGAGGAGATCGAGCACAAGCTGGTGTCACTCCTGCTCGTGTCGCTGATCTTCGGCGTGATCACGTCGTTCGTGAAGCCGATCCTCACGATCCTGTCGATCCCGTTCATCGTGATCACGCTCGGCCTGTTCCTGCTCGTCATCAACGCGGGTCTGCTGATGTTCACCAGCTGGGTGGCAGGCAAGCTCGACATCGGCTTCCACGTCACCGGCTTCTGGCCGGCGGTCGGCGGCGCCATCGTGATCACGGTGGTCACCTGGATCGTCGACAGCGTGATCGGGGAATCCAAATAGCCCCGGGCCTCCCCGCCCCTCGGACCCGCGGGCGGTACACGATCGCGCTGGTCTGCCTGGGCAACATCTGCCGCTCGCCGATGGCCGACGTGGTGCTCTCGCAGCGGGTCGACGACGCCGGGCTGGCCGGCCGGGTCACCGTGACGAGCTGTGGCACCGGCGACTGGCACGTCGGCCAGCCGATGGACGAGCGCGCGGCCGCCACCCTGCGCGCGAACGACTTCGACCCGTCGGCACACCGGGCCCAGCAGTTCTCTGCGTCGTGGCTGGCCGGGAACGACCTGGTCCTCGCGATGGACGCCGCCAACCTCGCGGAGGTACGCCGCGTCGCGGCGCGGGCCGAGGTCCAGCCCGAGCCGGACCGGGTCCGGCTGTTCGGTGACTTCGACCCCGTCGAACCGGGTGGTGAGGTGCCGGACCCGTACTACGGTGGGGAGCAAGGATTCGAGGAGGTGCTCACGATGGTGGAACGGACCTGCTCCGTCCTCGTCTCCGCCCTCCAGCAGCTGCCCGACCTCCACGATCCCCCGTCTCAGCAGGCCGAGCCCGCGACGTGACCCGCCAGCCCGTCATCGCCAAGCACGCCGAGGAGCTCCTCGGGTCTGCTGTCGTGGCCACGGCACCGTTGGCCGGCGGCGACACGTCGGCGGCGACCAAGCTGCGCCTCTCGGATGGCACGACCGCGATCATGAAGACCCACGCCCACCCACCGGCCGGCTTCTTCGCGGCCGAGGCTCATGGACTGCGCTGGCTGGGCGAGGCCGGCGCCGACGGCGGGGTGCACGTGCCGGAGGTGCTCGGCGTGGACGACGAGTGCCTGATCCTGCGCTGGATCGAGCCCGGCAAGGCCTCTCCCGACGCCGCCACCGGCTTCGGCGTGGCGCTGGCCACCACCCATGCGGCCGGAGCGGCGTCGTTCGGCGGCGAGGCGGACGGCTTCATCAGCAAGCTGCCGCTGCCCAACACTCCGTGCGACACCTGGGCGGAGTTCTACGCCGTGCGCCGGGTGCTCCCCTACCTCAAGCTGGCCCGCGACCGGGGCGCGATAGGCGAGGCCGAGGCAGTTCTGGTCGAGCGCGTGATCGGCAAGCTCACCGCGCTGCTGCCCGATGAGCCGCCGTCCCGGCTGCACGGCGACCTGTGGAACGGCAACGTGCTCTGGGGTCAGGAGAGCAGGGTCTGGCTGATCGACCCCGCGGCGTACGGCGGGCACCGCGAGCTCGACCTGGCGCATGCTCGCGCTGTTCGGGATGCCGCACCTGCCGCGCGTGCTCGAGGCCTACCAGGAGCGCACCCCCCTCGCGGAGGGCTGGGAGGAGCGGGTGCCGCTGCACCAGCTGTTCCCGCTGCTGGTGCACGCCGCCCTGTTCGGCGGCGGCTACGGCACCAGGGCCGCCGAGGCCGCCGCGCGCTACTCCTGACGTTGCGAACGGGCCTATCGGCCCAACCGCCGGTAGATCGCCTTCAGCCGGATCGGCTTGCTGTGCACCTTCAGCTTCTGCTTGAGCCGGCCCTCGTCGCGTCCGATCCCCCGGCCGACCCACTTCACGAACACGTAGCGGACGCCCTTGGACCTGAAGAACTTCGGCGCCTTCAGCTTCAGCTTGGTGCCCTTGGCGAGCTCGGTGCGGTACGGCGCCCGCTGCTTGTGACCGTTGACCTTGATCTTCACCTTCTTGGGCGACGACTTCAGAGTGAACGGCGCGGAGCCGGTGTACTTGATGCGGTGCACCCCGCCGGCGCCAGGGACGACGTCGCCGTTCACGATCCCGTAGTCGACGTAGTAGAGGTCGCCGCCCGGACCGGTGGTCAGGTCGACCGGGGACCCCGCGCCCTGCGCGAAGACCCGGACCGAACCCGGGTCTGGCTGGCCGTCGGCGCCCTTCTCGAGGCGCCAGATGCAGCCGCGCAGGAAGTCGGAGAAGAACAGCACGTCCTGGTAGGCCTTCGGCCAGCGGCTCCCGAGCTGGCTGAAGGCGAGGCCGGACATCGAGGAGGAGACGACCGGGCAGTTCTCGCCCGGGGTCAGCGGGGTCGCGCCGGTGCGGGTCCGGTAGCTGAAGAACGGCGCCGCGACCGCGCCGGTCCCCTCGGCGTACAGCTCCTCACAGATCGGCTTGTCCAGGCCGTCCCAGGCGGCGTTGCGCAGCGACAGCCCGGTGGTGCCCTCGTAGCACGGCCACCCGCGGTTGATCAGGCCGGTGGTCGGGGCGTCGACGAGGTAGTTGATCTCCTCCCAGTTGCTGGAGCCGACGTCGACGCTCCACAGCTGCTCCTTGCCCTGCCGGAAGGTGAGCCGCCACGGGTTGCGCTGGCCCATCGCCACCAGCCACTGGCCCGCGGTCGCCTGGGTCGGGGTGAGCGGAACGTCCGGGTGCAGCCGGAAGATCGTGCCGTCGATGCCGAGCGGGTCTGAGACACCGCCGTCGTGGCGCTGGTCCTGGGCGCGCAGGGAGCCGCCCTCGTTGAGGGGGTCGCCGCACGGGTTGTTGGCCTGCCCGAAGTCCTGGCCGCGGAAGCTCGCGCCGTCACCGGCGGAGGCGTAGAGCAGGCCGTCGGGGCCGAAGACCACGTCGCCGGAGGCGTGACTGGAGAACTGCGCACAGCCGTCGGTCACCAGCGGGAGCTCGCTGTCGGGCACCATCGTCCAGCCGAGCGCCGTCCTCGTGGCGGTGAGCCTGGAGACCCGGTCCATCACCGGGCAGCCCGTCTTCACCGGCGCCTGGAGATCGGCCTCCTGCGGACAGTCGTCGTACTGCTGGCCCGGCACGCCCCACTTGGGCACCACGGGTGGGTTGTCCCGCGGGTCGCGGTTGTAGGTGTAGTTGACGTAGACGTAGGGGCGCGCAGGGAACTGCGGGTCGACCGTGATGCCGGTCATCCCCCGGTCGCCGTAGTTGTTGACCGCGACCGACAGGTCGGCGAAGTCGGTCGATGTCGCGGCCGGCTCGAAGGCGTCCAACTTGTCGTCGTAGTCGAACGACTTGATCACGCCCGTCTTCAGCGCGATGAACGCCGTGCCGTCGCCGGCGAAGGCCACCGACACCGGCTCGGCCAGGCCGCCGATCGCGGTGACGTCGGTGAACCCGACCTGCATGGTCGCCTTGGGCGCGACGGCCGGTGCGGCCGGGCGGTCATCCGTGGACGAGGGACGCCGGACAGACGCTGACGTCGACGCCGAGCCTTCGTTCTGGATCAACCCGAGCGACGAGGCCACCAGCGCCACCGTGCCGAGCAGAACCGCGTAGGTGCGGCGTGCCATGTCAGAGCTCCCCATGTCTCGACCGACGATAGACCGCCTTCACCGTCAGCGCCGGGTCCCACACGGTCACGTCGTGCTTGCGGGCGCCACCGTCGGACCACCGCACGAACACCCACCGCACGCCGTTCTTCCTCTGCGACCTGGGCGCGACCAGCCGGACCGTGGACCCCATCACCAACCGTCCGGACCAGCCGTTCCGGTGCCGCACGCCGTCGACGTCGACGCGCAGCTTGCGGGTCGCCTTGACCGTCAGCGCCACGGGCCGCGGGTCGATCCGGAGCTCGCCGCGCCCGGTGGCGCCGTGCGCGTCGGTGGCCGTCGCGACGAGGTAGAGGTGCGAGGGGTACGGCAGCTCGGGCACGACGAACTGGCCGCTTCCGACGCCGGTCCAGGTCCGCACCAGGACCCGCGGGCAGCCGCTGTCGCAGTCCTGCCGCTCCATCGCGAAGGAGTACGCCGAGTCCGGCAGCGCCTGCTGCGGGTCGGTGGCCGCCGCGTCGAAGCCGAGGGTCTGCCCGATGTAGAAGCCACCGGCCGGGTACGCCGTCACCCTGGTCACCGTCGGCGCAGTGTTCTGGCTGGCAGGCGTGTACGTCGCGGTGTAGGTGGTCGCGGTCGTCGGCGCGGTCAGCTCGTGGGAGCGCGGGCCGCCGTCGGACCACGAGGCGAACGCAGCCGTCGCCGCACCGGAGCCCGTCGTGGGCGCCGCGGTGATGGTGACCCGCGAGCCCTGGATGAACGTCTCGGTGTACGGCGTGACGTGGTCGGTGGAGTTGACCGTGACGGTGGCGCCGGTCGGTGAGCTGGCGAACGAGAGGGCGACGGTCTTGGGATTGAGCTGCACGGTCCGCGAGTCGGTGAGGCCGCCACTGTCAGTGACCGTGACCGTCAGGAGGAGGTGCGAAGGGTACTCGTGGTCGGGTGCCTGGAAGCTCCCGGACGAGACCCCCGAGAAGGTGCTGAGGTTGTGCGTGTGGCACACCGCGCTGGGGCAGTGCCGGATGGCCAGGTTCCACGAGAACGCCGAGGCCGGCAGGGTGCCCTGCTGGGGGTCGCTGGCCGTCGCCGAGAAGTTGATCGTCTGCCCCACCGACCAGGTGAGGGCCGGGTCCGGGGTGACCGTGCCCAGCACCGGCGCCGAGTTGCCGGCCTGGATCTGCTGGGTCGCCGTCGACGTGTGGCCGTGGCCGTCGTCGACGCGCAGCCCCACGTTGTAGGTGCCCGCGGCGTACTGCTTCGTCGGCTTGGCCCCGGTCGTCTCGTAGCTGCCGTTGGCGTCGAGGTCCCACGCGTAGGTGAGGGTGTCGCCGTCCGGGTCCGTCGACGTCGTGCCGTCGAAGCTGACGTTCAGCGGCGCCGCTCCGGAGGCCGGGGTGGCGACGATGCGCGCGGTCGGCGCCGCGTTGCTGCCCGTGTAGACGATGCGGTGGACGCCGGCGGCGTTCTCCGTCGGCACGCCCTGGTCGTCGAGGCCGTAGTCGACGTAGTAGAGGTCGCCGCCCGGACCGGACACCAGGTCCACCGGCGTCTCCGCGTCCTGCACGAACGGCTGGATGACGGTCGGGTCGGGGTCTCCGTTCGGCTTCTTCCCCAGCACCCACACGCACGAGCGGGCGTAGTCGGAGAAGAACATCGCACCCTTGTACTGGGCGGGGTAGTTGCTGCTCGCCGAGCCGAACGCGATGCCGGAGACCGACGACGTGTCGTTCTGGCAGTCCTCGTTGGGCGTCAGCAGCGGACCTCGAGTCTGGTAGCTGAAGTACGGCGCGGTGACCGCCGACAGCCCCTGCGGGTAGAGGCTCTCGCACAGGGGCTTGTCGAGCGCGTTCCAGCCCTGCTGCACCAGTGAGCCGGTGAAGCTGCCCTCGTAGCAGGGCCAGCCGCGGTTGATGGGGGAGGTCACCTGCGTGACGTCAGGGATCCGGTTGACCTCCTCCCACTCGCTGCCGCCGACGTCGCCGGACCAGAGCTCGTTGGTGCCCGGCCGCACGGTGAGCCGCCACGGGTTGCGCTGGCCGTAGGCGACCAGCCAGCTGTTGGCGGTGGCCTGCGAAGGCGTGAACCCCGTGGCCGGGTCCATCTTCACGATCGTGCCGTCGACACCGAGTGCGTCGCTCGTGCTGCGGTAGTCCTGCGACCGCAGCGAGCCGCCCTCGTCGCCGGGGTCCGCGCACGGATTGAGGTACTGGCCGTAGTCGAGGGTGTCGAAGCTCGCGCCCTCGCCTGCCGAGGCGTAGAGCTTGCCGTCCGGACCGAAGGCGACGTCGCCGGAGGCGTGGCTGCCGAACTGGAAGCAGCCGCTCGCGAGCAGCTCCTTCTCGGTGCCCGTCATCTCCCAGCCCTGCGCGTTCTTGACCGCGGTGAGCCGGGTGACCCGCATCATCACGACGCACCCGGACTGCGGCGGGTCGGCAGTCGCCGGGGCCGGGCACTCGTCGTACTGCTGGCCCGGGACGCCCCACTTCGGCACCACCGGCGTGACGTCGCGGGGGTCGCGGTTGTAGGTGTAGTTGACGTAGACGAAGTTGTGGCCGGCGGTGCCGAACTGCGGGTCGAGTGCGATGCCCGTGAGGCCGCGATCCCAGTAGTTGTTCACGTTGGTGGTGAGGTCGGCGAAGTTGGTGGCCGTGGTCCAGTCCTCGAACGCACCGTTGGCGCTGTTGTAGTCGAAGGACTTGATGACGCCGGTCTTGAGGGCGAGGAACGCCGTGCCGTCCGGCGCGAAGGCGACCGCGGTGGCCTCGGAGACGTGGTCGATCGCCTTCACGTCGGCGAAACCGGCGGGCAGCGTGGGGTTGCGGCCCAGCGGCCCGTCCTGCTCCGCCGCGGTGTGCGCCGCCTCGACGATCGAGTTCTGGAACGTGCCCGGAGGGTGCTCGTGCCGGTCCGACGTGCGCGAGAGCTGGTCGCCGACGTCGGCACCTGTGGGTGCGCGGTGCTCGCCCGACGCGGTCGCGGCCGGCACCACCACGGCGAGCGCGGCGAGCAGCGCGAGGGCTGCGGAGACCGCAGCACGACGGCGTCCCATGTTTCTCCCCCCAGAGACCGGCTGAACCAGCCGGGAACGATCGCAGGATAAGCCAGCGGGTGTCAGACACGGCTTTCGCGCCATGAGTGGTCCAGAGCGCTCGTCGTACCTGGGGGCTCGCTGAACTCCGCGCTCTCAGCCCGAACTCAGGCGCGACTGGCAAAGTAAGACCGTGAGCAGCCCCGTTGCAGGCAAGCAGCGCGTCCTCGTGGTGGACGACGACAAGGCCGTGCGTGAGTCGCTGCGCCGGTCCCTCGAGTTCAACGGGTACGACGTATCGGTGGCCTCCGACGGTGCCGAGGCGCTGGCCGGGCTGGCCGCGGCCGGCGCCGCTGCCGCACCCGACGTCGTGGTGATGGACGTGATGATGCCCAGGCTGGACGGCATCGAGACCACCCGCGCGCTGCGGGCCGCCGGCAACGACGTACCGATCCTGGTGCTCACCGCGCGCGACGCCGTCGGCGACCGGGTCGAGGGGCTGGACGCGGGCGCGGACGACTACCTCACCAAGCCGTTCGCGCTGCAGGAGCTGCTGGCCCGGCTGCGGGCACTGCTGCGGCGGGCCACGGTGGCGCCCGGCGAGGCGGACGAGGTGCTGGCGTTCTCCGACCTGTCGATGGAGCTCGCGACGCGCGAGGTGCGCCGCGGTGACCGGACGATCGTGCTGACCCGCACCGAGTTCACGCTGCTCGAGATGTTCCTGCGCCGGCCCCGCCGGGTGCTGGAGCGCAGCTTCATCCTCGAGGAGGTGTGGGGCTACGACTTCCCGACCACGGCGAACTCGCTCGAGGTCTACGTCGGCTACCTGCGCCGGAAGACCGAGGCGGAGGACGAGCCACGGCTGATCCACACCGTGCGCGGTGTGGGCTACGTGTTGAAGGAAACGTGACGGGTCCCCTGCCTTTCCCCGGCGAGGGTCGCTGGCACTACCGGCGCTCGCTGGCCAGCCGGGTCACCCTGCTGACCACGATGGCGGTGGGGTTGTCGGTCGCGATCGTCGCGCTCGGCGCCTACGCGACCGTGCGGATGCAGCTGCAGTCCTCGCTCGACGACTCGCTGGTCGACGCGCGCGCAGACCGCGTCACGCTGCCCTCGACGCAGATCGACCGCCTCGACCAGAGGCACCGCAACGCCGGCGTACCTGGTCGCGTCGTCCGACGTCCGCATCGGCTACATGCGGGCCGACGGGCAGTCTCGCGCTTCGACGGCACGGGTGACGTGATCCGCGCTCGACGAGCACGAGATCGCGGTGGCCAGCGGCGACGCGAGGCAGAGCCTGCGAACCATCCGGGCCGGATGGCGTCGACTATCCGGGTGGTGGCCGTGCCGATCAAGGGGCAGCCCGGGCTTCGCCCTGGTGATCGCCCAGTCGCTGGAGCCCCAGCAGCACGTGCTCACCAAGCTCGGGCTGGTGACGCTGCTGTTCGGCATCGCGGGGATGATCACCGCCGGGGTGGCCGGCTGGGCGGTGGCCCGGAACGGGCTGCGGCCGGTGCGTCGGCTCACCGAGGCCGCCGAGGACATCGCGCGGACCGAGCGGCTGGCTCCGATCCGCGTCGAGGGCGACGACGAGGTCGCCCGGCTGGCGTCGGCGTTCAACCAGATGCTCGCCTCGCTCGCCGCGTCGAGGGACCGGCAGCGCCGGCTGGTCGCCGACGCCGGCCACGAGCTGCGCACGCCGCTCACCTCGCTGCGCACCAACATCGAGCTGCTCACCCAGGCCGGCGCCTCGCTGCCCGACGACGCCCGGACCGAGCTGCTCACCGACGTGCGCGCCCAGCTCGAGGAGCTGACCAACCTGGTCGGCGACCTGGTGGAGCTGGCCCGCGACGAGCCCACGCCGGCCGTGATCGGCACCGTCGAGCTGCACGAGGTGCTCGACCAGGCGGTGGCCCGGGTCCGCCGCCGCGCGCCCTCGCTGTCGTTCGAGGTCACCGCAGACCCGTGGTACGTCGAGGGCGACTCCCCCGCCCTCGAGCGCGCCCTGACCAACCTGCTCGACAACGCCGCCAAGTGGAGCCCACCCTCCGGCACCGTCACGGTCACCCTGCACGACGGTGTGGTCACCGTCGACGACCAGGGCTCCGGCATCGAGGACGAGGACCTACCCCACATCTTCGAGCGCTTCTACCGCTCCGACGTCTCCCGCGCGATGCCCGGCTCCGGCCTCGGCCTCTCCATCGTGGCGCAGGTCGCCGAGCGGCACGCCGGCACCGTCGAGGCCGGCCGCTCGCCGTCCGGCGGCGCCCGGATGACGTTCCGCCTCCCCGGCGCCGCTACGCCGAAGCCGGCCGAGCCGCCCGCGACCGCGCCGCACCCGGAGAAGACGAACGCCTGAGCCGTCAGCCGAGGTTGGGCGTCACTGCCCGCCGGCGTTCGGGTCCCGCCAGGAACGCTCGAACGGCAGCCGCCAGGCGTGCGGCGCGACGAGCTGGTGGATCGCGTTCGGTCCCCACGAGCCGGGTGCGTACGCGCGGACGGGCGGGGGGTTCTGGAGGAGCGGGATCGACTTCTCCCAGAGGGTCTCGATGCCGGCGGCGGTGGTGAACAGCGTGTGGTCGCCGCGCATGGCGTCGAGGATCAGCCGCTCGTAGGCCTCGAGGACGTCGATCGATGAGCCGGTCTCGTGGGTCGCGAACTGCATCGAGAGCTTCTCGAGCTGCATCCCGGGGCCGGGGCGCTTGCCGTAGAAGGACAGCGACATCCGGGACTGGTCGGCGAGGTCGAAGGTCAGGTGGTCGGGGCCCTGCATGCCGGCGTTCGACCCCGCGGGGAACATCGACAGCGGCGGCTCCTTGAAGGCGATCGAGATGACCCGGGCGCCCTCGGCGAGCTTCTTGCCGGTGCGGAGGAAGAACGGGACGCCGGCCCAGCGCCAGTTGTCGATCTCGATCCGCAGGGCGATGAAGGTCTCGGTGTCGGAGTACTCCGCGACCTCCTCCTTGCCGCGGTAGCCGCCGTACTGGCCGCGGACGACGTCGTGCGGCTCGATCGGCTTCATCGAGCGGAACACCTTGAGCTTCTCGTCGCTGATCGGGCCCGGCAGGAGCGAGGTGGGCGGCTCCATCGCCATGAACGCGAGCACCTGCATCAGGTGGGTGACCACCATGTCGCGAAAGGCGCCGGTGGACTCGTAGAACGACGTGCGGCCCTCGAGGCCGAGCGTCTCGGGCACGTCGATCTGCACGTGCTGGATGAAGTTGCGGTTCCAGATCGGTTCGAAGAGCCCGTTGGCGAAGCGGAACGCGAGGATGTTCTGCGCCGCCTCCTTGCCGAGGAAGTGGTCGATCCGGAAGATCTGCGACTCGTCGAAGATCTGGTGCACCTCGTTGTTGAGGGCCACGGCGGACGCGAGGTCGGTGCCGAACGGCTTCTCCATGATGATCCGCGAGCGCTCGACCAGGCCGGCCTCGTCGAGCTGGTGGACCACGTCGAGCGCAGCCTTGGGCGGCACCGAGAGGTAGTGCAGGAGGCGTACGTCGCTCTCGACGCCGAGCTCCGCCGAGGCCTTGCGCACCGCGTCGGCCAGCGCGTGTGGTCCGTCGCCCTGCGGGACGTAGGTGAGCATCGCGGCGAACCGCTCCCACTTCCCGTCGTCGAGCTGGCCCTTGCCGAACTCGGCGCAGGCGTCCCGGCCCCGCGCGACGAACTCCGCGGTGTCCATGTCCTCCAGCGAGGTGCCGACGATCCGGGCGTCCTTGAGCAGGCCGGACTGGGTGAGCCTCAGCAGCCCGGGCAGCAGCTTGCGCCTGGCGAGGTCGCCGGTCGCACCGAAGAGCACGATGACGTGCGGGGCGGTCACCGCGTCGACGCTGGGGCTCACAAGTTGCCACGGTATTACGGCAGGTCGAACGACGACAGGGCGCTCGACGGGGGCCGGGCCCAACGCCACCATGGAGGGGTGGCGGTCATCGAGAGCACGGTGCTCATCCAGCGCCCACCGGAAGAGGTCTTCGACTACCTCTCCGACCCGCGCAACGAGCTGGAGTGGAACCCGAAGGTCAGGGTCATGCAGAAGCTCACTGACGGCCCCGTCGGTGTTGGTACGAAATTCCGCGCCAAGTGGACCAAGAGCGGCGTGGTCACGCTCGAGTGCCGCGAGTACGACCGCCCGCGACACTGGCGGTTCGTGAACGGCGGCCCGTTGTCCGTCGACTTCGCCGTGGATCTGACGCCCGAGTCTGGCGGCACCCGGTTCACGAGCCGGTTCGACGCCACTCCCCACGGGTTCCTGCGGCTCTTCTTCCCGGTGTTCGTGAGGCTGATGCGCCGGGAGGAGGCCGCCAACATGGAGCTCATCAAGCGTGCGGTGGAGACGCGCTGAGTGCCCGCAACAGCCGCTCGGCCTTCCACTGCGACTCGGCGTACTCACTCTCGACGTCGGAGTGCACGGTGATGCCCCCGCCGGTGCCGAGCCGATAGTCGCCGTCCCCCGTCGTGGTGAGCGTCCGGATGATGACGCCGAGGTCGGCGCGGCCGTCGCCGGCGAGCCAGCCGAACGCTCCGGCGTACGCGCCCCGAGCGGTGTCCTCGACGTCGGTGATCACCTCCATCGTGCGCAGCTTGGGCGCCCCGGTCATCGAGCCCGCCGGGAACAGCGCTCGCAGCGCGCCGACCGTGGTGACGTCGTCGCGCAGCCGGCCGCGGACCGTGGAGACCAGCTGGTGCACGGTGGGGTAGGACTCGACCACCAGCAGCGCCGGCACCTCGACGGTCCCGACCTCGCAGACCATCCCCAGGTCGTTGCGGAGCAGGTCGGTGATCATCAGGTTCTCGGCGCGGAACCTCGGCTCGGTCGCGAGCGAGCGCCGCAGCTCCTCGTCCTCCTCGGGCGTGTCACCGCGCGGGGTGGTGCCCTTGATCGGCTTGGTCTCGATCGTGCGGTCCCCCTCGTCGTCCCTGGTGATGAGCGCGTACCGCTCCGGCGACGAGCTCAGCAGCCACCCCCGCGCACCCCCGTCCGCCGGGCCGACGTCGTGCTGCAGGAACCCGGCGTACGGCGCGGGGTTGAGCTCGCGCAGCCGGAGGTACGCCGCGACCGGGTCGAGGTCGCTCTCCGCATCGAGCCGGTAGGTGAGGTTGACCTCGTAGCTGTTGCCGGCGTGCAGCGCTCCTGGACCTGGGCGAAGGCTTCGGCGTACCCGGCTGGCGGGGCTGCTCGGATTCCCCGGGTACCCGGGGATCCCTGACGATCTGGGCGCGAAATCTCCCCCGAGATCGTCAGGTTTCCCCGGGTACCCGGGGAAACCTGGGCACGCGCGTGGTCGAACAGCCGCACCCGGCTCGGCTTCATCCACACGGCATCCGGTACGCCGTCGGTGGCGATCGAGCGCGGGCAGGTCCGGCCGGCAGGCGTAGCCGAAGTAGCCGAACCACTGGTCGCGGTGGGACCCGAGGGCCAGCTCCTCCTCCAGCACGGCGAACACGTCGGACCCGACGACCTCGGACTCGCCGTCGACGTGCCGGGTGACCTCACGCGTGGCGGCGGAGTAGGTCAGGGAGACGTCGTCCGGCTCCAGGATGCCGATCAGCGACCGGTGACCCGACCACTCACGGGCGCCGCCGCCGTCCAGCCAGAAGCAGCGCTGGTGCGCCGCGGCCGCCTCGCGGAAGGCGTCGACCGCGCTCACGACAGCTCCAGGAAGTTCGCGACCATCGCGGCCCCGTGCTCGGACAGGATCGACTCGGGGTGGAACTGGACGCCCTCCTGCGGCAGCGCCACGTGCCGCACCCCCATCACCACGTCGCCGCCGGCGTCGGAGGCGGTGACCACCAGCTCGTCGGGGAGCGAGAGCGCGGCGAGCGAGTGGTACCGCACCGCCGCGAACAGCTGCGGCAGCCCGTCGAACACCCCGTCGCCGTCGTGCCGGATCCGCTCCACGACGCCGTGCGCGGGCGCGATCCGGTCCACCGTGCCGCCGTACGTCGTCACCATGCCCTGCATGCCGAGGCAGACGCCGAGCACCGGCCGCGAGCCGGCCAGCAGCACCTCCCGTCCGACCGCGAAGTCGGCAGGCGCCACCGGGGTGCCCGGCCCCGGCGACAGCACCACGTGCGAGTGCCGCAGCACCTCGTCCGGCTCGACCTCGTCGTGCTGGACGACGGTCGGCAGCACCCCGGTCACCGATGCGACGAGATGGACCAGGTTCCACGTGTAGGAGTCGTGGTGGTCCACCACCACCACGTCCGGGGCCGGTGCCCTGCGTCGGACGTTCATGAGCACTTGGCGTGCTCAGAGTGGGTGCATCGCAAGGCGCCGGAGCGAAGACGCTGTAGGCCCATCATCGAGCGACGGCAACGTAGCGAGGTGCGTGCTATGTGTGCGCGAAGCGCACATGAAGTCCGACGCAGGGCACGCGCTCAAGATAGGGGGACCCAGGCTCCTCGGCGCATGACGCGGTTCACCTCGAGCTCGTCGGACAGCTCGACCAGGTCGGCGTACGCACCCGGCGCGAGGGAGCCCACCCCCTCGAGACCGAGCATCGAGGCCGGCGTCGAGGTGACCGCCGCGAGCGCGTCGGGCAGCGGTACGCCGGCCATCGAGGTGGCGTACCGCAGCGAGGAGGACAGGGTCGCGGTCGACGCAGCGATCGCGCCGGTCGACGCCAGCCGTGCCTCGCCGTTCCGCACCAGGACGGAGAGCGAGCCGAGCGTGTACTCACCGTCGGCCGCGCCGGTCGCCGCCATGGCGTCCGTGACCAGGGCGGTGCGGCCGGTCCGCCAGGCCAGGGCGAGCACGGCGGGGTGGACGTGCACGCCGTCGGCGACGAGCTCGAGGTACGCCGAGGACTCGAGCAGCGCCGCGACCGGGCCGGGCTCGCGGTGGTGCAGCGGTGGCATCGCGTTGAACAGGTGCGTGCCGGCGGTCGCCCCGGCCTCCAGCGCGGCCCGCGTCTCGTCGTACGTCGCATCCGTGTGCCCGACCGCGGCGACCACCCCGGCGGAGACCAGCTGGGCGATCGCGGACAGCGCACCCGGCCGCTCGGGGGCGAGGGTGACCATGCGCAGGTGTCCGCGGGACGCCTCGACCAGCCGGGAGACCGTGGGCGCCGTCGGGTCGACGAACAGCGACGGCTCGTGCGCTCCGGCCCGCGCCGGGCTGAGCCACGGGCCCTCGAGGTGGATGCCGGCCACCACCCCGTCGTCGGCCAGGGACGCCAGCGACGAGCAGGACGCCGCGAGCCCGTCCAGTGAGTCGGTGACCAGGCTGGCCACCATGGTGGTGGTCCCGTGCGCGAGGTGGGTGCGCACCACCGTGGCCGCCGCCTCCGGGTCGCCGCCGTCGAACGACGCACCGCCCCCGCCGTGCACGTGCACGTCGACGAAGCCGGGCGTCACCAACCCCAACCGCTCGGCAGGAGGCGCCGGCGGCGGGCCGGCGCCGACGGCGAGGACCCGCTCGCCGTCGATGACGACCCAGCCGTCCACCACCATCCCGGTGGGCAGCGCCAGCGCGCCGGCGGCGAGCACGCGCGCGCCGAAGGGAACCTCCAGCTGTGAAGGCGTGGGTTCCACGTGCTGATCATGCCTGTTCGACGCCGGCGTCCCGCCGGTGCCTACCGTGGCAGGGTGAAGCCATGATCTTCATCGCCGCCCGGTTCCGCGTCCTGCCGAGCATGCCGACGCCTGGCCCGAGATCACCCGTTCCTTCACCGAGGCGACCCGTGCGGAGCTCGGCAACCTGTGGTTCGACTGGTCCCGCGACCTCGACGACCCGCAGGAGTACGTCCTCCTCGAAGCGTTCCAGGACGACGCCGCCGGGCCGCACGTGCAGTCCGACCACTTCAAGCAGGCCCAGGCCGACCTCCCGGCGTACCTCGAGGCGACCCCGCGGATCATCAACGCCCAGCTCGAGGGCACCGAGTGGAGCGAGCTGGGCGAGTCCGGGCCGTCGACCGCTGAGGCGGGACTCCGGGCAAGTTTTACGGGCCCGATGGCGCTGGGGGGCAGTCACCATCGGGCCCTGGTCCCATTCGATCACCCATCGCAGGGTTGCGCAGCCAAAAAGTGCGGGAGTCCGCGAAATCTGGCCGACCCGTTCACCAGAAATTCACCGAAAGGATGACGTCAATCAATCCAGCAGCAGATCGGAGACCAGCCGGTGCACGAGGTCGTAGCCGTGCTCGGTGAGGATCGACTCGGTGTGGAACTGGATGCCGCGGAAGTGCGGCCCGTAGAGCGCGTGGAGATCACCGGTCTCGGGGTCGGCCTCGACCCGCACGCCGTCGGGCAGCACCGTGTCCGGTCCCATCCGGCCGACGAAGGTGTTGTAGAAGCCGACCCGCTCCGTCTGCCCGCCGATCTGCACCGGTGACTGGGTGCCCTGGAAGACGATGTCCTTGTAGGCCAGGGGGATCCCGAGCTCGTGGCAGAGCGCCTGATGACCCAGGCAGACCGCGAGGAACGGCCGGCCGGCCGCCAGCAGGGCGGCGGTGGCCGCGCGCAGGGTGAGCATCTTCGGGTCTGCGTCGTCGCGGGGGTCGCCGGGCCCGGGACCGACGATCACCAGGTCGAAGCCGTCGAGGCAGCCCTCGGCGTACTCGTCGTAGCGCACCACGGTGCTGGTCAGGCCGAGCACGCCGAGCAGGTGGCGCAGCATGTTGACGAAGTCGTCCTCGCCGTCGAGCACCACCACGCTCTTGCCGCGCAGCCGGGGATCCGGCGGCGCGCCGGCCTGGTCGGTGAGCCAGAACGACGAAAGCCGGCGGTTGCGCTGGTTGAGGGCGAGCAGCACGTCCTCGTCGCTGACCAGCTCCGCGACGTTGACGGACGGGGTCGGCGCCGGTGGCACCAGCCCGAAGGCGCTCAGGATGCCGCCGGCCTTGGCATGCGTCTCGGCGACCTCGTACGCCGCGTCCGAGTCGCGCACGAGGGTGGCTCCCGCAGTGACGGTGAGCCGTCCCTCGAGGTCGACGTCGGCGGTGCGGATCACGATCGGGCTGTCCACGACCGGTCCGCCCCGGGCGTCGCGACCGAGCACCGCCAGGGCGGCCCCGTAGTAGCCGCGGCCCTCGGTCTCGTACTGCTTGATCAGCCGG
Source organism: uncultured Actinomycetota bacterium (assembly GCA_963734355.1). Taxonomy (GTDB): domain Bacteria; phylum Actinomycetota; class Actinomycetes; order Propionibacteriales; family Nocardioidaceae; genus Nocardioides. Next base: position 34,343 of record CAVTHU010000017.1, read on the forward strand.
CAGGCGTTCTCGACCGGGGAGCCCGTGACCGTGGCGGCGTACATCGTGTCGCGCAGCACCTCGCGCGGGTCGCGGTCGGTCCGCCCGGCGAGGAGGTACTCCGTGTGGATGAGCCGGCTCATCGGCTTGAGGAAGGGCCCGAGCACCTGCCCGCCCTCGTGGCAGATGTCGCACATCATCTTGAGCTCTTCGTCCACGACCATGAACAGCTCGTAGATCTCCTTCTCGTCGTGCAGGAACTCGAGCAGCTCGCCGGCCAGGTCGGCGCCAGGCTCGGTGGGCAGGCGGAAGGTGCCGCTGATCGGGTTCATCCGGACGTCGCCGTTGTGGATCGAGACGTGCCGCTCCGGGCTGGCGCCGACCAGGTAGCGGTCGCCGGTGAAGAAGAGGAAGGTCCAGTAGGCGCCGCGCTCCCGCTCGAGCAGCCGCTTGAGCACGGTCAGCGCCTTGTCGGGTCCCCAGTCCGCAACGGTCGCGCGGTAGTGCCGGCCGATGACGAGGTTGGCGCCCTCGCCCTGACCGATCTCGTCGTGGATGATCGACTCGACGAGCTTCCCGTACTCCTCGTCGTCGGTGTCGAAGCCGCCGCGGTCGGCGAACTCCACTCCGGTGTCGTCGATCGCCGCGACGATCTCCTCGACCGAGAACTCCAGCTCGGTCTCCACGTCGACCACCACGAGCGGCGTCCCGTCGTCGTGCGCCTCGAACCCCCGCTCACGCACCTGCCGGAACGGCACCGCCAGCAGCCGGTCGGCGATGTGACCGTCGGCGGGCGCACCTGACTCGAGCGGTACGTCGAGCAGCGACTCCACCACGCGCCGCTTCCCGCCGACCAGGCCCACGGTGTCGCGGTCGCCCGCACGGGTCGACCGACGGATGATCGCCCACGCCTCGTGCCCCTGGACGGCCGCGATGGCTTCCCGGGCAGAGGTCGTGTTCGTCATGTCCTCAAGGTACGGGTGGTCGTGGCGCGACGGTGCGCAGCGCCCGAGCCTCGGAACCAAGGGCGCGCCCCTAGCCGAGCCGCAGCTGGAACTTGTCCGCGACGCAACCGCGCAGCACGACGTTCCCGAGCTCGCGCGAGCGCCGGAGGTTGTCGATGCCGGAGACTCGCACCTTCTCGTCAGCGAAGCGCTTCGGCACGAAGACCCGCAGCGCGCACCGGGCGGCGCCCTTGGTGTGCTTGCCCTCGAGGACGAGCTTGCCCGTGCGCCCGTCGGACGTGAGTCGCGTGATCGTGCCGGGCACCGAGCGCGGCACCGGGCGGCTGAGCACGTCGGCGAACGCCGGGTCCGGCGCCGACATCACCTGGTCGGGGCAGGTGAACCGGTTCAGGCTGCCCGACACCGCGGACGGCTGCCCGCCGGGCTGGTTCACGACGTGGGGGTCGCCGCAGGCCTGCTTCCAGTCCCACCACGCGCCGCCGTACTGGCCGGCGTCCTCGGCGGCGGCGTACCGCTTGATCTTGCGCGACGCGTCGACCGGGTGCTCGGGCCAGAAGCCCCACTCGCCGCCCCACACGGTGACGCCGTGCCGCTTGGCCACCTTCTGGGCGCTGGCGAACCCGCCCGGGATGCTGTTCGACGACAGCGACTCCGCGTAGATGTGCGGCGCGAAGACGAGGTTCTTGTCCTTGGTGAAGCCCGGGTCCGGGACCGGGACGTTTCCGAAAGCCGACCACAACACATTCGGCTCCCAGAACACGACGTGGTGGAAGCCCCCACCGGCGGTCTCGCCCGCGCGGATCGCGTCGATCGCCCGGCCGTAGAACGCGCCGAGGTCGGTGGTGCCGTTGGCGCTCGGGTCGAGCCCGAAGCCCGGCTCGTTGAGCAGGTCGTAGCCGGCGACGTTGCGAGCCTTCGCGAAGTCGTGCGCCAGCCGGCCCCACGTGTCGACGAGGTGGGTCTGGATGCCGTCGGTGTCGTCCCAGAAGTGCTGCCAGGCGTGCATCACCGCGGGCGCGAGCTCACGCTCGCCGGGCCGGCAGGTCGAGGCGCCGTCGGTGAGCGTCGCCCACGCGGGGGCGCCGTCCCAGCCGTTGTTCGGCGTGGTGCCTTCTGGGCAGGTGGTGCCCTGCGGGGTGTTGACCGCGATGCCGTAGGCGTCCTGGTGCATGTCGAGCACGACGTAGAGGTCGTACGCCGCCGCCCACCGGACCGCCTGCCGGATCTCGCCGACGTACGCCGTGTCGTACGCGCCCGGGCTCGGCTCGAGCCGCGACCAGCTGACGATGAGCCGGACGCTGTTGAAGCCGAGCTTGGCGATGTCGTGGAAGTCGTCCTTGGTCAGCGGGACGGTCGGCGGCAGGGTGGGGGCGGCCTGGAAGTACTCGCCCAGCTGGTTGACGTTGACCCCGCGCAGCAGCACCTGCGCACCGTGCTGGTCGCGGATCGCGGCCTTCGCGCCGTGGGTCGCGTGCAGCCGCGGCATCGGCCCGTCTCCCGTCCGAGGAGAGGCGTGGGCGGCGGTGGGGGTCAGGAGAGTCGCGGCCAGGGCGGCGACGGCGACGGCGGCAAGAGTGCGAAACACCGGCGAATTCTAGAACCTGTTCTCGTTTTCGGTGAATCCTCGCCGGGAGCTGCTGCCGACTCGGCGACTCAGAGGCCGAGGTGCCGGGCGCAGTCACTCCAGGCGCGGACGACGTAGCGCGCGTACCAGCCCTCGTGCTGGGCGTCGGGGTGCTCGCCGTCGACCAGGTAGGACAGGTGCGAGGCCGCGATCTTCGGCCAGTCCGACAGGCAGGTCATCGGACGCTGGGAGGCCAGCCCCCGCATCCAGCGGGTGTACTTCTTGGTGGCCGCGACCGGGCCGGCGTTGTCGCCCTTGAACTTCCGGTAGGGCAGCAGGAACAGCACCGGGGTGCTGGCCGGCAGCGACTGCATCGTGTCGCGGAAGTCGCCCTCGTTGAACCCCTTCCGCCGGTTGGTGCCGAGCTGGATGATCACCTGGTCCGGGTCGCCGTGGTTGGCGCGGAACCAGTCGAGCCGGCCGGGCAGCTCGTCGAGGCGACGGCCCGGGCGCAGGTCGAGGATCCAGTTGCGCTCCCGGCCCGCGAGCTCGTCGTCGGCCCGCCAGCTCACCGAGTCGCCGACCATGTAGAAGCCGCCCTGCTGCGAGGCCGGCACGGGGCCCTCGCGCTTCACGCAGGTGCCCTGCGCCATCACCCAGCCGGCGCGGTAGGAGCAGTTGAACCGGTTGCGGTCGAGGGCCGCCTCGTTGAGCGACTGCTTGTTCCGCTTCGCGATCTTGTTCAGCTTGGCGGCCCGGCCCGGGGTCAGGCACTCGTCGTACCGACCCTCCTGCTCGCCGTGGTTGACGTAGATCTTGCCGTTGCCACGGCACTGCGGGGCGTTCGGTACGACGTACCGTGCCCGGTTGGGGTTGGAGGCGCAGGAGTTGACCTCGCCGATCCAGACCCTCCCGAGGTCCTCGCAGCGGCGCGAGTTGATCGGGCGGGCGAACTCGGCGCCGTTGCGGCCCGGAAGCCGGCAGAGCTCGGCGTCGTGGCCCTCCTTGAACATGGTCGCGCCCTTGACGCAGTAGTGCCGCGCGCAGCCGCGGCCGGGCACCCAGACCCGGCCGGTGAGCGCACACTCGCCCTGGCCGAGCCGCTTGTCGACCGAGGGCGCGGCGTCCGCGGGGGATCCGGTCACCACCGAGAGTGCGGTGGCCATGGTGAGTACGGCGAGCAGGATGACGAGGGCACGGCGCACGGGGCAGAACTGTGCCACGGCGAACGCGACCATCAGAAAACGTGGAGGCTCAGGAGATCGTCGTGAGCAGCTGGGTCGCGCGGGTGAACACGACGTACAGCGTGGAACGGCCGGTCACCGACTCCGCCTCGATCTCCTCGGGGCGGACGACGACGATGCCGTCGAACTCCAGGCCCTTGGTGTCGAGGCCGGTCAGCACGACGACGCGATCCTCGCCCGACGGTGTGACCGAGGAGTCGATCGCGGCCCGGGCCCCCGGTGCGTCAGCGGCCAGCTCCGGCCAGGACGCGAGCCAGGCGTTCACCTCGGACCGACGCGCGACCGGCACCACGACCCCGACCGTGCCGGACACCCGGCCGGCCACGTCGAGCACGGCCTCGCGGGTCGCGGACTCGAGGTCGGTGACCGCGGTGACCTCCTGCGGCTCGACCCCCGTCGAGCGGACCGCGGTGGGCAGGTCGGCGTCGAGCCCGACGCGCTGGGCGTACGCCGCGGCGTACTCGTAGATCTCGGAGGAGTTCCGGTAGTTCGTCGAGAGGTGGAAGTCGTGCCGCTCCTTGCCCTCGAGCGCGGTCGCGCGAGCCTCGTCGGACTCGGCCGGGTCCGGCCACGACGACTGCGCCGGGTCGCCGACGATCGTCCACGACGCGGTCTTGCCGCGCCGTCCGACCATCCGCCACTGCATCGGCGTGAGGTCCTGCCCCTCGTCGACCAGGACGTGCGAGAACGGGTCGTCCTCGAGCCGGTGCGTCGGCGGCGCCCAGGCTCGACCGGACGGCGCGTACTCGCGGTCGGACGCGGTCAGCAGCTCCTGCATGTCGACGCCGCCCTCCAGCAGGGAGGTCTCGTCGAGGTCGCGCTCGTCGTCGGTGCGCTGGGGCACGTCGCCGAGCGCGTAGCGCAGCTCGTCGATCAGCGGCACGTCCTCGACGGACAGGTCGACCTCGTCGCCGCTGCCCCAGGACTTGGTCAGCAGCCGCTGCTCCTCGTGGCTGAGCAGGCCGTCGGAGACCTGGGCGAGCAGGTCAGGTTCGCGCAGCCAGCCGAGCACGGTGCGCGCGTCGAGCGGCGGCCACCACTCGACCACGAAGTCGAGGAACTCGTCGTCGCTGAGCAGGTCGGCGTCGAACGCCTCGCGGCCCCGGTCGAGGCCGCGCTCGCCGCGGACCTGGCTCCACAACGCGTCGAGCAGGGCGCCCGCCACCCGGGGCAGCTGGCGGTTTCGCCGGCCCTGCGACATCAGCTGCCGGCGGACCCGGCCGAGCATGCCGCGCTCGAGGGTGAGCACGTCGTCACGCCAGAAGACGCGGAACTGGTCCGGGCTGCCAGGCGCCTGCAGCCGCGCCACTCGCCGCAGCAGGGTCGCCATCCGGGCCGAGCCCTTGATGTCGGCCACCGCCGGCTCGTCGTGGCGCGTCGCCCGCAGGCCGTCGACGACCTCGCCCAGGGAGCGCAGCGCCACCGCCGCCTCTCCGAGGCTGGGGAGCACCCGCTCGATGTAGCGCATGAAGACGCCGCTGGGGCCGACCACCAGCACGCCGCCGCTCTCGTAGCGGCGGCGATCGGTGTAGAGCAGGTACGCCACGCGGTGCAGCGCGACCACGGTCTTGCCCGTGCCCGGGCCACCACTGATCGAGACGACCCCGCGGCTGGGCGCGCGGATCGCCAGGTCCTGCTCGGCCTGGATGGTCGCGACGATGGAGTGCATCGTGCGGTCACGGGCCCGCGACAGCTGCGCCATGAGCGCGCCCTCGCCGACGATCGGGAGCTCGACGCCGGCCGCCTCGAGCTCGGCGAGCGCCTCGGCGTCGAGCAGCTCGTCCTCGACGCCGACGACCTTGGGACCCGTCGAGCGCAGCACCCGGCGGCGTACGACCTTGCGGGGCTCGGCCGCCGTCGCCTGGTAGAACACGGCGGCCGCGGGCGCGCGCCAGTCGATGAGGAGGGAGTCGCGGTGCCCGTCGCGCAGCCCGATCCGGCCGATGTAGCGCGGCTCCCGGTCCACGCTGTGCTGCATGTCGAGGCGCCCGAAGACCAGGCCCTCGTGGGCGGCGTCGAGCTGCGCGATCCGGCGCGCGGCCTGGAAGACCATCGCGTCCCGCTCGACCAGGCCACCCTCGTGACCCAGCTTGCCGCGGTTCTGACCCTCCCGGGCCAGCTGCTGTGCGTTTCGGGCGGACTCCTCCAGCTGGAGGTAGACCACGTCGACGAAAGCCTGTTCGGCCTTGATTTCCCCATTAACCAGGTCAGTTTCGACCAGTGCGTCGTTCAAACGAGTCGTCCCCTCGGCCCATCCCGGTGTGGATCAGGTGGCTGCCGCCGCGAAGCGGCAAGCCCCCAAGCCTAACTCGCGATGCCGCCCGGGAGGTCATCCGTTCGAATCACAGGTAATTTCCATGTCGCGCGTGCACGGCCAACCGGCTCTCGGTCCGCCTGCGACCGTGCGCTGGCGCTGGGCAGCTAACCCTTCCGGGACAGGAAGGCGGTCATCGCCGCCTTGGCCTCGTCCGAGGCGAACAGCCGGGCGCTGAGCGCCGCCATCTCCTCGCCGCGGGTGTCGATCCGCTCCACGAGGTCGTGGTTGAGGATCCGCTTCGACTCGCGCAGTCCCTGGGCGGCGCCGGTGGCGAGGCTGGCGCAGATCCGGCGTACCTCCTCGGCAAGGTCGTCGGCCGGGACGGCCCGCGTCACCAGGCCGTACGCCGCGGCCTCGGTCCCGCTGAACACCTCGCCGCCCAGCGTGGTCAGCGCCGCGGCGCGCGGGTTCATCCGGTGGTGCACCGTCAGCGAGATGATCGCGGCGGCCAGCCCGAGCTTGACCTCGGTGAGCGCGAACGTGGCGTCCTCGGCGGCGATCGCGACGTCCGCGGCAGCCACGATCCCGATGCCGCCGGCGCGCACCGGCCCGCCGACCTCGACCACGACCGGCTTGCCCATCGTCACGATCAGACGCTGCAGCCGGACGATCTCCTTGGCGCCCTCCTCCATGCCCTGGCTGGTCGCCTCGGTCAGGTCGGCGCCGGAGCAGAAGACCCGGCCCGGACGACCGGATCACCACGACCTTGGCCGCCTCGTCGGCCTCGGCCGTCTCGAGCCGCTCGAACAGCTCGGTGACCAGCTGCCGCGACAGCGCGTTGCGGTTGTGCGGACTGTCCAGCGTGATGGTCGCGACCTGGTCGGCGATCTCGAGGTGCACCAGCTGGGTCGGGGTGTCTGTCACAGGGTGAAGACTGCCGCACATGGACGACGTGCGCTTCGTGGAGGTGGCCGACGAGCAGACGGTCGCCGACTGGCAGCACATCCACAACGCGATCATCCCGACCGACCCGCTCTCGCTCGACGAGGTTCGCGAACGGTCCGGGCGGCACCGGCTGGAGCTGGCCTACCTCGACCGCGACGCGGTCGGGAACTCGACCGTGCGCCGGCCGACGGACGACGCGGGCGCGATGGTGATCGCGCGGGTGCTGCCGGCGTACCGCCGTCGGGGCATCGGCACGCTGCTCTACGCGCGTGGGCTCGAGATCGCACGTGGCTGGGCGGACGAGCGGCCGGTGGAGACCGTCGTGCTCGCGTCGAACGAGGACGGGCTCGCGTTCGCGTTGGCCCACGGCTTCGTCGAGGTGGAGCGCTACACCCTGCCCGCAGCCACGATCCCCTACGTCGCGCTCGCCCTGGGCTGACTGTCCCCAGCCGGTGCCATGATCCCGGCATGGCCTACGACGAAGACCTCGCCGAGCGGATCCGCGGGCTCTTGCCCGACGTTCCGGTGGCGGAGCAGAAGATGTTCGGCGGCCTCGCCTTCCTCGTCGGCGGCCACATGGCCGTCGCCGCGAGCGGCAGGGGCGGGCTGATGCTGCGCTGCGACCCGGCCGACACGGAGCGGCTCGTGGGCGAGCCGGGCGCCAGCCGGATGGAGATGCGCGGCAAGGAGATGGACGGCTGGCTGCGCGTCACCAGCGACGCGGTGGCCGACGACAACGCCCTGGAGCGCTGGGTCGCGGTCGGCACGTCGTACGCCGGGAGCCTGCCGCCCAAGTAACCATCCGAGGTCGCCTCCGCTCCGAACAAGGAGCATGCGGAGCCGGATCGCGTACGCCCTGTTCGGGGTCCTCGCGACCCTGGTCGGCGTGGCCGCCGGCCACCTCGTGGCCTCCCTGCTGAACCCGGCCTCCTCGCCGGTGCTGGCCGTCGGCTCCCAGGTCATCGACCTGACGCCCACGCCGATGAAGGAGTGGGCGATCGCGCACTTCGGCTCCAACGACAAACGCGTCCTCATCGGCTCGGTGATGGGCGGCGTGCTGGTGCTCGCCGCGGTCGCCGGGCTGCTCGCGCGGCGCCGGTTCGCGCTGGGCGCCGCGCTCCAGCTGGTGCTGGTCGGCGTCGCGGCGTTCACCGCGCTCAACCGGCCGGCCGCCGAGCCGCGCGACGTGCTGCCCTCCCTGGCCACCGCGGTCGCCGGGGTCGGAGCCCTGTGGCTGCTGGACCGCTGGGCGACCGCCGGCGCCGCGCCGGCGACCGACTCGAGCGGACCCTCGACCGGGCCCTCACGCCGCGGCGTCCTGATCGGCGTCGGGGTGCTCGCCGCGACCGCGGCCGTCATGGGCGGCGCCGGCCGGTGGATCGGGAAGTACCGCGCCCGGCTCACCGACATCGCCTTCCCGAAGCCCGCCGAGCCGGCGCCGGCGTTCCCGACCGGGATCGAGGCGGACTTCCCGGGCGTCACGCCGCTCCGGGTCCCGACCGACGACTTCTACCGCGTCGACACCCGGCTCGACGTCCCGATCGTGGACATCGACGGCTGGTCGCTCACGATCGACGGGATGGTCGACAAGTAGCTCGAGCTCACCTTCGACGACCTGCTCGCCATGCCCCTCATCGAGCGCGACATCACGCTGACCTGCGTCTCCAACAGCGTCGGCGGACCGTACGTCGGCGGCGCCCGCTGGATCGGCGTCCGCCTCACCGACCTCCTGGAGCTGGCCGGCGTCCAGGGCGGCGTCGACCAGATCTTCAGCACCGACGTCGACGGCATGACGATCGGTACGCCGTACGAGCTCGCCACCGACGGCCGCGACGCCATGATCGCGCTGGGCATGAACGGCGCGGCCCTCCCTCGCGAGCACGGCTACCCGGCACGGATGGTGGTCCCGGGGCTCTACGGCTTCATCAGCGCCTGCAAGTGGATCGAGCGGATCACGCTGACGACGTACGCCGCCAAGGACTCCTACTGGACCAAACGCGACTGGGCGACCAACGCACCGATCAAGATCTCCAGCCGGATCGACACCCCGAAGGTGCTCGAGACCATCGACGCCGGCGACACCTTCGTCGGCGGCATCGCCTGGGCGCAGCAGAACGGCGGCGTCGCGCAGGTGCAGGTCCAGATCGACGGCGGTGCCTGGCAGGACGCCGAGCTGGGCCCCAGCGCCGGCAACGACTACTGGCGGCAGTGGTACTTCCCCTGGCAGGCCGAGCCCGGCTCCCACAACCTCAGCTGCCGCGTCATCGACGGCAAGGGCAACACCCAGTCCACCGCCCGGATGAACCCCTTCCCCGAGGGCTCCAGCGGCATCCAGCAGCTCATCGTCAAAGTCGCCTGACGGGGCGAGGAGCGCGCAGCGCTGACGAGCCCGCCCCACCCCACCGTGATGACGGAGCGACGGCGATGCGCGGGGAGGGCCTGGGGCTGGCGCCCCGGGAGCGTAAAGGGGCTTGGCCGCGGCGCGGGTAGCGCTACGCAATGGGGGCGGCGGCCACTGCCCGCGACGCGCCGCCCCAGCCCCGGGGCGCCAGCCCCGGGCCCTCCCTCTCACGGTGCCAGGAGCGCAGACCCAGACAACCCGAGACCCATCCAATCCGCCGGCGCGCCAGCACCGAAGAAGAGGTGTAAGCCACCTCAATCGGAAGGCCACACCAGTCATGAACCGCAGCTCCCTCCGCCGTACCGGTGCCGCCGGCGCCGCCCTCATCGCCCTCACCCTCGGCCTGGCCGCGTGCGGCGACGACTCGGACAGCGGCAGCGCCGCCAGCGACGAGACCACCGCCGCGGCCGCCACGCCCTCTGACCCGATGAGCTCCGACCCGATGGCCGCCGACGCGGGCGCCGACACCTTCGGGCCTGGCTGCTCGGCCATCCCGACGGACGGCAAGGGCTCCTTCAACGGCATGGTGACCGACCCGGTCGCGACCGCCGCGAGCAACAACCCGCTGCTGACCACCCTGGTCGCCGCCGTCACCGCTGTCCCCGGGCTGGCCGACACCCTGAACGCCGCTCCGGCGCTGACGGTCTTCGCGCCGACCAACGACGGCTTCGGCAAGATCCCCGAGAAGGACCTCAACGCGGTGCTGGCCGACCAGGCCACGCTGACCGCGATCCTGTCGCACCACGTCGTGGGCGAGCAGCTCGGCCCCGACCAGCTGGCCGGTGAGCACGAGACCCTCAACGGCGACACGATCACCATCGAGGGCGACGCGGAGTCCGGCTTCACCGTGGACGGCGATGCTGCCAACGTCATCTGCGGCAACATCCCGACCAAGAACGCCACCGTGTACGTCATCGACTCGGTCCTCATGCCCACCAAGTGAGCCATTCCTGACGACGAGAAATAGCGAGAAGATCGCGCTGATGAAGCAGACCGGGCGCATGGCCGGCGATGCCTCTCCCGAGGGAGGGGCATCGTCGGCGCCTGACCTGGCGGACCTCCTGAAGGCCTGCGGGAGGGGCGACCAGTCCGCCTTCGCGCGGCTGTACGACGCGACGTCCAGTCGCGTCGTCGGCCTGGCCGTCCGGGTGGTCCGCGACCCGGCCCAGGCCGAGGAGGTCGCCCAGGAGGCGTTCCTCGAGATCTGGAAGACGTCGGGCCGGTTCGACCCCGCGAAGGGCAGCCCGCTCGGGTGGCTGCTCACCATCGTGCACCGCAAGGCGGTCGACCGGGTCCGGTCCGCCGAGGCGTCGACGAGGCGGGACACGACGTACCACCAGCGGAACCAGCCGGTCGAGCACGACTCGACCGCCGAGGCCGCCGCCGGCGTCGCTCGAGGCGCGCCGGGTCCGCCAGGCCCTGGCCAGCCTCACCGCCGTCCAGCGGGAGGCGCTGGAGCTGGCCTACTTCGGCGGCTACACGCACACGGAGGTGGCGACCATGCTCGAGCTACCGGTCGGCACCGCCAAGACCCGCATCAGAGACGGGCTCATCAGACTACGAGACACCATGGGGGTGGGCTCATGACCGGCGACATCCACGCGCTGTCGGGGGCCTATGCGGTCGACGCGCTAGACGACATCGAACGCGCTCAGTTCGAGCGACACCTGGCCGAGTGCCCGGCCTGTCGCAGCGAGGTCGACTCGCTGCAGGAGGCCGCCGCGCTCCTGGCGGAGACCACCGTCACGACGCCGTCCGCACAGCTGCGCGACCGGGTGCTCGCCGACATCGCCGAGGTCCGACCGCTGCCACCGCCCGGATCCACCGTCACCGCCATCGAGCCACGTCGGCGTCGTCGGGTCCTGCCGTTTCTCGCGGCCGCTGCGGCGGTCGTCGCGATCGGGACCGGGGGGATCGTCTGGCAGCAGGTGAACGACGACGGCCCCACCGACCCCTACAGCCGGGTCATCGAGGCCAAGGACGCGCAGGAGTTCACGCAGACTCTGCCCGGGGGTGCCACCGCGACCGTGGTCCGCTCCGAGGAGCTCAACGAGGCCGTGCTCGTCACCCATGACATGCCGGCGGCGCCCGAGGGGCACGCCTACGCACTCTGGCTCCAGCACGACGACGTGATGGTGCCTGCAGGCATCATGCCGGCCGGATCGGACAACAAGGTGGTGCTCAGCGGAGACGCCGCGAGTGCCAACGGCGCCGGGATCACCGTCGAGACCGCCGGCCAAGAACCGACCGAGCCGAGCGACGACGTCGTCGCCCTGTTCTCCTTCGACACCTAGGAAAGCCTCAATGACTCCGACACCGCAGCGCATCGCGGTCGTCGGCTCGGGAGTGGCCGGGCTGACGGCGGCGTACGTCGCCTCGCGCACGGCGCACGTGACGCTCTTCGAGGCCGACGAGCGGCTGGGCGGCCACGCCGACACCCACGTCGTACGCGAGGGAGACCGTGAGCTGGCGATCGACACGGGCTTCATCGTGCACAACCCACGCACCTACCCGGTGCTGCTCCGGCTGTTCGCCGAGCTGGGCGTGGTCACCCAGCCCTCCGAGATGTCGATGTCCATCCGCGACGACGACACCGGCCTTCAGTGGGCGGGCGCGCTGGGTGCCAGGGGCCTCTTCCCCACGGCCGCGAACCTGCGCAACCCGCGCTACCTGCGGTTGCTCACCGAGATCCCGAAGTTCCACCGGCGAGCGCGCCGGCTGCTGGCCTCCCACGGGGCGGACCTCACCCTGCGCGACTTCCTCGAGCAGGGGCGGTTCACGGCGTACTTCCACCGCCACTTCATGGAGCCTCTCGTCGCCGCCGTGTGGTCGTGCGACCCGGAGGTGGCGCTCGACTACCCGGCGCGCTACCTGTTCACGTTCCTCGAGCACCACGGGATGCTCGGCGTCTTCGGCAGCCCCCAGTGGCGGACGGTGACCGGTGGCTCGCAGCGGTACGTCGCCGCGGTGGCCGCGCGGCTTCAGCAGGTCCGCGCCGGCGTCAAGGTCACGTCGGTCCTCGAGACCTCCGACGGCGTCGAGGTCACCGACGGCAACGGCACGGTGCAGCTCTTCGACGCCGTCGTGATCGCGACCCACCCGGGCCAGGCGATCGCGATGCTCGCCGAGCCGACCGCCACGCAGCGAGACGTGCTCACCGCCATGCCCTACTCGACGAACACCGCGCTCCTGCACACCGACACCTCGGTGTTGCCGGGCTCGCGGCACGCCTGGGCTGCGTGGAACTTCGCCCGGCGCACCAGCCCCGAGGAGCAGGTGCTGGTCACCTACGACCTGACCCGCCTGCAGCGCCTCGACACCGAGACCCGCTACCTCCTGACCCTGGTGGGACAGGACTCGGGTGGTGAGGACCACGTGGACCCGGCGACGGTGATCGACCGGATGGAGTACGAGCACCCGCTCTACAACCCCGGCTCGGTGGCGGCCCAGGAACGGCTGCCGAGCATCGACACCGACCGGATCAGCTTCGCCGGCGCCTACCACGGCTGGGGGTTCCACGAGGACGGCGCGCGCTCCGGTCTGGCCGCGGTCGAGACGGCTCGGACTCACCTGGCCCGCAGTGCTGCCCCGGTCGCCGGCCGACGACGTCCCCACAGGTACCTACGCGACCACGATCCGGCACATCCGCCGGAAACCGTTCGCAAGGACCTTCACCCACCGTTCGCACACGTGGGTGGTCGACCTCGATGACCTGCCGGACCACGGCGTCCTCGGGCGGTTCGAGGCGCGCGACCACCTGGGCAGGGCTGACGTGTCGATCCGCGCCAACGTCGAGGCCTTCCTCGCCGAGCACGGCGTCGACCTGCAGCGGCGGGCGGGTCGTGATGGCCGCGCACGCGCGGGCCTTCGGCTACTGCTTCAACCCGATCTCGGTCTTCTGGTGCTGGGACATCGCCGGCCGACCGGCGGCCACCGTCGTCGAGGTGCACAACACCTACGGCGACCGGCACGCCTACCTCGTCCACCCCGACGGCCAGGGCAGGGCCACCACTCCCAAGGCGATGTACGTCTCGCCGTTCCACGGCACCGACGGCACGCTACGAGCTCGCGGTCCCGGTCCCCCACGACGGCCGGCTCGACCTCGCGATCACCCTCCGGACCGACGACGGTGACCGGTTCAGCGCCTCGCTGTCCGGATGCCTGGCCGACCTCTCCCCGAGACAGACAGCGCCAGCCGCCATCCGGGGTACTGCCCTGATCCGAATGCATGGCATCTGGCTGTGGCTTCGTCGACTGCCGATACAGCCCCGCCCCACCCACGCGCAGAAGAAAGTCCAGTCATGACCATCACCTCGGCCCGCCGCTCGGCGAACCACTGGCCCGGCCTCGACGTCCTGCCCGAAGGCCCCCGGGCCCGCATCGCTGCGCGGGTCGCCCGGACCCTGTTCGAGACGGCCGTCAACCGGCTCGACGTCACTGTCCACGTCGGTGACAAGACAGTCGGCCGTGGCGGTCCGGTCATGGTCGTGAGCCGCCCGGACGAGTTCTTCCTGCGGCTCGGCCGCGACCAGCTGATCGGCTTCGGCGAGGCCTACCTGACCGGCGCCTGGGACGCCGAGGACCTCGACGGCTTCCTCGCCGTGCTGGCCGCCCGGATGCAGCACCTGATCCCCGAGCCCCTCCAGAAGCTTCGCGCCCTCGTCGTGCGCAAGCCGCCCGAGGAAGAGCTCAGCAGCACCGAGAACTCGCGGGACAACATTGCCCACCACTACGACCTCTCCAACGAGCTCTTCGAGCTGTTCCTCGATCCGACGCTGAGCTACTCCTCCGCGCTGTTCCCACCCGGCCAGCTCGACGGGTCGGCCACGGCGCGGGACCTCGAGACCGCCCAGGTCCGCAAGATCGAGCGGCTGCTCGACCAGGCCGGCGTCACCGAGGGCTCCCGGGTGCTCGAGATCGGCTCGGGCTGGGGCGAGCTGGCGATCCGGGCTGCCCGGCGGGGAGCGACCGTCCGCACCATCACGCTCTCGACCGCGCAGAAGGTGCTGGCCGACGAGCGGATCGCCGCAGCCGGGCAGACGGACCGGGTGACGGTCGACCTGTGCGACTACCGCGACGTCGTCGGTGAGTACGACGCGGTGGTGTCGGTCGAGATGATCGAGGCCGTTGGCTGGCAGTTCTGGCCCACCTACTTCGAGACGCTCGACCGGGTCCTGGCGCCGCGCGGCCGGGTCGCGATCCAGGCGATCACGATGCCGCACGACCGGATGCTCGTGACCCGCAACACCTACACCTGGATCAACAAGTACATCTTCCCCGGCGGCTTCCTGCCGTCGGTCAGAGCGATCGACGAGATCACCCGCCGCGACACCGGCCTGCGACTGGTCGGGGGGCTGTCGATGGGAGCGTCGTACGCCGAAACGCTGCGGCTCTGGGACCAGGCCTTCCTTGCCGCCTCCGGGCGGGTGCTCGACCTCGGCTTCGACCAGACGTTCCTGCGGATGTGGCACTTCTACCTCAAGTACTCGCAGGCCGGCTTCGCCTCTTCCTACCTCGACGTCAACCAGCTGACGTTCGCGAGGCAGTCGTGAACCACTCCACGAAACCGCTAGAGGAGGGCGCTGCGCGCGTGGAGGCAGCGCTTCGCGGGGACCCCGGAAAAGCGTCATCGCGAACCGTCTCGAGGAGGCCATGCGACCGTTCCTGAAGGGCGACCTCCCGGTCCGGCTGAAGGCCTGGGACGGCTCGACGGCCGGGCCCGTCGACGCGCCCCTGGTCGTCCTCAACTCCGTCGACGCCGTGCGCCGGCTGCTGTGGCGGCGGGGCGAGCTCGGCGCCGCGCAGGCCTACGTCACCGGGGAGATCGACGTACCCGGCGACCTCGACCACGCGCTGACCCACGCGTTCGCCGTGGCGAAGGAGCGCGGGCTGGGAGCTAGCACTGAGGTGCGAGCGCAGCGAGCCTCGAAGGGACGGCCGACGACGGCAGCCGTCGCACGAGCCGTGCGGACCGCCGCTCGGATCGGTGCGCTGGGCCGCCCTCCGGCGGCGCCCGCGTCGCAGGCCAGGCTCCGCGGCCGGCTGCACAGCCAGCGGCGCGACCGCAGCGCGATCTCGTTCCACTACGACCTGAGCAACGAGTTCTACGAGCTGATCCTCGACCCGCAGATGGCCTACTCGTGCGGCTACCACTCCTCGCCGGACGTCTCGGTCGAGCAGGCGCAGTTCGACAAGCTGGCGCTGGTCTGCCGCAAGCTGGGTCTGGAGCCGGGGATGACGCTGCTCGATGTCGGCTGCGGCTGGGGCTCGCTGTCGCTGCACGCCGCCGAGCAGTTCGGTGCCCGGGTCACCGGCATCACCATCGCGGCCGAGCAGAAGCGGTTCATCGACGCCCGCATCCGCGAACGCGGGCTCGAGGACCGGGTGACGATCGAGCTCTGCGACTACCGCGACTCGACCGGCGAGTACGACGCGGTGGCCTCGATCGAGATGGGTGAGCACGTCGGCCAGGACAACTACCCGACGTACGCCGAGGTGCTGACGCGGTCGGTGAAGCCGGGCGGCCGGGTGCTCGTCCAGCAGATGAGCCGCTCCGGGAGGTGGCCGGGCGGCGGGCCGTTCATCGAGAGCTTCATCGCGCCCGACATGTACATGCGTCCGGTCGGCGAGACCGTTGCGTTCTTCGAGCGTGCCGGCCTCGAGGTGCGCGACGTGCACGCGCTGCGTGAGCACTACGTGCTCACCGTCGCCGGCTGGTTGGAGAACTTCCGCCGCAACCGCGACCGACTGGTCGAGCTGATGGGCGAGGAGGTCGTCCGGGTCTGGGAGCTCTACCTCGTCGGCGGCTCGATGGCCTTCCGCGACGGCCGGATGGGCGTCGACCAGATCCTCATGGTCCGCCGCGGCGCTGACCGCACCCTGCCGCTGGTGCGTGACTGGTGAGCCCGGTGAGCCAGTGGTAGGAAAGGGCGATGGTTGCACGGCTCGCCGTCCTCGTCACAGCCCTCCTGGCGGCGCTGGGGCTCGCCGTCCCGAGTCCGGCCCTGGCCGCTCCACTCGGCAAGCCGAGCCTGCTGACGCTCGACGAGGCGGAGACGGTCTTCCCCCAGCTGCGCGGCCGGCACGACGACGGCCACCGCAACGTCTACGCGTTCGGGATCGACGCGCCCGACTTCACGACCTCGCCGCTGCACTGCGACCGCTACCGGAACTACCGCGGCACCAGCCGCGTGGAGGGCTCCTACTACTCGGTCAGCGGGCCGTCGTTCGCCTTCGACGAGAACATCGTCCGGATGCGGACCACGGCCGAGGCGCGCGGGGTGCTCGCGCACTACCGGGCCTTCGTCGAGGCCTGCACCGGGACCCACGCCACGACCGACGGCGAGGGTGGCAAGGCGACGATGAAGGTCCGCGGCTGGCAGCCCCGGCGGGTCGGCGACGAGCGGGTCGGCATGCTCGACGCCTTCATCCAGTACGGCTTGACCACGTGGCGGCGCACCCTGCTGACCCGAGTGGGCCGGACCGTGATGCTGCTCGTGGTGGAGCCGCGGCACGGCACCGGCAGCGCCGCGCGGGTCGCGGAAGCCGCCGACCTGGCGTGGTCCAAGCTCGGCTGACCCCACCGCACGCCCGGCCGACCAGCCACCCGAGAGGTAGCTGACGCACGTGCTCCCGATCCTCATCGTCCTGCTCGCCGGGCTGCTGGCCAGCGCGGCCGGGATGACCGCGGCCGCGGTCCGGGCCAAGCAGGTCGACAGGGCCGCGGTGGTCGACGTCGCCTGGGGCGCCGGCTTCGTGCTGATCGCCCTGGCCGCGGCGGTCGTCGGCACCGTCATCGACGAGGGCAGCGGTTGGCGCCGCTGGCTGGTGGCCGCGATGGTCGCGGTCTGGGGGCTGCGGCTGGCCTGGCACATCCGAGGCCGGGCTGTCGGTGAGCACGGCGGCAAGGAGGACCCGCGGTACGCCGAGATGCTGGGTGGTCCGCCGTCCCAGATCGGCATGGGCGTGCTCGTGCGCCGGGTCTTCCTGGTGCAGGGCGTCGTCCAGTGGTTCGTGGCCGGGCCGGTGATGGTCGGCGCGGTGCTGGCCGTCGAGTGGTGGCCGATCGTCGTCGCAGGCGTGGTCGTGTGGGCCACCGGGCTGTTCTTCGAGGCCGTCGGCGACCGCCAGCTCGCGGCGTACAAGCAGCAGCCGAAGGAGACCAGGCCCCCGGTCATGGACCAGGGGCTCTGGCGCTACTCCCGGCATCCCAACTACTTCGGCGACGCCTGCATCTGGTGGGGGCTGTGGCTGGCAGCGGGTCTCGGCTCCGGCTGGGTGGCCGGGCTGGCGACCGTGCTCTGCCCGGCCGCCATGACCTTCTTCGTCTACCAGGTCACCGGCGTCAAGCTGCTCGAGAAGACGATGATGCAGCGGCCCGGCTACCCGGCGTACGCCGCCCGGACGTCGAGCTTCTTCCCGCTGCCTCCGAAGAGCTAGGCGCGGCGCCAGACGACGGCCGCGAGGCCGATCAGCAGCACCATCATCGCGATCTGCAGGAAGTCCATCGCGCGGCCGGGCAGGCCGACGAACTGGACGACTGTCAGGCAGGATGTAGACCACGACGGCTGGGACCGGGACGGCTCGGGCCCGGATCAGGGCGGCAGCGAGGACCAGGCTGCCGACCGTGGTGAGGAGGAAACCAGCCATGTCGACGCCCATCAGGTGGCCGACGTTGTCGTTGGCGTAGTCGACGAGTGCCGGGCCGGCGCCGTCCGGGAGACCGTCGGCGCTGATGAACCAGACGACCGTCGCGAACGCGGCACCGCCCATCGCGAACAGGATCCCGCCGGCAGTGGTGAGAACAGCACCGACCAGCGCGGCGACCCGGCCCTTCGAGCGGACCAGGTGCAGGACGCCGAGCCCGAGGGTCAGCCCGATGACCGCGAAGGCGAACGAGTCGAGGAGCATGCTGGACCAGGCCGCTTCGCGGACTTCGAGGAGCTTGTCGTAGCTCAGGACCTCGTCGGAGCTGCTGTCGAGCCGGTCGCCCCACGGCGTCGTGGCGAGCAGCACCGAGACGGTGGCGGCCGACGTGGCGAGGGCCGCGGCGGCCACTCGGGTCCGGACGGTGGATACGGCCGACGTCCCGACATCGGTCCGGACTGGTGCGGTGGTGGTCATGCGAGCCTCCAGGTGGGCGGTCGATGGACGATGCCTCGACGCTAGGAACGACCAGTGGTGTCTGCGGATCGTGGCGCTCCTCGGGGA
Source organism: uncultured Actinomycetota bacterium (assembly GCA_963734355.1). Lineage (GTDB taxonomy): Bacteria > Actinomycetota > Actinomycetes > Propionibacteriales > Nocardioidaceae > Nocardioides. Next base: position 52,908 of record CAVTHU010000017.1, read on the forward strand.
TCGGGTCCCGTGCTGGCACGGAGCCCCGGGACGCCGGTCCGTCCCTACAGTGCTGCCATGCCCTGGGCCCGCCGTGCCGCCGTCGTGTGCGCGGTACTGGCCGCGCTCTCGCTGGTCGCCGCGATCGGCTTCCTGGCCGCCGCGCCCAACCGCACGTCGTGGCTCACCCTCGCGATCGGCGTGCTCGTCGTCCCTTGCGACCACCGGGCTGTCCGTGCTCGTCACGCGGCGGCGAGAGGGCGCCGTGGTCGGCGTCCTGCTCGGCCTGCTGTCACTCGCCGTCGCCCTGGTGGTCGCGAAGGAGATCTGGCTGCAGTGGCTGGCGACCACCGACGACCCCGGACGATGGGCCTGGCTCGTCGCGGTCAGCGCCGAGAACGCGTGGTGGATCCTCGCGACGTTCGGCCTGCTTCTGCTCCACTTTCCGGACGGTCGGGTGCCCTCGCCGCGTTGGCGCTGGGTGCCGGTGACGATGGTGGTCGACGACGGTGGTCACCCAGGTCGACGGTGCGGTGGCCGACGAGCCGTTCCGCGCACCGCTGGCGGACCTGGCCCGGCCGTTCGGCCCGCCCCCGGGGTGGTGGGAGCTGCTCTCCCTGGTCGCGTTCGTGGTGCTGCTCCTGCTCATCGCTGCCTGCGCGGTGTCCCTGGTGCTGCGGTTCCGGCGTGCCGACCGCATCCAGCGCCAGCAGATCAAGTGGCTGGCCCTGGCCGGGATCGGCATGCCGCTCTACCCCCTGCTCTGCCTGCTCGAGATCGTGATCTGGGGCCAGCCGTTGTGGATCAGCGCCACCATCGGGCTCGCCTCGCTCGTCGCCACCCCGGTGGCTGCGGCGATAGCGGTGCTCAGGCACGACCTGTACGACGTCGACAAGGCCCTGGCGGTCGCCGTCACCTGGGGGCTGGTGACCGCGCTGCTGCTGGGCGTCTACGCGGCCGTCTCGTCGGTCGTCGGTGTGCTGGTCGGCCGCGACTCCGAGACCGGCGTCGCGATCGGAACCGCGGCCGGCGGCGTTGCTCCTGCTGCCCGCTGTGCGCGTCGTGCGGCGAGCGGTCGACGCCCGGATGTACCCGCTGCGCCGGGCCGCTCTCGCCGCGGTCGACGAGCTGCACCGGGAGGTGAGCACCGGACGGTCTCGGCCCGAGCGGCTGCAGGACGTGCTCCGCGGGGCGCTGCGCGATCCGGCGTTGCAGGTGGGCTTCCGCGCCCCCGGTTCCGAGTCGTACCGCGACGCAGACGGCCGGCCCGTGCCGGCCGGCGGGGTACCGGTCCGCCAGGACGACGAACCCACCGGCGTCCTGGTGCCCGGCTCCGGCCCGGCCTCGCCCGAGCTGCTCCGCGAGGTCGCCGATCGGTGCAGCACGCTGGTCGAGGTGGTCCGGCTCCGGTCCGAGGTGGCCCAGGCGCTGCGCGACGTGCCAGTCCAGCCGGACCCGGCTCGTCGAGATCGGTTACGAGGAGCGCCGCCGGATGGAGCGCGACCTGCACGACGGCGCTCAGCAACGGCTGGTCTCACTGGGCATGCAGCTGCGACTGGCCCAACGCCACCTCGACGACGGCACCGTCGACGTCGACGAACTGCTCGACGGGAGCGTGGCCGAGCTCGGGAGCGCGGTGGCCGAGCTGCGGCAGATCGCGCACGGGCTGCGGCCGAGCAGCCTCGACGACGGGCTGCCGGCCGCGTTGTCGAACCTGGTCCGCAGCCTGCCGATGACCGTCGACATGGACGTCGACGACAGTCCGCTGCCCGACGCCGTGGCGACCACGGCGTACTACGTCGCCAGCGAGGCGATCGCCAACGCGGTCAAGCATGCCGAGGCGACCCGGATCGAGCTCCGCGTCGTACGCCGCGACGGTCAGCCTGCTGGTGCGGGTCACGCGACGACGGCTGCGGCGGCGCCCGGCTCGGGCTGCGCTCAGGACTCGCCGACCGCGTCGCCGCTCTCGGCGGCTCGCTCTCCGTGGCCAGTCCGGTCGGCCGCGGCACCGAGGTGGAGGCGGCGCTCCCGTGCGCATCGTGATCGGGGAGGACTCGGCGCTGTTCCGCGAGGGTCTGGCCCGACTCCTCGAGGACGCCGGCCACGAGGTCGTGGGCCGGGCGGCGGATGCCGTCGCGCTCGTCGAGGCGGTCGAGCGCGAGCACCCGGACCTCGCGATCATCGACGTCCGGATGCCTCCGGACTCCACCGACGACGGCGCCCGCGCCGCCAGGGAGCTCCGCAGCCGCGATCCCGGCCTCGCGATTGTTCTGCTCTCCCAGCACGTGGAGACCCGGCACTCGGTCGAGCTGGTCTCGAGCGGCCGGTTCGGCTACCTGCTCAAGGACCGGGTCTTCGAGGTCGACGACTTCATGGACTCGCTGCGCCGGGTGGCGGCGGGCGGCTCGGCCCTCGATCCCGAGGTGGTGGCCACCCTGCTCGGGCCGAGCCGGGACCACGATCCCCTTGCGCTCCTCACACCTCGTGAACGCGAGGTGCTCTCGCTCATGGCCGAGGGCCGCAACAACGCCGGCATCGCCCGGCGGCTCTTCCTCACCGACCGGACCGTCGAGACCCACATCGCCAGCATCATGAACAAGCTCGGGTTGCAGGAGACCGGCGAGGAGCATCGCCGGGTGCTGGCGGTGCTCACCTGGCTGGGGGTGCGTCGGCGCGGCAGTGCCAGACTGGACCGGGTGGAGGATCGGGTCTCCGAGGCGTTCGACGCGACACCGCGCGCCGGCTTCCTGCCGCGGCCGGCCCGCGGGCGGGCGGCGTACGACGGGCCCATCCAGATCGGTCGCGGCCAGACCAACTCCCAGCCGCGCACGGTGGCGGCGATGCTGCGCCTCCTGGAGGTGCGCGAGGGCGACCGGGTCCTCGACGTCGGGGCCGGGTCCGGCTGGTCGACCGCGCTGCTCGCGCACCTGACCGGCCCGGCCGGAGAGGTGCTCGGGGTGGAGCTGGAACCCACACTGGTCGAGTTCGGGCGCGCCAACCTGGCTCGGCTCGACCGGCCCTGGGCGCGCATCGAGCAGGCCGACCCGGAGCGGCTCGGCTGGCCCGACACGGCCCCCTTCGACCGGGTGCTCGTGTCCGCCGAGCCACGCACGCTGCCCGACGAGCTCGTCGAGCAGCTGACCGACGACGGACGGATGGTGATCCCGGTCAGCGGCACCATGCTGCTGGTGCAGCGCACGCCGTCGGGCACCGAGATCACCGAGCACGGCTGGTACCGGTTCGTGCCGCTGCGCTGAGCGTGAGCCCCGTTCGTCCGGCGTTCACCGGGCCTCCCTACGCTTTGACCCGTGTCAGACGCGGAGCTCGGTGAGGAGCTGGTCCGGCTCGCGTCGGCCGACAACTTCCGCGACGTGACCGGTCCCGATGCGGCGTACGTCGCCGCGGACGGCCGGCCGCTGCGTCGTGGCGTGGCCTACCGCTCCAACGAGCTCCTGCTCACCGCCGCGGACGCGGAGTCGCTGGCCCGGTTGGGGATCACCGCCGTCTACGACCTGCGCTCGGACCACGAGGTCGAGCTGCACCCCGACGTGGCCGTCCCTGGCGCGACCTGGACGCAGCTCGAGGTCAAGGGCATCCCGATGGACGCGGTCACCGACCTGCACGACCGGGCGACGGCCCACGACGTGATGCTCCGCGTCTATCGGGGCTTCGTGGAGGTCGAGGGCGCGCGCGAGGCGTTCGCGAAGCTCTTCCGCGAGATCGCGGACGGCACCGGCGCCGCGCTCTTCCACTGCACCGCCGGCAAGGACCGCACCGGCTGGGCCGCCGCGCTGCTGCTGCACCTGGCCGGCGTCGACGACGCCACGATCCTCGAGGACTACCTGCTCACCAACAGCTTCTCGTCGGCGACCCGCGAGAAGTACCTCGGGCTGGTCCGCGAACACCTCGGTGCGGACAAGGTCGACGTCTACGAGCGGGTGATGGTCGCGGACGAGGCCTACCTCCGGGCCGGCTACGACGCCGTGACCGCGATGTACGGCGACCGGCTCGGCTACCTGCGCGACGGGCTCGGGCTGGATGACGCGACTGTGCTGGAGCGCCTGCGCGGACAGAATGCGTGCGTGACCGACGAGCGCCGGCCCTTCGCGTGGCGCGAGGTCGGCGTGGTGGTGGCGGTGCAGGCCGCGGTACTGCTGGCGATGGCGCCGTTCTACGGACCGCACCGCGACGAGCTCTACTTCGTCTCGGCCGGCAAGCGGCTGGCGTGGGGCTACCCGACCAGCCGTCGTTCACGCCGTTCCTCGCGCGGCTGGCCACCGAGGTCGCGCCGCACCACCTCGTGGTGCTGCGGCTGCCGGCGCTGCTGGCGGTCGTCGGCATCGTGCTGCTGGCGGTGCAGTTCGCGCGGCTGCTGGGCGCCGGCCGCGGCGGCCAGGTGCTGACCGCGGTCGTGGTCGCCGCCTCCGCTGTGGTCATGACGCTGGGGCACCGGCTGTCGACCGCCAACTTCGACACCCTGGCCTGGACGGCGGTGCTGGTCCTGGCGACCCAGGCCGTCGCTCGACCGCCGCGCCCGCGGCTGTGGCTGGTGGCCGGCGTGGTCGCGGGGGTCGGCGCTCAACAACAAGCACGCGGTCGCGTTCCTGCTCGGCGGGCATCCTGGTCGCCTGCGTGCTCGACCGCGGAGCTGCGGCCCGAGCTGCGGACCCGCTGGCCGTGGCTGGCCGGGCTGATCGCCGCGCTGATGTGGGTCCCGAACCTGGTCTGGCAGGCCGACCACGGCTGGCCGGTCTTCGACCTCTCCGCCGACATCGCCGACGAGTACGGCGGCCTCGGTCGGCCGGCTCGAGCTGGTCGGCGAGGCGGCCGATCATGTTCAGCCCGCTGATCTTCGTCGTCTGGGTCGATCGGGCTGGTCAAGCTGCTCGCAGCGGCCCCGAGTGGCGCCGGGCGCGGCTGCCGGCGCTGGTGTTCCTCGTGGTGACGCTGGTCTTCCTGGTCACCGGCGGCAAGGGCTACTACCTCGCCGGCGCGATCGTCCCGCTGGTCGCGGCCGGCTGCACCTGGGTGGCTCGCAGCCGCAGCACCCGCCGGCTGGTCGCGGTCGGCGCCGTGCTCGCGCTGTCCGCCGCCGTCGCCTGGCCCGCGCTGGTCCCGGTGCTGCCGGCGCCGACGTACGCCGACTCGTTCTACCGCACGCTCGACGACGACCAGCCCGAGACGATCGGCTGGCCGGAGTACGCCGAGCAGGTGCGGGCGGTTGTGGCCGGCCTTCCGGACGGCGCCGTGGTGTTCACCGGCAACTACGGAGAGGCCGGGGCCTTCGAGTGGTACGGCGTCGGCGCACCGGTCTACAGCGGACACAACGGCTGGCGGAACTGGGGACCGCCGCCCGACGGCACCGGGCCGGTCGTGGTCGTGTCCTACGTCGACCCGGCCGTCGACTTCACCGGCTGCGAGCGGGCCACGACGCTGCACAACGACGTCGGCATCGACAACGAGGAGGAGGGCCACGGCGTCTGGGTCTGCGACGGCCCGATCGGCTCGTGGTCGTCGCGCTGGTCGACGTTGTCGCACTACGACGCCTAGGGCCACGTCCTGGCGTCAGCGCTGCATCTTGCCCCTCGGCCCCGGCTCCTCGACGGTCTGGAGCTCTCCGGTATCGGGGTTCTTGAAGCTGACGTCGACGATCTCGGCCTGCTTGTGCTGCTGGGCCCGCACGTAGCTGGCGTACGCCCGCCGGTCGGCATCGGTGAGCTCGCCGCGGTCGACGAACAGGGTTCGGATCGAGCGCGGCCAGAGCCGGCGCGCGAGCACGACGTTCACCTCCATGCCGAACACCCCCACGAGCGCCGCGACATAGATGATCCCGATCAGGCCGAGCACCAGCGCGAAGACGAAGTTCATCCCCTTGGTCTCGGCCAGGATCCGGGTCGTGTACTGGGTGCCGACGTACTGCAGTCCCTGCCAGAGCACGGCGACCGTGAACGCGCCCGGCGCGGCGCGCCCGACGTGGTGTCGGCGGGCGGCTGCGAGCCGGAACACCACGGTGAGAAGGAGCCCGGTCAGCAGCACGGTGACCACCCGGACCCCCCACTGCAACGTGGTGTCGAGGCGCGGCCCGAACACCTCGGTCTCGCTGCCGAGCGTCGACACGATGGCGATCGCGAGCACCGAGGTCCCGACGATGGCGAGAAGCACCAGGCTCTTGAGCCGGAGCCGCACGGGGTTGGGCCGTTGGTTGCGGGGCACGGACCACGCGACGTTCAACGCGTTCTGGAGGGCCTGGCCGAGACCCATCGAGCCGTAGATCGCCGTCAGCACGCCGATCACGGTGCTGACCTTCGAGCCCGTCAGCCCTTCGGGCCGGCCGAGCTCGTCACCGATGATCGGGAAGGTGCTGAGCGCCGAGTCGAGGACCTGTTCCTGGAGGTCTGGGTTGCCCTGGAGGATGAAGCCGAAGATGGTCGTGGCGAGCAGCAGCAGCGGGAAGATCGCGATCAGCGCGTAGAAGCTGATGATCGCCGACAGGTAGGGCCCCTGGTCGTCGATGAACTTGAAGAACGTCGCGACGGGGAAGCCGAGGAACGACCGTTTCCGCTGCGTGCGGTCGACCGTGTCCACGAACCCCACGGGGCCAAGGCTATGCGGAAGGTCGTCCGTGACCTGCTCAGACAGTGGTCAGCAGCCCGTCCGCGTCGGTCACGAAGAGCTGCACACCTTCGGTCACTTCGGGCTCGTCGGCTCCGAGCGCAACCGCGATCTTGTTGGTCGCGTTGCGGATCACGTCGAGGACGACCTCGACGGCCTGCTCGTCGGTGAGGTGCTCGCGGACCCGGGTGACGACGTCCGCGGGGACCGCCGACGGGGTCCAGATGATCGCGTCGGTGAGGGCCAGGGCGGCCTTGGCCGCCTCGGAGAGGTCGCTCTCCTCGTAGTTGTCGACGGCGTCGAACGTCGCCTCGTCGGCGCCCGCCGAGATCGCCGCCACCGAGCGCCGGGACTGGCACAGCCGGCAGTCGTGCTGACGGGCACCGCGCAACCGCACCAGCTCGGTGGTCGTCGGGTCGAGGGCGGCGTGCCGCGCGACGGCCCGCATGAACTCGTCGATCACGCCCCAGAGGTCGCGGACCGGTATCCGGCGGGACGTGGGCCAGTCCGAGGGCCCGAACAGCTGGTCGAGGACGGAGTCGAGCCGAGGCGCGACGTCGCCGATCCAGATCATCTGGACGACGGCGACCTGGTGCTCGCCCGTCGCCTCGGCGAGCGCCTGGCGCAGCTCGTCGTCCACTCCCGCGACGTCGGTGCGGAACTGATCCGCGAAGGCCCGGACCGCCGGCGCCTCGAGCAGCTCGTCATGGACCCCGGAAGGGCGGACCGCGACCACCAACCCGAACGTCGAGGCCGCGTCCGGGGCGTAGCGCTCGAGAGCCTCTCGACCGGAGCCGCTTCGGATGTCGGTGCCACCGTCGCTCAACATGTCGGTCATCACCCCCGACTCTCTCACGCCGGTGGGCAGGCGTGGGCGGCGGCGAGCGCTAGCCTCAGGCCCGTGCTGGTGCGGAAGAGCGCTCTGATGCTCGCTGTGATCGTCGCTCTGCTCGCCTCCGCCGCGCCTGCTCAGGCGGCCTCCGAGGACGGCCGGGACGCCGTTCGGGACCTCGTGAGCCGGTCGGCGTACACCGACGCGCTGCCCAAGCGCCCCGAGCCGGACCGCCGGCTCGGCGACATCGTGAAGAACTCCGTCTCCTACGGCAGCGACCTGGTGGTCACCACGAAGTTCCGGAGCCTCGCCGCCACCGGTCACCAGGAGTTCTCCTGGTTCGTCCTGCCCTCCGACAGCGAGGACGGCTACTGGACGGCGTCGTTCGTCGTCGAGCCGGGCAAGGACAAGGGCCAGTTCACGCTCCTCGACCCGTTGGCCAACCAGCCCGGGTGCGCCAGGGCCGCGGTCGATCGGGCGGCCCGGACGGTCACCCTGACGATCCCCGCGTCCTGCTTGGGCAACCCCGACTGGGTCCGCGTGGGCAACGGCGTCCGGGTCTACCTCGGGCACTACCCCGACACCCGCGAGTACGCCGACGATGCCCGCCGCGACGGCGTGGTGAAGCACGGCTGGAAGTACGGCCCCAAGGTCAAGGCCGCCTGAGCCGACCCGCCGGTCGAGTCCGTCGTTGGGGTGCGGCAACCCGACAGCCGAGTGTTTGGCTATCGGGTTGCCGTCGGCGGTGTTGGCTGCGGTTCGGCGGTGGTTGAGGCGGTCGCGCGAGGACCGTCTCGAAACCTCCGCAGCCCACGCTGGAAGCCACTTTCCGTCCACAGCTGAGGCATCGGGAACCCTTGTCCACAGGGCATTCCGGGCGTCCGGCGACGGGTCGGTGGTGCGGTGCTGGAATAGGTCCATGACAGCGATCGCCCACCAGCCGCACCCGGTCACCCGGGTGCTCGCCGGCGTGCGCGATCGGCTCTCCGCCGTCGGCCGGCGGTCCGGTGTGGTCGATGGACCCCGCCGAGACCACCGCCACCATCGCACGAACTCAAGGCCCTCGCCGCCCAGGTCGCCGAACTCCAAAGCCCGGCTCCTTCACCACGCCGACCGCGTCGAGCTCGCCACCACCGCCGGAGCGACCTCGACCGCGAACTGGTTCGCCCACCAGACCCGGACCACGCGACCGGCCGCGCACCGGGCGCTGCGGCTCGCCAGGGGCCTGCGACGAGCCACGACGCCACCCGGGCTGCGCTCGCCGAGGGGCGGATCCACGTCGAGCAGGCCGAGGTCATCCTCCGCGCCCTGACCGAGCTCCCCGACGGCCTCGACCCCGACATCACCCGACAAGGCCGAGCAGCACCTGCTCGCAGCTCGCCGCCGACCACGACGCCAAAGCCCTCAAGCAGCTGGGCCGGCACATCCTCGAGGTCGCCTCCCCCGATGCGGCCGACGCCCACGAAGCCAAACTGCTGGAGCGCGAGGAGCGCGACGCCGCCGCGGCGACCCGGCTGACGATGTGGGACGACGGCCGCGGCAAGGTCCACGGCCGGTTCACCCTCGACGCCCTGACCGGCGCGATGCTCAAGAAGGCCCTCCACGCCTACGCCGCGCCCAAACACCGCGCCGCGAAAGGACCCGCTCGGGGAGCGACGGCCGACCCCGGAGCGGCTCGGCCACGCCTTCGTCGAGATGGTCCAGCGCTACCCCGCCAAGAGGCTCCCCAAAGCCGGCGGCCTCAACGCCACCGTCGTGGTTCTCGATGCCCCTCGAGACCCTGATGGGCGGACTCAAGGCCGCCGGACTCGACACCGGCGAAACCATCTCCCCCGGCCAGGCCCGCCGGCTGGCCTGCGAAGCCCGGATCATCCCCGCCGTCCTCGGCGGCAAATCAGAAGTCCTCGACCTCGGCCGCGCCGAAACGGTTCTACGGCGAGCCCCACCGGATCAAAGCCACCATCGAACAACGCGGCTGCTCCGTCGAAGGCTGCGACTGGCCACCCGGCATGACCCACATGCACCACCCCATCCGCTGGGCCGACGGCGGCGGAACCAACAGCGACGGCATCATGATCTGCCCACCCCACCACGCCCGAGCCCACGACCAGCGCTACAACATGACCAGACTCCCCACCGGCAAATACACCTTCCACCGACGCACGTGAGCCGACCCGTCCACCAACAACTTCTGACACGGAGTCAGGAGACCCGTGGTGCAGCTCGACCGTCGTGCAGGTAGCGAGCCCGGCCCTTCGCGTCGGTCTCGATGAACTCAACGGCTGCGCCGCTCCTGCCGTTCGCGTCCACGCGCACGAACGTCTCGCCGTCGGCTCGGCGAAGCTCTCGGACTCGAGGTTGCAGCTCTTCGCCGGCAAGGGTCGCCATCGTGGCGGCGTCGTTGCGCTCCTCTTGGGCGAGCCAGAGCCGGCCCGACTCGTCGACGGTCACCTCGGCAGTCTGGTTCCGGAGCTCGTACCTGCCGCAGTAGCGATCGACGTCGTCGACGGACCCGGCGTCTGGCGCCGGGCTGCGTGCCGGGCTGCTGAAGCCAGCAAGATCGCTCAGCAGCTCCTCTCTCAACCTCGCGAACAGGGCCGACATGTCGCCGCCGTTCGCCAGCGCGGCGACCGCGATGCCCTGGTCCGGAACGAGCCACAACATGGAGCCGCACCCGGGTGCGTCGCCGCCGTGCTCGACGAGGTGCGGCTCGGTCGTCAGCCGCCATCCCAGCCCTTGCCTGCCGGCGCGGTCGGTCCGCGGCCGGAGGTCGACCTGCGGTTGGCGCATGAGGCGCGCAGACTCGGCCGAGAGCAGCCGCGTGCCGTCGGGGGCGAGCCCGTCCGCCAGGTGCATCCGCGCGAACCTGGTCAGCCCGCGTGCCGGCATGGCGAGCTGGTTGCCCGCAGCCGGGTTCGAGGCCGGCATCACGGCCCAGGTCCGCAGCGGCCGCAGCGGCGCACCCGGCCCGGCGGAGACGTGGCCGATGGCGGTGCGGTACGCCGGCGCCTCGCCGACGTCCACCACGACTTCGTCCAGGCCGAGCGGGTCGGTCAGGTAGCGGCGAAGAGCCTGGTTGTACGACGTGCCACGCAGCACCTCGACCACGCGCCCCAAGACTCCGAAGCCGGCACTGCAGTAGGAGAACAGGCGGCCCGGCTCGGCATGCTGCTCCGCCTGCGACACGTGCTCGGTGACAAATCGTTCGAGCGCGTCCTCACCGTCGCTCGTCGGCGCCCAGATGTCGCCCTCGAAACCACCGGTGTGCGTGAGCAGGTGCCGGACGGTGATCTCCGAGCTCGCCGGCTGGTCCGCGGTCCTGAACCCGGACAGGTAGCGGACAACCGGCAGGTCGAGCTCGACAAGTCCTTCGTCGACGAGCTGCATCACCAGCGTCGCGGTCCACACCTTGGTGATGGACTGGATCATGAACGGCGAGTCCTGCTGGACGTCGACGCCAGTACGGATGTTGACGACACCCGCCTCCGCATCGGTGATCTCGCCGTCGACCAGCACGGAGACCGACGCCCCCGGCACTCCGTGCTCGTCGACCAGGTCAGCAAGACGTTCTCGCAGCTGCAGCTGTGTCGGAGCCATACGACCTCTCGGGCCAGGGGCACTTCTTCAAGCAACCCTCGGATACGTCGGCCTCGACGGTAACCACAACGCGACGACTCCGGACGCGAGCGGGCTGCGCGACCAGACCGCCTAGGGCTCTGGGTACCAGCGCACGCACAGTGCGTCGTGACTGAGCGGTACGGCGGTCTCCCCGGCCGCCGCGCACGCCCTGGCGACCAGGCGCTCGGTCTCATCGAGTGCGGCGTCACGCTCGCCGTCGGGGAGCAGCCGCACGTGCGAGACGGTCGACACGAACCCTCGCCACTGCTGAGGGGTGAGCGTCCAGGTCCAGCGGAACCTCCGCTGTTCGGCACGACCTGTCTTGAGCCCGAGACGGTCCAGCGGGTCCATGTCGCTGGGTCGTTGCAGGGCCGGGTCGAGCCTCAGCGCCTGCCACTCCCACTCGTGCTCCGGCAGCGGGTCGTTCCAGACGCAGCCGAGCCAGCCGTGCGGCCGCAGGACCCGGGCGATCTCCGTAGCGGCTTCGGCCTTGGGGAACCAGTGCCAGGCATCGGCGACGACGACCGCGTCGACCGACGCATCGCCAAGCGGAAGGTCGGTGACTCCCGTCTCGTGGGTACGCACTCCTGGGTGGCGCTTGCTGATGAGTCCCAGCATCCGCTCGTCGGGTTCCACCACGTCGAGCTCGAGGCCACGCTCGACCAGACGGTCCGTCAGCTTCCCGGTGCCGGCACCAACCTCAACCACCCGTGCGCCGTGCGGCGGAACGAGCCAGTCAACGGCGGGGCCGGGATAGGTCGGCCGCCACCGGTCGTACTCGTCGGCCCAAGCTCCGAAGGAGGTCGCCCGCGCGGTGGACACGACCACCACCTTGTCATTCGCCGCCACCGTTGTGTCAGGCACCGGACACTGCCCAGGTTGCCTTCCGCACAGAAGTGCGGCGACATCCTCGGCAGGGTGAGCTCATCCACCATCTACGTGAGGAGCTCAAGATGAAGACACAGCCCGAACTCGACTCAAGCCTCGCTGCCGTTCCGATCCTGGCCGGACTCTCGAGGCGCCAGCGATCCAGGTTGCACGACGGTTCCCGGGTCGTGCAGCACCCCGCCGGCAAGACGGTGGCCGCCGAGGGCGAGGGTGCGCTGGCCCTGCACGTCGTGCTCAGCGGCACCGCCATGGTCACCGTCAGTGGCCACGAGAAGCGCACCCTGACCGTCGGGGACCACTTCGGCGAGATCAGCCTCATCGACGGCAAGCCTCGTTCCGCGACCGTCACCGCCACCGAGCCACTGACGACGCTTGCGGTCCCGTACCAGGTCTTCCAGTCACTGCTCGATGACGATCCCACCTGCGCTCGTGGGCTCCTCACCGTTCTGTGCGCGCGACTCCGTGAGGCCGAGGCCGGCTAGCGAGGGTGCCGCGACCCTCAGGACGGGCCGGACTTGCGACGCAATGCCTGCCGGTCCAGCACGGTGATCCGACCTCGCCCGAGCTGCACCACCCCCTGTGCCACGAGCCGCTGCAGAACCTGGTTGACGGTCGGACGGCTACCCCCGACGAAGTCGGCGAGGTGCTCTTGGGTCAGCGGCACCACCACGGGTCCCTCCCCGGGTCCGCCGTACAGGTCGGCGAGCCACTCCAGACCGTGGTACACCCGACGGTCCAGCCCCATGAACATCAGGCCGCGCACCCGGACGCTCAGGTCACGCACCCGCTCGCCCAGGAGATCGGCCAACCACCGGTCGACCGCAGGTTGAGTCCGACGCAGCTGCTCGAACACCACGGCGGTGATCACGCGGGTCTCCACGGGCTCCAAGCACACGATGGTCGCCGACCGCGCGGCGAGAGAGGACGAGACCAGGGAGAGCTCCCCGAAGGTTGCGCCGGGTCCCAGGACGTTCAGGATCGCGGTGCCGCCCTCGGCCGAGCTGACGCGCACGGCGAGATGTCCGGAGACGACGAGGTGGAGGCTGTCCGCCGGGTCCTCCTCGTGGAACACCACCTCGTCCCGGTCGAAGCTACGTCGGCGGGCGGCCGCAAGGATCGCCGCCCGCTCAGCGTCGCCGAGCGCACCGAGCAGCGGCCAGTCCACCGCCGCAGTAAAGCACCGGTCGACGGCAACCTGCCGCTCTGCGTCAGCTGGTGCTCAGTACGACTTGGGCAGCCCCAGCGAGTGCATCGCGACGAAGTTGAGGATCATCTCGCGGCTGACCGGCGCGATCCGGCCGGCACGGGTGGCGACCAGGAGGCCGGCCATGCCGTACTCCTGGGTGATCCCGTTGCCGCCGTGGGTCTGGACGGCGCGGTCGGCGGCGTCACAGGCGGCCTCGGCCGCGGCGTACTTCGCCATGTTCGCGGCCTCGCCGGCGCCCATGTCGTCGCCGGCGTCGTAGAGGGCGGCCGCCTTCTGGGTCATCAGCCGGGCCAGCTCGACTTCGATGTGGGTCTGGGCGAGGGGGTGCGCGATGGCCTGGTGGGAGCCGATGGCGTCCTTGAAGACGACCCGCTCCTTGGCGTACGCCGACGCGCGGTCCAGCGCGAACCGCGCCAGCCCGGTGGAGAACGACGCGGCCATGATCCGCTCCGGGTTGAGGCCGGCGAACAGCTGCACCAGGCCGCCGTCCTCGTCGCCGACCAGCGCGTCGTTGGGCAGCCGGACGTCGTCGATGAAGACCGTGAACTGCAGCTCGGGACTGACGATCTCCATCGGGATGGACTTGTACTCGAAGCCGGGTGAGTCGGTCGGCACGACGAACAGCACCGGCTTCACCTTGCCCGTCTTGGCGTCCTCGGCCCGGGCGACCACGAGCACGTTGTCGGCCTCGTCGACGCCGGAGATGTAGATCTTGCGGCCCTTGAGCACCCACTCGTCGCCGTCCCGGCGGGCGCTGGTGGTGATGTTGTGGGTGTTGGTGCCGGCGTCGGGCTCGGTGATCGCGAACGCCATCGTCGAGGTGCCGTCGCAGATGCCCGGCAGCCAGCGCTGCTTCTGCTCCTCGGTGCCGTAGCGGCTGATGATCGTCCCGCAGATCGCCGGGCTCACCACCATGAGGAGCAGCGGACAGCCCTGCGCGGCAAGCTCCTCGCAGACCGCGGCGATGTCGCCGATGCCGCCGCCCCCGCCGCCGTACTCCTCGGGGATGTTGATGCCGAGGTAGCCGTTCTTGCCGATCTCCAGCCACAGGTCGGTGGTCTTGCTCACCCGAGCGCGCCTTCTCGGTGAAGTACTCGCGGCCGTACTTGCCGGCCAGCTTCGACACCTCCTTGCGCAGCGCCTGGCGCTCCTCGGACTCGCTGAAGTTGTTGCTCACTTCTCTGTCTCCTCCGCTGCTTCCTCGACCACTGCCAGGACCTCACCGGCGGCGACCTGCGCACCGGGCTTCACGTCGATCTCGGTGACCGTGCCCGGGCCGGGTGCTCGGACGGTGTGCTGCATCTTCATCGCCTCGAGGACGAGCACCGGCTGCCCGGCCTCGACCTGCTGACCCGGCTCGACCGCCACGCTGACGACGGTGCCGGGCATCGGCGCCAGCAGGCTGCCGCTGGCGACCGCGTCGGCGGGGTCGACGAATCGCGGCGTACGCCGGAGGGCGACGTGGCCGCCCGACCAGTCGACGTCGACTGCGTCTCCGACCACGGCCACGGCGTACGTCGTCCGGACGCCCTCGCGCTCGAGGGTCACCTCGGTCGGGCTCGCCGAGACGACCGCTGCGTCGTCGAGGACGTAACCGTCCCGGCCGCCCCACCACTCGACCCTGGTGCCTTCGTCGAACTCGGTGACCTGCGGCTGCGACACGACGTTGCGCAAGGCCACCGGGATGCCTCGCTGGACGGTGCGTCGTTCGCGCTCGGAACCTCGGCCAGCGCGAGCGCGGCTGCCACGCCGCGTGCGACCCGGCTGGAGGTCTGCGCCGGGTCGACGAGCGAGGTCGTCGAGGAAGGTCGTGGAGACGTCGACCGGAGAGGAAGGCGGGCTCACGCGGAGACGCGGCGACGAGCTGATCGCGGTTCGTCTTGCACGCCGTGGATCCGCGCCCGCTCCAGGACCCCGGCCAGCTTGCGGGCCGCCTGGTCGCGCGTCGGCGCGTGGGCGATCACCTTGGCGAGCATCGCGTCGTAGTGGGTGAGACACGTCGCTGCCGGACTCGAAACCGGCGTCGACCCTGATCCCCTCCTCGAGCGGGACGTCGAACATGCGTGAGCAGTACCGCTCTGCGGCTGGTAGTCGGCGGCGCGGGTCCTCGGCGTACAGCCGCACCTCGATCGCGTGGCCGCGCGGCGGGTCGGTCCAGCCCATCGACCAGTCCGCCTCGGCCGCGGCGATCTGCAGCTCGACGAGGTCGATCCCGTGCACCAGCTCGGTGACCGGGTGCTCGACCTGGAGGCGGGTGTTCATCTCCAGGAACCAGAACCGCTCGGTGGCCGGGTCGTAGAGGAACTCGACCGTGCCGGCGCCGCGGTAGTCGATCGCCTCGGCCGCCTTGCGGGCAGCGTCGTGGAGCGCGGCGCGGACCTCCTCGCTCAGGCCCGGTGCCGGCGCCTCCTCCACCACCTTCTGGTGTCGGCGCTGCAGGGAACAGTCGCGGTCGCCGTAGACGCTCGTGCCGACGACCTGGACCTCCACGTGCCGTCCGCGCTCGACGTACGGCTCGACGAAGACCGTCCCGTCGCCGAACGCCGACTCCGCCTCGGCCTGCGCGGCCGCGATCTCGCGGTCCAGGTCGGCGAGCGCGCGGACGACCCTCATGCCGCGGCCGCCGCCACCGGCGGACGCCTTGACCAGCAGGGGGAGGTCCGTCTCGCTCGGGTTCTCGGGCGCCTCCAGGGTCGGGACCCCGGCCTTCCGCATCAGCTCCTTGGCGCCGATCTTCGAGCCCATCGCGTCGATCGACTCGGGCGTCGGGCCGACCCAGGTCAGCCCGGCACCGATGACCGCGCGGGCGAAGTCGGCGTTCTCGGACAGGAAGCCGTAGCCCGGGTGGATCGCGTCGGCGCCGGCGGCCTTGGCGGCGGCCAGCACCAGCGGCGGTGTCGAGGTAGGTCTCGGCCGGGGTGTTGCCGGGCAGCGGTACGGCGACGTCAGCCTCGCGGACGTACGGCAGCCCGGCGTCCGCGTCCGAGTGGATCGCCACCGTCGAGATGCCGAGCGTGCGGCAGGTGCGGAACACGCGCGACGCGATCTCGGCCCGGTTGGCGACCATCAGCCGGCGGATCATGTCGCCGCCCCCGTTGGCGTCGAGTGACCCAAAAGGCAGGTCCCCGATGCCATTCCACCTGCGAAATGAGTCACTCGACGACAGACCACGGGCGAGCTCATGGGCGGAACACCCCGAACCGGTCGGTGCCGGCGTACGGCTTGTTCTCGATCACCGAGAGGCAGATGGCGAGGATGGTGCGGGTGTCGCGCGGGTCGATGACGCCGTCGTCGTAGAGCATCCCGGAGAGGAAGAACGGCAGCGACTGCTCCTCGATCTGCGCCTCGACGACCTCCTTGATGCCCTTGAAGCCCTGCGGCGTCGAAGACCTCGCCCTTCGACTCGGCCGACTGCTTGGCGACGATCTCGAGGACGCCGGCGAGCTGGGCCGGGCCCATGACCGCGGACTTCGCGGAGGGCCAGGTGAAGAGGAACCGCGGGTCGTAGCCGCGGCCGTTCATGCCGTAGTTGCCGGCGCCGTACGACGCGCCCATGATCACGCTCAGGTGCGGGACCCGGGAGTTGGAGACCGCGTTGATCATCATCGCGCCGTGCTTGATGATCCCGCCCTGCTCGTACTCCTTGCCGACCATGTAGCCGGTGGTGTTGTGCAGGAACAGCAGCGGGGTGTCGACCTGGTTGGCGAGCTGGATGAACTGCGTCGCCTTCTGCGCCTCCTCGCTGAACAGCACGCCCTGCGCGTTGGCGAGGATGCCGATCGGCCGGCCGTGCAGCTTGGCCCAGCCGGTGACCAGCGACGAGCCGTAGAGCGGCTTGAACTCGTCGAACGCGACGCCGTTGGTGGCTGAGACGCCGTCACAGATGCGCGCGATGACCTCGCGCGGGTCGAAGGGCTCCTTGAGGTCGGTCGGGATCAGGTCGAGCAGCTCGTCGGGGTCGGCGTCGGGCTCCGCCCACGCTCTGCCATTTTCCTGGGAAGGGGCGGCGTACGCCTTGCGCCAGTTGAGCCGGGCGACGATCCGCCGCCCGATCCGGATGGCGTCGCGCTCGTCCTCGGCGAGGTAGTCGGCCAGGCCGCTGACCCGCGCGTGCATCTCGGCGCCGCCGAGCGACTCGTCGTCGGACTCCTCGCCGGTCGCCATCTTGACCAGCGGCGGGCCGCCGAGGAACACCTTGGCCTGCTTCTTGACCATCACCGTGTAGTCGGACATCCCCGGCACGTAGGCGCCGCCCGCGGTGGAGTTGCCGAAGACCAGCGCGATCGTCGGCTGCTTGGCGGCCGACGACCGGGTGATGTCGCGGAACAGCTTGCCGCCGGGGATGAAGATCTCCTTCTGGGTCGGCAGGTCCGCACCGCCGGACTCGACCAGGGCGACCGTCGGCAGCCCGTTCTCCTCGGCGATCTGCGAGGCACGGAAGATCTTCTTGACCGTCCACGGGTTGCTGGCGCCACCCTTCACCGACGGGTCGTTGGCGGTGATCAGGCACTCGACGCCCTCGATCACGCCGATGCCCGTCACGACACTGGCGCCGACGGTGAAGTCCGATCCCCAGCCGGCAAGGGGCGAGAGCTCGAGGAACGCCGAGCCCTCGTCGATCAGGAGCTCGATCCGCTCACGGGGCATCAGCTTGCCGCGGTCGTGGTGGCGGTCGACGTACTTGGGGCCGCCGCCGGCGACCGCCTTGGCGTGCTCGGCGTCGAGGTCGGCGAGCTTCTCCAGCATCGCGGCGCGGTTCGCGGTCATGACGCGTACCCCAGCAGTCGGGCCGCAAGGTCGGTGAGCACCTCGGTGGCTCCTCCTCCGATCGGCAGGATCCGGGCGTCGCGGTAGTGCCGCTCCACCTCGGTCCCGTGCATGTAGCCGGCGCCGCCGTGCAGCTGCACCGCCTGGTCACAGACGTACGTCGCCGTGTCGCACGCGGTCTGTTTCGCAAGACAGGCCTCGGCGATCACGTTCTCCCCTTCGACGTGGCGGCGGGCCACCTCACGCGCGTAGGTGCGCGCCACCTCGACCTGGCGGCGCATCTCGACGAGCTTGTGCCGCACCACCTGGTTTTCGATCAGCGGCTTGCCGAACGTCTCGCGGTCGCGGCAGTACGCCGCGGTGAGGTCGAGCGAGCGGGCCGCGATGCCGTACGCGTGCACGGCCAGCCCGATCCGCTCGACCACGAACTGTTCGGCGATCTGGTAGAAGCCCGCGTTCTCCTCGCCGACCAGGTTCGCGACCGGGACCCGCACGTCGACGTAGGACAGCTCGGCGGTGTCGGAGCAGTGCCACCCCATCTTGCGCAGTGACCGGTCGACCGTGAACCCGGGCGTGCCGGCCTCGACGACGAGCAGCGAGACCCCGGTGTGACCCGGCCCGCCGGTGCGGACCGCGGTGGTGACGAAGTCGGCGCGGACGCCGCTGGTGATGAAGGTCTTGGCGCCGTTGACGACGTAGTGGTCGCCCTCGCGCACGGCCGTCGTACGGATGCCGGCCACGTCCGACCCGCCGCCGGGCTCGGTGATCGCGAGCGAGCCGATGGTCTCGCCGGCCAGGGTCGGTCGGACGAACCGATCGATGAGGTCGGCGTTGCCGCTCGACGGCGATGTGGGGCAGCGCGATGCCGCCCGTGAACAGCCCCGCCATCAGCCCGCTGGACGCACCTTCCGCGAACATCGCCTCCTGCAGGTCGACCGAGTCGAGCAGCGTGCCGCCGCCCCCGCCGACCCCTTCGGGAAAGGCGACGCCCAGCAGCCCCTGCTTCCCGGCCGCGAGGTGCAGCTCGCGCGGGATGGAGCCGGCGTCCTCCCAATCCTGGAGGTGTGGAGCGACCTCGCGGCGCACGAACTCCGCGCCGAGCTGCCGGATCTCGCTCAACGCTTTTCCGGGGTCCCCGCCGCGTTGTTCGTCGGAGGAGCGAAGCGGGGGAGGCGAAGAACGTGGAGGGGTGGTCATATGAGCTCCTCCTGGATGTGCACGACCCTGCGAGCGCAGCCACTCGCCGAGCCCCTTGGCCTGCGGGTCGAACCGGGTCGACGCGGCCACGCCCTGGCCGAGCAGGCCGTGGACGACGACGTTGACGCCCCCGAGGTTCGGGAGCACGTAGACGTCGACCTCGAGCTCGCGGGCCTCGGGGATCAGCTCGCGGACCCGGCGCGGGTTCATCACCTTGGCCAGCCAGGTGGCGCGGGCCTCCCTGCGGGGGTCACCGTCGTTGGCGACCCAGAGACCGATGTTCGCGTCGCCGCCCTTGTCGCCGGAGCGGGCGTGCACGAACGTGCCGAGCGGCATCCGGCGGTTGATCGAGTCGGCCGGCGCAGGGTACGGCGACGGCCGCCGTCCCTCGTCGGGGTCTGCGGTCGAGAACGCCGTGGGATCGGCGATCTCCTCGTGCCGCCCGTCGGCGTGCACCACCGTGTGGTGCACCTGCGCGCGGTCGACGTACGCCGGCCGGAAGACGCCGTAGGGGCTCGGCTGCTGCGGCGGGGTGGTCATCGTGAAGCCGGGGTACGACGCGAGCGCCAGCTCGACCGCCGGGCCGGTGAACGCGCGGCCGACCGGGTCGGGCTCCGGGTCCATCACCGTGCAGCGGAGCAGCGCGGACGCGGCCTCCTCGCTGTCGGCGTCCGGGGGCGGCAGGGCGACCCGGGACCAGGTGACGTCCTTGGCGGTCAGCGCCGGCGTGAGCTGCTCGCGGACCCACTCCGCCTTCTCCTCGACGTCGAGGCCGGTCAGCACGAACTCGACCTGGTTGCGGAAGCCGCCGAGCTCGTTGACGGAGACCTTGAGCCGCTCGGGCGGAGCCTCGCCGCGCACACCGGAGACAGCGACGCGATCCCGGCCCTCCTGCTGGAGCTGGATGGTGTCGAGCCACGTGGTCACGTCGGGGTTGAGGTAGCGGGTCGTCTGGATCTCGTAGACCAGCTGCGCCGTGACCGTGTCGACGGTGACCGCGCCGCCGGTGCCGTCGTGCTTGGTGATCACGCTGGAGCCGTCGGCGGCGATCTCGGCGATCGGGAAGCCCAGCGGCCGGGCAGGGTCCATGCCGTCCTTGACCAGCTGGCGGAAACCGGAGAAGTTGCCGCCGGTCGCCTGGGCACCGCACTCGATGACGTGGCCCGCGACCACGGCACCGGCGAGCTGGTCGTACGACGTCGCCGTCCAGCCGTGGTGCGCGACGGCCGGCCCGACCACGACCGATGCGTCGGTCACCCGGCCGGTGACCACGACGTCGGCACCGGCGGTGAGCGCGGCGGCGATGCCGAAGCCGCCGAGGTAGGCGTTGGCGGTCAGCGCGCCCTCGTACAGACCGAGCGGGCGGAGGTCGTCGCCCTCGACGTGCGCGACCTGGGGATCGAGACCGAGCCCCTTCGCTACCTCACGGATCCGGTCTGCCAGGCCGGCCGGGTTGAGCCCGCCGGCGTTGCTGACGATCTTCACGCCCCGCTCGAGGGCGAGGCCGAGGCAGTCCTCGAGCTGGCGGACGAAGGTGCGCGCGTAGCCGAGCGACGGGTCCTTCATGGTGTCCTTGCCGAGGATCAGCATGGTCAGCTCGGCGAGGTAGTCACCGGTCAGCACGTCCAGCGGCCCGCCCTCGAGCTGCTCGCGCATCGCGGAGAGCCGGTCGCCGTAGAAGCCGGAGCAGTTGCCCACTCGCAGGACGTCGGTCATGCCGTCGCCTCGCGGCCGGGGCCGGGCGGGCCGGCGAACGCCTGCGCGATGCTCAGCCAGTGCTCGGCGTCCGCGCCGGCCGCGACCAGGTCCGTGTCCGCGCGGTTGACCCGCTGGGTGACGAGCAGGCAGAAGTCGTACGCCGAACCGCGGACGCTCTGCACCTTTCCTGGGGCAGCCGCGTCGTCCGGCCCCCACGTCCAGACCTCGCCGCTCGGCGCGGTCAGCTCGACGCGGAACTCGTCGGCCGGGGGCTCCTCCTGGTGGACCGAGTAGGCGTAGTTGCGGGTGCGGACGCCGAGGTGGGCCACGGGCCGGATCCGGTCGGTCGGCTGGTACCGCTCACCCGCGGCGTCGTAGACGTCGTGCGCGTGCGCCCAGGTCTCCATGAACCGCGCGGTCGCCATGGAAGCGGCGGACATCGGCGGGCCGAACCAGGGCATCTTCTGGCCCGCGGGCAGCCCGGTGAGTGCGGAGCGGAGTGCCGACCGGCTGTCGGACCAGCGCTCCATGGCCTCGTCCCGCGGCAGCTCGGCGAGCTCGAAGGCGGCCGCGTCGACGTACCCCATCGGATCGTTGATCGCGGCCAGGACGACGTCGTCCCACGCCGCCTTGGCCTCGGGCGACTCGTGGGAGTGCGCGGCCAGGACGGCCACTTCGTCCGTCCACATGAGGTGCACGACCTGCGTGGCGACGGTCCAGCCCGGCGCCGGCGTCGGGCGGGTCCAGCCCTCGGGGCCGAGCCGCTCGACGGTCAGGCGGAGCTGGTCGCCCTCCGCGGTCAGATCGTCGAGAAGCCCCTGCAGGAGGTCGGTCATCGCCGCTCCAGCGCGTCGTCGAGGGTCGTGGCCCACTGGTCGAGGATCCGGGTACGGCGGCGCCGGTCGTCGCTGATCGTGTTGGCCAGCCCGAGCCCGCGGACCAGGTCGAGCGTGGCCTGCACCAGCTCGCGCACGCCGGGCTGCGACTCGTCGGCACCGAGGAGGTCGAGCGTCATCCGGTGCGTCTCGCGACCCACCTTCAGCTCCAGGGGCGCGACCTCCGCCAGGAGGTCCGGGTCGGTGCGGGCCGCCACCCAGAGCTCGAGAGCCGCGGTGAAGACCGGTGACGTGAAGTGGTCGCCGAGCACCTGCAGCACCGCGCGGGTCCGCTTCGGTCCGGTCGGGAGGTTCTCCGCGGCCGCCGCGAGCTCGGCCCCGCGGACCTCGGTCACGTGCTGGACGGCGGCGACCACGAGGTCCTGCTTGGTCGGGAAGTGGTGCAGCTGGGCGCCGCGGCTCACCCCGGCCCGCTCGCTCACGAGCGTGGTCGACGTGCCGGCGTACCCCTTCTCGACCAGCAGCTCGACGGTCGCCTCGAGCAGCCGGGCCCGCATCGCGCGGGTGCGCTCCTCCTGCGGGACGCGCGTCACCGCTGCCTGGCTCGCCACCCTGTCAGGATGTCCGCTCGACAACAAACAGTCAAGCCTGACTGTTTGTGATGAGCGCCTGCACCTTCGGCGCCCAGTGACCGGCGTACCTGAGCTGGAGCTGGGGGATCCGCCAGTCCGTGCCCTCGACCATCTGGCGACAGCGGTAGGACTCGCAGTGGCAGCGCAGGAGGTACGCCGGGTCGGTGCTGCTCATCGCGTAGTCGACGAGCAGCTCCTCGCCGGCGGCGACGTCGCGCAGGGTGACCAGGGCGTCGCCGACCCAGCCGAGGTTCGGGTCGCAGGCGTGGTTGACCGGTCCCTGCTCGTGGACCGGCGCCTCGGGTCGGAGCACCTCGGTGCCCGCGGGGATCGCCGCCGTCGCAAATAGGCCCCGGCCGGCGACGGGCGAGGGGCGGACCTCCACGTCGGGCACGCCCCCATCCAACCCCTCTCGATCCGGCCTCAGTCGAGCCGGGCCACCAGTGGCAGCCGCGACCGCGCGAACAGTCCGACCACGACGGCGGTCACCGCCGGCAGCACCACGACCAGGCCGAGGATCATCAGCCACGGAACATCCAGGAACGGGCCGGTCGGCGGACCCCCGTCCAGGCCGCTGTTGGACGTCAGCGGCCAGGTCACCGCGATGCCTGGGATGAACCCGACCGCGGCCCCCAGCACGGCGCCGACCAGGCCGACCACGACGGCGTACGCCGCGGCGACCCCGCGCCGGGTGCGCGGCGAGGCGCCCACAGCGGAGAGCGTCGCGAGGTCCGGCCGCGCGTCGGAGAGGGCCAGGAAGGTCGCGGTCAGGGTGCCGCCGAGCATCAGGACCCCGCCGAGGACGAGCAGGATGATCTGCGCGACCGCCGTCTGGTCGTCGACCTGGTAGCCGCGCTCGACGTACAGCGACGCGGACTCCGAGATCGCGGCCAGGGCCTCGTTGGCGGACTCCTGCTGCTGCTCGGACACGCTCCCGGTGACGGCCAGCGCGACGGTCACCGGCTCCGCGCCCAGCTGCTCGGCCGCGGCGGTGGACATGACAGCGGCTGGACCGGCCCACGGGTCGGTCAGCCTCACGAACGCAGCCGGTACCTCCGCGCGGTTGGTCCCGGTGTCCTCGCCGGTGTCCGGGTCGTAGAGGTGCCGGACCACGGTCGCGGTGTCCGCGTCGACCGAGCGGCCGGGAGAGACGAACGCAACCATGCCGCCCTGCCTCAGCATCTGTTCGGCGCGGGGGACGTCGCGCCGAGCCACCCCGAGGAGACCGACGGGCAGGCTGTCGTCGGAGACCATGATGTTGGCCCCGAGCGAGCCGCCGGAGGTGTTCAGGACGGTCTCGCTCTCGGGGCCGAACACCTCGGAGAAGCTTCCGTCGTCGGCCAGCCCCCGCTGCTCGGTCACGGTGGCTCCCGGCAGCTCCCGGTGGAGCACGCTGCGCAACGCCTGCCACGAGACGTCCGGGTCGTAGGCAGTGACGACGCCGACTCCGGCGGCGACCGACGGCTGGTACGTCGCCTCGTTCTCCGCATCGTCGGAGGTGAGGCCGATCCCGAGCGCGACCACCCCGGCCACCGTGGCGGCCACCGCGGAGACAGCGGGAACGGTCCGGGTGCGGTGCCGGTTGGCGTCGCGGACGGCGTAGCGAAGCACGAGCGGGAGCCGACCGGACGCCTTGGCGATCAGTGCCAGGACCATGGGCACCAGCAGGATCATCCCGAGCACTGCCGGGATGGCGCTCACCGCGATCGCGAACTCTCCGCCGGCACCCTGGGCGGCTCCGAACGCGGCCCCGCCGATGCCGACACCGAGGAGCACGAGGCCGAGCAGGGGCGACTTCAGGGACGGCGCCCGGTCGCCGCGGCGCCCGGCCAGCACCGCGACGACGTCCTGCTTGGCGGCCAGGTGGGCCGGGACCATGGCGGCCAGGAACGCGCTGAGCATCCCGAAGCCGGCCACGCCGGCCAGGTGCAGCCACGGGATCTCGAACGGCCCGAACCAGTCGTCGGACCGCGACTGGAGCAGCGGTTGCAGCAGCCGCGCGACCCCGATGCCGAGCGCGACCCCGACCACTGCGGCGGCGCTCCCGAGCACCACGGCACCGGCCACGATCACCCGCCGGGACTGCTTCGGCGTACCGCCCGTCGCCGCCATGAGTGCCAGGCTGCGCTGTTGCTTGCGGGCGCTGACCGCGAACGCGGGTCCGGCCAGCAGCACCACCTCGATCAGCGCCATCACCGCGATCAGCGCGATCACCGCGAGGGTGGTGCTGTCCGTGCTGAGCTGCCGCACCTCGGGCGGGATCTCCGAGGACGGCGGCGGGTCGGCGATCACCGAACGCGAGGCCACGACAGCGCCGATGCCGTTGAGCTGGCGCACCGTCGCCCACGAGACCGCGTCTCCCTCGACCAGCCACGAGGTGCTGCTGCCCACGTCGACCCCGAACGCGCCGAGCGGGCCCGCCGCGACCGGGAAGGTCCGCACGGTCGTCGACTCGGCGACCCCGACGATCGTCGGGTTGGCGGGGGCGTCGTCCGCGGTGAGCTCCAGGGCGTCACCCACGTGGTAGCCCTTGTCGAGCACCGACTGGTTGACGACGACCTCGCCCTCCGAGCGCGGCAGCCGGCCCGAGGTGAGGTCGAACATCCCGCGCGTGAGGGGATCGTTGAGATCCACCTCGGTCACGTCGACCGGAGTCTGGCCCTTCGAGGTCCGGAACTCGGCCTGCCCCTGCCGGACCTCGAGCAATGTCGCTCCGTCGAGCAGCGACGAGACCTGCTCGGCGGTCGGAGCGGGCGACTCACCGTCGCCGTCCATCACGGGGCAGCAGTCGTCCGGGTCCGGCCGCTGCTTCACGTCGTCGACGCCGTCGGTGACGGTGACCAGGGCCTGCGCTGCACCGATCCGGCGGTCCACCGACTCGGCGCTCGAGACACGCGCGGTCTGGATCATCACGTCGGCGGCGGTGACCGCGAGCACCGGCAACGCGATCATCACCAGCACCAGCACCGACCTGGCGCGGTGCCGCAGTGCGTCTCGGCGGGCCAGCCGGAGCGGCAGCCGCCAAGCGCTCAGCCCCGGGATCGACCTGGTCACCGGGTCGCGCCGGCGTCCACCAGCGCCTCGACCTGGTCCGTGCCGGTCTCGTCGACGACGACGCCGTCGCGCAGGAACACCACCCGGTCCGCCCAGGCCGCGTGCCGCGCCTCGTGCGTGACCAGCACGCCCGCCGCCCCCGAGTCGCAGCGGGCCCGCAGCAGCCGCAGGATCTCCTCGCCGGTCTCGGTGTCCAGTGCACCTGTCGGCTCGTCGGCCAGGATCAGCCGGCGGTCCCCGACGACGGCACGGGCGATCGCGACCCGCTGTTGCTGCCCGCCGCTCATGTTGTCGGGGAACCGATCGGCGAGCTCGCCGATGCCGACCTCCTCGAGCGCCACCCGGGCGAGCTTGCGCGCGGCTCGGCTGCTCTCGCCGTCGAGCTCGCGAGGGAGCGCGACGTTCTCGACGGCCGTGAGGGCGGGGATCAGGTTGAAGTCCTGGAACACGTAGCCGATCGACGTACGCCGCATCCGGGCGCGGCCGTTCGCGCCCAGCGACGCGAGGTCGGTGCCCTCGACCGAGACGGTGCCGGACGTCGGGCTGTCGAGCCCGCCGGCCAGGGTGAGCAGCGTGGACTTGCCGGAGCCGGACGGGCCCATGATCGCGACGAGCTCGCCGGCGTGCGCGGCGAACGAGACGCCCCGCAGCGCTTGCACGGCGGTCTCCCCCACGCCATGGACACGGGTGACGGAGTCGAGCTGGAGCACTGCGGTCATCGCTTGGCAACCTTTCGAGCGGCGGCCTGGGTGGTGGGTGCGGGCACGTCGGCCCGTTCGAGCTGGGCGCGGCGGAGCCGGGCCTCGCAGTGGTCGAGCCAGCGGATCTCGGCCTCGGCCGCGAAGACCAGCGAGTCGAGGACCAGGCTCCAGGCCATGTCACTGGCGTCCTGCGGGTCGGCGGCGCGGCCGGCGCGCTTGAGACGGGTGTAGTCCTGGAGCGCGGCCATGGTGGCGGTGCGCTGCTGCTGGATGACCGTGCCCACGTCGACGCCGGGGACGGTGACCGCGAGGGCCAGCTTGATGGCGAGCTCGTCGCGCGGGGGCTGGGTGCGCTCGACCGGCGTGGTGAACCAGGTGGCCACCTCCTCGCGGCCGGCGTCGGTGACCCGGTAGACCACGTGGCCCTCGCCGTCGTCGCCGGACTCGGCGACCAGGCCGTCGCGCTCGAGCCGGGTCAGCGTCGTGTAGACCTGCCCGACGTTGAGCGGCCAGGTCGAGCCGGTACGCCGCTCGAACTCGGAGCGCAGCTGGTAGCCGTACATCGGGCCCTGCTCCAGCAGGGCCAGCAGGGCTTGGCGGACCGACATCCAGGCTCCTCGCGTTCGCAGGTCGGTGAATACCGGGTATGTATACCCCGTATGCACCGCGGTCGGCAACCCCCGACTTCCTCCGTTCTGCCTCCGTGCGCGGCGCAGCCGACCTAGCCTCGTTTCACGCCGAGGTGCCACCACGACCATGCGAGGGAGAGCCATGTCGAGCAGCACCCCACCCGCGCCCGGAACCGACCAGCCGGCGGGTCCCCCGATCCCGCCCGGCTACAAGGCCGGCGACTACATTCCCTTCGCGGACCGCGACCCGAGCAACCCGAGCTCGATAGCCGGTCAGTGGGCCGACCCGGCACGCCAGGCCCAGATGCACGGCCAGCAGGCCGGCCGCGCACTGACTCCGCAGGAGCAGTACCGCGCCATCTACGGCTTCGACGCGCCGGACCGGATCGAGTACGCGTCGTGGGGCCGGCGGGTGCTCGGTCACGTCGTGGACTCGTTCCTGTGGTCCGTGGCGAGCATCCCGCTCTTCATCGGCTGGTGGATGGTCACCAGCGAACTCCGATGGAAGACCGACGTCTACGGCAACGAGGTCATCGACGAGTCGGCGACCGACGTGAGCACTGCGGCGATCGGCATCCTGCTCCTCGGCCTCGCGATCTCCATCGCCTTCTGGCTGTGGAACGTCGCGTTCCGGCAGGGCCGCACCGGCTACACGCTCGGCAAGGCGGCCGTGGGCATCCGCCTGGTCGGCGTCACGTCGGGTCGGCCCATCGGGGCCGGGCTGAGCTTCGTGCGCCAGCTGGCGCACGTCTTCGACAGCCTGGTGTGCTACCTGGGCTGGCTGTGGCCGCTGTGGGACAGCAGGAACCAGACGCTCGCCGACAAGGTCATGAACACCGTCGTCCTCATCCAGCCCGCGGACTCGGCCCAGTAGTCCTCGACCCGGCTGCACCACACTGGGCGGCATGTCGACCATCCTCATCACCGGCGCGTCCTCCGGGCTGGGCGCGGAGATGGCCCGCCAGTTCGCCGCCAAGGGACACGACCTCGCGCTCTGCGCGCGGCGTACCGAACGGCTCGAGGAGCTCCGCGAGGAGATCCTCGCCGCCCACCCTCCCCAGGAGGGAGCTCAGCCCCGGGTCGAGCTCCGTGCTCTCGACGTGAACGACGACGCCCAGGTCTTCGAGGTCTTCCACGCCTTCCGCGACGACTTCGGCCGGCTCGACCGGGTGATCGTGAACGCCGGCCTCGGGAAGGGCGCGCCCCTCGGCACCGGCCGCTACGACGCCAACCGCGAGACGGCGATGACCAACTTCGTCGCCGCGATCGCCCAGGCGGAGGCCGCGATGGAGATCTTCCGAGCGCAGAACGCCGGCCACCTGGTGCTGGTCTCGTCGATGTCCGCGATGCGCGGCATGCCCAAGTCGATGACCGTCTACGCCGCGACCAAGGCCGCGCTCTCCCACCTCGGCGAGGGGCTGCAGTACGAGCTGCTCGGCAAGCCGATCAAGGTGACCGTGCTGCACTGCGGCTACATCGCCTCGGAGATGAACGAGCGGGTCCAGCAGCAGGTGAAGTTCATGGTCTCCACCGAGGACGGCGTCCGCTCGATGGTCGACGCCATCGAGAAGGAGAAGGCGCACGCCTACGTGCCAGCTCTGCCCTGGACCGCCCTCGCCCCCGTCATGAAGCACGCCCCGCTTCCCCTCCTCAAGCGCCTCCTCTGAGGGGCAGATCCCCGGTCGCCCGGGAATCCTGGACCCGATCGGCCGTTGCAACGCCTGACCGGGTCATGAAATCCCGGCCGGCCGGGATTCGACGGCTCGTCGGCGTCGTCGCCGATGCGGAGGTCGAGGTGGGCGAGGGTGTGGCTGAGGCCGCGGTGGTTCTTGGTGCGCCAGGCGACGGCGACGGTCAGCACGGCGTACGCCGCGAGCAGCGGGATCGCGACCGGCGCGACGACCTGGTCGTAGAGAGGCGCGAGCACGAAGACCGGGCCGACGCCGACCGCGAGCTTGACGGCGCGGCTCGGCACGAGCAGCCGACGCCGTCGCGGGACGGTGTGCAGCGAGACCACCCACTCACCCACGGTGCGGCCGAAGCCGAGCACCAGCACGGCCTCGACGCCGAACGGGACCCCCCACTGCAGGGCGGCCTGCACGTGCCGGCTCACGTCGGCCGGCGCAACGTCGCGCAGGTAGATCTCGATGCCGCGGTAGGCCAGCGCGGCCGCGGCGCCGGTGAGTGCGATGAACAGCACGTCGCACGCGAAGCCGACCAGCCGGCGGCCGAACGAGATCGTGGTCGGGAGCACGACCTGCCCGGTGCGGCGGCGTACGACGAGGATCGAGAGCAGCGAGCCGACGGTGGCGCCGAGGGTGTTGACGATCAGGTCGTCGACGTCGAAGAGCCGGTAGGCGCAGGAGTAGAGGTGCCAGACGCCGGTCTTCTGGGTGAGCTCGATGAGCAGTGAGAGGCCGAAGCCAGCGATCGTCGCGACCACCACGCCGCGGTGCAGGATCACCCGGAGGAAGTAGCCGAGCGGCACGAACAGCAGCACGTTCAGCACGATCTGCATGAACGCCGGTTCTCGGAGCAGGGCCAGCGGCCCGCCGTCCTGCGGGACGTGGATCAACCCGAGCGAGCCCAGCACCCGCAGCTGACTGCCCTTGCAGCGGAAGGTGTGGTCCTCCGGCATCGGCAGCAGCGTGTAGGTCCAGATCGCCAGGGCGTAGACCGCCGACGTGACCAGGATGGTCAGGTCGAGCGGCCCGAGCCGGCCGTCGAGCCGGTACTGCACCGCCGCGGTCGGGATCAGCAGCAGCACCGCGAGGACGGTGCCGAGGACGATGGCGATCAGAGCGTTGGTCGCCTGGTCGCCCACGGGGGCGACCCTACGGCTGCCTAGCGACGCCACGGCTGGTTCGCGCGGCGCTTCCGGCCGGCTCCCGGTCGAGGTGCTCGACGACGTACGCCGCGTCCTTGCCGACCCCACCCACCGTGTGCGAGTTGAACATGTACTGGAACTCCTGGCCCAGCACGTAGAGGCCGGGCTGGCCGACCACTGCACCGCGCTCCTGGTCGAGCCGGCCGGACGAGTCGAGGCCGGGCAGGTCGATCCAGCCGAAGTCCTTCTCGAACCCCGTGCACCAGATCACGTTCGCGACGTCGAGCACCTCGCCGTCCTCGTTCTGGGGCCGGCCGTCGACGACTCCCGTGATCCGGGAGGTGCGCTCGACACCCGCCTGCTGGATGTCCTTCTCCTTCTGCCGGATCCACGGGTCGCCCTTCCCCTGGATCGATCTCCGCCTGGACCTTGCGGCCCGGCTTCGTCCGCTCGGTGAGGATGTGCTCCCACACCCACCAGAGCACCGGGAACATCAGCCGTCCCTGCCAGTTCCTGATGTCGATGGGGATCTCACCGACAGTTCGTCCGGCCATCAGCACCTGGTGGGTCGGCGCCAGGTCCATGGCGATCTCGGCGCCGCTGTTGCCGGCGCCCACCAGCAGGACCGGGCCCGGCGCGAGCTGACCCGGGTTGCGGTAGTCCGCCGAGTGCAGCTGCACGATGTCCTCGGACAGATCGTCGGCGAGGTCGGGCGTGCGAGGCACCCGGTGCACGCCGGTCGCGAGGATCACGTGGTCGGCGTCGAAGGCCTGCGCGCCCGCGGTGACCCGGAATCCCGAACCCTCACGGAACAACCCGTCGACCTTGACGCCGAGCCGCACCGGCAGCTCGAACGTCGCGACGTACCGCTCGAGGTAGTCGAGCATCTCGTCCTTGCTGGGGAAGCGGTAACTCCCGCCCAGGGGCAGGCCCGGCAGGTTGCAGCGGATCGACGGGGTGAACAGCTTCAGGGAGTCCCAGCGGGTCAGCCACGATCCGCCGACGCGGTCCGCGGCGTCCACGATGACGAACGGCTTCCCCCGCTTGGCGAGGTGGTAGCCGGCCGAGAGTCCGGCCTGGCCGGCTCCGATGACGATGGTGTCGAACTTCTCCGACATGACTGCCTCCTGTGGCTCCTTCGGTCGACTGCGATGCGTCGACGCTAGGAATCACGGCACTCGCGCCGCGTCGGCGAAACCACCCATCCTTCGGGTGGGTGTGAGTGGGTACCGCCGTCAGACCAGCTGACGCTCGAAGGCGTACGCCGTCGCAGCAGCCCGCGACGAGACGCCGAGCTTGCCGAAGATGTTGCTGACGTGCCGGTCGACGGTGCGCTCGCTCAGGACCAGTTTCTCGGCGATCGCCTGGTTGGTGGCACCCGTCGCCAGCAGGCGCAGCACCTCCAGCTCGCGCGGACTCAGCAGCTCGTCGCTGCCGGTCAGCCGCGCGAGGTCGGGCATCGCCTCGAGGTCCTCGAAGATCGCCCGCGCGGTGTCCACCTCGCGGTCGGCGGACTCGCGGTCGCCCAGGGCGCGGCAGGCATCGGCGAGCAGGACGCGAGTGCGGGCTTCCTCGTACGGCGCACGCGTGCGGATCCAGGTGCCGAGCGCCTCACGAAGCAGCGGGAGCGCCTCTGCCGGCGCACCGCGCGCGAGACAGACCGACGCCTGCGCGTGCTGGCCGAGCGCGATCACCACCGGGCTGCGGTTCACGGCCGCGAGGTCCCGCAGCTCGCCGGCGGTGACCTCGGCCGCATCGGTGTCACCGACAGCGAGCAGGATCTCCGTCGCTGCGGCGAGCACCTGGATGCGCCTGCCGGTCTGGTGCGTCTCCGCGAGCGAGCGCCGCGCCATGGCCGCCGCTGCCTGCACGCTCCCGCGGGCCAGCCGCAGCAGCGCGAGCCCGGGCTGCGGGTCCTCGCCGAGCTTCGACGCGAGCGTGAAGTACTCCTCGGCCGAGTCGAGCCTGCCGCACAGCCGGTCGAGGTTCCCGCGCACGCTGGCGGCCCGGCCGGACGCCCACATGTCCGGGTCCGTGAGGCTCACCGCGGCGAGCTCGTCGAGCGCCTCGGACCAGCGGCCGTTGAACTGCTTGAGCTCGGCCCGGCGTACCTTGCACTCGCCGGTGAAGTTGCCGAGGTCCGGCTGCGCCGCAACCCACTGCGTCATGGCGGCGGTCCACTGCTGCGCCCGCGTGAGCTCGTAGATCGACCAGCAGCCCTCGATCACACCGCAGTAGATGATGCCTTCCACCATGGCCGAGCACTCGCCGGAGGCGACGCCCAGCATCGCCTCATCGAGGCAGGCGAGCCCCTCGTCGGTGTGGCCGGCCGCCAACAGGAACAGGCCCTGCTGGTGGAGGGACAGTGCTGCGTACTCCGCGGAACCCAGACGCCGGGCGGCCCGGACGCACTCCTCGGCTATCCGTGCCGCACCCTCGAGGTCTCCGCTGCCCGCCGCCTCGAAGGCACCGGCCACGTTGAGGAAGGCCGCCGCCCTCGAGTCGGTGCCGTCCTCTGCGACGATCCGCGCGGCCCGGGCGATCCACCCGCCACCCTCGGCCACCTCGCCCTGGACGATCTTCTGGGTGCCGAGCCAGAGCGCGGCCTCGGCCGCCGCGAGCGGATCGCCACGTTCGAGCAGGCTCTTGTAGGCGCGCTCCCGGATCGCGAAGTAGTCCGGCAGCCGCGCCAGCAGGTGTGCGGTCACGGCGAACCGGTCGTAGTCCTCGGCGTCGAGCGGGGCCTCGCTCTCGGCTGCGGCGAACGCGTCGTAGGCGCGCCGCCAAGCGCGCTCGGCGTACGCCGTCCGGGCCTCCCGGAGCTTCACGGCACCAGTATCGTCCCCGGTCGCCCAGGGGGCGAGCTGCACGGCGGCTACTGCTCCTCGGCGCGAGAGGCCGGGGCGGCGCCGTGGTACTCGTTGTACTGGTAGGGGCTCTCGACCAGCGCGACCTCGGGCACGTCGGGGTTCATGCCCTGCTGCCAGGCCTCCTCGCCCATCACCGAGCGCAGGTGCTCGATCGTCGTCTCGACCTGGCGCCGGATCGCCTCGAGGTCGACGCCGACCAGGGCGCCGTCCCGCTTCACGACCCGGCCGTCGACGAGCACGGTGTGCACGTCGCCGCGCTGGGCCTGGAACGCCACGTGGCCGTAGGGGTTGAGGATCGGGAACGAGACCGGCGAGGCGTCGTTCTTGAGCAGCACCAGGTCGGCCTTCTTGCCGACCTCGACGCTGCCCAGCGAGTCGTCGCGGCCGAGCGCCTTGGCGCCGCCGCGGGTGGCCCAGTCGACGACCTGCTCGGCGCGGAGCGCGCTGTGGGTGACCGTGTCGCCGCTGCGCGTGCGCCTCCAGGTGCTCGCGCGAGCGGTCCGCCCCCAGCGTGGTCCGCATCGCGGAGAACAGGTCGCCGCTCCACCAGACGCTGGTGTCCATCGACAGCGAGACCGGGATGCCGTGCTTGCGGATCGCCCAGGTGGGCGGGTAGCCCTGCCCGGCGCTCTGCTCGCTCTCGGTCGCCACCGAGATCGAGCCGCCGGTGGCCGCGATCCGCTGGTAGGAGTCCTCGGTCAGCGTCGCCGCGTGCACGTAGATCGACTCGGGCGTCATGAAGCCGTGCTCGTGCATCAGCCGGATGCCGTCGTCGTTGGTGGCGCCCCAGACGCCGGCGTGCGTGGTCACCGGTACGCCGAGGTCGCGGGCCACCTCGAAGGCCGCCTGCTCGGGGAAGCTCGGGTCGCCCGGGATGTCGAAGGCCATCTGGAAGCCGAGCATGTCGTCGCCGGTGATCCGGCGGCTCACGAAGTCGCGGAACTCCGGCGCGGTCGACCACTCCCACGGCGGCTGCTGGATGTTGCCGTAGGCGAGCACGAACCGGCCCGGGATCGCCTGCAGCGCGTCCACCGCGGCGTCGGCGTGGTCGACGGTCTGGAGGCCGTGCGACCAGTCCACGCAGGTGGTGACGCCGGCGTCGATCGCCTCGGCGGCGGCGAGCAGGTTGCCGGCGTGGATGTCCTCGGGGCGGAAGTGCTTGCCGTTCTCGAGGTAGTACCAGACGAAGTACTGGGTGAGCGTCCAGTCGGCGCCGTAGCCGCGCATGGCGGTCTGCCACATGTGCCGGTGCGTGTCGATCATCCCCGGCATCACGACCCCGCCGGCCGCGTCGACCTCGACCGTGCCCGCCGGCGCCTCGAGGTTCGGGCCGACCGCGGCGATCTTGTCGTCCTGGGTCAGGACGTCGGCGTCGGTCAGCACCGTCTTCGCGTCGTCCATCACCAGCACCGTCGCCCCGCGCAGCAGCACCGGCGGTCGCGCACCCTGGTCAGCCATCTCGCCCCTCCTCGTGCAGTTCACCGGGTACCCGGTGAACTGCCGACGGACGTGTCCGCTCTCCGGTCACTGGTTGAACGTTTGACACTCTGGCCCGGCCGCGTCAGGGCGTGTCAACGGATCGCCGGGCATGGGAGGGTGTGGCCATGCCCCGCACCGGGACCGGCCCCGACTTCATCGAGTCGCTGGCCCGCGGGCTCGAGGTGATCACCGCGTTCGCGCCGGGTCGCGAGACGCTGTCGCTGAGCGACGTGGCGACCGCGACCGGGCTGGCCCGGCCCACCGCGCGACGGATCCTGCTGACGCTGGTCGAGCTCGGCTACGTGCGCGTGGAGGGCTCGCGCTACACCCTCACCCCGCGGGTGCTCGAGCTCGGGGCGGCGTACGTCGGGTCGCAGGGGCTGTGGGAGGTGGCGCGCCCGCACCTGCTGGAGCTGTCGGCGAAGACCAACGAGTCCTGCTCGATCGCGCAGCTCGACGGCTCCGACATCGTGTACGTCGCCCGGGCCGCAGTCCCCAAGATCGTGGGGCTTTCGGTGCAGATCGGCACCCGCTTCCCGGCCCTGCAGACCTCGCTCGGCAAGGTGCTGCTCGCCGAGCTGACGCCGCGCGAGCTGGACGAGGTGCTGGCCGAGCCGACCCGCTCCGGGCCTCGTCCCGCTGTGGCAGCCCACGAAGAAGGAGCGCGACGCCGAGCTGCGCCAGGTGCACGCGCGCGGCTGGGCGATGACCGACCAGCAGCTCGCCCTGGGCATCCGGTCGGTGGCCGCGCCGATCCGCGACGGCGAGCGGGTGATCGCCGCGGTCAACGTCAACACGCACGCCGCGGAGACCACCGTCGAGCAGCTCACCGAGCACCACCTGCCGCTCCTGCTGCGCACCGCCGGCGAGATCGGGGCCGACTTCGCCCGGTTGCGGACCCTGCCCCAGGTGGTGCGATGATCGCAACGGACAGTTTGTCCGTACGACGGTCATCGAAGGAGGTCGGCGTCATGACCGGACCGCTCGACGGCCTGCTGGTCGCCGACTTCTCCCGGGTGCTGGCCGGCCCCTACGCCACGATGCTGCTCGCCGACCTGGGCGCCGAGGTGGTCAAGGTCGAGGGCCCGCCGGACGGCGACGAGACCCGCTCGTGGACGCCGCCCGAGCGCGACGGCGTCTCGACGTACTACCTCGGCATCAACCGCGGGAAGCGCTCGATCGTGCTGGACCTGCGCGACCGAGGCCGACCTGGCGCTGGCCCGCGAGCTGGCCCGCCGCGCCGACGTCATGATCGAGAACCTCAAGCCCGGGCGGCATGGCCAAGTTCGGCCTCGACTTCGAGTCGGTGCGCGGCGACAACCCCGGCATCGTCTACGCCTCGATCAGCGGCTTCGGCTCGGGCGCCGGCGCCGACGTGCCCGGCTACGACCTGCTGGTGCAGGCGATGTCGGGGCTGATGAGCCTCACCGGCTCGCCGGACGGTCCCGGCTACCGCGCCGGCATCTCGGTCTTCGACGTGATGGCGGGCAACCACGCGGTGATCGGCATCCTGGCCGCGCTGCGGCACCGCGACCGCGACCGGCGAGGGGCAGCACGTCGAGGTCAACCTGCTGTCCTCGGCGCTCACCGGGCTGGTCAACCACAGCTCGGCCTGGGTGGCCGGCGGCGTGGTGCCCTACCGGATGGGCAACGCGCACCCGAGCGTGTTCCCCTACGAGCCGTTCCCGACCGCGGACGCCGACCTGATCGTGATCGCCGCCAACGACCGGCAGTTCCAGCGGCTCTGCGCGGCGCTCGGCATCCCGGAGGTGGCCGAGGACGAGCGGTTCCTGCACAACGGCGACCGGACCGCGAACCGCGACGAGCTCCGGCCGCTGCTCGAGGAGCAGCTGCGCCAAGCGCCCGGCGCAGGAGTGGTTCGAGCTGCTGCTCGAGGCCGGCGTGGCGTGCGGGCCGATCAACACCATCGACGACGGCTTCGCCGCGGCCGAGCGGTTCGGCCTCGAGCCGGTGGTCGAGGTCGGCGAGGGCGAGCGGGCGCTGCCGACGACCCGGCACCCGATCCGGTTCTCCGGCACACCGGTCAGCTACGCGCTGCCGCCGCCGCGAGCTCGACGAGCACGGCGCCGAGCTGCGGGCCTGGCTGCGGCGAGGCGGCGTCGTGACCGAGCAGCCGACGTACGAGACCGCGCTGGGCGCCTCCAGCCGCGACACCATCACGCTGCTGGGCCAGGACCTGGCCCGCGACGTGATGGGCACGCGTCGGCTTCGGCGAGCTCGCCTTCTGGCTGGCCACCCAGCGCCGCCCCGAGCCCGGCGAGGTGCGGGTCTTCGAGGCGGTGCTCGCCGCGCTGGCCGACCAC
Source organism: uncultured Actinomycetota bacterium (assembly GCA_963734355.1). Classification (GTDB taxonomy): domain Bacteria; phylum Actinomycetota; class Actinomycetes; order Propionibacteriales; family Nocardioidaceae; genus Nocardioides. The sequence goes on from CAVTHU010000017.1 coordinate 89,058, forward strand.
GGCTTCACGCCGACCGCGATCGTGACCCGGCTGACCTAGCTGTCCGCGCCCGACTCGGTGCAGGGCGCGCTGGCGGCCGGGCTGCTCGGCGGCGGCTCGCGCTTCCTCGGGGTCACCGAGGACTGCGGCCGGTTCCTCCACGAGGTGATCGCAGGGCTGGACGCCGTGCCCGACCGACGACGCGCGGCTGGGACGCGGTCGCGCTCGACGTCGTACGCCGGCAGCGCGAGGCCGGGCGCTTCGTGCCCGGGCTCGGCCACCACGTGCACAAGGACGGTGACCCGCGCACGCCGCGGCTCTTCGAGATCGCCCGCGAGGAGGGGCAGTTCGGTCCGCACCTCGCGCTGTTCGAGGCGATCGGCCGGGTGCACCCCGAGGTGCTCGGCAAGACGCTGCCGCTCAACGGCGCCGGCGTCTGCGGCGCCGCGCTCGCCGACCTCGGCCTGCCGCTCGAGCTGCTGCGCGGCTTCGCGCTGCTGGCGCGCACGGCCGGGCTGATCGGCCAGCTGGCCGAGGAGCTGCGGCACCCGGTCGCCAACGACGTCTTCCTCTCCGTCGACCTCAACAACCGCCCGGTCGACCCCGACCCCCTCCCCCGCACCAGCCTGACGAAAGGCACGCACCGATGCAGCTGGTCACCGAGGACAACATCACCGAGCTCGCGAAGCAGCGGTGGGGCACCGCCCACGACGAGCGCACCCGCGAGCTGCTGACCGGGCTGGTGCAGCACCTCCACGACTTCGCCCGCGAGGTGCGGCTGACCGAGCCGGAGTGGATGGCCGCGATCCAGTGGCTCAAGCGCACCGGCCAGATCAGCGACGAGAAGCGCGAGGAGTTCATCCTCGCCTCCGACGTGCTCGGCCTCTCGATGCTCGTCGTGCAGATGAACCACCGCTTCGACCCGCCGCGACCCCGGCGACCGTGCTCGGCCCGTTCCACATCGACGGGTCGCCGGAGCTCGACTACGCCGGCGGACATGTCCGAGGGGCTGCCCGGCGTACCCCTCTTCGTCAGCGGAACCGTGCGCGGCCTGGACGGTACGCCGGTCGGCGGGGCGGTGCTCGACGTGTGGCAGGCCGACGAGGACGGCGCCTACGAGGCGCAGCTCGCCGGTCGAGGAGGCCCGGCTGCGGGCGAAGTACACCACCCGCGAGGACGGCACCTACTGCGTCCGCACCATCGCCCCCAAGGGCTACTCGATCCCGATGGACGGGCCGGTCGGCGAGCTGATCGGGCAGACCGACATCAGCCACTTCCGCCCGGCGCACGTGCACTTCCTGCTCAACGTCCCGGGCTTCCGGCCGCTGATCACGCACCTGTTCGAGGAGGGCGCGGAGTACCTCGACAGCGACGTCGTGTTCGGCACCAAGCAGGAGCTCGTCGTCGGCTACGAGCACCACGACCCCGGACCGACACCCGACGGCGGCACCAGCGACGTGCCGTGGGCGTCGGCGACCTACGACTTCGTGCTGCAGCCGGCCTGACGATGCGAGCCGTCGAGCTGCACACGCCCGGCGAGCCGCCCACGGTCGTCGACCGAGCCGAGCCCGAGGCCGGTGCGGGCGAGGTCGCTGGTGCGGGTGACCGCGGCGCCGATCGTGCCGCTCGACCTGCTCTGCGCGTCCGGCACGTCGTACTTCGGGGTGCCGCGGACGCCGTACGTCCCGGGCGTGCAGGGCGTCGGGACCGTCGACGGTCAGGCGGTGTGGTTCCCGATGTCCGCCGGCATGGCACCGGGCGACGGCAGCATGGCCGAGGCGGCCGCCGTCCCGTCGGCCGACCTGGTGCCGCTGCCCGAGGGGGCGGAGCCGACCGAGATCGCGGCGCTCGGGCTGTCCGCCATCGCGGCGTACATGGCGCTGACCTGGCGCGGCGAGCTGGCGCCGGGCGAGACCGTCGTCGTGCTCGGCGCCGGCGGCGTGGTCGGGCAGGCCGCCGTCCAGCTCGCCAGGCTGCACGGCGCCGCGCGGGTCGTGGCCGCGGCCCGCTCCCACGAGGGGCAGCAGCGGGCCCTGGCCGCCGGCGCCGACGTGGTGGTCGCCCTCGACACCGAGGACGTCGCCGAGCTGGCCGCGAGGCTGGGTGCCGCGGTCGACGGACCGGTGGACCTGGTGCTCGACCCGCTGTACGGCGTACCAGCGGCGGCCGCGGCCAAGTGCCTGCGGCCGGGCGGCCGGCTGGTCAACCTCGGCGGCTCCGCCTCCGAGCACGCGCCGCTCGACTCCTCGACGATCCGCAGCCGCTCGCTGCGGGTGCTCGGCTACACCAACAACGAGCTGACCCGCGAGCAGAAGGCGGCCGCGATGACCGCCGTCGCCCAGCACGCCGCCGACGGGCAGCTCGCGGTCGCGCACGAGGTGGTCGCCGCTCGAGGACGCCTCGGACGCGTGGACTCGCCAGGCCGAGGGCCGGACCACCGGCCGGCTGGTGCTGGTGCCGAGCCGATGGCGGTCCTGACGCGCTGGCCGCGACCTCGGCATCGACCCGGTGCGCTAGCGGTAGGTGACGAGCTCGCGGTCCAGCCAGGAGTGCTCGTTGAAGGTGAGCAGCCGGGCGCCGGTGGAGCCGACGACGACGCGGGTGACCGAGACGTTGACCATCACGGAGTTGAAGCGGGTCCAGGCGGCGGCCAGCCGGCGGGGCTCCTCACCCACCTCGGTCAGCATCGCGCAGGCCGCGGCGATCGGGCCGCCGGAGGTGACGACGACGGCGGTACGCCGTTCGCCGGCCTTCCGCGCCGCGCGACCGATGCCGTCGCGCACCCGGCCGATGAACTCGGCGAAGGACTCCGGGTAGTCGGAGTCGTAGGCACCGGAGGCCCACCGAGCGGTGGCCTTCGTGTAGAGCTCGTGGAACGGCGCGGAGCTCCATGCGGCCGGTGCTCAGCAGCTCGCGCTCCAGGTCGGTGATGGTGGGGTAGGCGTCCATCACCGCGAGGTGGTCGAGCTCGCGCCAGCCCGTCGTCCAGCTCCAGGGGCAGATCCCAGGCGGCGGCGCCGAGCAGCATCTGCTCGGCGGTCTCGCGCTGGCGGCGCATGCCGCCGTGGATCAGGCTGGTGGGTGCCACGCCGTAGCCCGGACAGCGCCTCGGCCACCTTGCGGCTCTGCCGAACGCCGCGCGACGAGAGGACGTCGTAGTCCTCGCTGCCGAACGACGCCTGGCCGTGGCGGACCAGCATCAGCACGCCCATGGAATCATTGTCTCCCCGACATCGATTCTCATCCGGCGACCGTCGTCACAACTCTGGCGCGTTGGACCGGATCGGTCCACGAGTCCCGGGCGTGCAGCAGGCGGACCAGCGACCACACGACGAACGGCGCGGCGACCAGCACGGAGATCTCCGGGTGCGGCACCCGCGCCAGCCCGGAGAAGACCAGGCTCGTCAACGTGGTGGTGACCGCGAGCTTGGTCGAGTAGCCCACCATCACCAGCGGTGGCGCCGGGGTCGCGCGCGCCGAGCGCAGGTCGACGGCGAACGGCCGCCGCGAGGACCAGCGCATGGCCGACGTCACGACCTGCAGCACCACGACCAGCCAGGTGCACAGCAGCGCGGTCAGCTCGGACCCGCTGGGCAGGCCGGCGCGCAGCCCGGCCAGCACCATGGTCACGAACGACGCGACCAGCAGGAACTCGGTGAGCACCCACGCGCGGGCGGCGAAGACCACGCCCGGGCCGACCGGCAGGCTCTCCCGCCAGAGACCGCCGCGGCCGTCGAGGCACCAGGCGTTGACGCCGAACAGCAGCGCGCCACCGGATGCCACCAGCCCGGGCAGGATCGTCATCTGCGGCCAGTCCAGGTTGCCGGCCAGCGCCACGACGCCGGGGCCGATCGCGAGGACGGCGAGGCCGCGGCGCATGGGCACCGCCCGCCAGACCGAGCCCCGGTCGGTGCGCACCAGCATGGCCAGCGGCGAGCGGGGAGCCGGCGGGCCAGGTGGTTGCCGGTCTCGACCCGCAGCTCGTCGCGCGGCGCGCGGCGGGCGGCGAGGTGGGCCGGGACGGCGCCGAGCACGACGGCGACCACGAGCAGCGCCAGCTCGACCCCGATCGACTCCACCCAGCGCATCCCGAACCCGTCGACGTACCCGACGACGAGCCAGCGCGTCTTGAGCGAGTCGAGGAGCCCGATCGCGTTGTGGGTCAGCTGGAGCATCACCGCGGCCGCAGCCAGCGCCAGGCCGAGCGAGCGGATGATCGCGATGCCGTGCGGGGTGCGGCGGATCGCCTCCACCGTCCACGCCACGACCTGCCCGACCGCGGTGGCGGCCACGATCCAGATGACGATGCCGATCTCGGCCGCCAGCAGCGAGCGCCGCTCGACGCCGTACGCCGTGATGCCCATCAGGATCCAGGCCTGCAGCAGCCAGGCGATGTTGAGGGGCGCGAGCAGGAGGGCGCCGAGGTGGTCGGTGGTCGGGCTGACCGGGTAGATGACGCGCGTGCTCGCGATGGAGCAGCTCGCGGCCACCGCCGGAGGCGACCGACGAGGCGATCGCCAGGAACATGAACGCCGCCATCGCCGTGGGGATCAGCAGGACGGCGTCGAGGGAGTACCCCTTCGAGCTGCCGGCGCCGTCGACCATCGCGGGCAGCGTGCCGGCGGCGACGGTGAGGCCGACGAAGACCGCGGCGCCCAACGCGAAGGCGCGCGGCCGGCGGACGGTCGAGGTGCGGAAGTCGATGAGGTACGCGACGTCGGTGACCGCGCGGCGTACCTCAGTCCAGGAGGCTGCGGTACGCACGTGCCCCCTCCTCGCCGGCCATCTCACCGGCGGTGGCGACGGCGACCTGGGCCCCGCCACGCAGGACCAGGACCGAGGTGCACGCCTGGACGGCGAGCTCACGCAGGTGGGTGGAGACGAGCACGCAGGCGCCGCGGGCGCGCGCGTCGTTGATCACGTCGAAGGTCGCGTCGACGCCGATCGGGTCGACGCCGTCGAAGGGCTCGTCGAGGAGCAGCACCTCGGGCTCGTGCAGCGCGGCCAGGCAGACCGAGAGCCGCCGGCCCATGCCGTGCGAGAAGCCGGTGGTGACGCGGTGTGCGACGTCGCCGAGCTCGAACCGCTCGAGCAGGTCGCGGGCCCGGTCCTCCCAGTTGTTGAGCCGGCGCAGCCGGGCGGACAGCTGAAGGTGCTCCCAGGGCGTCGCGCGCGGCACCAGGCCGCCGACGTCGGGGCAGTAGCCGACGGCGCGCTTGACGTCCAGGGTCTGGGTGCGGACGTCGTAGCCGGCGACCAGGGCGAGGCCCGCGGTGGGCGGGACCACCCCCGCGAGCACCCGCATCGTGGTCGACTTGCCGGCACCGTTGCGGCCCAGGAGCGCGGTCGCGTGACCGGCGTACGCCGTCGAGGTTGACGCCTGCCACGGCCTCGACCTCGCCGAAGCGCACGTGCAGGCTCCGGACGTCGATGACGGTGCACGGCTGCTCACGACCAAATCCTCCCTGTGCGCACGCCGACGCGCCGGGGAATCGCGAACTTCGCCCAAGTCGGCCGCCAACTCTGCCCGAAAGGACGACCCATCGTGGCTATGGACCGGCAGGTGCTGCGGTCGTAGCGTCCGGAAGCGTCACCGATCGACGAGAGGAGGCCCACCGTGTTCATTCAGGTCATGCAGGGCAAGTGCACCCGCCAGGACGAGATGCGAGCGCTGTCGGACGAGTGGGCCGAGCAGAGCGGCCCCGGCGCCGAAGGATGGCTCGGCGGCACCTACGGGTTCACCGACGACGACACCTTCTTCGGCGTGATCAGGTTCACGGACCGCGAGTCCGCGATGGCCAACTCCGCACGTCCGGAGACGAGCGCGTTCGCGGAGCGGATGGGAGCGCTCTTCGACGGGCCCGTCGAGTTCCACGACTGCGACGACGTGACGCTGCTCTTCAACGGCGGCTCGGACGACGCCGGGTTCGTCCAGATCATCCGCGGCAAGGTCGACGACCCGGCCCGGCTCCGTGCCGTCATGACGTCCGACCCGGAGGGGCTCCACGAGATGCGCCCCGACATCCTGGGCGCGACGCTGGCCATCGAGGCGGACGGCACCTACACCGAGACGGTGGCGTTCACCGACGAGGCGAGCGCCCGCAGCGGCGAGGGGAAGCCGCCTCCGCCCGAGATCGCCTCCGAGCTCGAGTGCGCCATGCAGGGCGCGACGTTCTACGACCTGCGGAACCCCTGGTTCGAGAGCCCACGCTGAGGCCACGCCCGAGTTCGCACCGGCGCGTCACATCGGGCGTAATAACGTCCGACACCGACGTCAGACGGTGAGTTACATCCGTCGGGCCGTCAGGCCGGGAAGCCCTCGCCCTTGGCGGCCAGGTCGCGCAGCCACGGCGTGGCCGGGAACCGGTCGCCGTACGCCGCGGCGAGCTCGTCGGCCCGCTCGAGGAACGCGGCGAGGCCGATCGGGCCGTCGGGGTTCTCGGGGTCCTGGTAGCCGGTCATGAACTGGGCGGCGCCACCGGTCATGGGCGGGAAGCCGATGCCCATGATCGAGCCGATGTTCGCGGCGGCGGCGGACTCGATGACGCCCTCCTCGAAGCACTTCGCGGTCTCGAGCGCCTCGGCGAACAGCATCCGGTCCTTGATGTCGCGGAACGGGAGCTGCTCCTCGGCGACCGGGAACAGCTCGGCCAGGCCGGGCCAGATCGAGCCACGGGTGCCGGACTCGTCGTAGTCGTAGAAGCCCGCGCCGCGCAGGCGGCCGGCGCGGCCGGCCTCGAGCATCGTGTCGACCACGGCGATGCCGGGGTGCGCCGTACGTCCTTGCCCTCGCGCTCGGCGGCCTCCTTGGTGGCCTTGGCGATCTTGGCCATCAGCTCGAGGTTGAGCTCGTCGGAGAGCTGCAGCACCGGCGCCGGGTAGCCGGCCTGGGTGGTGGCCCGCTCGATCGAGTAGGGGTGCACGCCCTCGGCGAGCATCGCCATGCCCTCGTTGACCATGAAGCCGATGACCCGCGAGGTGTAGAAGCCGCGGCTGTCGTTGACGACGATCGGCGTCTTCTTGATCTGCTGGACGACGTCGTAGGCCTTGGCCAGCGCCTCGTCGGAGGTCTGCTCGCCCTTGATGATCTCGACCAGCGGCATCTTGTCGACGGGCGAGAAGAAGTGCAGGCCGATGAAGTCCTCGGGCCGGTCGACGCCGGTCGCGAGCTCGGTGATCGGCAGCGTCGAGGTGTTGGAGCAGAGCAGCGCGTCCGGCTGCACGTGCGGCTGGATCTCGGCGAACACCTTGTCCTTGAGCGCCGGGTCCTCGAAGACCGCCTCGATGACCAGGTCGCAGCCGGCCAGGTCGGCCGGGTCGGCGGTGGCCGTGATCCGGCCGAGCAGCTCGGCCTTCTTCTCCTCGGTGGAGCGGCCGCGGGAGATCGCCTTGTCGAGCAGCTTCTCCGAGTAGGCCTTGCCCTTCTCGGCGTTCTCGACCGCGACGTCCTTGAGCACGACCTCCATGCCGGCGCGGGCGCAGACGTAGGCGATGCCGGCGCCCATCATCCCGGCGCCGAGGACGCCGACCTTGGTCGCCTTCCACGGCTCGATGCCCTGGGGGCGGAGCTTGCCGGCGTTGATCGCCTGCAGGTCGAAGAAGAACGCCTGGATCATGTTCTTCGAGCCCTGGTTGACGACCAGGCTGGTCAGGTAGCGCGACTCGATCCGGCGTCGCGGTGTCGAAGTCGACCTGGGCACCCTCGACGGCGGCCGACAGGATCGCCTTCTGCGCCGGGTAGTCGGCGCCCTTGAGCTGCTTGCGCAGCAGCGCGGGGAACGCCGGCAGGAAGCCGGCCATGGCCGGCGACTTCGGCGTGCCGCCGGGCATCTTGTAGCCGGGGGCGTCCCACGGGTTCTGTACGGCGTCCGGGTTGGCCTTGATCCAGGCCTTGGCGGCCGGGACCAGCTCGTCCTGGGTGGCGACGAGCTCGTCGACGAGCCCCTTCTCCTTGGCCGCCGCGGGCTTGAAGGTGCTGCCCTGGAGCAGCACGTCCATCAGCCCGCTCTGGATGCCGAGCAGCCGGATGATGCGGGTGACGCCGCCACCGCCGGGGAGCAGGCCGAGGCTGGCCTCGGGGAGGCCGACCTCGAAGCTGCCGTCGACGACGACGCGGTGGTTGCAGGCCAGGGCGATCTCGAAGCCGCCGCCGAGCGCGGCGCCGTTGATCGCGGCCACGACCGGCTTGGGGAAGGTCTCGAGCCGGCGCAGCGCGGCCTTGACCCGCTCGGCGAGCTCGAAGACCGCCTGCGCGTCGTCGGGGCCGGCCTTGACCATCTCGTTGAGGTTGCCGCCGGCGAAGAAGGTCTTCTTCGCGCTGGCCACGACGACGCCGGTGACGGATCGTCGCGCCTCGTCGTACAGCCGGTCGACGGCGGCGGCCATCGAGTCGACGTACAGCTCGTTCATGGTGTTGGCGCTGGCCGTCGGGTCGTCGAGGGTCAGCGTGACGATGCCGTCGGCGTCCTTGTCGTAGCGCACGGCGGTCGTGTCGGTCTGGGTGGTGCTCATGTGCTCAGTGACTCCTGGTTGTCAGACGAGCTCGACGATGGTGGCGATGCCCATGCCGCCGCCGACGCAGAGCGTGGCGAGGCCGCGGCGCAGGTCGCGCCGCTCGAGCTCGTCGATGAGGGTGCCGAGGATCATCGCGCCGGTGGCGCCGAGCGGGTGGCCCATGGCGATGGCGCCGCCGTTGACGTTGGCGATCTCGGCGGTGATGTCCAGGTCGCGCATGAACCGCATGGCGACCGCGGCGAACGCCTCGTTGATCTCGAACAGGTCGATGTCCGTGGTCTCGAGGCCGGCCTTGGCCAGCGCCTTGCGGGCGGCCGGGGCGGGGCCGGTGAGCATGATCGTCGGGTCGGCGCCGGAGACGGCGGCGGAGATGATCCGCGCCCGCGGGGTGAGGCCGAGGTCGGTGCCGACCTGCTCGTTGCCGATCGCGACCAGCGCGGAGCCGTCGACGATGCCGGAGGAGTTGCCGGCGTGGTGGACGTGGTTGATCTTCTCGACCCAGTGGTACTTCTCCAGCGCCACGTCGTCGAAGCCGCCGTCCTCGCCGATCTGGGCGAACCACGGCTTGAGGCCGGCGAGCCCCTCGGGCGTGGTGCCGGGGCGGATGAACTCGTCGTGGTCGAGGACGGTCAGGCCGTTGAGGTCCTTGACCGGGATGACCGAGTTGTCGAAGTAGCCGTTGGCCCGCGCCTTGGCGGCGCGGTGGTTGGACTCGGCGGCGAACGCGTCGACGTCGTCGCGGGTCCAGCCCTCGAGGGTGGCGATCAGGTCGGCGCCGATGCCCTGCGGCACGAAGCCGGTCGTGAGCGCGGTGGCCGGGTCGGAGGCCCAGGCGCCGCCGTCGGAGCCCATCGGCACCCGGGACATCGACTCGACGCCGCCGGCGAGGATCAGGTCCTCGAAGCCGCCGCGGACCCGGGAGGCCGCCTGGTTGACGGCCTCCAGGCCGGAGGCGCAGAAGCGGTTGAGCTGGACGCCGGCGGTGGTCTCCGGCAGCCCGGCGGCGAGCGCGGCGGTCTTGGCGATGTCACCGCCCTGGTCGCCGATCGGCGAGACCACGCCGAGGATGACGTCGTCGACGCGCTGGGTGTCCAGGGTCGGGTTGCGCTTCCGGAGCTCGTCGATCAGGCCGACGACCAGGTCGACCGGCTTCACCGAGTGCAGCGAGCCGGCCTTCTTGCCCTTGCCTCGCGGCGTGCGGATCGCGTCGTACACGAATGCTTCTGCGCAGAGCGATGCATGGGCTGATTGTGACACCATTAGTGTCACGAT